>NZ_CP083740.1:1352500-2705000 GCF_020150455.1 Bremerella sp. TYQ1
GGTGAAACTGTCTCATGACTTTTTCATTGGCACTACTGAAGTCACCGTCGGTCAGTTTCGTGCGTTCGCCGAAGCGACCGGCTATAAGACCGACGCCGAGAAAGCTGGCCAGGCATCGATCTTTCAGCCCGATGCCGAGGAGCGACTCGATCGATTCGCGCTGGTGAAAGATGCGTCGTGGCGTGAACCAGGCTTCTCTCAGACCGACGACCACCCCGTGACATGCATCTCATGGCACGATGCGAATGCATTCTGCCAGTGGCTCAGCCAAAAAGAAGGGGCCACTTATCGCCTTCCGACCGAAGCGGAATGGGAATACGCCTGCCGCGCAGGGACACGCAGCTCTTATTTCAGTGGCGAACAACCTGACAGCGTTTATGCGGTAGGAAACGTCGCCGATGCTTCTCTGCATGCGATTCACCCAGACGATGTCATCCGACAACGAACAGCTGCCCTCGACGAGAAAGATGGCGATGGATATGCGTTCACAGCGCCGGTCGGCCAATTCCGTGCGAACGATTGGGGACTGCACGATACGCATGGCAATGTCTGGGAGTGGTGCCACGATAAGTACTCGGATCGGTATTACGACGACATGCTGGCCGAAGCACGCAAACAGGGCTCACGAAATCAACCAAAACCGATTGTCGATCCTCAAGGACCAGACGATACGCCCAAGCACGATCATGGCAATTGGCGTTCTTTGCGGGGAGGGTCCTGGTACGTCGCACCGCTTCAATGTCGGTCGTCTGTCCGCGCTTTCGCTGAAGCCCATGACGCGTTCAGCTACATCGGTTTTCGCGTCGTTCGAGAAGTAAAATAATCTTCGATCAACGGCTCTCTTTTCTGCCTATTTCGCGCACATCTTCTTCGTTTTGTGCGTCGCGCCATCGTCCCAAATGAACGGTATATCTAGTAGCAGACGCCTGCTATGCCGCATATAAGCCCGGCTACCACATTGCTGTACTCGCTGCAATAACCGCGACAAGATTTTATTTACACAAAATACCTTTAGTTTTTGTTGACGCGAGTACACAAAATCTTGAAACTACTCATCACCATCACTTGATGGCTATTCGATACCCCCCATCAACAGCTCAGGCGGATTCCTAATGGACTTGCTCAAGAATCTCAAGAAACGACTGCGCGCTCGCAACCAAAAAGCCACCTCGATGATCTCCCGTCGCGGGAAATCTTCGGCTCGCTCTTCATATCGCCCCAGTAACGAACAACTCGAAAGCCGCCAAATGCTGACGGCTGTCAGCGGCTTTGTCTTTGATGACGTCAATTTGAACGGTGTCTTTGACAGCGGCGAAAATGGCATCGAAAGCGTCACCGTTTATTTGGACACCAACAACAACCAAAACTATGACTTTGGCGAAACGGTCACGGTCACTGACTCTAACGGAGCGTATCAATTCGACGAACTGGGAGCGGGAAACATCACCGTTCGACAATTGGTCCCCAAGGGTTATTCGCAAACTTCGCCAAGCACGACAGAGTCGCGTTTGTTTGCAACGACCTATTTTGGCACCCCACGGGTTGATGAACTTGACCCTAGCACCGGCGACGTCCTCAACTCGTTTCCACTTCCCACAACGTCGGCCAACTACGCCTTCCAAGGCCTGGCGTTCGATGGAAGCTCTTTGTTCTTCTACGAAAACAACGGCAAGACACTCTTCGAGCTAGATCCCGATACCGGATCGGTAATCAATTCGACGAACCTCGCATCGCAGTTTGCCAATCGGAATATCGGTGGACTTGCGGCATCCGGTGGAAACGTCTACTTCCTGGATTCGACCACAACGACAACAGCGCCAAGCATCGTGGTGTTCGATGCGGCAACTCAGCAGCAAACGGCGGCCTACTCCTACAGCGGTTTGCCGGTGGAACGCGGCCTGGCTGTCTACGCCAACGAAAACCTACTGGTCCTGACGACCTCGCAAAATCAGTTTGTGTTCATTGATGCCTCGACAGGCCAAGTCGTTGAAACCACGCCATTTACGCCTTCCGAGAACACAAACCCCGTTAGTGGATTGGCGGTCGTCGATGGCGAGATTCATATGACCGTCGGTACGCGAACGACCGATGTTTTTGCCAGGGATGGTAGCTTCATCCGTAGCTACCTAGGTCCCGTTGAATCTGGGGCGATGGCAGGCGGTACGGCATCGGACGGCGGCTATCACCTTTTCATTGACGGAATCAACGATGTCGATGGTTTGAACTTCGGCAACCGATCGGACGGAGCGGCGATTCAAGGAGTCAAGTTCAAAGACTGGAACGGTAACGGCGTGCAAGATGCTGGAGAAGATGGCCTTGCCGGCGTGACGATTTATCTCGACCAGAACCAAAACGGGCAACTCGACGCAGGGGAAGTTTCCACGGTCACCAGTTTTGACGGTTCGTACGCGTTCACCGGTCTTGAAGCAGGGGCTTACACGGTTCGCGAGGTTCCTGTCGCCGGGTACCAATCTACCACGCAAGGAAACGATCCCGGGACATTCTACGGCGCGTCCTACATCATCAACGGTGGCGGCCAGATGACGTACACCGAAGTCGATGGTTTGACCGGAGAAGTCAATCGCATCGGCTCGCCGCTAACGGCCCGACTGCATGGCTTGGTCCGCACAACCAGTGGTGAAGTCTTTGGCCTAAATGGGTGGAACCCGGATCGCATCTACCAAGTTGATCCCTCGAACGGCCAACTGACGCTTATCGGCAACACGGGTGTCGAAATGGTCTTTGGTTTGGCGTACGACGCTGAAACCGATACTCTTTACGGCCTTGGCCAGCTGAATGCCGGTGATCCCAACAAGTACCTATTGGAAATCGATCGTACGACCGGCGCGGTAACCCCTATCGGACCTGGTCGCGCTGGCCTGAACGCCGTTGCTGCTTTGACGTTTAACCCGATCACACGTCAGGTAATTGCCCTGGACAACAGCGACACCGAGTTCGTCGCATTCGATTTGGATGGCAACGCGACGCAAATTTCAGATGTATCTGGATTTGGTACTTGGGGACTAACGTATACATCCCACGGATATATCTTTAGTGGTATTGGATCTACATCGGACCCTAATGATATTGATGCTCGGGACGCGTTCTACCGCGTCGATCCGTTGACCGGACAATACACGCTCGCTCTTGAGCTTTCCGATGGTGGTTCGTACGAATCGCTTTATTGGGACAACGACCCAAGCCAGTACCGTTTTCAGTTGAGCACAAACCAACATGTTGCCAATGTTGACTTCGCCAATCAACCAGAAAAGTCGGAAATCAGCGGGATTAAGTTCGTTGATCTTGATGGCGACGGTGTTCGCGATGAAGATGAAGCTCCGCAAGCAGGCGTTACGATTTACCTTGACGCGAACAATAACGGCGAACTAGATGCAGGCGAAGTCTCGACCGTAACTGCCGAGGATGGATCTTATGCGTTTTCTGGTTTGGATGCAGGCATTTACACCGTTCGCGAAGTATTGCCAACCGGTTATCGATCGACGACGCAAGGAAATGATCCTGGCACCTTCTTCGGAGCGTCCTACGTCATCGATTCCGGCGGGCAAATGACGTTCACCGAGGTCGACGCTTTGACCGGTGAAGTGACTCGAATTGGCTCGCCACTGACAGCTCGGCTACATGGCTTGATCCGCACAAATTCAGGCGAATATTACGGCCTGAATGGTTTCAATCCGGATGCGATCTATCAGCTTGATCCAACCGACGGCACGCTGACGTTGGTCGGCTACACCGGAATGGATATGGTTTGGGGACTGACCTACGATGCCGCTACCGATACGATCTACGGTCTCGGCCAGATTAATGGCGATACGGTCAACGATTACCTGCTGGAGATCGATCGAACCAACGGCACGGCAACGCCGATTGGGCCTGGTCGATCCAATATGGCAGGTGTAAGCGATCTGACGTTCGATCCCAACACGCGTCAGGTGATCGTCTTCGAGAACAACAACGACCGTTTTTACGCATTCAACCTGGATGGAACGTCGAATCTGATTTCTGATCTATCAGACATTCACACTTGGGGTGTCACGTACACAGCGACGGGATACTTCTTTAGTGGTGTCGGCACAACCGCGGATCCTGGGGATGTTGATCCGCGCGAGGCGTTGTACGTCATCGATCCTGTCACCGGCGATCGATCGCAAGCTCTTGTTCTTTCGGATGGTGGTTCCTTTGAAACGCTCGATTGGATGAACGATCCGAGCCAATATCGCTTCGTCGTTGGTGCAGAAGCTGAGAGTTATGCCAACATCGATTTCGCCAATAAACCGTTGGGAGCAGAAATTCGCGGAACCAAGTTTGAGGACCTCGACGGCGATGGTATCCGCGATACTGATGAGGTCGGACTGGCCGGGGTCACCATCTACCTTGATGCCAATGGAAATCAGGTGCTCGACGCCGACGAAATTTCGACGGTGACCGACGCCAATGGCGACTATGCGTTTAACGATTTGCCTGGGGGGACCTACTTCGTTCGTGAAGTTGTCTCGCCTGGATATGTTCAAACGCATCCGAGTACCGAATCGTTTTACTATGCCATTTCTCGCAGTGGAGAACTGAGAAAGATCGACGCTGCGACCGGTCAAGTCACGGTCATTGGCTCCCATAACGCCGGGCGAAATCTGAATGGCATGATTCGTACGAATGATGGCGAACTGTTTGCGATCTCGGGCGTTGGAACCGACGATTCATTTTACAGCATCGATCCATTGACCGGTCAGGCCACTCTCATCGGTCAAGCGGGAACAGGCCTCGCCTTTGGCTTGGCATACGACTCGACGAACGATCAGATCTATGGCATCTCTGGCGGCCTGGTCACGTTTGATCGTACGACTGGGGAAGCAACAAGGATTTCTGCTCCCGGCACATTTGTCCCCTCCGGCGTTTCTGGCATCGCCTTCGATAACGTCCAGAATCGCGTGCTTGCCTATAGCTTCCACACCGGTGAAATCTGGGCCTACGATATCAGCGACGGAACGGCAAGCTTCGTCGTAGATACGGCGGCCAGCATGGGTGTGAATGCCGGTTTTGTCGACGGACAATTCGTCATCAAACGCGACTTCAACGGTAGCAACAACCAGATCCTGGCGGTGGATCTTACAACCGGGGGATTGTCTAACTACTTGACCACATCAGAAGGATTCATTGCAGAATCGCTTGAATTCGTGGACGGAGTCGGTGGACACTACGTGACCGTTGCCAACGGCGAAACTTACGCTGGCTACAACTTTGGCAATCAACCTAACTTTGGCAGCCTAAGCGGTACGAAGTTCGAGGACCTGAATGGCGATGGCGTCTGGGATACCGGCGAACCGCCGATGGCAGGTGTCACCATTTACATTGATGCCAACGGCAACCGAACGCTGGACGATGGCGAGCTGTCCACGGTCACTGACGAGAACGGCGAGTATCTCTTCGACGATCTGCCAGCAGGGAATTACATTGTCCGAGAAGTTGTTCCGGAAGGTTATGTTCAGACGCAGCCGCAGTCGGATGAGTTTTATTACGCCATCAACCGGGGCCCACGTGAGTTGTTGCGGATCGACGCTTCGACTGGCGAAGTAACGACGATCGGCTCGACGAACCTTACGCGTGGTTTGAACGGAATGGTGGCAACCAACTCTGGCGAACTGTATGCCATTTCCGGCGAACAGGGCTCGAGCGATTTCTATCGCCTCGATCCGCTGACCGGCAATGCGACCTACATCGGTCCTGCTGGGCTGAGCTTGGCGTATGGACTGACCTACGATGCCGCTACCGATACGATCTATGGTATCGGCGGTGGTGGCCTGGTCACATTCGACCGCACGACCGGACTGGCAACTCGTGTTTCCAACGATAGCACTGAGAATCCGCCTGGTATTTCAGGAATTGCTTTCGATGATGTCGAAAATCGTGTGCTGGCTTACTCCTTTTCCCGCCGGCAGATTTACGCTTTCGACATTGTCACGGGACAAAGTCAGTTTCTGACCAACACGCCCGCGATTAGTGTCGTCAACGCGGACTTTGCCAATGGCAAGTTTCTCGTCAAACAAGACTTTGCCGGTCCGAATAACCAGATTTTTTCTGTCGACTTACAAACCGGTCAGTTAACACCAGAACTCACGCTTTCGCGCGGTTTCACGGCCGAGTCGCTTGATTTCGTTGAATCGCAAGACGGAAACTTTGTGACAGTTCTGCCAGACGAAATCACAACAGATGTCAACTTCGGCAACGTACGTGTCGATGCAGCTCCACGGATTCAGAACCTCAGCCTTCCTTCGGAGATTAACGAAGGAGACATCGTCAGCCTGACCGGCGATGTGGTTGATACCGGCGTACTCAATGCGTTTACGCTGACAGTCGACTGGGGTGATGGTTCACGGCTGCAAACTTACAGTTTCGCCGCTGGAACGACTTCGTTCAGCATCGATCATCGCTATGCGGATGACTCTCCGAGCGGAACTTCCAGCGATACGTATACCCCTTCGATCACGCTTCGAGATGATCTTGGGGCGGAATACACGATTGCTGGCGGGGCCGACGAAGAATTGATCGTTAACGGTGGTTTTGAAACAGGTGACTTCACCGGTTGGACCATCCAACAGCCCTCAGGAAGTGGTTGGGTGATCAACGACGGGTCGTTTGTACCGCCGGGGCCTGGCAACGCAACCGATCCTATCGCCGGTAGTTATGACGCCGTCGTCACTCAAAGCGGTGGCGGAACGCGTATGATCTCCGAGGCATTCACCGTCCCCGCTGATTTCGTCGCGGCTGAATTGAATTGGCAGGATCGCATTCGGAACCATCATTCTTCATTCGTAGACGGTGCCCAAGAGTTCCGCGTTGAGTTGGTGGATTCGTCTGGCAACGTCCTACATGAAATCTTTGCGACGCAGCCCGGCGATCCAACCCAACAAGTTTCGCCCAACTTGCGTTCCTTCGATCTCACTTCCATCTTACAGCCACTCGCGGGACAACAAGTTGCGATTCGTTTTGTTGAACAAGATCAATTCTTCTTCTTCAACATCAACTTGGACGAAGTCAGCCTGAAGATCTATCGGGACCTTGAAATTCAAGTGAACAACGTCGCCCCTACGGTGGTGAACTTGAATGCTCCTGTCATCGATGAAAACGGTTTCGCCACGGTTACCGGCACCGTCGAGGATGTCGGATCGCTCGACACGCATTCGGTTCTCGTCGAATGGGGAGATGGCACTAGTAGCAACGTATCGGTCAACCTGGGAACTCGGACGTTTACTGCCAGTCACCAATACCTTGATGACGACCCAACGGCTACGGCCAGTGATGTCTACAACATCACAGCGACAGCAACCGATGATGACGGCGGTGTGGCTTCGGCAAGCACGTCGGTAACGGTTATGAATATCGCCCCGACGGTTGTTAATTTGAATGCCCCGGTCATCAACGAAAACGGAACCGCCACCATCACGGGCACCGTGGACGACGTTGGCTCCCTGGATACCCACTCGGTCGTTGTCCAGTGGGGCGATGGTTCCAGCAGTACGGTCGCTGTTGATCCGGTGACGCGTACCTTCTCCGCTGACCATCAGTACCTCGACGATGATCCGACAGCTACGGCAAGCGATAGCTACGCGATCACCGTAACCGCCACCGACGACGATGGCGGAGTTGGTTCGGCGAGCACAACCGTGACGGTGCTGAACGTCGCACCAACGGTCGTTGGCCTAAACGCTCCAGTGATCGACGAAAACGGAATCGCGACGATCACTGGTTCGGTTGAGGATGTGGGTACGCTCGACACTCACACCGTCGAGATTCAATGGGGTGACGGTTCCAGCAGCACGGTCGCTGTTGATCCAGTAACACGAACGTTTACCGCTGACCATCAGTACCTGGATGACGATCCTACCGCTACGGCAAGCGATAGTTACGCGATCACCGTAACCGCCACCGACGACGATGGCGGAGTTGGTTCGGCGAGCACAACCGTGACGGTGCTGAACGTCGCACCAACGGTCGTTGGGCTGAACGCTCCAGTGATCGACGAAAACGGAATCGCGACGATCACTGGTTCGGTTGAGGATGTGGGCACGCTCGACACTCACACTGTCGAAATTCAATGGGGTGACGGTTCCAGCAGCACGGTCGCTGTTGATCCGGTGACGCGTTCCTTCTCCGCGGAATACCAATACCTCGACGATGATCCGACAGCAACTTCGAGCGATATTTACTCGATCACAGTCACTGCCACTGACGATGATGGCGGGTCAGGCACCGCGGACACGTCCGTCACGGTGAATAATGTCGCTCCAGAAATCACTTCGTTCTCGGCATCCAACTCCGTCGTCGCCGAAAGTTCGGTCGATGGGATTGTTTCCATCAGCGGAAGCTTCACGGATGTAGGAACGCTCGACAATCATGAAGTGCTTGTCGACTGGGGCGATGGCAGCGACCCCGAACCAGTCGCCTTCGATCCGATCAATCAGACGTTTGATGCCAGCCATCAGTACAGCCAAGGTGGTATCTTTACGGTCACCGTTTCCGTTACCGATGACGATGGCGGTGCGGTCAGCCAATCGACGCAAACCGCCGTCGAAGGAATCGGTCTTGTCGATGGCACGCTGTACATCATCGGCACCGACGGACGCGACTACGTGACGCTCTTTGCAACGTCGAGTAGTTCCCCCGAAAACGAAACGATCAGCGTCTTAGCGTCGCTAGGCAACTCTGGCTTCGGCTGGCCTCACCTCACCCTCGAAAGTTTCGCACGATCGGAAGTCAAAGGGGTCGTGACACTGCTTCGTGACGGCAACGACTACTACAACGGCGAAGCACTTCGCTGGTGGAATGACGTCTCGGTACCGCAGATTGTCTTCGGTGGCGATGGGAACGACTGGATTCTCGGTGGAAGTGCTGGGGATCTTCTCGTAGGTGGCCTCGGACGCGACAAGCTGTTTGGCAACGACGGAGTTGACATTCTCGTCGGCGGCGCTACCGAAGTTGAGAATGACCTTGCAGCTCTCGACAGTTTGTACGGCGATTGGGCCGACTTGCCTGCTGTGGTCGCGTTAGGAGAAATCACCGACGACGAAGTTCGTGACTTCCTTCGTGGTGAAGATGGCGAAGACGAACTGATCACCGGCGACCATGACTGGGCTCGCGACTAATCGCCGGTTCCCAAAATAAAGGCCTGGTTCCGAATCGATCGGGGCCAGGCCTTTCCTGTTTCTTGCTCAAGGTTTGTCGACGCCTCTGTTATGACACGTCAACATTCAAAACCATTAGAGGTTGGAATTGATTTTCTCAATTGCCGCGGAAATCTGTGTTTGAATGGATGCTTCTGGCTCGGAAAGAAGCGGCGTGATCGGACCCGTCTGGGCGATTCCGGCCAGTTCCGTCGCACGATGCAAAATAGTGATCGGGCCCAAATCATCTCGTAGCTGTTCCAACGGAAGGAACTTTTCACGGATCGATTCTGCTTCGTCCCACTGCTTCGCTTGAATCGCCTTCAGCAGGGCAGTCGAAAGCTCAGGGTAAACACACCCACATCCGGTCGTGAAGCCACCCAGGCCAAAGTCTTGCATGTGAACGATCGCCGGCTGATCGCCCAAACCACTTAAAATCAGCGTCGGGTCAATGTTGTTGACCAGACCGCGAAGGTAATCGTCTTTCGTGTAATCGTCTCGGACGACAGCGTACTTGATGGCCGACACGCACCCGTCGTTAACCAATGCCGTGGCATCCTCGACTGTCATCACTCCGCCGTATTTCAGGTACAGAACAATCGGCTTGCCAAACTTTTCAACAACGTTTCGGATCCCTGTTGCCAACCCGGCCGATGTCAACACGTCGCGTTGAGGAAGGACCATTGCCGTGGGAAATGCGAAATCGTTGAGGATGTCGATCTGATCGAGCATCGTTCCGTACGCAGGACCAATCGCCGGAATCACAAGGGTTTGCTCGGCGGCCGTTTCGCTGATCAGCTGAAGGGCTTCGCGATACTCCTTGAGCGTCAAATGATAGAAGATCGCGTTGCCACCATACAGCAATGTCGAAATTCCGCCTTGTTCGATGTGGCGGATAATCTTCTCATTTTCCTGCTGGTTCAGCTGACCATTGTCAGAGCGAGCCAACGAAGGGACAGCCCAAACCGATTGAGCGATCGTTTCTGCAGTCAGTGGTTTTGTATCCATATCCTGATGGCATTCCTCGAAGGTTGAATCTTAATGAATGGGCGGATCAGCGGTCTCTTCGCCGTGATGTAGGAAATCGAAATCGCATCCTGCATCCGCCTGGGTAACGTGTTTAAGAAACATGGCTCCGTAACCACGTTTGTATTTTGCCGGGGGAGGCGTCCATTCGGCACGCCGCCGATCGAGTTCATCGTCGTCGACAAGCAAGTTCAGTTCACGCCGATCAATGCTAAGCTCGATCGTATCGCCATTTTTCACGAGTGCTAAAGGACCACCGACGGCGGCTTCGGGGGCAACATGAAGCACGCACGTTCCGTAACTCGTTCCGCTCATCCGAGCATCCGAGATCCGCACGAGATCGCGTACCCCTTGCTTCAGAAGATGATCCGGAATCGGCAACATGCCCCACTCCGGAAACCCAGGACCACCATGCGGCCCGGCGTTTCTTAAGATCAAAACCGAGTCGGCAGTGATGCCTGTCGCAGGATCGTTGAGTTTGGCTTTTAAATCTTCGTAGGTGTCGAACACGACCGCAGGCCCACGATGGTTGAGCAGCCGAGGCGATGCAGCCGTCGGCTTAATGATACAACCAGACGGCGAAAGATTCCCTCGCAGCACGAACGTACCGCCGGTCGGAGAGACCGCATTGTCGATCGAACGAATGATGTCGTCGTCGATGACTTCGGCTTTCTCGATATTCTCGCCCAGCGAAAAACCGTTGACGGTCTTACAGCTGCCGTCGATGTGTGATCCCAATTGATTCAGCAAAGCAGGCAAGCCGCCGGCGTCGAAGAAGTCTTCCATCAGAAACTTGCCGGCCGGTCGGACATTGGCGAGAACTGGAGTCGTTCGGGAAAGCTCGTCAAAGCGTTCCAACGTCAGTTCGATTCCTGCTCGGCGAGCCATCGCGATAATATGAACGATCGCATTGGTCGACCCGCCGATCGCCATGCTGGTAACAATGGCGTTATCAAAGGACTTATCTGTCAACACGTCAGACGGACGAAGTTCTTCTTGGGCCAATTCGACAGCTCGGCGACCAGAGGCGACAGCCAATCGCGAGTGCTCCGAGATAACGGCTGGAACCGACGACGCGCCTGGTAGTGTCAGTCCCATCGACTCGGCAATCGATGCCATGGTCGAAGCGGTCCCCATGGTCATGCATGTTCCTGCCGAACGCGCGATACAGTTTTCGATTTCTCCCCATGCTTCGTCGCAAAGATTACCAGCGCGACGTTCGTCCCAGTATTTCCATGCGTCGCTACCGCTGCCGAGCGTCTGGTCTTTCCAACGCGCTTTCAGCATAGGACCAGCGGGCAGAAAGATAACCGGCCGGTCCGCCGAGATCGCCCCCATGATCATCGCAGGCACGGTCTTATCGCAGCCCCCCATCAACACAGCGGCATCGATCGGATGGCATCGCAGGACTTCTTCGGTCTCCATTGCCAGCATATTGCGATAAAGCATCGTCGTCGGCTTCATCATCATTTCGCCGAGCGACATTACCGGGACTTCGACCGGAAAACCGCCCATTTGCCAGATGCCACGTTTTACTTCTTTAACCCGTTCAGGGAAGTGCGAATGGCACGTGTTCAGATCGCTCCACGTATTGAGAATGGCAACGACCGGTTTCCCTCGAAAATCGGCGTCGTCATAACCCATTCCCTTCAGACGAGAACGATGGCCAAAGCCGCGCAACGTGTCGGGATCGAACCAGCGACCACTGTGATATTTCGGATCTTCGTTGGATGGAGACGACATGGCAAACTGAGTGAAAGGAAGCGGAATCGACCGATTGAATCGACCAGTGCGGTGTTAAGCGAATGGAAAGAACATAGCAAAAACCAGGGTTGCCAGGAACGACACCACCCCCATGATCGTCAACAGAACGGTAAACGTTTTCAGCGTCTCTTTTTCCGTAAACCCGCTCATTCGGCTGATGACCCAGAATCCGCTGTCATTCATCCAGGGCAACGGCTTCGATCCACAGCCAATGGCCAGAGCCAGGTAGACCGGATGGAATGGCAATCCAATCTGCGTTGCGACAGGAACCACAATTCCAATCGCAGTGATCATAGCCACCGTCGCGGACCCTTGAATCACGCGGATGGATGCCGTGATGAGAAATGCGGTCACCAACAAACCGATGCCGCCGACCGACTCCGGTAACGACTGAGCGATAACGGTACCGATGTTCGTCTGGCGAATCATTTCTCCGAAGGCGCCGCCGGCACAAGTGATCAAGACCACCACGCCCCCTTCGCTGAGGGCTTTCTGAACCGTTTTGCCCAATCCATTCCACGAAATGTCAGGCCTTCCAATCACCGTTGCAAGTGCCAAGATCGCGCCGATCGAGATCGCGATGTTTTTGTCGCCCAGGAAACCAATCGCCCAGTCGGCTGGGCCACTCAGCGACGCGACGTCGACCGACTGGCTCACTGTTTTCATGGCTAGTAAAAAAATGGGTACAACGATCGGCAAGATCGAAACAAAGAAGCCCGGCAATTGTTTTTCGTCAATTTCGGTGGGTTGTTCCGACGCCTCGATAGCCTCAAAACGAAGTGGGATCTGCCAGGTTCGATTGGCCCAAATCATGTACAGATAGCCAGCGATCACGCCCCAAATACCAACGCCGACCCCACCGACAATCATCGCTCCGATGTTGACATTCAATTCCGCAGCGACGAACAGCGGGCCAGGGGTGGGCGGAACAAGCGAATGAGCCAACGTCCCGCCGACGACAATCGAAAGAACGTATTTCAAATAGTCGCGGCCTGTCCGTTTGGCCATCGCCTGGGCTAACGGCAACATGAGAAAGAAAACGGTATCGAAGAACACCGGAATCGCGAGCACGAAACTGCTAATCACGAACGCCAGCGCCGTCCAGCGTTCGCCCAATGCCGACCGAATCGAGCAAACAATCCGCTCGGCAGCACCACTGGTCATCAAACCTTGACCGATAATCGAGGCCATCGCAATCAAGATACCAATTTTGGTGAATGTTCCCCCCAACGCATTAGTGACTCGATTGATGGCGCTGCTGTCGGCCAGCTTTTCCGCCGATTGATAGGCAGCTTGCGGGATCAGTTCACCATCTGTCCATGACGTTTCACTGGAAACATCTGGGGGCAAATAGGCCGTGGTAGACGCATCGTTCGTTTCAAAGCGATCGATCCGAACCTCGGAGGTTTCGCCTTTCGCACGCTTGATGACAAAGTCTCCGGCCTTTGCAGGGAACTCCTCGCCAATTTGGGTCAGGGCAAGCTGACCATCTCGCGATTCGCTGATTATTGCTGTGGCATCATGCAAGACGCTTTGAGAAATTGAAATCGACGACGTTGCAGCCGCGACCGCCAACGCTCCGAAGAACAGAGCGAGAAACGCGTGCAGCCTTAAAAAAAGGACGCCGCACAGGACGATCAACATTCCCAGGATTATCGCGAACATAGCAGAATGTGCGCAACCGCAAACGGTTGGAGAGAGAAGGGGCAATTGGAAGGAGTCATGGGGGCTTTAGCGAAAGCCTGGTAGTGGGGAAGGCTTTCACTAGCATTCAGCGACACAATGCACCAGGCAATCCGAAACTGAATGGACCATTCGCAGGTAACTATTCGTTAGCAGAGGGTACCAACATTTGGCCGCGCGAACGTTCAAAAAGAGTATCAGAAGTCTCCACCTCAAGCAATGCGTTGGTGGGGTAACGTTCCGTTTGAAATGAAAGCGACCGCCATCTTTTTTGCCCTCATTCGGTGGTATTTTTATAAGATAGCGCAGGATGACTGTGTGACAGATTTCACCGTCAAAGGGGTATGCGGTTCGTTAAGCTTTACGATCCGTTGAATAAGGCCCTAGTTTGCGGTACTCCCTCGGTGGTCTGAAGATGCGATTGCTTACAACTTGATGGATCGACTTCTCAAAACTCGATGAACACGATGCCCGAATCCCAGACTGACGATGGCGAGCCTGCCGCGAGTGCTGAACGGAGGAATTCCAATCGCACCACCGTGACGTGGCTTCGTTATGCTCAATGGGTGGCTGTCGCGGTAGGAGTCGTCTGCATTGTCGTTATTTTTCGGGCATTGCCAACGAAGGAGTTGCTTTCTGGCCTTCAAGACTGGATTGTCTCGTTGGGTGTCTGGGGCCCAGTTGTTCTGACACTTACTTACATCGTAGCCACAGTTCTCATGGTGCCAGGCACGATACTTACCCTCGTTGCAGGCGCCTTGTATGGTTTAACCGTTGGGACGGTCGTTGTTTCGATTGGTGCGACCGTCGGTGCTTCACTTTGCTTTTTGATCGGCAGGTACGCCGTTCGTGAAAGGATCGCCAATTGGGCGAAACGCTATCCACGCTTTGATGCCATCGACCGAGCGATCGGCGAAGGAGGCTGGAAAGTGGTTGCCCTGCTGCGACTTTCTCCTGCGATCCCGTTTAATGTCCAGAATTACCTGTACGGTTTGACACGGATTCGCTTTTGGCCCTTTGCAATTGCCAGCTGGCTTGCGATGTTACCGGGCACGTTTCTGTATGTCTATCTAGGTCATGTCACGCAAGCCGCACTGACATCGGACCGTGGACGTTCCGTGGGCGAATGGATCTTGCTTGCGGTTGGTTTGATCGCGACATTAGTCGTAAGTGTCTACATTGCCCGACTTGCCCGCAGCAAAATCACGCAAGAGGTTTCCACATCTTCCGCGTCAGATGAGGTCGAACAGGACCCGCCGGAAGATGAACCCCAGGAAGCTTCCTTTTCAAGCCAGGTCGTTCGTACCCTTGCATTGGTCGTGGTGGCGGGAATCCTTGTCGTTCTTGCCATCAATTCGCATCATTTCGATACTTGGTTAGCCCCTTATCTTCCGTAGGCATAGTGCCGTTGGAGACCTTCATGGTCGGACCTGAGACATCCAGTTTCTTTCCAAACCCGGTAATCGAGCGGCTTCCTCAGACCAGTCCTGCGGACGAAGCTAATCAGAAGCTTGTCGATAATGTGCATCCGACCGATTGGAAGAATCCAACTCCTTCGGGACGTTACAACTTGGTGGTCATCGGTGCCGGAACGGCTGGATTGGTCACCGCGGCGGGCGCAGCAGGCCTGGGGGCGAAAGTTGCATTAATCGAACGGGACCTGATGGGAGGCGATTGCTTAAACGTCGGCTGCGTCCCATCCAAGGCAATCATCAGTGCCGCGCGATCCGCCGCTGCGATTCGGCGAAGTGAAAACTTCGGCGTGAAATCCAACGCAGAAATTGCCGTCGACTTCGCCGCGATTATGCAACGAATGCGTAAGCTAAGGGCGTCGATCAGCGTCAACGATTCCGCAAGTCGCTTTCGGAGTCTTGGGGTCGACGTCTTTCTTGGAGACGCACGGTTCCTCGATTCCGATACAATTGAAGTTGGAGAGCAACGTCTCAAATTTAAGCGGGCCGTGATTGCGACAGGGGCTCGTGCGGCTGCTCCTTCCATCCCTGGCTTGGAAGATGCTCCGTATCTCACCAACGAGACGCTATTTTCGTTGACCGACTTGCCGGCCCGCCTAGGTGTTATCGGTGCAGGCCCTATCGGCTGCGAGATGGCTCAAGCGTTCGCGAATCTAGGATCGCACGTAACCCTTTTCGATCGCTCGGCTCATATTCTTTCGCGCGAAGATGTAGACGCAAGCAACGTCGTGGCACAGGCCATGCGACGCGATGGCGTCGATATCCGTAGCAATGCGTCCCAACTACGAATCACATCTCAGGATGGCACAGCCATTCAATGGCATGAAGGTGGAGAGGACCATCAGACATCGGTCGATCACCTTCTAATCGCCGCCGGTCGTCAGCCCAACGTGGAAGGGCTGAATTTAGATGCCGTGGGTGTCGTGTTTAACGATCGAGGAATCGAAGTCAACGAGCGACTGCAAACCACCAATCGAAGAATTTTCGCGGCTGGAGATATTTGCTCGCCACTGAAATTTACCCATGCGGCTGACTTCATGGCTCGAACGGTCATTCAGAACACGCTATTCTTCGGCAGGAAGAAATGGACCGATCTCGTCATTCCTTGGTGCACGTATACTTCACCTGAAATCGCCCACGTGGGAATCACGGAAGCGGAGGCCGACCAGCAGGGCATCTCGCTTCATACGATCACACAGTCGATGGAAGAAAATGATCGGGCCATTTTGGAAAGCGAAACCGAGGGCTTTGTTAAAGTCCACCTGAAAAAGGGGAGCGACAAGATTCTCGGTGCGACCATCGTTGCCCCCAACGCCGGCGACATGATCTCCGAGATAACGCTGGCAATGACGCATAAAATTGGTCTCGGCAAGATCGCCAGTTCGATTCACCCTTATCCGACCCAAGCCGAAGCGATCCGCAAAGCAGGCGATCAGTATAATCGCACTCGCTTGACGCCATTCGTGAAGTCCATGTTTGATCGCTGGCTGAAGTGGATTCGCTGACTGCTATCCGTTCGCCACCCGACTAGCCATTTACATTTCGCACATTTTTGAAATTCCGCCATGTCGACAAGCCATACGATTCCCAGTGACCAAGCCGTTTCGGAACGATATGCCGGAGCGGCACAGCAAAGAGAGGCCGCCCTTTGCTGTCCAGTGCAGTACGACACTAAGTTGCTGGAGGTCATTCCCGAGGAGGTCATCGAACGGGACTATGGTTGTGGCGATCCAACGCCGTTCGTTCGCCCCGGCGACACGGTGCTTGACCTTGGCAGTGGCGGCGGCAAGCTTTGTTTTATTGCGGCACAGATGGTAGGTGCCAGTGGCAAAGTAATCGGGGTAGATTGCAATCCCGAGATGCTGGCATTGGCTCGGAAGCATGCGCCGACCGTTTCCCAGCGGATTGGTTATCGTAACATCGAGTTTCGTAATGGCATGATCCAGGACCTGCGACTCGACTTAGATCGCCTAGAGAAAGTTCTGGCCGATCAACCTGTCGCCGATCTAAATACCTACCATGCCCTGCGGAATGCCTCGGAACAAATTCGCGAAGAACATCCTCTCGTCAAAGATAATTCGGTCGACTGCATTCTTTCCAACTGCGTGCTGAACCTGGTGCGTCAGCCAGATCGTCGCGCCCTGTTTTCGGAGATGTACCGCGTCCTTCGCCCTGGCGGACGACTAGCGATCAGCGACATCGTTAGTGACGAATCGGTTCCGGACGAGCTGCAACGCGATCCAGCATTGTGGTCAGGTTGCATCAGTGGAGCTTTTCGTGAAGACACGTTTCTGAAAGCCTTCCTTCAGGCTGGCTTTCATGGCATTGAAATCGTCAAGCGAGAAGCCACACCGTGGCAAACGGTCGAGGGAATCGAGTTTCGTTCCATTACGGTCATGGCCTACAAGGGAAAAGATGGCCCTTGCTTAGAGCGGAATCAGGCAGTTGTCTACCGCGGTCCTTTCTCGAAGGTAACCGATGATGACGGCCACACCTATTTCCGCGGCGAGCGGATGGCGGTTTGCGATAAAACGTTCCACCTACTGCAATCGGAACCATACGCGGGACGATTCGATACGATCGAACCAATCAATGAGATCCCAGTTGAAGAAGCGAAGCCGTTTGCCTGTAAAACGAGTGCTCGCCGCCATCCTCGCGAGTCGAAAGGGATGGACTACGACGCGACGACCGAAGCACGCGCGGACTGCGCCGACGATTGCTGTTAAATCGCAACCATCATCAATATTTCGGCCAAATTGAATTTCAAATTTCCACGAGACACATCGCCATGCAACTCTCCTTGCTCCGACGCCAAAGCACATTAGCCAAAGCAGAAGCACAGCGTAACGTGTTGCAGGGGAATCAGATTCCTAACTTGCCTCAGTTCGATGAACACCTTTCCGACAGCCAGCTACCCCAACTGCAAGCATCAGGAATTGAAGTGCTTCAGGTTAACGTCGGCAAGCTTTGCAATCAGACATGCACCCACTGTCATGTTGATGCTGGCCCTGACCGGCGCGAGGCGATGTCGCGAGAGACGGCGGAGGCGGTTATTGACGCGGTGAAAACGTTCCGCATACCTACGCTCGACATCACCGGTGGGGCCCCGGAAATGAATCCGCAGTTTCGTTGGCTCGTCCAACAGGCCCATGCCCTGAATTGCCGCGTGATCGATCGTTGCAATCTGACGATCTTAATGGCCAACGGTTTTCAGGACCTGCCGGAATTCCTTGCTCAACATCGCGTCGAAGTCGTCGCGTCGCTGCCATGCTATCTGGAAGAGAACTGTGACAGCCAGCGTGGGGATGGTGTCTTCCAGCGTTCCATTGATGCCCTGCGACGACTAAACGATCTTGGGTATGGGCACCTCGATAGCGGATTAAGTTTGACGTTGGTTTATAACCCAGTCGGTCCATCGCTACCACCGAAGCAAGCCGATTTAGAAGCAGCCTATCGCAAAGAACTTGCGGCTCGATATGGAGTGGTCTTCAATCAGTTGCACACGATTACGAACCTGCCAATTAGTCGATTCCTGGATGACCTGCTCCAATCAGAACAGTACGAATCGTACATGCAAAAGCTTGTCGAGAGCTTCAATCCGCAAACCGTTTCCTATGTGATGTGCCGCACGATGCTTTCCGTTGATTGGCAAGGCAATCTATTTGATTGCGATTTCAATCAAATGCTGGAGCTACCCGTTCAGTCAAAATCACGTCGTATTGAAGACCTAACGTGGAAAGATGTCGCGGAACGGACCATCGCCACCGGTCGGCACTGTTTCGGGTGCACGGCCGGTAATGGATCGAGCTGCCAGGGAGCGGTCGTATCATGAAGACACACGTCATGGTCTTCACCCGTTACCCGGTTGCAGGAACGACAAAGACAAGACTCATTCCAGCTATTGGTCCCGAGAAAGCCGCGAAGCTACAGCAAAACCTCACGTCGCATACGCTCGAAGCCGTTCGCAAGTTTGCTCACGATACACAAGCAATACCGGAAGTCCATTTTTCTGACGGCGACAAGGACCTCATGCGTCGTATGTTCGGGGATGGCATTACTTATTTGCCGCAAACTGGCGGGAGTCTAGGCGAACGGCTGACATCTGCGTTCGAGGCGGCCTTTCAAGCCGGCGCAGATCGCGTGATCGTGATTGGTTCCGATTGTCCAAGACTCGATTCGGCGACATTAGCTAAAGCGGATGCCCTGCTGGAAAAAGCAGACATGGTGATCGGTCCTGCTGAGGATGGGGGATATTATCTGCTTGGTTTGAAGGCCCCGCGGCCTGAACTTTTCCAGGCAATTCCCTGGGGTGGTGCGGACGTTTTGTCAGCCACACTCCAAGCTGCCAAACAGCTGCAACTAACCACCCAGCAGCTTCCCGCGTTACCCGATGTCGACTATCCGGAAGACCTGATTCAATGTCGGGCCTGGCCAGAATTGGTTGCAAACGTTCTACCAGAAATCGTCCCAGGTCGGTTGTCGGTGATCATTCCGGCACTGAACGAATCAGAGCGAATCGCGTCGACGATTCGTACCATTCGAGATAGGTGCGTCGATCCGCACAACGTGGAAATCATCGTTTCCGATGGTGGAAGTAACGATGATACCTGTGAGAAAGCTCGGCAAGAGTTCGCCCTCGTTGTCAATTCCAGGGCAGGACGGGGTGTTCAGATGAATACCGGAGCCGTCAACGCCAGCGGCGACACGCTTTTGTTTCTTCACGCCGACGCACAGTTGCCTAGCCGATTTGATGAAGTCATTCGTCAGTCGATTGACGATACGCGTATTGCCGGAGCGTTTCGTCTAAAAATTGACGGCGATGGCTGGGGTTTGAAAATGATATCTCATATGGCCAACCTGCGATCCCGTGTTTTCCAGCGTCCTTATGGAGACCAAGGGTTGTTTCTTAAAGCTAAGACATTCTACGAGCTTGGAGGATTTCGCAATTGGCCGCTGATGGAAGACTTTGAATTGGTGCAGCGGCTTCGCAAAAAGGGAAAGATCGATCTGTCTAGATTGCCGATGACCGTTTCCGCGCGAAGGTGGCAGCGACGGGGAATTGTCCAGACGACCTGCTTGAATCAACTGATCATCCTGGCGTGGCGGCTTGGGGTATCTCCGGAACGACTTGCTGCGTGGTATCGTCGCCAACCGGCGACCAACTGACCGTCATTGTTTGCGGGAATGAATTCCTGAATGTCACCCAACGTCGAAATGATCGTGCGACTCTCGTTCTTCCTGGGAGTCTTGCTGGCGATGACCCTCTGGGAAGTACTTTCTCCGCGGCGGACGCTTTCGGTCCGAAAGTCTCCACGTTGGCTAAGTAACTTGGGATTGATTGTCGTTAACACGATTGCGGTTCGACTGCTGGTACCGATCACTGCCGTTGCGACCGCCATGTTTGCCGAATCGCGGCAATGGGGAATCCTTTATCTCTTGGATTGGCCCGTATGGATGGAAGTAATTTTGGCAATCCTGGCCTTCGACTTCGCGATCTACTTGCAGCATGTCATGTTTCACGCAGTGCCGGCATTGTGGCGATTGCATAAAGTCCATCACGCCGATCTCGACTTCGACGTCACGACTGGACTCCGTTTCCATACGCTAGAAATCGCACTTTCCGCGATCATCAAGTGTGGTGTTGTCGTCCTGCTCGGGGCTCCGGCAATTGCGGTCGTTTTGTTTGAAGTCCTGCTGAACGCATCGTCCATGTTCAATCACAGCAATGTCGCCATTGCCAAGCCGATCGATCAAGTCTTGCGATGGTTTATCGTCACACCCGACATGCATCGCGTTCACCATTCGGTGATTCGCCGTGAAACCAACAGCAACTTCGGCTTCAACTTG
Organism: Bremerella sp. TYQ1; assembly: GCF_020150455.1. NCBI lineage: Bacteria > Pseudomonadati > Planctomycetota > Planctomycetia > Pirellulales > Pirellulaceae > Bremerella > Bremerella sp. TYQ1. Next base: position 1,373,466 of record NZ_CP083740.1, read on the forward strand.
CCATGGTGGGATTTTCTGCTGGGAACCTATCGAGATCAACCGCAGAAAGGGCACCTTCAAATGACGATCGGCGTACCGGAAGAGCGGGACGAAAACCGTGTCGATCGCCTGCCAGGCATGTTGCTGTTGCCCTGGAACTACGTACAAGAGGAAGACCAGGCTGAAGCAGCTTCGACAATGGACGAATGACGCCGGAATCGGCAACCATGGGCTGAATTCATCCGGCTTTTGCTTTTCGTCTACGCGAGATCTGCCTCGGGTTCTGGTGTTGGAATCGGCGGGCGATTCATCAGCATGTCGTAGCAGACCTCATCGAAGACAATGTGATAATAAAGATACTGGCTCGGGTTCGAAAAAAACGCACTATTGTTGTAGTGTCCTCGATTACTTACCTCTTGCATAAAAAAGTCGAGGTCAATCTGGGCTTGAGGGTCTTCCGCATAGAGCTGCTTCATACACCACAGCAAAAGCGAGTCCGATCCGAAGGAATTGAGCGCCGTAATGGTCGTTTTCAAGTCACCGAATAAGGTGATCGTCGTCACGATCAGCAACACAATGTTCGTAGGCCCCAAGAGCTGAAAAGAATGCTTTTTGTTTTCTTCCAGTACTGCTTTGCTTAACTGCTCGTGATCTTCCGGTTTCGAGGCACGAATCTGATTCAAGTGCTTTAGAAACTGCTTGCGATCAAAACGATCGACAATCTCGTACGACAATAAGTCATGTCCCATCGTCATCCGATTCTTCAGCGCAACGTCGGTATTTTCCAGGCGATAGTCACCGTCAATGCCATTTAGCCGCTGATGAGAGTTCTCCGCGGCCGCTGCCTGCGAACCAAGAATGTGGCGATACAAAAGCGGTTCGATCTGTACGTGCCGCATCAACAGCTCGGCCGCGTCGTACGTCGCTACATATTTGAGTCCCCATGTCATAACCCAATCGATCAAATAGGCCTCGAAGCCAAGGGGGAATCGATGAAAGACAAACTTCAACGGAAAGCTTATCGTTCGCTGAAAAAAATAGCTAAACACGATCACCGGTCGCAATAGATGGAAATCCCAGCGATTCCTTTCCCGCGCGAAGACACCGTTCACATAGTCTGTGATGTAGGGAAACTGATTCATGGTGCGTGCCTTATCGTCTTTCCAGTCGAACCAAGACCCCATGTTTGGGCGTCATCGTTAAATTCGCGGCCATTTCATGTCGGTTGGATTTGTCCAAGATACCGTTAAATCGTCTAGCGAGCAGGGCCAACACGACTACCAACTCCATCATTGCTAGATGAACTCCGATACAAACTCTCGGTCCGCCACCAAAGGGAACGTAGGCATACGACGAACGTTTGTTCTCCTCGTGATCTGGAAGAAAACGCTGCGGATCAAACTGCTGGGCATTCTTCCAAAACTGCGCGTGGCGATGCAGCGAATATCGGCTGAATACAACAACCGAACCTTGCGGAATCTTCTCGCCACCCAGTTCAACATCTTCGACCGCGTTTCGATTCTCGAACCAAAACGGAGGGTGCAAGCGAATCGTTTCCTCGATAATCATCCGCGTGTACACCAATTTCGGCAGATGCTCCAGCTTTAACGGGCCAGACCCAAGGACAGCGTCTAACTCGGCATGCAGTTTCGCACGAACATCGGGGTGCCGATCGAGCTCGTACCAGGCCCACGTCAGCGCCGCCGATGACGTTTCATGCCCACCAATGATCATTCCAAGGGCCTCTTCCGCGATCTCTTGGTCTGACATCGACTGGCCAGTTTCTTCATCCCGAGCGGCAAGTAGTCGTCCAATTAAATCGGAGTCGCCATTTTGCGTTCGACGCTGCTCGATCATTTCTCTTAGGAACGTGTGGAACTCGCCCAGGCAGGCTTTGAGCTCACGATTGATTCGTGACGGAAACCAAAAACTACGCACGATCGGCAATGGAGGTTTCGCGCTGTACGTATTGATGACGTGGGTCCAGTGACTGATTTTATCGGCGACTTGATCAAACGAATCATGAAACAAGGCCCGACCGGCAATCTGAAGCGTGACATGATTCATCTGCTCGGCCACATCAAACACTTCCTTCCGATCGCAAAACGAATTCCAACGCTGCTCCATCTGCTCAGCAGAGTCAACCATCAAGTCGAAATACCGCTGAACGGCCTGATGTCCGAACAGCGGTTGCATCCGTTTTCGTTGCCGCTGCCATCGCTCTCCCTCTGCAACGACTAAACCATTGCCAAACGCGTTACGGAAACGATCGTAAATCACACTGTTCTTGTCGAACGACTTATTCGTCTCTTGCAGAACCTGTTTGACTAACGCTGGATGGTTTACGAGATAAAAACTAAACAATCCCCGATAATGGACAAAGTCGCCAAATTCGTTCACTAATCGATCGAAGAACATCGCTCGATTTCCAGCGAGCCGCCATTGCCGATACATGTATCGCGGGCGTGCTAACTTGCCGGTGAAAGAGGAAGCTGGATTTTCGGGTGAACTCGGATTCATCGGCGATACCTACGAAGGTAAATGCGAGCGACCGGGACGCCATAACCGACGCATTCCCCGAAACGTCCAGTCGACCGGCTTGAGAAGCACCAACAAAACGATCAATAGCGTTGGCATATAGACTGGTGCTTTGCAAAAGACTTCACGTTGATCGGAATGGGATTCATCCAACAGATAGTGGCCTGTCGTTGCCGGCATCAATTGCATCTTCCACCAGTCCCGCAGCGATCCGACTCGTTTAATTGACGGGTAAATTTCCATTTCCTTCGCCAGGTAGTCGCAATACGGAAACATCTCGACCGGGTAAATCGTTTCCAAATCTACTTTGGCAAACCGCTGGGCATTTTCCTTTTGGACAGCCGAATGCCGATTCTCAATGTCGTTCGGTCTCGCAACACGTCCACTGAGAAGTCGTGCAATGAAAATGGCCTGAATCTCGCTGATCGAGGGAATATTGCCAATCACCGGTCGAGCAAATCCAACCAGGAAAAGATCGGGGTACTGCGTATGAATAAAACCCAAGTAGAAATCTTTAAGCGAGCATTGCCCGCCGGTGACTTCGGAAAGCGTCGAATGATAACCGACGGCCGGAATCACTTTGGTAGGAGAGACGTCCACGTCTTTCGCTGAGTCAAACTCGTAAAAGCGAGTCATCGTGTTGTCTGTGGGCTCGCCGACAATGCGAATACGCCCCCGGGCAACTCCTTCCAAGAAGTCGTCGCTTTTGTTGTGGAACATATTGAACAGCTCGTCTTTGGCCCCCTTCGTAAGACGATGAGCCCATTGTTTACGCAACGATTGAATCGAATCCTCGATATTCGACGCTTGCGAATGCTTCGCCGGAAACCAACGCTCGAATCGTTCCTGATGCAGCATGCGTGCTTCCACAAATCGCTGCCCAATCCAGTTTCGCAAGACAGGATGCACCGACAACATCAGTCGATTTCGCAGAAAGTCGGAGGGCACCCCGCGGATCGGATGGTATCGAGGACTGACCCGAATCCCAGTTCGCAGCGAAAGGAATACCTCGTTCTGTAGCTCATCGCGAGAGAGCCGGGCTGCGTAGTCGACCGCCGATTCGCCGCCACCAAAGACCACGATGCGTTCGTTACGAATGGTCGATACTCCATCGCAGCCATTCAGCTCTTGGGGAGATAGTATCGGGACCGGGGCGTTGAGTTCCTTCGATTTCGCTGTAAGTCCGGTACAAATTACGACGGCGTCAAAGTGCTCGACCTCAGTTTCGTTTTCGGTGGTGGCTGCCGTGCGTCGGAAGGATATTTGCCAACCGCTATTGTGTTCGTCACGCTGCATTTTGGTCACCAGATGTCCCATCTTGATATGGTCACGCAGGCCAAATGCATCCGCGAAGCGGTTTAGGTACTCTCCGTATTCTCCATTGCGGAAGAACTCGACTCGGCTTTCTCCACCATCTTCGTCGACGCAAGCATCTCGTTCTGGGAAACAACAAAACTGCGTCGTGAACTTGGTCGACGTCGATACAAAACCATCGTACGGATTCCCCCACACCCCAGTGATTCGATCCGACTTTTCGAAGCAGACGATCTCCCTGCCGGTAAGCTCGTCGAGAGCATACTTCAGCATGATCAATCCACTGCTGCCGCAACCAATGATCGCCAATCGTTTTGCGCCGGATTGCTTCGTCGCTGCTGCGTCCATTATCGTTTCACGGCCGTTAAGCTGACCAAGACAAAGTTGAACTGCCCTGACTCGGGGATGAACAGAAGCAACCGGTCTCCTGATTGAATGGCGTGCTCACGAATAAATTCATCCAGCATCACGTAGATGCTTGCCGCTCCGGTATTTCCGGCCGTTGCCAGATTCGTCCAATAGGGGAGCGCCTTGTTTGGATCCGAGGAACACTTCTGCATGATCTTCTCCATCTTCCTCCGAAAGAAATAGGAAGACATATGCGGAAGCGCCATGCGGTAGGAATCCAACGTCTCGTTGTTCCGTTGTAACGCGGACTCGACAAACCGTTCGGCGAACTTGTACAGATGCCGCGTCAAAATATTGACATCCTGGCTTAACAACCGATTCGAATTGTCGAGTTTCATGCAAAGGGGAGCTTCATGGGCAAACGATAATGAGTGCGTCCAATCGACTCGGAACGACAACCCTTCCTCGCGTGGCTGATCTTCCAGTAGAAACGTTCCGGCCCCGTCAGAAAGCATGTATCTGAGAAACACCGACATGAACCACTGGCTGTTTCGGATATCGGCGTGATCCTTGCGATCATCGATTGGGCAGATCGCCGACGATTTCAAGATCTCGGAAGCATGCTCGGCCCCAACGGCGATGGCGGCTTGATGCTCTCCTTGCTTAACGGCACGCACGGCGGCAACAAGTGCGGCGGCCGCCGATGTGCAGATACCACCGTGAGAGCTGATTTCCAGAGGATGATTTATCAGTCCATGTTGCTGCAGGCGACTATGAACGATGGACGCGGCACCGGGCCCGGAAAACGGTGCATAGGTCGTCCCGACGGAAAGAAATGAAGGGGGAACCCGCGCAGATCGGGTCGCTAGACATCGGGTGACCGATTGTGTCGCCAAATCATAAACGTCGTGGGTCGCTTGCTGCTGCTCATTCAACGCGTAATGGCGCGACACGATCCCATTCATTCGCAGGACGCTTGTGGCGACGTCTGCTTCTCCGTCAAGATGCCCCAAGAAGTCGTTGATTCGTTCGTTAGGAATCGGGTCGCCTGGCAGAAACGATCCTGTGGCGGTGATAAAGCAGTCCATATCGTTTTCCCTGACGATTTTCTCGGGAATCGCAATGTTTCAGTCTCGTAGAGCACTTGTCCAGCAAAAGGATGTTGCTCACCTAAGATGGCGAAAAATGCACTCGCTAAGGGCAGTTAAAAACCGCCCTGGCACGAATGGGAGATTCTTTTTTCGATTCCCTCTAAGTACCCAACTCCGCCACACTTACCCAAACAGGGCTGGTTTAGGGGACCGGTCACGGCGATCGTTTTGGGAATTTAGCAGGAAATCGATTGTCAAGGAACTAAATATGTTATCCTGGATGGTCCATCCCCGCCCCACCTGACTCCATGCCTACCTTTCGCCCTCGGCCCTCTTTAGAGATGTGCCAGGGTCTCGCTGATTCCAATGGCCTGTTGTTCTATGTCCTGTTTATCGTGTCGTTTACGGCTCTGGATACTTGTACTGTGCTTGATGGTCACATTGCCATTGCCACTCCGCCAAGTTTCGGCCGAAACGAATGCCGCTTCGTCTGGCCCCGCTCAGCAGGGTTCGCTTTCGTCGGAAGACCATCCGCCGAGCCTCTTGGAACTCAAACGCACCGGGCTGGAACGTTCACGGTTCAAAGACGTCGGTCAGAAGATTCAGCCGCATGCCCAAGGGGATAAACCACCAGAAGCCAATCTGGCCGACTTCCAGGAGAAAGTGAAACCGCTGCTGGAACAGTATTGCGTGGACTGTCATGGCCCTGATTCCGAGGAAGGCAATTTCCAGCTTTCGCGTTTGGATCCCGATCTATTGCGGGGCGAAGATACTGATTGGTGGGAAGAAGTCTTTTCTGTCGTAACCAAAGGCGAAATGCCTCCGCCTGATCAAGTAGAGATGGGGGACGAAGATCGACAGACGGTCGTCAATTGGCTTTCCCATGAGTTGGAGGCGGCTTCGATCTTACGCCGGCAATCAGGCTCACACTCAGCGTTTCGTCGGTTGACGCGTTACGAATACAACTACGCCCTGCAAGATCTGCTGGGGCTGCCTTGGGACTTTGCCAAAGACTTGCCCCCAGAACCGCAGTCGGAAGAAGGATTTCAAAATAGCTCTGAGCTACTCCATCTTTCGGTCTCGCAGTTTGAAACATATCACCGCCTGGCCCGAGAGGCATTGGATCGGGCGACTGTCTCTGGAAAGCGCCCCGAGACGTTGTACTGGGGAATCTCGATGGAAGCGGCGGCTCAAAGAGAGTGGGCCAAGCAAGATCAACAAATCGCCAAAGCAAAGAAAGAGCTTTCCGATTCGCCAGAAGAACTGGAAAAGGAACTGGCCAAATTGCATGATACGTTCCATCAGCCCCATGGAACCGCTTACTACAAGAACCTGGGCACCGGCCGCACGGCCAGAGCGGAATGGGCCTATCCAGGCGCACGCTACGCCTTTGCCCCCAGTCAGGCCAAACCGGAATTCCCTTCCCAACAAGAGACCGTTGCCGTTTTACCGGTCGCGCGTCGTCAAAATCTGATCGTCGAACTAGGCAACCGCTTGCCAGACGAAGGGACAATGCGTGTCACCGTCAGGGCATCTCGCGTCAACACCGACAGTCCCACCTATCCAAGCCTTCAGCTGCTGTTCGGTTGGCAAGCAAGCAATGAAGGACGAGCTCTTCTTCGCGTCAGCGACGAAGATGTCCCAATCACCGCTGGCCCAGACAATCCGCAGATCGTCCAGTGGGACGTTCCACTCAGCGAGATCTATCCGCGGAATTCGGTTCGCAAGACGTCTTCAATGGGCGCGATCCCGAGCCCTTCCGAATACATCCGTATCGCCAACAGCGCGGCTTCGACCAACGATGTCCAGATCGACTTCGTTCAAGTCGAAGCGCCCGTGTACGATCAATGGCCTCCGAAATCTCACAAGAGCATCTTCTTCGACCACGAATCGTCGCACGATGAATCGGCCTATGCGAAAGAGCTTCTGACGCGATTCATGACGCGTGCCTGGCGGCGGCCTCCCACCGACGAGGAAATCGACCGAAAGCTAACGCTCTATACCCATATGCGACCTGAGTGCGAGACGTTTGAAGAGGCGATTCTGGAAGTTCTCGCTACGGTACTTTCCTCGCCTCAGTTTTTATACGTCGCCAATTTCCCCAACCCCAATCCTTCCGGCAAGACAGAAGCGAAAGAGGAAGCGTTGGCTACCAACAAGACAGACGCTTATCGCCTGGCGACTCGACTTTCGTTATTTCTCTGGAGCAGCGTTCCTGACGAACCATTGCTTCGTTTGGCCGAGAGCGGCGAGCTATCCAACGCAGACGTCCTGGCCGAGCAAGTCGAACGCATGCTTAACGATCCTCGCAGCAAACGGCTTTCGCAGAACTTCGTGCATCAGTGGCTAAATCTGGAACTTCTCGAGTTTGTGAACTTTGCAAGGAACGTTCCCAGTTTCGATCCTCTCTTGAAAGAGGCAATGCAGCACGAACCGGTCGCATTGTTTGGCGAGGTATTGCAGCAAAATGCGAGTGTTTTAGATTTCCTGCATTCGGACTACACCATGGTCAACGAACGACTCGCCAAGCATTACGGTATCGGCGGGGTCACGGGAAACCATTTTCGTCGGGTGCAGTTTGACCCTGCGTTGCCGCGTGGAGGGCTGTTAACCCAGCCGGGCGTGATGGCCATGAATTCCGACTGGCCAGACTCTCATCCTTTGAAACGAGCCATTTGGCTGCTTGAATGTTTGCTTGCCGACCCGCCACCACCTCCACCTCCGGCGGTTCCACAAATTGATTTAGCCGATCCAGAAATCGCCAAGATGACTCTCAAGGAACGTATCGAAGATCATAGAAATCATGCCGCGTGTAAGTCGTGCCATGTGAAAATCGATCCGTGGGGTATCGCCTTCGAGAATTTCGATGCCTTGGGAAAGTGGCGGGAAAAGATTCGCGGTAAAGATGTCGATGCATCCAGCGAGCTATTCAACGGTGAAACGCTCGACGGCATTGACGGCCTCAAACGCTTCCTGCTTGAAAATCGACAAGACCAATTCGTCCATGCCATGGTTCACAAACTGACTACCTATGCGTTGGGACGCCCCCTCGGATTCGAGGATCGGGCCGACATCGAAATGATAACGGCCAATGTTCGCCAAGAAGGAGACGGCTTGCGAACGCTGATTCACTCCATCGTCCAAAGTGATTTGTTTCAGTCCGAATAATCGCCAAGCGAAAAGCCTGACACCGCGGAACGCCAACAAACTACCGAAAGTAGATACCCATGTATTTCCGTATGAACCAACTCGATCGAAGACGATTCCTGCGAGGAAGTGGAGCTGCTTTGGCATTGCCTTTGTTTGGTTCACTTTTTCCGTCGCAAGCGACGGGCGAATCGCCAGCGAATAACCCAAAACGTCTCGGCTGCTTCTACTTTCCCGACGGGGTACCGATGCCCCTTCCTGAAGATCCTTCGTTTCAAGAGTGGGCCTGGTTTCCCCACGGATCAGGCAACGAATTTACTTTTACGAAATGCATGCAGCCGCTTGAGTCGTTGAAGTCGGAGCTAACGATTCTCTCTGGCTTCTCGCATCCTCGTTCTCGAAACGTCCATGGGCACAACAATGCCGATCAGTTTCTGACTGCCGCAGCGACAGGCGGTGGGGACACGGAATATTCCAATACCATTTCGTTAGATCAGGAATATGTCAAACATGTGGGAGACCAAACACGGATCGCCTCGCTGGTCATGTCCACCGATGGCGGAACTGGCACCGCACGAGGCACCCACACGATCTCCTTTGACCAAAATGGTCGTGCAATCCCAGCGGAGCACCGTCCCAAGCAAATCTTCGACATGTTGTTCGTGAAGCGAAACGGCGACTCTGCCAGACGCTTGGCTTTGAGCAAAAGTGCCTTAGACGAAATGCTGGCCGATGCAAAGTCGTTGCGCAAGAACCTATCTTCCCACGACCAGCGCAGCCTCGACGAATATTTGGACTCGGTGCGTCAAGCTGAAATTAAAGTCGATAAAGCGAAGCAGTGGCTAAACGTTCCGTTGCCGACGGTAGATGGCGATCAGCTCAATCTTGAACTGACCACGGACGAACCGCGTGAATATTTGCAAACGATGTTCGAGTTGATCTACCTGGCATTCAAAACTGATTCGACGCGTGTTGCCACCTATCAGATCGGCCGAGAAAACGGCGTCGGAAGAAGCGATCATCTGGCCCGCGCCGTCGGCTTCAACCTGGCCCATCAGCTATCACATGAGACCAAGAATCCGGACGGCTGGAAGAATTTTGGCATCTATTGTCAATTTCTCAACGAAGAATTCGGACGATTCGTCGGCAAGCTGAAAGCGACGCCTGAACCGGGCGGCACAGGAACCATGCTCGACAACACGTTGCTTCTGCTTGGCTCTGCGTCTAGTGCGTTTCACCTATCGAGGAACTATCCGTTGATTCTGGCAGGTGGCAAGCAGATGGGCTTCCAACATGGCCAATACATCAATCATGCCGGCATGGATTTTCAAGGAGGTCCATGGCTTGGAAAACGCGAGCCTTGGCAAGACAAAGCCAAAGGAGAAGATATTCCCCTTTCGAACTTGTTTGTCACGATGCTGCAGCGTCTCGGCGTTCAAGCCGATTCATTCGCCGACAGCACCGGGACCATAAAACACATCTAGTGGTGCTGGGCCCGTTCGGGTTTGAACCGACGACTACTTCCCCGACTCGATTCGATAGATCGCTTGCTCGGTACGAAGAATCAGAGCGTTCTGATCCACGCCCAAGCTGGCGAGCGTGCGTTCTTTCAGGTCGTTTTCAGCAACCAGCTCGTACGATTCAGCATGTTTGACGACGGTCGCTTTTCCTGATTCATCGAGCAGATAAATGTGACCATTCGCAAAGAGCGGCGAGGCCGAAAAGTTTCCGCCGACTCGATTTCTCCAAATGACATCGCCATTCGCGCCGTCGAGGCAAGTAAGAATTCCGTTGTCGGATACCATGTAAACAACGTTATCGACCGCCAACAGTGACGGATTGTAAGGAACGTTTCGATCTGCCGAAAACGCGACTTTTGAATCGGTCACATTTCCACGCCCATCTGGGCGAATCGCCAGCAGCGTCGATCGATCGTAGCCAGTGCATACATAGACCATTCCATTTGCGTAGACCGGACGCGGGACGACCGAATACCCGCGACCATAGTCGACTCGCCAAATCTCAGAACCATCGCTCGGTTTTAGTGCCATAACCACACCGCTGCCGGCTGAGATGAGCTGCGTCTTGCCGTTCACTTCGATCAGCAGCGGCGTACTAAAAGAAAAGTACTTGGGCAAGTCAGGCACCTCGCGCGGCGTTTGCCAGGCCACTTTGCCGTTCTGCTTATTAAGTGCGATTACCGCTTGTTGATCCGAGCCGTCGATACTGAACAGAAGCAAATCGTTCCACAAAACTGGCGACCCACCATTGCCATGCGTCGGCTTGTAAGAATGCTGCTGCGTACTCCAAAGGACTTTGCCATTATCTTGACGCAGACATGCTGTTCCCATGTGCCCAAAATGAACGTAAACAAACTCTTCGTCGACCACCGGAGTAGGGCTCGCATGGCTGTTTTTTCCATGGATACGCGGAGACATCTTTCCATTCTCCAGGAATACCTCGACGTCCCAAACGACTTCTCCAGAGTTTGCTGCCAGACAAACCGCGCGAAGCGAATGATCCACTGATCTACCTTCCCCTGACGGAACGGCTGTCGTGATGAAAACGTGATCGTTGGCAATCGCGGGAGAGGACCATCCAACGCCAGGAACTTCCGTTCGCCAAACAATGTTTCGATCAGGCGCCCACTCAACCGGAAGCGAATGACTCTCGGCGATACCTTGCCCGGTGGGCCCACGAAATTGCGGCCACACCAGTTGGGCATCTGCGTCTTGGGAGCTAAAAAAGAAAACGCTCACGCCAATTGCGATTACAGGAAACCAGCTTCGGCGATTTACGGAGTGACGAGTCAATGCACTTCCTGAATTCCCAGTCGATTCCATCGAATACTTGATGTCCATACTGCGGTGTCTTTTCACGATATTTTAAAAATCACACATGAGAAATTGCGCACCTCAATTTAGCTGAGCCCAAACAAATTGGATACAAAATTCTTCAGATGCATCCCTCAATGGAGCGATCTGTCGGACTTTTTTCCGCAGCTGCGGCATGGTGCCCGGAAATGTAATTTTGATTGGCGGCTTGTACACTTTTCTACTAAATTGATTGCCAAAGTATGCATGAAGTTTGCGCCTCCTTTGCGCGTGAAATGCTCGACAAATCCCGCAACCATTGCAGGGACTTTCCATGCGCTTAGCTCCCGTTCCGCCGGCTGGGTAATTTAGGGAAATCCGCTATGCACTTATGTCTTCGCATCTGTGGAGGTGTTGGGCTATCGCTGTGTGTGCTCGTCATCGTCGTTTGCGGCTACATTTCGATCCAATTGGATAGGACGATACGCTCGATCGGAGATCAAGCGTCCCAATCAATCGAAGCGGCCCGAGAGCACATAACTGACGTTAAGCAGCAGCTAAATGCCTTAAATTCGCTTCTCGCCAACGCGATGAAAAAGGAAGCCGAGCAGCTAGATCCCTCAGGAATTGAAGCACTTCGCAAGTTTGAAACAACAACCAACGAAGTGAAGCGAAGAATTGCTCAAGTAACCGTTGCCCTCGAGAAAACCGCTGCATTAACGGAAGTTCTCAATACGACTGGCCTGAGCATGGATGGCCACCGAATCGACAACCTGCTCGAGAAAACTGGGGACCTAGAAGGCCGCCTCGATAAGCTCTCTGCTCAGCTCAAAACGCTTGCCATGCGATTTCAAACTGACGGAACTATTCGAGAGGCAATCGTCGACGAAACCAAACAGCGAACCCTCGTCGCGTTAGAAAGAGCTCTCTTACCGGCCGGAATCCTCGTCGATGAAATCAATCAAGTTGCGAACACCGCAAACGATGTCGTAACCGAGCTCCAAAGTAGGTTCCGCTGGATCGTTTTTTTTGTCACGAGCGCCGTTGTTCTTCTCATGACTTGGATGGCACTCGGGCAACTCGCACTCATGCGAAACGGCCTAAAAACAGCCACCACCAGGTCGTAGTCAGTGATTCCGGAGGGGAATCGCTCCAAACGCATTTGCCCCAAAACGCGAATGCAATACCGTTGTAATCACTTTCCTCACAAAGACTTACGCCATGTGAAAAAGCCAAGCCACATACCCTGCAGTGACTTGAAATTCGGACATTACGAACGAATTGGGATGAACCAGCATGGGTTGTCTCACGTAAACTATCTCCTGGTGTACAAAGCAGTTACGACTGTCATGCAATTGCATTTGTGTTGTACTTTGAACGAATCAGAACTATACTTCAGTTGGTTGCCGTTGTCTGTTTTTGGCGAAACACGATCTTTGGCGATATGAGAAGTGTATGAATATTGAGCTTCTCGTACCGATAACGATTGACGATTTCAAAATTGCTGAAGCACAATAGTCACTACAGAAGTTCCTGAACCTGTAGGCCTGGAAACAGTCTTTGAAGCCCGTATTTGCATCCCGAAATCTAGCTGCATGGCTTTGCCTGGCCTTGATCCTTTTTGGATCTGGGGGGGCCCATGTCTTGCACGCGATACCGGGCCTAGGGCATCACGACCATAGCTGCTGCCACGCTCACGGTCATTCGACCCAGCTTGATCATGGTCACGCACATCAGCATTCCAGTTGCGGGCACGACCATGGCCATTCCCACGGAACAAGAGATCGTTTTGTTTCTTTAGCAGAGCAGGGCGGCACGCAGTGGACTGTCGAACACGACTGCGTTCTTTGTGAGATCATTGCTGTACTTCACCAGGGTACGCTTGTTGTTGAACAGCCTCCCGTCACCTCGTCGCACGTTGCGACTCCATTTTGCTATTGCACCGCGATACACAGTCCTGGTCAGGTTTCTGGAATACCTGCGCCGCGTGGTCCACCCATTTCTTAATATCTGTCTCAGATTGATTGGCGACGAACACCGTTGGCTTTTCCGGCTGATGTGTTGTTTCTAATCGAGCTGATTTCTTCCACCGCAATTGCCAACAAGATTTGTCATTCCTCGTCAGGGACAACTTCCTGCAGTGGAGACATTCTTTAGGCAAGATTTCTCACAGCATTCGCATTAACGCTATCGGTACCTCTCGCGCACACGCCGCGAAGGTGAGATTGTTCGTTTGTGTAAACATGGATCGCATCACAAGCACTTCGGTACTTTTTAAGCCGATGCGCATTGGCCTGGAATATATGCAATATGAGCGACTCTGAATCCTCGAACAGCCGCTGGTCCTGGCTGACGACCGACTATACGCCGTGGGCAAATCGATATGTCTATTGGTTGAAGACGCCAATCGGGATCTTGTTGGCGCTTGCAGTAATCGCCTTGTTGATGGGGCTTTTCGTAACGCCACAAGGCTACGTTCTCTTACTTACCATCCTAGCCGTCGTTGGACTCGGTATTGTTTGGCCCTGGGTGGGTCTGCGAGGAATTTCCTGCAAGCTCTGTTTCCGCACGCGGCGCTGTCGTGAAGGGGAGAAGACCGACGTTGTCGTCGAAATTGTCAACCGCTGGCCACTTCCCGTCTGGGGACTTGCGATTGAAAACGGTTTCTTTATTGAAAATCACTCCGAAGATGGTCCAACCGCGGCCGTTGCGTTGGCTCGTATACCAGGATGGTCACGTTGCCAATTCGTATGGCAGTTTCAGCCACTTCAGCGTGGCGTTTATCCACAAGCTCCTCCATTGATTGTCACCGAGTTTCCCTTCGGTCTATGGAAAGCTCATCGCCTCGTTTCTGTCGAGAAGGAACTAACCGTCTGGCCTAAAAGCTATCGTCTGTCCAATTTTCCGCTACCTCAAGGAAACCATCATTCGGTAACTTCCCCCAGTGATCATCGAATTGGGCATGAAGGAGAGCGTACCAGCGTTCGCGCTTTTCGTCAGGGCGATTCTCTTCGTTCGATTCATTGGTCACTCACCGCACGTCATTGCAGATTTATCGTCTCCGAACGCCAAGGTTCCGCCCAGACGCGTGCACGAATTTTTGTTGACCTAGCTCAGAATTCTCATGATGGCATGGGCCCCGACGGCACGTTTGAATGGACGATTCGTGTTGCTGCCAGTATCGCCATGGAACTCGTGCAACAGCACAACGTTGTCGTTTTCGATTTTGGAACGCATGAAGAACAGATGACTGGTTCTCAGGCCAGCATTCACCGAGCCATGGATCGTCTGGCTCGCCTAACTCCTACCAGCCAAGACTCATTCGCCCGAAAAGCAAATGCTGGATGTGACTGGTCCGTTTTGATAACGACCGATCGGAGCTCTCTCGAGATGCCCACCAGCCGCGCGATTGTTCTGCGAAGTGCTGGATTTGAATCGACGTCTCTTGTCACGAATCGAATCACGACATTACCTACGCCCAACATTCGGCCCTGGATTAGTGTCGAAAGCCACGATACGGCCGCACGCCAATTGCTTTCGCAGTGGAGTTTGAAGAGCAGGGAGGTATGGTGTGGTAGCTGATAAATTTACACAAAGAATCCATCTTGCGATGGCCTTGGTGGCAGCATTTGCTGTTCAAATCGCACTCAGCCATGGTGAACTTGGCTATTGGTGGCAATGGATCGAGGTCATTGCTGTGGGAGCGATCGCATGGATGGTTGCCCACTGCTTAAAACCATCGCAACCCCTTCGAGATTACCGCGTCATCGGCTTGCTGCTGGCCGTCGCGGCAGGGCACTTACTACTGGAACAAGTCTACTACCAGACACTTCCCAGAGCAGGGCAATTGCTTGAAGGGCAATTTTCTTATGCCCTGCGAAACGTAATGATCGCTTGCCTGCCGTTTCGATCAGACAAACGAATTACGAATGTAGCCACGCTTTCGAGCCTGGCATTGATGGCGTTCAGTATCTTTATGAGCGTCTATTGGTCGGTGACAATTTGTGGAATCATCTATGCCGTTCTCGGAGTCGGCTGGCTAGTGACGTCTTATTGGGACCGCATTTCAGGCCGATTCCCCGAGGGAACCACTACAGAGATTCCTCGCGGGGCAGTCGGTCTGGCATTTGTGCTTTCCATCCTATTAGCGGCCACAGCCATCGGCATTGCCGGCACAGATCATGCAACGCGAGCATTGGCTGGGTTCATGCCCAGTTCCGGAGGAAATCGCGTCTCCGATAGTCGATCGCAAGGTGGAGTCGGCGACGGCGATGACCTTGTGCAAGGCACCAAAGATGCTATGAGCTTTGGCCCGACGGAAAGTGAAGTCTTCCTCGAATCAAAGATGCCGAGCCTATTTGATGTCTTTGATGATACTTACGACGCACCAGTCGTGAAGAAGAAGACTCTTCAAAAAGCCGTTACGCTTCCTCCATCCGAACTAGAACATCGTCACTCGCGCGTCGCGACGAGCAAATCGAAGGGCAACGACTTCAGTCTGCTACGAAAGAACGAAGCTCGTCGACAGAAATCGTTAGACGACAAAAAGTCACCGGCTCTATTTTACGTTAAAGGCCGTGTTCCACTTCACCTGCGAACAACGATTTACGACCAATTCGACGGAATCAATCTGCAAGCCGCCGACAGCCACGATGTTCCAGACATCCGCCTAATCAAAGAGGACGGTATTCCCTGGTACAACGTATCTTGCCCACTCCCCGAGTCGCAAATTCATTCGACGGAAGAGCACCTGCTCAAGTTCATTAATTTGAAAACCGATCGAATTCCTTCACCACCGCGCTTGGCCCGCTTTCAGATCAAAGATGTCGACCGCGAAGACATGTTTGGCTTAGCGGCAGACGGACATCCTCGAATTACGGTCGAGTTTATTCCTCAACTGACCGTCATGCGTGTGCAGTCGTTGCTCGTAAGTGATACGACACTTCAGAGCGAAGAAGCAACAAGCAAGTTGGAAAAAAGTATTTCCTACCCGGAACAGGAAGTGTCGCTTCCTAAGATTCGTGAACTCGCCTTGAAGTGGACGGCGGGACGGAAGCCTGGCTGGGAACAGATTGCAGCGATTCGTGATCACTTAAAACTGAACTTTACGCATACGACCCAAGGCTCATTCGATCAAGATACCGAATTCCCTGTCGAGGCGTTTCTTTTTGAAACGAAAGAGGGACCAGACTATCTGTTTGCCACCGCAACATCGCTGTTGCTCCGTGAGTTGGGATTTACAACACGCGTCGTGAGTGGCTTTTACGCGGATCCTCAACATTTCGATGCAGGTACCTGGCAGACGCCTGTCTTTAAAGAAGATGTGCATTTCTGGGTGGAAATGTCTTGGGATGGTCAAGTTTGGCATCCCATTGAATCGACGCCTGGGTACGAGTTACTTGCGCCGAAACTTACGCTTTGGCAACAAGCTCAAGCTGTTTGTCTTTCCGTTTTCCGATGGACGATACGAAACTGGATGCCTCTTGCCATCTCTGCGTCGCTGTTGTTCCTGGCTTATATCTTTTTTTCCGGACTAGCAGACATCGTATTTTATTTGCTCCATCGATTTGCTCGCTTCGGAGGAGAACGCAATCGCATTCTTCAAACCGCCAATTTGATGCAATGGCGATCAACGATTCAGGGTCGCAAACGTCGCAATGGACAAACGGTTGCCAAGTGGGTGCAGGAAAGATGCCACTCTTCGAGTAGCCCGTCTGTTTCCAAAGACTTCGGTACGGCAATCAATTGGGCCCTTTATTCGGCCAAAATCCCTTGTCCCATTTCGCCCATAGAAATTAATCGTTTGTGTGACGACGCCTTTACCGCCTTCCTACGTTCCCAATCATCTAAGACCTCCGAGTATTCCTCCAAGGAGTTATCGTGAATAGTGCGACCGAAACTGACCTGCAAGTTCTTGCACCGGAAGGGAAGTGCGAATTTCAGCCGGTAATCGACGGCATTCGCAAGACATTGAATCAAACCCTGAAAGGCAAGCAAGATGTCGTAGAAAAGGTCATCGCCTGCGTTCTCGCCCGCGGTCATATCTTGCTGGAAGATCTTCCAGGTCTGGGAAAAACGACACTCGCGAAAGCACTCTCGACTGCAATAGGAGGCGACTTTGCCCGCGTGCAATGTACCCCTGACTTAATGCCGAGCGACGTTACCGGCTTTAACATGTTCAACCAGAAAACGCGCGAGTTCGAGTTCGTTCCTGGCCCAGTCTTTTCCGACGTGTTATTGGCTGACGAAATCAACCGCGCTACCCCTAGAACTCAGTCATCTCTATTTGAAGCGATGGCAGAACGCCAAGTCACGATCGACAAGCATTGCCATCGTTTGTCGGAGTCCTTCTTCGTCATTGCGACACAAAACCCGGTCGACAGCCATGGTGCGTATCCGTTACCAGAAGCGCAACTCGACCGTTTCGCGATGAGGCTCAGCATTGGGTATCCAGGGAAAGAAAACGAAATTGAAATGCTGGCCTCAAGTATCGGACGCGATGACAACAGCCGATCTGAAATCGAAACCATCCTTACACCGCGAGAACTTCAAAAGCTTCAAAACCATGTCTCCCAAGTTCACGTAGAAACAAACCTGTTGCGATACATGGTTGAGTTAGCCGAATTCACTCGTGAACGTTCGGAAGTCACACTTGGCGTCAGTCCGCGTGGCCTTCTCACGCTGCAGCGTGTTTCCCAGGCCTGGGCTCACCTGAACGGTCGCGATTTTGTCACCCCCGATGATATTCAAGAGATGGCTTTTCCTGTATTGAACGTCCGCTTGGCCGGAGAGTTCGACGACGCATCGGAACTTATTGACGAAATGCTTCAAACCGTCCCTGTTCCTGTCACTCGAGACTGAACATGAACTTTGCCAATTTGCTGCACGCATTTTCCCTGGAAGAAGCGATCGTTACACAGTTAATAACGATCGTCCGTCTTCTGGTGGAAACATCGGCCACGATCCTGATCGGCGTTCTCTGCGCTGCAGCGATCCGTGTCGCCGGTGGCTACTCAGCTTTGCGGCCGTGGCTCGGACCGGAAGGAAGCATCGAACGAACTTTCCGAATCTTAGCAATTTGCCTTTGCGTTCCGTTGTGTGCATTGGGCGTCATTCCCGTCGCCAAAGAGCTTTCTGATAGTGGCATGCCTCGACGTGATTTGGCTGTTCTTTGGTTGATTGCTCCGCTGCTGAATCCACTGTCACTCCTCTATGCCGTTAGCGTGCTACCAATCTGGCAGTGCGGTGCCTTCCTGATCATCGGTTTCCTGTTTGCCTTAGTTATCGCAGAAGTTGCCAGCCGATTCTCGGACGATCGAGACAGTGGCGAGTACGAATCCGTGCCTAAAGTCGCCAACGGAACGACTAGGCTTTGGAATACGGCAGTTGCCGCAGGACGCATCGTGACGAGTTGGTCCGTCGTTTACATTGCCGCAGGGATCGTTATCTCTGGACTCATTGTTGGAATGATTCCATCAGGAGAATTTGAACGCGTTTTCTCCTTTCAAAACAAGTTAGGCCCCCTAGAAACCGTTGCCCTGACGGGACCACAAATGGTGACACCGATTACGTTCACCATGGCGGTCTCGGCGATCTTTAATACGCGACTTTCCTTTGCTTGCGCTTTAGTGCTTCAACTTCTTGGTGTCGCATGGTGCGGAGGTACATTTCTGGCCATGCGTTCCGTTTGGGGAACCCAACGCACGGTTGGCTTGTTATTGGTAACCCTCATTTTCGCAACGTCAGTAAGTTATGCCGCCTTCTCGGCATTTCCTCCCGCGGCAGGTGATCAAGAAGAGACGCACGGTCTCGATACGCTGGCTCGCCCTTACCACGCCACGTTTAGCCAATTTTCTGTGGCTTTGTCGCAACAACTCAACCACACCGATGTCATCATGCAGGCAGGTACCGTCTTCCTGATTCTGTTGAGTCTGTGGGGAGTCATCGTCCGTTTACGAGCTCTTCGTTACCAGGAAGATATCGCACCGGCACAAAAAACTACGGAAGAAACTAGTCGATGGAATGTGGAACTTACTCCCGGGCAGATTGGGTTCGCATTTGTAGGAATGATCGCCCTCGGAATGATCATGCTGACCTACTCTCTCTTTCCAAGTGTTGACGAATCATTCGCACAGATGCAAAAAATTTCAGCCGATGCGGTTATCGCTGTGAAAACCAACAAATCGATGGTTGCCCAGCAAAAACTCGGCGAATGGGACACCGTTGCCGCGAGGCTTCCTGTCGGCTGGATAATTCGACTAGGAGTTCCAAATAATCAGCAGACAACTGAGATCCGAGCACTTCGCGAGTTGCTTTGGAAAACACGAAAGCAAATTGCGGGAGCCGAATTGAGTGAATCTGAGGTTAGACAACGAGGAGCCGAATTGATCGATCAATTGCAGACTTGTCGCGTTGCTTGCTTAGGAGACAACGCATGAGCGAGTCCACTACCCCACACTCCAACGCTTCATCACCTTCGGAAGCCAAGGCTTGGCTTGGCCAGTTATTGTGGATCGTTGCTGTTTGTGCAGCGCTGACGTTTGGTTACGCATTCTACAGCGAATCGTCACTGTTTCGCGGATTAGGACTTCAACTGCTTTTGACCGTCGTTTTACTTTGGTCAACGAAACGATCAATCGAATTGAAAGCGATTACTTCATCCGCAGAGCGACCCAATATAGAAACCTGGTCGCTGCATTTCATTTTCCTCGCTGGGCCATGTGTTGTGCTACTCATCGGCGTAGTAATGTCACTTCTCATCGGCCGTGTTGAAGTGGCTCGCCCATTATCACCCCAAGAAATTGCCACGTCTGCAATTCTCGCAGTCTTAGCCGCAAGCTTATGGACCGCATTGGGGAAAATGACGCAGGGAATGGAATCCGTTTCTACAACTGATTTCCAGGCAATCCAACTGACGCTTCACGAAAGTCGAATCACTTGGTTTCTCGCAGCGATCGCTCAACTCGCCTCTTCTGTTTTCTCTAGCGCACCACAATGGCTCGCGCTCGCGATTCACATTTATTTGGCGTTGGTGATCGGTGAGAGTCTGTTGCGAATTCTTATCGCATGGTTCCAGTTGGAACGAATGCGAGATTCTTTCGCAGAAGATATTCCTAATCCACTCGACTCGTTGTCGCGTGAACTTCTTTTCTCATCGCTCAATCCACTCGACTCGCTATTTCAAATTGCAGAAAAGCGATTTGGGTTGAGCCTCCGTTCCTCATGGTCTATCCGCTTTTTTCGTCGAGCGACTCCTGTTGCAATTCTCCTTTCTACATTGCTGTTTTGGCTGTCGACTTGCTTTGTCATCGTCCAGCCCGACCAGTTAGCGCTTTCAGAAGTCTTTGGCCGAATTCAGCCAGAACCGTTACCGCCGGGTCTGCATATGAAGTACCCATGGCCATTGGGCAACGTACGTCGAGTTTCCGTAGGCGAAGTGCGTACACTTCAGATAGGCTTCTCTCAACCGGTTGACGAAAAGGCGGTCGTTTCGGATACGGCGCGCTCCATGCTATGGACGGAGCCCCACGCGAACGAGTTCGCGCTAGTACTTGGTACGCAATCGGAGCTAGTCGCCATCAATGCTCAGATCTACTTTCAAGTAGGCCAAGGGGTGGAGCAACTGACCAATTACCTGGTTCGGTACGCCGATCCAACACAGGCACTTGAAGCCATAGCTTACCAAGTACTTCGAGAAGAAACAGAAAATGCCACACTTGACCAAGTCCTTACAGAAAATCGCCAAGCATTTGCGCAACGAATTGCGTCCAAAGTCTCCGAACGCTCTAAAGAAATGCAACTTGGCATCGAGATCGTCGACGTAAGCCTTTTGAGTTTGCATCCTCCTGTCGAAGCAGCCGAAGCTTATCTGGACGTTAGCAATGCGGAAAGTGATGCTCAAAGACTCGTCATCGAAGCTCAAGGAAATGCCAAAGCTAAGCTGTTATCCGCGGAAATGGAATCTGCCGCGTTGATTGCAGCCGCTCAAAAAGATGCTGCAATCAGAATAGGCCTCGCTGGTCAAGAAGCGTCTCACTTTGCAGAAGCGAGCAAAGCATATCGTGCTGCCCCAGACACTTACCGCACGCGTCTTTGGTTCGATACCTACGAAAAAGCTCTCCCGGGACGGCAAGTTTACGTCATTGACTCTGAACTTGAAGATGTCCTCGTCACCGAGCCCAATGCAACGCTAACTCCAACCGTCATTCCTCCTATCGCGACACAACCCGAATAGCCCGACTGCTGCACATTACTTATGGAAAACGCAATCGAAAACCACCAGCAACCGTCGCAGCCGCTCTGGACGAAACTAGTTCGAATTGGCTTGGGTATCTCCGTATTCACGTTATTAGTGGTATACCCATGCTACGTCCAAGTTTCCGAAGGAACTGCAGTGGTTGTCACTCGCTTTGGAAAGCCAACAAGGCAGTTAGTCGAGCCAGGTGCCTATTTCAAATTCCCCTGGCCGATAGAAGATGCTCGCATCGTCGACTTACGCCAGCATGTCTTCAATACTCCCTATACCGCGACATTGACCCACGACCGTCGCAACGTAGTATTGTCGACATTTGTGGTTTGGGAAGTCTCCGATCCGCTGCTGTTCCTGCAATCGGCCGGAACCGTTGAGGCCGTGTCGGCAAAGATCGATGGCATGGTAACGGCTGCTAAAAACACACGAATGGGTGGATACGATCTTTTCGCATTAGTTTCAACCGACCCAGCCCAACTGCAGACAGAACGAATCGAACAGCAGCTACTCGCAGATGTACAGCAAGACGCGCTGGAGAAATTTGGTATTCAAATTCGTCAAATAGGGATCAATCGAATCGCCTATGAATCATCCAACGTTTCGGCGGTATTGGCACAAATGAAAGCTGAACGCGAAGCAGCCGCCAAACAGCTTCGCGCTATCGGAGAAAAAGATGCCAATGCGATTCGTGACGATGCCGTTGTGCGGAGCGAGGAAATCTTGCGAGACGGTCGACTTGAAGCAGGACAAATTCGCGCGGATGCCGAACAAAAGGTATCGGAAATCTACGCTCAGGCACACCTAAGAGATCCTGAATTTTACCGCTATTGGCGTTCCCTGGAGGCTTTAAAACGCAGCCTTGGTAGCGAGTCGACAGTCATCCTGCGAACCAACGAAGGATTCATGGATCTACTGACCAATCCTCCTTCGACTCCTCAGAATACCGGCCCATCTTCCCTGCCTACGGCATCCGATAATCGTTCCGCCCAACGCCTGCGGGACGATCCGAATGAAATTGGAGGGGCCCAGCGATGAGTCAGCAAAGAACATTTCCGCCTCCGCCCCCTCCAAAGCAAAATCGCTCCAAGCGATCAGAACAGATCGGTGCCGGCGTCGGGGCAGGGATGAGGATTATTGGTCTACTTGCCCTGATTCTTGTGATCTTATTTTGGTGCTCCGGCTTTACCATGGTGCAACCCAATGAAGTCGCCTTGGTAACTCGACTCGGCAAACTTGTTGGATCAACCCCTGCTGAACAAGTTCATCAGCCTGGCATCTTGTGGGCTTTACCGTTCCCGATCGACAAAGTCATTCGAGTTCCAATCAAGGAAGAACGGGAAGTCGCAATCGACCGACTGCAACTGAGCCCTACTAGCAACGACAGCTCAAACCTCGATCCAATCAACGACGGATACGTACTGTGTGGCGACCAGCATATCTTGCAGACAAACGTTCGGGTTAAGTACCGGATTTCTGATCCCATCGCATTTCACTTTGAGGCAGATAATCCAGAGCGTGTTCTGAAAGAAGCGGCGGCGGCGACCATTGTTCAATCGATTGCCGGATGGAATGCAATGGATACTCTTCGATTGCAAAGAGGCGGAGCGCAGGAGTCGGTAGAGCGACTACCGATTGTCGTTCGTGAAAAGCTACAGGCAAGGCTCGATCTCTTGGAACTTGGTATCGATATCAGCGCGGTCGAATTTCGGGAGATCATCCCAACACCGCAACTTGCTGAAGCATTTGAAAATGTTCAAAGTGAGCAAATCCATATCGAGACCAAAAAGCGTGAGGCTGAGGGGTTTGCTGCCCGAACTATCCCTAAAGCCGAAGCGGATCGTTACACGCTGGTCAACGAAGCAACACGATTTCAAACGGATATAACCACTAAAGCTGATGAAGAAGTAACGTTGTTCGATAAAGTCTACGCTCAGTATCAGGCCAATCCCGAAATCGTCTGGTCGCGTCTATATCTGGAATCAATCGAACAAGTTATGCAATCGGTTGGAAAGCTCAAGTTTGTTGCCCCAGGCACCCGCATCGTAATTTCGCCGCGGAACTCTTCACCCCAGGCAAACACTTCCAGCGTCGTCCCGACAAAGGAGCAAGGCTCATGAGCTCGGTTTCAGTCGCTAAGAGAATCCAAACGGATCTCGACGCTGGACTTTCGACCTACGAAAAATGGCGAATGAGCATCCGGTTTAGCACCGCGTTGATTGCTGCTTCGCTTTTTGTAGTTGGTGTTCTAATCGAACGTACGATGCCAGCTGAGCAGTTATCGTTAGGTGCATCGTTTCAAGCCATCGCTGCACTGTTAGTTATTGCCCCAATCCTGTGGGAAGCCTTATACGGATTGTTCCGAGAGTCATCTGAGTACTACAGCGCGCAGCTTGTCAGTATCGCCGCGCTAGCTGCCTTCGCGGTTGGAGATTTCGCCACGGCAGTAATCGTTCCGGTGATTTTGAGCGTCGCTTTCTTCCTCGAAGAAAGAAGCATTCTTGGTGCCAACTCCGCCATCGCCGGGCTTCAAGCATTACAGTCGAATTTGGCTCGACGAATTTCGGAGGACGGCTCGGAACAATCAGTCATAGCTTCGGAACTCATCATTGACGATGTCATTGTCGTTGCACCAGGCGAGAGCATTCCAGCGGACGCCGTCGTTGTGCATGGGCATGCGGCAATTGATCAGTCCTCGATCACTGGTGAATCTACTCCAGAGGAAGTTAGTCCCGGTTCACAGATCTTTGCTGGATCGATGAACTTGAATGGTGTAATCAAAGCTCGAGTTACTTCTGCGGGTGATGACACAACGCTTGCAAAAGTATTGGACTTATTCCAAGAAGCCGAACGATCGAAAACGCGCGTTCTTCGACTGGTAGAACAGTATGCGAAGTATTTTGTTCTCGCTGTCTTAATGATTGCCGGAATAACTTTGTTTCTTACACACGACGTGACGCGTGCAATCACCGTACTAGTTGTTGGATGCCCCGGACCGTTTCTTATTGCAGGTCCTGCCGCGATGGTTGCATCGTTAGCCGTCGCCTCACGACATGGAATCCTGGTAAAGAACGCACGTTTCCTGGAAGCGTTGAGCGAAGTGAATAGCGTCGTTTTCGATAAAACGGGCACCGTAACGACCGGTCAATTAGATGTCCGACGCGTCGTTTCTGTCGAATGCACCGAAGAAGAAGTTCTTCGGGCGATTCTTGCGGGGGTTACGGTCAATCAACATCCTGTCTCCAAAGCAATAGCTCGTTATGCCAAGCAACAACAGCTAAGTCCTACGGAGGCGGATGAGGTTGAAGAAGTTCCAGGTCTTGGAATCAAACTCCATTATCCGGACCAACGTATTGTTCTATTAGGTCGTGAAAGTTGGCTTGAAAACGAAGGAATCTCACGAGAGTTTGTAGACCATGCCGGACCGATGGTTTGGGTTGCTGAGATCCAGGGAGACTGCAAACGTACGCTCGGGTGCATCTGCCTATCTGATCATGCTCGGTCGGATTCCTCAAGCGTGATTCAGCAGCTTCGTAGTCTCAGCGTAGAACGCGCGGTTCTACTGACGGGTGACCGATCTGCTGTTGCCCAACATATTGGCCAAGAGGTAGGTGTTGATGAGGTAGTTTCCGAGGTTTTGCCATCGGAAAAGCTTCTCGTCGTCGAACTTGAGAAACAAGCAGGGTACAACGTCATGGTGGTTGGCGATGGAATCAACGATGCCCCAGCACTTGCGGCAGGCAACGTGGGTGTTGCCATGGGTGTTGGCGGCGCTGACATCACGATGAGAAGTGCAGATATCGTTTTGATGACGGATCAACTCGATCGAATTCCAATGGCTATGGTGCTCGCTGCTAAGACTAAATCGACAATTCACCGAAACGTATTGATCGGGGCCGGCTTGACCCTCCTGATGCTTGGGATGGCTTCTGCTGGTGCGATTACACCAATCGCTGGAGCCACATTGCAAAACATTGGTGAGGCCTTTGTCATTATTAATAGTGCTGCCATTCTGCGATGGAAATGGCAACCCACGATTCAATCTTGACCGATCTGAAACTCAATTTCACGTCTCTCTCTCGTCTCATATTTCCCCGTAACCAGGATCATTCGATGCATAATCATGCCCACGAACTCACCCTCGGGTTTGCGTTTCTTCTAGGGGCCATTCATGCTCTTGAACCTGGCCATGGCAAGACGGCCATGCTTGTCTATTTGTCGGGCGGAAAAAAAAGTCTGTGGCATCCAATCGTTATGGGACTAAGCACAGCCGTGTCACACTCCTGTTCTCTATTCGCTATTGCGTTTGTCGTCCATCTTACGCATCACGTCGTAGCCCATGACCATCACCACGAGCACTTTGTTTCTGAATTGTTGCAATGGATAAGTGCAGGCCTGGTACTTTGCGTCGGTTGCTGGATGTTATGGCAGGCCGTTTCTGGAAAGAAGGCGAGTTGCTGCCACCATCACCACGGTGATCATGAGCACAGCCACGGTCATGACTCGTGCTGCGGACATGAACCATTGGTAAGTATTTCACCTGCGTCCGACGATGGCTCTCAAAGCAACTCTTCGAGTAAATCCACTCCTGCGAGCAGTTACTCTACAACAGCACTTCTCGGAATCGCGGTTGGCCTGCTTCCGTGTCCTTCCGCGCTGGTGGCATACTTTACGGGACTTTCCACCGGCCAACCGTGGGTTGCTTACGGAATTATCGCGTTATTCGCCGCAGGCATCGCCACGTCACTATCTGGCGTCGGAATTTGCCTACAGCTATTCGGGGAACGAATAACTAACTTCTCTAGTCGAGCGAGAAGCCTTCCTTGGGGTCATATTCGAGCTTTTGCAATTCTTGCCATCGGACTTTTTTACATCGTCCGCCTGACAGGGAATGCCTAGCCGAATGACATCGGCGATCCCTTGTAAAGGCTCTGTACTTGCCTAGCAACGCTCTTCAGCGGAGTGGCTCGCAGAACGATCTAAGTTCTATCGGTTCGCCCCATCGTCCTTTCTGCCGAAGCGAGCCTTTCTATACATAAATCGCTGGAATACAGCTGACCGTTTGGTTTCTATGGTTTTGATCGGCAGGCTAACGTGTCGCCAGCGACGACAGTGGGAAGGTAAGAAATAGAAAAATACATTGACGCAGCCTGAAATAAGAATATACTCGGAATATCCCACGTGGGATGCCTTGTGCCCTAGAATGCTTTTTCCCACCCGTTATTCAACACTCTGCACTTAATTTTTCAGGTTCACTGTTATGAAAAACAGTCGCGCAGCTTTCACTCTGGTTGAACTCCTGGTGGTGATCGCGATTATTGGTGTCCTCATTGCGCTCCTATTGCCAGCCGTTCAACAAGCACGAGAGGCAGCTCGTCGGATGCAGTGCTCGAACAATTTCAAGCAATTGGGACTCGCCCTTCACAACTATCATGACACATTCGGTTCATTTCCTTACGGGTCCCGAGCAGGCACGGTGAGCTATCCGAATTTATCAGGCGTCAATTGGCGCACTTCGATTCTTGCCTTTCTGGAGCAGAAGAACGTCTATGACCAGCTCAATTTTGAAACAGGGAGCTTCAACGAGCCGTTTTCTGGCAATGAGGTGCTGAATAACCTGGTCATTGAAGCTTACATCTGTCCTTCGAGCCCTGTGGATCCTAAGGTCGCTGCTCCATCTGCATTGAATGGAAATCAGGGTAGTCTTATGCACCAATACGTAGGCATCGCGGGCGCATACCCTGACCCAGGTGGTCGAACAAATGTCGTCAAGCAAACACAACGTGGTTATGCTGCGGGAACGGGGCTGTTACGTCCTGGTCAGATTACACGATTTCGTGATGCAACCGATGGGACATCCAACAGCCTAATGGTCTCAGAGCAATCCGGAATGGTTGACGATACGGTCCTTGCGGCAAACTACGGGGGTGGATGGTCTGGCCAACCAGAAAGTCACCCAGTCTCCGGAATCTCTGGTACGTCAGAGAACTATTACTACACAGGGCTGACCACGGTTCGGTGGCAAATTAACTACGACACAGCCACGGCTTCTTCCAGTAGTCAACCGTACGAAAACAACACCATGCTCAATTCCTTCCACCCAGGCGGAGTCCTAGGGGCTTTGGGAGATGGCTCGACACGCTTTGTGCCCGAGACAATTGATATGGAAGTCTTACGTCGTCTCAGTGCGAGCGACGATGGCCAAACGGTTTCTTTCTAAATCAATAGTGGACCTTTAAACCAGGAGTCCCAATGATGAAGTCTCCCTTGTTCCGTATTGCTTCGAGTACTGTATTTCTCGCAATCGCCGTTTTACTTTCAGGTTGTTCAGAATCGAGTGAGGGCGCGAAAGTCCGAGGACTGGTCACCTTGGATGGAAGCCCACTATCCTCTGGTATTATCCTGTTCGAGGATAGCGTCAGCGGTACCGGTGGCAGCGCCATCGTCGAGAATGGTATTTTCGCAATTTCGACTCCTATGCCGGTAGGGAAGTACACGGTTGCTTTGCAGCCTCCACCACCCCCGGCACCTCATGAAGATGCTTCTAAGCGGACCAACGTCAAACTGCCACGCCATTTGACCCAGCCAGCAACAAGTGGATTAGAGGCGGAGTTAACTCCAGGCGAGAATGACTTGGACTTTAACGTCGATTCCAAGTAATCGTTGGTCTCTCCGATATCCCTCTATAAATTTAATCTAGCCCTGGCCTATTTCAGGGCTTGGAGATTCTGTGCCCATGCATCGTCTTTGCTTTTTTACTACCTGCCTAATCTTTTTCTCTGTGGCATCGCTCGATTCATTGTCCGCAGAAGAAAAAATACCATTATATGTCGTCGGCTCTTCAGACTCCGATTTATGCCAGGCCCTTCAGCAGCAAGGTGTTCGTTTTCAAGCTGGCCAATCTTGGCAAGCGGCAATCGCCACAGTGAAAACGAAGGGTGCGATCGCCGTTTTGGCAGATGGCTATCCAAAGTCTACGACTGAATTACCTGAAGACTTCTTCCGGCAAGCCGCTGAAAAAGATGTCAGGGTTTACATCGAGTTTCCGGGCTACCTACCAGGCGTTTCGATTGGATCTCCTAAAGATAGCCGATGGGAACGTGTGGTCGTCGCCTCCTCTGAAATGGGCTCGAATCTGCAAGAGTTATGCATTCTGTCAATGAACCGTTGCCGATTCGTTCCCATGGAAGCAGAGAATCCCTTGATGGTTCTTGCTCGAGTGGCAGGGTTTGAAAAAGCAGTTTATGGGATTCCGGAATCGGCGTCTCCTCTGTTAGTGCATTTACCAGCAACGGACGAACGTCCCGAGCTGTTCGTTGCATCGAGTAAGATGAGCGCATTTATTACAGCGCGATATGCCCCTGCTGGTGAATGGCAAAAAGTTTGGCAAGCATTGCTTGCAAAGCTGATGCCTGACGAGAAAGTCGTTCAGCTAACATGGACCTCCACGGTTCGCCCTTCGTTCGCAAAGCATGCAGAACTTCCTGCCGATGCGGAGCTTCAGGCATTTCGACGTGGTGCTCAGTGGTATTTAAAATCAGGTTTGCTACTCAACCCGAAAACGGAGGAGGTAACACGCTTGGCCGCAGCCAAGTCAGAAGTTACCAATCACCGTCCGTATGATGATCAAGTCGGAGACGGTAGTCTCGGGATGCTGGAGGGTTTCGATTCTGGAATTTTGCCAAATGGCAGCCAAAAAGTTCGTGTGATCTTACGCAGTGATTGCATCAGCGAATCCGCAATGGCGTTGGGCATTGCTGGTGAAATTTTAAGTGATGACAAGATGGCTTCGATTGCTAAGAATCTGCAGGAATATCTCTACGAACGCTCTGGAGCAGTTCATGGAGACCGAGGCGTTCCTGATCATCCATCTTATGGCATGATTGCATGGGGTGTGACCAACGCAGCATGGATGCGATCTAACTACGGCGATGACATCGCTCGGGTGATTTTGGCGACGTTGTCCACCGAGTCGACTACGGATGACCATCGTTGGAGTCCGTATGTATCGAGGGCTATTATTTCCAATCTCAGGACGTCTGGCCCTTATGGTTTCAAGCCAGGGAATATTACTCAGAGCGACTTGAGCAACCATGGTTGGAAGTATTTTTTCAAGTCCTCGACAGTGCGATTAGCTCCACACTTTCAATCCTATATCTGGGCATGCTACTTAGCAGCCTATCAGCAGACGGGAGACGAGCTTCTTTTACAACGCGCCAAAACAGGCATCCGAGTAATGATGTCAAAATACCCTGACCATTGGCGATGGACCAACGGCCTTCAACAAGAGCGCGCTCGCATGTTGCTTCCGTTAGCTTGGCTGGTTCGTGTGGAAGATACGCCCGAACATCGACAATGGTTGCGTCTTATGGCTGAAGATGTAATTGCTTGTCAGGATCAATCAGGAGCGATTCGCGAAGAGCTTGGCGAACTTGACCACGGTGGTTACCCTCCTCACCGGAATAACGAATCGTTCGGGGCTCATGAGGCACCTTTAATCCATGAGAATGGAGAGCCGGTAGCAGACCTTCTTTACACCACGAATTTTGCTTTCCTGGGACTTCACGAAGCTGCTGCCGCGACAGGCGACCCATTTTATCAAGATGCAGAAGACCGACTGGCCAAGTTTTTGTGTCGCATTCAAACTACCAGTCAGATTCACCCAGAGCTCGATGGGGCTTGGATGCGGGCCTTTGACTTTGATCGCTGGGAATATTGGGGGTCGAACGGCGACGCTGGCTGGGGAGCCTGGTCGATCGAATCAGGCTGGACTCAGGGCTGGATTGTCACCGTTCTGGGCCTTCGAATTCAAAAGACCTCGCTATGGGAATCAATCCAAAACGTTGACCTCTCTGGCGACTATCAGAAACAACGTCCAGTAATGCTTCCAGGTGAAGACATCGCCTCGATGAAGCAAGAACCACTGCCGCACGACGCACGATACGCCAAGCTGGAATGGCAAACGCCCCCTGCAGAAAACTATTCCTTCTTTGGAACTGATTCCCTGACGGATGGCTTGCTCGGAAGTACTTCATACCAGGATGTCCAGTGGACTGGAATCGAAGGCGAGGCATTGATTGCTACGATTGACCTTGGCCGAGATGTTTCTCTGCGTGAGGTCGCCGTCCATGCCCTTCAAAATCAACCTGTGGGAATCTACTTTCCTGTGAATGCGAGTGTATCGGTTTCTCAGCACGGCAATACATTCACCGAATGGCATAAGGCTAAATGGGAAACCCAAGATGACGCTGTCCAAGTGCAAGACTGGTTTACCATTACAGGCGATTCGGTGTCTGCGAGATACCTGCGGATAGCCATCGATGGCCGTGGGATCATCCCCGACGGTAAACAAGCAGCAGGCCATGCGGCTTGGTTATTCGTGGATGAAATCGCTGTCAATCTGAACGCTCTCGGCGGCAAGGAGGTCAAATGACCTTAGAAGAAATTCGAGCCGCCATGTCGCGGTTTCGTGATGACTTGCTCAATGATACTCTGCCTTTTTGGCTTAACCGCAGCATTGATGAACAACATGGAGGATACTTCACATCCTTCGATCGCGACGGCAGAAGACTTGAAACCGACAAATCGGTCTGGTTTCAAGGGCGATTCGCGTGGATGCTCTCAACCATTGCCGATACAGTTGAGCCACGTGAGTACTGGCTCAAGCAGGCCAAGTATGGCATAGACTTTTTGCAGCGTCATTGCATCGGTCAAGATGGAAGGTATTTCTTTCTCGTAACCCACGATGGACAACCACTGCGAAAGCGCCGATATGTTTTCTCCGAATGCTTTGCGGCGATGGCATATGCGGCGTACGGACGTTCGGCTCACAGCGAAGAGCATTGTCAGTTGGCAATCGAACTCTTTAAGAAAATCCGTCGCCATTTAGGTCCCGACTCATTACTTGAGCCCAAGGTTAACTTGGACGTACGACCCATGAAATCGTTGGCCAGCCCGATGATTCTTATTGGCGTCGCTCAAGAAATTCGTAAAGCCACAGGGTTGCCTGAATGCACAGAGGTCATTGACCAGTGTATCGATGAAATTCGAAGCGACTTCGTCAAACAGGATCTCGCCTGTGTCTTGGAGAATGTTGGGGTTAATGGTGAGGTGATCGATACGTTCGATGGCCGACTAATTAACCCTGGTCACTCGACCGAGCTTGCCTGGTTTCTGATGGAAGAGGCTCGTCAGAGAGATTTGCCTGACCTGATCACCTTGGGAAAACAGATCCTTGATTGGTCCCTTGAGTTGGGGTGGGACAAGCAGTATGGAGGCTTGTATTACTTCCGCGATTGTCATGGGTTACCATGTGCCGAATATTGGCATGACATGAAATTCTGGTGGCCGCATGCCGAGGCGATTATCGCGACTCTTCTCGCTTGGAGCTTGACAGGAGAAGAGCGTTACTGGGATTGGCATCAGAAGATCAATAGTTGGTCTTATCAACATTTTGCCGATCCCGAGTTCGGAGAATGGTTCGGATATTTGCATCGTGACGGAACGCTATCGAGCACGATAAAAGGTAACCAGTGGAAAGGACCATTTCATTTACCGCGGATGCAATACTATTGCTGGCAACTGCTTGAGGAAGTAATTCATGCCCAGCCTGTTTGATTCGACACAGCTTAGCTGGCTCGACTGGAGTGTGCTGGGGCTTTATTTCGGTGGCTTACTTTTTCTTGGCTTTCTGCTCCGCAAGCAAAGTGGAGACGATCTGGAAGGCTACTTTTTAGCAGGTCGGAAATTACCTGGCTGGCTGAATGGTTTCTCATACGCCGCGACATGCATGAACGCGGACGTTGCTCCCGCTTACTGCGGCATGACCGTAGTAACGGGGGCTTTCATTTGCTGGTTCTATTTTGCGCGGTTTGGGTTGGCCCTCATGATCGCAGCACTTTTGTTTGCAGGACTCTGGCGCAGACTAAATCTGCGGACGTCGCCCGAGTTTTACGAACTCCGTTTTAGTGGATCGCCCGCATTAACGATGCGAAGCTGGGTGGCTTTGCGAAGTGCATTGATCGCGCTACCAGCCTGGACAGGGGCAGGTCTTCTGGGGTTACACAAAATTTCGTCGCCGCTGCTCGAGTGGTCGATGTTTACGACACTTGCCGTCGTCATTCCGGTAATCCTGTTCTATGTGCTGGCATCCGGGTATGTCGGCGTCGTGACTTCTGATTTCTTTCAGACGCTGATTATCATCGGTAGCTCTATTCTGCTCATGATTATCGTGCTCGTTGACTTTGGCGGACCAACGCAGCTGTATGCTGCGCTGGAGCAGTCCGCAGGCCCCGAAGCAGCAAGTGTGTTTCCACCGATAGGGCATGAAGTTCTTGGCTTGATTGCGATCGCCGCATGGACCATGGGAACTGCGATTGGCTATGGAGGCGATGCAGCTCCGATGGCTGGTGCCATGGAAGGACAACGCATTCTGTCATGTCGCAATGAACGAGAAGCGGCCAAAATGTACGTTTGGACCGCGGTCATACTCTTTTTACTACTGGCCACGCTCACGTTACCAGCGTTGGCGGCCATGGTGCATTGGCCCGAGGTAAGAACGGCCGAGCAAAAGGAACTCGCGTACGGAATGCTGATGGCAAGATATCTACCGCCAGGGCTGCTCGGGCTCGCTTTAAGTGCCGTCTTGGCCTCGATTATGAGTACCGTTAGTTCCAATATGAACTTCGGTGCCCAAGTCCTTGTCAACGACGTTTATCAACGATCGCTCGTAAAGAAAGCCCCACTTCAACATTACCTGCTGATGGGAAAACTGTTTTCCGCCGGCATATTGATGTTGGGGATTCTGGTAGCGATCGCCGCGACCAATGTCATTCAGATCTCGATCTTCATGCTAGGATTGTCATCAGCAGAACTGACCGCGAACTGGGCCCAATGGTGGTGGTGGCGATTTAATGGCTGGGCTCGGCTAACAGCGTCGCTTGGTGGACCAGTGATCTTTTTGCTCAATAAGCTATTTGTGTTTCCCAATCCGTGGTTTGAATTTCCAAATCTACTCGATTTCGGTCCTCACAACGATTACATGGTAATCTTCGTATCGATGGGGATGACGCTCGTCGCATGGGTAACCGTTGCTTGGCTAACTCCACCAGAGCCAATGTCGCACTTGGTTGACTTTTACCGACGAGCTCGTCCATACGGCCTATGGAGACCCGTCGCAGAAGCCGCAGGCGAACCGCTTCCTCCCAAAGGCCGCATTGCCATTGGTTTTGCCGTGGCGCCGTTTGGTACGATCATGGTTGCGACCGGGATTTTGACACTTTCACTGGCTTATTTGGGACGTTGGAGTGGATCGGGAATCTCGGCAACGGTGATGCTAATTTCCGGCACCCTGTTCTACTTCGGATTCCGCAAGCTAATTCCGTCTCAACGTTCACTTGAATCGAAAAGTAATCCGCCGTTAACTTCGACCTCCGAAGGCGTGGAACCCCAGTTCGTTGAAAATGCTTAAACTGGTAGCATAATTTTGGGAAAGCAGAGACGAGGGCTGCTGTTTCTTTTCTCGGTACTCATTTGAACAAACGACATGGCTGTTGAATTCGACCGTCCGAAACGCGTCCGCTTGGTGGATATCGCCGAAAAAGTCGGGGTGTCCCGCCGGGCAGTATCGGCCGTCCTGCTGGGAACAGGCGGCAATCGTGTTACCGTCGGAGAAGAAAAGGCCAAAGAGATCAAACGGATCGCGCAGGAAATGGGATACCAGCCCAACCTCGCAGCTCGCCAACTGGTTGGCAAGAGATCGCACACATTCGGATTGTTGGTGGCATCGGCTGGTGACCCCTTGCGGTCATTCCTTATTCAGCATCTGGATGAGGAAGCTGTTGCACATGGAAACCGTACACTGATCGGGAATACGGTCATTGCCCCCGACCGTTTCGACAAGAACGTACAACTGTTTACCAACAGTGGCGTCGACGGCGTCTTGTGTGCGGTTCATAGCTGGCTGCCAGGCGATCGAACAGCTCTTTTAAAGCAGCATCCTTGTACCGTTTTTTACGAAGATCCAGGGATTCCCGATGCCTTTTTCGTTACGGTGGACCGAGCGGATGCGGCACGTCAAGCTACTGACTATCTCATTGAGCAAGGCAGAGAAAGAATTGGTTTAGCTCTCACCGCAAAGTCAAAGAAGAGTGAAAAGGATCGATTACGAGGCTTTAAAGAAGCTCTGAAACATAGCGGTCGAAAATTTACTTCCGATCTCCTGTTTTATGCCTCACCAAAGCATAAGGAAGCCCATGCCACGCACGATGTGGAAACATTGAAATGGGATTTTCCTGAGGCCGTGATCGACGCATTGATCGATCAAGTTGTGATTGGCGAACGTGCGGACGCCATAATCGCTCACGATGATTACTGGGCTTCAACGCTGATCAAGCGATTGCGTTTTCGTGGCATCCGAGTGCCAGATGACGTTGCGATTGTCGGCTACTTAAATCACTACCTGGCCGATTTCACCGATCCGCCTCTGACGACGATCGACCTAAACCATAGAACAGCTGCGACAGAAATGGTCTCGATGCTTGAGAGAATGATTAATGGAGAGCAACTTGCGGAAGATAATCGCCAAGTTCTGATTAAGCCGCGCCTGATTGTCCGTGAATCTGCTTAGTATTGCGTTCTAGTCCTACGTCCTCACCCCGCGATATTCTCGAGGACATTATCAACCGATTAGTACAAGCTCCGAATTTCTACACTCGCCAACTAACTTCTTCTCTTTAGTTGGGTGTGATCGGAATCATGAGGACATCGGGATTTAAGAACGCAAGAAGAAATAACAGGACGATGGGTATCAGCGCGAGCATGACCATCGAAATGGTACCGATCGTGATACAGCTTGCCTCCATGTCTTTGCTTAACGGCCAGTCTTGTTTTCTATGATCTTGGCCTAATCTATTTGTTCCCGTCCGATTGCTCGGCGCTCGCGCCCCAGCAATCTGCTTCTGGGCAATTGGATTGTATATCTCGCTCACAGGACGAATGGGCGACATGGCTGTGCTCTCCAGTTCTAGGAATGGGAACATCCGTGTTGTCATCTCAGCTTGGAGATGCAATCAGCATGCCGATGATAGAATCATGCGGTTGAAGCACATTTTGTCCGCCGAATCCGTCATGCCCTGATGACAGTGTCAACGCACGGCGACGCTCCAAGGAGACTCGTTCAAATTTGGACATCAGCAGTGGTTGAATTGGGCAATCCATCAGAGGTCGTCTTAAGTTGTCGAAGAAGTCTGCATTGAGCGGCAGAGTTCCGTATTTCGCCGAGTGTGAATGAGGCTGCAATGATCTTCCAAACTGTTTTACTACCAATGGCACTACGATTGCATGAACCTCATTGAGAGTGTCAGCCGGTTTCCTCGCATTCCACCTGCCGGAGACTACTCGATGGGTTATCCAAAAATTATCCACCGTCGTCCCCAACCTCTACGACATCATAAGGCCACGAAACCCCTCGGCTTAAAGGAGTCCCTATGGGTGCATGGGGGATTGTTACTAGTGCTGTGGCTGGCAATCAGCTTTCGTATTTTCGGGTAGGCAATGGCCACCTGTCCGTCAGCCGTTGTAAATCATTTTGAACCATTGGCTGCGAACAGGAGTCAAACGGTATAACAAGGATATGGAAATACCTCATTTGTCAAAGCACGAGGGTGACTTCAATAGAAGTCCCATTTTCCGAGCAATCGCAGACTGCACCTACGACTGGGAAAGCTGGCATGCGCCCAATGGAAAGTTGCAATGGGTGAATGCCGCAGTCCAGCGGATGACAGGCCACTCGCCTGAAGACTGCCTGAAAATGGAGGACTATCCATTGTCACTCGTCGATTCAAGCTATCGTCCACGGATGGCACGCGTTATGCGCGAAGCGATTGAGGGTGGAAGTGGAAACGACGTCGAGTTCCTGGCAATACAACAGGAGGGAACGCAGCGCTGGATGGCGATTTCGTGGCAACCGATGTTTGACGATAAAGGAGTGCACCTCGGTTTTCGCACGAGTATTCGAGACGTTACCGAGCGGCACCAACTTCGCGAAGAACTACGCCTGCACAATCGCCATCTTGAACAGCTTGTTCAGGAAAGGACCGCACAGGTCGCAGAACTGGAAAAACAGCGACTGCAGATGGAGAAGCTGGCTGCACTGGGACAGTTGGCTGCAGGGGTTGCTCATGAAGTAAATAATCCCTTGGCAGGTATACGAAACGCATTCGCCCTCTTTCGCTCTGGAGTCCCCGAAGACCACGAGCATGTCGGCTTGCTCGATTTAATTGACAACGAAATCGATCGTATCAGTGGCATTACGCACCAGATGTACCAACTCTACCGACCAAGCCAACAAGCGATCCGAGCATTCGATATTTCTCGAGTGATCGATGAAGTACTTGCGTTACTAGAGCCTGTTTCACGTAAGGCCAACGTTTGGATTGACCAACGTATGAATTCTGGGATCGCCGCAGGAAGTTTGGAGCCAACACAGGTATCTTTACGTGAGGGAGAGCTAAAGCAGATACTTTTCAACTTGGTTCGCAATGCGATTCAGGCCTCTGACTTCGGAGATACGGTAACGATTCTCTATGCCACGACGCTCGAGACTGTGGTTATCACCGTCCTGGATCAAGGCGATGGAATCGCCCCTGATGTCATGCCACACATCTTTGATCCCTTTTTTAGTACCAAGACCAGTACAAGTCGTGAAGGAATGGGGCTAGGCCTTTCCGTTTCACGAAGTCTCGTAGAAGCGATGGGAGGCAAAATCCACGTCAAGAGCGAACATCGCATGGGAAGCGAGTTTGAAGTTGTCTTGCCGCGGGCAATGGATAAACGAATCCCGCGAGATGATCCGTTCTCTAGTTTCGTGAAGCCTTAAAGGTTTAGAGATGCAAACCGAAAAAGCTACGAAGAAAATCCTCGTTGCCGATGACGAGCCTCTCTTCTTGATCACCACCGGAGAACTGTTGAAGAAGGCCGGTTACGAATGTCGTTGCGTATCGGACGCAAGCACTGCATTGAAATACCTTGCCGAAGAACCTTTTGACTTAATTCTCTCTGACTTAAACATGCCTGGCAACTTCAAGCTTGAACTCTTGAAAGAAGGTCGAGAGCAATGGCCCGATATACCGTTGATCGTCGTCACCGGCGTTCCGTCTCTTCCAACAGCGATTGAAAGTGTGCGTTTGGGCATCGCAGACTATCTTCTGAAGCCGGTGAAGTACGATGACTTGATATCAAGCATCCAACGAATCTTGCAGCAATGCCCTGAAACATCACAAACACAAACTGTGAGTAGGAATCAGCAGCAGCTCCTTGAGTCATTCCCGGCAGTTATTGCTCAGAGTGAGCCGATGCTCGACATTCTAGAGATCGTTGATCGTGTTGCCCCGACGAACACGAACGTACTTATTTCGGGCGAGAGTGGTACCGGTAAAGAAGTAATAGCACGAGCCATTCACGAACGAAGTTCACGGCGGGAGCACCCATTCCAGATCATTGACTGTACCGCGATTCCAGAAAACCTATTTGAATCGATCGTATTTGGCCACCGGAAAGGATCGTTCACCGGTGCCATTGCCGATCAGGAGGGCTTACTGGCACGCAGTCAGCAAGGGACGGTATTCTTTGATGAGCTCGGCGAACTGCCGCTTCCGTCACAGGCTAAATTACTGCGTGCCGTTCAGGAACGGGCCTTTACTCCGGTGGGCTCGACCACGCCATATGGGTTCGATGCCCGGTTCATTTGCGCCACGAATCGCGACTTAGAATCAGAAGTACTTGCCGGAAGATTTCGGCGAGATCTCTACTATCGGTTAGGAGTAATCCACGTCGAGCTACCTCCGCTTAGAGACCGAGGAAGTGACGTAGTCCTGCTTGCCCACCATTTTCTTGAGACACTACGAAATAGTGAAGATGATCCAAAGCAGATCGCAACAGACGTCCTCGACTGTTTTCAACAATATCACTGGCCAGGCAATATTCGAGAATTGCGTAACGTGATCGAGCGAACGATTGCCTTGTCGCAAAGCAGTCAAATCGATATGAGTGATCTGCCTAACATCCTTAGGGAACATAGATCCGGATCGGTTGTCGAGAACGAGATGGGTGAAGTCTCGCGAGAGACCGCTTTGGACAACGCAGATTATAAATACCTGACACTGCTTCTGACGAAACACAACGGCAATGTTTCTCACGCGGCCGAACAAGCTGGAGTCTCTCGTCAGGGCATTCATAAATTACTGAAGAAGCACGGTATCTCGGCAGCCGATTTTCGAGAATGAGCACTGTCACCTTACCTTGCTGGTGACAACGGCTGTTGGCACTAAACTGGATGGTTTATCTCATTCAACATCGTGTTATCGATGAGAGCCACGGAGATTTCCGGCCTTTAAAGTTTCCTCAAAATGAATTCCGATTGGTCTGACGATTGCAATTGCTTTCAAAAGGGGCAGAGGCACGACTCACGCATCTTTTCTTCCCACCCGGTTTTGATGCGTAGTCGTGTCTTTCCCTTTTTTTAACCACGAAGCATTGTTCTATTGAGGAACACAATTGTGACAGAGAAGAAGTCGCCGAAGCAGCTTATCCTGACAGATAAGGACTATCGTCGTCTCTTGGCTTTACTTAATGACAGTTTCGCGTTAGCGCTGGCTCACAAGCCATACCTGAAAGATCTACGCGGGGAATTGGACATCGCCGAAATTGTCGACTCTGACAAAATTCCCCCAGATGTCGTTGCGATGTACACGACCGTCCAGCTTCGTGACGTCAGCTCTCGCGAGTTAGATTTGTTCACATTGGTATTTCCCAATGAAGCGAACATTATCGAAGGCAAGCTGTCGGTACTTGCCCCCATCGGCACAGCTATTCTGGGGCAGCGAATCGGAGACGTGGTGACCTGGCCGGTGCCTAGCGGAAATGTGAAAGTAGAAATCGAAGACGTATTTGCCCCAGGCAAACGCCCTGAGGCAATTTTATAGAGGCCTCAGGGCTCATCTTATTCCCAGCCCTCGGAGTATTACTCCTTCGAGGAATGGGATTGGAGTCTCACTTTCAATTAACACGACCGAGGTATTGGAACTTGTCTTACGCAACCGTAAGTTGGAGTTTTATCCTCACTCGGGAAAAAGCCAAGGGCTATAGTCTTTGAATGGAATGCGACCTCGACTCAACAATTCCTGAATGGCTGATCGAACATCCGGAAACCAGTGCCGTTTTCATGCGTCTAGGTATAGACAGCAACTGTGCGGGAAAATCATTACGCTACCTTTGCAACCAGCATGGCTTCAGTCCACCCGACGTCTTACGGCAGTTGTATGAAGTGTTGGAAGATTCACCATCGGAAGACTCTGCCTGAATAGATTTCAAACCATTAGTTATCAAAACACGTCAAAGTACTGCGAGTACCAACAGCCCACACTCGGAATACTTATCTCAGTGCTGTCTTTCGTGCGACTCCTTGGTTTTATGCTCGAAGGCAGATCAAATTCGAGGCGAGGGGAATTCAGTAAGTACAATTTGACGCGAAAGATCGCGCATAAAAAAAGCCGACATGCCTTTAAGACATGACGGCTTTTTTTCAGCGTGGGTGGAAGGGCTCGAACCTTCAACCTTCGGTTTCGTAGACCGATGCTCTATCCAATTGAGCTACACCCACTTATTCGCGGGAACGAATGCTCTTAAGCAGTAGTTCCTTTGACGCGAGATCCTGGATTATAGTGATGCGTTAGCTTCCCGTAAAGACGCGGGCAGGCATCTTAGGTTCGCGAGTGAAAAAATATGCATTTATAGGCCATATTTTCGGCAAAGCGTCTCAATTTTGCCCAGACGCGACTTCGCATCTAGCCTACACAGACCGTGTCTGGGGCATCTTTACACTGCGGGAGCCATCTGACTCCATATCGAGTAATTTCTTTTTTCTCCGGATCCCGTCCGGACTGGTAAATCCGCCTATTTGATTACCAGCCGCAATAACGCGGTGGCAGGGAATGATAATCGGGACCCTATTCGACGCCATGGCAGTTCCGACGGCTCTAGCTGCCCTAGGGCTGCCTGCCAATTCGGCCAATTGCCCGTAAGTGACCACTTCACCATAGGGAATCTTTTGGCAAGCGGTCCATATTTTTTGCTGAAATGGCGTTCCGCCAGTGATGTCGAGGGGAACCTGCGAAAAGTCGATAAACATGCCTTCCGCGTAATCTTGCATGTCTTGAATCAACTCGCGTTGTGCGCGAGTCAGATTGGGGCGTAGGGTGTGGATTTCGGCATTCTCACGATTTCGCAGCCAACGAAAATGGGCAACACGGTCCTGACGCCAGGTGATTTCGCCGCGTCCTAATGCGGTTTTAAACTGAACCGTAGTCTCTTGATGGCTGTCTTCGGAAATGAGAGATCGCTTTTTCGCAGGCATGGGGAGCGACTTTCGCCTAACTTGGCACCTTTGACACTTTTGTGAAGGTCATTCTATACTTGCTGCTAGGCTGTGCCACTCCTGCCGGCCGCGTGTTTCGCCACGCCAATCAGCTTTAGGAGGTTTGAATGGTGGATATCCGCTCGCTGACAGACGACTTCTACATCAACATGAATCTCAACACGGAGATGGACTTACCAAGCGGGCGAGACACGGTTCTTCACTTTTTTGAACAGGTTCGTAAACGCTATCCCAAGATGCGAAATTTCTACGCTCGGGATCGCAACGAATTTGTTCTGGAGGAAGACAAAGATGGCGGCAGCTATCGCTGGACGTCGGTCGAGCCGAAACGGATTCTTTCCGGCCATGTAAATCCGGCCACTTTTGACGAGGCGGTCGAGCAACACAACTTCGTGCTCGATCAAATTCCATATGCCTTATCGATCAGCCCGCTGGATTGCGAGTCGCTGAACGCGATGTATGGCTTTGACTTTACCTACGGTGGGAATCACAACCAGTTGGTAGCCGAAGCACTAGGCCTGCCTCCCGCATTGGATCGAATGGTCCAAGGCAATGAGAACCGCATCATTGGCTTCGAACCAGCAATTCAGTGCAGTCTCGATGACGACTGTCGCACTCAGTTTCGTCTGAGTATCGAAACACGTACGTCAGCATACCATGTGCGTACCGGAGAGTTCCCCGAAGAACAGCTAAGTGTTTACCTAACCGTTCGTCGGTTTGGCAGTTTGGACGAAAACGAAACTTACGTTTCGGCATTTCAGCGTTTGCATGATCAAGCGGTCGGTTTACTGGAACAGCATGTTATTGGAAACATCCTGGAACCGCTTAAACAGGCAATCACCATTCGCTAGTCTTTTATCGTCTTACGACAAACCGAGCGGATAATTTCTGCTAAGCCAATAGGCGAGAACGGCTTTTCCAAAAACCCTGCGAATCCGGCATCTATACACATTTCGCGGGTATATGTCATCGTTCCGGCGGTAACGGCAATTAAAGGAGTTTCGACTCCGGCAGATCGTATTGATGCGGCTAATTCGATGCCATCCGTATCTGGTAGCATCAAATCAAGCAGCATCACGTCGAAATCTCGAAGATCGTCACGTGCCAACGTGGAAGCTCCATCTGATTCCATCTCGATAATCGCGCCATGCCTGATCAAGGCGCGCTTCAAAATCTCTTGATGGAATACTTGGTCCTCTGTTGCCAGTACGCGAACCGATTCGAGGCTCGGCAAGCAGAGCAGGGGAGGCAAAGCGGCTGCTTGAAGCGGGCGATCCATATCCCAATTACTGACTTAGCTAAACCAGAGGAGAAACCTTACGTCGATTTGATAAAATCAATCGACGATACTCTGAGCAAGATAGGCTATTCCCAAACACATTGGACGAAACGAATGAGAGGGAAAACCGCAATTGCCAACCTAAAAAGTTCCGGTTGATTCGGTCAGATGAATTGGCAATATCATCCTGAGAAGAACTGTTAAGTTTTGCTGCCAATCGTTGCGTTATTCTGATTCAACTTCTTCTGTGTAGGGTGGATTCTCGCCCTGGATTTCATGAAGGGCGTTTTGAGCCGCTCGTTGTTCCGCTTCTTTCTTGTTGGCTCCCCACGCAGATGTGTATGTATTGCCTTGCAGGTGAACGGCTACATTGAAGAACTTGCTATGGTCAGGGCCTTTTTCTGCCACAAGTTCATAATTAGGCGTGGTGCCAAACTCGCGCTGGGCATACTGCTGGAGCATCGACTTGTAATTGCTGCCAACTTCACCAGCTGAGGCCTGTTCAATTTCTTCTTCCAGAACAATTGCCAGGAAGGCGTTTACGGCGCTGTCCCCACCATCCAGATAGATGGCAGCAATGATCGCTTCAAAAACGTCTGCCATCAGCGATTTAGGAATAGACTGTGTCGAGGCCATTCCTTTGCCAAGTATTAGAAATGGCTCGAGACCCATTGCATCGCTGAGTCGCGCACACGTACTGCGACTGACAACAATCGATTTGATGCGTGTGAGATCGCCTTCCAGATAGTTCGGAAAGCGTCGGAAGAGTGTCTCGCAGACAAACTTGCCAAGAATGGCATCTCCCAAAAACTCTAACCGTTCATTACTTCCAAGGCGATGGCTCGCCCCAGAGGCATGGGTTAGTGCAGACTCCAAGAGTTCGCGATTTTTGAAGTTGTAACCGAGCTTCTGTTCACACTCGGAGAGTTGATCTGCGCCGGTTGCCGGCGAGTCTTGACCTCGTAGCATATCGAACGGATCCGTTTTGTACGTTCGATATTTTCTTCGTTTCGTTGGCTTCAAAAAGAACACCAGCAAAACGAAGGAAATACCCAACTATTGGTAATGTTTGATACGTAAAAACTACTTTCAGGGGGCAGGAAAGTCAATCGCCTTGTTCAATTCCTCACGAAGTAGGAGCAGGAATTCGCTTCAATCTGTGATTTTAGCCTGCCAGGTCATTTTCGCCGTCCCTCCCATGGTTGGCTTAGAACGCTAAGATATTACCTAATCGACGCGAAAAAGTGGCAAATTAGGAATAAAGCTCCGAAGGACGCCCATGATTAACACCTTGTACCTGCCGGAACTTCGCGAAATGCTGTCAGAGCACGACTCGGATGGTCTGCGAGAGTTTTGCACCGCGCTGCATCCGGCTCGAACCGCAGAATTCATGGAAGGGCTCACCCCGGAAGAGGCCTGGGGAGTTCTGGACCATGCTGACTTAAGTCTTCAAGGCGAGATTCTCTCATACTTCGACTACCATCGCCAAGCGGAAATGCTCGAAGCACGTCCGCCTCAGTCGGTTGCGCCAGTCGTGGCGACCATGTCTGCCGACGATCAGGTCGACCTTCTGGGGGAAGTAGAAGAAGAAACCGCCGAACAGATTCTGGCCTGCTTCTCGGCCGACGATCGTCGTGATGTTCTGAGGCTCTCGAATTACGCCGAGGGAACCGCGGGCGCCATCATGACAACGGAGATGGCACGTCTTAGCGAGACGCTGACCGCCAAGGAAGCTCTCGCAGAATTAACCAACCAAGCGGAACACCTCGAAACG
This sequence comes from Bremerella sp. TYQ1, assembly GCF_020150455.1. NCBI lineage: Bacteria > Pseudomonadati > Planctomycetota > Planctomycetia > Pirellulales > Pirellulaceae > Bremerella > Bremerella sp. TYQ1. The sequence continues at coordinate 1,417,427 of NZ_CP083740.1, forward strand.
ATTTATTACCTATATGTCGTCGATGACTTCGGAAGCCTCCATGGCGTCGTTTCTACTCGTGATATTGTCTCTGCGCTGAGCAAGCCTCAGAAGAAGCTGAGCGAGATCATGGAAACAGAGGTCATCCACGCTAATGTCCTGGACGATCAAGAGGAAGTTCTTCGCAAGATGGCGGACTACGATTTGCTCGCCATTCCTGTCGTGGATGAAGAACTTCGTCTTGTCGGCATTATTACCCACGACGATATTCTCGACGTTGTTGTCGAAGAAGCCGCCGAAGATGCTTATCGTGCTGCAGCTGTCGAACCGCTGGAGGAAACCTATCTGCGAACGTCCGTCTTAACACTCAGCCGAAAGCGCGGGGTATGGTTGGCTGTGCTGTTCGTGGGGGCCTTCATGACCACGTTTGCCTTAGAGCAATTCGAGGCTGACCTGGCCAGAATACCTTGGCTGGTCATCTTTATTCCCTTGGTTATTTCAACCGGTGGAAACTCTGGTAATCAATCTGCCACGCTCGTGATCACCGCCCTTAACAAGGGGGAAGCAAGCATTGGAGATTGGTGGACGATCATGCGTCGAGAACTTGCGATGGGCCTCATTCTGGGCCTGATCATGGCCTTTATGGGTTTGCTGCTTGCGCTTTTCAAATCGCCGTCAGCCTATTCAGCGTTAGTTGTACCGGCAACACTTGTGTTGGTGGTCATGGCCGGGACGCTGATTGGATCGATGCTGCCGTTAATGTTTAAGAAGATTGGGCTCGATCCCGCTTTGATGAGTAACCCATTTGTGGCTGGACTTATCGACCTGCTGGGGATTGTGATTTATCTAAAGGTCGCATTGCTGTTACTGGAATAGCCTAAAATTAAACGTCAATCAGAGGCTGGCCAACATACATCTGGAGAATCTGACTTTGTACTTTGATCGCACGAATTAAGACCCAGATTTGATCCGGCGAGAACTTGCGGGGATCGGAATGGGCTAATTCGTCCAATTCATCTGTCATAGCAGCGTGCTGGTCGGTCGCCGCCTGGAGCCTAAGCCCCATTTCCTGCCACGCTGTTGTCAGGATCTTATCATCGTCGAGTTCTGCGAGGTTTTCGACACAGTTGGACAATAGCAGACATAGACGTGCAACATCACGCGGCTCTGCGTTAGGTTGCATGCGTTCGATGCGGCTGGCAAGTTCCTGGCAAGACATGCTCATGACAGACCTACATTGCGTTACGACAAGACGACTGAGAAGAGGATTGTGAGCTGAGCAGGATCCGCCATTCGAATCGACATTCAGCCAAACAATCGTAGCTCACTTTCGACGCCACTCGTTGGTCTTGAGCTATTTCGGGGTTCTTCCCAGCACTTTTCGATATCGGTCGGTCAACTTATCGGCATAATCGTCAATGCCGAATCGTTCGATTCGTTGCCTTGCGTTCCGCCCCAATAATTGCCGAAGTTCTGGCGATCGGTAAAGTTCTCCGATCGACTTTGCTATCGCGAAAGGATTGTCTACAGGGACAAGAATCGCTTCGTCCCTAGGAAACATCTCGTTCGTTCCACCCACTTGCGTGGCGATTATGGGCAAGCCCGTCGCCGCCGCTTCGAGCAACACTCTTCCCCATGGCTCCTGCCGAGCGGCATGCACCAAGACATCCGATTGGCGAAGTATTTCCGGCGTGTTATTAGTCCGCCCACGAAAATGAATGTGCGGCTCCAGACGATTCGCCTCAACGAATCGATAGAGATCAGCCTCGTACTCATGGGCTTCTTCTTTGGTAGAGTGACGTTCGCCGTACAGATCGAGCGAAACATTTGCTCCATGCTCAATGGCTAATCGCACGCCGTCGAGCAGGACGTCGATCCCTTTGCGCATGACGAGTTGTCCAATGTAGACGAGCCGGAGAACGTCTGATTCACCGCGTTCCTTTGAAGGCGCAAACTCTTTCAGATCTACTCCATTGTGCAGCACGCAAGATTTTCCAATCGCCATCCCTTGCGCCACATGAAAGTCACGCGTTGCTGTCGAAACGCAGTAAATCTCGTCCAACATCGAAATGTCGGCAATGACGCGCTTGTTCAGCTTAATGATATCTCGCAGATGACCAACAAACTTCACATCAACAGCTCGCTGGACAGGCCCCAGAATTCTGGAAACGGACAAGCTATTCGCGTGGACTATATCCGCTTGCCAAGCTGGAATAGTCTTCGCGAGCTCATTCCGAAGCAATTCAAGCGGTTTTCGTTTTCCGGTGCTGTCTACCCAAGTAAACGGAATCTGCTTAATACCAAGCTGACTCAACTGAGCAGAAAGAGCCGTATGAGGCGGGCAGACGACAGCCACGTCAAAACCACGGCTCTGGATAGCACAGAGCCCGCTGAGCATGGAGTTTTCACCGCCATAGATCGTCCCGTATTCGCAGAGATAGACGATCCTAGGCATTGTCGTGAGCAAACCGAAATGAAGAGAACGCTTATAGCAATCCGTAGTCGGTCAACACTTGCGAAAGACGCTTTTCGCCATTCTCGCACAATGGTGTCATCGGTAGACGCAATTCTCCCGAATCGCGGCCAAGCATCTTCATGGCAGCTTTGATCGGAATCGGATTAGTTGACAATCCAAGCATCTCACGGCACAGCGTAAAGAGCTTGAAGTGCATCTTCTGAGCTTCCGCGAAGTCACCTTCCGCGGCTGCTTTAACCAGATTCAACATGTCGCCAGGAACAATATTACCGACCACGGAAATGACACCTTCGCCGCCGATCGACATCAACGGAAGCGTCATGCTATCGTCACCGCTCAACAGCGTCAGATCTGTGAGTTCGAGAACTTGCGATGCTTGATCCATAGATCCGGTCGCTTCCTTGACCAACTGGATCTTTTCCAACTCACTTAAACGAGCGATTGTTTCCGGCTCGATATTCTTGCCTGTGCGTCCAGGAATGTTGTACACACAGATTGGAATGCTGGAATCTTCCGCTAAAGCCTTGAAGTGTTGATAGAACCCTTCTTGGGTAGGCTTGTTGTAGTAAGGAGCAACTACTAACGCCGCATCTGCACCTTCGGCGGCTGCCCAGCGAGTCAGCTTAAGTGCTTCGTGAGTGCTATTCGATCCCGTGCCAGGCATAACCTTTGCACGTCCGCCGACTGTCTCGATAACCGCACTAATAACGCGTTCGTGTTCGTCATGCGATAGGGTCGGTGATTCCCCGGTTGTACCCACCGGACAAAGGCAATTCACCCCAGCTTCAATCTGGAATTCGACTTGTTGTTTCAGCAAGTCGTAGTCCACCAAGTCTCCCTTAAAAGGAGTCGTGATTGCTACCGAAACACCTGCGAAATCACTGCCTTTGCGTGCCATGCCGAACACCAAATGATTAAGAACTTCTCAACGAACGACCGAATGTCTAGTACAGACCGGCCTATAATACGATACGCCTGTTGTTTTTGCCAGTGCCGCCTAAGGGCAGATCAGCCGTTTCATTTCGGCGACGGCATCTCGGAAACCTACAAAAACGGCCCGAGAAACAATGCTGTGGCCAATATTCAGCTCGGCCATTTCGGGAATCTGGGCAATCGGCTGAACATTCGTATAAGTAAGCCCATGACCAGCTAGAAGCTGCATCCCGGCTTTATGAATCTGTTCGCCAGCCAGTGATAACCGGGCCAGTTCCTTCTGCTGATCTTTGCCACAAGTCAGCGCATATTGTCCGGTGTGCAATTCGACCGCATCCACTTTCAACTTAGCTGCCATGTCGATCTGGGAAGGCTCTGGATCCAGGAAAAGGCTTACGGAAATGCCTGCCTCGCGAAACTGCTCGATTGCCTTCGAGATCGAAGCTTCGTGAGTGACAACATCCAAACCCCCTTCCGTGGTAACTTCTTCACGTTTCTCAGGCACTAGAGTCACCTGGTCAGGCTTAACCTTACAAGCAATTGAAACGACATCGGCCTCGGCCGCGAGTTCGAGGTTCAACTTAACTTTTACGGTCTGCCGCATCACTTCCAAATCACGGTCTTGGATATGCCGACGGTCTTCACGCAAGTGCAACGTAATACAATCCGCTCCCCCTAGTTCGGCGAGTGCGGCGGCCCAAACAGGGTCAGGTTCGTTGGTCTTACGAGCTTGCCGAATCGTGGCAACGTGATCGATGTTCACACCCAGATGAGGCATGGATGAAAGATCCTTTCAATTACGAATCAACCGTTATGTTATGCCCACTCCAACTGGGCACCATGATTGTTCGGTTCCGCTATTTCCAATTGCAATTCATTCTCAGAATACCGCTCTCGCAGGAGAGCGCAAAGTGCTTCGGCCTGCCTGGCATCTTCACATATTCCAAAAATGGTCGGTCCCCAAGAACTCTGTCCGACACCGGTGATTCCAAAGCTTCGCATTCGCTGGACAATATCGGTGCAAGTCAGGTTCGCGTAGCGGCCTCCTTGTAGCTCCGAATAACAGTCACCGGCCAGGCAACCGTATTCGTAGACCGCTTCTCCGAATCGGTCGCAGTCGCTTGTTTGAAGCGCTGGAATCATTTCGCCTTCGACCATTTCTCGTAAACGTTCCGTCGTTGGCTCCGGAACACTTTCGAGTTGGCGAAAACCTTCTTCCTCATCCTCGCCGTGGCGTCCCTGAATCGCATGCTGCGTCGCCAGCACGAATCGCCATTCTTCTGGCAGTGAACCACGAAACGCCAAACGTGGAAAGCTATCGTCGCGATGTCCTGTCTCGAATAGGAAACCACCCTCCAGAAATCCATAGCAGCCAATGGCCGAACGCTTGGCACGATCGACACTGCTTGCCAACGTGGACAAATCAGGCAGTGGAAAGTCCGCAAGTTTCGACAACAATGTGGCAACGGCTAGACCTAGCTGCGTTCCACATCCTAGCCCCACGTGGTCTCGAAGTTGCCCTCTCGTAGCGAGTCGAACCGCAGGTAGCTTCAGTCCCGAGTATGCCTGCCATTGTCGCGCAAATGAATCGACCCGATCCGTCAGCGGTCCGATAACGCAAAAGCTATCTGCCCGATTGGCAAAAACCTCTAAACCGGGCCGATCAATCATCACGCCGACACCACCGAAAGATGAGTCTTCGGCGTGAAACGCCAGCAGACCAAAATGCAGCCGCGCACCGACCGCTACTTTCGCCAACAAAGGCGCATCAAGGGCAGGCTGAGGTGAAGGTTTGAAAAGAGACATCACTTAAGTTTAGCGATGTCCTACCTTCCCGACGATTCCCCGTGGCCGTTTCTCCGCTCGGCAATTGTCGCTTTTAGGAATTTCCAGGCCCGAAGTTCCGCTTCCGCACCGGTCTTCTCAACCCATGATTGCATTGTTTCAATAGCTTGATCGATCTCTTGCGAAGAAAGCAAGTGAATCCTGGTGGCAATGATTGCCAACTCTAGAATCGCATTTTTAGCACGATTAAGTCCCGAAAATTCGCGCACTTTGCCCGACTTTTGGACACGGCAAGACAGCGAAGCCCGATCGCCTTCTGTCTGAATTTGAACTGCTTCCAGTTGATACCATCGACAACAATTTTGAAGCGCGTGAAATCCCCTGTCGCCGGTTACGAGAAATTCAGGAGCGTGCTTCAAATCTCCAACGGCAGCCTGCGCGATCATTTCGACATCGTCCGTGACATGAAATGTGCCTCGCCTGGTACGTAGTAGGTTCTCATAGGTTTTAGAACCAGGGAACGGCCGCAAGAGAAGTGAAGCAAACTCGCCTTCGACTTTCGGCCCCATCGGAGCAACGTTGACGGATCCGTCTACATTTTCGGTCGTCAGAATTCCTTCGATGATGGGCCAGCGTGGCTGACTCATAGTTCCTGACTCCAATAATGGTCTTCCAACGATACGTCGCTTGCTGGGCGGCCAATCTTGGGCATTGCTACGTTGGTATCTAAAAAGGAAGAGATGCCGGCGAGCAGCAAAAAGTTCCTCAACATGGCATAACCATGTTCTGTCAGTACCGACTCGGGATGAAACTGGACCCCGATGATGGGAAGCGTTTTGTGGCTGACGGCCATCACCGTACCATCTTCGGATTCGGCAGCGACTTGTAGCTGAGCTGGAAGCGATTCTCGCTCGGCAACCAAGGAGTGGTACCGCCCAACTTCCATTGGTGAAGGAAGCGCTTGAAACACTCCGCTTCCATTATGCGTAATCGATGAGGCTCTTCCGTGCATCGGAGTAGTGGCACGAATGATCTTGCCTCCTAAGACATCGACAATTGCCTGATGTCCTAGACAAACTCCCAATATAGGAAACGAATCGCCTAACTCTCGGACGACTTCGCGGCAGACGCCAGACTCGGCAGGGGTGCATGGTCCCGGAGATAGAACAATCGCCGAAGGACGAAGCTGGCGAATGTCATCAATTCCCAACGAGTCATTCCGGCGTACGATCGTCTCCTGTCCCAATTGGCGAAAATACCTCGCCAGGTTGTGCACAAAGCTATCGTAGTTGTCGATGACTAAAATCATTCACCAAGCACCGCGTGTAAAAGTCCAAGTGCTTTATGCCACGTCTCTTCATATTCTCGCAAGGGGTCAGAATCCGCGACAATTCCACCACCGACAGGAAACTGCCACCAGCCGCCTGATGCTACGATCGTGCGAATTAAAATATTCCAGTCGATCGAGCCATTGAATCCCATGTATCCGAGCGAACCGCAATAAGGCCCCCGAGCCGTTGGCTCTAGCTCGGAAATGATCTCCATAGCACGAATCTTTGGTGCTCCCGTGATCGATCCACCAGGAAAGATGGCCGCGAGAATCTCCTTAATGCCTACGTTGTCTGAGAGCTTACCGATGATGATAGAAACCAGATGCTGAACGGTTTGGTACGTTTCTAATCCGCAAAGACTGGTGACTTCCACACTCTCTGGATCGCAGATTCTGGAAAGATCATTCCGCAGTAAATCAACAATCATGACATTTTCGGCGCGATCTTTTTGACTGCGAACCAATTCGTCCGCCCAAAACATGTCTAGTTCTGGCCGTCCACTGCGTTGCCTGGTTCCTTTAATAGGACGCGTTTCAATCTGACGATCACGGACTGAAATGAATCGCTCCGGCGACGCCGAAACGATTTGCCCCATCCCAAAATCGTAGTACCCCGCAAATGGAGCAGGGTTCTTCTCTCTTAACTTCATATACAACGCGATCGATGACGACTTTTCCTCGACAATTAACCGCTGAGACAGATTTACCTGAAAGATGTCGCCGGCATGAATGTAGTCCACCGACTTCTTAACCGCGGCCAAGTAGTCTTCTTTGGCGAAGTTACTCATGACGCCAGGGCACTCGGGGCAAGCAAAGCAGGGCGCTAAATCAGTTGGAGGGATTACGCGTCCCGCTCCTGACTGTTCTTGAACAGGAGACGCTTCGGATCGTTTCAGAAGAGCAACGAATTCCTCTGCACGCTGCTTTGCTCGAACGTTTCGCTTCTCCGGCTCTACGTCAGGATAACCGGTAGAGATTAGCCAAGCTTTGTTCAGGAGGTGGTCCCACGCCAGTACGCAGTCATAGATCCCAAAGGATAACAACGGCAGGTTGAATTCGTTGAAATCTGTCTCAGGCACGACCTCAAACGTTCGATTCAAGTCGTACGAAAAATAACCCGCCATACCGCCTTGAAAAGGAGGCAAATCATCAATCTTGCCAAGACGATAAGAATCTTCGAGCGCAGCCAATTGAGATAGCGCCGCTTCGACTTGAGTAGGCCCGGCTTGAACGGTGTCGACCGGATCTGCCATTAAGAAACTGTACCGTCCCACAGTTTCGTCAGGCCGAGCACTATCAAGCCACAACACATGCGGCAGGGATGCCAGCTTCGGAAATACATTTTCCGGCCTAAGCGACGAGTCGAGCGACAAGACGTAGGGCTTTCCCAATACCGATCGCCTAGGAGTCATTGTCTGATTCCTTTCGGCGCTCGCGCGAAGGACGATCTTTATGCAGCTTGATTCGGTGAGATTGCTCCTGATGAGTGAGATACCCCCAGTCGAGTGCTTCGTCCTGGCGATACTGCTTTCCCAAGTGCATCGCCGTCATCGCTTTGCAGAGCTCGAACCCAAGGTAAAACGCGTGCGACGGACTTAAGTTTGAGGGATTCGTCGCATCCAATTTTTCAAATAGCGAGAAAGGGTCGGTATCCTTCAAATGCAAACCGCTGCTGATCAAGTGAAGCATTTCCTGAGCCACAAACATGCGGTAGTTCTGATCTTTCAACTCATCAGATAACCGGAGCAGTTCTTCCTCGCGCGGTTCCGCAACTTTCGGATCTCTCAGTGTGACCAATTTGGGTTCAATTCGTTTTGGCAACGTTCGATGTTCAAGCGCGTAGTGCATGAGCCGTCGAGCCAAGTCACATTCTCGGACGCTCGATCTTGCCCAATTGATCACCTGCGTCGTTAAGACACTACGGATTCCCAGCTCTTGGCAAATTCCCAACAACATGACGTTTATGCCGGCAGAATCAGCATCCGTCAATTCGGTTAGATTTCCGATCCCCATCATTATTTCAGCATCGGGGTACCGACGTCGGGTCTCGAAATATCGAACGACGCTTTCCGTGAACCCAAAGGAGATCGGCTCCAAGATCGGATCAAGTCGGAACGGGACATTTCTTTGCACCAAGTAATTAATGGTTTCGTCAAAGCCTTCCAGCGTTTTGGGATCGTCCGGAATGACGACCACTTCGCTTCCCCAATCGGCCGCGTGCTCACGATTGCTGGAATTGACGGAAAGTACCAACGTCGCTCCTGCTTTCACCGCGGGGGCGATCTCTTTAGGTTCCAGACTGTCGACTGAAACCTGAAACCCCTCATCGACAAGGGCTTTGACACAATCTGCAACGCCTGACCAAACGTTGCCTGGATCGCACCCTACATCGATTCGATCCGCTCCGGCCGCTTGCAGAAGCCTGGCTTCCGCGAGAATCTCTTGTAAAGAAAAGCTTGGAGCATGATTGATCTCGGCAATGATTTCGACATCGTACTCTCCATAGTCATCCGCCAGCGTCGGCTGATCGAACCAATCTGGCAATTGCCTCAGATCTTTGGGGCCCAAATGCACTGGCACATTGGCAACTTCTTCAATTAAAGAAAGATCCCCACGACAATAACCGGTAACCATTACCTCCGTTGCTTCCGGGGGAACTTCTAGTCGCCTGGCAATCCACTCTGCAGTCATCAAAGCGGCGACAGTGATATTGAGTACTTGGACAGAGTATCGGAAGTCTGCGCGTGGCGCAAGTTCTGCTAAGACGTTTCTTAGAGACGACTCAGCCAATTTCCCGGTGACGAAATGAATATGGCGATGTGCCATTCTTTTCTCAAGACTCCTGAGAAGTACGGGGAGCTTGGCCACCGTGGTTAAAGCCACCGTTTACCGGAATGATTTGACCATTGATAAAACGAGCTGCAGGAGATGCGAGGAATCCGATCGTTGCAGCGATATCTTGAGGATTACCCCAGGTTCGAAGGAGTGCTTCACTCTTCGCTCGCGTCTGCCAATACTCCGACGTATTTTCTCCCCACGCCGTTTGGATCCAACCTGGTGCCACACAGTTCACGCGGACTTGCGGTGCGAGCGACTTTGCAAGACTTTTCGAGAATGCCATGATGGCACCCTTCGAAACGGCAAACATTTCTCCGCTGTCGCCTTCCATTCCATGTTCGGCCTGATCCCAGCCGATATTGATGATATTGCTTCCTGGCACACTACGCATCATGTTGCCAAGGTTTCGGGAGATACGCATCGTCGAGACGACGTCGACTCGGTAAACGAGCTCCAGCTTTTCCTCGAATGATAGCTGTGAGTTCGCACCAGTCAGGACATCGACGCCAGCATTATTCACCAAAATGTCCAGCGACTTATTCCAATCCCATGCTTGCTGGCAAAACCGATCTTGCTGGGCAGGATCAATGAAATCTTCGATGAACAGCTCTACAGAAACCTCAGGATTAATTCCCTGAGCCATATTGGCAGTTTCCCGCAGCCCGTGATCATTACTTCGGGTGTGAAGGACCAACGAGGCTCCCTGGCTTGCCAATTGGAGTGCGACGGCTCGGCCAATTCCACTGGCAGCCCCAGTGACTGCAGCCACTTTACCGTGCAGCTTAAAATCGTTCGTGGCTTTCTGGGGGGCGGTTGGCATACTCAATCATTCCCGAATTTGACCTCGCTAACTCTCTGCATTGTATATTGTCGATAGACAATGCGGGATGCCGGCTGAACATCAGTCAGCAGATTCCAGTCTGCGTTTTGCGGAATTACCTCTCTGAACGCTCCCCAACAGGCAACAACAACCATCATGGCGGACAACACATTTCGACAAATCAGTACGACTGCGTTCGTCTTTCGTGGATACAACGTGACGAACTTAGGACGCAGTTCCGAGCTTCTTAACCATCCAAGATTTGGAGGATATGTTACTCATCGCTTGAGAGAGTGTGGACAAATTGCTTCGGAGGTTTTAGATCGTCCTGTTGATTTACTAAACCGCGTAGTTCGATCCCAAGAGACCGGTCTTTCCAGCTATGCCGACGCCATTGCTTTGATCATGGCCGTAGAAATGGCTCACGTCGATATTCTGGAGAAGGAATTTGATGTTCATCTAGCCAGCGCACAGTACCTTATGGGGTATAGCTTGGGTGAACTCACCGCGCTTGTTGCGGCTCGATGCTTGTCGCTCGAAGACGCACTGACGATCCCTCTAGCGTTGTCGAGCGATATTGCCAAACTCGCACCAGATTGTACGTTGGCAGTCGTCTTTTGTCGGAAGTCGACGCTCAGTGCTTCCACCGTGCATCGCATTTGTCAGCAAATTAATGCCGAGGGAAATGGGTTGATCGGGATTTCGGCTGTACTTTCTCCGAACTCCGTGATCGTGATCGGCGAAGGCAACACACCGTCGCGGCTTCATCAACGACTGGAAGAGATCATCTCGGATCGCGTTCATTTGAAAAAGAACCCTCACAAATGGCCGCCAATGCATACACCGATCGTTTGGCGAGAACACATTAATTCGCGAGCATCGCTATTGATGAGCGAGATGAAAAGCGGCTTCACGCCCCCTAAGCCGCCAGTCCTTTCTTTAGTCACCGGAGCGTGTAGCTACACCGACTCCAACGTTCGAGAAATCATTTGCCAGTGGGTTGATAAACCGCAAAACCTTTGGCAAGCCGTTTACCATACGCTTAGCAGCGGGACAGAGAATATTGTGCATTTAGGACCAGAGCCTAACATCATCCCAGCTACCTACAGTAGGCTCGCAGAAAATGTGGAAGCTCAAGTCAAAGGAAGCATAAGCACGAGAGCACTTTCGACACTGGTCTATCGCCCCTGGCTACAAGCATTGATCGGCGAGCGAGCCTATCTCTTAAGAGCCCCCACCATCAAGCAGATGAACCTGGAAGACTGGCTTCTCGACGAATGTACCTAATCCTTAGTAGGCACTCGGTAACAAACCGCTTCTTCCGCATTACGCACGAGAAGCAAGTCACCGTACATGCACAGTGGATTCCACGTCGGCGCGATGCCGGATAGAGCTTTGATTCTCGAGAATTCCTGATACTCATCTGACTCCGTATCGACGGCGGCCAACTCACCCTCTTCCCCCATCACCAACAAAGTATTACCGACGAGCAGCACTTGCCCATGTCCGAACCCTCGTTCGCGCCATTCAGGTCGCTTTGCCTCTAGCTTTACTTTTTCCAGGATTCCATCATTCAGCCCGAAGATATCATCGCCGGCGATCGCCACATTCGTGAACTTGGTCTTCAACACACGTGAATTATCCCACAGGACAGCGGTTTCGAAGCCATCTCCATTCGCAGTTACTTGAAACATCCGCGCGCCTTGTCCGTATCCTTTGGAAACAAAGAAACGGTTGTTTCCAAGTGAATGCACTTGGGAACATGTCGCGTTGCCATGCGAGCTTCCAGGCCATTCCAGCGCCCAAAGCTCGTCTCCCGTTGACGGATCGTGCCCGGTGATGTTGGCTTCGTTGATGCTGACGATCTGATCTTTTCCGTCAACTTGAACAACGCTTGGCGAGGCGTAGCTGATTTGCTCGTGACCGCCAAGCCAGACTTTTTCGCCAGTTGCGGCATCGAATGCGACAAGCGAAGCCATAGCCTCACGATCGTTTACATCAGCTCCCCCGGCCGGAATGATCACAATTTTTCGATCTTCCAGCTCATACCCAAGAGGACTGTTCGCTCGTCCCCAAGCGATGTTGGCCGATTCAACCTCAGGTGAAACGCCAAACATTTCCTTGAGATCATGCTGCCAAATGACTTCGCCTGTTTGTCGATTGAGGCAGCGGAAGATGCCTGTCGCACCGGAAGCATAAACCTTCCCGTCGAAGAGCAGGGGAGTACACCGGGGCCCGACATATCCCATGACGGTGTAGTGCCGTGCATCGACGCCGGATCCCCAAATCGGTTCTCCGGTCTTCATGTCGTAGCACGTCACCAGCTCTTCACTGTCACGCTGCTCCATTGTGTAGATACGACCATCGAGCGCAGCGAAGCCTGACCATCCAGCACCGATTGGAATCCGCCAGAGTTCCTCAAGCGGAAACTTTGTCCAGTCTGTTTGAATGGTTGGCCCCGGCAATCGATTATTTCGGTCCGGCCCCAGAAATTGAGGAAACGCCTTGGGATCTTCTTCAACGGTCAGTCCGGCGACGTCGTTATCTGATGTCTCAGTTGCTGAAAATGCATCCAACTTTTGATCGGGCGCCTTACCAAATCGATATCCAAAGCGTGGAATCATTTCGCCTGAGACACCCTGGATTTTAAAAACGGCGAAGAATGCTCCGACAGCGATCACGATAATGGTCAAAGGAACGAAACGCACGCGGCCAGACCAACTGCTACGGAAGGTGAACCACATCAAGGGAATGAAGCAGAAAAAGAACCCGCCGATTAACGCCATCAAGTTGCATATTGCAGGGTCACGGAGAAACCAAATCGTATCGTAGGCAGCGGCTAGTGGCCCATCACCCAAGATTCTCCCAAAGAATCCGACGACACCAATCAGCAAAAATACACCAGCCAACATCCATGTCCGCGGAGGTGGGAAATAATGCACGGATGTCGTTTGAGCAGCTTCTTTATCGGGTGCTGAAGAGTCCTGGGATCGATCGTTTGTCATCATCGTCTCACTGAAACAAGAAGTCCGCCTACGGTCAAGATTTAGTATAGCGGTTCTCAGCAAATGCGAACTGCCGGTCTGAAAGCAATTCTCCGCAACCATCGTTAAAGCGCATAAAAATGGGAAAGCAGTTTGCTTTCCCATTCGCCAAGTTTGCGCGTAATATGCGCCAACTAATGTCCAACTGTGATTCCCCAGTGCACTCCCGGGCGATGGTGGTAATGGCGACGATGATGCCAATGTGGACCACAATAGGGATACGGTCCATAGTGATGCTCTTCGACGATCACACGCTCACGAACCGGCGGGGCCTGAGCCACTTCGATGGGCGGATTCTGCAGTGCATTGATTACCCGATCGCTAACGCCATTGTTTTTAAGGTAAATCAGATCGGGAGCGGCTGGAACTTGTGCCACCCCATGGCGACGAATATGCGTCGTAATGACATCGTCGCTTAGTCCTGCTTTACTCATCGCGATGACGTCGTCAAACGTCGTCTGCCCTTCCAATCGGCGGCCAAGTCGTTGCTGGAAAAGGGCTTGGTTCCGCGCCTCAACTTCATCCATATTAGCACCGACAGCTGAACCAGCGGTGGCACCGACCAGACCGCCAATAATTGCTCCCCCAGCCGTGTGACCGGAAGCACTTCCAATGGCAGCCCCGGCTAACGCGCCTGTTCCAGCACCCACCAGGCCTAGCTGGTCTTGGTGATACGGTGAACGACAGCCCAGCGAAGCCGCCGATAAGATCAATACAGATAAAATGAATGGCGCAACGATGCGCATGACTTCCTCCTTGAACGACAGCGTGTTTATTACGTATCGTCCAAGGCAATCGCCAGGCGCTACTCAAAAACACGTCGCGGAATCATGCCAACTTCAATCAATCGGGTCAATCCAGATTGCCAGCACGCTAGCACTCGCCATTAAGAAGACTTTTCGGCTTCGTATTGTGCCCATTTCCGAAATGCATTGTCTCGCTGCTCTTCGGCAGTGAAACCAATGGAGCGAATGCTATAGAGAAAATTGGGATCGTTCGTAATTCTCGGAAAACCATAATCCTTCGGGTCTTCCCCAGATAGATGCAGCACACCAACCAACGCGACATCACGGAGTTGGGTCTTGAATTGATCGCCTTGGACCGAGTGAAGAGAGACCTCGGTTTTATCGTCCAAATATTCCTTCAGTTGATCGATATCTTCTTTGCCTCCCAGCTTCGCAATCGCCAAGATTGCATACATCATTTGCTGATTGGCATTGATCGCACCAAACTGTCCGAAACCGTTTTGGTAAGCAGGACTCGCTCGTTGCTCCAGCATTTGCTTAGCCACGATCTTTCCACTGGAAATACCTTCCCGCAAACAAGTCGACAAAACGATAAACCGCATCTCATCGGTGAAACGCCCAGCTTCTAAATTCGTCTCCAACCATCGGTCGAAAACACTTAAGAGCGGGGCGCTCCTTTCTGGGTCTTGCAGCGATTCCGTCAGTTGCGGCGTCGCTACAAGCAACTTCATCTGCTCCATCGTCGTCGGTGTAATTCGAATTTCTTCGAACGATGTCGCATGCATGATCGCCGCAGCACTACCCTCCGTTACTTGCGACTGCCGTGGACCGTACATTTCTTCGCGCAGCTTATTGGCACGTTGAAACAAAAGATAGTCGATCAATTGCGGCTGTGTTTCGAGTGTCGCGATCGTATCCCACTCACTTTTCAGCATCTCTACGTAAAGCTTTCGCGTCGGCAGCCCATCGCCGTGACGCTTTTTAAACTGTTCCCACCCCATCAGTTGAACATTCTCGTCCATCGCGAGAAAGCGTTCAAAATTCTCTCTTCGAATGCTTCGGCTGAGCTGTTGATACAGCGTGGCTGCTCTGAGGCGGACCTCCAAATCAGGCGATCGACGAGCATCGTTTAGAAGAGGGAGAATATCTGCACCACGTTGCAGGATCTCGGCTTCCGCTTCTTCACGAACCGCGTACTCTTGTGCCCCTAAGTCGCTGACAAGCAATTCATTCGAGCGTGCTTCAGATTCCGAGTTGCCACCTGTTTGCGCTTCATCCGCGCAAACAAATCCCCCCATCAACAAACAAGCGGCAAGGGATACCCCAAGCCGAAAGCGGTGGCCGAGCGGTGGCAGCAACGATTTATCGGGCAAAGTGATAGGCTCCCAGCCTTTTGGGTGGAATGAGACAGGCAGGCTAACATCCATATTGTAGTGGTAGATCTAGTAATTCGTCCACGAATAGTTGCTCGAAATGGATAACATCGTCCCTAATCCCTGTCTCAAAAACAAGTTGTGCCGACTCTCTTAAGCGATTGTATTCCGTGTAACGTCTTTGACGAAGCAGTTTGAGACGCTGCAGGATCACCCCGGTTTCTACTGGCTTCGCTCGCATGAACAGGTTAGCATCGCCAATTATCCCATCTGATTATCGTGATGCGTCGAGGCAGATAATGAACTGGACTTGCTCTTCTCGGCACCTCCTTTGTGCTGTTTCTATCGTTTTTCTCTCCACACTATGCGTCGCAGCGGAAGAGAGTCGAACTTGGACCGATGCATCCGGAAAGTTCTCGGTCGAAGCAAAGCTGCTCGAATTTAAGAACGGAGAAGCCATCCTACTAACCAACGATGGGCGGAAGCTTACGCTACAGGCTGATGTTCTGAGCAACACGGATCAGGCCTATTTGGAAAACATGGCCGACAACCCTTTTTCAGGCGGCGAAAAAGTTTCCGATGAGCCAACCGGGCTTTTTGCAAAAAACTACGAAATCGCCGAATTACCAACGGTCGGTAAGCGAGTCTTGCTAGCCGAAACGCAATTGCCAGATCCGATGGAAATCAAAGAGAGCCTCCAACGTCCAACGTTCGAGGTATTCGCTCAAAAGATTTCTAAACAAGATGCCTACGCAAAGTGCTCGGCTCCCATACTGATCGATAGCTCTCCACCAAGATATGCCGTCTCGGAATGTCGTGAAGGGAATGCGGTCGCGCCTGACCAGTTCGGACGAATTTACCTGGTGGATCCGAAATCGACAAAAACTGAACTGGCAGTCGATCTACCAGGAACACTCATTTTATTAGATCACCACATCGAATCAGGAAGAACTTTGGCGATCGTCAACGTCGAAGGTTCCACCTTACGTGGCGGCGATTTGGTGCTGCTTGAAGGGGTCGCAGAGAGCCCCCCGAAAGGTGTTTCGAAATGGCACCTGCCGGGATGGAATCAACGTGGTTTTAAACCCAAAGTAGAGTTCGCCCGACTGCTGGATAAGGACCGCGCGATTGTCCAACTCAATCGCGACATGTACGTCTGGAACTTGGGTAACGGCAAGTGTGAATTTCTTTTCAGTGACTTAACTTCGACCGTTCCCGAGATCAGCCCGGATCGCAGATTGTTGATTCTACCTGGCCCCAGTTCTGCGTCACTTATCGATCTAACTACCGGCAAATCTCTTGGTGAGATCCCGATCGCCGCCAACTTGAAACCGGAAGGC
This sequence comes from Bremerella sp. TYQ1, assembly GCF_020150455.1. Lineage (NCBI taxonomy): Bacteria > Pseudomonadati > Planctomycetota > Planctomycetia > Pirellulales > Pirellulaceae > Bremerella > Bremerella sp. TYQ1. The sequence continues at coordinate 1,434,091 of NZ_CP083740.1, forward strand.
AAGTTTTCTCCAGATGGAAAACAGCTTGTCCTCGTCTCTGGCAAGCAGTTTGTCGTTTGGGATCTTCCCAGCGGAGAATTCGCCCAACAAGGAAGCTTCGAAGGGGTACCAGGGAAGTTGTACGGTTGGGTCGCATCTGACTTGGTTCTCACACAACTTCAAGGAATTGTCGATGTAAAAAACAACGCCGTACTTTGGCGATACAGCCTTCCGAGCTCCGAAGGTATGCTGACCATGCCTGGCGGCATAATGTTAGTGAGCAATGATTATGCAACGCAATCCAAGACATTCTTCGCCCTCCCGGTTCCTCACCCGCCTGTCGTACAGATTCGCGATCAGTTAGAAGATGCTTCGGAAGATTCGCTTGCCATCGGGCCCGGCAGCGAAGTCGCCCTGTTGATTGAAGCAGGCAGCGAATTCGATCGTGAAGAAATCCGCGAAAGTCTCAGCATTGCTGCAGTTCGCGCCGGGTGGAAAATCAACCCGTTTTCCCGCACCGTCCTGACGGCCACCATCTCGTACGGTTCACCGATCAAACTTCCTATTCCGGTATTCAATCCAAGATCTGAACGAAATCCATCACCTCAGTCGATAACCCCATGTCTCTTGGGCATGAAACTTAAGCACGACAGCGATTTAATCTGGAGTCGCTCTGCCGAAAGTATCGGTGGAGCCTCGAATCCAGCCAACAAAGACGCCCCAATAGATGAGAAGTTTCGTACGCCCGATCCAGAGAAAATTGCCAATACACAGTTACCGACGAAAATCCTAAAACAAGGATTCAATCAGCGTGCCGGTCGGTCTTCGCTTCGCAACGGCACCTGGCACGACTACTAATCTTGGGCGCGATTGACGTCAGCCAAATCTACGCTTCGTCTTCCGTGACGTCGACGAAGATTCTTCCTGCCTCCGTTTTAATTGCGTACCGATCTAAACGAATAGGACTCAGTTCGTGCTTGCCGGTCGTCACGTCGTACTGCCACCCATGCCAAGGACAAGTAACGATATTGCCACATAACTCTCCCTGACCGATCGGCCCTCCCTGGTGAGCGCACATACCATCCGTCGCGAAAAAACCTTCTTCGGTATGATAAATGGCGATCATCTTTTTTGCGGCGACCACCTCCAGAGCTTGTCCGATAGGGCAATCGGATTCTGCGGCAACATCGACCCAATTTGGCATCTAATTTCTATCCTCGGGCGGGCAAGTAACGTCGACAACCATTTGCACTAATCAACCATCCACCGGCTCATCAGGCGTTTCCAAAATCAACTGAAAAAACCCGAGATCCAGCCATCGTCCAAACTTGAAAGCGGCTTGCTTAATGGTCCCAGTGTGATCGAAGCCCAGTTTTTCGTGCAACCGAACACTTCCCTCGTTACTGAGGTCGATACCGCCGACAAGCACGTGCAAATTTTGCTGTCTGGCATGTTCGATTAACTTTCGCATCAGCGCCAGCCCCAGCCCTTTGCCTCGATGCTCTTTATGGACATACACCGAGTGCTCAACCGTGTATTTGTAAGCCGCCCAAGGCCGGAAGGTTCCGTAACTCGCGAACCCCATCAATTCGTGACTTTCATTAACCGCGCCGATGACGGGAAACTGGCCAACCTTCTTCGCTTCAAACCAAGCGACCATGCTTTCGGCTGGTCGAGGATGATAATCGTAGAGCGCAGTTGTATTTTCAATCGCATCGTTAAAGATATCGAGAATCGCCTCGGCGTGCTCTTCAAACGTACATGGAACAAACTGCATAAACATTGTCTCAAGCAGAAGGAAATCGGTAGGCCAACTATCATACCACAGTATCGTCGCATGACGCTTCTGCATGCGGACGCATCGCCTCTTCAGAAAAACGGCCATGATCCAGAAAGTGGGTCGTTTCAGTTAGCGCGACACGATGAAACAAAATACGATTATGGCCGCAAGCTATCTGAATCTGATCGTTCTGTTGCTTGAGGTAAGTACTACGGGAATGCACTAGAGCATCGTGCAAAGCGGTGATCACACCAAATTCCTGACAACCCGGTGGCGGCAGAAAATGGACCATACTCGTCTGTTCCGTTGAAATGTCCGTGAGGGCAGGGCATACATAGTGAAGGTACCGTGCGGCGATTCTCGCGACTTCCGCCCCATGATTCGGCGGGGCAAGCATCACCAATCGGCCTGGACGCTTCCACTTCATCTTCGAAAGTGCCGCGCGAAGAATGATTCCTCCCATGCTGTGGGTGACAAAATGCAACGGTCGATCGCCCTGACGTTTTTCGAGCAAATACCGACTTAAGCGTTCAGCGTGTCGCTGCACACTGTTTCCGGTACTCCAATAGTTCCACTTGGAAGGGGCAAAACCATTCGCCAATAAATGTCGAAACAAGGGGTGCATCACCCACCGATTGCCCCCAAGACCATGAATCAAGATTACTTCGACCGGGTCGAACTTGCTTCCATCGTCATCACCTAGAAGTCGCATCATTTCTTTAAGTACGTTTTGTCGAGCAAAGCAACTGAGTCGCAATCGGAGATTCTCTGCTCAGTGAGCTTTCTTGTACCAAAACTCGGTTGATGAGGGGATCCCGCCAGAAATATGCGCGATTTCCGCAAACCCCTCTTGGGGGATGCGATATCACCTTGACTTACGACATCGAAACAACTCCAATCGGAGGGATATCGCTCGCAATTATCGAGGAGTTTCTATTATGCTTCGTTTTTCGCTTTTCGTCCTGCTGCTGCTTCTAAGTCCTGCGATGGCACTCGCACAGGGTGGGCTATCGCCGGGCGCTCAGATGTACTCGGTACGAAATGCAACGCTCGACGAAGCATTGTCAAGCGTCAGATGGCAAGGACGTGTTCCTTCGCCCGAATCGATTGGTGACAAAACGCCGATCGTACTCGTTTATGCTACTTGGTGCCCAAAGTGCAACGTCTGGTCGCCAGAACTGTTTGCCGACCTGAAAGAAGCTGTCGCAGACAAACCGGTCGTGTTGTTCGCTATCAACGCAGACGAAACGACTCGAGGCGTCAGCTATGCTTTGGAACGAAACCTGGTCGGCCCCAACATTTTTCACGGCGACGATCCATCTATTGTCCAGCGGTTGGGACTTCAAACCGAATTGTTTCGATACTCTGTCTTTAAAGATGGCGTTCAAGCGAGTCGCGAGAGTGCCGGTAGCTATTTTCCCATGGACAACGGTACCAAAGAATTTGCGATTGTCCGCCAAGTAAGTACCGGACTCGACGGCAGCTTCTCAATCTTAACCGCTGACATGTCGCAGCCATTGAAAGAGCTACTATGGCCGGCAGAGATTGGCAGCCGACTAGACGAGCGTTCGCTCATTTCAATGCGTAAAAAAATGCAAGAGCCTTTGGCCAGCGAATTCAATACGGCCGTCGGAGGTTACTTAGATCGCCAAATAGAGAAGATCAAGCAGTCTCGTCAGGGGACCATTCCAGAACAGATCGAAGGCTATGAACTTGCCGACAAAGTTGCGACCGACTTCAAGTCGACTCCCCAAGGCCGGGCCTGTCGTGATTTGGTGAATAAGCTCGATGAAGACGAGACATTTCAAAACGAGCTGACGGCCAAAAAGCTATACGACCAAGGAATGCAGAAAGCGAATTCCCCTGTGACGCTCCGACGCATGATGGGCCGCGTTATCAGTCGCTATGCGGAAACGCATTACGGTCAGGAAGCTCAAAAAGCAATTGACTCGGCTTCGTAGTTAGCCTGCCTCAAGACTCGTTACACCGTAAATCATTTGGTGCTCCATCTCTGGCACCGCACCTAGGTACATACGCGTGCACTCAAAGACTTGCTGCATTCCCAAGTCTTTGCATAACGTCCACGCGTTAGGATTGTTCTCTGGCACATCCAAATAAACTGGACCATCCTGGGCACGCTGCACACAAGCATGTAATAACTTACGTGCTTGACGTGCGTCCTCGGATATCAGTGGACCAATCTTCCAACCACTTTGACATGGTCGTATCACCGCATATCCGGACAGACCATTAACGCCTCTGATTCCGAGTGCAAACGCGCCAGCTTGCGCTATCCAAGTCGACAAATACTTAGTCCGCTGACATGGAAAACCGTTTCGGTCCAACGATTCGACCTCCGTCCAATCAGCATTCGTCAATTCGAACACGTCCTCGTTCGCTTCGATCGATACCTGCGTTGGATCCAACATGAACCGGCAATGCCGAGTAAAAGGCTCGAAGCCCCCTTTGGCATAAAAGGGGATCATATGAGTCACAGCATCCATCCCAATCGTGCCGCCAGCGCTAAGCCGCTCTTGCAATCGATCCCTCCGTGCAAACCAAAGCTTTCTACCCAGCCCTTGGCCACGAAACTCTGGACGCATAATAAACAAACCCATGAAGCCGTAGGCAGGGCCATGATAAAAGGCGGCACCTGCTCCAGCCATTTCTCCTTCGACGTCGATCGCCATGAAACCAGCTTCATCAGCTGCCCAGAGATTTTTGGCGTCTTGAATTCCCGGATTCCATCCTTCGTCCGCTGCCCAACGGACAAGCTGCTCGACTTCGGAAAAATCCAAACTTCGCGTATTCATCTCTTGATTCCTGCGAAAGAATATTCATCCGTTTTCTGAATCATACCGCACGATTTCCCTTCACGCATTGGTTTGCCAATTCCTCGGAATTATAAGTTCCTTGACACGCCCTACTTGTCCTTCTACTCGACACAAACTACGGTCATTTACATGCCGAGTTTCCCACCTTAGGAGTCACATCATGAAAATTGCCCACTGGTCGCTTGCCGGTGCGATTCTGCTTCTCTTATCTCAAACAAACCTGCTTTTGGCCCAAGACGATGTTACCTGGCACGATGTCACAACATGGGGTGTAGAAGGGAGAATTCTGCCGGATCAAGAGCGTGCTCGCTGGTTCGATCGATTACCAGCCTCAGCAGAAGGCAAAGTGACTCCAGCCGTTTGGAGCCTCAGCCGAGACAGTGCCGGTATGGTGGTACGCTTTAAATCTGATGCAACCGATTTCTGGATCGACTATAAGCTCAAAGATGGTGGCATCGCGATGCCCCATATGCCAGCCACCGGCGTTAGTGGAGTTGATCTCTACGCTAAAGACGATGCCGGCAAATGGAAGTGGGTAGCGGTAACCAAACCAACGGCTCAAGTTGTGAAGACGAAGTGGATCGGCGGCCTCGCTCCCGGCGAGCGAGAATACGCCGCTTTTCTGCCTCTCTATAACGGTATCGATTACCTGAAAATTGGCGTAAAGCCGGAAGTGAAATTGGAAGGTCTTGCTCCTCGTAAGAAGCCAATCGTGTTTTACGGTACCAGCATCACACATGGCGCCTGTGCCAGTCGTCCAGGAATGGTCCACACGGCAATTCTCGGCCGATGGTTCGATCGCCCAGTGGTCAATCTCGGGTTTTCGGGTAACGGAAAGATGCATGAAGAAGTCGCTGACTACCTCGTGCAAGTCGACGCCGCGGTTTACGTGGTCGACTGTTTGCCCAATATGGGACCCTCCGACGTTGAAACTCGCTGCGTTCCGCTTGTGCAACAAATCCGGGCAGCAAAACCAGACACGCCGATTATTCTGGTTGAAGATCGACGCAACACGAATGACTGGATTTTACTGGCTCGAAGCAAACATCACACCGCAAATCATGCGGCCCTCAAAGCAGCCTACAAACAACTAACGGATGCCGGTGTAACCAACTTGTATTACATCGAAGGAGACAACTTATACGGCGATGACACAGAAGGTGCGACCGACGCTTCGCACGCGAGTGATTTAGGATTCATGCGTCAGGCCGAGATCTTCAAGCCTGTCCTTGAGAAAGCCCTGAGCTCGAACTAATCGTGACGAAGCAACGAGATCGCAGGCACTTTAATTGCCGAATCTATTGGTAAGTGCATATCGAAATGCTCGGCTAAGATGTCGAGCATTTCCTTTTTCGAACCTATAGGATATTTCGTTGCGTAGCCTTGAGCATCACGAATGGAAAATTCGTCGTTGAGCATCGTCAATCGCACACCATCAGGGGCTGCTTTCGCAACCATCAAGATGTTTCTGAAGCGAGAATCTGGATGAGTCGATGTGTACCAGTTGGCAACCTGGCGATCGATCAGCGGCATCTCTTCTAGCGTCAGCTGATAGATATCCTCCCAGTTACCACCTAGCTGGGCCTGATGAAAATAGAGTGCACCTTCCCTGATAATTCGCCGTGTCTCGTGTGGCGTGGGCAACTCTGTATCCAGTTCCAAACGAAGTACTGCCGTTGGACTTAAACCACCAACGCCAACATCGGCCAGATAGCTGTTGCCGTTCAAATCCACGCGTACTACGAGATGGGTCCGAGGGGTAATGGTTCCTCGGGGATAACCGAACATTACCCTGGCACTGAGAGTTCTGACCTGAAATCCCATAGACTCGAGAACGTGCAGCAATAAGCCATTTTGCTCGAAGCAGTACCCACCGCGACGATCTTTCACCAGCTTCTTTTGCAGCGACGCCGCATCCAGCCGGATCGGGCGTCCCATCAAAACGTCGAGATTTTCAAACGGAATTGTCAGAACATGGGCATGCACGATGCCGTTCAATACTTCAAGACTTGTGTCGCGGCTACCGTCATATCCAATTCGGTGCAGGTAGGCATCCAAATCAATTGTATTCTCGCCGCGGGAAACTGACTTATTATCGTTGGTTACCATCGAGACCGTTTCGGCAAAGTTCTGCTGTTCTATGAGAACGGACCAACCTACCGCACTAAGTGCCAATAGGAAATCCTATTGCCGATCTCTATTCCGGCGAATCGAGTTGTCTCATTTTTCAGCATGGGACGGTTTATCAAGAAAAACAGCGACCTGCGTTTAGTGAGCCGAGAAATCGGTTCAATAACGCAGGTCGCTGCCAGCAGGAAATGGCCTCTTGGCCGATGGTTCAGAGATCGAAGTTAATTCTTTTCAAGTGAGATCGGAATATCGTTCTCGCCTGATGCGACGCTAACACGCTCTGACGAAGCTCGATACTTTCGCCATTTGATCGGCTTTCCGATCGGGCGACCAGCTTCGTCCTCTTTCTGATCTGGCGGCATATACAGAACCTGATATTCGCCAGGCGTGACACCGTCGTTTCCGGCGGTGACCAACTCGTATCCACCGTCAGCACTAATCTTTCCGATCGCCGGTTTGATGCCGTCTTTGACAGGACGAAAGACGACACTGCCCCCATCTACCGTTTCGCCATCGGCAGTGACCATCCCGTTCACCGATGCATTGGCGCCGCACCCTACGAACACGACTAGTGAGAAGACGCCCAACAAATTTAAAGCGAGTGATTTCATGTTCGCTACCATTACGTGAAATGTTCGGATGTTCTAAGGCAACTGAGTACCGCAGGGAGAAGCTAGTACGCGTCCGCTGCGGTACCTGTTCCACGATATCATTCGTCGAACTTAGTTGGTGATCACGTTGCCATCGTTCATTTGACCCAAGTTGTCGTACGCGTCCAGGTTGATCGTTTCAGCAAGGAAGTGTACCGAGCCATCGCCATATAGGAACATCGCTCCACCTGGGTGAAGGCTTCCAAAACCTTTGTCCCACGAATCGGGATCAGCCGCTGGCCCGCCACCATTGCCTAGATTGATAGGGACTCCGTGCCAGGCTTCGCGTAGCGGTCCCCAGTGAGTCAACGAGGTACCGCTGCCCCCCTTAGGGCTTCCAGCCCAAACGGGATAGGTTGGGTTTTCTCCGTTAGGAGCTCCTGCCGTTCGTCCGCCACCCACTTCGCCAATGGCAATCGTGTTAGACAAGCCATCCGTCACATCGCGAAATCCACGGACCGAAGAAATGAAACGATTGAACATGCCATTGTTCGAGCCATGTCCCCAGCCCAAGCTGCCGGCGTAGTTCGACTTACCACACTGGTGTCCCATGTCGGTGCCTGGACGAACTTCCGGCAACGTATCCGACGGACAGACAAACATATCCAAGACGTTGGCTTCGGGACCTGGAGTTGTCCAGACACCATATTCGTGACAGCCACAATAGATCGAACCCGACTTTCCCGTTGGATCGGGAGGGTAGTTACCGGCTTCGTCGAGAATTTCGTCCCAGACGGCCGTTTGCTCAATAAACGGCAGAATGAACGTTCCCCATGTGTAACCACCATGACCAGAGCGGCTGCCGCCTGGAGGCAAGTTACCGTAGGTATCGTGAAAGTTGTGCAGGCCAAGACCGATCTGCTTTAGGTTATTCGAGCACTGCATACGGCGAGCAGCTTCTCGAGCTTGTTGAACCGCAGGCAACAGCAATGCGATAAGAACGCCAATAATGGCAATAACGACCAATAGTTCGACAAGAGTAAATCCACGTCGCGAGGCAAACGACCGTCGTGAGGCAATGACGTCGCAGTTCATTGAAGGGGCTCCGGAAATTTGGAAAAAGAAGATGCGAAAAGCAATGGCGATTATGAGGCGGCCATTGTTGTCCCCAATTGTATCATTTCCCTTGAATTTCCCTTGAACCAACGTCACGCATTTTGCGACAATTAGACGGGATGGTTCGTTCTCAGATCAGGACCCGATTCGCTAATTTTAGCGTATTTTCTGCTCAGAAAGCGGGCTGTTGCTCTTTAGATGATCAAAACAAAGCCCACGGATACGGTCACCCGCACGGAGGTCGACCTCGTTTTGCGACACACAAAGATCTTTTTTCTCAACGGAAAAATGACGACTTCATCTATGTCTTTATTTAGACCAACCATTTTTTGAGACAATCGCGTGACTGACCATCGTAGTTTTTTCCACTATTTGCCGATCACGGACCAAGACATGGAATTCGGTTTCTATGTCACGGGAGGTGGCTGTGGAACGGTCCCGCCAGACTCAGACTATCCACCAAACCAACACCCCGGTGTCTACCAATTCTCTTGGGAGCGTGGTCGCGAGTTGCCAGAGTTTCAGATTCAATTCATTAGTGACGGCCGCGGAGAGTACGACTCAAAGGTTACTGGGCATATCGATATCGAACCGCCAACGCTCTTCTTACTTTTCCCAGGCGTGTGGCATCGCTATCGGCCAATTCGCCGCATCGGCTGGCACGAACGCTGGATCTCTATTCATGGCGAGTTCATGCATCGGCTGTACGAAAACGGTCTGATTTCTCCGTCGCGGGCTTTTGCCAAACTTCATCCTGGGCAAGTCGCTCCATTTCTTGAAACGTTCGATCGCCTTCTCGATCGGATTCACGGCGATCCACTTCGGCATACTCCAGCCGTGTGTGCCAATGCGATGGAACTCTTAACGCTTGCCCTGGAGCGTCTACCGAAGCCTGATCCGACGGCGTCCATAGCTCCCAAAGGAAGAACTAGCCCTGTGGCCGATCCGATTGTTAATCGTGCGTTAGATATCATTTGGACACGGAGCGATCGTCCACTTTCAGTCAATCAATTGGTTAGTACGCTTCCCACAACCAGGCGAACACTAGAGCGAAAGATGATGGCCCACCTCGGCCATACTGTTTTGGACGAAATCAATCATTGCCGACTTTTTCGTGCTAAACGTCTGCTAACCGAGACCGGTCTACCGATCAAATCGATTGCCTACTTGGCAGGGTTTAGCAGCCAGGAACGCTTGCGCCGTTTAATGATCTCTGAAGAAGGTTGCCCACCTGGCGAGTATCGTAGACGAAGCCGCGATGGCACTTAGCAATAATCTACGAAACCTCATTGCGGCGAAAGCAAGTCTGAGAATGGTCGTTGACCATACCGATCGCTTGCATCCAGGCATACACAATCGTCGGCCCTACAAACTTGAAACCGCGGAGTTTCAAGTCCTTTGAGATCGTTTCGGACAAAGGAGTCGATACAGGCACAGACTTCCCATTGCCCTGAATCGTCTTACGACCAGAAAACGCCCAGCAGTAATCGCTGAAGTCTTCTCCCTGCTTCGACATCGCACAAAAGATCTTCGCACCTTGAATAGTCGCTTCAATTTTGGCACGTGAGCGAACAATTGCGGCGTTATCTAAGAGCTTCTCCACGCGGGTCTCTCGAAAACGTGCCACTTTTACTGGATCAAACCCTGCAAACGCTTCTCGAAATGCCTCTCGTTTTCTAAGCACGGTTATCCAGGAAAGTCCTGCCTGAAATCCTTCCAGCATCAGCATTTCCCAGAGACGGCGCGAATCGAATTCGGGTACACCCCATTCCTCATCATGGTAGGCCTGCATCTGCCCATCGGCCCCGGCCCAGCGGCAGCGTTGCTTTTCCATTGGTTGCGGCATGGCTTGCTACGGCTTGTCGGCTAGTTTCCAGAATTCAGGCTTGGTCTCGCGTAAGATCTCTGCAATCGCCTGGCGGTCTTCGCGACTCAGATGATCGAACTTTTCATCCTTATCGTTGCCTTCCAAGATAACACGCAGCTTGACGGCGATGTAAGCCTGCATTTCAAGGGGCAGGGCGTCGAATGTTTTCGAGTAAATCATGTAGCTACACGGATACTTAAACAGTCGTGTTCGCAGATCCAGTTGCCGAAGTGATCTACCCTGCGAGTCGGTTGGCCCTTTGTGTTGAAACTCCGTCGCGAATTTTGACGTACCTTCTATAGCATCGGTCAGTCTTGCTTCATCAACGAAAAGCATGTGTTCAACGACTTTGTCTCCAGCGGTGGAAATCCTGCGTAACGTTGACTCGCTGACATAATCGCTTGGACGTTCAAGGGCTTTATTCATCACCTGATCATGATGCGCCGATCGTCGTGCTTCGTGGCTTGCAAGCGTCAAATAGTTCTGCATTTGCAACTGATGCTCAAGTACCATCAACGCCACAATATCGCTGTGCGGCGTCAGATACTTTTCTACCGCAAAGTACTCACTCAGATCGGTAACGTTTGCTCCGGCATCACGGTCAATTTTCTCGGGGGCATTCCGATCTTTGGAAATCACATTTCCCATGTGCCGCATTTGTCCGTGGGAGCCGGTTACGTACCAACCTCCCCAGCGTTCCTCCAAAGGACTTGTTTGATCGGTGTTAAATGTCCCTGCTCCATAATGCGGCATGCCACCGGCGTTAACATACATCGATCGCACTAGCCCCCCAGGCACACGCTGCGTTCGCGATGATGAATGGCAGACGGTGCATTGCCCTTTATCTCGGACGAACTTAGGGGACTCAGTCGACTCTTGTCCAAGCGTATAAAACACTTCCCCGCGGACTGGATCTGTCGTCATGATTTCGACGACATCGCCGCGCTGAACCCAGCCAACGTACGAATCGTCGTTAAAATAAAGCGCTCGCGGGCGACGCGGTGAAATGTTCTGCAGCTGAAAACTTGTCTTCGAGTAAACCAACACCTGGGATTCCGGCGAGATCTCCAATGCTTTAAGAACCGAAGCCAAGTAGCCATGGTCTTCATCGGACGTAAGTTGTTCGACACCTTCGTCTATTCGGTCTTGAAGTTGTGCGATCGGATTATCGACCGAGGGCTGGCTATAGTTGATCGGTTCCTGGTCGTAGGTCTCTTGCGCCCAAACCGGGGCAGTAATGAATGCGATCCAAACTAATGAGAACCTTGGCCAGCTCATGAAGCCACCTCGATCGATTCGCGAGAGTTCAGGCAATCCGCTAATGACGCCTGAATTTGCTAGGAAGGTGTTGTCGTGTGAAGTCCAAGGTACCTCCCCCTTAACTGGACGTCAACATCCACTTTAGGATCTAATTTCGTTGAAGATCGGTAGCACACCCCGCTATACTCGTTTTTTGGCGTCGCAAGCATCCTCAACGGAATCGCATGATATGAATCGTATTCTCTCCTCGAAGTTACTTCTTTGTCTGGCCCTATTGTTAGTTTCAAGTTCCGCGGTCGAAGCGGAGCAGCGCCCCAATATCATTATCATGATGGTCGACGATCTGGGTTTTTCTGATTTCGGTTGCTACGGCAGCGAAATCGAAACTCCCAACATCGATGCACTCGCCCAAAATGGACTTCGTTTTCGCAACTTCTATAACACCGGAAAGTGCCACTCTTCACGTGTTTCATTGCTGACCGGACTTTATTGCGATCAAGCAGGCAGCGAGTCGCTTAAGCGTGGCGTCACAATCGCCGAAGTCCTCGGCCAATCGGGCTATACCACGGCAATGGTTGGCAAATGGCATCTTAGCAAGCAGCCAACCGACTTTGGCTTTCAGCGCTACTTTGGCCACCTTTCCGGGGCTACGAACTTCTTCACCGGCGATGAAACGTTTCGCCTTAATGGTGAGAAGTGGGATGACTTCGGCGACGATTTTTACACAACCGATGCCAATCTTAAGTGGGCGAAGACGTTCCTCAACGAGTCCCTAACCGAATCGCCAGACAAACCGTTTTTCCTTTATATCGCCCAGAACGCACCCCATTATCCGTTGCATGTTCGGGAAGAAGACTATCGCAAATATGAAAACCGCTACCGTGAAGGGTGGGACCAGCTTCGATCGGAACGTTATCAGCGTCAGTTGGAGATGGGGCTGATACCTAAAGATTGGGCTCTTTCGCCTCGTCCCGAACTCGTCCCGGAATGGGACGCTTTGACGGAGGAACAGCGAGACTGGGAGCGCCGTCGCATGGCAGCATTTGCTGGCATGGTCGACCGAATCGATCAGACGACAGGAAAGCTTGTCGAGTTCTTGAAGGAGAAACAGGTCTTCGACAACACGCTGATATTGATTTGTTCCGACAATGGTGCGTGCCCCTTTGATCGAACGCGCGGCAAGCAATACGAACCATGGGATCCTCGCTCTTACTGGTGCTACGACACTGGCTGGTCACACGTCGGCAATACCCCGTTTCGGCTACATAAACAAAATCAGCACGAGGGAGGCATTTCGTCTCCTCTTATCGTGCATTGGCCGGACGGTTTGAAAACCAAACCTGGCACAATTTCGTCGCAGCCAGGTCATCTGATCGATTTTATGGCCACATGCGTTGACGTTGGAAATTCGAAGTACCCGAGTGACTGGCCCGGCCGAAAATTAGAACCCCTGCAAGGCAAATCACTCGTGCCGATCTTACAAGACCAGACACGTGAGCCGCACGAATTTCTGTATTTCCACTTCGCAACGAACCGCGCGATCAGGCTGGGGAAATGGAAAGTCGTAACCCACCGTGCCTCTCGCTGGGAGCTCTACGACATTGAAAAGGATGGCACCGAACTGAACGATCTCGCCGCAGAAAATCCGGCACTCGTCGAAGAGTTATCACAGTTGTGGCATAAAACGGCATCCGAAATCGATCACTTGCCGGAAAAGCAGACCAAACCGGTTTCTGGTAAAAAACCTCCTCTACTTAAGAAGGAAGGAACACCTGCGAAGTGACGTTCTCGCCTAAGCTTGGTTGCTCTGGATAGGCGGATTCGGGTACGTTGTGTCCCAATCGCCACCATAACATTCTCGGCACTGGGCAATAGCAAGCATGATCGTCACAGAAAAAGACAGCTGGTTCGGTATGATCTTCGCCGTTCATGGAACGACGATGGAACACATCTGGCCACGCATTGCGATTGTGTTCGTGTGGTCGATCTTGATCACATTCGTTGCTTATGTTTTTCCGGACCACGCCTATTCGCTGACGATGGCTCCGTTCACGGTCGTTGGTCTGGCGTTGGCCATTTTTCTTGGCTTTCGAAACACGGCGGCTTACGACCGGTACTGGGAAGGACGAAAGCTCTGGGGCCGGATGGTCAATGTCTGTCGCAGTTTCACTATGCAGATTAATACGTTGATCGACGATCCCAATGCCTCGGATTCGCCAGACGTGAAAGAGCGTCGACAGGTCATGGCGATCGAGATGATCGCCTATATCCATGCACTTAGGCATCGATTACGCGAATCCGATGCCGGTGAGGAAATAAGCAAGTTTCTTCCCAACGATGACCAACTTGCCCATGATTTGAAACAGGATAACCTACCGGCCGCCATTGCTGATCGCATTTCACGGAACATCAACGCGGCCTGGCGGGAAGGTAAGTTAGATACGTACCATGTGCCGCTCTTGCATGAATGCCTAACGGAGATGCTGGCCATTCAAGGAGGTTGCGAGCGGATCAAGAGCACGCCAATTCCTTTTACTTACAGCGTGCTGACGCACCGTTCTGTGTTTATTTACTGCATGGCACTTCCCTGCGGCCTACACGACACCGTTCATCTTATGACACCTCTAGTGGTCGGCCTGGTCGCCTACTTTTTTCTCGGTCTCGATGCGGTCGGCGACGAAATCGAGCAGCCATTCATGACCGACGACAACGATCTTCCACTGTTGCAACTGACCACCATGATCGAACGCAACATTCGCCAACTGTCAGGTCAACCAGAAGAAGACCTGCCAGCACCAATCACACCGGTCGACCATTTATTGACGTAAGGGAGCAGGAATAGCCCATTTTATGCCTGCGAAGGACTGATTAACCTTCGATGAATTTATGCTGCAAGTACCCCCGGCGCCTCGTCTTGCTAAGGTAAACTGACTGGCCTTGCAACGTTGCTTTAACGCTTTGTGTCTGCTTAGTTGGTGCCATGACATCTCATAGAGATCAAACCGCAAATAAATGGTTGCTTGCGGTCATGCTTCAAATCTCTGGCGCCTGTGCACTAACGTTTCAGGTAATCTGGATCCGCGAGTTCCGCTCGATTTTTGGAGCGACAACCAGCGCGTCAGCGGCAGTTCTCGCGATCTTTATGGGTGGCCTGGGCGTTGGCAATTTAATCTTTGGCTCTCGAATTGATCGCTCGCGAAGGCCACTTCGCTTTTACGCATTTTTGGAACTAGGCATCGCAGCATCCGCAGCCCTTAGCCCATTTCTGATTGAATGGGTACGAAGCTTCTATTTTTACCTGGGAGGCCAGCAGACACTCGGCCTTCATTGGGCCACCCTACTGCGACTGTTAGCATCCGCGACCGTTCTTTCACTGCCCACTATATTGATGGGCGGTACTATGCCAGCGGTAGCCAAAGCGGTCTCGGACGACACAGACGAACACCGCCAGGCGATGGCGCTGCTATACGGGATAAATACACTTGGAGCCGTTTCAGGAGCGTGGATAAGCAATTTTGTCCTGCTCGAACTATTAGGTAACCAAGGACTGCTTTGGCAAACCTGCCTAGTTAACGGCCTTCTTGGATGCGTGGCATGGTACTACGCGAGTCGTCTTCAAAGTTCAGAAGCGGTTGCCCAAAGCCCATCGAAAACATCTGCAATCCCTGCCGAGGAACGACAAAACAACGATTCAATTTGGATTGTCTGTGTGGCATCTGCGGCGGTCGGATGCGTTTTCTTTTTGATGGAAATCGTCTGGTACCGCATGCTTGGTCCACTGCTTGGCGGCACGACGTATACGTTTGGTCTAATTCTCTGCACGGCTCTACTAGGAATTGGATTGGGCGGGGCGATCTACAGTTTTGTCGGCAAATGGATTAAGCCGACCCTTTCCTGGCTCGCACTGACTTGTTCGTGTGAGGCTTTATTGTTGGCGATTCCATTTTGGTGGGGCGACGATATCGCCCTGTGGGCGCTTCGCCTGCAGGAAGCGTCGATTACTTCATTCCAGCAACAGATTTGGCATTGGATGCAAATAGCGTCGTTTGTGATTCTTCCGACGGCGGTCGTTGCTGGATTTCAGTTTCCATTAATCGTTGCAATTGCAGGCAAGGGAAATCACGACATTGGGAAACATGTTGGCTGGACGTTTGCCTCCAATACCGTAGGAGCAATCACCGGTTCGTTAATCGGAGGTTTCTTTCTACTCCCCATGCTTAGCGCTCCTGGGCTTTGGCAGGCTTGTGTTGTCATCCTTGCCATTCTTTCTGTCGGTCTCTTCTGTTTCGACGCTGGTCGGCAAACACTTTCCAGTATCTCAATTTCGGCGATCTCGCTTGTCGCTATCCTCGCTATCGCGACAGGAGGTCCCTCGGCTGTTTGGCGGCATTCGGGAATTGGTGCCGGTCGAGCACATCTTGCGGACAACCTCCCCAATTCAATTCGAGATTTCACCCAGGGAGCACGCCGCAAGGTTGTCTGGGAATCGGAGGGGTTAGAGTCGAGCATTGCGATCACTGCCAACGATGGTCTTTCATTCATCGTTGATGGTAAGAACGATGGAAATGCTTACTCAGACGCGGGGACGCAGATTGGGCTTGGAATCTTAGGACCGATCCTTCACCCGAATAGTGAGTCGGGTCTCGTCATTGGGCTTGGTACTGGAGAATCGGCGGGGTGGTTCGCTGCCCAACGCCCGGTTAAGCACGTTGATGTTGTCGAACTAGAACCATCGGTCGTCAAGATGGCCGAACTATGTGCGTCGGTAAGCCAAGACGCGCTAGACAACCCTAAACTTCATTTGCACTTTAACGATGCCCGAGAATTTCTCTTTACGACCCAGCGAAAATACGACGTCATCATTTCCGAGCCTTCGAACCCTTATCGGGCCGGAATCGCGAATCTGTATACCAAGGAGTTCTATCAGTCCGTTGACAATTGCCTGACTGACAATGGACGTTTCTTGCAATGGCTACAAGGCTATGAAATCGACTCTCGAACAGTAGAAGTCGTGATCGTTACTTTGCGATCAGTATTCCCCGACGTTCAAGTGTGGCAAACGAAGTCGCGCGATATGGTGTTCGTTTGTGGTCGCGTGCCGACATCTTCAGATAACTATCTTGCTGCGATTGAGAGCAAGATCCGTGAACCAATGATGCGCGAGGCCCTGCGTCTTGGGTGGCGAGTGAATGATTCGGCTGGATTTCTCGCCCGCTACGTTTGCGGTTCTCAAACGCTTGACTCGATCGTCGCCGATTCGCACTTTCGACCTAACACAGACGATCGAAACCTTCTCGAATACGCGTTCGCAAAAAGCGTCGGCAAGACGACACCATTTTCTATCACGGACCTGCAAGCGAAAGCAATTTCCTTAAACGACGACTTACCATTATCAGTTTCGCAGGAAGAAAGAGATAAAATCATTCGCCGAAGAATGTCGATGCATGCCTACCTGGGCGGTATTGTGCCGGTCGATAATTCGCTCTCAAAGAACGAGCAACAACGGGCTCACGCGCTGAATGCTTATCTCCAAAAAAATTTCGTCCACGCGAATGCTCTTTTCGATTCTGCAGGTGTCGACGAGTTATGCCCCGTCGAGGCGGTCCTTTACGCCCATACTTGTGCGGAGTCGAAAAAACCAATCGATCCACAAATACTTGAAACGGTAAAGCAGCATAGTCTCACCGAATTTCACGCGATCCAAGCAATAGCTAAAAATCGCAACAAGCAATACGCCGAAGCGGCGCAGCATATCAATGAGATGTTAAGCGAACTACAAACCGATCCATGGGCTCTTTCGCAGATCTTAAGGGCATCGTTCGTTCCAATGGTTGAAATCGCAGAGCGTGATCGGAATGCAGGTGCACAATTCTTCGAGGGTCTTAGCTCTCCCTTCGCCATGCACCGGATGGCAGACGAACGTTTACTAGTTCGGTATTTGATCGCGGAAAACCTGACCGAAAAGACAGCCTTAGAAGCGATGCAAGCTTTGGAGCCTCACGTTCCTTGGCGAGAGTCTCTACTATTGGCGCGTGCAAGAATTTACGAAAAGACCAACCACCCGCTTCGCGAGCAGGCTAGAAAAGATCTCCTCGAGTTCACCTCACAAAAGTAGTTGCCCCACTTCCTGCCTAACGCCGCGAACCCTGTCTTCCCATTAATCCGCTGCGTAATTGGGATCATCGCCAGGTTTTTCACTTACCCTCCAACGTCGGGGATCGCGATGGTCGGTGGCTTCTATTTCAGGGCTAAACCTCTCGGATTTCCACAGACGAACCGTGGGGGTGGTTGTCGTGTCATGTAGATCTGTTCTGTTGACGCAGAAAGCTCGGCTATCTTGTCCTAGCTTGGAACAACGCCCCGGAAAGAGAAGTAGGTTAACCGCAGATGACGGAGCAAACGGTCACGGATTCCGTAGAAGACTCTTCCGAGAGCCATTCCCACAGCGCAGAGGAACCCGGCGTTCACCTGTCGCTGACAGTACTTCTCGCTGCCACGGTCGGCTTAGTTGTCGGGAATCTTTATTACGCCCAACCACTGTTGCCATTGATTGCCAGCGAACTTGGCTTGACGGAAGCTCAAGTGGGAGGCGCGGCAACATTAGGCATGTTGGCACAAGCTGGCGGCATGTTATTTCTTTTGCCGTTAGGCGATATCTATGATCGACGGCCGTTTATCCTGGCTTCAGTAGGCTCTTCCATTCTTTCTCTGCTGGCTGTTTCGACGTCTAACGGCATCGTTTGGTTTTCGGTGGCTTGCTTCGTACTAGGGCTTTCGACTATCGGTACCCACATGACGATATCGCTGGCAGCAAGCCTTGCTCATGAGCGTCAGCGAGGGTTTGTCGTTGGTACTGTTTTCGGCGGACTCCTGACAGGCCTCCTCATGTCGCGAGCTTTAAGCGGGCTGCTCGGTTCGATATGGGGCTGGCGTCCTGTTTACTATCTTGCCGCCGGAATGCTTTCCGTCTTGTTCTTATTGCTGTGGGTGAAACTTCCCAAGTCTGCCCCCCAATCTCGACTGACCTATCCGCAGCTACTGCAATCGATGGGAACGCTTTTGCGAAACGAACCGGTCCTACGCGCCGCGTGCGTTTATGGAAGTGCTTCGTTTGCTGGGTTCGGTGCATTTTGGGTGACACTTGCGTTTCACCTCGAACAACCACCGATGGAATATGGCAGCGATGTCGCCGGCATGCTGGGACTCTTAGCGATCGTCGGCGCGATTGCGGCAGGGCCAGTTGGGAAACTAGCAGACAAAGTTGGCGCTGTTTATATCCAAGGGCCATCTCTTTTGCTTACCTTCGTGTCCTTCGTAGGTATGGGCCTATGGGGAACATCGCTATGGGTGCTCGCCATTGGTGTCATCTTAATGGACTTGGGGATGCAGGCCGTTCACGTTTGCAATCAGTCTCGCATTTACAGCCTGATTCCCGAAGCTCGTAATCGTCTTGGTGCGGTGTACGTGGTGACCTACTTCCTAGGCGGCTCGGTCGGATCGGCCATCGGAGTTTGGGCATGGACTCGTTGGGGCTGGACCGGTGTCTGCTTTAGTGCCTCGACGTTTCTTTTCATTGCACTTGCCAGTTTCGCGGCACAGCGAATTAAACATCGCTCGCAGCAGATCTCGAGTGATTCTGATCCTCAGCCTGCCTCCTGTAGTCACCGAGGATAAAGGAGGCGAAGGGAAATCTTCGAGATTCCTTTCCTTTGCCACATCGACTTCGCTATCATAGCGCCCGGGCGACGGGATGCGTTAAGCTGGGCTTGAAGACCATCGCGTCGACCAGGCCTCTCTGGGGTTACCCCAGGGGATCTTCAGTGGTTGTCCATTTCGCCGCGTGAGTTGACCTGCGTTTCACGCAGAACGACTCACGCCAGACCGGATTCGTTAGCCAGCCCGTCGCCCACTTTGTATGCATTCTCGAAAGCTGCTTGCCGCTACTTTAGCATCTGCCTTTGTCGGTGGCCCAGTTGAAACTGACGCGCTTGTCGAGCACGTTCGCGTTTTGCTTCTCGACAAACGCAAACAGCGATGGCTCAAGCCATTGGTCAAACGTTTCGTCCAAGCATCTTCCGTCGGACCACGTCCGCGCCAACCTCAAGTCGAAGCATTTCTTCTGGCAGACTATGGCTTCCTCAAGGCATACCACAAGAATCACATACGCCTATCCGGAGCATTAGCCCCCTCGCCGGTTATGTCCTCAACAATCGAGAGCATAACCTCTTCGGATCGCATTTCCCTTATCACGCCGGCGGAGTTAGCGCGATGGCTGGACCTGCCAATTCGAGAGCTCGATTGGTTTGCCGATCGTCGCGGCTGGGAAGCAAAACATGCGAACGCAAAGCTACAACATTATCGCTATCTAACGTTCGCCAAGCCTTCGGGAGAGACACGTTTAGTAGAAGCTCCCAAATCCAGACTGAAAGGCATACAACGTCGAATTAACACCGACATCCTGAATCACGTTCGGCCGCATGAAGCAGCCCATGGATTTCGAGCTGGCCATTCGGTCCGATCCTTTGCCGAACCTCACGTTGGAAAGCGTGTGGTGCTGAAGCTCGACCTTCGCAATTTCTTTCCATCGATCCGTGCCGCTCAGATTCACGCCATCTTTCGCTCTATCGGCTACCCCGATGCCGTTGCCAGCCTGCTGACCGGGCTCTGTACCAACACGACTCCATCGGAAATCTGGGAAGAGCGGTTGCCCCTAGCGTTAGACTTCCCAATGTATGAACGACCTCATCTTCCTCAAGGGGCGCCTACCTCTCCGGCCCTCGCAAACCTGGCTGCCTATCGACTGGACGCCCGTCTTGGTGGACTCGCCAAGTCGGCTGGTGCCAACTATACCAGGTATGCCGACGACTTAGCGTTTTCCGGGAATACCCCCTTCGAGAGAGTTGTCCGGCGGTTTGCCGATCATGTTGCAGCTACGGTGATGGAAGAAGGTTTCTTCGTTCATCACCGCAAGACACGCATCATGCCCCAAGGCGTTCGTCAGCGGATTGCCGGCGTTATCGTCAATGAGCACCTGAATGTCGATCGGCGTACATACGACCGATTGAAGGCCGTGCTTACCAACTGTATTCGGCTAGGTCCCGATTCGCAGAATGTCGATGCCCACGAACATTATCGCCACCACCTGGAAGGACAGGTTTCCTGGGTCGAATCGATCAATCCACAGCGAGGCCAACGGTTGCGTGAGTTGTCAAATCGAATTATGTGGTAGTCATCTCACAAAATTCGGATTGCCAAAAGCGTGAAAGTTTGGCTCGTTTGCGTTATAGTTTTTCCTTAAGCTAAACTCTGCCCACGACCCTAAGAGCCTGCTCCCATGCTGAAGTTCTCGCTTGCTGTTTGTTTGTCACTGACGCTGTTTTCTCTTTCCCATGCCGCGACCTATCATGTATTGCCGGAGGCTACTGGAACCAACGATGGTACAAGCTGGGAAAATGCGTACGGACCATCGCAACTACAATCGACGGTCGATACGCTTAAACCAGGGGATCTGCTGCTGATTGGTAGTGGTACCTACGAAGGCGTCTCGTTGAAAATCTCTTGCCAAGGTGAACCACAAAACCCGATTATAATTCGGGGTCACAACTCTGGGGCAGGGCTACCTGTTTTGAAGAGTAGCTGGACGATTGACGATCCCACGAAGGGAGCAACAGCGATTCAGCTTGGCGAAAAGGTGTCCCATCTTTCAATCAGCCAAGTCCAAATTGATGGTTACAAAATGGGTATCGTTGCCCATCCCTGTAAGACGGTCGAATCACGCAACCACATTTTCTTTCGTGAGATCGATATCCGGAATTGTCGGCATGGATTTTATCTTAGCGACTGCGATGACCTATCGCTCGAAGCGTGTCGCTTAGTTCGCTACAGCAAGCACGGATTTCGCTTTGAACAGGGATGCGATCGTGTCCAGTTAAAGAACTGCGTCGCTGATTGCTCCGAAGCGGATGCCGAGTGGGAAAAGAAGACCGAGCTGTTTCCCTTCGGCTTCAATATTAACAATGGTGGCACGCCCAACACGCAGTTTCATCTGGAAGACTGCACCGCGGCGAACAACATGATGCCCCTGCAAAAGAAGCGGTACAAAAATGGCGATGGCTTCGTCATGGAAGGCAACACACAAGATGTCTCGCTCGTACGTTGTAAAGCGATTCGCAATCAGGATGGCGGATACGATTTGAAGGTCGATGACATTTCGCTGAAGGATTGCATCGGAATTGGCAACGGCCGCCAGGTTCGCATCTGGACGACCGGGACCCTTGAAAATTGCTACTTCGGCTACGGTGGCACCGGCCTCTGGAACAACGGCGGCCCTTTGTCGGTCAATCAGTGTACTTTCTACAAGCTTGGCGTTGCTGCGATGACCGACGACAAAGCGAAACAGAAAATTACGCTGTCGAATTGCGTGATCGCCGATTGCACAAAGACCTACAAGAAGACGGCCAGTGGTGGCGGAGTAATCCTGGACGACACTCTCGTGGAAGAGGCAGACAGCTCTCCTTCTAACGATGCCAAGCCGGCCACACGCCCAGTCCCAGAATGGGATGGTGTTGGATCGCCAACTGCTCCGGAAACAATATCTGGCAAGGGTTATCAGCCGTTACCGTAAGAAATTCATTTGCCACTGGAACGAGACATGTGGCTTAAATTGAATGGTAAGCGGACCTACCGCATCGTCGCGGAACGTTAACGTCATGGAGTCGCGGCCACCTCCAAGAGAAACGGAAAGCCCAAGGACGAAACGGAGCTCTAACTGGGTTCGGAGCTTATCTCCTTCCCACCAATGAAAACGAAAGTCGCCGTAACCTGCTTCGATAAGACAGCGAAGTCGGTCGCGACCACGAGTCGTTTCAAACAGCAAAGTGTTATACGCCCACGGAATATCGTCGTCACTTAGCTTCGGCTCGCATTCAAACAACCCGATCAGTTCCCACTCGTCTGGGAATAAGTCCATTGAATTTGCCTCTCAAGAGGTGCTTAACAAGCTACTGCTTGGAAGACGCTGATGCGGCTTGTTGGTTCACCCCATGCAATACATCGCTAGGCAGCTCGGCGAAGTGGTTCGTTTTTCTCGGTATGCTGATCGTAATTTATGTCCTCAGCTTTCATTGACGCCAAGTATCGCAGTCTACCAAGGCGAATGCTGCCTTGCCAAAATTGGACGAAGAGTTGATACCTCCGTTTGCCAGACATTGGCAACCACTGAAACGCCCATGCTCGCATGCGTTGACGGAGAACCTCCCGTTGGCGTTTCCGTTCTAAACGCGATCGATCGCAAATCAACGATTCTCGCTGGAGCCATTCGCTGCTGTACGCAACCTGGTGGTCGGCCGGTCCCAGGTGATTCGCACGGCATTCGTCTGCACCATACTCTATTAGCTCGGCACCAAGTTCCTGAAAACAGACCTGGTTTACGTGCGAAACGATCGACTTCTCGGCATAGCCAAAACGAATTCCCATCGCTTCCAGCTTTGCACCGATCATCATCTCAGAGAAGTGCCCGAATTCCGACTGAAACCCACCAATGTCGTTCCATATCGATCGTAAGATTAGCGTGCCGCGAATGGCGATCTTGCACTTCATATCGCCAATCCAACTCAGGAAGTCCTCTTCAAAGATACGCTGCTCTCCCTCGGCGATCCGATTCTGATTGATCCCGTCGCTCGCACTACATGCGGCCGGAATATTTTCGCGCTGGACGACTTCATAAATCTGGCGTAGACAATCACGCCGCGGAACGCAGTGCGATTCGGTGACATACAAATAAGTGCCGTACGCGGCCGACGCGGCCAGGTTGTACAGCGCGTTCACATTCAGCCCAGACTGGTGAACCCAACGAACCGTTGGAAATTGATGTGGCAACTCTCCCAAGCTGTAAGAGTCTTCTTCGGCCGTGGCAACAATCACCTCAAACGGCACATCAATCTCTTGTTGTGTGAACCCCGTTAAGCAATCGAGCAAATGCCCCCGATCGTCGGGAAGCGGAATCACCACAGAAATCACTGGGTCGGCAATCATGCCTATTTTCCCCTTAAAAGATGCTACATCCCTGCCACTTAGTGGAAAGGGGGAGAGTAGCAGTCCTAAGCTGTCAAATCAACGCGGATTGCTACAACCCATTTTGCCCATACCCCCAAAAAGCAAAAGCAGTACCGCACCCCCCATAGAAGCGTAGCCTGCGGCAAAGCACACCATAAAACCCGTTCTACAATGCACACTTGGCCTTTAAAAATGAAGCCTTTTTGTATATTATTCCTATGCATTCAAAGCATATCCTCTCGCAATACCCGTTATGAACGCTGTACTGACGAGGGGATCCATGGGCAAGTATCTATCCATTCTCTCCGCATCATTTCCTTCCTAAAACAACGAGAGGGGGTCACGCGTGAAGCGTCGAACTTTCCTCGCGGCCGGGCTTACGCTCCCTTTGGCATGGAGCGGCCTCGCGCCGCGAACAGCCTACTCCGAGTACCTTTCCGAACAGTCTCCCCTGGACTTGTCCGGTGAAGCCTTCGTTCGCGATATGCAGCGACGTTGCTACCAATACTTCTTGGAAGCGGTCGATCCTGAAACGCAACTCGTCGCCGATCGCGCGGCGACTGACGGAAGCTCTTATAGTCGACACGCAAGTAGCGCCGCGTGTGGTTTCGGGCTCGCGGCCCACTCTGTCGCCGCGCAGTACGATTGGATTCCGCGAGACGAAATCAAACAACGCGTGCGAACCATGCTCCATAGCCTGGCTACGCGTGCCGCTCACGAGAACGGATTCGTCTACCACTTTTTCGATACGCAGTCGGGTGAACGCGCCCTGCGTTCGGAAGCATCGACCGTCGACACAGCGCTGATGCTTGCCGGAGCGTTGACTGCGTCAGTGGCATTTCGCGATGACTCCGAGATCGGCAGGCTGGCCAACGAGCTTTACCAGCGTGTCGATTGGACTTGGATGCTCGGCGACAATGGCTGTCTGCACATGGGTTACATGCCGGAAATCGGCAGGTTGCCTCAGCAGTGGGATCACTTCAGCGAACATCTGATTCTGCAGCTTCTTGCCATCGGTGCGCCATCCAACCCAATTCCACCATCGTCGTGGAATGCATGGCGACGTGAACCGATGCTTTCGCTCAACGGCAGCGACTTCCTAAGCTACCCACCGTTGTTCGTGCATCAGTATCCAATGGCGTTCTTCAACTTCCAGAACTTCCGTTCGCCTGGGGGTCGTAACTATTGGCAGAACGCCGTAACGGCTCATAAGGCACACATCGCCTTTTTGACCAGCCTGGCCGAACGTTATCCGCAAAAGCTGGGACATTACGGTGCCGACTTGTGGGGGATCACCAGCAGCGATAGCTCGACCGGCTATCGCGATTGGGGTGGCCCTTACAAAAAGGATCGTATCGAACCTGATCGCGGGATCGACGGAACGCTTGTCCCAAGCGCCGCAGCAGGTGCCTTGGCCGCCGTTCCAGAGCAAGCGCTGCATACGTTGGAGTATCAGAAGCAGCACTTCGGCTCGAAGGTTTACGGACGCTACGGTTTCGTCAATGCATTCAATCCAGCCACCGGTTGGGTCGGTTCAGACGTGATCGGTATCGATACCGGGATCTCGCTGCTGATGGCCGAAAATATGCTCACCGGCAGTGTGTGGGAAATGTTTATGCAGCATCCCGCCGCCACACGAGGTTTGCATCTGGCAGGGTTTACGCCGACCAATTCGACCGTGCTGACGAGCAAGTAGGCGGCAGGCCAATCAGCTATCACCACAAAAAAAGCCACGCTCAATCACTTGAGCGTGGCTTTCTGTTTGGAATGCTGAACAACGTCGTTTATTTCGACGTCAAATCGAAATCAATCTCGTTGTTGCCGGCAGCGACCTCGGCCGTTAACGTCGACTTCGCATGGTATTTCGCCGGCAACAGTTCCGGTCGGGCCTTCACCAATGGGCCGTCTCCTTCACCACCACTTGAACCGCGAGCCGACGTGATTCGCACCACATGTGCGCCAATGGCAGCACCGTTGCGCGAGCCGGTGAACTTCAAGACGTAGTGGCCGCTTGGGTCAGCGATGGCAATCGAAGGACGACCATCCTTCGGCTCGAACGAAACTTCAGCTCCGTCCAGCGGCTTGCCGTCGAGCGTAACAACTCCTTCGACATAACCTAAGTCAGGACCAGCCCCCTTGGAACAACCGACGAGTCCGCATAACGCGATCGTCAGCAATACGGCCAAGGAACGAAACGGAACGGATAACGCATATTTGGATGGCATGAGAAATTCTCTTCAAAGATAGGCAGGAAAGTTGGTAGGGCAGGGGGCTTAAAATTCGCCGATCACCTGACCATCTTGCATATTGCCGAGGTACTCCATGATGGTGTCGGTCTGCCCATCGGTGTCGCTCGGAATAGTCTCCGTTAGAAAGCGAACCGATCCATCGGCGAGCACCGCTTGAGCCCCGCCAGGATGCAGACTGGAAATACCGTGGTTACGATTCACGTTGGTCGACGTGGTCGAACCAATGACGATGTTTGGCGAAAAGATCGACGTGCAAAGCGTACGGAACAACCCTTGATCGTAGTTTGCCGCGTCTGGATGCAACTGATGATCGGGGCCGCTTCCGTTTTTGTCACGCGTGGCGAACATTTCACTCGCGCCGAACCATTCGCCATTAAGCACATAACAGCGTTCGGCAACCATCAGCGTATTGCTTGTACCATCGGTGATGTCTCGCATACGAGTATCGCTGTCGCGATAGAAGATGCCTGTCGCGCCTGTCGTTCCGTTCGCAAAATTGGTGGCCTGATTGGCTCGCACGTACGCCGAGTTATTCACCGCCACGTAGTTCGTTTTCGAAAGCCCCAAGTTCGTGCCCCCGGCATTCTCAATCGCGCACCCGGCACATTTGGAGGTGTTGCTAACATCAGGACCGGTATCGGAAGGGCACCGAAATGCATCGTAACTTCCTTGCATAACGGCCTGGTTGGCGGTCAACGCATCGGAAGCATTCACGCGTCCAACCTGCAGCACGTCCGAAACGTTCCCCAATTCGACGTATGGCAAAATCAACGCCGACCAGGTCCAGTGCCCCTTGTTGTCGGACGTCGAAATATGAATGTAGCCTGAAGGAAACGACTGAAACGTATCGTGATAGTTGTGCATCGCGAGGCCAAGCTGCTTCAAGTTGTTCGAGCATTGCATGCGCCGAGCTGCTTCGCGAGCCTGTTGTACGGCCGGCAGTAGAAGCGCGATCAGCACACCAATAATCGCGATCACAACCAACAGTTCCACCAGGGTAAAACCGCGGTGGCTACGACAAGAAATAGAGGACGTCATTGTGGGGTATCCAGTACGAAAAAAGGATGGATAAGAACGCCAGTGGAATGACTGGCTTTCGGGCTGGCGAGCCGATTCGGAGGGGGTTTAAGGTAGGATGGATCGGCAGTTCGCCATGGAAACGGGGTGTTTCCTATTACTGTTTCGTACGGACAAATTCCCATCTACTATAGAAATCCGACAATTCCACACAAAAAGTGCGCCACCCTACCATTAACGGGATGAAACCGGGCTCACCGGGGAAGAGTATCACGTTAATTGATGGCCCGAAAACACATTGGTCATGGTCACCAGGGACCGATTACCCAGTCGAGCGTGGCCAAAATCATTAGCGCAGTAAATGTCGCAGCGACGGCCAAGCCCCTACCTAAATAAGACTGATTCCGTTTCTTTGAGCCCAACATCCTTCCCATTAGTCCTGCGACGACTCCCAAGACAACCAAAACGAAGAAGCCTCCCAAGATGATGCCATAAAACATCACCGCCCCCATCGCATGCGGAATGAACTGCGGTCCCGTCACAATCCCACCCAAGGGAATCGGGAATCGAAAAAACGTGACCATCAATGCGGCGATCGGAAACGCAGATCCCAGAGCCCAGATGGTACCACCCAGGACGGCCCGGCCAATCGGCAACGAATCCGTTTCAATCGGTTCCGAGCCCTTCTCCTTGGGCGACTGGTAAGGGTTGGTCATCGGAAGCCTCCAGAGGGCTCTCTAAACTTAGCTGCCGTAGATTGTATTCACATCGCCACCAAGCATAGTCAGCATAGGACGCGAAGTCTCGGAAGCTGTGTTCGACGACGCACTCAGGACATTGCTGCCGGAAAGCCCGAAGTTCTTCGTCGGTCAACGGCGTATCTTTAACAATCAAGCGTCGCAGGCTTTTCAGCTCGGCAAAATTCTTTAGCGAGTACTCACTGATACCGATGTTCGCGCAAACTTCAAGTGTTTGCAGCGCGTCCAGCTTCTTGATCTCCAACGACCAGACGTCGTCGTAGCTACCTCCAACGTATTCGAGATGAACAATTCTCCCACGCTCGTCGGTCGTCCAATCCCAGTAATACAGGCCCGTTGAAATCAAGTTTTCCATTACCTGCTGGTCTCTCTCGGCCGGGTCTTCCCGCATCAGCGCGAACACGACGCCACAAAGTGCCGTAAGCGCCAGCAGCGATAACAACCCAAACTGAAATCGGCGGCCAGTTCGCGGCACAGAGGTGTTATGCGTTGAATCAGACGGCATCGCCATCCTTTCGTTAAAACAGCCTGGCCAACATCAGACCGCTTCCAACAAGCAGCGGCAGGAAAAGCAGTTGCTTAATGCCGAATTGAAGGCGTTTCTTGCACGTCAATCGATACGCAAACACGCCCACGGCACTCCACCAGGCGATTGATATCATCACATTGCTTAGAAACACACCCTCGCCAAATCCCTGAGGGTCGTCCCATTCAACATGTGCTGGAAATGAAGCTTTCCAATACCGACCATAAGGCTGTGGCTGCCCGAGGTGACTCTTGACATTTGTTAGTGAGAACTCGAAGTCAGGATCGTAGGTGAAGAATTCCACATTGAATCGACAAACGGTGCAGGGCCAACCAATCTCTCGGGCCTCGTTCCAGTGCTGGGCACCCCCATAATAATAGCCGAGCTTCGCCTCTCTCGGACGTGCGTTACTCCCAACGGCGACGCACACAACGGCCAGCAAGACAATCCTTCCCCGCGTGATCCATCCTCGATCTTCAAGCGTATCTTTTTCCCTGGTCGGTGTAGCTTGATTCACTTCGACTCCTTGCCCAAATCTTTGACCACCATCCCAGGCAACGGCTCCACGTGAAACATTCGGTCGTTCCATTCGACATCAGTCTCGTACGTTTTTATACGACACGAGTCGATGCCGGTCACACGCTGCTCGTTGGGTCGGCCGGTGTCGAAGGTGACCAACTTCCACTGCTTGGGTAAGGGATGGCCTTGCTTATCGGTTGCATATTCGACGGTTAACCGTGACGTCTCGTTTCCTTGCCAATATCTCGAGCGTCGAACCGGAAGCCAGGCGTTTTCCTCACTTAGCCAATACTTTTCATATCGGCCGACCTGATCCGAATTCGCATACCGAACGACATGTACACGTTCCCCGTCGAGTAACTGTTCTCCTTCATAAACGAACTGTTTAGGCGTTGGCTTCGTGGTGAGCGTTTCTGGCTCAACGTCTTCGATTGGTAGCAATCCGTGAGACCAAAACAGCGGAGTGTCGATCGCACGAATAAATGCCGCGGTGCGTGTTTTGCCCCGCTGGATTAGTTTTCCTGTCGGTCCATTCCGCGAATTGCTGACAGACGACGATTCGTTCAGGGGTGGAAGAAATTGCTGAAACGTGTTGCCATCGTATAGATCAATGAGCCACTCTCGGCGAAACGTTTTCTCCGACAAGTCAAACAGTTCGCGACTAGTTTCTCGTCGAAGCCGCCTCCCCTTGAAGTCGATCTCATACTTTACCGAATGGGCAAACAAATGATCGGCCGCCGGAATTGGATTTCCCTCTAAGTCGCGGCGCGAATGTTTCAGGACAGTGCTTTCGCCTTCCCAATCCAACGCTACCGTCGCGGATCGATTTTGCAGCGTCCGCCAAGAGTCGACCGCTGCTTGCAATATTTCCTGTCCGCGAATCTCTTCCGCCGACTGAGCAAAACTATCCGACGCGAAAGAAAGCAGTATGACCGCCGAAGCGAGTCGAACCATCCGATTCTGTGGCCTGTGAGATCGAACTGCCAAGCTACCCATATGCTTCACCATCCTTAGCTACCAGCGGGGAATATGCCATGAAGTTACCTGGGCGACGGAGGATTGGCTACACGAATGTGGCGAAAACGGTCTCCGCCAGATCTCGCTAGGTGCAGTAAACCTTCGTTCCACACAGCGGGCAGATCGCATGTTTCGCGATACTACGCACCCACGACTCGCATTCCGGACAGCGACCGGTTTGACAGATTGGAACGTCGTCAGCCCACTTAGAATTTTCAGCAGGATCGGGCAGGGCCAGAAATGCCGTATCACGTGGTTCGCCAGGAAACTTGCTCGTGTCCGCTAAAACAAAGTGCCCCTTCTCGCCAGGAAGCTCGGACGTGTCACGATCCGCGACCGCTTCATAGAAGAAATCGACAAACTGCTTGTCGTTCATCTGCGACAACCATGCAATGACCTCGTTTCGATTCACGCTGAACTCCTTTTATCGAGAACCAAACGCCACCATCGCGCCCGCTCCAACATGGGATCTACAAAAGGGAAGGGCACCAGGTCGGGTTCTTGGTATCCCTTCCAAGCCTCAAATGCTTTTTGTCAATTTCCCAGCCACATCGCGCGTTCTTCTTCCGAAGGTGGATCTTTCCAATAGTCCAATATCTCTAGGACAACATAATCTCGCTGAAAATGCCTCCACGATACAAAATTCAACAATAACCAATGCTGGCATTGCCAGAGGAGATTTACGGCAGTCGCTCTGAAAATCGCTTCGCTGAAACATGCGATGGAACACCCCCTTAAGCTTGGAGTTTACGGCGAGAACGTGAAGATCTCGCCCCGCGTGCGGCGACCTCATTTTGTTCTCGCAGATTTAACACAACGCATTTAGATTTCGCTAATCTCCGTATTGCGCAAAACACTCTCGCATACACGTTATTTCCAACCCCCAAAAGAAGAGGGACTGAGCACCCTCTCTGTGTAGATTTGATGAATTGCTTTTAGCTCACGAAAAAAGCAATTGTGCATTCGTTTTCATCCCTCTCTATTGTGCCGCATCGTCTACGGCAGCTGGTCGATGCACAGCGCGGAATTGATTTTGTTTGCCAGTCGTTTCGCAATTACCTAACAGAGAAGAGTCGGATGGTCCTCCAAAATTCATCGAATCCACGGACACGTCACAGCGGTTTTACGCTCGTCGAATTACTGGTCGTTATTGCGATCATCGGTGTCCTTATTAGCCTGCTTCTGCCTGCTGTTCAGCAAGCTCGTGAAGCGGCTCGTCGAATGCAGTGTCAGAACAACCTGAAACAGATCGGGCTGTCGCTGCACAACTATCACGACACATTCAACAGCCTCTGCTCCGGCAACCAAGGAACGATCAATGCCGCTGGCGATCGATACTATGGCTGGGGCTGGACATGGCACGCAGCGATTCTGCCGTACCTGGAACAACGAGCGCTTTACGACGCCATTCAGGGTCCAGACGGATATGGCAACGAATCGGGCGGCACCTCTTCCGGCAAGCCACTGATCGTCCAAGAAACCGTCGTCAACGTGTTCTGGTGTCCTTCCCAGGAAGAAGTCAGCCCAGGCCCACAGAAGTATGGCGATAAAGAACAGCCATCGAACTACAACGGCAACATGGGTACCCGAATCGGCAACGGCGGCGACAACTGCACCGATGGAGCATCGACTCTCGCCGAAATGCAGAACAGCGATTGGGGCTGTATGAACGGCAACGGTATCTTCTACCCGGCCAGCAAGACGCGTTTCGGCGACGTGCGTGACGGTCTCTCGAACACGATCTTCGTTAGCGAAGTGGTCGACACCGGCGGCGAAGCAATGGGCCATTTTAGCGGCGGCTGCGACCGACACGCTATGTTCGCTGGGGGTGCCGACAGCAATCCACCGACGGAAATGACCGAATACCTGATCGCCGCTGAAGGCAACGATCCAATCAACGGTGGTGCCGAAGAAGCAGCTGGTAGCTGGCACACCGGCGGAGCTCACTTCCTGATGGGTGACGGTGCAGTCCGCTTCCTGTCGGAAAACATGGACATGGCAACCTACCAAGGGCTGAGCACGCGTCGCGGTGGCGAAGTCCTCGGCGAGTTCTAAGCCGAATGATTCACCACGGACTAGCCGCTTCGTCCATGACGAAGCGGCTCGGTTCACCAACGGTAATCTCCATATTTTTCACGCTACATTGCGAGTTGAACCATGAAATCGATCCAAGCTGGTCGCTTAGCGATGGCCTTGTCGGTGATTTTTCTGTGCTTGTCCGGCTGTGGTGGTCCCAGCGATCAACCTGACTTAGGCCAAGTGCAAGGAACCGTCACATTCGACGGAAAACCACTCAGCGGCGTTGTCGTTGTCTTTCAACCAGACGTCGGACGACCTGCCCACGGCCGTACAGACTCCGAAGGCAAGTACGACCTGACTTACATTCGTACCACGCGCGGGACAAAAATCGGCCACAACCGCGTCGAAATCGCCCCAAGCGAAGAAGACGACGATCCAGCCGAAGAGCTTGTCGACCCCGACACCGTCAAACCCAAACGTCAACGCAAGTCGGGCAAGCCAAAAATTCCCGCTCGCTACAACCGTAAGAGCGAACTGGAAGCCGACGTGAAGCCAGGCGAAAACACTTTCGACTTTGAACTAACGTCGTAGACTAAGTACGCCCTCCCCATCGACGCCTGTGGCAAGCATCTCGCAAGCAACCCGCCACCGGCGTCTCGCGGCCTCCGCGAACTTCTCTATCGCGCCAAGCTGATTCCATGCGGCTTGGCGAACGCTGCTTGAGTTCTGACAGGAAGGCCGATAACGCTAAAGATCGTGGCCACCTATTATCTCCAATCTTGTGCCACCGAAGGTAGATTCCCAGCACATCCGACGCATCACTAGACGGCCGGTCACAATACTCTCGCTTTAGCCCGGTCTTACGAAGTCGCTTCTCCTCCACGCTCTCGTCCCACTTGAGACATATCAGCATTTGAACGGAAGGCCCATGATTGCCCCCGAGGAGGCTGGTACGAACATCTCTTGTCACTGGCTGTATTTTTTTGCTACAGTCGCCCGGGGCGACTTCGACAATGCATGCCGTGGTATGCACATTGACTTGGCAAGAGAATCGGTTGTGAGATGGATTTTGGCAAATCGGCACTCCTTATTGCCCATCCAGCCCATGAATTGCTGCTGTATGGATGGATGGCGGAGGCCAAGCCAACCGTTTACTGCTTGACTACGGGCGCTGCCTACGGCAAAGCGGCTAGAATCCAACGCACCGAAAAAGTTATCGAGCAAACTCAATCTTCCCTCGGCAAAATCTTCGGTCGCTACAACGATCAGGCCCTCTACGCTTTGCTCCTGGAAAACAAAACGGCTCCCCTGATCGATCTCACTTGGGAACTTGCCGATACGTTGGTTGAAACCAAAGTGGAAACCGTCGTAGGTGATGCCGCGGAAGGGGAAATACTCGTTCACGATGTGTGGCGTGCCATCATCGACAATGCAGTCCGACTCGCTTCCGGCTACTACCATCACACATTGCAAAACCTTGAATTCGCCATCGAAACGATGCCCAGCAACGTGCGTGATTCGCGTGATATGGTGCTCAGCCTAAACAACGAACGCATCGTGCAAAAAGAAAATGCGATTGGCAGCTACATCGAGATTCAACCGGAAGTAGACCGTCTCCTTGATCGCTTCGGGTCCAATTTAATTCGCCAAGAGGTCGTGCGTTCGTCATCCTCGGCCAGCCAATGGCTCGTCCGCCAAGACAAACCGCCCCGGTACGAAAAGCTCGCACAGCGTCACGTTCAGCAAGGCCGATATCAAGTCGCGATGTCCTTTAACCAACATGTCTATCCGTTGCTGCAAGCTCTGGAGTCCGAATGTCAAATTGCAAGCCGCCCCTAGCACAAAGGGTCTTGATCACAAACTATATTCTTGATCAAGGCTCAGGTACTGAAGCATACATTCGCGACTTAGCCATCAGCTTGATAGAGCTTGATCGACTTCCTATCGTGTATACGCCTCGTCTCGGCAAATTCGGCCGAAGCATGATCTATGATGGCATTCCGGTCATCGATGACCTGTCTAAGCTGCCGGTCGTACCTGACGTTATCCATGGCCATCACTGGCTTGAAACAGCTGCGGCGGCTGCGCGTTTCCCCCACGTTCCAACAATATTCTTTTGCCATGATGCTGAGGCCTGGCACGATACAACCCTCACGCTTCCGAACGTTGTTCATTACGTCGGCGTCGATCAAGCTTGCTACGATCGGATTGTGATCGAGGGTGGCATTTCACCAGATAAAGTCTCGCTGATCGTCAACGGAGTAAAACTGGAAAAGTTCCCCGTTAAGACACACTTTGCCGAGACACCGCGGTCCGTTTTATGCTTTGGAAACGGCTTCAACCAGCATCATCTCGATATCGTCCGTAACGCCGCGCCGAACATGCATGTCGAAGGACTTGGCGTCAGTTTAAACCGCTTCACTTCCGATCCCGGACGCATTCTGCCTCACTTCGACATCGTACTTGCCCGCGGAAGATGTGCTCGCGAAGCGATCGCCTGCGGTGCCGCGACGATTGCTACGAGCGTTCACGGAATTGCCGCATTGGTAACGCCGGACAACTACGATTTTCAGCAAAGAAACAACTTCGGGCGACGCATCCTGACCAAGGCGTTTACTGTCGAGAATATCCGCCAAGAAATCGAGCGTTACGACGCCGCCGCCATAAGCGAGGTCACCTCGCGGCACCGCCGTGAGAATTCTCTCGAAAACATCGTGCAGCAGCTAACCGACTTGTACGACCGAGAGAAATCCAGGTTTTCCGAATCCGCCCAACCAACGTTCGATTCCTCCGTTGCCGTCTCGCAGCTCCTCCAATGGGCATCGCTTCGCGCCAACGTCGTTCACCAAATCACTCCTCCCGAACAAGCCCCAGTTCCACTCCCAAGCGCCCCTCCCGAGGAACCACAATCTTCGGAAGAACCAGAAAGCCCAACGGTTCCGGTTCCCAAGCCCAAGCGATCCGTCCCTGTGCGAATCGCTCGCGAATGCAAACGAGTCATCCGCCGAACCCTAAACGCCGCCTCCGGATCGCTGACACCTAACGGGCCACCAGCGCAGCAGTCCGAGTAAACGAACCACACCCCATCGTTTCGCCACCCTCCGCCAGGTCGTAGCTTCCTTCGCCACCAAAGCCGATCGAGCAGAAGTCGCCGAGGTGAGATCTACAAAAGACTCGCCAGCCGCACATTCTTTGTTTCAATAGTTGGTCAATTGACTCACTACTTGCCAATTGGGATCTTTAACGATGAAATTTCCATCCTCGTCTCTCCATCTCATGACAATCTCCAGATCCTGATTGCTTCCTTTTCCACCTTCTTGAAAGTCCGCACCGAGACTTCGAATAGACAGCGTCCCATCTGAAAAAACCTGATACAGAAGCGGCTTTCCCCAACCATCATCAGTAGAATCCAAATACCCGTGCCGCGTCGGCAACTCCTCGAGGGAATCAGGCAATCGATTTTCTGCTTTGGCAAACAAATGAATCCGATGTTTGCACGCGGTGATATTCGTTATCGTTAGGTCTCGTGGTGATACTCTTGTCTCTACCTCGCACCCAACAAGAGCCATCGCAATCACGGCGCAGAAGCATAGGTAACGCATCTCAACGCCTTTAGGAGAAGCCTGATGGGACGTTTCGAGTGGGCGACTTTGCCATGCCAGCAAATCTACAGCGTGCTCCCTGCCGACAGCCTTCGTCGCTGTCCATATACCTATTGCCATTCCGCAATAAACTGCCGTGCAAACGATTCAAAAACAACCAAGGATTTTTCCTTTTTGCTTTTGGCCAACTTTTCAATCGCAAACGCCCATCCAGCCGCGGTTGATTCACCCGTTGCTGCATGCAACCACTCCGCAAACCGAAAATGAAAACCATTCATGTGCGGGATGGCTCCTAGTTGCTCAAAAGCTTCTTGGTGCCCATAGAGAATGCATTCAAGATCCTTCAGCGACTTAAAATACATGCTCGGCTTTTCGATTGCTCGCTGAATCAGATCATTGCAAAAGTACTTGTAATCCGACTCCGAAATGGATGCCATCAGATTATCCCCATGGTTGTTTGCACCCGGTGATAGAATGCCGATTGGGCTTCGTCATTGCACCGTAAGCATGACTAGGTCTAACAACGAATTCATGAGTGAATCGAGTCCCGTAGGGTCCGCTGTGCGGACGCCGCCTACGTCGTCACCACCCCAAACGCTTCCCATCAAGGATTCGGCCCTGAACCATTCCGGCAAAATTGCAATCCACTTCCAACCAGGTCCCGCGTCCGCACAGCGGACCCTACGTTACACCGGAGGTCTAAATCGTTCTTTGACAAGTGTTTCAAATTTTTGAGCAGTGCTTACAAGCTCCTTTGACGCGTTAATGTCCAGGCTAACACTAGCCAAAAATTCATGTAATCTAGAACCGCCCTCACGCTTTACTAGATATACGTGAATTTTCCCTTCGCTGCCTTGAATCCAACAATCTAAAGTTCTTTCATTACTATTTTTGGAGGCTAAATCCAAACCAGGAATTCTTATCTTTGCGGCCTTATCGACCGGCGAAATCTGCGAGCGCCATCGCGACTCCATTCCACATTCTTCAACGGTTTTCAATAACATTTCAATTTCCTGGTCAGCTAAAATAAACCCAAGCATCATGACTCTATTCTCGCCTACCGTGAAACGTGGAAACATCTACAAATATATGCGTTGATTGCCGATGTTGCCGCAGGGCCGCATTCAACGGACAGGATGTGTCAAAAGAGAATGGGCAGGCGTATCGGTTAAGTCCTGTAGGCTCAGATGTGCGGACGCCGCC
Source organism: Bremerella sp. TYQ1 (assembly GCF_020150455.1). Lineage (NCBI taxonomy): Bacteria > Pseudomonadati > Planctomycetota > Planctomycetia > Pirellulales > Pirellulaceae > Bremerella > Bremerella sp. TYQ1. The sequence continues at coordinate 1,470,611 of NZ_CP083740.1, forward strand.
TAGGTCGTCACCACCCCAAACGCTTCTCATCAAGGATTCAGCCCTGAACCATTCCGGCAAAATTGCAATCCACTTCCAACCAGGTCCCGTAGTCGCACAGCGGACCCGACGTTACTTGCTGGGGGGGGTAGGCGATTTAATTCTCGTTGCGTCCTCATTTCAACAACTGCAAGCGACTCCGCAACAGTTCTCAATATTTATACGCTGTGTCTCATTTTCCTTTGAAGGAAAACTAAGAAAATGTGTTTTGTTGAGATTATTGCCATTTAGGCAGCGAATATTTACATGCCTACGAACGAGTTTGTCTCCATCCATTTGCTTTCCATAGGGTCAAAGGTTGCTAACTATGAAGTCGCTTCTGAATTCTGCAAGGCCTAAAACGCGAGACAATTTCGGGTTTACGCTCGTCGAGTTGCTCGTCGTTATTGCCATTATTGGGGTGCTTATCGCCCTACTTTTGCCTGCTGTACAACAAGCCCGTGAAGCGGCTCGACGGATGCAATGCACCAACCACATAAAACAGCTAGGACTCGCCGTCCACAATTACCACGACACTTTTGGCAAGCTTCCGTATAACGCTTCTCCCAAAATTCCTGCCACTGGCACCACGATATACCGAGGCGCTTCATGGTTCGTTCGCTTGTTCCCATTTATCGAGCAGTCGGCCGCTTACAACCAGCTGGAATTCTCGAATGACTGGACACACCAGGACATCCCCAATCCAAACACGGATGTATTAAGTGGACTAGTCGTGGACGGCCTCCACTGTCCCTCAAGCCCTTTACCTGAAACAGCAACATGGGATAAGCATGGCATTGCCTATGTTGCGCAACGCGCTAGTTACGTCGGGATTAAAGGTTCAAGCATTCAAGGCGGAACAACTAGTGTAGCGTCAACAGCTCCTAATCGTAACATGTACGGACAAGCCTACTATAACGGAGTAATCACCGACATCGACCCAGATAATAGCGCTACAACCATTAGGTTTGCTTCGATCATCGATGGGACGAGCAACACAATGTTCGTAAGTGAACAGTCAGACTATCAGTATGACGGAATTGATAAATTTGACTGCACCTCATCTGGGTATTGGGGTGGTGCATGGGCTGCCGGTGGCTCGAACAGCTGGAGCCATAATGTGACTGTTCTTCGTTACCCAATCGGCGCTTACAAAGGGAATGGAAACAGTGCGGCCTACCACTCCAATGTTGCCTTAACTTCTGCACACCCTGGAGGCGTGATGGGAGGCTTGGCAGATGGCTCGGTGCGTTTCATTTCTGAAACAATTAACTTTGCCACGCTTACTGCGTTATGCGACCGCGAAGATGGGGCTGTTGTCGGTGAATACTAGAGTCGTGCTAACTGCATGACCGATCAGTGGGCAGCAGATGTTGTGGCCCAATGGACATCCTCACAATACCCAATTGGCTTGCTTTCACTTACTTAGGAAGGCTTGTTTCTTACACGAGGAACTCATGTACCAATTATCGCGGATTTTGTTCTTACTATTTTTCTCGCTTTCGTTGCTGGGTTGTAGCTCCAATCAATATGACATGAACTTTGTCGAAGGAGTTGTGACCATGGATGGCAGTCCCTTGCCCAATGCTCGGGTCACGTTTACACCGAAAGATGGCCGACCATCCTATGGCATAACAGATGATAGTGGCCACTACGAGCTACGTTATATTCGTGACATCATGGGCGCTGAAGCTGGACAACATACAGTCTCTATCACGACCGAGCATAAAGCTCCGCCTGTTACTGCTCCTCCCGTCGAACAGCCACCAGAGAAGATCCCTCCACGCTACAATCGCGGCACAACTCTAAGTGCAAGCGTCCAGAAAGGCGAGAATCAGTTTAATTTCGACCTTGAATCGACGAAGCGTTAGCTTGAGTAGATTGCAATGGTATTTAGATACCGTAGACATAGAAATCCAAAGGAATTTGGCCAGCGACAACCTCGCTGGCCAAATTCGTAGGAACAGTGCTTATCTAGCAATCAAATCACATGGATGTGCCACTGGCCTCTCGCCAGTGCGAAGTGCGAGAACGCGATCACTTACTCACCCAAATCGAAACAAGAGATTGAGTTCTCCTGAGCCAAGCATTTCCTAATAACCAATCGCTACGCCGCTTGGGCTAGTTTGGCGGCTTCTTTTCGTTTGGCTTCTTTTTCTCGGCGCTTTGCGGGGCGGTCGTCTTTCCAGCGGTTGTGGACCCACCAGTATTGTTCCGGGTCGCGGCGAACGACGCGCTCGAGCATTTCGTTATACCACTGCGTTACCTCTTTCACCCCTTTGGGTTCGTCACACTCGGCAGGGTCGTAGATTCCTTCGACGCCGAACTCGAACTGCAGAGGGCCGCCGGTGCGACGCATATAGAGGAACACCAACGGCGCGCCGCTGGTCATCGAGAACACGCTGATTGCTTTGTGGTACGAAGCAGGCCGATTGAGAAACTCGACCCAGCACCCTTTCGGTCCGGCATTTTGATCGCACAGCAGCGCCAACGTGCCGTTCTGTTTCAGCACCTCTTCAATGTACGGAGCACTTCCTTGCTTCGGCAGAATGATCTGCCCGGTAGCGCTGCGGAACTCTTCCAGATACTTATGCAGAAAAGGATTGTCCAGCGGCCGGGCCACCGTGTACGTCGGGAAGCCGAGCATCCCCGTGCAATAGCCCATCACTTCAAAGTTGCCGAAGTGTCCGAGCAGCACCACCACCGGACGGCGGCCGAGGGCCTGCTCGATCTGGATGTGAATGTTCTTCATTGTGATGAACTTGTGCCAGTTGGTGTCGTGCAGCTTTCGCGGCGCGTGGGCGATTTCGCACACCATCAGACAAAGGTGATACCAACTTCGGCGAGCCAGCTTGTGGCGTTCTTGCGGCGAGAGTTCAGGAAACGCATGCTTCAAGTTCGAGTCGAGCAGCTTGCCGCGGATCTTGAAAATGTCGTTGGCGAGCCAGGCCAGGAATTTCGAGATCTGAGCACAGACCGAGAGAGGCGTGGCTTGCACCGCACAGATAAATAGACGAACGGTCACATAGACCAGATAATCAACAACAAGCTTGGGCCTCATTTCGCCTCCCTGCGATGCGTGGCCGATGGGTCAAAGGGTCGGTCGCTATTGTGAAAAAAAGCCCGAACTCAGGGAAGAGCAATCACCCCAACTTCCCGTGCCAAAAGAGAGCAACCTGGCAACTTGCACAAGAAGAACCACCCAGAACAGCAGCTCATTTCCGCTTGTACGTCATATTTTAAACACTTATTGTACAAGTGTACAACATTTATTCGCGAACCATTGACGGGCTATGCGGCGAATCGGGGTAAACAGGCTCAATTTGCCCAACTCGCATTTTGGGCGTTTTCTACCCAATTGGGGACTCGCCAATTGGCAGAGAATATTCGCCGCGGACCTCGAGCTGGCGAACCCCTTCGTAGGCGATCACAGCCGCCGTCGACGCAAGATTCAGGCTCCGAACGTCGGTCCGCATTGGAACAGATATGGCATTCTTTTCGTTCGCCTCAACGAGTTCGCGGGGAAGCCCTTTCGACTCGCAGCCGAAGACCATAACGTCTCCTTTTTCGAACGTTACGGTGCTGTAGCTACGCTTGGCGGTTTTCGTTAAATACCATTTTCGATTGGACTTAAGTCGCTCTTCAACGGCTTGCCAGTTGGGGACGACCTCCCAGTTGAGATGTTGCCAATAGTCCATTCCGGCCCGACGTAGGGTGGCGTCATCGACCTGAAAGCCGAGCGGCTCGACAAGCCATAGTTTGATGCCTGTTGCGACACACGTGCGACCAATGTTGCCGGTGTTCGGAGGGATCTCGGGCGCAAATAGAACGATATGAAAGACAGGATCGTACATCGAATTTTTCCGGGTAGCTTCGCCAAATCGCTTTTCGGGCAACACGCTTACGGCTAGGATAAGCCGAACCGGTGCATTATAACCGATTTTTGTACGCGACTTACGTCTCGACGCCTAGCCCTATCCCTTTTCCCTGTAAGAGTTTCGCACGATCATGAGTGACGCACGTATCGAGCAGTATACCAAGGCCCTCCAGTTCGCCGAAAAGCAGGTAGCCGCCACGGTTAACCAACATCCGGACTATTTTCCGATCTACACCGAGGGTGGTAAGTGGCGTCATGACAAGGAGTTATGGACGGATTGGTGTGCCGGTTTCTTCGCCGGCATGATGTGGCAATTCTACCTCCGCACCGACGACCCGACCTGGCGAGAGCGTGCAGAACATTACTCAAAACTATTGGAACATCGCCAACACGATCGCGATGTTCACGACCTTGGGTTTATCTTCCTAAGCACCTATTTGCCTTGGTATAAGTTGACTAAGAATAAGCACTTAAACGACGTACTCGTCCAAGCCGGCCAAACGCTGGCGATGCGATTTAAAGAGAACGGACAGTACCTCAGAAGCTTTGTGTCTGATGACTCACTTTTCATCGACATTATGATGAACGTTCCCATCATCTTTTACGCCGCTCTGGAGACGGGCGACGAAGAGCTGATGCGTCGTGCTGTGAACCATTGCCAAACGACCCGCGACACGATCGTACGCGAAAACGGCTCGACGGCCCATGAAGGAATGTTCGACCTGGAGAGCGGTGAATTCCTTAAACAAACTACCCATCAGGGTTTACGCGGCGACAGCAGCTGGGCCCGCGGTTTGGCTTGGTCGCTTTATGGTTACTCGAAGTGCTACGAACTGACGAAGGACCAGCAGTATCTTGACGTGGCGATGAGAAACGCGGACTTCTGGATCGCTAATCTTCCGGAAGATAACGTGCCATTCTGGGACTTCGATGCCGACTTGAGCCAACCGGCACCTTGGGGAGCTCAGAAAGAGACCTCGGCCGGAGCAATCGCCGCATCCGGTCTGCTGGATCTAAGCAAGCAAACTCAAGATCCAGCCAAGGCCGCTCAGTACAAAGAAACTGCCCTGGCGATGTTAGACGTACTGGTTCAGCCTGAATACCTTGCGATCAACGACGAGGGCTGGGAAGGGATCTTAAAGCACGGCGTCTACCACACCGAGAAGGATCTGGGCGTGGACGAGTCGGTAATGTTTGGCGAATACTTCTTCGTCGAAGCCCTAACCAAAGTCGTACTAGACGTTTACCCGATCGACTACGAACTAAACAAGTCGTAGCCAAATCGTGATGTTGTCAAATTCACCGCGGTTGGAGACAATACAGCAAAAGTCTTTCAACCGCGGGAGTTTACAACTTGGATATCGTTCGCAATCCAACACGCAGCGTGGCTGTCGGCAGCGTGACAATCGGCTCGGGCCATCCGATCGCCGTTCAAAGCATGACGGCCACGAAAACGCAGGATATCGACGCCACGGTCGCCCAGGTGACCGATCTCGAAAACGCTGGCGCGGACGTTATTCGTATTGCTGTTGACAGCAAGAAAGACGCCGAAGCACTCGCGGAAATTCGCCGGCAAACGACTGGTAACCTTTCGGTAGATCTGCAGGAAAACTACCGTCTTGCCGAACTTGTTGCGCCACATGTCAACAAGATTCGCTATAACCCTGGACACCTTTACCACCACGAACGCGAAAAGCCGTGGCAAGAGAAGGTGGAGTACATTATCGGCGTCGCTAAAGACAATGACTGTGCCGTGCGTATCGGGGTAAACTGCGGCAGCGTCGATCCCGCGAAGCTGGCGTTGTACGAGAAAGACGATTCCATCACGCCGATGCTGGAAAGTGCATGGGAACATTGCGAACTAGTCGATAGCCTCGGTTTTCACCGCTTCTGCGTTTCGCTGAAAGATAGCGACCCGCAGAAGGTGATCGAAGTGAATCGCCGTTTTGCTGAAAAACGCCCCGACGTTCCGCTGCATCTAGGTGTTACGGAAGCAGGTATGCCCCCGGAAGGAATCATCAAAACCAGGATCGCGTTTGAACAACTGATCGGCTCTGGAATTGGCGATACGATCCGTGTTTCCCTGACGGTTCCCAACTCTCGAAAGGGTGAGGAAATCGAAGCGGGCCGCAAAATTCTCGACGACATTAAAGCAGGCCGCGTGCGAACCGTCGTCGATTACGGCCTCCAAACGCTCAACATTATTAGCTGCCCGAGTTGCTCACGCGTTGAAAACGAAGCTTTCGTCGATCTCGCTGCTAAAGTTAAAGAACTGACGGAGTATGCGAAGGACCATAAAATTACGATCGCCGTCATGGGCTGTCGAGTGAATGGCCCTGGCGAGACAGATGATGCGGATCTCGGTCTATGGTGTGGCCCCAAATTCGTGAATCTCAAACGAGGCAGCGAACCGGTCGGGGCCTTTGGATACGATGAAGTCTTAGACCGACTTAAGGAAGAGTTGGATCAGCTGATTTCGGCTCAAACCGCAAGCTGATCTGCAAACACGGCAAGGACCACGGATGGCCTTTCTTTCCAAACACGCCAAAAAACTAACGGGGCTGATGCTCTGTATTGCGGTCGTGTTTGCGCAGGGCTGCATGATGTGGTCGAATCGCGTCCAGCAACCGCCAACTACGTTTGTCGACGATGTCCCGCTGAAAATTGAAGCAGACTTCGATCTGCAAGACGACAGCCAAGTCTTACAGGAAGTCCGCAACCTGAAGATGGAACTTCGCGACGATCTCGGCATTCCCTTTTCTAACGATAAGATTCACGTTCGCATTTTCCGGGATGCGGGGACCTTCTCCGACTTCACTAGCCGCCATTTCCCACAGCTAAATGGACGCCGAGCTTTGTTTGTTGTCGAACGAGGTGAATATTACGTCTACGCGATTTGGTCGGAGAATGTCCTGTCTGACCTTCGCCATGAACTGACGCATGCCTATTTGAACTCGTCGGTCGGTACGTTGCCGCTGTGGCTCGACGAAGGTTTGGCAGAGTATTACGAAGTTGCTGGGGTTCCAGGCCGGCTCAATCGAGAGCACATTCCATGGCTTTCCGACGGCAACCAAAGAGGTACCTGGCAACCCGATCTCGAACGCTTGGCGTCGATTTCAAAACCGGAACAGATGACTGGGACGGACTACGCCGAGGCTTGGCTTTGGGTACATTACCTAATGCAGAATCAACAGTCCGCGATCGTCCGCGACTACTTAGTTGCTCGGCGCGAGAAAACCATCGTCGACCCAATTCCCCTCGCCATTCGCAACTCAATCCCCAACGCTGAAATCAAGCTCGCCGAGCATATCAACACGTCCTATCCTCTCGATAAGCCCCGTCTCGAATGATCATTCGCGCCGCTTCGGTTCAGTTTCAGCATCAACCGGGAAATCAAACTTACAATCTCGGCAAGATCGAAGAGTTTTGCCAGGCGGCTGCCTCTTCCGATGTGCAGCTGATTGCTTTTCCAGAGATGTGCATCACTGGGTATTGGCATGTTCGTAACTTAAGCCGTGAATCGGTTCAAGCACTTGCAGAAGCCGTGCCGAGTGGAAAGTCGACCGCAATGCTCGTTTCCTTTGCGGAGCGATTCAACCTGATTATCGGAGCAGGCCTAATCGAGGAAGCCAACGATGGGCGACTCTACAATACCTATGTCGTTGCCATGCCGGATGGCGGGGTTCACTTTCACCGAAAGCTTCACTGTTTCATCAGTCCTCACATGAGCAGTGGCGATCGCTTTACGGTTTTCTCGTCGCCCCTGGGCTGCAAGTTGGGCGTGCTGATCTGTTGGGACAACAACCTGGTAGAGAATGCCAGAGCCACCGCATTGATGGGTGCCGATATCTTGCTGGCTCCTCATCAAACTGGTGGCACGGCATCGCGTAGTCCACACGCGATGGGACGAATCGATCCGAGCGTCTGGAACCAGAGACGGGAAGCCCCTGAGCGACTGGCCGAAGAGGTAAATGGCCCGAAGGGACGTGAATGGCTTCTTCGCTGGCTGCCTGCTCGGGCACACGACAATGGAATGTTCGTCTTATTCAGCAACGGGATAGGACTCGACGACGACGAAGTTCGCACCGGCAACGCGATGATCCTCGACTGCTACGGTCGGATTATTTCCGAAGTTACCGCCCCAGAGGATCAGCTGGTGATGGCTGACTTAGATCTTGAACTTCTCGACAAGTGCACTGGGCGACGCTGGATCCGCGGACGAAGACCGGAACTGTACGAAATTTTGACCACCCGACGAGGGCACGAACTCGATCCTCGCGAAGCTCGATTTTCCGAAGCTTCAACCGACGAACCGAAAAAGCCTGAATGACGTTAGCCGAATGACTTGCTCAGCAGGCGAAGCTCGTCACGAACCTCAAAACCAAGCTTCTCGATCACCTGATTAAGCATCTGGTTTGCGGTCTCAACTTGAACTTCGACGACGGCCGTTCCTTCTTCGGCCAATTGGCGTAGTGTCTCGGCCAGGAAGAATTGCGCCTGAATGTCGGAGCAAGATTCCAACGGCTGAAGGTCGACAATCCCACTCATTCGTACGCCGCGAAAATGGCTGAAGGCTTCCATCTGGACCACTGTCAAATGTGCCAGTTGCGGTCCCCCTTGCTTCTGCACCAGCGAAAACTGCGTACGGTGCTGATGCATATAGATGCATGCTTCTCGATACGAAGCATAGGGCGGATCATCCTCCCGCACGACATTCAACGAACGGCGAGCGGCGATCTGATTGCGATCTACTGGAGGACGAAATCCACGTAATGCGAGATCGCAGACCTTCCATCCAGCGCCTTGCGTAAAGCCATGCCGCGATGCCAATTCAAGCATCCGCGTATCGGACACTAAGGCACCGCGATTGCAACTTCCCTTGGCCAATCCGAAGTAGAAAGGCCCCGGTTCGCTGGTGCCGCCCAACAAAAGCGAATTAGCCGAAGTATCTTGCAGGCGTGACTCGGCCGCTTGAATCAGTGCATCTTCCACTTCGGCAGCGGCGTCGATGTTGGCAGCCAAGACGATCGGCAAATTGGCCATTTCGGGACGAACTTCATCCGGAAGAAGCGGACCGTCCGGCACTAAATGAGCCATGCCGGCAATCTTCCCGTCGATTTCAGCCACCAAAAGATTCTTCGGCTGGAAGTAAGGCTTCGCAAAAACCTGGGCTTCCAACAAAGCGACCGCCATCGGTTGGGCAAGTCCCCGATTCACAGGCTGGTGATTCCAAAGCTCGACCAGCTTAGGAGGATCGCTGTTGAAAAATTGCCGAACGACGATCAAGAGAAAAACAATGGCTGCAGTTTTGGGATGACAGAGTACTTACAGCTAAGCGTATCCCAAATGCTTTCCAGCGGAAAGGTAGGCAAGTTTTGATCTTATCGTGGGAACGCGATTACTTTCGCTTCTGGCATTGCTGTTTCTTCTTCCGTGACCATTTCGTACAGCAATTCTCGGGCAACATCGCAGTCGCGCGGCTCGCTTTGCTCGACGGAATCGCTGACAAGCCGTTCGGTCGTCTGTCCCGTGATTAACACGGTATCGCCGATTTCGGCTTGGCTAAATGCGTATCGGATCGCTTCTTTTCGATTCGGCACCACATGGGCTTTGGCGGGGCGAGCAAAGCCATCGATGATGTCGTGAACCACTTCGTTCGACGTTGCACCTGAGGTGCCACTCATGGTGATCAGCGAAACATCGCTACCTCGTTCAGCGACGCGGCCCAAAAGGGGACGGTTAATGCGATCGCTCGATTCGTGGGCACCTAAAACGCAGATCAATCGTCCATGGGTCACCCGGCGGAGGGTTTTCAATGCAACGGCAAGTCCATCATGGGTATGTGCCTGATCGACGAATACCCCATAGGACTGGCCACATTCGATGCGTTGCATTCGGCCTGGCAGCATCTCGACCGATTCCAAACCACGAACGACCGTTTTCATATCGACTCCGTAAACCAGACAGACAGCCGCTGCGACCAGACAGTTGTAGACGTGATGATCCCCAATCATGCGCGTACATACGGGCATCGTCTGACTGCCGGCGGTGAGCAAAAAGGTTTGCTCGCTCTTATGGCGTTCGACAACGGATGCCGTAATCTCACCCACTCCATGCATTGCAATGGAAAGGGAGGGCACCTCGGCCTGATTGAGAAGTCGCGAACAGTTTGAGTCGTCGCCGTTGAAAATGGCAACGCCCGTGTCGCGGAGATATTTCAGAAGTTTCTTTTTTGCTCGGTAGTAATTGCGAGCCGAGCCATGAAGCTCGATGTGATTCTGGCGAATGTTCGTAAATGCGGCGACATCCAGCTGGATGCCTGCCAAATGCTGCTTGACCAAGCCTTCGCTAGAAGCCTCGATGACCGCGTGAGTACAGCCGTTGTACTGCATACGGGAAAGCATGTCGGCCATGATGGCCGGATTAGGAGTAGGATGACTCCATGACTGCTCGTCGTAGCCGTTGTCGAAGCCCAAGCTCGTCAGACTACCGACTTTCGCGCCTGCTTTTTGCAGAATGGCTTTGATAAGCAAGCACGTCGTCGTTTTGCCGTTGGTACCTGTCACGCCGATCACTTTGATTCGATCGGTCGGCTGGTCGGCAAGAGCATGGCAAAGCTGGCCATAAGCTTCGCGGCTATCCGAGACCACACACACCGGCACGCTAACGGGGAGTGGTTTCTCGGAGATAACCGCTGCGGCACCACGTTCGATCGCTTCGTCAACGTGGTCATGACCATCTTGATGGTCTTCGCAAATGGCAACGAATACTTCGCCAGGGAGGACATGTTCAGGACGAGCACAGCAAGCTTTCGCCAAGATGTCGCTACCGCCGAAGAAGTTTGCTTCGGGCAAGAGATTTCGGAGCGAGACTCCCACGCGGGAAGTGATTGTCTGCGACATCGTTGGCCTCCTTGCCAATTTTTGGGCGCGAACCAAAGGGAGAAAAAACCTCGAATCCATCCGAAGTTTTTACGTAAGCGACTCGTCCTGGTTCTTCCTGACCGAGGAGATGCCTAAAATGGGCTTGTCGCTCGACGCTGGAGCTAATGTTTTCCATTTCCGCTAAAGAGTCAACCCGACTTTGCCGACACGCCGCAGAAGTTTTATCGCTTCGGTGATGCAAGAAACACGTTCCAGCCGTAATCTGCCCAGCCCTTGCCAGCTAGCACATTTTTACGAAATTCTGACCGCATGCCTTCGCAAGACTTCGACCTCGACGAATTGGCCTCCTACCTTCACTTGACTCCACAACAAGTCGAAAAGCTCGCCAATCGTGACGATATCCCTGGCCGCAAAGTGGCTGGTAAGTGGAAGTTCTCTAAAGCTGATATCCATCATTGGCTGGAACACCGAATCGGTGTATTCGACGATCAAGAATTGGAACGTGTCGAAGGGGTACTCGATCGGCATGGACGGCACGAGGAACCGGTTCGCATCTCGGATATGCTGCATGAAAGCACGATCAAGATTCCGCTGAAAAGTCGCTCGCCTAGAAAAGTGATTACAGAGATTTGCGAGGTGGCAACGCAAGCAGGCTACCTCTGGGATGCCCCCAAGATGATCGACGCCGTGCTGCAGCGTGAAAGTATGCACTCGACCGCACTCGACAACGGTGTGGCGTTGCTGCACCCTCGTCGGCCGCTGCCTTCGATCATGTCGGAAGGATTTTTGGCCGTTGGTCGCACATTTCAGGGAATTCCTTTCGGCGGCAGCCGTGGAATTTTGACCGACGTGTTTTTTCTGATCGGCTCGATCGACGATCCTTCCCACTTACGGACACTGGCCCGTTTAAGCCGAATTATCAACGATAGCACTGTCATCCAGGGCATTCGAGGCGCGGATCATGCGGACGAAGTTCTCGATCTCATTCGCCAGCGCGAGGACGACTTGTAAGTGGCTTGGGCAAGAAAACGCGTTGCAGTTCTCGGTTCGATTTCAGCAGACGAGTTCGATGGACTCTTATCGTGGCTGAATGACCGTGACGACTGCGAAATTCTTACGGACGATTTCGCCGACATCGAGAACGTCGACGCTGTCTTTCTATGCGTGTCCCGCCCACAACAGACATTCGGGTCGTCTCTTGAAGACTTTCGCCGGAAGAATCCGCTGGCGTGGATCGTTCAAATATTTGGTCCATGGTGCGTCGGCGAAGCTCGCACTGGCCCAACTCCAGAAGGTATCGTGCGGATGGCGTGGTACCAATGGGCTTACCGTCTGCCGTGGCTGTTGGAATCAGACGCCAACTTGTCCCCGACATTCGCTCCGCAGGAAGAAGTCTTTGCTTTCTTGGCATCGATCGAAACAACGCCGAAGCGTGGAACGGTTGGTATCGTTGCCAAGACATTCGACGATTACGACTATCTTCGATCAGCCTGCGAATCGCTTGGCTTTACGACAAATTGGGTAACGTCGCCGCTGAATGATCCCCCTGAAAAGCCGACTGCTTTGCTTGGAATTGCGGCGGGAACCGAATCGGCTGATTTCACACCGATCTCTGACGTTTTCAAGCGAGTTGATGGCATTCCCAAGATCCTCTGCCTCGGGACGCCGACATGGGAAGACTGGGACAGAGCTAAATCTTGCGGGATTTCGGCCATTCTGGGGCAACCGTTTCAGCTTTCCGATGTTGCTCAATTGCTGAAACCAGCGGCAGATTGCGGCATTTTGCCCCTCGTCAATCCTTCTGCCAATCGGTAGGATGAGGAGTTCGACCAGCGGTTTTGGTCCTTTTTAGGGGCACCGCCTTCCGCGAACCCAAATTCTTAGCGACATGACCAGTCTGCCAATTATTGATCCGAATACCCCCAATCCCACATCTGCCACGGAAGCAAATGCTTCGGGAGAGGCCCGCGGTAAGTATTCGTTCATCAGCTTGGGCTGCCCTAAGAACCTGGTCGACAGCGAACGCATGCTGGGGCTGCTGAACAAAGATGGCTATCAGCTGACCCAAGACACCGAAGGGTCCGACTTTGTCGTGATCAATACCTGCGGTTTCATTGAGCGTGCTCGCGACGAGTCGTTCGCCGCGATTGAAGAAATGCTGGAACTCAAGCGGCAAGGCAAAATCAAAGGGGTTATTGTTTCCGGTTGTTTGGCGGAACGCCAAAAAGACTCGCTGCTGGAAACTTGCCCTGAGATCGATCAAGTCGTCGGGGTGTTCGGACGCGAAGAAATTACCCGTGTCGCGGATCGACTGGTAGGTAAGCTGGAAGAGCAGCGAACGGTGTTCAAACCAGCCCCAGTTCGAGCCCTCAACGACCGCGAGCGTTTGCGTATCACGCCGCCTCACTTTTCCTACCTGAAGATCTCCGAAGGTTGTGATCGGCTCTGTACGTTCTGCGCAATCCCCAAGATGCGCGGCAAGCATGCCACCAAACCGATGGAAGAAGTGATTGCCGAAGCAGAGGAACTTGCCGCCGATGGCGTTCGCGAGCTGATCATCGTCGCACAGGACACGACCTATTACGGAATGGATTTGTATGGCGAATCGCGTTTGGCAGAGCTTCTGTCGAAACTGAATGAAGTGCAGGGGATCGATTGGATTCGCTTGATGTACTTCTACCCGATGTACGTCACACGTCCGCTGCTGGAAACGATTGCGGCTTGCGACAAGATTGTTCCTTACGTCGACATCCCGCTACAGCATATCAATAACACTATGCTTCGCCGGATGGCTCGCCGTGTGACACGGGAGCAGACCGAAGTTCTGGTCGGTGAGATGCGAGAGATCATTCCCGGCTTGAACATTCGTACGACATTCATCACCGGCTTCCCAGGCGAAACGGACGAGCAATTCCTGGAACTCGCTGACTTTATTGAGAAACAGCGATTTGAACGCGTCGGCGTGTTCACTTATTCCAAGGAAGAAGGAACCCCGGCAGTCAAACTAGACGATCATTTGCCCGAAGAGCTGATGGAACAGCGACGCGAACACCTGATGGCGATCCAGCAGGAAGTGGTGTTCGATCATAACGAGGCAAAAGTCGGGCAAACGATGGACGTGATCATCGACCAACCGGTCCCTGGCGAAAAGACCGCTTTCATCGGTCGTACCAAAGCAGATGCCCCCGACGTCGACTGCGTGACCTACGTCACCGGCCGCGGATTAAAGCCGGGGGATATCGTACCGACCGAGATTGTGATGTACAAAGACTATGATCTGGTCGGCGTGGCAAGTGGTCCCGCCAAATAGCGATAGACTTCGACTGCCGCACATGAAGGGCGGCTCGGCGGATTGTTCATGTCTGATAAGCCCATCCCTTCCAGCGTCATCGTCAATGTTCCCAACACGTTGACGGGTATTCGCTTTCTGCTGTCCATCGTGGCGTTTGTGCTGTTGCCGCTGCATTTTATTTGGGCGGCGCTGGCAATTTTTATCATCGCCGTTTCTACCGACTGGATCGACGGCTATTGGGCGCGAAAGTACAACCAAGTCACACAGTTCGGCCGAATCTTCGATCCGTTTGTCGATAAGATCATTATCTGTGGTACTTTTGTGTTTCTTGTTGCGTTGCCAGGATCTGGAATTGCCGCATGGGTGGCTGTTGTCGTGATGGGACGCGAAATGCTGGTCACCGTTATCCGAAGCTTCGTCGAACAACATGGTGGAGATTTTTCCGCGAACTGGCCTGGCAAATGGAAGATGGTGTTCCAATGTGCCTCGGCGATCCTTTCGATGATAGTACTGGGCATGGACGAAGGAACTGCACAAACCACCTGGTATGGCTTGGCGAATGTTTCTCCGGCTTGGCTCGTCTATTTGTTTAATTTGGTGTTATGGGGCACGATAACGCTAACACTCGCCTCCGGCTGGATTTATATTGTTGACGCAATACGTATGATCCAGTCTGGAAAACTCTCTTCGAAGTAAGTCGCTAACGCCGTGATTCAATTGCTTGTTGGCATGGGCCTGTTGGGATATGCCGCACTGATTTTGCTGGTCAGTGTTAGTCTGTGGATTGGCATCTTCCATTGTCTTTCAAAGAATCGGCCAATCCTGGAAACTCGGCCGGCTCCGGTGGCTCGCTGGGGACTATTCGACGTCGCCGGTGGAACAATCGCGGTCATAGTGCTGATCAGCTATTTCTTCTCAATCGGATCGCCTGGTCGGCCAATTGGACTCGAGGAAATGACCATCGAGCAGAAGTCCACGGCCATGTGGGGACAAATGGCTGCTCAGTCGATTGTTTGCGTTGGCTTGCTGTTCTTAATTGTTCTGCGTGGAGGAGTGACACTCATTCTGGGAAGTTCCGCAAGAGAGTTCTTCCAAGATGTGGTCCTCGGTCTCGGTGCTTTTTGTACTCTGTGTGTCCCAGTAATCATCATCCAGGTGATCGTCGCCCAGTTCGTCGAATACGACCATCCGTTAATTCGGATGCTGCAAGAGTCTCCTAGCCCTGAGATCCTAGTCCCCGTGGTTGTTTCCGCGGTGTTGATCGCACCGATCTCCGAGGAATTTGCGTTTCGTTTAATCCTGCAAGGCTGGCTAGAGGACGTCTTCTCAGGTCGGTTCCTATCTGCCGGCGAAATCCTTTTTGGTCGCTTTGGCTTTCCCGAAAATGACTTACAGCACTCGGTATCCTCTTGGGATTCCGCTCCGCTGAATGATCAATCGGCTGTCGTCGCTGACTCAGAATCCAACGTTCTCTACCCGCAGCGGCCTTCACTGATGGTGTTGCCGATTATCGTTAGCTCAATCATTTTTGCCTTGCTTCACTGGGGGCAAGGAGCGGCCTGGATCCCGCTTTTTTTCCTGGCGTTGGGGCTTGGTTACATCTACCAAAAAAGGCGAACTCTAACCCCCAGCCTGGTTGTTCATATGCTTCTCAATGGGCAATCGATGGGACTACTTCTGCTGCAGATCTTCTTTGGCGACGAGCTTACCAGTCCGCCGGTTTAACAACCGCCTGCTGCCCTTTATAATGCTTGCCATGCAAAGAGAATCAGTGTCGCTGTCATTTGTTCCGCCTGGAACACAGTCGGTTATCTGATTCTTCCTTTATCACAGCCCACCATCAGCATCGTAGCGGAGTTGAATCGAATGGCGTTCGGTTTTGGCATTATTGGTACCGGAATGATCGCGGACTTTCATGCAAAGGCGATTGCCGACATTCCTGATGCGAAGCTTGTGGGTTGCTACAATCGCACCGCGGAGAAAGCCAAGAAGTTCGCCGAATCGCATGGCATTACGGCCTACGACGACCTCGACGCGATGCTCGCCAACCCAGATATCCATGTCGTGACCATCTGCACGGCAAGTGGTGCCCATATGGAACCAGGCGTTGCTGCGGCAAAAGCTGGCAAACATGTCATTGTCGAAAAGCCGCTGGACGTCACACTCGCGCGTTGCGATGCCATTATCAACGCCTGTCGCGAAAACAACGTAAAACTAGCCACTATCTTCCCAAGCCGTTTCCATGGCCCGTCGACGGAAATGAAAAAGGCCATCGTCGACGGTCGCTTCGGAACACTTTCCCTGGGCGATGCTTATGTGAAGTGGTTCCGTACGCAGGAATACTACGACAGTGGTGCTTGGCGAGGAACCTGGCAACTGGATGGTGGCGGTGCTCTGATGAATCAGGCGATTCACAGCGTCGACTTGTTGTGCTGGCTGATGGGCGATGTCGAGTCCATCACCGCGAATTGCAGTTTGATCGGACATGAACGCATTGAAGTTGAAGACGTTGCCGTAGCTTCTCTCAAATTTAAGAACGGCGCCCTCGGTACTATCGAAGCAAGCACGGCCGTGTACCCTGGCTATCTGAAACGGATTGAAATCCACGGCACTAAGGGTACCGCGGTGATGGAAGAAGAAGACATCAAGAGTTGGGATTTTGCCGAGCCAACCGAGGAGGATGAAGCCATTCGGCAGCGTCTAGCAGGTAAAACCGAAACAGGTGGTGGAGCGGCCGACCCGAAAGCGATCGGACATCACGGACACCGAGCTCAGTTCGAAGATCTTCTCGCTGCCGTCAAAGAGGATCGTGAACCAGCGGTCAACGGTCCTGAAGGGCGACGTTCCGTCGAAGTCATCCTTGGCATTTATCAGGCTGCAGCAACCGGACAGCGTGTCGACTTCCCATTGGAAAAAGACCCTGACCTCAGCGACTGGTCGCCAGGCAAATAGTTCTCGAAGTTCTTAGTTGGCCCCAGCAGTTGCTTTCGTGCGGATTGCAGTCAGACCATCTAAGTTCTCTTGAAGCGAATCTTTCGCATCCAAGTGGTTGCGATGGTCCAAAATTCCAATCGGACCATCGTAGCCAGCTTCGATAACGACTTGGATCATCTCTTGCTCATGCATGCCCCTGCCGATCCCCAGAATCTTCGGTTCGGCGTTGTCGTTCATGCCATTCAAGTTGAGACACAACAGATAGGGCTTCAGCATTGCGAAGGCTTCCGGCCAATCGGCGATGTGATCGTGCCCATGATGGAAGTTGTAAACAATCCCAACGTGATCAAAACCCATTGCTCGTAGCCGTTTACAAACAGCGACTAAGTTTTTCGGTTCGCCTTCCCAGCCGCCGTGGTTATACAAACCGAGTGGTAGGTTTTGCTTCTGAGTCCGCTGGGCAATTTCTTTTAACTGCCGAGCCGCTTGCTCCACTTTTTGCTCTTCGTTTTCACGATCGGTCCGGGGAATCATCTCCCAGATCTGTGGGTGAAGGTCATACTTCTCGAACAAGCGAAACGCTTCAGGGTGATACCGCCAAAACGCAAAGAATTCGATTCCATGTTTTCGATACGCCTGAATTTCGGCCTCGAAAGCAGGAACATGCTCAGCACGCCAATCATAAGCACAACGCTTTAAGCCAAGCTGCTGAAGCATCTCCGCACGCTCTTCCGGCGTACGTTTCGCGGCATCGAAAGGAACGATGCACCACGCGACCAGGTTATCTTGCTTCAGCACCTCAGGCTCGCCACCACAGACTTCCGATCCGAAAAACAGCAGAAGCATGACCAGAAAAGTTGAGCAGCGAAGCACGAGTGCACCTTCTATAAGACTAAGCAATTAATTCTGGAATGACTTTGCCGCCAAACTGGCTTAGCTGTTTGAAGCGACCGGCGTGATAGAACGTCAGCTTGTTGTCATCCAGCCCCAGAAGCCTCAGCAGCGTAACATGGAAGTCGCGAATATGGGCGACATTTTCGATCGCTTCCATTCCTGTCTCATCGGTGGCCCCGATCGTATGCCCGGCGTTTACGCCGCCACCGGCAAGCCAGTACGTCATCGCGTGTGGATTGTGATCTCTTCCATAGGCCGTTCCACCGCGCACACCATTGTCAGGCGTTCTGCCGAATTCACCGCACCAAACAATCAGCGTTTCGTCGAGTAACCCTGATCGTTTCAAATCTTGAATCAACGCAGCAATCGGCTGATCGACCGCTTCTACAAGATTGCCGTGTGCTCTTTCGATGTAGTCGTGACTATCCCACGAGCCATGATAGAGCTGAACGAACCGCACGCCTTGCTGTACCAACTTACGAGCTAAAAGACATTTCCGGCCAAATGAATCGGTCGGTTCTTTTCCTACTCCGTATAAATCAAGCGTTTCTTGAGGCTCCCGTTTTAAGTCGAGCACATCGGGTACTTGCATTTGCATACGGAAAGCCAACTCGTAACTTTCCATCCGTGCACTAAGTTCGTCGTGAAAAGGATGTCGCTCAAGGTGCGATTGGTTGAGTTTTGCAATCAGGTCCAGGTTCTTTCGTTGATGCTTGGCCGATATCCCTTCCGGAGGGAAAAGATCGAGAATCGGGGAACCTTTGGGACGAAGTGGCGTTCCCTGAAATTGGGCCGGCAAATAGCCGTTACTCCAGTTCGCTGCGCCACCTTGGGGATAACTCACCTCCGGTAGCACAATGAAACCTGGCAAATTGTCATTCTCGGATCCCAAACCATAATTCACCCAAGCCCCGACTCCAGGATCGCCACCGAAACGATTGCCGCAGTTGAGTTGATACATGGCCGTCGGATGATTGACGCTATCGACTTGGCATCCTCGATAAAAGCAAATTTCGTCAGCAACGTGGGCCAAGTGACTCCAGTTCTCCGCCATATCAGCGCCAGACTGTCCCACTTTACGAAATTTGAATGGGCTTTGTACGTAATAACGCTTGCCGCTTTCCATCGCCGACTTTTGTTCGCCACTTCGCGTGAACTCTTTTAAGTGCAGCTTTTCGAGTTGCGGTTTGGGATCGAACGTATCGATATGCGACGGGCCGCCTTCCATCGTCAGAAAGATGCAGTTCTTCGCCTTGGCAAGGAAATGAGCTTTCTGACTTAGAGCGTCAGAGTTGCTTTCTTCCGCGGCTAGGAGCGAACTAAACGCCACGCTACCTAGCGTTGCCCCTAGTCCGTACAAAAACTCGCGTCGACCGGGCACTCGATTAGTAAACATAAACGAACTCGTTGGAGTTAAAGATCGCGAGACAAACATCGGCTAGTGCCCGTGTATTGGCATCCACTTGAGATGGTTGAAGATCGGGAACGAAATCTTCATACGCATACAATGTCTCGTTGAAAGAAAACTTCTCTCCAGTGTTTTCTTCAACCGCATCGCGGCGGACAACGAGGGGTGCTTCTTGCGGTATAAGTTCTCGGTCCCGTTGCAGTGCCACCATCTCGGTCCAATGCTGCAGGCAAGCGGCGGACTCTTCGTGGGTTGGATTGCGTCCATAGGCCAATTGGAATACCCGATCGATAGCCTGCTTTCCTTGATGACCTTCCTGAAGAACCCGATTGGAAAGTGCGAGTGCGCGATCGTACGAAACGTGGCCATTGAAAAGTGCAAACACCTGAGGCGTCACCGTCGACTCCGTCCGCATCTCACAAGAGAAATCAGGCCCTGGCGCATTGAACACTTCACGAAAAGGATCTGGCAAGCCACGAATTTTAAGGGCATAGATCGAACGACGATGGCGTTGTTCAGGAAGAGGATTGGGAGTCCAAGCAGAAGCAAATGTTCCCATCACCTGACGCGGTTGCAGTGCTGCCTCCAAATTCATCTCTGGCCGACAAGGAATGCCACCTAGCTCAGGGTTTAGTTCCCCCGTCGCAAACAGCATCGCATCACGCATCTCTCCTGCCGTTAAACGCCTTGGTTGAAATGTCGCGTAACTCGTTCCCAGAGGATCTTTTTCGACAAGCACTTCACGGTCTGGATGCAGACAGCTTCGACGATAGGCTTCACTAAGCATAATCGTGCGATGCAACTGCTTGATCGACCAGCCAGATTCCACAAACGCGGCCGCTAACCAATCCAATAGAAGTGGATGCGTAGGTCGCTTGCCGGTAGAGCCGAAATTATTGGGGTTCCCGGCAATCGGTTGCCCCATGTGCCAAAGCCAAATCCGGTTGACGATCGTTCGCGTCGTTAACGGATTGTCAGGGTTCGTAATCCACTGGGCAAACGCTTTACGTCGTCCCTCGATGCGTTGTGGAATTTCAGGATGTTCAATCTCTCCGAGCACGCTCAGCACGCCAGGCTGAACCTTCGTTCCCTGGCTGAAGGGATCTCCTCCCGTCAGGATAGATGTTTGTTCTAATTCGCCCTTTTTGAGACGATCGTCGGGCACTCGTAGTGGAGCGCCAACCGAACGCAGTGTCGGCGTTTTACCATCGTACACCGCGAGGGCAAACGGCTTATACCGATCCTCTTCCCACTTGAGCCGTTGAAGGCCCTTTCGCGCGACGCGTTCGTTTCCAAAGTCTTCCGGTTCAAATGCAAGATGCTTCGGAGGAATCTCCGATTCAGGAACTTTCTGTCGCATTAGCGTCTGACGTGTCGCACCGAAGCGGAGTTTTCCTTTCTGCTTTCCTAAGGCATCACGCCATTTCGTTGGATCAATCTCTCTTTCGGCCAACCATGCTTCCACCGCAGCCAATTGTTTTTCGTCAAGCTGGGCAAGCATTGCATTATGTTCTTCTCGCCGCTGTTGAAGATACTTTGCTTCTTCAAAACCAGAAGTGTTTTCAACGTCGAGGAACTCGGCTTTCCGTTCGGCTAACTGAGTCGTCGCGAAAACGGCCTGGATCGAGTAGTAGTCGTGCGTAGGGACAGGATCAAACTTATGATCATGGCATCGCGCACACTGAAGTGAATGCGCCAGGAATGTTTCACCGACGCTGTTGGTGACGTCATCCAGAAAACGCTGTCGGGCGATTTTCTCAACTTCCATCCCAGTCAATTCCCACGGCCCCATACGTAGAAATCCGGTTGCAACAATCGCTTCTGAATTGTCTGGATCTATTTCATCACCGGCGATCTGTTCACGTACAAATTGATCGTAGGGTTTGTCGCTATTGAAACTGCGTATGACGTAATCGCGATAACGCCACGCGTTGCCCCGTTCAAAATCGTTCGCGAATCCTGACGAGTCTGCATAGCGCGCGACGTCCAGCCAATGCTGGGCCATGCGTTCGCCGTAGTGAGGCGATGCCAACAACCGATCCACTACCTTCTCGAAAGCGAGCACATCCGGCGCGGGATCGTCAACAAACCGTTGGATCTCCTGAGGAGTCGGAGGGAGTCCAGTCAAGTCGAACGTGGCCCGACGAATCAACGTCACTCGGTCAGCAGCAGGCGCCACGGAAAGCCATTCCGGCAATCTCGCCACAACGAACGCATCGATCGGCGAAGCAGCATCAACGCTGGGAACTTTTGGCTTCTCTACTTTTTGATAGGCCCAGAGGGCTTCCGGTTTATACTTGCGATTCGCCCACGCTTCGGACAACGCGCCCACGGTTTTCACCGTGATGCCATCTTCGGCCGACCATTTATCGGCAAACTTCGCGCTGATCTCATCGCTCCGAGCTTTATCAGGCCATGGCGCCCCAAGCTCGATCCACTTTTCGACCCAACCAATTTGTTCAGACGTTAGCTTCTCTGCTTCTTTCGGAGGCATTGCGGACCATCCTGAGTCGTCACGGCGCAATGCCAATAGTAAAGGGCTAAACTCAGGACTTCCTGCACTGATTGCAGGCTCGCCACTATCGCCCCCCGCCAGCAACGCTTCGAGCGAACGCAGATCGAGCCCGCCCTCGATTTCATCTTCATTTCGACCATGGCAGGCCAGACACTTATCGGCCAACAAGGGCGCAACGCGACGTACGAAAAGCGTCTCGGCTTCGTATTCGTCTGCCGACACCGGCGCAACAAAAGCCAATAGGCATATAGGAACAAGATGCCGAGCTAGGGCCGAGAAGAAGACCGTTCGCATGGGGCTTACCAGGAATGGAGCGCAATGTGGTTAGGTAGGAAGTTGTCCTTCAGTATAGAGAGAAGAAAGAAATTTGTCACGAGAAGTCGATTTTTCCCTTACCGCTTTTCACCCCGCCGCAGTTTCTCTAATTCATCGTGATAATGCTGACGAATTTCCTGAAGATCGACTGTCGGTTCCGGAAACGACATATCAAACGATTCAAGCGCGGTAATCAAAATCTTGGCAACCACAAAGTTTCGGAACCATTTTCGATTCGCAGGAATGATGAACCAAGGGGCATGCTCTGGACTGCACTTGGTCAAAGCATCCTCAAAGGCTCGACTGTATTCGTTCCAGAAAGGACGTTCCGAGTAGTCAGCATCGCTAATTTTCCAATGCTTCGCAGGCTTGTCTAACCGCTTCTTGAAACGCTCGAGTTGTTCTTCCTCGTCGATATGCAGATAGAACTTCAAAATGTGCGTGCCGTTTTCCCAAAGCATTTTTTCAAAGTTGTTGATCTGCTCGTATCGACGCTGCCAAACTTTCTTAGGCACCATGTTATGAACACGCTGGATCAATACTTCTTCGTAGTGCGAACGATTAAACACCGCGACATGGCCAAAGCGAGGTGTGGCCTTGTGACATCTCCAAAGAAAGTCATGTTCCGACTCTTCCGTTGATGGTACTTTGAAACTCGTGACGGCGCATCCTTGCGGATTCATCGCACGCAGCACGTGTCGGATCGTGCCATCTTTTCCCGCGGCGTCGCGCCCTTGCAAACAAATCAATAGCGAACGTTTCCGCTCGGCATACAGTTGATACTGCAATTCTCGAATGCGATCGCGCATCCGCAGCAATTCTGCCTCGGCCTCTTCGCGATTGTCGTAAAGCTCTTTGGCGGATGGATCGACTTTATCCAAATTCAGCTTGCTATTGGGCTGTACACGAAACTGCTCGTAGAAATTCATGGTGGACCTTGCGGGCTAAAACAATGCGGTTTGCTTCCTGTGTTTTAGCGGCTTTCGGCCATTTTCCCTAGCCAATTTTAGAAGGCTCGTGTTCAGCAGCTTCCAAGCTTTCCGTCGTGCATTCCTGGCTCGCGTCATCCGCACGCTCTCTGGCGATTCTCTCTTCGCGAATAAAATACCATCCACTAATAAGGAGCGAGACAAATCCAACGCACGACATCACCAACGAGAAGTTGATAAAGAAACTGAGACGAGACTGCTCAGATTCCCAAAGGTCTTTGTAAATTTGAATACCTGCCGATCCGGTGTAGCCAAGTGAATCGATCAGGTAAATCGCGAAGACAGATGTGCCGGTTGCCTTTGTCGCGGCAAAAATTCGATCGAAGAGAACCGTGTAAGGGACGTATGCCAAATAGGCCCCCAGCCCGACAAGCATCATCCAGCTCAGACCGCCGAGCCATCCCGACTGAAGTGCCAACGTGCTTGCACCCATCAGTAGCGAACCGACCAGCATGATGGCGAAAGTCGCCAGCAAAGCATGCCGGTTATGACGAAACAGGCTGAGCATTCCGAGCGTGATCGTGATAACTACCGCACTGACAAACTCTATCTGAGTGAAGATCCCAGGGATCTTTGCCAGATCAAGCTCTTTAAGAATTTCAATCGCGTAGTTGTCACGAAAGTCACGAAATGCCGTCAATAGAACATAAACAAAACTAAGCATCACGAGTCCGGTCGAGAAGTGAGCTAAGAAATTCCATTGCTCGCGGGTCGACATTGCCTTCCGCTCCGAACGCTCAAGCTGATCTTGTTTCGAAGGCTTCGGCAAAGCATCCAACAGCCAGGCAGACAAAATCAACGGAGGCAGAAACAGGAGGCCAACGCAGAATGGCATCCAAAACGGATCGACGGCAACGTAATCCAACATCCAGCGTCCGGCATCTTTGACGATTCCCGTCGCGACAATATACGAGCAGCTTAGCGTTGCGACGAGCAATTCTGTCGCACGACGACCTTCGAGGTACCGCATCGCCAATCCCCAGACCATGCCCAGCGGCAGCCCGTTACCGAAGATGGCGACGACTTTCCAGTTCATCGGTAAGATCGCGAAACCGAGCAATGCCAGCTCTGCGAAAACAACCAGGCTGATTGTTGCGACGAATAGTTGCTCTCGTTTCAACTGCGAACAAAACTTGATTCCAACGTATTTGGAAATCACGTAGCCAAACAACTGGCTAAGCACGAGGGCGGTCTTCAACTCGACGCCTGTGTCAGCAAATTCATATCCAGCATACGTAGCGACTGCCAACGGTTTACGAAACGCATACATGCAGAAGTAAACTGTGAAGGATGTCACCGAGGCAAACAGGATAGTGGTCCAAGCGCTGGAACGCTCCAGGAAATCGTGAAGTCCTTGATTTCCGCGTGTCCAATTCATGAGATTCGTCTGCTTCTGCGGTACTGGCTCGGCGAGACGTCGAGTTCGCGACGGAATGCGCGGCACATCACTTCCGGCGAGTCAAAACCACATCGCGCTGCAATATCGGCAATCGACAGTACCGATCGATCCAACAGTTGTTTGGCCATATCGAGCCGAACCGACATGATCTGTTTACTTGGCGATACATCTAGATACCGGTCGAACAGCTGCTCTAACAATCGCCGCGATGTGCCTGCTTGTTCGGCGAGATCGGCAACCTGAATCGGCCGATGATAATTGTCCCGAACAAAACGCAAAGCACTAACCAGCCGATCATCGGGAAGGACTGTCCAATCAGTTGACTGCTCGGAAATAACGTTGGTTGGAGATATCGTCACCACGGCACTTCCATCTTCTTCTCCCTGCATAATACGATCGAGCAGGGAAGCGGCTTGGTAGCCGACGCTTTCTGCCGCGTTGTCCAGCATTGAAAGCTTGGGACGCGTGATGCTACTAGCGATCTCGTCATACTCAGCTGCCAGTACAGCAATCGACTCCGGGACACCAAGTCCAACGTACTTCGCGGCCTCGATCAACTGACGAGATGTCTGGGTATCGATGGCCAAGATCGCACAGGGAGTCGGTAACGTTATCAACCATTTTCCCAAAGTTCGAATCTGGTCAATCCATGGCTCATCGCGATCGATCCCTGTCGCGGGGTAGGTATGGCACTGGTATCCCGCTTTGGCCAGAAACTGCGAATAAGCGCGGCCGAACAAGTCGTCGTAATTTGGACGCCAATGCGAACCACAGTAGGCGAAATGGGTGTACTTTTTCTCTAAGTAGTATTTCGCGGCCAGCCTTCCGCTCTCTTCTTCATCCAATGTACATCGCGCGATCGAACCTGGACCGTAGTCGTACCAAGACACATTCACGCACGGAATTTCTGCCGCCAAGATTTCGTTGGCAAGCTGCGCATTGTTGACACGCCCGATCACGCCATCGGCATCCCAACCTTTCGGAAGTCGCAGAGGCTCGAACTTACCGCGTGGTTCTAGAAAGACATTCCAAGGTTCGCCACATTCATCGAGATAGGTTCCCACTCCGCGCACCATCCCAGAGCCCCATCCAGTTGACGTTTCTATCAGGACGATCACGTTTTTCATGCGAAATACTTCGTTACCTATCGATCTTCTCAGGCAGTACTCGGGCTGCGCATTTCGTCATTATATCTTTCGCATGGATGGGTGGTGAGCTACGCAGTATCGTGCAATACGCATGCTTTGGCCATGTCTGCGCTCGAAATTAAGCGGCCCTTAACGATACGTTAACACATTCAAGGAGAAAAATGTGAATTTAAGCCTTATTGCGCGAATCGTCTCGAACATTGCGCAAATGGCCGTGGAGTCTCCAACATAGATTCGCAAAATGGCAACCGTTGCGAGCAGTCGTCGCTACCGTGGCAATGCCTCTGTTGCACTTATGCAGTTGCCGACTGCCTGGCATCGAAGGAATTCGTGGGGGACGAATTCACACATTCATTTCGTTCATATTTGGGGAACTCAGCATGTCTCGTTACCGAATGCAAAAGGCATTCACCCTAGTCGAACTTCTTGTGGTGATCGCCATTATTGGTGTCCTGATTGCCTTACTGCTGCCGGCCGTGCAACAAGCACGCGATGCCGCTCGGCGTATGGAAACGATGAATAAGTTCAAGCAGATTGGCCTCGCCACCCATAACTTTCACGATGTATTCGGCGACTTGCCTCCCTCTGTCGTCACCGCAACCGGTGAGAAATACAATCGCGGATCGGCGCTTCTTCTCATTTTGCCATACGTCGAACAAAGCGCTCTGGGACGTCAAGCATTTGATTCCGGCGACTTCTATGCTGCGTATCGCGAACCGGTTCCGCTTTACACCAACCCAACCGACTGGACCAACGGTGGTAACCCAACGCTGACCGATGCCGGCTGGGGAGACTATGGCGTCACCGGCTTCGCCGCTAATTACACGGCCATGGGGCATATCGACTCAGGCGATGATCAATCAAACGACTTGGGAAGTATCACCGACGGTACGTCCAACACGATCTTCTATGCCGAGAAGTTCACCAAGTGCGAAACGTCGACGCTGTACTACAACATTTGGGCGTACGGTGACGCGGGCTGGTATGAATGGAACCCCGTCTTTGCCGCCTACATTACAGGCCCAGCATCCAAGTTCCAAGTCAATCCAACCTCCGGCAATGCAAGTGCGACTTGCAATCCTCAGCTTGCTCAAAGTCCGCGGTCTAGTGGCATCTTGATCACCCTCGGCGACGGAAGTACTCGACATCTCAACGCGACTATCGACGAGGACGTTTGGTGGGCACTTTGCACACCCGATCAAGGGGAGGTAAGCAGCTTTGAATAAGTCCATGCTGACCAATCATTCGATGTCGCTAATCCTGATCACACTCGCTATCTGCTCGATCGGATGTGGCTCGGCGGGTCCTTCGCCCGTGGATGTTTCCGGCAACATCTCGATCGACGGCAAACCGCTCAATCAGGGAGCCATCATATTCACCGATGCAAAGGGCAAAAGAGCTTATGGCGAAATCCATTCGGACGGTAGCTTCGTCGTCGGCCAGGTCGTTCCCGGCGAATTTCGCGTAGCGGTAAACGTTCCGAAGCGTCGTCGTGTCGCAAATCAGGAAAGCGATCGCGAGCGGGGTGCTCGTCCGCAGCCTGTGTCCATTCCCAATCGCTATGGCGACGTTGATTCGTCGGGGCTCCAATTCGAGATCACCCCTGAATCTCACGATTTAAACATCGAACTGGATCGCTAAGAAAACCAACAATCCGCCAGGCCGCTACTTCGACGAGATCTAAGTGGCGGCCTTTTTGCGATTCGAAGTTCGACTACAAACAAGCGTTGCAGTGTCCCTTGAGCAATACTTCCGCAAACTCTCCTGGCGGCTTTTGTTTTGGGTTTTCCGGAACCAGTTCGACTTGAAACCCAGACAGGCACATCACTTTGCCACAGTCGACGCACATGAAGTGCGGATGCTCTGAACGACCTTCCGCACCGGAAGGGAGCAACTCGAAACGTCGAATGGCATCTCCTAAATCGAGTCGCGTAACGATCCCCGATTCGTCCAATTCGGTCAACGAGCGATAGATCGTCGACTTATCGAAACCGAACTCTGCCAACTCGTCCGCCACTTCGTTCGGACTCAAGGGAGTTTGATGGTCACCCAACGTCTGCACGACGGCAATTCGGGCGGCGGTACAACGCAGTCCAGCTCCACGAAGTAGCGTTTTAGCGGCTTCCATCGAAAAGCCAGATTTTCGTTTACGTGCCATGGTGATATTACTCGCATGCTGAGAGGATGGGACCTCCAAATTGTACCGTACTTGCAATGCACTTGCAAACTGGTGATTCGCCGCCAGGTTCAATTTATCCCGACAATTTCCTGCTTCCATCGACCGTCTTTCGATCTTGCGCTAATTTTTACGTTGCACTACTTGAGCTTTTCGCGATCGTCCGGCAGATTGAAGCTTTGCTTCTTGTAGGGAAAGGGTTCCGATGAAGGTTTCGATCGTGGGTGTTGGTCGAGTTGGTGTCACACTGGCGTACTCGATCGTTCTAAAGGGTCTCGCTACTGAACTCGTTCTCATCGGCCGTAACAAGGAACGCGTCAGGGGCGAAGCACTCGATCTGCAACACGCCGCCGCATTGGGCCCCAGCCGCGTAACGGTCCGAAGCGGCGACATCGACGCCGCTTGTGACGCAGATGTCGTTGTTCTTGCCCTCGCTCAACCGGCAGAGCAGGGGGGGCACGCTTTGGATCGAATCGCTTCGGCCGAACCCAATGCACGACTGTTTCAACAAACGGTCCCTCAGCTCGCTCGGCAAAACCGGAACGCCATTTTTCTTGTCGTCTCGAATCCCGTAGACGTACTTACCTATGCGACGCTGAAACTTACCGGTCTCGATCGGCATCGCGTTTTGGGAACCGGCACATTGATCGACAGTGCCAGATTTCGCTCGTTATTATCTGCCCATTACGAAATCAATTCAGACGATATTCGCGCGTACGTGCTCGGCGAGCATGGCGAATCGCAGTTTCCCGCACTCAGCGCTGTCTACGCTGGCGGTTGGCACATGGGTAAGGATCCGGAAGTCAAACGGGCCTTTGAAAAAACACTAAGCGTTGCCCCCGAGGTCTTTCTGGCCAAAGGGTATACCAATTTTGCCGTCGCGAGTGCCGCTGCGATGATCCTTCATGCGATTCGACATAATTCGCATCACACCATGCCAGTCTCGACATTGGTCGATGGTTATTACGGAATCGACGACGTCTGCTTATCGCTCCCGGCGGTTATCGGCAAAGAGGGAATCGCCCAAGTCTTAAGCATCTCGCTCAACGAGGAAGAGCAGGCTCAGTTGCGTTACTCTGCCGAGCACTTGAAGAGCGTCAACAAACGTCTTGCGTCGGTTTGGTCTGAGGCTTAGCCCAAAGCCCTATTTCCGAGACAATCGGTACAATCCGAACGATGCCAACCCCGTGGCAGTGCGACTAATCAAATGAAAACGGTTCGTTCCGTCACTTATCTATTTTCGACATAGATTTAATCTTGAATCCAAGTCGTATTCTTATGTGCGACTCATGGCCTGTTCGGTGGCAGTTTAACCAGGCAACTATCTCGTCGGAGATTGCATCGTGTTCAGCAATAACAAAGAAGCGTTTCATTATCTTTACGACCGTATGGGTATCTTGTGCGTCCAGGTAATGGTCAGTGCGGTACGTGCTTATGGTGCGGATACTGGAAGCGTACAAGTCTTGACGCTGCTCAACGGTGTGGACGACTCGTTCAACAAACAGGACGAAAAAGCCCTCGTTGCCGCGATGCGTTACGTCGAAGAACAGCTTCCGGCCTGGCAGGAAAAGCGAGTCGTTAACTTGCCGGACGGTCAGCAGTTGACCATCGATCCTGCACTCGTGCCGGAAGACTAACTCACTGCGATCCGCTTGGCAGCTTCCGGAGTGAACTGACTTCAGTCCACAAATGCCGCCGCTCCGCTATTGCTTCGGTAAAATCCTCACTAGCATAGCACTCTTGATATAACGTGCTATTTCTGCGTTGACGCAGGCCTGAGAATGGGTCAAACTTGGTGCTCCTACCAACCCATCTCCTTCCTGTTTGCGCTTTGTGAGGTCTTCTATGATTCGGAAGCTGAATCGTCGTCAGGCGATTAAAAGTCTTGGTGTTGCCGGTGCCGCTCTATCTTTGCCTGCGATCAATTACTCGAACGTCCTCGGTGCCAACGAACGCTTGCGTGTTGCCAGTGTTGGTACCGGAGGCAAAGGCTGGAGCGACTTGAACGGCGTTGCCGCGAGTCCTTCCGTCGAAGTCGTCGCTCTCTGCGATATCGACAGTTCCGACAAGTACCTCGGTCGTGCTGCCGCTAAATACACATCTGCCAAAACATATGCTGACTGGCGAAAACTGCTCGACAATTCAGCCGCGATCGACGGCGTGATTGTTTCGACGCCTGACTTCATGCACGCCCCTGTCGCTTTGGCGGCGATGCAGTTGGGCAAACATGTCTTCTGTCAAAAGCCTCTGACGCATACCGTATTTGAATCGCGTCAGATGCAAAAAGCTGCCCAACGAGAAAAAGTCGTCACGCAGATGGGCAATCAAATCCAATCGCACACCGCCTATCGCACCGCTGTCGCGCTGGTGCACTCCGGCAAGCTCGGCAAAGTGAAGGAAGTCCACTCCTGGCAAGCAGGTAAACCGAGCTGGCCTCGCAACATCGAACGTCCTTCCGGTGCCGACCCCATTCCGAAAACCGTGGCCTGGGATCTTTGGCAGGGCGTTGCTCCCCGTCGACCATACAAGTCTGGCATGTACCACCCCTTCAATTGGCGCGGCTGGCAAGACTACGGCACCGGACAACTCGGTGACTTCGGATGCCATATCCTCGACCCCGTCTTCAAGTCGCTGGAACTGACGGCACCGCTTCAGCTAACCGCCGAGGCCCCGCCGATCAACGACGAAACATGGACCGAAAGTGCCACGGTGCAGTACATCTTCCCCGGCACCAAGTACACTTCTGGCGAAACCCTGCCGGTTACCTGGTACGACGGCGTTGGCGTCCGACCACCGGCCGAAGCGACCGCACACCTGCCAAGCGGTTACCAGCTTCCTAACGCTGGATCTGTGCTGATCGGCGAAAAGGGAACGCTCGTGATTCCGCACGTCGCAATACCTCAGTGGTTCCCAGCAGGAGCCGACGAAGCAGTCGCGATTGAAGCCGTTCCGAGCGTCGATCACTACGTCCAATGGGCCGATGCGGCTCGTGGCGTCGGTGAAACAACCTCCGCGTTCGACTACTCGGGTCCGCTTACCGAAACTGTCCTGCTGGGCACTGTGGGTATCCGCTATCCCGGCCAAAAACTGGAATGGAACGCGGCCGAAATGAAGATCCCGAACCTATCCGAAGCTGAATCTTGGCTGACGAAGAAATACGCTTCCGGCTGGGAACCTGCTTGGATTTAGGCTTTTCGCCGGGCAGACTTGTTGCCGATTATAGCAGCGTGTCCAAGCGACTTTGATCATTTCCCGAACGTGCGTGGCTGCCTACAGTTACGCACGTTCGTCGTTTCTTGGTGTCCGCATTTCACCCCTGAAGTCGCGCAGACCATCGCTATCTCTCACCAAATTCAGGCGCACTGGTCGCGTGAATCGCACGCGTTTTCCGCCAATGATTACACATGTTTTTGTGTACACTTGGACAATACTTCTTTACAATATGCGCAGTTCCCAACCGGTTCGACTTCTCTTGCTCGACCAACGTCGATTCTAACCCTGGTGCGTCGCTGCCGGGGAGCATCTTCTGATTTGAAATCGGTATAATGAAGGTATCAGTCAGGCCGCAAGCCGAGCTGAACACACCAACAACCAAATTGCGAAATCGGGGAGTGAACGATGTCGAAAGAAAAATCGATCGAGAACTTACAGAAGGCGTTGGCCATGGAACTGACGGCCAGCCATCAGTACCAACTGCATGCCGCGGTGCTGGAAGACTGGGGCCTGGATCTGCTTGCCAAGCGGATGCGCGAAGAGATGCAGGAAGAGCTCGGCCACTCCGACGAATATCTCAACCGAATCTTGTTCCTGAAAGGGGAACCGAGCCTGGTCTTCGATAAAAAACCAGTTCGCGCAAACTCGCTGCAAGAACTGTTCAAGACCGACATGGACGACGAAAAGGAAGCGATCGAGTTCTACACGAAAGCCTCTCAGCAAGCGGCCGCCGACTCCGATATCGGCACACGGCAACTGTTTGAAAAGATCGTCCTGGACGAAGAAGAACACATGGCCTGGCTTGAACTGCAACTCGACTTGATCGAACGCATGGGCGAGCCATCGTACATCGCCAAACATATGTCGTCGCCATAACGCGAACATCGACAATGCAGCAAAAAAGGGAAGCCATGCTCCAAAAGGGAACATGGCTTCCTCCATTTTCTAGCGGGCCTTTTTGGCCTGAGCAGTATCCAAGACCAAGTCGGTCTTTCCACCTTCGGGGATGTTGACGGTCATCTCGTAGTAGGTCGAGTCTTGTTCCCCGGCCGCTTCTGGTACCACTTCAATTCTCGCAATATTCGGGCCTGGCGAGATCGATGCCTTCGTACCTGACGTCGTAAATTCGCCGTTAGAAACCGCCACGGTAACGGTCGGTCCTTGGTTTCCTTGATCGACATCTGGCGTAAATCGAATGGCGCCAATCTTCACTGGCTGACCCGAATCGATCACTTGGCCGCTTGTGACGTTCGTGGCATTTGCCTCGCAGCCAATCAAAGCGATGACCATGATCAAAACACCAAGCTCGGCGGCATAGCAAACGCGTGAATGTTGACTTCTTTGCATGATGGTTCTCCTCCGTGGTATGAATTAGTACTCGCCAATCACTTGGCCATCTTGCCGATTAACGAGCCGGTTTAAGATGGTTTGATTGACCGTTTCGCTCACGAAAACAACTGAACCATCCGCGCGGCAAAGATTTGCGCCGCCGGGATGAAGCGACGAGAATGCCGCACGGACATTCCAAGCAAAGTCGCCGTTTGATTGCGAAGTGGTATTCGTTCGCGTGCTGAATGGATTGATTCCAGGCTCGGAGCACGCTGTTGTATCGCCGGAACCACGGTTCTGATGGAAGTCGTCAGCGTTGCTCGAGTGATTGCGGTTCAAGTATTGATTCGCTGCATTGTGATGGTAAATCTCCGGACCACGCGTCCAGCCCCAGCAACGTTCGCCGAGCAAGATTGTGTTCGACGTTCCATCGGTGATTTCCGAAAACGAGCTTCCCTTGTTTGCCTCGTAAAAAATACCTGTCGAGTTCTTGGCGGTCTTGAAATTGGTTCCATTGCCGCTGTGCTGACCACCGACATAGTTCCCGACCGCAGGGGCGAAGCCGTCCACGAGTCGATGCCCGATCGTTCGCCCTGATTGAATATCAGGAGCCGTATCGGAAGGACATTGGTACGGATCGAGCGGCGCCTGAAGCGTGTCGCGAAGCAGCACGTTTGGTGAAGAGCCGGTAGAATCGGCAGCGGCCTGGGTGGCTGTGCGGTTGGTAGGATCCAGCACGTCGTAGATGTTCGTCTGTTCCATCTGTGGCAAGATCATCGCGTTCCATGACCAGCCAGCCGAACTGGTGCCGCCGGTATGCCCTGCGGGAAACTTCCCGTAGGTATCGTGGAAGTTATGCAGCGCCAGAGCGATCTGCTTTTCGTGGTTGGTGCACTGCATCCGGCGAGCCGCCTCCCGGGCCTGTTGCACGGCCGGCAATAGAAGCGCGATTAACACGCCAATGATGGCAATCACCACCAATAATTCGACTAGGGTAAATCCAGCCTGATTCCGATGAGAAGAATTCATCGCCACCTCACAAATGAAAAAAGAAGATAGATAGGTAGGAGAAAAGAAGATTGGCTCGTCTGGCAGGCAAACAAAACACCCATTCCAGGGAGTCATCCAAATATATTTACCTAATAATTTCTTTTTTCGATAGGCACTTTGGGGAGGGCGCTGCAAATCGGGCATATCTCCCCATTTGATGGCGGATCGCCCAACAAAAAAAGGCGATGCCAACCGTCGTTGGCATCGCCCTCACTTTTTCGTGTTTCTAAATTCGCCCCGCAGCTGTTAAGTGCTGGGGGATTCTGTGGATGGCTTGATTTCTTTGGCGAACTTTCGAAGCACCACGTAGAAGACTGGCGTCAGGAACAAGCCAAAGAACGTCACGCCGACCATCCCTGCGAACACGGCCGTTCCCAGCACGCGACGCATCTCGAACCCGGCTCCTGTGGCGATCAACAGCGGAATCACGCCCAAAATGAAGGAGAACGCGGTCATCAAGATGGGTCGCAAACGAAGTCGACATGCTTCCACAGCGGCCTCGAATCGGTTCCGACCGGCGTCTTCCTCTGCTTTGGCGAACTCGACAATCAAAATCGCGTTCTTACAAGCGAGACCGACCAGCACGATGAATCCGATCTGCGTCAAGATGTTGTTGTCCATTCCGCGGAACCAAATTCCGACAATGGCAAACAGCAAACAGAGCGGCACGATCAAGATGATCGCCAGCGGCAAAAGCCAGCTTTCATATTGGGCGGCAAGCGTCAAAAAGACGAACAAAACGGCCAACGGGAACAAGAACACAATCGTGTTACCGGCCTGACGTTCCTGGAAAGCGATATCGGTCCAAGCGTACCCAAACCCCGGAGGCAAGTTCGCATCGCATAGCTGCTCCATCGTGTTAAGCGATTGCCCGGTACTGAAGCCCGGGACCGTGTCGCCGTTGATGTCCGCGGCAGGGTACAAGTTGAATCGTACCAGTCGGTCCGGCCCAACGGTTCGTTCAATATCGACGATCGAAGCAAGCGGTACACTGGCGCCACGTGTACTTCGCGTGCGAAGCTGCAGAATATCGCTCGGTTCGTCGCGGAACTCAGGCTCGGCCTGAGCGGTGACACGATAGGTTCGGCCGAGCATGTTGAAGTCGTTCACATAGACAGACCCCAAGTAAACCTGCAATGCGGCGAAGACATCGTTGACAGGGATGTCGAGCATCTCGGCTTTCGTTCGATCGACATCCGCACGAATCTGCGGCACCGACAAACGGTAGTTGGAGAACACCTGAACCAACCCTGGCTGCTGATTCGCTTGCCCAGCGATCTGCTGCGTGACTTGGCTTAACGCCTCGAGCCCCGCACCACTTTGATCTTGGATGTACATCTTGTAACCGCCACCACGACCAATCCCGCGGACCGGCGGAGGAGGAATCACAAAGATCTGGGCTTCGTTGATTGCGGCCAGCTTCTGGCGAAGTTCGCCGACGATCACGTCGACACCTCGGTTCCGAGCGCTTCGCTCTTTGGCATCTTCCAGTGGCAGGAACGTCACCGCAGCACTCGGGCTGATCGAAAACGTCGAGCCTGACAGCCCGGCGATACCGACCGAGTGAGCGACACCGTCGATCTCGCCACCAAGCCGCGCGACTTCTTTGGTCACGATATCGGTTCGCGAAAGAGCGGCACCGTCGGGCAACTGAATTGCCACGATCACGTACCCTTGGTCCTGCTGCGGAATGAACCCGTTGGGGACCATGCCGAAGCTGTAGTAGGTCGCCACCAGCAAGCCGCCGTACAGCAGCAGCACCAACACCGACACGCGAACGATTCGCGAAATGAAGCCTGCGTAGATGTTACTGGTAAAGTCGAACGTACGATTGAACAGGCGGAAGAACCACCCGAAACAGAAGTCGACCATCTTACCGATGCGGTTCTTCTCGGCGTCTTTTGGACGCAGCAGCAACGCACACAGGGCAGGGCTGAGAGTCAACGAGACGAACGTCGAAAACGCCGTCGAAATGGCAATGGTAATAGCAAACTGCTGATAGAACCGACCGCTGATGCTCGGGATGAAGACGGTCGGTACGAACACGGCGATCAGTACCAGCGTCGTCGCGATGAGCGCGGAACCGACTTCGTCCATTGCTTTGTGGGTCGCTTCGCGTGGGGATAGCCCTTCGGCGATCAGACGCTCGACGTTTTCGACCACCACAATCGCGTCGTCAACGACGATCCCAATGGCCAACACCAAACCGAACAGCGACAGGGTATTGAGCGTGACCCCCATCGTCTGCATGACGGCAAACGTCCCGATCAACGAAATGGGAATGGCGATAACCGGAATGATGGTCGGACGCCAGCCATGCAAAAAGATGAACACGGTGAACACCACCAAAACCGTGGTGATCAGCAGCGTATCGAACACTTCCGCGATCGATTCTTCGACAAAGTCAGTCGGGTTGTAAGCGATCTGATAGCCAATCCCTTGAGGAAAGTCTTTGCTCAACTCGTTCATCCGGTCTTTGACTTCTTTCGCCGTATCGACCGCGTTGGTACCAGGCCGCTGATAGATGAGCACCGCCACGGCCGGATTGCCGTCGAGATAACTCAAGCGGGAATAGTCCTGGGCACCCAGTTCTAAACGGGCGACATCTTTCAGCCGCGTGACACGTCCATCTTCGCCACGCTTGATGATGATGTCGCCGAACTCGTCGGTATCTCTCAATCGCCCCTGCGTGGTGACGTTCAGCTGAAACGCCCCGGTTCCATCGTTGGGCGGCTGACCGATCACACCGGCCGCGACTTGCACGTTTTGACCACGAATGGCCCCCAACACGTCGCCTGGCGTGAGATCCAAGTGCGTCATCCGCTCGATATCGAGCCAGACACGCATGGCGTATTCGTTACCCCCGGCGATACGAATATCGCCGACGCCGTCGAGTCGCATCAACGCGTCGCGAACTCGGAGAAACGCGTAGTTACTAATGTAAAGCTGATCGCGGCTTTGGTCAGGCGATTCCAAGTGAACCACCATCAACATGTCCGGAATCTGCTTGCTGGTGGTGACACCAATTTGGCGAACCGCTTCCGGTAGGCGAGGCTCGGCGATGGCAACACGGTTTTGGACGAGCACCTGGGCGTCGTCCAAGTCGGTTCCCAGCTTGAACGTCACCGTCAGTTGCATCGTTCCGTCGGCACTCGAAGACGACTCCATGTAAAGCATGTCGTCGACGCCGTTCATTTCCTGTTCGATCGGCGTAGCAACCGTGTCGGCAATGACCTGAGGCGTTGCCCCGGGATAACTCGCGCGAACAACGATCGTCGGCGGGGCGACGTTAGGATACTGCGAGACGGGAAGCGTGTAGTAGGTGATGCCACCAATTAGGACAATAATGAACGAGAGAACCGACGCGAAGATCGGTCGCTCGATGAAGAAGTGAGGGAATTTCATCGAACGGCCTCCTCGTTGGCTTCCACGGCCGTTTGCACGTTCTGTCCGCCGTTGCCGGTCATTTGAATGGAGCTCAGACCTGGCGAAATCCATTCGTCCTGCGGCAGCGGCGTGTAGGTATCGGGCAGGCCATCTTCGACGACTTCGATCTCGGCCGGCTCGGCGTTGACGACCATTTCAGGTCGGCATAGCAAGAGACCTTTGATGACGAGCGATTCGCTGCCATCCAAGCCATCGCGTACCACGCGAAGCCCATCTACCAGCGGTCCGACTTCGACGTTGCGACGTTCGATCTTGCCATCGACGACGATATAGACGTACTGCGAAGATTGATCGGTACCGATTGCCGAGTCAGGAATGAGCACTGCTTGATACGACGCACTACCTGGCAGACGCACTTTGCCGAACATGCCAGGCACGAGGACTTCGTCTTCGTTGCGGAAGATGCAACGCACGCGAATGCTGGCCGTGTTCGAGTCGAAGCGGTTATCGACGAACTCCATATGCCCTTTGTGCGGGAACTCTTTTTCGTCCGCGAGCCCCAGGTAAACCGGGTTCTTCGCTGAACGCGAGCTCTCTCGCTTTCCGGACAACGCGAGACGAATGTACTTAAGAGCCTGCTGTTCGTTGACGTCGAACGTGCAGTAGATCGGGCTGACCGAAGTGATCGTCGTCAGCAGTGTCGAAGTCGCCGTGCCGCCGCTGACCAAGTTGCCTTCGGTGACGTACTCGCGGCTGATTCGTCCCGTGACAGGGGCGTATACTTTACTGTAACTTAGGTCCAACTCGGCGGCTTCGATGCTTGCCTCGGCCGATTGAACGGCGGCTTGAGCCGTGCCGATTCCCGCTTCTGCGAGACCAATATTCGCTTCGGCAGCCACCACGTCGGCTTGAGCCTGGCGGAATTCGGCTTCGCGCTGATCGAGTTCGTCCTGCGCGACGGCGTTGGAAGTTCGCAGAGTTCGCGTTCGTTTGACTCGTGCATCGGCCAGATTCAACTGCGCGTCGGCTTGTTCTTTCTGGGCTCGAGCTTCATCGAGTTGAGCCTTCGACTGAGCCAACTGCGACTGGGCTTGAGCCATGCTGGCTTTCGCGCCGTTGAGCGTCGCAATGAACGGACGCGGGTCGATCTCGAAAAGCAATTCGCCTTGGTTGACGATCTGGCCTTCGTCGAAGTGAATTGCCTGAAGGTAACCGCTCACGCGAGCACGAATTTCGACGAATTCGATCGGTTCGAGCCGGCCGGTGTAGGCGTCCCATTCGACGATTTGTTTGGTGACCGGCTGCGAGACATTGACCGTTGGTGGTGGCCGATCGCCGGGAGGCGGCGCTGCGGCGGAGCATCCAGCCAACGAGATTGCCCAGATTCCACACAAAAGAACTGCCAGAGAAAGCAGTGTGCGTCGTTGAAAGATTTCCATAAAGCTTGGCAAGTTTCGGGAGTGAGTTTGAAGGTGGTCCAGCGATATCTTTTTCATTGGGATTGCCAATTCTAGGGATCCTATCGGAGGGGTCGAGTGGACTTAGGTCGTCATCGGCGGTCGGTTTGCCGCGACGATTTCTCCTGGCCACGCGAGGGTTTATCACACGCCCATGGCAACCAACCGCGTCGATTCGCTTCCCCCAACTGGGTTAAGTGGGCGCTGAGCCCGCTATTCCCGGTATTATGGAAACGATACCGTTTCCTAGATCCCCACTAAGTTGGTGGCCTAATGGTTTTAGACCATCCCTGCGCGGGGAATTCGTGGCGACAAACCGGCCCGAGCTTTTGTGAAGCAGACTACGCTCGGACGGAAAAAAATCTTAGAAAAATGTCACATCAATGGTTAGCAACCTAAGTGTCCAGCTAGTTGGACACTTTGGTTCGCCTTCAGCGGCACAGCCCGAAGTGGGGGATTCAAGTAGGTCCTAATCCTCTGTCGGCGTCGATTCTTCGCCGGGATGGTCGGTTCGAGTGAGGAGAAATTCCACCATCTGGTCCAACTCGTCGGCGGTCAGCGTCGACGCGAACGACGGCATATTATCCCCGCCGTTGTTAATACGAATGACGAGTTTGCCGCGATTGAGACGATTGCCAATGACCGAAAGCTCTGGCCCGCGATGGCCCCCGTGCCCGTCGACGTCGTGGCAATAGAGACAGCCTTTCTGCTGTAACAGCAAAGCCCCATGCTGCACGCGTGGATCTTCCGAACGAACGATTTCTGGTGGAAGGGGCTTCACGTCGAAGTCGGGCGACCATGGTTTGCGATAGCCATAAATCGTTAGCACTAAAAACGCGGTCGCTCCGAAAACGACGGTACCAATCGCCCAAGGACGCCGCGAAGGAGCGCGATGACCGCGGTTGGAAAGCATCGGCACGATAAACAGCCCGATCATGCCCAAGATCGGCATGCCGAGAATGACATACGTTTCCAATTCCGGCGGAAGCATCGACAAGATGGCGAAGTACCACCAGAAATACCAGTCCGGCATTGGGTTGGTATGAATGTCAGACGGATTCGGGGCGGTGCCCAACTCGGGTGGCCCAATGAAGATCGCACACCCCAAGATGACGGCGACCATGATCGTCGAAAACACCACGTCACGCCACGCGGCGATCGGCCAGAAAGGAACGCCGGTCTTTTCGAGCCGCGCTTCGTATTCTTCTTTGTAGGTTTCAGGCTCGACCGGCTGATCCTTCTTCGGCATTTCGGAAATGCCATGCCGCAAGATCAACCACAAGTGCAGTCCCACGCCGGCAAAGATCAGCCCCGGCAAGATGAACACATGAATCGCGAAGAACCGACTCAGCGTCGAGCCACCGACCGTTGGACCGCCAAGAATAAAATGCGATATGTACGCCCCGATAAACGGCACACGGCCGGCCATTTCAGCGGCGACCATCACCGACCAGACGCCGTTGGCATCCCAGCGTAGCAGTTGTCCGGTGAACGCCATTCCGAGAACGACGAACAGCAGCACCACGCCGCTCATCCAATTCATTTCGCGAGGGTATTTGTACGAAGCGTGCAGAAAGACCTGAGTCATGTGAATGACGGCCAGCATCACCATGGCGGTCGCACCATAGTAATGCATGCCGCGGACCATATACCCCAGCGTGGCATCTTCGGTGATGTAGATCAGGCTTTTGTAGGCCGCATCGCCCCCAGGGACGTATACCATTGCCAATGCCACCCCGGTCAACACTTGCACGATGAAGGCGCAAAGCGTCGCACTGCCGAAGACGTACCACCACCGCGCATCGCGGGGGACAACATGTTCCAGCATCGGCATGACCACATCGGAGAAGCCGCTCCGATCGTCGATCCAGTTCCAGATCTTCGCGAGCATCCTTACACCTGGTCGTTTGTGGTCAAAGGGACAGAAGACGTTTCGATCTCGACGAAGCCATCACGTACGCGGACTTGATAGCGAGCCAACGGCTCCGGTGGCGGCCCGGCAGCGACTTCGCCATCTTCGTAATAGACCCCGCCGTGGCAAGGGCACATGAACAGCGAAGCATCTTCGACCCAATTCACAGGGCAACCGAGGTGCCGGCAGTTGATCGAAAAAGCAATGAACTCTTCGTCAGAAACGCGACGCAGCCAGGCGCCTGTCAGCGCGGTGACGCCGGCCCATGGCTGCGTAATGGAATCGGTAAATTCGACACTGACGGTCTTGCCGACTTCATAGGCGTCGAGTTTATCGAGCCGACGCCAAACGTGTTTTTCACGACGAAAGACGGGAGCCAGCACAAAACCAATGCCTGGCAGCGTGATCCCCAAGCCGATCAGCGCGGAAAGGCCCATGCTAAGCTTCGTCAAAAAGCCGCGGCGATCGTCATCTTCCGCGGTTGGCGGCGACGGTTGCACTTCACTCACTTGCCGTTTCCTCTAGCCACTCTTGGCGTATCTCGTTAATCCACATCCACAACGCCCACGCCATCACCCCGAAGCCGCCCAACGACATGATCCACATCGTCGTGATTCCCCACAGCAGCATCATGATGCCAAGGGCCATGGCGGCAGGGGCAAACGTAGGTCGAGGCGTAATCTCGGTTTTCGTTTCGGTTTCGTGTGCTTCGCTCATACAGATGCCTCCGGGCGTTCGTTCGGCAACGTTGCGTTCGAAGCGGAATCGTATTGGCCTTCTTCCATCGCATACCAGCGGCACATCACGCCGATGATCGCACAAACGTAAAGCGAGCAGGGGGGAACCCACATCAATAGACCGCCAAGCTGTTGATCGACCATCGGGGTGAATCCGGCCTGATAAAGGGCCGTCAGTATACCGACGCGATGAACCGGGTTAGCAAATGCTGGACAGACCGAGATGGTTGTGAACGTGATGTAAATGCCCAGCAACGTGCAGCCGACGCAAGCGGAAAACAAGTAGATGACACCCAGTAGCGGTTCCAAACGGAAGCGACGCACCGGTGTGTAAATGGGCCACCAAAACGCGAGTCCTGCGGCCAAAAACGTGATCGTGCGAAGCCAACCCAAAGGACTGCTCTGTGTTGCGGCACTACAAAGTGACGGAACATGCCAAAGCCACATCATTCCGAGTCCTGCGACCCAGCCCAGCATTGGGTGCGCTACGTAGCTTCGCAGTCCTGCCAGTTTCGAATGATTTACCACTTGTTCAACTTGCGGTCGTGGAAGACTTAACACGAAAAACAGCGGCACCACCAACAGCAGCAAAAGATGCTGCACCATATGGGCGCTGAAGAGGTAGCCATCGGCCAGCACACCGATCGGCGAAACGAAAGCCAAGATCAGCACGCTAAGCGAAGCGATCAGCCACGGCAGTTTCCATTCGGCAAGTTGCGTACGCCACACCCAAGCCGAGACTGCGGCCGGCAGCAGCACAAGCCACACCGGTGAGCCCCAGTTCCAGAGCGAAGCGTCCAGCAGAAACGACATCACTGTAGATACCCCAGGTAAACGATGGCGAAAACAATAATCCAAACGACATCGACAAAGTGCCAGTAAATGCCCACCGCACTCAGCACGCTTTGCCGCTTCGACGAAAACGAATCGCTGTAAGCCAACGCCAAGACGATTCCTAAAGCGACGAGTCCCGCCGTCACGTGCAGCCCGTGAAAGCCGGTCACCGTGAAGAACGTCGCGGCAAACAGATTCAAGTCGACGGTAATATTGGTGGTGATCAGTCCATAGTATTCCCACATCTGCCCAAGCATGAACGTCGCTCCCAACAAGATGGTAAGCGTCAGCCAGCGGCGGAAGTGGATTTGCTTGCGTGCTCTGAGTGCTTGCTCGGCGAACCAGAACGTGACGCTACTCAGCAGCAGGCAAACGGTGAATGCGCCCGTTCGCGTGGCGTCGAGAGCCGAATCGGCGTTCGGGCCTTCGCCGCTGCGGGAATTGAACACAACGTACGAAACCA
The DNA here is from genome assembly GCF_020150455.1 of Bremerella sp. TYQ1. Classification (NCBI taxonomy): domain Bacteria; kingdom Pseudomonadati; phylum Planctomycetota; class Planctomycetia; order Pirellulales; family Pirellulaceae; genus Bremerella; species Bremerella sp. TYQ1. The sequence goes on from NZ_CP083740.1 coordinate 1,512,842, forward strand.
ACAGCAGCACGAAAAAGACCGCTTCGGATGCGATAAAAGCCCAAGCCAGCGTCGTGGCTTTATTGGGACGACGGCCACTATCTTCGGGCGTTTGCGACGACTTCCAGTCGGCCAGATCAGGCTCAGCCTCATCCCAGAGCGGACGACGACTTTTGACTTGGGGAATGGTCTCGAAGTTTTCTGCAGGCGGCGGCGACGTGGTGGCCCATTCCAGCGTAAAGCCATTCCAAGGATTGTTGCCGGCGATGGCCCCATTTCGCAAGCTGGTCGCAATGTTCCACAGCAGGACGAGCGTCCCCACCGCCATGGCAACGGCCCCCAGGGTCGCGGTCATGTTCAGCAGCATCCAGCCAGGGTTGTCGGCGTAGGTGTACGTTCGCCGAGGCATGCCCATCACACCGAGGAAATGGTGCGACATGAATGTTGCGTTGAGTCCAAAGATCCAAAGCCACAGTTGCCATTTGCCGAGCGTTTCGCTGAGCATTCGCCCGGTCATTTTCGGGAACCAATAAAACGTCGCCGAGAACAGCCCAAAGACCGTTCCACCAATCAATACGTAATGAAAATGCCCCACGACGAAGTAGGTATCGGTCAACTGCCAGTCGATCGGCACGGCCGCGAACATCACCCCGGTCAGCCCGCCAATGACGAACTCTAACAGGAACGCCACGGCAAACTGCATTGCAACGGTCAGGTGAATGGCTCCGCCCCACATCGTGGCGGTCCAGTTGAATATCTTCACCCCCGTCGGCAACGCGATCAGCAGCGTTCCGACGGCAAAGAAGATGTCGGCTCCCATGCCCAAGCCTACCGCGAACATATGGTGGGCCCAAACGCCGTAGCTAAGTAGCACAATCACGGCACTCGATCCAGCCACGAAAGCATAGCCGTAGATCGGTTTCCGCGAGAACGTCGGAATGACTTCGGAAATCATTCCGAACGCCGGCAAGATCAAGATGTAAACTTCCGGATGGCCGAACACCCAAAAGAAGTGTTGCCAGAGCACGGCCGAGCCACCCCGATCAGGCTGAAAAAACGCCGCTCCCAACCAACGATCGATCAGCAACATGGCAAGCGCCGCATTGAGCGCCGGCAGGGCGAGAATCGTCAGGATGGCCGTCATGAAACTCATCCAGACGAACAGTGGCACGCGTTGCAGGCTCATTCCTGGAGCGCGAAGTGTGATCACCGTCACTGCAATGTTGATCGCTGCGGCAACCGAACCAACGCCGAGGCAAAGTAAGCCGATGATCCAGTAGTCTTGCGCGACCATCAGGTTATAGGGCTTCGTCGACAGCGGAGCGTAGCTGAACCAGCCTGCATCGGGCGCTTTGCCGGTAAAGAAGCTGAAGTAAAGCAGTATCCCGCCCATCGGCAGCAGCCAATAGCTCATCGCGTTTAGCCGCGGGAAAGCGACGTCGCGGGCCCCGATCATCAGCGGGACAAAGTAATTCGAGAAGCCGACCAACACCGGCATGCCAACCAAAAACACCATGGTCGTGCCATGCATGGTGAACATCTGGTTGAAGAAGTCAGGCGAAAGAAAGTCGTTTCGCGGCAGCAGCAATTGAAAGCGGATCAACAACGCTTCCAAACCGCCGATCCCCAAAAAGATGGTAGCGGTCAGGATGTACAGGATGCCAATCTGTTTGTGATCGACCGAGCTGACCCACGACAAAAGTCGACCTGGGGCGGGCGAATCCATCGCCGGCGACTCGCTGGTTTCGACTAGCGGCAAACTCAACGCAATGTCTCCAGATACGCAACCAGTTGGTCGAGTTGTTCGTCATTCAGCTTGAAGTTCGGCATCTTGCACCCTGGCTTCAATGCTTGTGGATTGGCCAGCCACGTTCGCAAGTTCTCCGGTGAGTTCTCGATCACTCCGGCTCCGATTTGTTTCCGGCTGGCGACGTGAGTCAGATCAGGGGCGAAGTCTTGCTTGGCGTCGGTGCCGGAAATGGCATGGCACTGCGAACACGTCAACTTCATAAACAAGTCCGAGCCTTGCGAGGCCAGTTCTGAATCAGGAGCCTCCGAAGATTTCAGCTCGCGCTGTTTCCACGCCTCAAAATCGTCTGGCTCGTGGGCGATAACTAAGAAGTTCATCCACGCGTGCTGCGTACCGCAATACTCGGCACAGCGTCCTTGATAGGTGCCCGGCGTGTTGGCTTCGAGCCAAACGAAGTTCTCGTGACCGGGAATGGCATCCATCTTCCTGGTCAGCTGAGCCACCCAAAAGCAATGAATGACATCTTCCGAGCGAAGTGCCACACGCAGCTTTTTCCCGGTCGGAATATGTATTTCGTTGGCTGAAACGATCCCGGAATCGGCGTATTCGATCTCCCACCACCACTGATGTCCGGTGACAACAATATCGACGCCGTCGTTCCCATTCTCAGCCCCGCGTACATACTGCGTCGGCAGGGCATTGAGCGTCAGTATCAGCTTGATGCTGATCACCGCGATCCAAACGACGATGATCACCGGTCCCACCATCCAGAAAATTTCGCGGCGGTGGCTGCCGAAGTCTTGAACAGGGACTTTTTCGGTTACGCGAAATCGGTAAAGAGCCAAACAGATCAAACCGGCGACGATGGCAAAGATGCCGGCGCTGATGATCAGCACTTGCACGAAGAGATCGCGTATCGATTCCGCCTGAGGTGATGCCGGATCGAATACGGGAAATGTCGACTCCATCGCGCGCTGTCTCTACGGTGCAGGTCCAAAGCTAATTCCATGCTGACCGTAGCGATTGTACGAAGATTCTTTCGCGCCGCAATCGTTTTCAGCGAGAAGCAGCCTCACGGTAACTTAATACTTGCCCTTCTGCCTGCAAAATTTCGCGTAGCTGGTCAACAGAAACATCGCGAAGATTGGTTTCTTCCTCCAGACTCAAATGGGCCGCAAGTCCCGCGGCATGCCCCAGTGCCATCCATGTTGGCTCCATGCGCATGGATGAGAAAGCCACATGCGTTGCCGAAACGGCGACGGGAACGATGAGACCTTCGACCTTTTGGGGGATCATCACACGATAGGGGATTTGATACGGTCGCGTGATATGGGCAAGCATGCCCAGGTAACCTTCAAGCACCACGCTGTCGCCAGGTTGCTTTTTACGAACCGGGAAACTGTCGATCGGAAATTCCCCCACGGCGATCGTATCTTCGAATTCCGGCGTGGTCGGCGACTCTTCCGTCACCGTTACATCATGCTCGGTAAGTGTTGCTTCGCCGATCAGCCGACGCCCTTCGCGAACATATAGTTGCCACGGAAAATGATCGTTGTCGGCGAACTCGTCGGCAGGAAGCTGGTATTGCCGGGCCATTTCGCGGTGCTCGGCCGGGACCGCTTCATCGTTTTGCAGGAACCACAGCAGCCCTAACGTCAAGTGACGATGCCGCAGAGCGATCTCGTCTCGGCGCTGCCAATCAGCTTCGATGTAGTCAGTATTTTCTTCCGCGAAGGGAAACGCGAGAGGGCGGGGGTTGATGTTGGCATCGACTTTGCCGTTAGGCAGATCGGTCACCGAAAGAGCCCTAACAAGCGTATCGAAGTGTTCGGGGTAGTAGCCCCAGCCATCCTTGAAGACCTTCGGGGCGCTCAAGCGACCTTCTTCTAAGTCAGCCAGGTAACCGAGGTATACTTCGCGGTCGTACTCTGGCGGTGGCTCGTTCAGCGGGACGCCGTTGTCGGGATCACTGGATAGACATAAACGATAGGTGTAAGCCGGCAAGCGATTATCCGCGTCGCCGGTGCTGCGGGGCAGGATCGTTCCGTTTTGATAATCGAAGTAGATAGCCCCCGCATGAGGCTCATCGAATTCGCTGCGTCCTTCGCGTCCGAGTCGGTATTCGGCACCGGCTGCCGCGAGCAGGTCTCCCTCGTAAGTGGCATCAACGAACGAGCCGGCCGAAAGCTGCCATTCTTCCCCTGTCGTTCGGTTCAACAAACGAACGCTTTGCAGGCGTTGGTTTTCCACGTTCGCTGCTTGAAATTGGTGCTGCGTGAGCACAGTAATGCCTGGCAGTTCTTCCAGGATCTCCAGGAAGACTTTCTCGGCCAGGCATGGCTCGAAGTAATAGCCTTCGCGGCACAGGGCATACGCTTCAGAATCTTCGCCCAACTGTTGAATGTAGTGTTCGCGAATGCGGCCGATGAACTCCAGGAACAATCCGCCGATTACTTCGCGATGCTCGATGTCGCTCTTGCCCAAGCCGCTGGTCGACATGCCTCCCAAATGCCCATTGCGTTCCACCAACGCGACCGATCGTCCATGCCGTGCCGCTGCAATGGCCGCCGCGATGCCTCCGGGCGTTCCCCCGATCACGACGACATCGTATGCCTGATTGCTTTCGACCATTCCGCTTCTCTCTCTTCCGTTATTCCTGGGTGCTTACCGAGGGAGTCAGAGCGACCGGCTTTTCGTGGCGGCCGCTCGATTTTTCTAACGTCCACACCGTCAGCCCAGTCAGGTCGCGTGTGGAGGTTCCGATAACAAAACTCAACAAATAGGCACTCACGGCGAACAGCAAATTCACCAGTGCGCCAATCCAATAACTATGCACGCCCAACGTCCATGCCTCGGGAATCCATCCTAACAGACCGAACCCCAGGTACGCGTTGAAACCAATTGCCAACAGCATCGCAACCGACGCGGCGGTTCCGTTCACCCTGCGAGTAAAGAACCCCATCATGAACAGCCCCATCAAGCACCCGCCAAACAAGCTGGTAACGATCAGACTGATATCGTTCATACTTTCTTTTTCGATTCGGCTGAACAAGATACCGCCGGAAACGACCAATACGCTAACAACCGCCGCCACCGATCGAGCCACGCGCAGATAGAACTTGTCAGAATATCTGTCGCCTAAATAGGGACGCAGTAAGTCGACAACGGTGACCGTTGAAATGGAGTTAATGCCGGAGTCAAGCGAACTCATCGCGGCGGCCATCACCGCGGCAATGATCAGCCCTGCCAAGCCGGCGGGTATGCGAGTCAGAATGAAGTAGGGGAGGACCTGATCGGTTTCCAGCGAAGCGATCGCCGAGTCAGGAAATGCCTGGTAATAAACAAACAGCGCCGTCCCGATGAAGAAAAACATCGTCCACATCGGCAGGGCAATGGCGGAATAGATGATGGTTGCTTTACGGGCCTCGCGCGTCGAGCGAGCAGCCAGGTATCGCTGCACCATGTTTTGATCGCCGGAGTAAATCGCCAACCAATTGATGATGCCCAAAATGGCGACCGTCCAGAATGTCCGCTCGTTTAAATTCCACTGGAAACTGCCGAGACTGAACTTGTTCTCAGCGGCACCGGTTTCGACGATCTGTGTTACACCGCCGGGCAAATCAATCACGATGTACGTGAAACAAAGCAAGCAGCCTGCCATAAGGACCAACGCCTGAACGACGTCGGTCCAGACGACCGCTTCGATCCCGCCGGCGATGGTATAAAACGCGATGAAGACCCCCGCGACGATCACCACAATTTCGATCGGAAGCCCAGTCAAGAACTGCACAGGGATCGAAACGAGAAACAAAATCTGGGCCATGCGAATCAGCTGCAAAAGGATGAAGCTGACCGTTCCGTAAACACGCGGCAGGGTACCGTATCGCATGCCAAGGTATTCAAACGCCGACGTCAATTTGCCGCGACGAAAGAACGGAATGAAGATTAGCACCGCCAAGACGGCAATGAACGGCAACACCAAGTTGACTGCCAATTGTCGCCAATCGAGCACATAGGCAGCGGCCGGAAGTGCCAGGAACGTCGCCGAGCTGACGATCGTTCCGAGCATCGACAAGCCGATAACCCAACCCGAAAACGATCGGTTGCCGACAAAGTATTCTTCGGTCGTGTTATTCCGCCGTGAAAAGTAAATGCCGATCCCAATCATCGCGGCCAGGTAGGCCAAGATGGCGGCGATATCGAGCGGGCGTAGCGTCAAATCCATCGAATTTCCATCAAGCGATACGAGTCTCAGCAAACGTTACGGCCGGGGTGCCACCAAGATGGCATCGACAATCACGAACGCTTTCGCTTGATCGATCGCCACTTCTACGGCAGCCGTTCCTGGGGTCAGCCGATAGGTTCCCAAACTGTTCCAACTGCCGCTGTCTCGGTTTTGATTAACGTTCACTGTCTTGGTACCTTCGGCATGCGTCACGCGGAAAGGCACCTCGTGGGCTCGGTGGCCGCGAGCATTCCAGAGCGTGAAGATCTCGTAATCGCCGGCCGCAGGAACGTCGACATCAAAGCGGATCGTTCCGCTTTCCGTCGGATTGAGAAACAGATAATCGTCGCCGTGGCGCTGAGAGTCTTTATCGCTCGACTTCCATGGCCCAGTGATGGTGACTTGGTTGCTTTGTCCAGCGTCGATAATCGTGTCGCTCTCTTTCGGCTGGTAGGGTGGCGGCTTGACCAATGGCATTTCTGGCATGGTCAACGCGTCGAGATCTTCCAGCTTGATCTTCAGCACTTCGACGGTTTGCTTTTGCGTCGCGAAGGCAACCAACACATGACCGTCATGCTCGATCACGTGCGGGTAGTCGACATGCCGACCCCCAGCGAGGTAACCCATCTTCGTGAAAACGACTCCATCGTCGCTGATCGACAATGCCAATGGATCACGCTGTTTCGGATGGGGATTGTTCACCAACACGTAGCGCCCGTCGGCCAACTGGACTCCACTAAACTTCGATCGGGCATCCGGGAAGTCGGTGCGATGGGGCAGGCTCCACGTGCGTCCGTTGTCTTCTGAGAAAGATCGATACAGATATCCGCTCTGACGATTGTCGCGGAACAGGGCCGTCAAACGCCCATCAGGCAAAACCCACCAGTACGGTTCTTCCGCGGCAAGTTCTTGGCTTGAACCGAGCACGGGAAAGGAATCCCAATCGTCAATTGCTTCGATGCCTCCCGTCAAAAATTCAACGCCATGTTTCGAGTAATCGTGCGTCCGGCGCGACATCATCCATTCGCCGCTCGGAATTTTCTTGGGCGGAAAGTTGTTGATGGCGTTCTTATGCACCAACGCGTGATCGATCCAGGTGTTGCTCTTTTTGCCCCAGCGAAATGCCCGTAGCTCAAGGCTTTTGCCGAAGAACCCAGCCCCTTCGTCCAGCGAACATAATGCCAGCAGCTGACCATCGCGTTGCCAGAACCCGCGTGAGATCCAGCGAAAGCCTTTACTGCTGCGGGTGTTGTAATACTGGGAGCCTTTGCCTGATCCCGGTGGCTCGGGTGTGAGGTACTTCGGTTCCGTCCAATCGAGCCCATCAGGACTCGTCGCGTACGAAATCCGCTGACCAACACGATCTTCCACCGCAGGCCCATCGCTCCACATAGCCCAATATTTGCCGTCGTAGAACGTGAGGTAGTTATGCTGATTCACCCCTTTCGACTTGCGAACGTCACTAACGATGACATGCTGCGATGGGATCTTTGGGAGCCGGTCAAAATCGATCTGATGCGGACTTTCCGGAACCCAATCGCCGGCAAGCATCACGGGGGAATATTCTTTAGTCGTTGGCTCTGCAGCTAGAGTCGCTTGGACCGTTAGCCCTGAGACAAGCAGAGATGCGAGCACTGCGATGCGAAACATGATGGAAAGTAACTCCACGTCAGGAAGGGGGAAGGGGAGGGTGTTTGTGAATAGAAATTGGGGACTTATTAGGCAAAGTCGTCTAGCGTTTCTCCATCGATCAAGATGGGTTCGACGATTAGTTCGACGCGACGACCACTTTGCTGAGGCTGTTGGATACTCCACAGCAATTGTTCGACAGCTCTTCGCCCGGTAAGTTCGGGGCCAAGATCGATCGTTGCAGGTCGTGGATGCAGACCCGCGAGGTAAGGTTCTTCGTTATTGCACGACACGAGTTCGATTTCTCGGCCGACTTCGATATTGGCTCGCTGAAGCAGCCGGTATACGGTAGCGGTGATTTGATCGTCAGGCAGGAAAAGACCGATCGGCCGCGGCATGTCGGCCAACATCGTGTCGACCAATGGAACAAGTGCTTCTTCCAACTGCTTCGGCGACATCTTCTCGAATGGCAACGGCTGCTCGCTTTGAAACCGCTTGATTTCGTGACCGGCGAGATGCGCCGCATAGCCAAAGCCATCGCCGCGTGCTGCGAAACCTGGGTGATCGCTGTGAACCGTCAGGAAGCAAAGATTCGTATGGTTCCGCTTTAATAGGTGCTCGCCCGCCAACTGTCCGATCGCGGCGTTCCCTTGCGAAACGACACTATCAGTGCTGCTGACATGCGAAGAAAGCCAGACGCTGGGAATGCCTTTCAGTTTATCGAGAAGCTGTTTCGAGCCACGATGCCCCCACAGCAGAACTCCATCGAGCTGCTTTTGATCAATCGCGGGAACGTTGACTTCGCCGCTGCTGACGTCGGCTAGGATCATATTCATTCCAGCGGCCGCGAGTGCCTGCTGCACTCCTCTTAACTTGGCCATCGCAAGCGTTGGATGTCGCTGGCAACTTTCGTCAAGCATCACCACCGCGACATTCTTGGATGCCTCGGCAGGAACGGACGACTTACGTGCTTTCCGAGGTCTCGGTTGGTAACCGAGTCGCTTGATCATGTCGCGAACAATCTGAACGGTCTCGGGAGCAACGCCGGCTTGATTGTTGATCACGCGCGAGACGGTGGCCTGGGAAACACCGGCAGCTTCCGCAATTTCGACTGTACTGGCCATGACTTCTCTTTCCTTGACTACTTACGCTTCTTGCGGTCGGTCAACTCGATTTCGAGAGTTGAATCTTGTTTCGGCAGATCGAACCGTTCCTGATAGGTCGAACCGATCGACGCGCCATACGGGGCGTAATCTGGATTCACGTTCTTGCCGTCAAACGCTTCGATGATGACCAGATGCGGGCCACCAACGATTGCCTCGCCTTCCAGCTTCGTACTGAACTTGCCATCCTTGATCTGAGCGACGCCGTATGGGCCACTGTTTCCTTGCGAAGGATCTGGCTGAAAGACAATCGATCCGACAGGAACGGCATTACCTTGAAAAGTAACGACACCTTCGATGTGGTACTTTTCGACTCCGTCCGACTGACTGCATCCCCCGGTCGCGCCGACGATGACCAGCAGCGACATGGCGCCGGCAATCCACTTACCCATGGCTGTTCTCCTGTTGACCCATCGCATTACGGTAGTGCCACGACTTCGCCACCACCACGGCTGGCGAGGGCTAAATACGTTTCGATTTGAATTGTCTCCGGCAGAAACTTGACCGCTCCATCGGCCATGGTGAAGTTCGCTCCGCCCGGGTGCTGACTGCCGTATCCGCCGTTGTTGGCCACCATCGTAAAGCTAGGATTCTTCACACCGATGTTGATTGGGTAACGATGGTTCTTGGTGGTCGCCTGGTACAAGCCGCTGGATGTCCAGTGCAGGCCTCGGTTCCAGGCGCGATAGAAGGGGTAGTCGTTCCAGGACAACTCGCCTAACAGAATCGTGTTCGACGAACCATCGGTTGCGTCTCGCAGACCAAGTTCGCTGCGGAGCTTGAAGAGCCCTTCGTCACCTACTTCGCCAAACATCGATACATTCTCGCGCGAGGTATCGCGGGCGTAGTCTTCGTTGGTCGTCGCGTTCAAACCGATCGGTCCGGCGTTGCCGTAGTAGTGTGTCGTCGGACAAGGCTGTTCGGAAGCAAGCGTGGTGATCGTTTGCGAGCTGCTGGGGCAATGAAGCGTTGCCATGTCGGACTCGGCACAAAGCGTCAAGTTGTCGCGCCACGATCCGTTGAAGTTGTATTGATCGTAAAGATTGCCTGCCTCGAAGAAGGGGGACGTGCGAATCCACATGCCATGCGACTTACCACCATCGATTCCGGAGGGAGGAAACGAGCCATGAGTGTCGTGGTAGTTATGCAGCGCAAGTCCCAACTGCTTGAGATTGTTCGTACAGCTCATACGTCGAGCCGCTTCTCGAGCCTGTTGCACCGCCGGCAATAGCAACGCGATGAGCACACCGATGATCGCAATCACGACCAGCAATTCGACGAGTGTAAAACCATCGTCGCCAAATCGTTTGCCGCGACGCGTAGCCTTTGATCGACAATCCATAGAGGCAGCTCCTAGAACAAGGAATTAAGAAAGGAGAAGGGATTTTCTGGGGTGGGTATCTGTGGCAACAGAACCTCTGAAGCCACCTAGAGTCTAGCGACAACGATTGAATATTCAATGTAACTCGAGAGTCTATTCACATTTTTTTCAAATTTATTTTGATTTACCATAACCTACGAAAACACGCAAAACATTTACTAAAATATTCTCTAAAAAGAACTTACGTGCTTCACAGAGCCGGATCCCTAACACGTGAAAGGCTTGATCAGTCAACCAAGAAACGAAACTTAGCTTGCGACTTTCATGAATATTCATAGCTCCATGCGTTTTTCAATTCATGGGCATTTACCTGAGATTTGGGGAGAGATCGCCGGCCAGGGTGGCTTAAGATGACGGGCCTACCTACCGCGATACGCGTTTGCCCTCCTTTGTACGTGTCGAAAGCAAGCCCATGAAACTGTGCCTGAGTCTTTTCGTTTTGCTCGTTGTTTCTGCGACCACCCTTGCCGAGGAAGCCTCGAAGGCTGAAGTTCTTGCGGTGAAAAAGATATGGGATCAAGCACCTCACAATGCATTCACCGATCTAATTCGCTTTCGAGACAACTTCTACTGCGTCTTTCGCGAAGGGGCAGGGCACGTCTCACCGAACGGTTCTCTGCGGATTCTTCGCTCGAATGATGGCTCGAACTGGGAGTCGATCGCGCTGGTCAGTTCGGACGAAGCAGATCTACGCGATGCGAAGATTTCGGTTACGCCCGATGGCAAACTTTGCCTGGCTGGTGCGGGGGCTCTCCATCAACCGGCCGATGCCAAGCATCAGTCGTACATCTGGTACTCTTCCGACGGTGCGAATTGGAGCGAACCGATTGAAATTGGAGATCCCAACTTCTGGATCTGGCGGATCGTTTGGCACAAAAACTCGGCTTACGGCTTCGGATACAGCACTGCCACAAACGACGAGGTTCGCCTTTATCAAAGTGACGACGGCAAGGCGTTTCGCCAAATTGGAAGCGAACTTGCCGTGAAAGGATATGCCAACGAGACAGGCCTGATCTTCTTAGAAGACGATTCAGCCATGTGTGTGCTCCGGCGCGACCGTCAACCGAATTCGGCGATGTTGGGTCGTGCCCTGCCTCCTTACACCGACTGGAAATGGCAAGACCTAGGCGAATATGTCGGCGGACCAGAGCTCATGAAATCAAAGGACGGACGTTACCTGGTCGCCGGGCGTTCGCGTACGTCCTCGGGGGCCAAGACGATGATCTGGGAGCTTGACCCTGACGAAGCAAAGCTGCATCCGCTCGCGGTGCTGCCGTCTGGGGGCGACACCAGTTACCCAGGGCTTGTCGAACATGATGGCAAGCTATGGGTTAGCTACTATTCGTCCCACGAAGGGAAAACGAATATCTATCTGGCCGAGGTGCGTCTGCCACAAAAATCGGTGCTTTCCAAGTCGCGATAGTGGTGCACGCCGCCAATAGCCGCTGCAATAAGTGGCCGATGTTTTCAATCATTTTCGACGTGGTCGTGTCCGTTTTAGGGCTTCTCAAAGCGTGCTGCGGCCATTTCATGAACTTTCCCGTACGATTGCGGGCAGGCACATGGCCTTTAAGGGGGCAGCTGGCAACAATAAGAACAGATTGGTCCAGACTTGCGTAAAATAGGAACGCAAACTACGATTTTTGTAGTGTTTTCGTATTTAAAGCGACGATGGAAACATTGTTCTTTGCCATCAATGCGAGTCTATCGTGATCGGTTTTGGTTCTCAGATTGACGCCTCCTCACGGCCGGCAACTGCCGCCGGAAGGGTTGCTGCGTCAATTTCCCAAACCGCCGAGCATCACGTGCTCTGCCAACGACGTTCGTGGCATGTCTTGCTGGTCGTTCTTTACGCGGTTTTGATGATTGGTGGCCTTTCTCAAGTCCACCACTTGCCTAACGGCAAGCCGAGCCACCCTCACTCGACCGACTCGGAATGTGCCGAGCTTTCCGAGTGCGAAAGTGCGAGCGAAGTTAAAGCCGAAATTGCCTTTTTGGCGACATCTCCTGACTTGGTAATGCCGTATATCGAAGTGCCGTCGGCACGATTCGATATCGTTCCTACACCGCATTACTCGTTTCTTCCGACGACTAGTTTTCTGCTTCGTGGGCCTCCTGTCGCCTAGTGCGCCAGTGAACTAACTGAAGTCTCTCTCCCTGCTGAATTCGTTCAACGCGCGGAGAGACTCGGTCTCTTTCCGTGCCCCATCATTGCCCCCGTTTTGAAACACTCGTGACCAACGCGTGTGGTCCTGTCTCGACACTGTGTCGAAGGCTGGTCTTGCGTTTGTCGTGCCACCGTGGGCTCGTTGGGTAGCGATTGAGACAAATTCCCTGCGACCTTCTTTTTGAATCCCCACATCCCGCCAACATGGTCCGGGTCATTTCTCTTAATTGAGAGGTATCAGACAAACCTATGAAAGCTACAACGACAGCCGCGCTCGTGCTGGCATTGTTCGCGCTCGTGATTACTGGCTGTGAGTCGATGGCTGAATCACACGAAGAACATCACGACGCAGAACATGCCGAGTCGCATAGCGATTCGCACGCTGAGTCACATAGTGAAGGGGGACATCATGCTCCCCATAAAATTATCGTGACAAGTCCATTGAAGAAGGACGTAATCAGTACACAGCAGTACGTCTGCCAGATCCATTCCTGCAAACATATCGAAATCCGCGCCCTCGAAGGAGGTTACCTCGAAGAGGTCCGCATCAACGAAGGCCAACAAGTGCAAAAGGGAGACTTGATGTTCAAGATCGTCCCGACGCTTTACCAGGCCAAGCTCGATTCGGAAATCGCCGAAGCCAACCGAATTGAAATCGAGCTGAAGAATGCTCAAAACCTGCTCGACAAGAACATCGTTTCGCCCCAGGAACTGGCGATCAAAAAGGCGGAACTCGCGAAAGTCAACGCCAAAGTCGCACTCGCGGAAGCGGAGCTGAACTTCACCAACGTCAGGGCCCCCTTCGAAGGAATCGTCGATCGACAACTCGTGCAGTTAGGTAGCTTGGTCGAGGAAGGGGAGGTGCTGACAACGTTCTCGGACAACAGCACGATGTGGGTCTACTTTAACGTGCCAGAGGCGCGTTATCTCGAATACAAGCGGCAACTCGATCGCGATAAAGCATCCGGCAACAACGAAGAGCATTTACAGGTCGAATTAAAGCTGGCCAACAGCGAGATCTTTCCCCAGCCTGGGAAGATCGGCGCGATTGAGGCGGACTTCAACAACACAACCGGCAACATTGCATTTCGAGCCGACTTCGCCAATCCGACAGGTCTTTTGCGAAATGGTCAGACAGGAACGATCCTCATCCATCGAACACTGAAGGGTGTTCTGGTGATTCCGCAGCGAGCCACGTTCGAGATTCTCGCCAAGCGCTATGCATTCGTTGTCGACGAAGACAATGTTGTTCGCCAGCGCGATATCACCATTCAAAGTGAGCAGGACGATATCTTCGTCATTAAAGAGGGCCTTCAAGAGGGAGATAAGATCATCCTCGAAGGGATTCGGCAGGTTCGGGACGGAGACAAAATCGAATTCGAATTCGAGTCTCCCGAAGATGTTCTCGGCAATTTGAAATACCACGCGGAATAGGAAGGCCTGACTTATGTTTACTAAGTTCTTACATCGGCCAGCCTTGGCCATCGTGATCTCGCTGCTCATTTTATTCATGGGTGGCCTGGCAATCTCGGCACTGCCAATTTCGCAGTTCCCTTCGGTCGCACCACCAAGTGTTCGTGTTTCGGTTTCTTACCCAGGCGCGAGTGCAAAGATCTTGATCGACTCGACCATGGTGATTCTGGAACAAGCGATCAATGGCGTTCCTAACATGCGTTACATGATGGGCGACGCAACTAGCGCTGGGGAAGGAACCATTCAAGTGGTTTTTGAACCTGGCACCGACCCGAACGTGGCGGTGATGAATGTCAACAACCGCGTGAACATGGTGAAAAACCAACTTCCCCCGATCGTGCAGCGTGAAGGGATCATCGTCATGCAGAACATGACGAGCATGTTGATGTACGTCAACGTTTACAGCGAAGACCCCAACGTCGATCAGAACTTCCTGTACAACTACGCCACCGTCAACGTGCTGAACGAAATCAAACGTATCCCCGGGGTGGGCCGAGCAACGATTCTCGGTAACCGCTCCTACGCGATGCGTATTGAGCTAGATCTCGATCGTATGCGGGCCTACAAAGTTGACGCGGAAGACGTGATGAAAGCGCTCGACGAACAAAGCATGATTGGTTCGCCGGGAAGATTGGGCCAAGCGACCGGGCAAACGTCTCAAACGCTTGAGTATGTTCTCACCTGGGTGGGACGATATAAAACCCCGGAAGAGTACGAAAAGATCATTCTTCGTTCGACGGAAGAAGGGGAGATTTTACGACTCGGTGACGTGGCCCACGTCTGGCTCGGATCGTCGTTCTACGACTTGTACTCCGACATCGATGGCTTGCCTTCGGCGGCGATCGTGTTGAAACAAACGCCGGGATCGAACGCCGCGCAAGTCATTGAGAAAGTGAAGGAGAAGATTGAAGAGATCAAGCAAGCCTCGTTCCCGCCCGGCATGGACTACGCGGTGACGTACGACGTTTCTCACTTCTTGGATGCGTCGATTGAAAAGGTGCTGCACACGCTGTTCGAGGCTTTTATTCTCGTTTCGTTGGTGGTGTTTCTTTTCCTCGGCGACTTCCGCAGCACGCTGATTCCAACGCTGGCGGTGCCGGTGTCGCTGATCGGGACGTTCTTCTTCATGCTAATGTTCGGCATGTCGGTCAATTTGATCACGCTGTTCGCGTTGGTGTTGGCCATCGGCGTGGTGGTGGACGACGCGATCGTGGTGGTGGAAGCCGTGCACGAAAAGATGCACTCGAAGCATCTCAGTCCGTATAAAGCAACCATGGAAGTGGTCCATGAAATCAGCGGGGCGATCATTGCGATTACCTTGGTGATGACCGCTGTGTTTATTCCCGTCACGTTCATGACTGGACCAGTGGGTGTCTTTTATCGCCAGTTCGCGTTGACGATGGCCATGTCGATCGTCCTTTCTGGCGTGGTCGCTTTGACGTTGACGCCGGTTCTTTGTGCAATGATTTTGAAGCCGCTTCAGCCAGGCCGACAACGTGGCTTGGTTGGCTTTACGAATCGTGGCCTGAAGAAAGTCGCCGGCAAATACGCGTTCATTCTGCGAGCGTTGCTTTCGATCACCCTCGGCTTAGCGGCCGGGTATGGGATTTATGAAGCGATGCATATCGAGATCGTTCATGAAGTGATCTCCGAGCAGTTTGAATTAACCCCACTACGAATGATGATCATCGGCGGCATCGCCGCGGTACTGTTCATTTTCTCGTTCCGATCCGCATTGTCAGGCAGCGAACCAGAAGAAAAGAAAGTACGGGGGCCTATCGGCATCTTCGTGCATATCTTTGATCGAGCGGTTGAAAAAGTAACGAGTGCCTACGTCGGTGTCGTTGGTCTCGTTGTTACGCGGCGTGTACTGACAATCTTGGTTATTGGTGCTTTCTGCTATGGGATTCTTGTCGTCAACAAAGTACTTCCGACCGGGTTTATTCCGCTGGAAGACCAGGGGATGCTGTACGGGATCGTGCAGACACCGCCAGGATCGACGCTCGAGTATACCAATGCCAAGTGTCACGAATTGCAAGCCATTTGTGCCGAGATGGACGAGATCACTTCGGTCTCTTCCATTGCCGGCTATGAGGTTTTGACAGAAGGGCGTGGCTCGAACGCCGGCACATGTATCATCAACTTGAAACCATGGGCCGATCGAGAACTGACGTCCAAGCAGATCATTGAAGAGCTTGAAAAACGTGGTACCGATATCGCAAACGTTAAACTGGAGTTCTTCGAGCCGCCAGCAGTTCCCGGCTTCGGTGCGGCAGGTGGTTTCTCGGTGAACTTACTCGACAAAACGAACAGCGGAGACTACCAGGCCCTCGGCGAAGAAACCGAAAAGTTCATGGCCGCGCTCGAAAAACGGAAGGAACTGAAAGGCTTGTTCACGTTCTTTGCGGCCAACTACCCCCAGTACGAAATCGTGATCGATAACGACGTTGCGATGCAGAAAGGAGTCTCGATTCGCGACGCACTGGATAACCTTTCGATTGTCGTAGGTAGCACTTGGGAACAAGGATTTGTCCGCTTTGGGCAGTTCTATAAAGTCTATGTGCAAGCGGCGCCTGAGTTCCGCCGTTATCCGGAAGATCTCGACAACATGTTCGTTAAGAATGAGGAAGGAGAGATGGTTCCCTATTCCGCGTTCATGCGAATCGAGAAGAAGCAAGGCCTCAACGAAATTAGCCGCTACAATCTTTATCCGACTGCTCCTATCCAAGGCGCCCCAGCGGCAGGATATAGCAGTGGTGAAGCAATTGCCGCGATTAAAGAAGTGGCGGCTGAAACACTGCCGCACGGGTTTGATATCGACTGGCGCGGCCTGGCGTACGATGAAGCGAAAGCCGGTAACACGGCCGTGTATATCTTTTTGATCGTAGTGGTCTTTGTTTACATGGTGTTAGTCGGACAATACGAAAGCTTCCTGTTGCCGTTGGCGGTGATTGTGTCGTTGCCGATCGGGATTTTCGGCTCGTTCCTCTTTCTGAAATCAATGGGACTCGCCAACGACGTCTATGCCCAGATTGGGCTTGTGATGCTTGTCGGATTGTTAGGCAAGAACGCAATTCTGATTATTGAATTCGCGGTGCAACGCCGCCACGATGGATTGAGCATCAAGGACGCTGCCATTGAAGGGAGCAAACTTCGCTTCCGACCGATTATGATGACGTCGTTTGCGTTTATTGCCGGTCTAATTCCGTTGGTTCGTGCGACTGGGCCAGGGGCCATCGGCAACCGAACGATCGGCACCACTGCGGTCGGCGGTATGCTGCTAGGTACGCTTATTGGCGTGTTCGTCATCCCAGGTCTGTATTACTTGTTCGCGAAGCTTTCTGATGGCCGCAAACTCATTCGAGACGAACATGATGACCCACTGTCAGAGATCTTCGAGCGTGACGAAACCAACGAGCACAAAGGCTTTTAAACTCGCTGACAGATAAGCAATGTTCTCTATCGATTACCTCGCTATTCAAGCTCTTGGATAGCGAGGTTTTTTGATGCATGAGACCGACGAAAGCGTGTCAAACTGGGCAATTTGCTGCCGGTCACGTCAGGCTGGCACAGGTTCTTTCTTCTGTTCCTAATTTTCTGTCGATAGGAATCATGTCGACTTATTCTACGACCACGGTTCGATGGTCTTTGGCAGGCTTACCATCTGCGAAAGATCACCCGGATACAACGATGTCTCGGCCGTGACGGATGTAGAAGAGCAATTGTCTCCACGCAGGCAACGCGGCACGAACCCCACGCTTTCCATTTAGATGATGCGAAATGGCATGATGCCACAAAGGCTCTACGATGAGACGATTCGACCTCCGCACGCACATCTTTTCGACGGGACATAAACCGGTTGCATTTTCGATTCTCGTTGCTTGCCTAACTTTGGCGCTGCTTCCAGGGTGTGGTATTCCTAAGCTGTGCTGCGTCGACCCGAATCCTTATCTTCCCCCTGAATTCGCTGGGGAAACCAGCGGCGATAACGCCGCTCAAGTTGGCGTCTACAATTTCTTCAACGACCAGGCCTTGGCTCAACTCATTGCGGAAGGGCTGGCTTCGAACCAGGAATTGAAGATCCGCAACCAAGAGGTTCAAGTCGCACGAAACGAGATCATCGCCCGTCGCGGTTCTTACCTGCCATTCGTCAGCGTCGGTGCCGACGGTGGCTTTGAACGCACCAGCAAGTTCACCCCGCTTGGCGCAGCCGAAGATCAGTTGACTTATCCCGGAGGTGGCGAGTTTCCGGATCCACTTCCCAACGTCGGACTTCGAGCCAACTTATTGTGGCGTGTCGACATCTGGCGTGAACTACGCAACGCTCGCGATGCGGCCGAACAGCGATACGCTGAAGCCGTCGAAATCCGCGATTACTACGTGACACGTCTCGTCGCTGAAATTGCGGACAATTACTACGAACTGACGGCCCTCGACCAGCGCATGATTTATCTCAATCAAACCATTGAGATCCAAAAGCAAAGCCTTGAAGTGGCGAAGGCTCAGAAGGAAGCCGCTCGTGGCACCGAGTTGGCCGTCCAGCGATTTCTGGCCGAAGTTCGTAAGAACGAAAGCCAGCGTCTGATCGTTCAGCAAGACATGATCGAGATCGAGAACAAGATCAACTTCCTTGTCGGCCGCTATCCGCAACCCGTTCAGCGAGCATCGTGGGAGTTCATCGACCTCGACTCACGCATGCTGGGAGTCGGCGTTCCCGCACAACTACTTCAGAACCGACGCGACATCCGCGCCGCCGAACGGGAACTCGCCGCCTCAGGTCTCGATGTCCTTGTTGCCAGGGCACAGTTCTTCCCTCGCTTCGACATTCGAGCAAGCGTCGGTTATGAAGCGTTCAATCCTCGGTACCTCTTCGATCCAGGAGCGTTCATCGCCAGCACAGCCGGGGAACTTGTAGCCCCGCTGATCAATAAAGCAGCGATTCGAGCCGAATACCAAAGTGCCAATGCACGCCAGTTGCAAGCCGTTTACGACTATCAACGTACCGTCCTGAACGCTTACACCGAAGTCGTCAATCGGATGGCTAAAGTCGAGAACTACCGCAAGAGCGTCGAGCTTAAGCAGCATCAAGTCGTTGCGTTGGAACAATCGGTTGACGTCGCGACGAATCTCTTCCAGAACGCTCGCTCGGAATATGTCGACGTGCTGTTCTCTCAACGAGATCTCTTGGAAGCGAGAGTCGACATGATCGAAACCAAGCAGCAGCAACTTTCGGCTATCGTCAACGCCTACCAGGCACTCGGCGGTGGTTACCTGCTGACAACAGCTGGCCTGACGTACAAAGACATCCGCTGCTTGCCTACGCCATACCTACCTGGCGAAACCATCGACGCCCCCATTCCAGAAGAGGCCGGCGAAATCCCGAATCCGGAAGAAGAAGGACTCCCGCCTCTTCCCAGCGAAGCCGATCTCTCAGCAACCCGACTAACCCCAATCGACTCGTAAGCAGCGACGAAGTCGAGACGGCAGAAACCAAACACAATCGGTTTCAAACAACATGAAACGCGTAGGTCCGACACGACTTTGAACCTTCAATGAAGTGACGGAAAAACGCCACGAAAGCGATAGCAGTGCATTCGCCAGTCACCTGAAATTTTGGGTCAATTTAGAAATCAAATCCCATTTATTCGTCACGTTTTACAAGACTACGTTTTCCCCCGCCGAAAATGGGGGAAAAGAATCGCACACGGCTAAACTGTGCATTGCTGCAAGCCGATACTCCGAGCAACGGAGCGCGATAAGTTGCAACGTTTTATGGGCAGATAAAAGGATTGACGCACTGGCCGCAGCGCGGTCTCGCGGTTTTCGTGAATATTGATCTTTGGTTACTTTACACGGAGGTATCGCGATGGATCGCGGAATTTGGACAGCTCTCCTGTCTACATTAGTACTCACAATGGCAGGAAGCATCCAAGCCGAAGAGGTGTCGCTCACCTCTTACGACGACCTGTTGGTCCGGATGGAAAATCTGGAACAACAAATCAACGCCCAGTCGGCTCAAATGTACAGCGTGCCAGCTTGCAATACCTGTGATCCGTGTGCTTGCGACAATGCCTGTGGACGCTACTACGCGGGCTACGAAGCCGTCTTCGTGACCCCTTACCAGACGAACAACACCGGCATCATCGCTCAGAACGACCCGGTTATCGAACATCTTGGCTTCGATTGGAATCTGAAGCCTAGCAACCGAATCGAACTGGGCTACCTCGGTGCCAAGGGTGCCATGGGGTGGCGTGCTCGCTACTGGCAGTTTGACCAAAGCACTTCGTTCACCGTCGACAGCAATGTCGGTCTTATCCAGGACGAGGGCGCCATCATTTGGTCGTCAACCAACGATGGCGACTCGATTATCGGTCTGGTCGACGTCGATTCGGCAGTCATGACTCACAGTATTGACCTGCATGTACTCGACTTGGAACTGCAATCGCAAGCGACTAAGAACTTCCTTTTAAGTGGTGGTTTCCGCTACGCCGAGATCGATCAAAGTTATCTCGCGGTCACCGACTCTGGGACGGCCATTGGGGATATTAAATTCCGCGGTTATGGTCCGACGCTGGCCGGTGAATATAGCCGACCGCTGCTCTGCCGATGGGATATGTTTGCCAACGGTCGTGGGTCGATGCTCTTCGGCCAGCAGCAGTTCATGGCCACCGATGATGACGGCGACGAAATCATGGACATCGAAAACACGGGAACCTTGGCCGGTGCCATGGAGATGCAGCTCGGTTTGCGATGGACCTCCCGCAACGAACGGTTCTTCTTCAAGAGTGCTCTGGAAGCCCAATACTGGGCGAACGTTGGCAGCCCAAATCCAGCAGCCACCTATGCCGATGATTCGGACGAAGCGGCCACCGACGATGTGCTGAACGAAAATCTCGGCTTTGTCGGTTTCACAGTCGGCGGCGGTTTCCAGTACTAAGTCATATTGACCGCCTAAATAGCTTAAAAGCCAAGAAAACGCCTTCGCACAACTTCGTGCGAAGGCGTTTTTGCTTTTCCAATATCTCTTGACGTGGCAGGGGCGGATCCCCTAAAAGTGGCCGCCCCAATTGTTCATGCATGCGCTGGCTCTCGCACCGATTGAATCATCTTGAAAGAATGACGCCATGAAAGCCGCCGATCGATCGGCCAAAACTTTTGCCAACACGGCCGAATCCCTCCGCATTCAATGGGCTCAGTTAGTCGACGGTTCTTCATTGGCCATGTTTCGGATCTGCTTCGGCCTGGTCATGGTCTGGCACATGCTCAAATATTTCCAGAGCAATGCCGGGATAACCGAGATCGACCGCGTCTTCGCGTCGCCCGCACTGCACTTTACCTATCCTGGCTTCCACTGGGTTCAGCCGTGGAGCGAACCCTGGCTCACCGTCCACTTCGCAGTGGTGACCGTCGCCGCACTGCTGGTCGCCCTTGGGCTGTTCTACCGCGCGGCCTGCGTGACGCTGTTTCTCGGTTACACCTATATCTTCCTGCTTGAAGCGACCCTGTATAACAACCATTACTATTTGATCTGCCTGCTGAGCTTCATGCTGATCTTTATGCCAGCGGCAAAATGTTGGTCGCTCGATCAGCTGATCGCCAGTAAGTTTCGCAAGCAAACGTCACGCCCAACGGAGAATACCTCGGCGATCCCTTTTTGGCCGATCTTCTTGCTACGTTTTCAATTGTTTCTTGTCTACTTTTACGGCGGGATTGCCAAGCTGAACGCTGACTGGCTCACCGGCGAACCTCTCTACGCACCTGGCAACGTCCTCTACGATTTCTTCGACAGCACGATCGGTTTGCCGGATAGCCTTAAGCCGATCCACCTTTGCCTGTTTTTGGCTTGGAGCGGCTTGTTCTACGATCTTAGCATTGGCTTCTTGCTGCTCTGGGGAAGGACGCGCTGGCTGGCTTTGGCAGCGACGGCGTTGTTCCATGTACACAACCACTTCATCTTTCCGATCGGGATTTTTCCCGCGATGGCCCTATCGTCGACGCTCATTTTCTTTGCCCCCGACTGGCCGCGGCAATTTTGGGCATGGATTCGTCGGCCTCGGTGGAACTTCACGACCCAAGCCTCCAGCGATAAGCCGCGAAAAACCAAGCCCCAGCCCCGTCTGGCGTTGGGCCTAACGGTCGCCATCGCGATGTTTATTGGTTGGCAAACGACATGGCCACTTAGGCATTTCCTGATTGAAGGGGACGCTAACTGGACCGAAGAAGGGCAGGACTTCAGCTGGCGAATGATGCTCCGCGCGAAAGCAGCCGGGCACCTGACCTGCCGCATTGTAGACCCCGCAATTCACATCACAAACGCCGAGGGACGCCCAGCCATTGCCTGGAATGCATGTCCAGACGGCACGCCCCAGGCCATCCACATCGCCATCGACTCGCATCAGTTCAAGTGGACACATCATCCTGGCCTGACAATCACTCACGAGCCGATCTTCGGTCGTCGGCTGATCTATAACCCTGGCACTATTCATACCGATAAGCAGGAAGCCATTGATGTCGGTCGGCAAAAGATTGTCGAGCAATGGGAGAAAACGTTTACTCGCCAACCGAGCATCGAACCTGCCATTTCACTCTCGGAAGCAGTAACGCTCATTCGCGAGAAATTTCAAGAGCGAGCCAAGCAGTTGAAACTTTCGATCGCTGTTCAAGAGGAATTCCTGCAGCAGCTGAACGAGCTTGAGCAGGAAGACGAAAGTCAATCGCAAGATATGCCTGGTCGCGAACCGCGACGCGTGAAACTGGTCAACTCACTGCACCGACTATACCAATCACCGCTGGCCGATATGGTCCGGCCAGTGCTTCAGCGTATCGAACCGTTCGTTCTGCAAGGCGCACCGGCTTCGGGACAAACGTTGTTAGTGATACTCGATTCGCCTCTAATGACTGCTTCGCCTGATGATGCAGAAGCCGAATTACTCCAGCTTTCTGGAGGCGATCCGTATATAGTTTGGACCGACTTTTCACGTATGCGTCCCGATGACTATCGCCGATTGCCACGAAACTTCGTCACGTTCGAGGACCGTCAACTGCACATGGTGTGGAACCACTTTCTCGAGATCGAGCCGTATCAAATGGAAAAAGCGGCCGTGCGTCCCTGGATGATCCATCAGTACGCCCAGAAAGTCGGACAAAGCTGGCAAGCAGAAACCGGCCGACATGGCGAGATACGCGTGGAGAGCTACGTAATGATGAACTACACCGTTCCACAGATGCTGCTCAATCCCGAAGTCGATCTGACGTCCGTCCCACTTCGAAACTTCCAGCACAACTCTTGGATCTTACCCCGCAACCACCGTCGCCTGGGCATCGCCAGCCAGCCAGCCCCAACGAACCTACGACGCTAGATGCAGCCAGGCTCAAGTCGCATATGCAGGTAAAAACCATCGCCTGCCGAAGTTGAAGATTGATTTGGAAACGCCCTCCGCTTCTCACAGCAAGTCAACATAAGAGCACCCAATCAAAATTCGACAACGCCGAACTGCGACCTGGCACACTACTTCGTACACATACCGATCTGATCGATCGGTAATTCTCAACAAATAAAACCAATTCATACCACCAATAAAAAACCCCGAGATTTTAACCTCGGGGTATCGGTGACGGTCGGGAATTGTGGTCGTCCTGACGGACGCAAAACCCTGTTTAGTAGGCCAGGCAGGACTTGAACCCGCGACCAAGGGATTATGAGTCATTCGATTAGGTCTCATCACGGTATCGGACAAAGTAGCTAACACGGTAGAAACCGAGGTTTACGAAAGCACCGAATACACTACAACTACCCATAGGAACCGCGATTTCTGAACGTTCCTATGAACACTTGAATCAGAGCCCAGCGGAGTAGCTACCGCGAGTCGATCGTCACCGCGTCATCACAGTCCGGCGTGCGTGACGGTTGGCAGGCTCGAAAGGACTGTGAACGATGGAGCCACTTACGGCCTGCAAGCTTCGTGCTGCCAACGAAGCGGCGAAGCAGATGCTTTTCGACTGCCATACAATTTGGACGGTTTGTAAGTCCGGGTTTGGCCAACACAATCTCCCTGAGATGGCTTCCAACCTGATCTGCTTGATGAATGAGCATTCTTGGCTGTTCTTCAATGACGAACTATCCAGTGATTTTCGTCGCGTATCACTTCAACCAGTTCAACAAGGTGGAACTTCTGCACCGTCAGCGTTCGCACTTGCCTTGAAGATTGTCTATCTCACCTATGAGATGTTTGAGATACCAGCAAATGAGCGACTTGTTGCAACTGATCAAGTGCAGAACTTTCCCGCTCCCCCGTGGACGTTCTACATACCGCTTCCGGCATTAGAACAATCGATTCACGTGGTTGTAGATGACATCGTTACTTGCCAATTCCATAATGCCGATGTTGAGCTGTTAGCGGCTCAAATGGACTTGGAAACAGACAAAGCAATACGTGAGTTGCCAGGGGATGCAAGAGGCCAGATTGATGCCCCAATCATTGACAATCATCCCGATGCTGCAGACCCGGTTGCGATAGACCTGTCGAAGTACACAAAGAAACTCACTAAAGACGCACTTCGCCAGATATTGAACTGCGGGAAAAATGAGGTCAATCAAAACCTTCGCGAGCAATTCCCGGAAGCACTGATCGATGGAAAGCTTTTGGACTCTTTGAGCGATGAGGACTTAAAAGGTCGACATGATATCCGGCTTCCGGTCATGCGGATGTCCGCACTTCAACGGGCAATTGCTGGAATCAAGGGCTAATTTTTTACTCCCGAATCTCCCGTTCCTCCCGTTAACTCCCGATGCTCCCGCAAGTAGGCGTTTAACTGTTTTCCTTTTCTGATTCGCCAATATCCTAACGACATCGCCAACACGGTTTCGTTAGGAGTTCTGAAATGGCAACGAAGGAAGCACCACCGGCAATCGAGACTAACAAAGTCTATCCATTGCCTCTCATTCGACAGAATTGGTTCCCAGGTAAGCGAGCGTGGATCGCAGCCCGTAAGAGCGGCCTGGATGAAATCGTTTTCTACATCGGGCGCGATGGCTATGCCCACGGCGCCGACTTAGCAACCAAGATGCGGGAGCTCGGCAAGAAGCGTCCTTCTGCAGCCCGTTCGTAAACCCGCGCCCGGCATCGTGCTGGGCGTATTTCGTTTTCTGTTTTTTGAAAGGTTTGACCATGACCAAGCAGACCAAAGAGTGCACTGGCAGCTGGTACACGATCACGATCGAAGATGATGCTATGAGATTCGACCGAGTTGGAATCGATGGCATGACGGCTTTCGAGAGGGCACGATCGCTTCGCCACCACAATACAGAAGCCTATCCAGTTCTTCCGCCGGATGAGGACGACGTGTTCGAGGATGGCCCCTTTGCTGTCATTCAGATGATCGGCGAGAAGGGAATTGTGCGTTGTGCGGGGCTCAGCTTTGAAGACGCCAAGGAAACAGCTGACACATCGCTGGCCAATTACGGACCAGGTAAGCAGCAGGAAACACGAACGGAAAGCACGGGGCCTAACGGTCGGACTCTTGTTCTGGTATCCCGCCCGCTAGTCATCTGGGCGGCGTATGTCGTCAATCTAACCACCGGCGAAAGCTGGGAGGCTGAGAGCAATTAACCCCACAAGAAGCGACGAGGCCCGGCAGGGACCAATCCACCGGGCTCGTCTTTCGTTTCTGAATCGCAACCAAAAGCACAAGGAAGGTTACAATGCACAATCGTATCACGGATGCTGCCCTTTGGGTAGACAAAATCGATCCATGGATTCCGCCAACTGCGGAAATCAACAGTCTCGACGATATCAAGCAGGCTTGTCCAGCAGTACGTCGAATCTTGAACCGAGCTCGGAATCTCCGACGGTACCGTAGGCCTCACTGGCGGCACTATGAAGCATTCAAGGCGAAGCTGACCATCTACGTCGGCTGGCACGCAGAGGATGAGCGATTGCGATCATCGCGTTGCTACGAGCTATGTATCTCGGCGCTGACTAAAGAGTTGCGGATTTAGGAGGGCACCAGGCATGAAGCCAGAGCCAGGAACATATTTCACGTGCGCGAATATGGCCAGCGACCGCCTGAAAAGCCTGACGGGGTCTGCGGCGAAGGTTTATTTATTCCTTGCCAAGATGGCCAACGGCGAAACCGGTCAATGCTGGCCAAGCCACAAGACGATTGCCAAGGCTACAAGTATGTCCGAGCGTTCAGTCCGGTATGCACTCACAGAATTGACGGTGGCAAAGTTGATCAAAATGAAGAACCGAGGGAGAAATTCCAGTCTCTACGAGATGCTTTATCCGGCAACTGATTGCCAGTTAAGAGGTGGTTTAAGCGGCACCACGTTGCCGGATGATGCTTTAACCGGCAATTTGGAGCACTTTAACCGGCAACCAGTTGCCTACGAACCAACCTCAAGAACCAACAACAGACGGTCCGGGGGTGATCGCCAGGGATACACACCAGCCAGTAAAGAAGCCAAGAAGATCTATCGCGAGATGGAATCGGTTCTTGGTTTCGGATTGGATCCGGAGTTCCTGAAGGCAGCCCAGGAAGCTGAACAGAATGATCGCGTACTGGGAATGGTTGTCGACATCCTGGACGAGCTTGAGAAATCCGGGAACGGTCGTGGAAAGACAGGGCTATTCCTGTCCAAGTACCGGAAGGGCCTAGAGGTCATTCAGGCCACAGAGTTGGAGGTTCAGCATGACGCGTAGATCCACCAACATCGAAGAGTACCCACATTCCGATTACGACGAGGAGATAGTTCTTGGGCGGCTGATCATGTCTCCTGAGTTTCTCGATGAAGTCCAGTTAAAGCCGACTGACTTTTATCACGTATCCCACCAGAAGATTTTTCGAGCGGCCAAGGAACTTGTCTCCGAGGGCCAGGAATTCAATTACATCACGTTGAAAGACTGGCTTGAAAAGTCTGGCGAGCTTGAGTTGGTGGGGGGACTGCGTTACATCTCAGACCTAGCCAGGACAGCGAGAGTTGGCTCAGACACTTACATTGCCAGTTGCGCCGAGATCGTTCGTCGGAAATCTATTGAGCGTTCGATCATCGACTTTGGCTTCCGGGTGCAAACGATAACTAGCGATGCCTCACTTGGATCAGATGAAAAACGAGCTTTACTTTCAAAGCTATTCACTGACTTAGAAGATGGCGTCGACACCAGTGGCGAAAGATGGTTGGCCGATCACGTTTCCGAACTGGCCGATCTGATCGAAGCTGGCGAGTTTAAGCCACGTGATGGCATCCCGACACCGTTTCCGACCCTCAATAAAATCACCGGAGGTCTGCCGCCAGGGCTTATCTGCATTGCTGGCCGACCTGGGGATGGGAAATCTGTTTCCGCACTCGAGTTCGTGCTTAACGCATCTGGTAAGGGTTCGGCAGTGCCCGGACTTGTCACGATGGAAATGGACGGAAGCGAAGTTGCCCGACGTGCATTGGCTCGACAATCGGAAGTTGACCAAGATGAATGGGGTCGACTCGATGAGCCCAGTAAACGAAAGGTTATGTCTGCGGCCGACAAGCTCAAGTCAGGCAAGGTAATTATTGAAGACCGTGGCAACCTGAAGGTTAGCGACATCGTTTCTAAAATCCGGCGATGGAAACGGCGGTACAACTGCGGTTTGGTCGCAATCGACTATCTGCAACTTCTCAACCCAGACTCCGCAGGCGAAACACGAGCCCGGGAAATCGCTGTAATGACCCGCCAGTTAAAGCTCGTCAGCCTGGAGCTCAAAATACCGGTGATCATTTTGAGCCAGCTCAACCGCTCTGGGGAAGGCAGGCCCAGCCTACGAAACCTTCGCGAGTCCGGAGCAATTGAACAGGACTGCGATATCGTGCTGGGTCTATGGCGAGAAGATACAGAAGAGGGTAGCGGCACCAAGTCGTCACGCATGCAGCGGTTGAAAGGCAAGCAAATTGAGCCAGCGACCAAAGAGGATGGGGAGCCCGACAAGGTAACTCTTAGCGTTCTGAAGAACCGCAATGGCCCAGTCGGTCGAGATATCAAGCTTCTATTCTGGGGACAGTATTTCAAGTTCGCCGAGGAAGCGCCAGCGTACATGGAAGAGGATTTCGTGCCACTCAATCAACGGGATATGTCTTGGATCGATGAATTCAACAACCAAGGCGGATACGGAGATCACGATTAATGCATCGACGCATTATCCAAACCGAGCAAGGCTTCGTCGTTCGTGAAAGCGGTACCAGTCGAACCGTTGCGATCGTCCCCCGCGAAGAGCTTTTCGAGGTGCTTCAACCGGCTGAAAGGTTCGCAAAAGAGATTCGAGCCGTACCGCGGCTAGTGGCCTACTTGAAGACCAGGGCCGAACGTGGCGATTCGGAAGCAAAACGGATTTTGAAGGAGCTTGGCTAGTGAGCGACTGCAAACACAATCCCGATTTCACCTGCGTTGTCTGGTATGGCCAGCAGTATCGATTCACGTACAAGCAAGCAGTCATTGTTCGCATCTTGTGGCGTGCGTGGGATTCAGGTTGGCCAGTAATGAACCAGCGAAGCGTTTTAGCAGAAGCAGCAGACATGTGCATCGAGTTTGAGGGCGACAGCGTGCGACTCGTGGATGTATTTCGCTATCGGAAAAAGAAGCACCCGGCAGTCGCTAACGGGATGGTTGTCTTCGACGGACAGGGCAATATCGAGCTTGGATCGCCACCGAAAAAACTTTCGACTTTTTTGAAGGGTGCGACGAAGGTGCGACGCAAGTGCGACGAAGGTGCGACGCGAGTTTCTCAAAATGCTTAGAAACCATCACGTCACATACGGAGATTCTGAAAGATGGGGTTCCACAACAAAGGCGAGATTATCGCCCAGCAGCCCAAAAACCATTTCAAGAATCCAGGCGAGTTCCTGGATTCAGTTCGCAAGGCAACTCTAAATCCCAAGAGCAAGGACGCGAGGCTGAACGGATTCGAGAAAGTGGGCGTTCAAGCAGCAGGATCCGACGAGCACGGAGTCTACAGCGATCCCCGCGGCGGCTTCACGATGCCAACAGAATGGAGCCCATCGATCCAGTCGCTTGATTTCGACGATCCAACCTCACCATTCGTTCGCGTGATTCAGACCGATGCCTATCGCGTGCGAGTTCCTGCCCGCTTTGAAATGAGCGGGCGAGATACAAGCAGCACAGGCGGTATCACTGTTGGCCGACGTGCGGAGACACAACCAGATGAACCAACTCGCGGTCAGTTTTTCTCTATTGAGCTTGAGCCATCCTATCTAGGTGCATTGTCATTTGCTTCCGATCGTCTCGTCTCTTCGTCGACCCCGGACTTCCAGCAGTTGTTGGCAACGGCAATTCAAGAGGAGATCGGCTGGGCTACCCTGGATGACCGTTTAAACGGCACTGGTGCAGGACAGCCAACTGGCGTAGTCGATTCGCCTTGCACGATCGAGGTTGAAAAGGAGTCGATGCAACCGGCAGATACAATCACCGGAAATAACATCATCGATATGGCCAGTCGCTGTTGGAATTATCAGGACGCGATTTGGTTGGCGAATCATGATTGTCTGCCGCAGATTTCCCAGGCCCATATTGTTGGGACCAACAGCGACGAGTTCTTGTTTAAGCCAGCGCAAGGCGTGCGAGCCGTGGGACTGCTACATGGACGTCCGTTGATTCTAACCGAGTTCTGCCAAACGCTGGGTAATCGCGGCGACATCGTGCTGGGCAACTGGCGTGAATATCTTGTTGCGATAAACGGCGGTTTCCGTGGCGAAGCAAGTATCCACGTGCGATTCGTGGAAAGCCAAACAGCTTTTCGGTTCTGGATTGAGATCGACTCAACGCCCTGGTGGCTATCAACACTGACGCCCAAGTACGGCGCTAACACCCTTTCACCTTTTGTAACCTTAGAGGCTCGCTAATGTCTGATATCAAAGAAAAAGAACCACGGCGTTATTTCGTTGGCGCCAATAAACGCAAACAGGCTTACGAGTTCATCCGTTCGGCTATAGACAAGATCACCGATGGCGATGGCGAAGTTGACTTCAAGGAATTGGAGCAAGCGTACGAGCGAATCAATCGCCCATGGCACATGGTCAAGTGGGACTTGAAAGTCATGAAGAGGGTCAAAGTCTATCGCGAGCAGATGGGCAACTGCATTTCACCAGAGGAAGCCCAGGAAGTGGCGAAGGATGCCGAGGACCTGAAGCGCCAACGGGATGAAATGCGAGAACAGATGCGAGGCATGCAGCGGAAGTATCTGGCAATGCGAAGGCGTTGGGAGGATTACGCACGACTCGAGTACAACCTTCGCGATCGCATTAAGGATAATCCAACGCTGTTTGCTTCACTTGATGACTTGTGCGAGGGCGGCGAGGTCACAGAGCAGAACCGGCAGCCAACAGTCGTGGATGAGATCCTTGAGACTTATAGCCAAGACAAGGCGAAATGATTGTTGCTCGCAGTCCATGGTGCCAGTCGTTTTTTCACTTTCAGCGGCTGGTGCCACGGCTGCAGGCGCCCCCTGGTAGGGGCATCGGCATTTCTGGCAACTGACCAGCTAGACCGATGCTTACACCAAACACGCTTTCGGACGTACCCGGATCAATAAAAAAATGGCAAAGCGAAAGAGCAAAGCACCGTCACACCTTCGAGAGGCCACCCAGCAGTGGTTCTTAGCCGTTTTAGACGACTTCGAACTGGAATCATACCACGTCAAACTGCTGACGCTTGCGAGCGAAGCCTGGGACCGTGCAGAGGAAGCAAGGGAGGCAATTCAGCAACATGGCATCACTTATATCGATCGTTTTGGCAGCCCCAAGGCACGCCCTGAAGTGGCTATCGAAAGGGATGCTCGAATTGCATTCGCTCGGCTGCTTCGCGACTTGGCCTTGGACGTAGACGCACCAAGCGGTGGGGAATCACGGCCACCGGCGATCACCCCTAATGCATCACGGAGACGGTAGGACATGCCACGAGTTCGACGAAAAGCGAAGCGAAGACGGGTTAGCGAAGCGACCGAAGCGGACATCGAATACCTGCGGTCTCACTTCGCTTTTGCTTGCTCGGATCTGCTTGTTCCATTTGGTCAGTGGGACCAAGTCGACGACGAAGCCGCCAGGAAATTGTGGGAGGAATACCGCGATGTCCTGACCTTCGAAGTGGCTTGGAAACGTCCGTGGGCTTGGTGGGAGTGGGACGCACCTGAACGTCGGCGTTGTATTTCCGATGTTCATCCGTTCGACAATCCAGAGCGTACCGCCTACCTGGAAAGCATTGGTGACTTGCCATGGGCGGAAGGTGGATCCGGACCACTCAAGAATCCAAACTCGCTCTACATGGGTAAGCCAGCAGTGATCGGTGGATTTCGAGACAAGGAAGGTAACTTCCACGCTGAGAACTACGCATACGAGCTCGAGTTTTGCTACTTGTACCGTCTCAGATTGTTCAACGACGAAGAGCAGCAGCTATGGGACGAGATGGTAGCCGAAGTGAAGGCTGGGACCGATGCCGGCAAGGAATACCAGGAAACACTTGAACAGCACGGGATCAAAGTATGAACATCCTTGGCAATGCCTCAAATCCCCCAGCCGCAGCAGTCGTGAGCAGAGCACGATTGCTGTGGTTGGAGGGGCACGAGTTGAATCGAGAGAACGCGAACTGGGGGCACTTCTGGATCGATGAATCCAGCCCGGAAGTTGCCGTTAACAAAGTTATCGAATGCCAGGATGACTCTCGATGCATCGAGGCTATTCGTTCCACCCTGATGGAATACTTCCAGCGACTCAAGATAGAAACGAATTAAAGCTAACCATGGAAAACCGTATCGTCAGTCCGTTTAGGAACAATGAAGTTCTCGCTATCACAGAAGAGGGATATCGCCATCTTCTTACCGAGATGGCAGGAGGTCGAGCCAGTCGGCAACACCCAGAACCTAAGGCACGTGGTGGCGTGGCAATCATCCCAATTCATGGAACGACGGTCTATTTCGATTCTCATTTTGGTGTGAATACGGTTCGCATTGGCGATGCCATAGAAGCAGCAGCAAACACTAAGGGCATCTCTCGCATTATCCTCGATATCGACAGTCCAGGTGGAACGGCGGCAGGTAACATTGAACTAGCCGACCGCATCTTGGTAGCGAGCATGAAAACCCCAGTCGTAGCAATCGCCAACCCGTTAGCAGCATCGGCAGCATACTATTTTGGAAGTGCTGCGAATCGATTCTATGTCACTCCTTCAGGCGATGGAGGCAGCATTGGAACATACACAATGCACGTGGATGAATCCGAGATGCTGAAAAAAATGGGTATCAAGATAAAGATCATAAAGGCTGGCAAATTCAAGGCAGAGGGAAATAGCTTTCAGCCCCTAACCCCAGAATCGGAAAAGTACATTCAAAGCCAGATAAACGAGCTTAATAGCGATTTCGTGCGTACCGTGGCCCGCAATCGTGGTGTGTCTGTTTCTTACGTCGAAGAGAACTTTGGCCAGGGTCGAACGATGGTCGCCAGGCAGGCAGTTGCAGCGGGTTTATTCGACGGCATTCGCACGCTTCCAAACCTAATAGCTCAATCATCGAACGAAAAAGGCCAGCGTTCAGTGCGATCTATGACCAACGATGCTAGGTTCACCGAAAAGTTGCAAGAGGCTTGGCACAACGGGTATGCGAGCCAATTTGAGCACATGAGTGACGCGAGACGCGATCAGCTCGTACTACAGAGAAGAGATCGCGAAAAGGTAGACCGAATCAAACAACTCACGGCAGGTTTACACAATGGCAATGGCAGCCGTTGAATTTGATTAAGGACACACCGATGGGCGTGTTAGTCGTACTCGCGGTGTGTCGCCATGAGAACGGCTAACACGTTTAAAAGAGGCAGCGAATAATGGCAGCAAGCAACGTCATCGCCAATCTGAAAATCATGCTTTCGGCTTCATGGAATAAGCTGAAGAGCGACTTCAATAAGGCGGGGAAGACCGTTAAGGGCTTTAGTGGAAATGTATCCACCATGAGCAGCAGTATTTCCAAGAGTCTCACCTTGATAAACCCAAAAGTGCTTGCGCTCACAGCTTCACTTGGTGCGTTGGGCCTAATGGTAGGTGGTGCAAAATGG
Organism: Bremerella sp. TYQ1; assembly: GCF_020150455.1. Classification (NCBI taxonomy): domain Bacteria; kingdom Pseudomonadati; phylum Planctomycetota; class Planctomycetia; order Pirellulales; family Pirellulaceae; genus Bremerella; species Bremerella sp. TYQ1. Next base: position 1,545,690 of record NZ_CP083740.1, read on the forward strand.
GGCGTCCAACTTGCCTCCGACGCTGAGCAAGCTGAAGTAGCACTGTCAACCATGTTGGGAAGCATGGATGCAGCGAAAACACTACTGAGCGACCTGGAGAAATTCGCCGCGGCTACGCCATTTGGAACTGAAGAACTTGTACAGTCGACACGGCAGTTGACCGCGTTTGGCGTCCAAGCTGGTGACATCATGTCGACCATGAAGATGCTCGGCGATCTTTCTTCAGGAATCGGAGCTCCCCTCAATGAGATTGCAGAGATCTTTGGCAAAGCGAAGGTACAGGGGCGATTGTTCGCTGAAGACATTAATCAGTTCCAAGGGAGAGGTATTCCGATTGTTCAGGCGCTGGCGGATACCCTTAAAACGTCAACCGACAACATTCGAGAAATGGTGAAGGATGGGAAAGTCGGATTCACCCAATTGCAAGCAGCTTTCCAACATTTAACCTCTGAGGGCTCGCAATTCGGCGGAATGATGGAGAAGCAGTCCCAGACGCTTCATGGCTTGTGGTCGACATTTACGGATGAACTCGCATTGATTGCGAAAGAGAACTGGGGAATCTTGAACGAGTTACTAAAGGAAATGCTCCGATGGGCAATTCCGTTGGTTAAACACCTTTCTGACGCTGCCCGCAACATGAGGGAACTTCTAGGGGTAGCGGACAACTTCCAGCGAGTCGACTTGGCGACAGAAGCATTCAAGGCTCCGGCAATGATGCTTGACGAAATGGGGGAAAGCCTTAAGCAAAGCGGCAAAGAACTAAAGAAAGATTTCATTGATATAGCATCGATTGCACGCGATGTAAGCGGGATGAGATTCGGTGGTCCTGCTGGAGCGTTTGAGCGGAGAACGACAGAGGGCTTTTCGGCAGCCCTAGCGGCCCAGCGAGAAGTCAATGACAGAGATCGACGGATCATCGAGCTAGGTAAGCGGATACTTGAAAAGATGGACCAACAGATACAGGCAACCAAGGAAAGCGCCCCTCAGGTTACACGAAGGAGAGTTTAGTGTTGAAAGCAAGCGAATACGTCTACGGTTACGAACAACAGTTCCCCGAAAAAAGTCCGATCCACGTGCTACGTATGGCCCTGGGTTCGTACGTGGAGGCCAAACGGCAAGGGGTTGAGCTCACTTACGACAATTTGAATGAATTAGCTCAGTCGTCTTTGCTGCGGGAGCGACAGAGGTTTGAACAGGCGACCGCTCTACTGGAAGAAATTCGCGAGATGAATCAGCGACTACGGGATGGTGAAGAGGTTGACCCGTTGGAATGCAACGAACTCGCGATGAGAGGTGCACGCATGTCACTTGCATCGTTGATTCAACGGAATGAAGAGCTGGACGACAAAGATTAAATCGTGATTTCAGTGCATGTAGAATTGCAAGTTGATAGGATCACGTGTTAGCCAAAAACTCTATTCACGATTCAAAAAAGGGGCATGTACGTGAAACCTCAAAAGCTTTGCCTGGTTGCTGGAATTCTTGCCGTGATAGTTCCGTCTTCTATCCTCGCTCAATCGCCAGCCGTGGAGCGTGGGACCGTTCGGGGATTTCAGGCTGAACAGAAAGCTATTCGCACGAGAAAAGCAATTGCAGAGCTAGAAGGGCCGCACATGAAACTCGTGGAAGACTTTTGGAAATCCAAAGAGTTCAAAAAGGATAGCCCACCTCAAGAAGAATACGTTCGGATCTCATGGGCGTTCAGAGAGCACCTTATCAATCAGGCAGTTAGGGTCGCGACGGAAGTAAACCAACGCGTAAAGGAGTATCACAAAGCTAAGATCGATCCGGCTGCGCCCGCCAAAGGGGAAAAGCGAGACGATCAGTTTTACTTCCCAAGCCCACAAGAGAAGTCCCAAGCACTTCAGCGAGGTGAACAAGAAGCCGTTGATACCGCAAGCAACGTGCTCGAAATAATGGGACGAAAGAAACTGCCAAACCTCCCGTTATCGTGGGCCGTGCTTCCAGATAAAAGCGTTTTCCATGGCAAGGAAGTTGTGATTATTACTCAGGTGGTCGACCGCCAAAACGCTCTTGCTAAGAAAGTGACACCGAGCGGCGGGGAAGTGTTCTTTTGGTTGGCCGGAGTTCCATTCGACAATGTAGCCGATGGTGCCACAGTTGAAATGAGTGGCGTGTTCCTGGTGGATGGTACTGAGACGTACAACACCCCGCGAGGCACAAATACGGTTAAGGTACTACGGCGAATGCCGATTGATGCAAGCAAGTTTTATGAACTGTCAGAGTTCGACAAGAAGGATTGATTAGTGCTTGTGCGGCATTCGCGAAACGCGGAAGTTGAACGCTCAGCGATGTGGTACTTTCGGAAAGGAGGGTTTATTTCTTCTGGGAATAAGTGTCTCTCACTGCTCGCTCCGCGCGTGTCTCACGACCATAGAAGTGGTAGTCGTGGAACCAATGCGATGTCTTTGCGTCATCGGGAAAAAGATCTTCAATCAAGACGATCGCATCGCGATCTGCTGTTGAAACCAAATACTCAAGATATTCATCAGCAATGGAATGCTCTTCGTCATACGACATCAGTACCTCCAAGCTATTGCGAAGAGGAATTTCTACCGCCTGCAGTGTCGTCTGCTTTGCATCAATCGCCCTTTGTATCAGAGACATATATCGATGGAACTCGGACAACTGGCGAAGAATAAATATTTCCATGTCCTTCTGGGCTTCTTTGTCATCCCACCGATGGAAAGCGCATCTCGTGGTAATCATCCACTGAAAGCTATCTACCGGCTTGTGGCAAATAAATTTCGTGTCCCCATAGAATTCGACTTCGAAGTAATCGCCCTGCAGTATTGCCAAGGCATTTTCGCAGCGTTGATTGCTGCGAAGACTGTCGATAAGTTGCCTGCCAAGTTCGGCCTGCTTAAGAATATTGGAATGCTCCCATGTGACCAGTGCCCACCAAGCACCGAACACTGTGATAGCAACAGTGACGAGCTGAAGGAAAATCCGCAGGCAGGCAATGTTAAATTCAGTATTCGGATCCATCTATGCCACAACCGTTCTGAATGCAACCAAGCTCGTATTCAATCTCGTCAAGCTCAAGCAGCATTCGACCTTTGCAGTCTTCCTTGCTGCCAACATGCCACCATCGATCAACGCGTAACAGTTCAAGACGCTTATTCACGTCACGCCAGCGGGCTTCCAGGGCTTTTACTTGGTCGAGAACCATTACTTATTTCCATTCAGCCAAGACAGTAGCAACCTCTGGTTCACTTCGAAGATCGAGGATCAATTGATTTCCATATTCAGCGTAAATAGGCCGATAAAACATCTTCTCGCCATCAAAGGAAGGAGTGCGAATGTATCGTATGTCCACATTCTTTTCAGGCATTTCACCCCCATCGAATTCGGTGACACGACATGTCACACCTACGACTCGATCGTGATGGCTTCGATGATGCTTAATGTCGTCCATCAGCATGTCCTGCAACTCTGGGTTACTGGCTTTTGCAATGGATTCAATGTCGTTGCGAAGACGACTAGATACCTCAAATACCACGCCAATCCATGGACCTCCTGTCATTTGATCCGGCATATGGCCAAATTTATCGAGTGGAGGATTATCGTCTGCTGCACTGCCGAGAATCAAAAGCGTACCAATGCCGATGGCTGCTACGGCAATAAGAGAGATAGCTACGATCCAAAGAATGGCTGGCGAAGTGTTACGTGGTGGCGGACGCATGGTATTTCAACAGTTTGGCTTGGTCGAAGATCAAAAGTACACCTCGTCGGGCATACCGTGGTTTTCCCACTCGCCATTTCTAAGCACTTGGAACTGGCCCCATTCAAGCCAGTCTTTGCCATCGTTGTACGTGTACTCAACGTAACGAACGGTCGCGATAGCGATGCCATAATACCTCGCGATGAACTCACAAGTCTTTTTGAGTTCGTCGATATCGTCCGTTTCTTCTGGAAGGTAATCGATGAATGGCTTGCCGCCTTCGTCGGGACCCTTGATTGGAATCGTCTGGACGTGACCCGCATAAACAAATGGTGCCATGCCTTCCCCTTTGGAAAAAATGCCGGGGGCAATTCTGGTGTGCTTACGTCAATTACGTTTCGACGCAGGCGCCCCCGGCAAGGAAAGATGATAGCCAACCGAGGGGGATGAAGCGAGCAAAAAAAGATGACGAAACACCCGAAACTAACGAAGACCGAAGTCGATCGGATTTTAAAGCTGCTGGATGAAGGCCAGACGAAGACCGAGGTAGCTGGCCAATTCGGTATCAGCCAAACAGCGGTTAACTCAATCTTGGATGGCCGGCACCCGTTGTCGCCGTACCACGAGAAGAAGACTGAATCCGCCAGCAAGTATCAGCGGTGTCCATCGTGTGGGGCGAAGGTGTTGGCGCCGTGCATGTATTGCGCGATGACGCGAGGTGAACGGATTGAAGAGTTTCCCAAGGTGGTAATTGCTGGTGATGGGCGTGGGTATGGGCGATCGATGGAGGGCTATCTGGAAGAAACTTCCAGATGGAAAAGCCAAAACGTCTCGTCGAACGCAACGGCACCGTCTACGAGCAAGATGCAACATACAGACAGGCAAGATGGCCATCTGTTCATTTGGACAGATACGCAGAATCGTACTGTAAATGTTTACAGATAGACCTATCTGCGGAAAATCCGCAGATAGCATCTGTGTGATTCACACAGATAGAAACACCCTAAACCTATTGACGCGAACGACCTGGAAAGCGATTATGAATGTTCCTGATTTGGCCCGATTGAGCGTAAGAACTCACCGGAACCAACCATTATCTCACATTTCGGGAAAAACTATGTTTGTAGGAAACTACAAAGGGCAACAGCCCGAGCCTTCGTGCGTCCGTTCATTATCTGTGATCCATCATTGGGTGGGGAGAGAAGGCGACGCGCCCTTGAGTGAGATCAAGGGTTCTTACCCGGGGGTTCGGGCTGTTGCCGTATCAGCACCAAAAAAGTCTAGGGCAACTCTGGCAATAAGCTAGTGTTGCCTTTTCTTTTTCGAAGTGCTGAATGGAGCAATCAAGATGATTCGAGCTACGAAGGATTCCACGAAGCTACACAAGCTTGCCACAACCTCTGACAAGTGGGAGGAAGAGTTTCCCAGGGTTCAGCTGGTGCCAGGGCTGGAAGGCTATCTAGATGCCCGCAGCTGGCTATCTGGAAGCGACATCGATGACGAGGACGACGAGATCATTCCCAACACCCAGGGACATGTTCATTCGTTCCACTATGAGTTCAAGAACGATGAGCACGGCTATCTTCACGTCTGGATATGTGACCTAGATGGCCCACCACTTACTGAGGCCGTTTCCGCGTTCCAGAGGATCGTTTCAGAACTGAACGAAATGATCGAGCAGCTAATCAACTTGCCTGCCGAAAATTACCCCTATCCGCCCAAGGGATGGGACAATGATGCGATTGCCAAGAACATGGAAGCTTGGCACGAAGCAACCTCTGGCACCTGTCGAAACTTTCGCTATATCTGCGAGGGAATCAGCACGTCGGAGCGACCAAAGGATTACGCTGTCGACAAGGCTGGTAGTCCAATCGATGACACGCGTGGTCATGTCCACGAAGTAACCATGACGATTCCCGAGGTCGACATGCACTACTATCGTGCGTCTTTCGACGATCGGAATGGATCAATGGAGGACCAGACCGCCAATCACCTTCGCGGCATGATTCAAGCTCTTGAATCGAAGCTGGCTGAAGTCGAAGCGGCAAAGCTACAACCAACCTCGTCCCGCACGTGAGGGCCGAGTTTAGATAGCCACGATGGCAGCATGATGCTGGGGCATGAGGCCCTGTTTTTTGAACTCAACAAGCTCCCAAGCGATACTGGGAGCTTTTTAGAATCAATCGGGGGAACCCAGCCATGCCAACTCAAATCAAAGTCGAAGGCGTCATTGAGTGCGGGAAGTGTTACCGTCTTACAGAGTTCATGCGCATCGCAAACATGGGGCAAAAGGCCCTAAGAGAAGCAAAAGAGAAGGGGCTCACGGTCATTTATGTTGGCCGTGTTGGCTGGGTCACTGGCGATTCATTTCATGCGTTTCTAGGACGACTCGGAGACGAGCAATCCAAGAGCAAAAACAACTGAATGCTAAAACTCGTGAGAAGGGCTACAAAGTGGAAGACGAATCAAAACGTATCGCGCCAATTGAACGCCTGCTACTTCGCAAAGAAGAACTGGCAAAATCACTTGGGATTTCCGCACGCACTATTCAAGAGTGGGAGCGTGATTTCGGGTTACCAACTGTTCGGATTGGATCAAGTGTTCGATACAGCCCCAAGCAAGTTCAGAAATGGATTGATCGACTGCACGAACAGGAACGCGACGCCATTGATTCAACCGCTGAAATAAAGGAGTGAATCACTAACCACAACAGCCCTCGCATAACGCTTGGGCTTTTCACGCGAGCATGGCAGGCAATTAGGAGTTCCACCAAATCACCAAAGAGACCACCAGCAATGCCAGCATGGCTACTAGCTGTATAGTTTCTTGGATTCTGCGAGGCAGTATGCTCCATAGCATTACGGTTTCCCTCGCAAGCAATCGTGTCATGATAGTAAGTGTTTTACCAATTTCGTCTCTAATCATCCTTGATGACTCCGGTTGCAGGGGAATGATTTCTAACCTATTCGAAGTTTCGACCAAGCTGATTTATTAAAGCCACATAAAATCAGGAAAGGGACCGCGAACGTGGAAGACATCAAGGTACTGATCACTAAGCGTGAAGGCCGACCATTCTGGATGGCCTACTACGTGGATCCCATCACAGGAAAACAGAAGTTCCGATCGACTAAGACCACCAGCAAAAGAGATGCTGACAAGTTCGCCGGCAAGTGGGAGGATGAGCTTCGCAGTGGTCGCTATAAGGCTCCTTCGAAGATCACGTGGGAAGAATTCACCGACCGCTTTTTGCTCGAGCACTGCGCCGGCTTGGCACCAGCCACGTCCACAAAGTACCAAGGCGCATTCAATCGCTTTCAAACCATCACAGGCATTGTCAGTCTACGCGATGCTACGACTGAGTTGATAAGCGAATTCCAGACGAAAGTGCGTGAGAGCGGCACCAGCGAGGCGACACTGGCTTGCTACCTTCGACATTTAAAGTCGGCTCTGCGATGGGGCGTCGGCATGGGCATGATTCACCAGCAGCCGAAAATCAAAATGCCCAAGCGAGTGAAGGGCGCCAGCATCATGAAGGGCCGACCGATCAGCGGCGAAGAGTTCGACCGGATGGTTGCCAAGGTGCCGAAGGTTTGCGGGGTAGATGTTGCGACCGATTGGGAAAATCTACTTCGCGGTCTATGGCTATCTGGTCTGCGAATCAGTGAAGCCCTCAATCTTTACTGGGAAGGCGATAAAGGGATTGTCGTTCTCCTAGACCTAAAACGCCCCATGCTGATGATCCCCGCCGAAGCAGAGAAGGGCTACAAGGACCGCCTATTGCCCATCACGCCCGATTTCGTGGAGTTTCTACAGAAGACGCCAGAAAGCCAACGGCGTGGTCGCGTGTTTCCGCTTCGTCGACGTGACAACGTTCCTATGACATGCGTCTTTGGAATCGGAAAACGGATCAGCGAGATTGGCGAGGCGGCAGGGGTGAAGGTGAAGGACACCGGAAAGGTCCGCACGCTGGAAGATGGAACCGAAGAACCTATCGTAAAGTACGCCAGCGCTCATGACCTACGTCGATCATTTGGACATCGATGGTCCCGTAAAGTCATGCCAGCCGTGCTCCAAGCCCTGATGCGTCACGAGAGCATTAACACCACGATGATGTTCTATGTTGGGCAGGAAGCCGAGAGTGTAGCCGACGCTGTATGGGAAGCGGCAAGAATGAACGATTCTATGAACGCTAGCCCAGATGGAACGAATTCCGGCGACAGCGAGACACCGGAAAACGTTTCCAAATAAGGGGTTATGAGTAGGCCAGGCAGGACTTGAACCCGCGACCAAGGGATTATGAGTCCCCTGCTCTAACCAACTGAGCTACTGGCCCTTACGTGCTTTGACACGCGAGTTTTTAGTGTATCTTCACCTGCCGCTTCCTTCTAGTCCGGGGGATGGGTACCTTTCACACTTCTGGCTTACGGTTTAACCTCTTAGAGCTAGACAGGTTTGCTTTCGGAAAGGTGATGGGAAATGGCCAATTTTTCGGATCGGCTTCGTGACGGGATTGTTCGGACTGCTGCTCCAGTTGTTGTAGGTTTGGATCCGCGATTCGAATCGCTTCCCCAGGCATTACTGGGCGATCATCGTGGAACACATGATCCTAAGGTCAAAGCTGGCCTGTACTTGGTCTTCTGTCGTGAAATCATCGATGCCGTTTGCGAACATGTGCCGGCAGTGAAGCCTCAGTCCGCGTTTTTCGAGGAACTTGGGCCTGCTGGCATGATTGTATTGGCCGAGGTCATTCAATATGCCCGCGAAAAAGGCCTCTTAGTTATTCTCGACGCGAAGCGAAACGATATTGGATCGACCGCAACCGCTTACGCGAAAGGGATGCTGGGGGCTAACAGTCCTTGGCAAGCCGATTGCTTGACGATCAGTCCTTACTTGGGAGACGACAGCCTGACTCCCTTTGTTGATACTGCTACGCAAAACGATGCCGGTCTGTTTTGCCTGGTGAAAACCTCCAATCCTGGCGGCAAGATGCTGCAAGACTTAGTCGTCGACGATCAACCAATTTATCGTCACGTCGGCGCCTACGTAGAAGGATTGGCGAAGCAAACGATCGGCGAATGTGGGCTCGGAGCAGTCGGCGCGGTCGTAGGTGCGACCTATCCAGAACAGTTGGCCGAACTTCGCCAAGCGATGCCGAGCACCTGGTTCCTCGTTCCTGGCTATGGCAGCCAAGGGGGTGGGGCGAAGGATGTCGCAGGAGGGTTTAACGACGCCGGCCTAGGTTCGATCGTAAATAATTCTCGCGGTATCATCTTCGCTTATTCGCGTGAGCCGTTTGCATCGAAGTACGAACCATCGCAGTGGCAACGCGCCGTCGAAGATGCGACGCTCGAGATGATTGCTGATCTGCAAGCCGAGACCACTGCTGGAAAGCTGAAAGCGTAATTCCTTATGTTCCGGCATGCGTCTAATAGCGGCATGCGAATTGCTGTACTCTGAATGACTCCCCAGGCAATCGCCTCGTCAAAAGAGACAAAACAGCATGGAAACCGCCAAAACGCAGATCGACGCTGAAATGCGCGACCGGCTTCAATCGCCGGACCAAATCGAAAGCTCACCTCGCTTGAAGGCCTGGGGCTTTCGGGCCGCGTGGGTCCTTGGAATCGCGTCACTTTTGCTGATCGCGTATTGGCAGCTAGGTGAATATGTCTCGTTGGAATATCTCGCCAGTCAGGAAGCCAATCTGCGCTCGTTTCAGTCAGATCATCCCTACGTGGTCTACAGTATTGTTTTCATCATTTACACCCTGGCATTCGCGATCGGGATTCCACTCGGTGCCGCAATGACAATCATTGTCGGCTGGTGTTTTGATTTCGTGCCGGCTTTGGTACTAGCCAGCTTTGGCTCAACAGCCGGTGGGGCTTTGGCATTCCTAAACAGCCGCTACTTCCTGCGATCCCGGATGAAGTCGTGGCTTAGTGGCACGCTTAAAAAGTTTGATGCGGAACTTCGGCAGAACGCCGCGTTTTACCTTTTCATCTCCCGGTTGATCCCGCAGATTCCCTTTATCCTGGTCAACTTGGTGATGGGATTATCACCGATCAGCCTGAAAACGTTTTGGTGGGTCAGCCAACTCAGCATGCTGCCGGCACTGATTATCTTTGTTTGGATTGGCCAATCGCTGCCTAATTTGCAGAAGGTCGTCGACGAGGGGATCTCGTCCGTTCTTTCCTGGCAGTTGATGGTTGGGATAGCCGCGATGGGTGTGATTCCACTGCTGATTCGCCTGGGACTCAATTATTACCAATCGCTTGGAAAATCTGCCGATGCTGAAACGGCTTGCTAACGCCGTTTCATTCGGGAAATACCGCAGGAAGAGCAGGGCCCCTTTGACAAATTTGTATTCGGGGTGTAGGCTTACGCGTTTTCCCAAACTGCCTTAGAGCGACCCTCGCAAGGGGAAATTCAGCAACCTGGTCAGGCCTTAATTGGAGCAGCCATACCTGGAGGACTTTTGTGCGAGGGTCACTCCAAGGCAGTCGGGAAAAGCGATGAGGAAACTGCTTTCGAGCAACCCTCGCGAGGCGAAGTTTGGTTACCTGGTCAAGGCCTTAATTGGAGCAGCCAAAACTTTGCAACGCTTGTGCGTGGGTTGCTTGAAGGCAGTTGCTCGACGCGACAGGGCCGACCGAATCAACCACTGCCACGGTTGATTCCCGCCGAAAGGTGCGTCAAACTGCATCGAATGATTCGTTTTAAGATGCCCTGGCACTTGCGAGACCGCACTTCTTTCTGTCGGATTCTCGCCTCATTTCCTTTGCCGGTTTAGAGGGATCGTGGCTGAGCAAAATACTCCTCCCGATTATCTGGTCGTCGCGCGTCGATATCGGCCGCAGTCGTTCGAAGAACTTGTCGGCCAACAACGTGTTGCCACGGCATTAGGTAATGCGATTTCTCGGAACCGCGTCGGGCATGCGTACCTGTTTACAGGGGCTCGGGGTGTCGGCAAGACTTCCTCGGCACGAATCTTTGCCAAGGCACTTAACTGTGTTAAAGGGCCAACATCGAGTCCATGTAACGAGTGCGAGATCTGCCTAAGCGTGACCGCTGGCGAGGATGTCGACGTACTGGAAATCGATGGTGCATCGAACCGCGGTATCGAAGAAATTCGCCAACTCCGTGCGAACATCAATGTTCGGCCGAGTCGCGCTCGCTTCAAGATCTACATCATTGACGAAGTGCACATGTTCACCAAGGAAGCGTTCAATGCGCTGCTGAAAACCTTGGAAGAACCGCCCGATCATGCGAAGTTTATCTTCTGCACGACGGACCCGGAACGCATTCCGATCACTGTCCTTTCGCGCTGCCAACGTTTTGATTTTGGTGGGATTCTACCTGAGGATATCGTTGGTCGGCTTCGACACATCGTTGACACGGAAAACGTCCCTGCCGACGAGGAAGCGCTAAAGCTGATCGCACGTCGTGCCAACGGTTCGATGCGTGACAGCCAATCCCTTTTAGAACAGATCCTCGCGTTCGGCGATTCCGAGATCACAGTTGAATCGGTCCATCGCCTCCTTGGGACGGCAGACAATCAAAAGATTGTCGACTTGGCTGCCCAAGTTCTTTCGTCGGATGCCGCCAATGCGCTCGCGACGGTTCATTCGGTGTTTACCGAAGGGGTTGATCCTGGCCAGTTGCTGGAACAACTCTTGCGACTTTTCCGCGATCTCATGGTCCTAGGCTCAGGCGGCTCTGTTGATCTGCTGCAGACAATTTCGCCCGGCTCCATCGATGAAGCCAAGGGGCTCGCCTCTCAAGCAGGCTTATCGAAACTGTTAGCAGCCGTTCAATGCTTGGACGAAACACTCGTTCGACTTCACCGTAGCACGTACGGCCAAGTTCTCGCCGAAGCCGCGGTCGTTCGCTTGTGTCAGTTGGACGACTTGGAAAGCCTCGGCTCGTTGATTGCTACGCTGAAGGAAGGGGGCGTTCCCGCCAAAACGCCTTCGGCCACGCCTCGGCCAGCACCGCCTCAAAAAAAAACGCCTGAACCAACCGTAGAAGCTCCTACGGCACCTCCGACGATTCCGATTCGCCCTGCGGAAAAGCCGCCTGCACAAACGGTTCCAGAACCGCCAACGGCGGCTGAAAATCGACCAACGACTACGTCGCTCTCTCCCCCCAAACTGGCAATAACTGAGAAAAATGTTCAATCAGTATGGAAAAAAATCGTCGAAGAGCTGCCAGGGCTTATTGGCGATTATGCCCGGCAAGGCCACGGCATAGCAATTTCTGGGCCAAAACGACTAGTCGTTGATTTTTTCTCGACGTATAATTCGGCTGTCGAAGCTTTACGACGTCCTCGGAGTCAGGAAATCCTAGAGAAGGCTTTCCAGGACCTCTGCGGAGACAGCTATACAATCGAGTTTCGCGTTCTCGATGCCCCTAGTGGCAGCCGAAATGCAGATGCTCATATGTCTCCCGAGCGTTCGGCCCAAGAAGGGCGTCTACGAGCTCGACAACTTGCCGAACAAGACCCATTCGTTCAGAAGGCGATGGACATGTTCGACGCCGAAGTAACTGGCGTTCGCGACCAAGACGCGGGCTAATAATTTTCGCGTTGGCACGAATTTCGCATGTAAGGGAGGGTTCATCCTGACCTACACTTTGCCATGGTTAGGTGCCGTATTGCCATTTGTGGCGATGCCTTGCGAGTTTCCTCAGGTTAGCAGTCGCTGATTGGGGGTCAGGCACTTGGTAACTCGTGTTTGTCGAACAAAGAAGGAGAGATGTCCGTGTTCAAAAATCTTGGCAACATTGCCGGCATGATGCAGCAAGCTCAACAAGTCGGGCAAGAGATGAAAGCGATGCAGGAAGAACTCCGCAACAAACGTGTGGAAGGAACTGCAGGCGCCGGCTTAGTAAAAGCGGTTTGCACCGGACATGGCGAGCTGGTCAGCATCACCATTGATCCCCAGTTGATCACCGATGGCGATAAAGACCTGATCGAAGAGTTGATCCCTCAAGCGGTCAACGATGCTCAAGCCAAAGGTAAGCAGCTTCATCAGGAAATGATGCAGTCGGTTACTAGCGGGTTGAACGTACCAGGGCTCGACCAGGCACTAAGCCAGTTTGGCCAGTAGATAATTCAGGGCAGGATTTGCCCACAGGAAATACAAAGCGGAAGGAGCGAAGTGAATGGCGCAGCTGACTGAATCTGTAGTTCGTTTGATCGACCAGTTATCCAAGCTGCCAGGCATCGGCCGTAAAAGTGCCGAGCGTGTTGCCTATCATATCCTCCGCGTTCCTACCGACGAAGCGATGGGACTTTCGGATGCAATTCGGGACGTCAAACAAAACGTTCGCTATTGCAGCCAGTGTTTCAATTTGTCGGAAGGGGAACTCTGCACGATCTGCCAAGACCCGCAACGCGATGCTTCGCTGCTGTGCGTTGTGGAACAGCCCCGCGATTTGATTGCCTTGGAACAGTCAGGCGTTTTCCCTGGCGTGTACCACGTTTTGCTCGGCCGGATTGCACCTCTGGAAGGTGTCGGCCCCGACCAGCTAACGATCGACGCACTTGTATCGCGCGTTACTAAAGGTGAGATACGTGAGGTGGTCATGGCGACAAATCCAACCACCGAAGGAGACGGAACGGCACTGCACATTTCAAGCTTGCTGTCCGAGTTCCCAGTTAAGTTGACACGATTGGCTCGAGGCGTGACCGCCGGAAGCGTCCTCGAATTCGCCAACAAAGAAGTGCTTGCCGATGCCATGACCGGCCGCCAGGCACTTTAAAACCGGATCCGTCGGGTCCACCCAACACCGGCAAACCACTTCCCAACAGCTATCGGAATCATTCCCATGAGAATGTCCTTCGGTCTTGAACAGAAAATGGTCCAGAAGCAGGTTCTGGCTCCACGGATGATTCAATCCATGGAGATCCTGCAACTGCCAGTTCTGGCCCTTCAAGAGAAGATCGAGCAGGAGATGAACGAGAATCCGATGCTCGAAGTCCAAGAGCAGGATGGTAGCGATACCGAAGATTCTCCACGAGAAGAGCCAGATGCTCCTGCCGATTCAGAGCAAGAGTTCGTCGTTGAAGATGGCAAAGATAACGCCGACGACTTCGAACGCTTGTTGGAAATGGATCAGCAGTATCCCGACACCTTCGATGAACGGCCCCAGCGATCGTCGGGCCAAATGGAAGAAGACGCCGAGCGCCGTATGGATGCTTTGGCGAACGTCCAATCGCGCCCTGAAACTTTGCAAGACCACCTGGAACACCAGTTGGCTGAACTGTCGATCGAACCGATCGTTCGTGAATGGGCCGAGCGGATCATCTCGGCACTCGACTCCAATGGCTATCTCACGACAAGCCTCGAAGACTTATTGCCGGCCGACGCCGACGACGAATTGAAAGACATCGCCCAAGAAGCACTTCATGTCGTTCAATCGTTGGAACCTGCCGGCGTTGGTGCGCGGGATCTGCGTGAATGCCTGCTGTTACAAATCGATCCATCGCGTATGTTCTTTGACGAACTCCGTACGTTGATCATGAATCACCTGGAAGACCTTCGTGACAATCGACTTCCACAGATTCAGAAAGCGACCGGCTTTTCGATCGAGCGGATTCAAGCGGCGTGGAGCGAGATGCGCCGCCTCGATCCTAAACCAGGTTCGATCTACAACGATGCTCATGTCGCCAATGTCATTCCTGACTTGATGCTGGATATCGACGAAGATGGGAAGTACATCGTTCAAGCCGAAGACCGAGACATTCCGCAGTTGCGAATCAGCAACTACTACCGCGAACGCCTTTCCAGCCCGACGGCTACTCGGGAAGAAAAGGAGTTCATCAAGCGTAAACTTAACGCAGCTCAGTGGCTGATCGATGCTATTGTCCAGCGTCAAAACACGCTTAGCCGTGTTGCTCAAGCCATTGTCGACTATCAGAAAGAATTTATCGACAACGGCCCTGAGTACATCACGCCTTTGAAGATGCAACAGATTGCCGACCAAGTGGGTGTGCACGTCACAACGGTCAGTCGTGCCGTGGACGACAAGTACATTCAGACCCCGCGTGGTATCTTCCCCCTTAAAGCGTTTTTCGCTGGCGGTACCGTCAACGAAGCTGGCGAGGAAGTGACGTGGGATCAGATTCGATTACGTCTACAGGAAGTGATCGATAACGAAGACAAAGCAAAGCCACTTTCCGACGACGATCTGGTCAAGAAGCTGAAAGACAATGGCTTGAACGTGGCCCGTCGTACGGTGACGAAGTATCGCAAAAAGATGGGCATTCCAAGTTCTCGCCAGCGCCGTGACTGGTCGAAGAAATAGGTTTTTGCTCTAGCCGACATCCGTCGATCCAACTTGCCCTCGCGTTTCAACGCGAGGGTTTTTCATGCGCTACAGATACCGGGTCGATCCGATTGTAGGGCCTATGCTTAGCGGTCCGATTGCATCGCTCGAAACGGTTGTTCGACATCCCGACAAAGCACTTATCTGATCCCCCTCAAGAGTACGATGCCATGAACAACGACAATTCGCGTTGTACTCGCTAGCACGGCAATCCCGCTAGCACGAGTCGTCGCGGTTTTTCCTGTTGCGATGGCTGCCGCTACGGAAGCAATCGCGAGCTCGATTCGTTTTCCACGTCGCTCATAGAGCGCGTCCAAGCACGCCATTTGGTTGCGGTTGCCGAAAGGAATCAGACATGAAATTGCGCCACATCCTTGTCGCGGGGGTTACATGGATTTGTGCGACGTGGAGCATTACAGCTCAGGCGGACGAAGTCTTCCGTCCTCTGTACATGGCTCAGGCGAGTGGCGTTCAGCCTATCTCGTTTGAGAATCTCGACAACTTAAGCGACACATCACTCTCGAATGCTTCGACCGAATATCCAGCCGCAGCGCCCGGCTATAGTTATGCCACTTGTCGATCGGGTTGGCGGGTCGGGGTGGAAGCGACGTTTCTCGCGCCGATGGGTGGCAATCAACTCAGCTACAGCTTTGTCGATGTTCCGAACGGTACGACTGAGAGTTTCTCAACCGACGCAAATGGGATCGATGGACTTGTTCCAGCGCCTCGTTTGTGGATGAGTTACGTCTGTGACAACGGCTGGGGAGTTCAGTTCCGCTACTGGGAGCTCAACACCAGCTCGAACTACAACAACCCGTTCATTCCATTTTCAGCTCCGTCGGTTTTCAGCGGTGACACGTTCGGTTTTACTTCAGGAACGAACTTGGAGATGTACGCTCTCGATTTAGAGCTCGTCAAAGAGTTTTGCTTCTACGACTGGAACATGGTCGGAACGTTTGGCTATCGCCATGCACTACGCGATACCAACGAGGCGATCAGTTTCCAAAGCCTCGTTCAGCGACCAGCTGGATCTGGTGGTGGAACTGCTTTCTTTACGGGAGCCACGTCAGGTATCGCTGTCTTCGAAGGAGACGGCCTGACGTTTTCGCTATCTGGCTATCGCTGCTCGAATTGCTGCTACGGATTGCAGTGGTTCTGGAATGCACGTACCTCGGTACTGTTTGGCGACACCTACGCAGGTGCATTGGCACACGCACAGCTGTTAAGCCCTGCCGGAGATGCAACGGAAACGACCGGGGGCCTTGCCGGGGCATCCGATTCACTTTGGATCGCCGAGTTCCAAGTGGGTGCTCAGTGGAGCACTCAGCTGAAGTGCATTCCTGGTCGCTTCTTCGCTCGAGGCGCCTTCGAGTATCAGCACTGGGGTGAAATGGGAGGTGCCGCAGGTGCCACGGCAACCGTTGGCGAATTGAACGTTGGCGAATTGACGGTGAATTCGCTCGCTCCATCCGATTCGCTGGATCTGGTTGGTTTTGCAATTTCGACCGGTATCGTTTGGTAGTTCCCGTTCTCAGAAGTCTCAGTCCCACGCCAAGATCGCTTCCTGAAGGATCGATAGGATGACGCGACAACAAATTACATGCGAATGCCTACGCTGGTTCGTACGCGGAACAGTTACCGCGATGCTTGCTGGTCTGGCAATCTTGGCAATCCCAAGTCAAACCGCACAGGCGCAGTGGCCAGATCAACCGTCGCCGGTATGGCAAGCAGACGAACCGTTGTTCGTCGCGTCGCACTTCGAAGATCCTTCCCTTACTTGGCAGTATGGTTCAGAAACGATCATGCCGGTATCGGCTTTGCAAGAGCCTGGCCCATTACCTCCGCCACTGCCCGAAATCCCAAGGACCGGCAAAGTCGAACTGGTCGATCCTCCGGTCCGCGACGATCAGGAATATGGTGAAGAACTGGAAGACTTCAACATCCAGTTCCTCCGCACAGCAAGCGTGCTGTTGCAGCCCGGCCAATGGCAAATGGACCTCGGTCTGGTTTATGCCAAAGACGATTACGACTTCCCAATTACACTGAATCCATCCGGCGTAGCACGTGCTGACATTCGTCGTCGATCGCTCTTCGTTCCTTTCGCCCTACGGTATGGGTTAACCGACAGGATTCAACTTTCCGGGAGCCTCCCCATTGGCTGGTCACATCAGGAAGTCTCTTCGCTGGGACTCTTCGATGAAACCAACTCAAGCGGCGGTATCGGTGACTTGGAGCTTGGCGTAAACCTTCTCTGTCGAGAAGGCTGTTACGGTTACTCTCCCGACGTCATCCTCAGTTTCGGTCTGACCGCGCCAACTGGCGACGCCGAATACTTGGTCGACGGCATCTCGCAAGCGACGCTTTCCAACGGTGTTTGGGCTCCTTCCGCACAGCTCCTTTTCATTCAGCGGTACGATCCCATTATTTACTTTTATGGGGTCGGTTATCGCTATCAGGCCAAGCGGCAGTTTGGTGACATCGATGTGCGATACGGGCATCAGTTCACTTACAACTTTGGTGTCGGCTTCGCGGTGAATGATCGGATTACGCTAAGCACTGCATTCCTGGGGCTTTATCAAACCGAAACCGAAGTCGATGGGTTGGGCGTGCCTGGTTCGATGCGAGAATTGATGCGTCTTCGCTTTGCAGCGACCACTTACCGCTGCGAACGCATTATCGAACCATTTGCAGAAATTGGCATGACCGATGATGCTGCTGACGCCGTCGTTGGCATCGTGTGGACGCTTTAAAGAGAACTGGGAGCCAATTCCTTGAACCAGCTCACGCTCTCCAAATCGATCGTTCTGGCAATCACCCTACTCGGGCCAGCATTGCTGACCAGTACGGCGTGGGCTCAATTGGGTCCTCCGGTTCGTAACGCCGAAAGAACGATCCAAGCGCACGCACGATCTTGGAAAGCCATACGCGATCAAAACATCGTTAAGCAGCAGCGTGACTACTCTTGCGGAGCGGCTGCTCTGGCAACAATCTGCCGCTATTACTGGGGCGACCCCGTCACGGAAAACCAGGTTCTCAACGTCGTACAGAAGAACTTGAAACGGGATGAACTGAAAGAACGATTCGAAAACGGTCTGGCGATTTCTGACCTTCGTTTGGCTGCCGTTAAGCTTGGTTACCTTTCCACGATTGGGAGGCTAAGCATGGAGGAACTTCAAAAAGTCAAAATCCCCATCATTGTCGCCATTCGCCTGGAAGAAACGAATCACTTTGTCGTCGTTCGTGGTCTCGCGAACGGCTGGGTATTTCTGGCCGATCCTGCCCGAGGCAATCTGAGAATTCCACAATTTGAATTCGAGCGGATCTGGATCGAAAACGCCGTACTTGCGGTTGTCCAAAAAGGAAAAGCGACGTCCGATGTCTCTCGGCTTGGCGTCACCAACGAAGAAATGTCTCGTGGCTGGGTCGACGATCAGATCATCCGAACGTTTCCTGAAAAAACGTTCCGCATGCCGACCCCAGGCTTCCCTTAACGGTCGTTCCATCATTTCAGAAATAAAAAAAGCCGCGTCGCGAATTGCGATGCGGCTTTTTTATTGCCTGAGTGAATCAGTCGCTTAGCGTCCAGCGAACGACCACGAGCTACCCACAGCGTAGGTACCAAAGTCGATCGAGTTGCCACCAAGGACGCGGCCATTACGACCAAAGACAGTGTTGGTGATCGTGAAACCGGTTTGGCTGCTATTGCCACCGGCAGCGAAGTCACGACCACGACCGAAATCGCCAGCGGCGTATCCGGTGGTCTGCGTCGAACGCAGGAAGTTCGATTGGCCATAGCCAAAAGCGATCGCGAACGTACCACGAACCTTCTTGCCTTCTTCGTCACTCATCGAATCGAGTCCACCCAGACCGATCGAAGCGAGCGTCGCTTGGTCGATGTTTCCAGCGGGCTCAGCGGCTCGCGATTCCGATACCAAAGCGAAGGAAGCCAAAGCAACTGCGAACAGACATGCAAACGTTTTCATTGAAATTCTCCAACACGAACTGACCGGGCAGTTTCAGGCACGACCTCACCAGTTGAGATCCCCCCTGAGTGACTGAAAAATACTGCATCAGTCCCGATTGTAATTACGGTGCTGGATATATCGATGGATAAAAATGTACGAATTACTCAGATTTTAGGGGTTAGATACCCCATCATCTCTACGGCATTTTCAGCCATACGTGGAAGCGAGAAATCCACGCAAGACAAACCATAAGCCCAGACAAAATAAACACTTACGCATACATGCGAAGCTTTGCCAGGGATTCAGAGATACTCGACGGGCTGAAGAGAGCACGTGCCGAGTCGTTTTCCCGGAACTAAATTGTTCCGATCAACCCATCCTAATCACACGATCTGGAATGGGAATGCTTAATTCACTTTTGCTACGACGAAAGTAAGATCATCGTCTTGCGAATTGGCCCCACGATAGCCGACAAGGGCCTGACGGATGGCCTGGCTGATCTCTTCCGAACTCTTGGAAGCGTTCTCCCGAATCAGTTCCTGAAGGCGTTCTTTGCCAAACTGATCGCCGGCCTCGTTCATCGTCTCTTCCAAACCATCGGTGGTGGCCAAGATAACGGTTCCGGTTCGGATACCAGGCTGCCAATATTCCGAATAACTTTCCCCTTCGACCAATCCCAGTGGCAGTCCGCCGCCATCCATTTCAGGGAATTTGTCTTCGACGGGGTCGTA
The DNA here is from genome assembly GCF_020150455.1 of Bremerella sp. TYQ1. Classification (NCBI taxonomy): domain Bacteria; kingdom Pseudomonadati; phylum Planctomycetota; class Planctomycetia; order Pirellulales; family Pirellulaceae; genus Bremerella; species Bremerella sp. TYQ1. Next base: position 1,565,396 of record NZ_CP083740.1, read on the forward strand.
GATGATCGGTGCCCCGTGACCTGCGGAAGCCCAACGTAGATTATCTTTCTGAGCGGAAACGGTCACCATCAACATGGTCATGAATCGCTCGCCGTTGGTATCGACGACAAGCATATCGTTCAAATGATTCAAGAAGTCCGCCAGCGAACCCGGCACGGCACATCGACTCCTTAGAATCCCTCGAGCCGTGGCCATCAGCAGTGCTGCTGCCACTCCATGCCCCATGACATCGCCAATTACGAGAACCGCCGTATCTTCGTCGGTGCCGGTGACGTCGAGAAAGTCGTAGTAATCGCCGCCGGTCTCGTCGCAATAGGTGCTGTGACCTGCGATGTCGAGCCCTTTGATGCTTGGCGAATCGGACGGCAACAGATTCCGTTGCACTTCCATCGCCAGCGAAAGAGACTTCTGCATTCGCAAGCGGTCCTGTAAGCCTTCCGCCATCGTATTGATCTCGGAGGCAAGATGCGTGTATTCCGGCGCGTGCTGGATATGCAGGCGAGTTTCGAGATCACCTTGACCGATGCGACGAACCGAATCGACAATTCGGGTCAGGGGATCGACAAGCCACCGGGCTGCTAAAAAACCGAGCCCTACGGCAAAGAGAACGGCCAGGAAGCTGATGAGCCAACTGCGTGTGAACTCGGCTTGAATGTCACCAACAAAGTCCTTTTCGGGAACAATCGTCAGCAGCTTCCACTTCAACCCAACTTCGGTGCCCACATCGGAAGCGTGCAGATAATACGTTTCGCCGCTCAAGTCGATATGCGTGTTCGATTCATCCACATAGCTATCGCTGTTCACGTAATTGCCAGCAGCGACTACCAAGGGATTGTCTGACGACGTCGCCAAAAGCTGGCTTCCCGCCTCAGAGATGATTTTCGTATCGTTTGAAGTCGCTAACAACTTTCCGTCAGCAGACATCAAAATGGCCATACCCGTCTTACCGATTGTCAGTTGGCCAAGGTAACTCGAGAGATCGTTCAGCGAAAAATCCGCATCGATGACCCCCATTAAATCGCGATCGGGGTAATAGAGCGGAATTCCGTACGATATCCCCAATGTCGTTTCCTGGCCCTCTCCACCTCCGACCCAAACGTACGGATCGCTCCAAGTCGGGCCCTTCGCTTCGCGAGGTGTTTGAAACCATGGGCGAGTTTCAAGGCGAAACTCAAACGCGTTGCGAGTCGATTCAATCGATTCACCGGCGCTATTGAGTTTCCACTCTTCCATCATTTCGGAAGAGGGATCGCTTTTGATGGCCCAATAGGTGCTTCCGTCGGCGTATCGGCTCACCCAAACGGTGCGACCATCGGCACTGCCCCAGGAAATGGCACTCAGCACATCGAACGCCTTCGACTCTCGAACGAATGTTGGCCGCCACGCCGCTAAGTCGTCTGGAGGAAGCTTCCGTGAAGTGACAAGCTGCTTGTTGATTTCACAAACTTGAACCGGCACCGAAAGTACATCGGCAATCTTCGTTGCGGTCGTGCGATGAATCTGATCGATATTTTGATCGGCCAGCTGGGTGACCGCTTTCTGCGACTGACGATTCCACGTCATCGACAGCCAGACACCGACGATCAATACCGGGATACCGAAGAGCAGGGGAGCGAGAACTCGAATCGGGAGGCGTGTCAGATTCACGTTGATCTCTTCCAGAGAATTGCGGCAAGCGGCTTGAGCGAATGCCTATCATAACGGATCGAGACCGACTGTTCCGCAGCGACTTCCGTTTGCCCGGAAAAACTTTGGACGCGTGGACATTTCCGCCGTAAACTCACCGGCGTTGAACCGAAACGACCTACGTTTGCGATGGTTGAAGTCGCAAGCGTTCTACTTGCCGGTCAGGTCTTGCTCTGTTTTACGACAGCGCAAGGCAAAAGTTGAGGGTGAGCACGTTCGCAACGGTGGCTCGGAAGCCGCTTCCCGTGGGACGATGTGAATCTCATCTAGCCACCAACCCACTCAGGGCAAGCGGGACGGACGGTCGACAGGAAGCAGTTCACCCGGCAAATTTCGCCGGGTGAAGTCATCGTGCATGCGAATCAGGGATCCCGCGATGCTTCCTTTTCTGAAAGACACTCGCAAACCCCCTTCAATCTCTCACCTACATCACCGCAAAGTAATTATCGACGGCGTCATCGAAGTATTCGTTCGTCAGTTCGAGTGGAGCGTTCTCGTACAAACACATATTACGAACCTGCATCAAAAGGTCGCGTGGCTGGCAGCAGCGGAACGGACGGTTCACTTTCTTGTAGTGATTCTCGATCAAATAGTCGATCGCCGTTTCATTTACGGTGAATCCCATCATGGGACACATGATGTCAAACAGCTGTCGAAATTCTTGTTCGGTAGGGTCGACCACTTCGATCTTGTACGGGATACGACGCAGAAACGCATCGTCGCATAAGTCTCGAGGCTCTAAGTTCGTCGAAAAGACAATCAACTGGTCGAACGGAACCTGAATCTTCTTACCGCCTCGCATGTTCAAGAAGTCGTACCGTTTTTCCAGCGGCACAATCCATCGGTTGAGCAACTCGTCGGTGCTCATTCGCTGACGCCCAAAGTCGTCGATCACCAACGTTCCGCAGTTGCTTTTTAGCTGAAGCGGGGCTTCGCTAACCCCGGTCGATTGAATAGTACTGATTTCCAGGTTATCCATCGTCAATTCACCACCGACAACAATTGTCGGACGTTTGATGCGAACCCAGCGGCGATCGATGCGATGCTCTTGCATGATGCCAGGGCCTTCTTCGATGGGCACCTCGTCGTGAACTGCGGGGTCGAATACCCGCAGTATTTCGCCATCAATCCCGATCGCCCGGGGAACCCAAATATGCTTCCCGAAAGAGCGAGTTACCCGTTCAGCGATGCTGGTTTTACCGTTACCAGGTGCTCCATACAGAAACAACCCGCGACCACTGTTAATAGCCGGTCCGAGCCGACGGAACATCGACTTGTTGATCAGCAAGTCTTCGAACGCGGTCTCCAAGGCTTCGATGCTGGGCGATTGACCCTCTAACGATTGGGCACGCACGCTGGCGATGTAATCCTTCAGCGAAACTGGGGCAGCCCCGTAATAAGTGCAGTGCTCGTTATAACGCCGGGCCCGCTCGCGTCCCAAATCGGTCAAATAATAGACGTAGTCGCCAGCCTGAGCGGTATCTTTATAGACCACCAGTTGGTCGTACTTCATCTTTCGCAGACATTCGTCCATCAACAGGAACGGAATGCAAATCTGATTGGCAATCTCACGCCCCGATGCCTCGCCGGCGGTCAGCAAGTACTTGATGCACAGTGCTTCAACGTCAGACGACGTCAAACTAGCCTCTCGCAGCGTTCCCGGCTCGCGAGGATAAAACGGGGTATCGTTGTCTTCCTGGAAATCATCCTCGTAAGTGGCAGTCTCTTCCGGGACTTGCTCTGGCTCGGCAAACGCGCCTTCGTCGTCGGAACCTTTGCTGGTCATGCTGTTGATCCGAGAGATCATCGCTTCCAGCGACTTGTCTTCCTGCGACTGCGGTTCCTCTTCCGGCGAGATCGCCTCGACAAGTTGCCAAGGATCAATATCGCCGTTCTCGGTCGAGGATTGGCCAGAAAGTTGAGACAACAAATCTTTGAGCGGGTCGGACATAGGTTGATTCTTCGTCGCGAAAGCCGGCGTTGTGCGGAGAGAAAAGGAGTTTCGTCGAAAGCCTAGGTCACAGACGGAAAGAATCAACTTCCTTACGCGGCAAAGTCCGCATAGACTGTCTAATCCTACCTGTGGCTTCTCTTTTGCCGCAGATCGGCGCCCAACGCCCCCCAAATTGCCAGTAATATTCCCCGGAAGACAACTCGAATGGGTTTGGTTAAAATCGTGGGCATCTACCGATCTGCCTCAATAGATTCGATTTAGAAAGAACGAGTACGATGACCGCAAAGTTCGATCCGTTCGGCGCACGCGACGTGTTTTCCACCTCGGAAGGGGACCTGGGAATCTACCGCATTAATAAGCTGCAGGACGCTGGCCTGGGTGATATCGATAAGCTCCCATTTTCGATCCGCGTCCTCTTGGAATCCGTGCTGCGGAACTGTGACGGCTACATCGTCTCGGAAGACGATGTGAAGGCGCTCGCAGGCTGGAAAGCCGAGAATCCGGTCTCGAGCGAGATCCCATTCATGCCGGCTCGCGTTGTGCTGCAAGACTTCACCGGTGTTCCGTGCGTGGTGGATCTCGCTGCGATGCGAAGTGCCATGGAACGTCTTGGTGGCGATCCTGCCAAAATCAACCCACTGATCCCAGTCGACCTCGTCATCGACCACTCGGTGCAAGTCGATAAGTTCGGTACCGAACAAGCCCTCGAAGAAAACGTGGCTCTCGAATTCCATCGTAATAAGGAACGATATGAGTTCCTGCGTTGGGGTCAGAAGTCGCTGAAGAACTTCCAAGCCATTCCGCCAAACGTCGGTATCGTCCACCAGGTGAACCTGGAATACCTGGCCAAGGGCGTCTTCGTTCGTGAAGACGAAAAAGGCAAAGTTGCTCTGCCTGACTCGCTGGTTGGTACCGATAGTCACACCACGATGATTAACGGCCTCGGTGTTGTGGGCTGGGGTGTCGGCGGGATCGAAGCCGAAGCGGTCATGCTCGGCCAGCCGATCTACATGCTGACGCCACAAGTGGTCGGGTTCGAGCTGACCGGCAAACTGGGCGCCGGCGTTACCGCAACCGACATGGTGCTCACGATCACTCAAATTCTGCGAAAGCAGGGAGTCGTCGGTAAATTCGTCGAGTTCTTCGGCCCCGGCGTCTCGCAAATGAGCCTCGCCGACCGAGCGACGATCGCCAACATGGCTCCAGAATATGGTGCCACGATGGGCTTCTTCCCTGTCGACGCGGAAACACTGAACTACATGCGACGCACCGGCCGAACGGCTGGCGAAGTCGATCGCGTGGAACGTTACACCAAAGAGCAAGGGCTCTTCCGCACCGACGAAATGAAGCCTAGCTACACCACGCTAGTTCGCTTGGATCTTTCGACTGTCGAACCATCGCTTGCTGGTCCTAAACGCCCGCAGGACCGCGTCGCCCTCAAAAGCATGCAAAGCGAGTTCAAAAAGTCCTTGGTGACTTCGCCCAACGAACGCGGCTTCGGGTTGAGCGAAGGGGACCTCGGTCGCACGGCCACCGTCGAAGATAACGGCAAGTCGAGTGAAATCGGCCACGGTAGCGTTGTCATCGCGGCGATCACCAGCTGCACGAACACCAGCAACCCAAGCGTGATGCTGGCTGCTGGTTTGCTGGCGAAAAAGGCCGCCGAAAAAGGCCTGACCGTTAAGCCCTACGTCAAAACCAGCTTGGCCCCTGGATCTCGCGTCGTGACCGATTACCTGGTCAAAGCAGACGTGATGGAAGACCTCAAGAAGCTTGGCTTCAACCTGGTCGGCTACGGCTGCACGACATGCATCGGTAACAGTGGTCCGCTGCCGGAACCAGTCGCTAACGCCGTGACGAAAGGCTCTTTGGTGGCTTCGGCGGTTCTCAGTGGTAACCGCAACTTCGAAGGCCGCGTGAACCAGCACGTCAAAGCCAACTACTTGGCCAGCCCACCGCTGGTGGTTGCCTACGCTTTGGCGGGTACCGTCGATATCGACCTCGACAACGATCCGATCGGCACATCCGCCGACGGCGAATCGGTTTATCTCAAGGACATCTGGCCATCCAACGAGGAAATCCTCGAAACGGTTGAAAAGGCGATCACGCCTGAGATGTTCCAGGAACGCTACAACAGTGCCTACGAATCGAACCCGAACTGGAACGCCATCGACGTTGCCGACTCGGAACTTTACACGTGGGACAAAGACAGCACCTACATTCAGGAACCACCATTCCTGGACGACGTGAAAGAAAACGTCGAGCCGATCGAATCGATCACCGGGGCTCGCGTCTTGGCTCTCTTGGGCGACTCGGTTACAACCGACCACATCTCGCCGGCAGGTGCCATCGCTAAGGATAGCCCGGCTGGGAAGTACTTGATCGAGCATGGCGTCGATCCGGTCGACTTCAACAGCTACGGTTCGCGTCGCGGTAACGACCGTGTGATGCATCGCGGAACGTTCGCCAACATCCGCATTCGCAACCGCCTGACTCCTGAAAAAGAAGGGGGTTGGACAAAGTGCTTCGCGACCGGCGAAACGATGAGCATCTTCGATGCCGCCGAGATCTATAAGCAAAACGACACTCCGCTGGTCGTGATCGCCGGCAAGGAATATGGAACCGGAAGCTCCCGCGACTGGGCCGCCAAGGGGACATTCATGCTGGGTGTCAAAGCTGTGATTGCTTCCAGCTTCGAACGTATTCACCGCAGTAACTTGATCGGCATGGGCGTGCTTCCTCTGGAATTCCCCAACGGATCGTCCTGGGAATCGCTCAGCCTGACCGGCGAAGAAACCTACGACATCTACTTGCCGGATGATCTCAAGCCATTGCAGAAAGTCACCGTCTCGGCCAAAGCTGCTGACGGCGAAGTGACGACGTTCGACGCAACCGTGCGAATCGATACGCCGGTCGAACTCGACTACTACCGCAACGGTGGTATCCTGCAAACGGTCTTGCTGAAATTGTTGAAGGACTCGAAGTAACTGACGTTTCTTCCGAAGGAAAACTACGTCGTGCATAGCGTTAGCTTTTTCGTTCGCAGCTGGGTCGTGTTCTGTGTATCGTTTTATGCGGTATCACAGGCACCCCAGCTACTTCGAGGCGAAACGCCCGAATGGCAATCGCTATTCAACGGCAAGGATCTCTCAGGCTGGCAAGCAGATCGTCACCCAGCGAACTTCACTGTTGTTGACGGGACGCTTCGAGCATGCGGCACGGATGGAATGTCACATCTTTTCTATGCTGGCGATACCGATTCGTTTGTTCCGCTGAAAAATTTCGAGCTTGAAGTCGTTTGTCGAGGAGAGAAAAATTCCAACTCAGGTATCTTCTTTCATACAAGTCATGAACTGCGGAAGGGAAGATACCTGAACGAAGGATACGAGTTGCAGCTCAATTCCAGCGATCGCGAGAAACGCAAGACAGGCAGTCTTTATGCAGTGAAAGATCTGGCGGAATCGCCTGTCGACGAAACCAGTTGGTTTACCGTTCGGCTTCGCGTGGAAGGAAAGCGGATTCAGGTTTGGCTGAATGATACGCAAACTCAAGACTACACCGAACCTGAGAATCCAGTCCGCGAGCCTGGCCGTGAAAAGCGTCTGATTGATCCCGAGGGAGGGGCGATCGCACTTCAAGCTCACGACCCTGAAAGCACTTTCTACTTCCGGTCCATTCGTCTAAAGCGTCTACCGTAGACGCATCGCGGTAAAAGTGCTCTTTTACCGAGTGCCGTTCCCACGTTAGTCGATTGAAACCGATCGGTGCTTGAAGTGCAGAATGGCCTGGTTGGGTGAGAGATTGAAGATCGCTCTCGGATTGGCAACCCAGCGATTGCCGGTGTACTCGAATACACCCGTGGCGGCTCGCAAATTGCCGACCGCTGCGACATCCTCCATGTCTCCCCCTTCGATTGCCTCGAAGCGGACGGTGACCGAGATGAAGGCGCGAAGCAACCCATTTTCTTCGTCGCAGGCATATTGGACATCGTTGCCAAATTCGCAGTCGACCCAACGCAGTCCACGGGGCTTTCCGCTGGCGGCTGCGGCTTTCATGAACTCAGTTTCAAGCCATTCACGGCGCAATTGGAATTGCCGTTTCGCTTGTTCCTGGTTCAAAAGATTCTGCCGGACTCGTCGGCGTCCTATCCAGACCGCAACTGCCCACGCACCTGCTATAACGACGAGGACCGTCACCGAGATCCAAATCGTCCACATGCTTGTCATCCTCAGCCATTCGTCGATTCGGCGTTTTCCAGAAAAGCAACGATGGGGAGTTGCCGAATCAGTCCAGGTTACATCCACTCCATTTTAGAGACGCTGCGAAATTTAATCCAACGAGTTTTCCCGCAATCACCGCGATGCTGGCACCCCACATCTAAACAAGGTACGATGATCGCCACTTCGCTGTCTTATCAAGATTCGTTGAATTGTGTCGCCTATGCGAACTGACGAAGACCATCTAAAAACTGCACTGCCTGAGGATACTCCCTTATACTTCGTCAGAATTCCCGAAGGGCAGATTTTCGGGCCTGTTACGTTGGCGGAAGTAGATCGTTGGGTGCTGGAAGGGCGCATTGACCAGAAATGCGAACTGCGACCGATCGATTCCAAGGTCTGGGAAAAATCAGATCAAAAATATCCGATCCTCGGGCTGCCAGAACAAGTTGGTGCCGGAACGCCGTTTCATCAGGCACGGCTCGCTCATACTGGGGCCGCTTACCAGATACCTCACCGCGGCGTTCCGACGCTGATTTTCGCGTTGATCGGACTGATCGGCGTTTGCCCCATCTTCAGCATCGCCGCATGGAGCATGGCCCACGCCGACCTTGAAGAAATCGACGCGGAGCGAATGTCTCGCTCTGGACGAGCAATGCTCTTGTGGGCCAATTATCTGGGCATGGCTGGGACACTCGGTTACGGCGTGTTGTTCCTCGGCTTCCTGATGGTTTCGCTTCTGCGCATTTTGCTTTAGATTGAGTGCCTCAAAAGCACATCTTTGACGATTCCAGGAAAGACTAATCCCATGCCCCTTATTGGTGCCCACATGTCGATCGCCGGCGGCTATTACAAGGCCGTCGATGCCGCCGCTGCCGTCGATATGAATGTCGTTCAGCTTTTCTGTAAGAACAACAATCAGTGGCGAGCCAAGACGATTACCGATAAGGACGTTTCTCTGTTTCAGGATGCTTTGGCGAAGCACAACGTCGGAGCGCCGCTTTGCCATGCTTCGTACCTGATCAACATCGCCTCGCCGAAAGATGAATTGTGGGAGAAGTCGATTGAAGCTTTGAAAGTCGAGCTTGAGCGTTGTGAGACGCTGGGCATTCCGAACCTTGTGTTTCATCCTGGCGCGTACGTCGACTCTTCGCTGGAAGAAGGTATCGACCGGATCGTCCAGGCAATCGATCGTGTTTACGCCGATCTGCCGGATTGCCCTGTCACACTGCTACTGGAAACGACCGCCGGGCAGGGAAGCTGCATCGGGCACAAGTTCGAGCACCTTCAATCGATTCTCGTAGGAGTGAAAGAAGGGGAGCGTGTTGCCGTTTGCCTCGATACGTGCCACATCTTCGCGGCTGGCTATCCGATTTCGGAAGAGAAGGACTTCAAAGCAACGTTTAAAGACTTCAACAAGCTGATTGGTTTCGACAAGCTGAGAGCGATTCACTTGAACGACAGCAAGAAGGAGCTTGGATCGCGTGTCGATCGGCACGATCATATCGGCGAAGGGAAGATCGGCGTTGAAGCCTTTCGGCATATGCTCAACGACCGGCGATTCAAAAAGATCCCGATGTATCTCGAGACTCCCAAGGGGGAGGAAGATGGCGTGCTGCATGACGCCAAGAACCTGGCCACGCTCCGCTCGTTGATCCAGTAAGGGCTGACCCTAGTCGTCGTGCAGGCCCTGTTCGAGTTTACGCGTGTATTGATGGGTCCGCTCCTGTTTCCGTTTCTTATCTTGCTGCTTTCTACCGAGCAAGACCGAAACGCGGGCGAACGTCCCCAGCGCGAACAGCCCAAAGAAAATGGCTGCGGCTACCAAGTAAAGAAAATAGCCAGAGACTTCTCCGACGAACGTGCCCACAACCAGAACATAGACATGGGCAGCTGAGATGACCGCCATCAAGCCGCCGACCGCAATCAACTGGTCAGCCGACTTCCAGATGCCCTCGCTGGAAAGCACATGGGCAAGCTGACTCCAGAGACCCGATTGCGACCGGCGTGGCATAGTTGGCCTATACGGATTCGATGTAAACCCCGCGGCGATCTCGTTCGGCCTGACGCGCATCGTCAATCATCAGAGCGACTTTTTTCACATCCTTGATACCAGGAATGCGAAGCTCCGGATGCGTACGATCGCTGGATGTAATACGAATCGTCCCGACATTGAACATCCGATCGAGGATGCCTTGCTCGACGGTGACGTCGTCGACATCGATCACTTCAATTCGGTCGGTGGTTCGCTTAATTACGCCATGTTCGTGGATGAAGCGGCGTGTTGTCAGTTCGTACGAAACCCCCATTTTGACCCACCATACGCGGATGAGCTGAGCAATCCATAAGATTGGGATAGCGACAAGGATTAGCGGAAAGAAAATCCCCCCGGCAATCAGTCCGGCCGTAATCAGACCAAGGATCATGAAACTGCCACTTTGGTCGACCGCCGAATAGCCGCCAGACCAAATCGTTTCGTCCGGTCCGCGTTCTGGCCGACGGCGTCCAGCGGAGAATTTGTCTTTAGGGTCATGATCGGCGGGATCCATGGCAGCATCGTTGGGGTTGCTGGCGTCCATCGCTCACTTCCTTCCAGTTTTCTTTTTTTGTAGGGGCTTAACCTTAGGTGTTTTTGTTTACAGAGACAGGTCTCTGGCGAATATTCGCAAATTCGAGACCAATCTTGGCCCTTTCCTCGCCCATTATAGAGGTTCTGAAGGGGCAAAAAAGCGTCTGCCCAAAAGGAATCGGCGATCGACGGTTCTCAAATTGTCGCCTGGAAATGACCGTTATCTTGTTTGCTACCGCAGACTTAGCTTGCTCATTTCGGCAGTTCAGGCCAAACTATGAAGATTGAAGCAGTTTCCCCGGCGGTGACCACGCGGAAATTTTATTCGCGTCCCCGTGAATTCGAGTATGCCCTATGCGATGCCCGTTCTGTCGAGCCGACAACGACCGTGTGATTGATTCACGCGCTAGCCAGGACAGTTTCTCGATTCGGCGCCGACGCGAATGTCTCGGCTGCAAGCGGCGTTATACCACGTACGAGCGCGTCGAAGAACTTGACATCAAGATTGTCAAGAAGGACAACGTCCGAGAACCGTTTCATCCCGAAAAGATCAAACGCGGCTTGTCACTTGCTTGTTGGAAACGGCCCATTAGCGAAGCTCAGATTGAAGCGATCGTCGCGGCCGTCGAAAGCGAGATTTATTCGCAGTACGAAGGGGAAGTTGAAAGCCGCCAAATTGGCGAGATGGTCATGCGGCATCTGCACGCGATCGATCAAGTCGCTTACGTCCGCTTTGCCAGCGTCTATCGCGAATTCAAAGATGTCCGCGATTTCGTCGACGAGCTTCAGCCCATGCTGAAAAAGTATGCCCCCAGTGTGCCGAAGCCCTCCTCGTAACTTCGACTCTTGGTTCGCACAACTGTCCCTCAAGTTAAAGTTGTTGCCCTGCGCTGATCCAATGATTGATTCCTTGATCGAATCAATATAGTTTGATGAATACTTGCCACCGCTGGGCAAGGAACATCTCGCACCATGAAACCGGGCAGCACGAAAGATGGGACTCTTAGATATCTTCTTTGGCGGCAAGCCTACGTCTTGGACTGACGATCAGTACGAAAAGTTCAAAACGGCATACTACGCTTTGGAATCAGGCTCGGTCGGCTTGCTGGATTACTTACCACCGACCAACGTGGCAGCACTGGGCGGAAAGATCGCCGGCGGCTCGGTCAAAGTCTTGATCGACCGAGGCGAAATGGGCAAGTATGCATCGTGGACAGAGTCGCTTCACAAAGAGCTTCAGCAGGGCACGCGACTTCAAGCAATCAAAGCGATCTGGTGCATTCAGCTTGAGGGCAAAGTCAAAGAGCTCGACACCACCCAAGTGTTTATCACCATCTGTGCGCTGCACGTTGCCGTCTACGACTCGCTAACGGCCAACTAACTTCGTTGGCTCAGTTGGACGAAGCGGCTTCTGGTTCGTAACCGTCCCACATCCAAACTAGGGTGTCCGCAAGTGTTTGCTCGTAGACCTTCTTATCGCAGTGGCGAGTCGCTTTGCTGAAAATAAAGCGATAGTCGTACCCCTTGGCCTTCAATGCGGCGGCCGTTCGGCGATTGGCCATCACCCAATTGTGATAGGTCTCTTCAGGGTCGTTTGCTCGATTATCGAATTCGGAAACATGCGTAAAAATACGCAATGGTTTCTTTTCGCTATTCTCTATCAGCTTCATGCTGCTGTGATATTCCCAGGCACCCAGCGGGAAGTCTTTTTCTTCTGGTGCATCGTCGTCTTGCTGATCGACAAATGTACCCGAGTAGGTAATCAGACGACGAAACAAGTCGGGACGAAACCAACCAATCGTCAACGCCGCTGCCCCTCCGGAACTGCAACCCATGACCGCTTTGCCCCATGGATCTGCAGTAAAAGCCAAGTTCGGATAGGCCGCTTTGATTTCGGCGTTGTTCAATACGGCGAGTAAGACTTCGTCGTTGATGAATCGTGCATGACGATCCGACATCGTGTCGTACTCTAAACCTCGCTGGCTTCCTTTACCATCGTTGCCCCCATTCTGAACGGCAATGGCGATCATTGGAGGCAATTTGCGTTTGGGGTCTTTAGAGATCGTTAGATTATCCAACGCGTTCCGAACTAGGTTCAATCGACTCGGTCCATCGAACATCACGAGAATGGGAGCCTTAGTTCCATCGTTGTACGCGGCAGGAACGTACACAAAGATCTTTCGCTCTTTGCGAACATCCTTCTTTGGGTTCAACGTCGAATCTTTGCCGTCGAAGATTTTGCTGTCCGCCAACGGCATCGAGAACTCGAAGTATTTGCCCTTCGGGTTGCCTTGATCAGTCAAATCAGGATCGATTTGGTAATCAGGCCCCACGACAAAATCGCCGTTGCGTTGAGTGGGCTCGGCGAATGCCACGCAAGAAATCAGGCCAACAAACAACAAGGAAGCAGCGATACGAAACGAATGCATGACAGACCAGTCGGAAAGCGGAAGGGAAAACGGGCAGAGTGTTTCCCCTAGCATATTTGGACTGGAAGCCGCGTGAAAGCAGGAAGACAACTAATAGCAACGTTTGAGTACGAACTCTGCTAATTGTCGCAATGCTGTCGTCGCGTCTCCTTCGGGCCACTGAGAAATGGCAGCCAAAGCCGTTTCGACGTATCGAATTGCCGTCTCGCGGGCATAAGCGGCGCTGTCGAACTCTTCGATCCACCCCATGACCTGAGCCACGTCAGGCTCTTCCGCTTCGAGTGCGGACAGCATTTCAGCTTTTGTTTCTTCAGAGGCGACTTTCAAAGCATGGATGATCGGGAGCGTTGGTTTGCGCTGAGCCAAATCGGTACCGAGCGTCTTGCCGGTTCGATCAGAATCGCCTTCGATGTCCAGCAGGTCGTCGACAATCTGAAAAGCGATTCCTAGACAACGACCATACTCAGCCGCTTGTTGGCTCGCTTCTTCCGAAGCGTTCGCGTAAATCGCCCCTAGCTCGCACGCACACTGACAAAGTACTGCGGTCTTTGCTTCGATGATTGAAAGGTATTCTTCTTCCTTCAGGTCGAAGCGTCCTTTGGTCGTGATCTGACGGAGTTCGCCCTCGCAAACCACGTTGGTGGCCTGACCGATCTTGCGTGCTGCCATGGTCGTAGGCAATGTGCTCGCCAGGTAAAACGCATGCGTGAATAGAAAGTCGCCGACGAGAACGCTCGATTCTGTTCCCCAGCGTTGATGGATGGTTTCCAGATGTCGACGTGTTTCTGCTCCGTCGAGTACGTCGTCATGAATTAACGTCGCTGTGTGTACCATCTCCATCACAGCGCCCAGCTTGTGATGATCAGCGGTGACTTCACCAAATGCCTGACCGCAAAGCAAAAGCAGAGCAGGGCGGAGACGTTTTCCACCCAGCAAGTAGCCATACGAAACGATATCGCTGACTTTGGGAAACTTGGAAGACATCTCCCGCTTGAGGATCGCTTCGACCTCGGCCAGGTCGCTGCCGATCCCGCCGTAGCAACGCATCAATGCTTCTGCACTCGGAGCAGCTGGAGTCTGATTCGCAGGATTCACGTTCGTCTCGATTCGCTTTCTACTTAGCCTTACGATTCTTTCGCTCGCTGATACGTCCCCGACTTGCCGCCGGTTTTCTTGATCAGCCGAACGTGAAGAATCTCCATGCCTCGATCAATGGCTTTGCACATGTCGTAAACGGTCAGTGCGGCAACGGACGCAGCCGTCATCGCTTCCATTTCCACACCAGTTTTTGCCGTTACTTTGGCTGCCGCTGTAATAATGAGCGTTGTCGGATCAGTAAACTCAAATCCGACTTCCACACTCTCCAGCGGCAGGCCATGGCATAAAGGGATTAACTCGTCCGTTCGCTTGGCAGCCATAATTCCTGCCAGACGGGCAACTTGGAGCACTTCCCCTTTCTTATTTCGGCTTTCGCGGATGGCCTCTCCCGTATCAGCCTGCATTTTCACGCACGCCTCAGCGATTGCTTCTCGCAATGTCGCTTGTTTTGGCCCAACATCAACCATTCTGGCCGCGCCGGAGCTGTCGATGTGCGTGAAGTCTGCCATAGGAACACCAATACGTAAAATCACGAATCACTACATGTTAAGGCGATTCGATGATTTTCAGTAGGGGCGATTCCGTGGATTTGCCTACGGAATACGCCAACGTTCCCAGAACATGCTGGTCAGGTGAACGAGACTTTCCTTCGATGCCTCTTAAACCGCACGTATCGCACCCTACTTAACCCCGCTGATGTTTGCCGTTTGAGCCGATATCGAACGTCGCTGATTTGCGGTATTCCCGCACAACCGCAGGGAAGCTCCTCACTCTGCTCTCCTCCTTTCGCGGGACATCAACCACGACGGCAAGGAGTGGAATGTTTTTCTTGTTGTTTTTAGTGTTTCTCTATTGCCAATACGACAAGAACATGAGCATCATTATCAATACCGCAAGAGCCATTATTCCCACCTAACTTAGCCACTTTGGCTTCCCGCCAACCCACATAAGGGACCTTTGATCTATGAAGTACTTTGCGCTAGTTGTGCTCCTCACTCTTCTATGCGGACTTACGGTCGGCTGCGGTGGCGACGGAATTCCGCGTGCCTCCGTCCACGGCACCGTCACTTACGAGGGCGAACCGGTCGAGTCTGGCGTCATCATGTTTATTCCCGATACGGTCGCGCCTGTCGCCCTGAAAATTACGGACGGCCAATACGACTCCGATTCCGATGTCAACGATCGGCGAGGGGCTATCATTGGGCATTGTTCCGTTCAGATCTTTGCCAACCGCCCCACTGGCAAGAGCTATGTCGATGTCATGACCGGCGACAAGATGGAGGAAACCAAACAGTTCATCCCCGCGAAATACAACGAGCGAACACAACTGACCGCAGACATTGAATCAGGCGAACAGACAATCGACTTCAGTCTCGAGAAGTAGCTCGATAGCGGCCGCGTCCCGCTGTCCCCATTCACATCCGAAATATATTTCTCATTTCTATCTGTGTAAGGAAGCTCTCGATGCTCACCCCATCTCCCCGAAAAGCAGGCTTCACGCTTGTCGAACTCCTTGTTGTCATCGCCATCATTGGCGTATTGATCGCGCTTCTTCTACCTGCCGTGCAGCAGGCCCGGGAAGCGGCACGTCGAATGACCTGCAGCAACAATTTGAAACAGCTCGGTCTTGCGACTCACGTCTATCACGATGTCCACAAGCAATTCCCGATTGGCTGCCTATATGTCGATAAAGCAAGCCCCTGGAATAATAACTTGACGACGTGGATGGCTCGTATTCTGCCGCAGATTGAACAAGTTGCGTTGCATGAACAGATCAACTACGTCAGCCATGCACACACCTCGAACGATTCGCCAGCGCAAGTCGAGATCGAAGCATTTCGCTGCCCTAGTAATGCGGAAGATCCTCGCACGACCGCATCGGTCAGCACAGCTCCAACCGACTATGCGGCGTGCGTTGGCAAAGCTTGGAACCTGGGCGGCAACGACATCAACAACACCGGCTGGACGGCAGTGATCGTGCATGGGAAGAGTAAAGGGATCTTCGCAGCCAATGGAACGGTTCGTTTTGCTGATGTGACCGATGGATTGTCGAACACGATGGCCCTCTCGGAAATTACCCATGGCGATTTCTATGCCAGCAGTAGCACGCGTCCGACATGCATCTCGGACTTAGGCTCCCAAAGCACGGTGCCGAATGGCGACTCTTGGCTTGTCGGCCGTTTCCAAGATTGGTGCTTCAATACGCAGTACACTCCCAATCCCCCAAGCCCTGACTGCCAGCACAACGGTGTTTGGTTCAATGTGGCCGCACGCAGTTTTCACCCTGGCGGCGTGCAAGTCACCATGGGAGATGGCTCGGTTCGCTTTGTTGCCGAGACTATCGCGCTGTCGACCTGGCAAAACCTAAGCAACCGAGACGACGGCAACGTCCTCGGCCAGCTTTAATCGGCCACTAGCCTACGGGAGTGACACTCGGGCAATGTTCGCTAAGCAACGCGTGGCCATAGCGCGCAAAAAAAGGACGCCGCGATTTTCATCGTGACGTCCTTTTTTAAGCTCGGATTGTGGTAACCCCGAAGATCTTGGTCTTAGACCAATTCCTTCTTAGCACCGATCAAAGTTCGCAGACGTTCGGCCAGCAGAGCCGCATCAAACGGCTTCTTGAACGTCTCATTGATCGTGGATCGATCGAAGCTCATCGAGCTTCCATCGTCGGGCAGCAAGGCGATCAGAATCGTTTCCGCGAAGTCCGGATTCCGACGCAGATTCTGGCAAATCTGCAATGCCTCGATACGACCGATCGAGAAATCCACGATAATGCAGTCCGGGTGAAAACCTTCGGCTTGAATTCCCGCCTCAAAACCACTCGCGGCCACGCAGACCTTGAATGCTTTCTCGAGCGGAAGTTCGCGACGCAGATTTTCCACCAACACTTGGTCCTGAGCAACGATCAGCACCTTGGCCATGGCTTCGTCTTCCAAGTCGCCAAGGGGCATGCCGTGTTCTTTCAGGAACTTGATCAAATATTCCCGCGGAATACGTCGGTCCTGGGAACCAGGAATACGATATCCCTTAAGGCGGCCCGAATCGAACCACTTACTCACCGTGCGGGGGGCCACTTTGCAGATCTTTGCGACCTGTCCTGTTGTGAAGACCTTCATCACAGGCTCTCCATTACTCTTTCGTTGAGTTGACCTCCACTGTGCTTCCGGTTCTGACGGAAACACGAAAATCGCCCCTCACTTCCGAAAACCAACTCCTCTGGCGATCCCTCGCACACGGCTATGGGAAAGTTGATTTCTTCCATGTCTGGGTCAGGGCGCTACAAACGCTGCTTCTCTCGTGGCTCGTACTCAGATCCTTCTGAACCGCGCCGTTCAAGCGGAAACCGGATCCACTACTCACGACTTGGTTCCCGAGTCTGATTCCGAAGAACCAATCTCGCTCACCGTTCTCGCAGCGGTTCGGCGATGCGGTGACCAATGGGAGAATCCCAAACAGAACAACTAACGCAGCAGCGAGGTCACGCCACTACGTAGCTTCAGCTTGTTAAAGATTCCCCCCTTGGCCGGCTGCTTACTCACGCCAACTGCAACAAGTGCTGCAATTGGGAAGTGCGTAACAAGCCTTCCGAAGGTTAATTTCGAGATTTTGGGGGTCGTTTCTTTAGCATCTTTCCGGTCTGTTTGGTGCGATCTTCAAAATCGCCACTAGCGGCACCAACAGATTGTGCGTCCTGTTCCGGTTTTAACGGTGCGATGAGTCGCTAGCGGTTCTTCCCTGTGTTAGGGAATTATTCGTCGTTGCTGATGAAAAGGCCAGTCTCGGTCGTCCGTTTCACGACGCGGATCGCCACATGCGAGATCAACCTTCTGCTTTTTGGAGTGCCTTCCGTGCGGACGTCTTATCGAAAGACAACTGACGTAGCTTACGGGTTCTCATTCGTGCCAGTTCATCTCCGGAAAGCGGACTTTCTGCGTGAAGACGCTAGCAGTGTTGGCTATGCTGATAACACTTTCCTCGCCGTTGTTCATGATGCCCCATGCCCCAGAACACCTCACAACTTCCACCAATCGAAGCAATCTTGAACTTCGCATTCGCTGCGGCGATCGGAGTCGCATGTGCTGGCATCGCCGGTATTCTGCTGAATGACGGAGGCCGTGCGATTGCTGGTGGGCTGGTGGGCATGCTGTTAGGGCTAAGCCTAACGGCGACGTATTACTGGGGTCTGTTTCATCGAAACTCCAAATGCCTCTTTGCGGCTGCTTTATTAATCGTACCGGCTTCGATGTGCCTGGGTGCTGGCGTCTACCGACTGCTTGCTGATTCCTTGGAACTGCCTGAACTGTTTACCTGGTTCCTTCTTCCGATTGGTACGCATGCCGCATTCTTCGGTGCTGGACTGGCGAGTCTGTGGCAAACGGTTCGCTGGTACAACATGCTCAAGGATGCAGAGAAAAGCAGTGACGCGCGATTTGGCATCCGATCGATCTCCCTTCGCGAGATGCTCGGTGCGACGGTCGTCCTCGGACTCGTCATGGCTCCAGCAAACATCGCCAGGTATACCGATCCACTCGTTTACCTCGAAAACGTGCCGGCAAGCCAAGCCCCTGTGTCGCTGCCTGCCGAGGCAAAAGAACTGAAGTTTTATCGCCATGAAAATGGTCTTGTCGAATCGACATTTCTCGTTGAAGAGAAAGACCTGAAGAAATGGCTCGCGGGGTTAAGACAGGACAAGTCTAATTTCTTCTGGAGACCTCGCCCGATGCCGCAGGGCTACCGCGAAAAGGGCCCCGTTGGATATCCAGACGGAAAAATTCACTACGAATGGTTCACGTTTGACGACGCGGTCTATGTCCGTTGGGACGAAGACAACTGGCAACACTCACTGATCTACAGCCCATCCCAGAAGAGAGCAATCTATGACGAACATTGGCCAAGAGGTTGGTAACACCGTCCTCGATGCCGCCTTATACATCTCAAGCTACCTAAACTGAAGCTCGCTACATGGATAGCTTATCGATGGAATCGAATGCCAGCGAATCCAAGAGACCATCTCAGACAGCAGAGTTGAAGTCGTCGGGGGTGTTGATTCTATTTTCGCTGATCAACATGTTCGCCGGCGCGGTGACGGCCAGCGTCGCACTCATGGGGCTCGAACTGCTTTGGCCGAATCCCATTAGCTACAGTCTGCTGTTGGTTCTTCTTCTTGGCTTTTCGGCCATGATAGGGCAGTACGCCGGCACGTTTCGAGAAAGCTACCACGGTGCCTACCTTGCCGCCGCCGCTAGTAGCGCATGCTATTCGATGACCTACCTCGCCATTATCATCCGCCAAGTCATATCGACCGATTACGCACAGCCATTTTCCAATAATGGCCCCATGGAATATCAATCGTTTGCTTGGCCAACGATTGTGGTCGTCTCACTGGTCTCGATTTGGCTCAATGGTTCGCGGGCAGTGAAACTGAAGAAACGAAACGAGCAAATCGAAAGACCTATCCGACTATCGATTTCATTACGTGAAGTACTCGGGTTTAGCTTCCTGCTGGGACTCATCATCTTGCCAGCCAGTTTCCAGGCACAAGCCAATCAGTCGATGTATCGCGCCAACGTGACTGCCTCAGAAGCCCCTTTTCCGGTCCCTGATACGGCAGAAGCGATTCAGTTCCAGCGTGACCGCAATGGATTGATCCTCGGTAGTTATGAAATCACCGAAGAAGAACTCCGCAAATGGCATTCTCAGCAAGATTGGGACATGGCATCCGATCGGCCTAGCGAGCAGGAAATAATTGTCGGCCCCGTCGAGGTTTCTCCTCCTGATCCGACCCAAACTCCGTTTCTCGTGCCATACAAAACTCATCGTGTGATGCATGGCTTTCAAGTTTACCTGCGGACCGAAGCCCTTATTCACTGCATCACGTACGATCGTGCAGCGGGCATTGCTTACTACGAAGAAATTGCTGTCCCCAAGGAAGAGTAAGTGTCGACGGAACCTGTGAATCCCCTGAGGCCAACCACGCGACACTACGCTTGGTCGACGCTAATGATCGTCATCTGGCTTTCGTTTGCCGGATTTACGACGACGTGGTTTTTCCGCCGTGAATGGCAAGAGAAAGTGATCGCTTCCGGACTGACGTGTGCGCCGATCTTTGTCGCACTTTTGCAGTACCTCAGCACGTTTCGCTACGACCGTCAGGCCGCCGTCTTGGCGACTTGGTTAAATGGAGTTCTCGGGCTGGTTCTATTCCTAGTCTACCTCCCCGCGTTGCCTGCGGCGCTCCGCATGTTTGCCAACTCTCTATTCTTTGCCCCGGTGGCAATGCTCCTGACTTACCTCGTACTCTTTGGTGTTTTTCTCGTGAACGCCTACCATCACTTAGTCTGGAGCGAACAGCTTTATGCCGCCCAGCAATCACATACGCTGCCTCCTGTCACCAAGAACCTGACCATCAAAGAGGTCTTCTTACTGCTCTTGGCCATAGGCTGGATCTTTGGCATTACTTCGTATGGCGTTCGACAAGGCTGGCATCATGTACTGTGGTTTTAGTTTCCAAGATTTTTAAAACGGCGTTCTCGTATTGATCTTATGAACGAAGCGGTTCGATTTCCGAAACCATCTTTCTTTCATCAAGCATGCGCCGTGCTTTCAATATTAGGTTCGTCGGCGCTCATCGGAACTTGTCTGCCTGGCCTGATTTATTGGGAAGCCTGCTTTACGTTCTCGTCACTGATTATGATTCCCTGGCCAACGATCCTGGTCATCCAGCAATATCGTGGAACATTCCGAAACAATGCTTCCGCAGCTGCTTGGGCAACGGTCTTGACGAGTTTTCCACTTTCAATCGTGGCGCTCGCGGCGGCCGGGATTCTGTTCCAAGATCCGAACTGGAAGACGGTGCTTATCTTTGCGACGTTGATGATCGGAATCACGACGGTGCAGCTATCGAATTGGCTTTGGTGGCGAATACTAAGTCGCACAGCCGCCGCAGGTCTGATACCGCCCAACAACGCGCAGTTTTCCGTGCGGGAACTGCTGCTTGGCACCGCAATTGTTGCCGTGATCCTGGCGGTAGGAATTCCTCTCACAAAACCTCTCGAAGGACATAACGTCGCCCCCGACGCG
The DNA here is from genome assembly GCF_020150455.1 of Bremerella sp. TYQ1. NCBI lineage: Bacteria > Pseudomonadati > Planctomycetota > Planctomycetia > Pirellulales > Pirellulaceae > Bremerella > Bremerella sp. TYQ1. The sequence goes on from NZ_CP083740.1 coordinate 1,586,435, forward strand.
ACGCCACTCTCTCTGCCTGAAGCTTCTAGTAGCGTCACCTATGAGTACGCGTCGTACTTCACGCGGTATGAGTGTACCGTCGACGAAGAACACTTTCTGCAATGGTTTGAGGCCAACTACCCCGAGTCCGACCTAAAGCCCCTATCCGGCGAGGTCAGTCGATACAACTTTAGGACGCAAAGGTTTGAATCACGCGTTCTGAAAAACGGTTGGCGCTATGCTTGGAGGGAAGGGGATCAAGCTGAGACGATCACCTACGACCGCGACGAACAACGACTTTTTTATGATGCGAACAGTCGCTAGAAAGTTCTCGCGTTCGTGGGACCGGTTAACTATATTGCTGCCGTGTACGCTTTGCTTCCTTAGCAATTCAACAAGGTAGACTAGCTCGATGGCTCCGACTGATCGTGATGAATCCACTTCCTTGGGTGAAGAATTATTCACCAAAAAGGCAACCGCGCTGGAAGCCTTCTTTGGCTTGAAACTTCTTCTCATTGGAATCGCCGGTTCAGTTTTTCTGTTAGGAGGCTTCGGCCCGTTTGCTTCGTACTCGATCACGGTTCGGATCGTACTGGGTGGCCTGGCCGTCTTGATCGCATTTCTCGGGGGAGCGTTCCTGTCGCAAACACGAAACAGTTATCACTTCTACTCCGATGGAGTGAAATGGGGCAAGCAAAGCATGACATTCGACGAGATTGAATCGTTTCGCTGCACGCTCAAACCGCCGCCCCCTCGCCATTCCCATCTTCCCACGTCAATTGAATTGATCTACACGCCCTATCCAGAAACGGGCAAAAAGCCGCTGCGATATAATTGCGGCGGGAACACGGAGTTCATTGAAAACTACCTGCGATGTCTTGATTTGCTGACCGATAAGATCGCTGCGCGGATCGGGCAGCAACTAAAAACCAACGGCCGTTACCAATGGCTACCCAATGTTGCTATCACAACTAAGGGAATTGAGTCGATACCAAAGGATGGTTTTCCGGAAACACTTGACTACGAATCAATCCGTCTCGGCGAAAACGGCGAATTAGAACTAGCCAAACCGAACGTGCTTTACGACCTTCGATCAGACGAAGTCTTCCTGAAGCTCCCTGTCCGAACGCCAAACATATTACCCTGCTGGCAGTACCTGGGAAGTCAAACCGAAGTGGCAGCTTTCGATTAGTTCTTCCGTTTGATCGACAGCTGCCGCGGTATCGGCTACTTGAAATATTCGGCGAGATACCGCCATTCAGTCTAAGCGACCGAGATATCGCCGTCACCTGTTTCGTTCACGTCGTCGAAGCGGACGCTGACGCGTTTCGAGATGCCAGACTCTTGCATCGTGACGCCATGTAGCGTCGTTGCAGCGGCCATCGTGGCTTTACTGTGGCTCACAATGACGAAGCGGGTCCAATCGAGAAACCCGTTCAATACGTCGACAAAGCGGCCAATATTGGCTTCATCCAAGGGACCATCCACTTCGTCCAGAATACAGAACGGACTGGGGCGAAATTGGAAAATGGCCAGCAGCAAAGTCACCGCGGTCAAGGCTCGTTCGCCCCCAGAAAGCAGCGAGATATTGAGCGAGCTTTTGCCTGGCGGCGTAGCGATGACATCGATCCCCGCTTCCAGAATGTCGACTCCTTCTTCCACGATAATATCCGCAGAGCCGCCGCCGAACACGCGTCGGAACATAACCTGAAAATTACTACGAACGGTCTCGAGCGTTTCCTCGAATAACCGTCGGCTGTCGACATTGATCTTATTGATAATCTTCTCAAGCGACTCCTTCGCCTCGGTCAAATCTTTTAATTGACCATCCAATTGCTCGAAGCGCGCCTGGAATTCGTCGAGCTCTTGCAGGGCCTGCATATTGACCGAACCGATGTTACTGATCTTCCGGCGTAAGTCGGCGATCTCTTCGTCGATGGCGGCTCGATCCCCCGGCAGCTCGACTTCTTCGACGTTCATTTCTACTTCAGAGATTTCGATTCCGTAGTCATCTCGCAGGCGTCGTTCGAGCGTGCCTCGTTCATGCCGAAGATCGGTGAACGCGAGTTCCTTTCGGTGTAGTTGATCGTCCGCGGTTCGCTGCTTTTGACGTGCCTCGACAAGCTTGGCCGTATGTTCCGCTTTCGTTTTCTCTAAGTTCTTGCGGGAAGCTCGCTCCGCAGCAAGAAGCTCCTGCGACTCGGTCAGCTGAAGCATCGCCGCCGCATATTCGCTCGTGGCGCGAAGGATTTCTAACTGCTGGCTTTCGACTTTGTGGCGATTTTGAGCAATGGCTGCGTGGATTTCCTCGATCGCCGTATTTCGCTCGTTCAGATTCGCTTGCAACCGCTGGCTGCTAACCTCTAACGCTTCGACTTGTTGCTCAGCGCGAGCGAGCTCCACTTTTAGGCCGGTGATCTGGCTGCGACTATCACTGAGACTGGCCTCCAGCTCACCGAGAATCTGCGTCAGACCATCGCTACTTTCTTCCAACTGCTGAATCGTTTCGCGCGTTGAAGTCAGCTCCTGCTCTTTTTCCTCTAACTGCTGCTGGTCGGTTTGAATCCGAGCTTCAATCGTCTCGCGCTGCTCCAGGCGCTTGGAAAGTTCCGTGTCGGCATCGGCGATTCGCGATTCCAACCGCTGCTTGACCAGGCGATGCTCGGTCAGCACCGACGAAGCCTCCTGCTGCTGGCCGACCAACGTCTCGAGCGACTGCTTCTGTTCAGCAACCGAGGACTGAACCTCTGCCAATGTCTCCTGCTTCTTTTCCAGAGCTTGTTCCAGCTTTTCAACTTCGTTTCGCAGTGCTCGAAGCTCACTGCGACGCGAGATGATGCCGCCGACGTTCGTTGTGGGCCCTGCATAGACGCGTCCATCCGCTTCCAGCATCTCGCCATCACGCGTCACGAAGCGAATCGGTTCGGAATAACGCTTCTTCAGCTCGACCGCCGTTCGGGCATTATCGACGAACCAAATTCCACCTAGCAGAAACGAAGCAACCGGTTGAAATTCGTCTTCCGCTTCGACAAAGTCGAGAGCGTTGCCCAAAACGCCTGTCTCGTCGCGAAGCCCAGCAGGCTCTTCGTACTGTGTCCCCGAAAGCGACTGCATGTCGAGCAAACCGACACGGCCAGGGAAGATCACCTCGCGCTCGAGCACTTGCTGCAGCAGTTCGCCACTTTCCAAAATCACCAGCTGTGCCGATTCTCCCAAAGCAATTTCAATCAGTCGGGCATACTCAACATCGACGCGCACGATGTCAGCGACCAAGCCAATCACCGATTGAAACAGGGGCAACCGTTCGACACGTGCCCGCGAAAGGATTTCCTTAACGCCAGAGTTGACCCCTTCGCTGGTCCGTTCCAATTCGTCGAGCACCGAAGCCCTTTCGGCAGCGACAGCACGGCGGCGAGACAAAGCGTCGAGATCCGCTTGAATGTCAGCCGCTTCTTGTTCTTTGCTTCGTAACGAGCCTTTCGCGTCGGTGACGTCGGCCTGGGCGGTCGAAAGATGCTCGACGAGTCCACCCTCATCTTCGGCCAACTGCTCCAGTTCGCTACGATGCTCTTCGAGCCGTGTCTCGTCACGCTCAATGTTCTTTTCGATCGCTTCTAGCTGATTACGATCGCTCTCGATCCGCGCTTTCACCGCACCGAGCGCGTTATCCAGTGTCGATACGTGCCGCAACAGCTCTAAATGTTTCTGGCGGTTTGCTTCGCCTTCTTCCCGCTTCGCTTCGATCTCGGCTTGAACTTCCTGCGTCGCAGCTTCCACGCTTTCCAAGTCGGCCGAAACCACGTCGCGCTGGGTTGTCGCTTTGGAAAGCTGCTGACGAGAATCGGCAAGCTCTGTCGTCAACGTTCGCAGCGAGGCGAAGTTGCGGACCAAGTTAACCGACAGAGTGCCTGACTCTTGCTCCAAGTCTTGCAGCAAGCGGTACTGCATGCCGGACGAAGAATGAATAGTCGCCAATCGCTGAGCCAACTTTGCGTGCTGCTCTTCTTTCTGCGAGAGCACCGACTGCAGATCGAACAGCTTCGCTTCCGCGCCTTCGAGTCCCGCTTCAGCGGTGGCAATCACTTCCTGGGCGCCGGATTGATCCTTCCGGAGTTGCTCTAACTCGCTGGAGTACTGCTCGACGCGGACCGAAAGACTGTTCCAGTCCTCCATGCCGACAACCGTACGCAGCAACTGAAGCCGTTCGGTGTATTCGCGATACCGCTGTGCTTTTCCGGCTTGCGATTTAATGCTGCGATAGCGGGAACCGACTTCCTCGACAATGTCGGACAGACGAACGAGGTTTTGCTCGACGCGATCGAGCCGTCGCTGGGTTTCCAGCTTCTTGGCTTTGAAACGGCTGATCCCCGCTGCCTCTTCAAAGACCGCCCGGCGGTCCCTGGGGGACGCTTGCAGCAAGGTATCCACTTTACCTTGCTCGATGATGCTGTAAGCATCGGTTCCGATCCCTGTCCCGCGACAAAGATCTTTCACGTCACGCAGACGGCAAGGATGCCGATTGATCAGATATTCGCCTTCGCCGCTTCGAAACACACGACGCGTCACATGGACTTCCGGGGCGTCGATCGGCAGTGTGCCTTCGGCGTTGTCGAAGATGATGGTCGCCTCGGCGGCGTTCATCGGCTTACGGCCGTGGGCGGACGAACCCTTGAAAATAACGTCCGCCATTTCCTTCCCACGAAGGCTTTTAGCGCTTTGTTCGCCCAGAACCCACTTGATCGCGTCGACGATATTCGACTTACCGGATCCGTTGGGACCGACAACCACCGTAATTCCCTCAGGGAATTCCAGGCGAGTCTTGTCGGCAAAACTCTTAAAGCCTTGAAGCTCTAAGGCCTTGAGCATGGTCGGCTCCGACGGGGGGACGGATTAAATGGACACGGACGATAAACCTTCCAGAGTCCTCTAATCGAACGTCGGGATCAAGGCGTCATCCCCGTCTGCGTAGGTAGTAACTTCGGAAGACTCTTCGGTTTTGGCAGATTCTTCCGACTGGGTGAAGTTCTCCGTGATCGTTTCGCCCGATTCTGAGGCCTCGGCATCGAGTTCTTCCGAACGGATGTAGCTTCGATCGGGGCGTGGCATCGAGTTCACTTCGACGCGAGCAGACAGGAATCCTTCGTTTCGTAGCGCGAAGACAGTCCGGACAATCTCTCCGTAGCCACAGTCGATAGTGGTCAACGCCTTGATGACGTCCTTCAAATCGGTCGAGCATTCCTGCGTCAATTCGCCACCGCCCGGCTGGAACCGCACCACTTTCACTTTGCGATGCCCGGAAGAGCGGATCGTAACGCCCTCTTCCCCCACGAAGCCAACTTCTCCCATCAAGCGAACATCGTTGCCGAAAATGACAATTTCAGGTCGATCCTTCAAGCGGAAGTGGACCATTGGTGACGACGTCGAGCGGACATGGTGTAGCTGAACATGATTGTCCAGCAATTCTCCAGCCACCGAAGGAAGTTGATTCGAGCGTTTTTTCAGCTGATCGAATGCACCGTAGCGAGCCTCGGCACTTTCTTCATGCAGCAGACCTTCCAGACTGTCGATCACGTCCAAGTCGTCGAACGAGCCCAGAGCCAGCATCGCACGATAGCGGAAACCATTGTTTGTGCGCGCCGCTTCGGTCAATGGCTCGATACAGTCGGAAACGTTCAAATACGCGAGTGCTTCCGCCGAACAAAAACGGACTAGTTCGTTTTGCGACTGAAGGCCCTTCTGTAGCGAAGGAATCGCTTCTTTACCGATTGCTTCCAGCTTCAGCGAGCCTGCTTGCGCGGTCGACTCTTCGAGCAACATTGCTTCGCATTCTGCCAAATGGCTTTGACGGAACGAGGACGACTGCGATAGCGGAATGAAACGGATCACGCGGATGTAGCGCGAGATGTTGTCTTTGTAGCGTGGATGGACATCGAGCGAGATAAACTTGTCGGTCTTAGGCGTTGCGACGCCTTGCTTGGAGCCTTGACGATACATGTAGAAGCGTCGGTTGATCGCTGCACCCACGTTGGCACTTGCGGCAATCGAAACTTCTCCTTCGATCAAACCGAGGCCCAGCGGACGCTCTTCCAACATAACGGCACCACCAAGGATGTGGCCTCGTTTCTTATTCGATTCGCTGTTGTTTCCATTCACCACGCTGTCGAGCACGATCGGCCCGGAGGCCCACGCGACATCGTTACCACGACGAGCACGACCACCCAGGAATGCCATTTCTGACAAACGAGTCCGAGGAGCATAGCCATGCTCCAAGCTTGACGTGTCGGTTTCCGCCGGGGCAATCACGCGGACATCGATCGAATCTCCTTTGCGTGCTCCAGCAGGAATGTTCGCTTCGACCATGACCAAAGCGGTGTTCGGCGAAGCCAGCCACTGCTGCGGCTGATCGACTTGCAAAACACGCATTTCATTCAGCAACAAGTCGCGACCAGGGGAGGGGGGAGGATCGCTACCGGTGCCACGCAGTTGGGTAACAAGCGTAATCCCTTCGACTTTGGCGACATTCAAACCGCCAGGGACGGTGAGATCGCCGACAGTGCGTATCTTCTCCCAGTCGTGCGAAGGAACTTCTTCGTCGACATCTTTGCTAGTCCAAGGGGCGATGCACCCAAGGGAACAAATTTGTCCGCCCACAAGCAGACAAACGAGAAAACAGGCAGCCGTATGAAAGCGTCCGTGCCGTGGCATTGGGTTGCTGGTCCGTCGAAAAACCTACGGTTCGATCCGAAGAATTCCTTTCTTCAGATTCAGTTGGCACAAACAGTAGGAAAAACTGATAGCACGATCAAGACCAATTTCTTAGAGACCAATGGCCTACGGCGGATCGAAACCACTTCGACAAAAAGGGTTACAGCGCAAGATACGCCAGGCCCCACGGATTGCGCCGGAAACAGGGCCATACTTCCGAACCGCTCCAATAAAATAGTGGCTGCACGTCGGCTGAAAGCGACATGCCTGACCGATCCAAGGGCTCAAAGTGTACTGATAGCACCGCACCGCGAAGATCATCGTCTCGGCCAACAAAGCTTGGCCGGCATCCCACAAAAATCGCAAATAGATCATCGCCGCGGCTTTCTCTCGGACGACTGAACTCGCGAAGACTGGCCGCCGTCGCCATGGTTTCGCTTCCACTTCCTGACCGAGCGGTGAGCCAGTTGGACGAGTCCCTTTTCGAGTTCGCCAAACGAGGGATGCGCTTTTGATTGCGGCAGAACTACCAGATCGAACCCGCTCGGCAGTTTCTCTCGATTGAGCCGAAACGCCTCCCGCAGACGACGCTTCCAGCGATTGCGTTGCACAGCATTGCCGATTTTTTTCTTCGAAACGACCAGACCCATTCGGCAGATGTCCGAATCGTTTCGCGCAGCATATACGACCAGCCAACCGTTGCCGGCCGAGGCTCGGCGTGTAAAAACTGCGTCGAACTCAGCCGGCGTCTTCAGCCGCAAATCAGGCGGAAATCGGTGAGACTTCTCCGTCACAAGAAACCTTTCTGGCTACCAGCGAAGGTCTTTGCGAGGATCTTCCGGATGGGCTTCGGCGAACGCTTCGACGGCTGCTTTCAGCTCGTCGGTCGGCTGTTCGGGCATCGCCACTTGCAGCACCACGTACAGATCGCCGGCATCTCCTTTGCTGTCTGCCACGCCTTGGCCGCGGACCCGCAAACGGCGACCACCGTTACTTCCTGCGGGGATCTTCATCGTAACGGTTCCTCCAGGCGTCGGTACATCGACCGAACCACCTAAAAGTGCTTCGGCCAATGTCACAGGAACGGTCACTTCCAGGTCTTTGCCGATCCGCTTGAAATACTTGTGCGACTGGACATGAATCCGGATCAAGAGATCGCCAGCAGGGCCACCGTTGGGGCTGGGGTCGCCTTGCCCTCGGAGCCGAATTTTCTTTCCATCTTCAATGCCAGGCGGGATTTTCGCGGTCAGCCGCTCCATTTCGCCGCTAGGGCGACGCACGTTCAAGTTGATCTCGCCCCCTTCCATCGCTTGCTTGAAGGGAACCGTCACGTCGTGCTGCAGGTCGTTACCGCGTACTGGCTGGGCATGCCGACGTCGGCCACCACCGCCACCGAGACCGCCAAAGATATCGGAAAGATCGGGGCCAGCGCCACCTCCACCACCGAAGATGTCGCCCAAGTCGAATTCAAACTGCGAGCCGCCTCCCGGGCCACCCCCAGCGGATCGCCACTGATGAAACCCACCAGGACCGCCACCTCCTCCGGGACCGGCGCCCATATTCTCGTAGTTGCTACCGAACTGATCGTACTTCTTCCGTTTTTCGGGATCGCCGATCACGTCGTAGGCGTTCTGGATTTCCTTGAACTTCGCTTGGGCCGCTTTGTCGTCCGGGTTCAAATCGGGGTGATACTTCTGGGCCATCTTTTTGTAGGCCTTGCGGATCTCGTCCTGCGTTGCGGAACGTTTAACTCCCAGAATTTGATAGTAGTCGTCAGCCATGAACTTCTAAGATTTCGCCTAACTGGTTTCCTGAAAACAACTTCCAACGAACACAAATATAGCATCCGCCCTGAATTGATTGCGTGAAGGGCAGTGCCTGCAAGCTATTCTATACTTAGAGACCGCTCTGGGGAGAGCGGCCAATTATCCCAAATTTGCCCGGCAAACACACGCACTCGTTTCCGGAAATTGCTTTGCTGCCATGATTCATCCCAAGATATTCGCCCCGCTGACGCTTCTCTTGCTGCTTGTTGGCATCGTTCTTTCGCCGACCGAAGCCGATGCTGCCTACGCAGAATACGAACTACGTGTGATCGACGCCCAGACGCAAATGCCGTGTTCGGCGAAGATCCGAATTACCAATTCTCGCGACAAAGCCCAGCGAATCGACGGGGCTTTAATGATCGATGGCACCGCTTACTTCACCGGCGGCATAAAAATGAAGCTGCGACCGGGACAGTATGGCTTCCGGCTCGACGCAGGACCGGAATATCCGTTTATGGAAGGGCATTTCATCCTCAATTCAGGCGACCAAGACAACCGCACGATCGAACTGAAACGCTTCATCGATATGAAGCAAGAAGGTTGGTACCCCGGCAATGTTGCCCTGACCGGCCGCGTGAAAGACCTGGAAACGATTATGCTGGCGGACGATCTCGTCCTTGGAAATCGCATTACCTGGAACAATCAAGCCAATCCCTGGGCCGGCAAGCCGATAACCAACCTCCGAGACGAATTCGGGGCATTTCGCTCGATGTGGGACATGGGGGGCGAGGATAATCGAGCTGGCGGCAAAGTTTGGTTCGCCCAAATGAACGAACCACTTCCTGTGCAGCGTCTTCAGCCAGAATACCCCGCAGCCACTTTTTTTCAGGCCGATCTCGGTTCGGGGCATGCTATCGCTGGCAGTCCATTCGAGCCTGATCTTCCACTTTGGGTCTCCCGCGAATTTATCGACTCCGTCTGCATCCTAAGCCCCGAAGTCGAAGCCTACGACTTCACCGACAAGCATCCGTTGGCCGAAAAAGCAGCCGAAATCCGTAAAGGAGACGTGACAGGGAAAGGACACCTGGCCCTTGATATCTACTACAAGCTGCTCGAAACCGGCATCCGCATGACACCAGTTGCCGCGAATGGGACCGATTCTGACGAGCAGTCCTCGCGGCTCGATCGTGTTTACGCCAAAGTCGACGGCGATTACACCCCGGAAGCCTGGTGGGATGCCGTCGAGTCTGGAAACGTTTTTGTCACCAACGGACCACTCTTGCGAGCGACCGTCGATGGCCAGCTTCCAGGGCACGTTTTCCCGATAAATATCGGTGAAAAGCACGAATTCCAGATCGCTCTCAGTCTCGCGACGCGGCAGAAAATTGCCTACTTAGAGGTGATCAAGAATGGAGAAAAGGACCTCGAAATCTCGCTCGACGAATACAAGGATCGCCAGGGCATATTGCCGCCGGTCGAGTTCAGCGACTCTGGATGGTTCCTCGTTCGCGTCGTCACCGAGGAGTCTGGCTACTACCAATATGCGATGACCGCTCCGTTTTACGTTGAAGCCAATGGACAGCCGCGAATCAGCAAATCGGCGTCTGAATTCTTCCGCGATTGGGTCTTTCGCCGGGCCATGAACATCCAGCTTGCCGACGGTCCGCAACGGAACGAAATCATTGATTTACAGCGAGATGCTCGCGATTTCTGGCAAAAACGGGCCAAAGCCGCCAACGCCCCGTAGAATGTCGCCACGTTCTGGTGCCATGCTTCCCACTTTTCCTAAACCACTAGTGATGTTGCCGCGAACCGGTAAACTAGGGGTTTCGATCCTTACTCGAGACCTCCGCATACCATGTCACCGTCGGCCGATTGGCGCAAGCTGTATCCCTTTTCGTCGCACACTTTGACGCTTCCTGAAGCGAATGTGAACTACGTCGACGAAGGTTCCGGCGAACCGATGCTGATGGTCCACGGCAACCCTACATGGTCGTTTTACTGGCGGAACATCATTACCCAGTTCCGCGACTCGCACCGCATGGTAGCCATCGATCACGTCGGCTGCGGGCTCAGCGATAAGCCGCAGAAGTACAACTATTGCCTGCAGCAGCACATCAATAACTTGGTCGCGTTGATCGACCAGTTAGATCTCCGCGACATTAATCTGCTGGTCCACGACTGGGGTGGGGCAATTGGGCTTGGAGCCGCATTGGCTCGGCCAGATCGTTTCGCTCGGCTGGTACTGTTCAATACCGCAGCGTTTCCGCCTCCTTATTGCCCCACACGAATCCGGGCCTGCCGAATCCCTGGCTTCGGTCCCTGGATGGTACGAACGTTCAATGCATTTGCTCGTCCGGCATTAACGATGGCAACCGAAAAGCCAGAGCGGTTCACGCCGGACGTTTGTGCGGGATACCTCGCTCCTTACGATAACTATGCCAATCGTATTGCGACGGCTCGCTTCGTTCAGGACATCCCCCTTTCCAAGAGCCACCCAACCTATGCGGTGTTGGAAACGATCGAGCAGGAGCTGCCCACGCTATCGCATCTGCCGATTCAACTAATTTGGGGCGCGAAAGACTGGTGTTTTCGGCTGGAATGTCTCGAACGCTTCCAGCTGATTTGGCCCACCGCCAGGGCCACCATTTTCAACGATGCAGGGCACTATGTCGTGGAAGACGCAAGCGAACGGATCGAGCCAATCTTGCGTGATTTCCTGAAACAAGAGCCGACTCCGGCCGCGGCTGAGGCTCCGCAATGAGCCAGTCGGAAGCCCTTTCGCTCGGTCAATTTGCCACGTTGGCCTGCACGCTGGAGGTTTGTGCCCCCAAGCCAGGCAACGTCCACCGCAGTGCCGACTTCGACGACGTCACGCTGCAAGACTTCTTGGCGAGTGCGATTGCTCTCGGACCGGTCTTCGATCGCGCCAACGATCTTTCGCTCGGTGAAATCGTTCGCGAAAGCATCCTCGCGACTTCCCGTGTCACCAAGACCAACACCAATTTGGGAATGGTTTTGCTGCTTGGCCCCTTGGCGAAAGCTAGTCCCGCGGGCCCATTGCAAGCAAACGCGACAGTGGTGATCGAACAATCTGATACCCAGGATGCGGCCGCGATTTACGAGGCAATTCGTCTCGCGAAACCAGGCGGGATGGCGAAATCCTCCAAGCATGACGTCTCGGGAGACGCACCCTCGCATATCGTTGATGCGATGCAGCTCGCGGCCGACCGCGACATGATCGCGAAGCAGTATACAAACGGTTTTGCCGAACTGTTTGATGCTGCCGTTCCGCTGCTGACTGATTCGAGCCATGCGTCACTTCCGCTAAGTCATCGCATTGTTCATGCTCATGTTTCGCTGATGGCCAGCCATCCCGATACGTTGATTGCTCGGAAGAATGGACAGGAAATGGCTGAGCAAAGTGCCGTGATGGCGCGACGGGTTCTGGATGCTGGTCCACCGTTTGAAGACGACTATCTACAGCAGCTTTCCAATCTCGACTTCTGGCTGCGGTGCGATGGGCACAAGCGAAACCCCGGCACCACGGCCGATATGATTGCGGCAGGGCTATTCGTATGCCTGCGGCAACAGCGGATTGTTTCCCCGTTCGTTTAACGTTTTCCCACAGGAGTTCCACGCATGCCGGTTCGTAATTGGGTCAAGCTGACCAAAGATCACCTGGTCTTTAGTGCAGGGCACTTCATTACATTCGGCGGTGACGTCTGCGAACGAATTCATGGCCACAATTACCGTGTAGAAGTCGAACTGCATGGTCCGTTGGACGAGAATCATTATGTCGTTGATTTCATTGCGCTTCGTGATTCGCTGCAAGAGATCGTCAACGGATTGGATCACCGGATGCTACTTCCGACTCAGCATCCGGCCATTGCTGTGACGAGTGACGAAAAGGAAATCACCGCGACATTCGAGGACCGCCGCTGGGTGTTTCCTAAGGAAGAATGCATCCTGCTCGACATTCCCAACACCACGACCGAACTGCTGGCTCAGTGGATTGGCGAACAGCTGTTGAGGGCACTTGAGCAGAAGCTACGGTGGAAACCCGAAGTCCTCCGCGTTGGTGTTGACGAAAATTACGGTCAGTGGGGTTATTGCGAATTTTCATAGTCACGGCCGACCAAACGACCGGAATATCTGCTTCAGGCGTACCTCTATAACGCCGCACACAACGACGTAATCGCCGGCAATCTACCGTTTTGCGCTAAAGAAACATCCCATTCATTCGTTGCCTACGGAATTTGGTTTGACGGCGCGAAGCAGCGTTCTATTTTTGGAAGTCTTCCGAGCAGGAGAACGCTTCACGCACAGCATTGAAGCCGCAGCGAACGAAGACCTATCGTCGCTTCACAGTCGTCACAATAAAATTCGGTGCCCACCATGCAGGTCGAATACATCAATCCGTTCATCCGCTCTACCACTGTCACTTTTGACACGATGTTGGGCTGCACCATCAAACGCGACAAACTGTGCATGGCCGATCAGGTCAGCGATGAATACGAAATCAGCGGTGTGATCGGTCTTTCGGGCAGAGCCCAAGGCTCGGTGGTCGTTAGCCTTTCTCGAGAAGTGGCCATCCAAGGTGCCGCCGCGATGCTGATGATGGACCCGAACGATTTCGATGGTCTGTGCGACGACGTAATCGATGCCGTCGGCGAAATCGCCAACATGGTTGCTGGTTCCGCCAAAGCGGAGCTGGAAGAATTCAATCTGTCGATCAGCTTGCCGAACGTCGTGCTCGGACACCCTCCTGACATTCGCTTCCCTTCGGAAATCAAGCCAATCGCTGTGACATTTGATTGCCCATGGGGCCCGATGGCACTGAAAGTTGGCTTCACGCCGCTGCACGCCGCGGTCTAACCGACGACGAAACCATTCGATCTCCCCGAGCAAACTCGGGGACCATCAGGCGGCGAGTACAAAGTTCTCGTCGCTGTTCGCGTTTCTTGGATGCACCAACGCTAGCACGCAGCACTCGTGCAATTTTCGCTAATCGTCAAAGTCAAACTTGTCGATGAATAGCGATACACGGTCGATTTTGTCCGAAACGTCTCACCGCCTAGCCCAAATATGTCCGGTAAACGCGATCCCAGTCAGCACTTCTCGAACCCTGCGCTTCGCAAGGCCGCCATCATTTTGATGTCGCTTCCCGAGGACGCAGCCGCTCAGCTGATGGGTAAGCTAACCCCGAAACAGGTCGAGTTGGTCTGTATCGAGATCGCTCAGCTCGACAATTTGAGTGGGCCGGAACAAGAGGCGGCCATCCTTTCGTTTGCCGAGCAAAACCCCAATCAGTTGGGAGGTGGTGGAGGAGGCATCAGTCTTGCGAAGTCACTTGTGACCAAAGCGCTGGGCAAAAACGCCACCGAAACGCTCGACAACGTACGGCAATCGGTCGAGTCGGTACCGTTCGGTTTTCTGCGCAAAGTCGACAGCCAGAACTTGTTGACGTTTATCGTCGACGAACACCCGCAAACGATCGCGCTGATTCTGTCGCACCTGCCGGCATCGTACGGGGCCGAGCTCATCTCGGGGCTACCCGCGGAACGCCAGCTATCAGTGATTCGCCGCATCGCGAACATGGGGCAAACCAACCCCGAGGTGATCCGCGAAGTCGAACGAGGCCTCGAAGATCGAATGGCCAGCGTGATGAGCCAATCGTTTGAGAATGCCGGAGGTATTCCGAGCGTCGCCGAGATCCTCAACGTGACCGACCGCACCACTGGAAAAGCGCTGCTGGAAAATCTGTCGCAGGAAGACCCTGACCTGGTCGAAGAAATCCGCCGCTTGATGTTCGTCTTCGACGACATCCAGAAGCTGATGGACAAAGACATTCAAGCGGTGCTCAAAAACGTCGAGACATCGCAGTGGGCAATGGCCCTCAAAGGTGCCAGCCAAGATCTGCGAGACAAGATCGTCGGGAATATGTCCAAGCGAGCCGGCGAAATGCTGCTCGAAGAAATGGACTTCCTCGGTTCGGTCAAACTTTCGGAAGTGGAAGCCGTTCAACAGCAGATCGTCGACATCGTTCGCCGCTTGGAAGATGCCGGAGAAATCCAGCTGACCGCAAGCGACGAAGAAGAAATGATGATCCAATAAAACGCCTTCCCAGCCAACAAGAAGCGAAAAGAGTCCCACGACAACCCGCGGGACTCTTTTTTATTGGCATCAAACCGAACGCGACGCTTAGTCTCGCCAGGCAACGGCAATATCCGTGATCAGCTCTTCGTCCGCAAATGTTTCCTCAGAGGTGTCCTCGTCTGGTCCAACGAAGTAATCGGCTGGGGAGGGCATCCAGTAATCGATCTGCGACAAGCTTTCATCCAGCGGCGTGAACGATTCGCTTGATTCCGCCAGTCCACAGAACGAGGAAGCTTCCTGAATCTCGACATGGTTTGTCGCGCTGGAATTCGATTCGGAAAGCGGCAACACAAATGGCTCACCTTCCAAAATCAGCCCCGGCGTGCTGGCAGTTTCAGCCACAACGACTTCCTCTCCTTCCAACTGAACGGTAGGCTCGCCTCCGATCAACAGCGACTGGCTTTGTACGGCCATCGTTGCGCCTGTTCCGTCCCAGTCGCCGATCACGGGAATCCAATTCGGCGGATCATTGCGTGGTGGAACAACGATTAAATTGGAAATGCTTCCATCGATCTTGTTGTTCATATACCACGTGCCGTTACTTGGATCGTACAAGCCGATCGTATCTTGGCCGTTGCCGTTCCAGTCTCCGGCGTAAGGAATCCAAGTCGAAGGCAATGGATTCGGCAGGTCGACGATCACACCATACGGTGCGCCGGTGCTTGAATCGATCGCCGTCGACCAGCCTCCGTTGAGCTGGTTATTGAGATACCAGTTGTTCGTCGCGGGGTCGTACAAGCCAAACGTATCTCCGCCGAGCCCGTCCCAGTTGCCAGCGATCGGCAGCCATGTGGTTGGCAAGCCTCCGGGGCGATCGATAAAGATATCACCACTCCAATCAAACACCGGGCCAGGCGTTCCGGAAGGATGAGCCGCCGCCGCAAGCGTCAGCTCGGTATTCAATCGCCAGTCATTGCTGACAGGGTCGTACAAACCTAGTTCATCAATGCCGTCGTTGTCCCAGTCGCCTACAACCGGCTTCCAGCCCAGCAGGTTGCGTGGGATACGAATCGTTTGATATCCGGTAATCGAGCCATCAAGCTGATTGCTGATGTAGGCTTCGCCCAAGACAGGATCGAACACGCCAACCGAGTCCTTGCCGTCTCCGTCCCAGTCGCCGGCCAGCGGCAGAAAGTAGGATGGATCGTTTTGATTGGCGTTGAACGTGATCATATCGGCAATGGTTCCGTCCGAGCGGTTGCTGAGGAACCAATTGTTGGTGACCGGATCGTACAAGCCTTGCGTGTCGTAGTAGGTCACGTCAGGCAGTTTTTCGACCGATATCGTCGTATCCAGATCGCCATTCATGAACTGCGGCGTGTAGTCTTTCTGGTAACGATAAATACGGAACGTCAAATTCCCCTGCACGCCATCGATGCCCTGGATGTTGACCGGAGGAATCGCTTCGTTGTAATCCAATGCACCTGGAGGTCCATCGTATTGCAAGGAAAGTGGATTGCGATATTCCCAGACGATGTTGCCTTGCGGGGTGACCTCAAAGAAACGTCCTTCGGTTCCTTCATTGATCAGTGTGTTGCCGTTAGGCAGTCGCTGAGCCCCAGAAATAATCCGGGCAAAGAAGTTCGACTTCACTGGTGCCGAGTATGTCCATTCCGCCGCATAGGGTGCATAGGCATAGTTGGGAACCAACGTGTAGAAATGTGGATCGTACAACCCGACGGTGTCGAAGCCGTCGTTATTCCAGTCGCCCGCCATCGGGATCCAGTCGTACGGCACATTCACAGGCACACGAAAACTAAACTGGGCAGTCGTTGAACCATCGAAGCGGTTATTGAGGTACCAATAGTCGGCATTGGGATTGTAAACGCCGAAGGTATCGAACCCGTTGTTGTTCCAGTCGCCTGCGATCGGACGCCAATCGTTTCCGACAGGGCCATGAGCGGCTTGAGCAATGAACGTGGCATTGTTGTTGGTATACGACCACTGCCCACTGGGCTGATGATAAAGGGCAACGCTATCGCCTCCGGCACCATCCCAATTGCCTGCAATCGGCAACCAACCGACACCGCCGTTGCCAGGGCCGACGAACGTGGTCCAGTTGCTGCCGCCGGCATGCAAATAGAACGTGTTCGTGGCAGGATTGTAGAAGCCGACGGTATCGGCACCATCGTTGTTCCAGTCGCCACTGATCGGCTTCCAGCCGGCTCCAGCACCGTCAGGGCCACTAAACGTTTGCAGGTCGGTCCAAACGGTAGCGGACGCAGTCAGATTGGTCAGTAAAACCACGTTGTTTTCGGGATCGTACATCCCAGCCGAATCGCCGCCAACACCATCCCAATTGCCAGTCACTGGAAGCCAAGACGCCGACCAAGGATTGTCGAGATTCGCAAAGTCTTCGACGTAGTTTAACTTTCGCGTGCCGAACACGATCATGTCTACGTCGGACGTTTCGTTGCGGTTGTTGAAGTAGAACTGCTGATCGTCAGGCGAATCAATTTCAAGCACTTGCGACCAGTTTTCGTTTCCACGTCGTCCCCAACCGTTGTCGAAGACCAGGAAGTTCTGCCCAGGGTCGATGTCGCGATCGATCCAAGTTGCATCGTGCTGATATCGCATCTGCTGAGCCGCGAGACTACCGCGATCGTAAACGTGCGGGCTACCCCAGCGATAAAGAATTCCGCCACCCATGCCGCTGCGTCCACCAGATTCGGTTCTTGCTTCCGCGGTGGTCGTGCTGTGATCGATTACCCAGAATTCGCTGAACTCACGCGAAGAAACGACGATCTGATCGAGTTCGGCGTTGTAGTCGAGACCATTGAAGTGGGTCCAGTCAGCCAAGATAGACCCGGCCCCGAACACTTCAGGAATGTAGTTGATGTCGACGCGCTGAGGATTGGCCGAAACGCTGCCATAGTTTTGACGGTTGGGATACTTGTCTTGCACAACATGATCAATCAAGGACCACTGCCAAACAATGGCGTCTCGCGAGCTGGTCAGCACACCGTTTTGCATAGTGCTGATGCTTGGATCGATTTCGATGATCGCGTCGGGCCACAGTTCGTATCGCGTGCTGGCTTGCAGCGTGCTTGGATCCCGTCCTTGTGCGACAGCTTCATCGTAGCGAACACGCTGCCAGGCGATCGCCAGGATATTGCCGTTCGGCATCACCTCGAAATCGTGATGCAATCGAAGATCGCGATTCGGCAGACCATTGTTGACTTCGTTCAAATCGAACTGCCACTTCAAATCGCCGTACCAGCTGAACAGCTCCAGTCGACCGGAAGCCCCCGGAGCCGTCATTTCGCCGGCAACGTTGGGCGTTTGAGCCGCACGGATCATATCGCCTGGCTCGTAAACGCCTGTCTCGTCGGAGGCGGCCAATTCGGAACCGATCAGGTACGAAGCCATCGGATTGTATTGGCTAACCCAACGGTTGACCTCGTGTCCCTCTTGATCGATCAAGTAGGTGATCCGAGAAGTCGACGGGGCAATCAGCGTGTAACCGTCGTTGGCTTGCGGCGAATTGGCGAAAAGCCCTACGGTGTTGACCGCCAGCAACCGGCGATCTTCCATCTGCTCGATGCGATTAACGCGATGACGTTTGCGGCGTTTGTTGGAAGTGCGACAGCGAAGATCGTGCGAGGTACCCATCTGGTTGCCATTCCTTAGTACATAGCGGTCCGGGAAGAGAAACTGCTCTACAACGGAAGTAGGTTGAACCAGATAGCGGCGGCCAACTCGAAACCATCCGAGCAACGCGCTTCGCCTCCACTCAGCATCGCGACGTCAGGAATCGGTAGAAGCCATCTCGTGGGCTGATCTGGTTCGTTCGGGCTATTCGCCGGCCAAGCCCTCCAAAGTCGCCACGATTAAATCGCATCCCCTAACGTCGTTCAACTATCTATTTTTCCGATTCACAAAAAACTTCCCAATCCTCACAGACCAACGTAAAGGTGGGCAAGATGGGCGCCAAAGGTAGAGGCTTTTTCAAAAATTGTCTTCGTTGGATTAGCAGTGAGGAGTGTTAAAGTCGGGGTCGTGCTCAAACGATCGACGAGCGAATCGAACGGTAAGAAGTTGGTTTGCGCCGGCTTCACAATTCCTCTCCGAGTATCGAAGAAGACGCGACAAGCGAACCAGCACTCGTCACGCACTCGGTCACAGGTGCAGCATCGATTCTCTTCTTCACCGTAATAACGCGTTGGCTGTTTTTTCTTTGTTTCAACTCGAAGCAGCTTCCGGCGCTTATTCCATTCTCAGCATGCGTCAGACGCTGGCTTTCTCATGGCAATTCGATACGTTTCCCAATTCAGGCCTGCTTCGACCAATTCGCCAAAGGTTAGCTTCCGAAAAATTTTTCCCAAATCGGTCGTGACACGGATCTTGGGATTTCGTATTTACTCCCCCGTCGCTGGTGAACACCGGTGACGAGGTCACAGGTAACGGACATCGGAAGTCCTTTGTACGACGGTAGTTTGCGGGAACTGCCAGCCCCCCTCCTGGGCTGAAGCTCATACTTGTCAAGGTCATACGGCTACTGGGTCGGCCGTCTTGGCAAGTGCTTCACAGAGGGCTTCCGGTCAGACCTCTGGAGCTTGGGTCATTTGCTCCAGAGGTCGCCTCCACCAACGCGGCGAGAGATTCTACGATGAATCCTCGCCGCGTTTTTTTTATGCGCAAGCCGAAAGCGAAAGATCACGTTGCCCCTGGTCACGTTGACAGCTTTCCCAGCGGCTTCTAGCTTGAACCGACGCTTTGATCTCGTTTTCTTCTGAGAGTTCGCCCCATGTCGAAACCTGTTGCCATTGTGACTGGAAGTTCCCGCGGAATTGGTCGTGCGATTGCCGAACGACTCGCCGCCGACGGGTACTGTGTCACCGTGAATTACAACTCCAGCCCAGATGCGGCTAACGAAGTCGTTGCCGGCATTGAAGAGCAGGGGGGCGAAGCAATCGCCGTTCAGGCCAACGTTGGATCGGAACAGGGCCGCACGCAGCTGCTGGAAGCAACCTTGGCCAAATGGCATCGCCTGGATGTCCTGGTCAACAACGCTGGGATCACTTCGCCAGGCCGACTCGATCTCTTGGAAGCGACCTCCGAAAACTGGGACTTGGTGCTCGATACCAATTTGAAGGGGCCATTCTTCCTCTCCCAGTCGGCCGCCAATGCGATGCTTTCGCAGATCGAAGCCGAGGCGATTCCTTCGGGGAAAATCATCAATCTTTCTTCGCTGTCGGCCTATGCCAGCTCGCCCAATCGAGCCGACTACTGCATCGCCAAAGCAGGTCTCGCGATGATGACGCAGCTGTTTGCTGATCGACTCGGTACCGAAAACATTCAGGTCTTCGAGGTCTGCCCTGGAATTATCGCCACCGATATGACCGGTCCGGTGACCGAAAAGTACGACAAGCTGATCGAAGAAGGGATCACGCCGATCCACCGCTGGGGACAGCCAGACGATGTCGCCAAAGCGGTCTCTGCGATCTGCGCCGATTACTTCCCCTTCAGCACAGGGCAGCGAATCAACGTCGACGGCGGCTTTCACCTTCGTCGGCTCTAAGCCGCTAGCACTGCCGGCCACTTACTGAAAAGCAGATACGTATTACCGCCATCAGCTCGCTCAGCATCCAACCAACGAGCATCTGGCAAACTTTGCCGGTTACGCAAAAGATTCCACTCGCTGGCACCGATACATGAGAATGTGCCTCTGCATGGCAGGGGATGGTGCCTTACTCGATTCGTGCCCAGGGATGGCTCACGATGCGGTTGGATTGGAAAGCTGTCGGACTGTTAACGGTTTCGCTTCTGCTGAAAAGTGGCTGCGTTTCGGTTCGCTATGATGACAAGCCGCTCCCCATCGAACCGACGCCTGCCCTTGTCCCAGCACCGGCCACATGCAGTAGCGAAGTCGAATGGACGCCGCCGCAAGCGGTAGCCCCACAGCCGTTGCCACAACCGGCAATTGCTTCCGACTGCACGACCGACGACTGCCAACCGCAGCATCAGTTCGCGTTCAATTTCCATCACAAGCTGAAGAGCTGGCTGCATCGCCCTAAGCATCAGCCTGCGGTTGCCCCTGTGATTCCGCCTCACTCGAAGTTTCACCCGGTGCCAACACGCCCTGTGTTCGCCGCTCCGGTCATCTTTTACGACGACGTCCCGCGTCCGCTGCCCACCAAAATGGCCAAGCCGATGCCGGTTCCGCCGCCGGCCGATATCACTCCAGAGTCGAACGACCACGAAGTCAACGCGCCGATGCCGCTGGAAGACGAACTCCGGATCGCCAGCCCTATTTCTTTGAACGGACCCGTTCGCCCCATCGCGAATGGCTGGAAAGCGACCGAGCACGAATAAGCTGCTGCCTAATCAGCTCCTCAAGCTCGCCGCACGATACGCTTAAACTTGGCGAACACATTCTCCAAGCGTCTCCCTGAGTCGACCAATCAGATAGCAGGCGCTTCGATCCTGCCCGTAACTCAATCGTCTTCAGCCTACGGGACAATGCTCGCGCTCAGTTTCTCAAGCCGATCTTCCCTGGCCACCACGAACGACACTCCCCATTCGCCCTGCATTCAACGGAACACGCTGATTCAAGCAACGCCGTGCTTGCTGTGCATCTTCGCGTAAACCGCATAGTTAGCGCATGAAGCACCCTCTCGGTGGCAATTTAGGTTGACTCTGCGGCCCAACCCGGGAGGGATGAAGCGACCGAGCCATCTGTTCCGATGACACCTTTCGGCCCGCTGATCCATCTCTCCGCCAGTCACAAGCAACGATCGGAGCTGCGGTGCTATCAAAACAGGTATCGACGACGCTCCGGGTTGCCGAAAGACGAGAGATCTATGCGTTCACCCTCCTTGAATATCCTCGCCGTTCGTCTTTGCTGGCTATTGCTTGCGACAGCGGTGTGTTATTCACCGGTTATCTCCGGCAATTCGGCCCGCGGGTCCGAGCTTCGCATGACCCCCATCGTGAAAGCGGTGCAGTCAGCGAAAGCTTCGATCGTAAACATCCATGGCCATAAGACAGTCTCGACCGTCAGTGCCGTTGGAGGCGATACGCCCCGCCAGGTGAACGGCATGGGAACCGGGGTCATCATCGACCGCCGCGGATTCATTGTCACCAACCATCACGTGGTCGACGGCGTCCGACGCATTCAAGTCACGTTCAACAGTGGCGAAACGTTGATTGCTCGCCTGATCGCACACGATCTGACAACCGACTTGGCCGTCATTAAAGTCGATTCGTCCGACGAACTGCCCGTCGTCAACATTGGCAAGTCGAGCGACTTGATGCCAGGCGAAACGGTCATCGCCGTCGGCAACGCTTATGGATACGAAAACTCGGTCACTCGCGGCATCATCAGTGCTTTGCACCGCAGCGTTCAAGTCACCGAGAATCAAAAGTACGACGATCTGATTCAAACCGATGCCAGCATCAACCCCGGCAACTCCGGCGGCCCACTGCTGAACATCGATGGCCAGATGATCGGTATCAATGTTGCCGTTCGCGTTGGTGCCCAGGGCATTGGCTTTGCGATTCCTGTCGATACCGTCATGGAAATCGCTTCCCGCATGATGTCGACCGAACGCATGAGCGATCAGTACCACGGCATCCGTGGCAAGACCCTCTGGGACGGCGACACCGCTTCGTTCAAGATCACCGGCATCGAAAAGGATAGCCCCGCCGATGCGGCTGGCCTGCGAATCGGCGACACGCTCACGAAAATCGGCGAGCAAAAGATCGAACGCCAACTCGACGTTGAACTCGCTTTGCTCAATCGCACGCTTGGCGAAGAGATCGCCTTGGAAGTCGATCGAGCAGGGGACGCTGGCAAACAATTGGCCATCGTCACGAAGAGTCTGAGTGGTGCGACCAACGTTTCAGATCTTGCCTGGCGAGCAATGGGCGTGCGAGTGAAGTCGATGCCTGAGCAGGAATTCGCTCAGCTTTCCAGCCGATACCGTGGTGGCCTGCAAGTGACCGCCGTGCGTGCTGGCAGCCCTGCTGAGGTCGAAGGCATTCAAGTCGGTGACATCCTGGTCGGCATGCACGACTGGGAAACGATCTCGTACGAGAACCTCGACTACATTCTGAAGAACAAGTCGGTAACGCAACGCGGAGCCGTTCGCTTCTACATCCTTCGCGAACGTGACACTCTGTACGGCGACATCAGCCTGGCCGCCACCCAACAACTGACGCAGCGATAAGACTGGCTCGCTGCCAATCGTTCAGCCCCGGGAAAACCACCTGGGTGCCATGCTCACGTCCGCAGCAGAACATGCCGGGGGTCTTCGCCCTCCGGCAACTTCTCTATAATTCACAGGTCGAAACCTAACTTCCTGTGAAAGTCCTGCCCCGTGGAACAAGCGTTCCTGCAATACCTCGCTTCGCAAAAGCAATCGCTCCCGACCGATGGCATCGGAATCGGCGATGATGCGGCCGTGCTGTCATGGACAGCAGATCAGAAGCTGGTCGTCTGTACCGATTTGATCTCGGACGAAACCGACTTTCACCTCGCCGACGTTACCCCGCAGCAGATCGGTCGAAAGGCGTTGGCCATCAACTTAAGCGATATCGCTGCGATGGCCTGTGAGCCCACAGGCGCTCTGCTAACGCTGCTTCTGCCCAAGGGTGAGGATTCACTTCCTTTGGCCCAGGGCATCTACGAGGGAGCCGCTCAGCTCGGCCAGCAATATGGTTGCCCGATCATCGGCGGCGACACGAACAGTTGGCCTGGCAAAGTAGCGGTAAGCGTCACGGTTCTCGGCCGCTGCCCGCTTGGTCGCCCGCTGCTTCGCGAAGGAGCCCAGCCTGGCGACGCGATCTTCGTTACCGGCACGCTCGGTGGTAGCATCCTGGGGCAGCACATCGCGTTTCAACCGCGCATCCGCGAAGCAATTCGTCTCCGCGAGATTTGCGGACTGACCGCAGGGATGGACATCAGCGACGGGATCTCGATCGATCTGCCACGGCTGTGCGAGCGCAGTCAGACCGGGGCGGAAATCGATGTTCGCTGGCTACCGATTTCGGACGATGCCCGGCGAATGAGCCAAACCACCGGCAAACCGCCGTGGTGGCATGCCCTGAACGACGGCGAAGACTTCGAGCTTTTGTTCACTGTTCCCGCCGCGGAAGCAGATCGTTTGGAAGCCCAATGGACCGAAACGGTTCCGGTGACAAGAATAGGGACCATAAGGGCCGAGCCGCAGCTGACCATGCTCGACGAGTCAGGTCAGCGGCAACCGCTTCGCCCCGAAGGATTTTCACATCAGTAACCAGCAGACCATCATGAGCACGATTACCTGGGAAGCGACTTCCGAAGACGATACCAAGAAGCTGGGCACCATCCTGGCCGACGCCATTCCGCCTGGCACTGTGGTGGCCCTGAACGGCACGCTGGGGGCCGGCAAGACGCGCCTGGTCAAAGCGATGGCCGACGCGCTCGGTATTCCCGCGGAAGATGTCATCAGCCCGACGTTTGTCATCATGCAGCGATACTTCGGCGGCAAGACGCTCTATCACTTCGACGTCTATCGCATCAAAGATGACGACGAATTCCTCGAGCTTGGCCCGGAAGAGTACTTCGATTCCGATGGCATCACGCTGCTGGAATGGGCCGACCGGGTCGAAAACTGCCTGCCGCACGATTACCTTCGAATCGACATCGAAGTCCTCGGCGAAACGTGCCGCCAGTTCACGATCTCGTCCGTCGGTACCGACCTGGAAAACGTACCGCTCCAGGTCAAAGACGCGCTGTAGAGAACCACGGCACCCCTTCGTAGGGCCCGCGTGTCGCGGTTCGACGATCGCTACACGAGAGCATCGCCTCGAACCGGGTGACACTGGCTCTGGCTGACTCCTGACCCGCGGCACGCGGGCCCTACGGCCGGTCTTACAAAATGAAGCGGCTTAAGTCTTCGTCTTTGCTGACG
This sequence comes from Bremerella sp. TYQ1, assembly GCF_020150455.1. NCBI lineage: Bacteria > Pseudomonadati > Planctomycetota > Planctomycetia > Pirellulales > Pirellulaceae > Bremerella > Bremerella sp. TYQ1. The sequence goes on from NZ_CP083740.1 coordinate 1,610,940, forward strand.
TCGTCCAGTCGTTGTTTGACGTAGGCGGCGTTGACTTCGACGGTGCCGTACTTCATCTCGGGCGCCTCAAAGCTCAATTCTTCCAGCAGACGTTCCATGATCGTGTACAACCGCCGAGCACCGATGTTTTGCGTCGTTTGATTGATCTGAAACGCGTACGAAGCGATCTCTTCGAGCGCATCTTCGGTAAAGCGGACGGCGACTTCTTCCGTCTTCATCAGCTCGACATATTGCCGGGTGAGAGACGATTTCGGCTCGGTTAAGATTCGTACGAAGTCTTCCTTCGTCAGGTCCGAAAGTTCTACGCGAATCGGAAAACGTCCTTGCAGTTCCGGCATTAAATCGCTGGGGCTCACTTTATGAAATGCCCCTGCGGCGACGAACATCACGTGGTCGGTATTCACGTAGCCATACTTCGTCTGCACGGTCGTTCCTTCGACGATCGGCAGCAAGTCGCGCTGTACCCCTTGGCGAGACACGTCGGTGCCTCCTTTGCCTTCGCCGGCGACAATCTTGTCGATCTCGTCCAGGAAGATCATGCCCAGGTTTTCGGCCAATTCGATCGCCGCTTCGTAGATCCGCTCTTTGTCCAGCAGGGCCTCGGTTTCTTGCTCGACAAGAACTTTCCGAGCTTCCGCCACCGTCAGTTCGCGACGCGTGCTGTTTTTGGGCATGATCTTTTCGAGCATTCCTTGCAGATCCATGTCCATCTGCTCCATGCCCATCCCGCCGATCATGACCGGCGTTCCTTTTTGTTCGACCGTCAGCTCGACCGTTCGGTCTTCCAGCTTGCCCGCTTCCAGCATCTCTTTCATCCGCTGCCGCGAGCGTTCATGCTTTTCCTGCTCTTCCGGTTCGGTGGCCGTATGCGGAGGACGGGGCGAGATCAACTGATCGAGCAGGCGTTTCTCGGCGCGCTTTTTCGCTTCTTCCTGAACCGCTTCCTTTTCGGTTTCGCGAACGATGCCGATCGCATTGTCGACTAGTTCGCGGACCATGCTCTCGACGTCGCGGCCGTAATAGCCCACCTCGGTGAACTTGGTCGCTTCCACTTTAATGAACGGAGCCCCCGTCAGCTTGGCCAAACGACGAGCAATCTCGGTCTTACCGACGCCGGTCGGGCCAATCATCAGGATGTTCTTCGGCGAGACTTCCTGCTGCAGCTCTTGCGGCAGATGCTTGCGACGCCAACGGTTTCGCACGGCAATCGCTACGGCCCGCTTCGCTTCGTTCTGCCCGACGATATCGGCGTCGAGCATTTTCACAATCTCACGCGGCGTCAGGTCTTGATGTGCTTGCGGCATTAGTCCATCTCCACGCGGTGAATCTTGATGTTGTCGTTGGTGTAAATGTCGATGTCGGCGGCGATCTTCAAACTTTCGCGAACGATCTCTTCGGCCGACAGATCGCTATGCTTGACCAAAGCCTTGGCCGCGGCGGTCGCGAAATTGCCGCCGGAGCCAATCCCCAGCACACCATCGGTCGGCTGAATCACGTCCCCAGTACCGGAAAGCAGCAGCGTTTGCTGGGCGTCGACGACCACCATCAACGCTTCCAAGCGACGCATCGCGCGGTCGGTTCGCCACTGCTTGGCCAGTTCGGTGGCTGCTTTGGGAACGTTGCCGGGATAGTCTTTCAACATCGATTCAAAACGTTCCAACAAAGCGAATGCGTCGGCCGTCGATCCGGCAAACCCACACCACACTTTGCCTCCCAACAGCGGACGGATCTTGGACGCATCCGATTTCATCACGCTGGTGTTCATGGTAACTTGGCCATCGCCGCCAATGGCGACTTCGCCGTTATGTCGCACGGCCAGAATGGTTGTCGAGCGAATTCTCATGCAGGAGTCCTCGCGAGCTTCCTTGTCGATTGCTAGGCTGAATGTCGTAGGCGTGTATTGTGTCGCAAAATCGCTCCTACGGCTAGGAGTTGCCACCCCTCCCGCCTCTTAGCATCCATCCTGTCCGGTCCCCTCTCCCTTCCCAAGGGAGAGGGCTAGGGTGAGGGTTGGTGAAGCGTGTACCCGGTTCGCCCCCTCACCCTAACCCTCTCCCCAAAGGGGCGAGGGGACCGGACGCGAGAGGCTTTCGCTGGAAGTTGGCGGCGACCTACCTACATTGAATTCCCATTACCCCGCATATTTTGTTCCCATAATTGCCCATGTCTCAGCCGCTTGCTAATCCGCTTTTGATGACGCCTGACAATACGGTTTTGCTAGTCATTGATATGCAGGCCAAGTTACTTCCGTGGATTCGCTTTGGCGACAAAGTGGCTTGGAATACGCGGCGGCTTTTAGATGGGGCCGAGATCGTCGGTCTGCCATTTCTCGGAACCGAGCAATATCGCCAGGGCCTCGGCCCGACGATCGAGCCGTTGGCGGCCAAGCTGGGCGAGATGCCCGACAAACTGCACTTCAGCAGCTACGATGCCGTTTCCAAAAAGCTGGCCGAACTGGGCCGGCCGAAAGTCTTGATTGCAGGGATCGAAGCTCACGTCTGCGTGCAGCAAACAGCGCTCGACTTGCTTTCGCTCGGCTACGAAGTTTACCTGGCGGTTGACGCTATCGGATCGCGGTTTGCTGCCGATCGCAAGTTCGCACTGCGAAGAATGGAATCGAGCGGCGTTACGCTTACCACCACGGAAGCCGCATTGTTTGAATGGTGCCGCGTCGCAGGCACACCGCAGTTCAAACAGATCAGCCAACTCGTGCGAGAATCGCCCCCTTACACGGAAGGGGAAAGCCCTAATCCACCCAAGTAGTGATCGAAGTGCTCCTTCAATTCCTGCGAACGCTGATCGGTCCACCAGATGCGAAACGCTTCCGCTTTCTCGTCGAACTGAACTTGCTCGTGACCGCTTAGCTGCTTGAGAAAGCCAGGAAACTTTTTGGCGGTCGATTCCGCTTCCCAGCCTCGGATTTTTTCGACCACCGTATGATGGTCGTTGATCACCCCCAGCTTCGACTGCACTTCTTCAAACGCGGGGTACAACTCGTCGCGAAAGCTGTCGGGGAAACCGCTTTCGACTAATTCCATCGCATACCGCGTTTTCTTCGCCTCGATTCGCATTTGATGTAGCGCCTCGGGCGATTGGCTTAGCTGCTGCGAGAAATGGAAGAACCGTACCACCAGCGGTTCCAGCAGCGTCGGGGCCATTTGTTCGAGCGATTCTTCTTCCGAGACTTCCCGCCAGCGAGTTCGTTTGATGATCCCTTGAAAACGGGACTGCAGATCTTCCGACTTGGCCCACTGCCACGCTTTGACCAACTGTGGCTGAGCCTTCTTGCGTAGCGATTTCAGGAACGTGAGCACTTCCGCTTTATCGTCGTCACCAATGGTGAACTTCGCTTTGCGAATCCGCTTCATGAAGACATCTAAGTCGCGGGCACTTCCGCCTGCTTTTCGCAGTTTCTGCGTTGCTTTGCGGACCGCGGTCGAACGCTTCAAGGGCAACAGCGTGGCGAACAACTGCAAAGCGGCTTGCGTCCGGCGCGACCAGGTACGCAGCTGATGGACGTATTCGGTATCTTCCTTCCACTGCTTAGCGGCCAGCGGAAGGTACTCCAGCATGCGGCTGGAACGTGTCGCGATGGCTTCTTTGGCAACGTCTGAAATGGAATGCCCCGGCTCGACATCGCCGAGCCACTTTTTGTTCTTCGCCATGATGCTAACTCGAAGGAGGAGAGACGCCGTCCGGGGCAGGGCGGCGGAGTCCAAACCGGATGTCGGTATCGAACGCTTTGCAAAACAATTCGGTCCGGGATCGGGCAGCCCACAAATCGACTTCCGGATCGCCGGTCGCTTCCACCGTCACATAAACATGATCTGGCTGCCGAGTCACTTCCACTTTGGAAACCTGCTGGCGATGGCTCCGGTCCAGAGCCCCCGCAACACGCAAGATGGCGGCCATTTGCTTGACCCGCAACTGATCATTCTCGCTCAAACGAGTGAAGTTTCCATGCTTTTTCTTCGGATTTGCGCCACGATGATACCGCGCGACGTTGGCCACAATCTCTAAAGCATGCCGCGAGAAGCCTGGCAACTGGCTGTTTAAAATCAAGCTGTAACTATGCTTGTGGTGCTTTTCGTAATTGATCAGATAGCCCACATCTTGCAGCATGGCCGCCGCGTAGATCGTTTCGTGGTCTGATTCTCGCAGGTCAAACATGGGCGTCATCTGCTGAAATAAGCTGACGGCCAAATTGGCGACATGCTGCGTATGAATCATGTCGACACCGCAGCTCCGCGCAAACGTATCCATCGCCTCCTGCCGTCGCTGGTCTTCCGCTTCCTTATTGTCGGAGCCAGGCTGCAGATCTTCGATCATCGTCAGCATCAAGCCGTCACGGATACCACGGTCATGGATCCGCAGCGTGTTGACATCCATGCGGTGCATCAGGCGGTCGATGATCGCGATACCGGCCACGATAATGTCGGCCCGATCGGTGCTTAACCCAGGCAGCGACTTCCGCTGTTTGAGCGTCATCTTGCTAAGCAGGTCGAGCGTGTGGCTGACGTCGGCGCGATGAATGCGGTATCCCCATTCCATCTGGCCCACTTCGCCCCGCTGCATCATTAGAATGCTGGCCAGCGTGGTAAATGTGCCGCCGGTGCCGAAGAGCACTTGTGGCACGAACGGACGCTTTTTGATCAGCGGCTTCAGTTCTTTATCGATACCCGCGATCAGCCGCTTCAAACTGTCGGGCGTGGTGAACAGCTCGTCGTTGATGCCAAACTGCTCGGTCACACGGACGCAGCCCAGCTTGGTCGGGAAGATCTCTTCAATGTGGCCGCCGCAGGCAAAGACAATCTCGGTACTGCCGCCGCCGATGTCGGCAATCGCGACGTTCATGTCACGAACGTCGAAGGCCTGGGCCACGCTACGAAACGCGAGCTGCCCTTCCATGTCGGCCGAGATCACTTCGATCTCGATCCCCGCTTCTTCCTGGGCACGCCGGCAGAACTCGGCTCCGTTGCCCGCTTCGCGTACCGCGCATGTGGCAATCGTCCGAATGTCGTACACGCCGAAGCCTTCAGCGATCTTTTTGAAACGCCGCAGTGCCGCGAGCGAGTCTTCAATCGCTTGCGGATCGAGATTACCGTTCACTGATAAACTGTGAGCCAAGCGAGTCGACTCGCGTTCTTCGTCGAGCACGCGGTAGTCGAAACCAGAGAGAACCTGGGAGACGACCAAACGCATGCTGTTCGAGCCGATATCGATCGCCGCACAGCGAACTGCTTCGTCGCCGTTGGTGGTCGGCGTGCTGTTTTCCTGCGGAGAACTTTTGCCGTCGTTTTCAAAATTCAGTCCGGTGAGTCGAATTTCCGAAGACTGCTGACTCATACTTTTGCTTTCCTCACGTCAAAAGTTCGGCTAGCTGCATACCACACAGCGGCAACAATCGGCACAATAGGAAACCACCTTCGCACGGCTGGGCAGCGGCCGGCGAAGGCCACGCTCACACGTCGAACTTCCTGCCACGGTCTGGCTGAAAGAAACCACGCATGAAACGAATGATCCTGATGCGGCACGCCAAGAGTTCTTGGGAAGATGATGTTGCCGATTTTGATCGCCCTTTGAATCGTCGCGGCATCCGAGACGCGCCTCGAATGGCCGCGGAACTGTCAAGCCGAGGCTGGTGCCCCGATGTGGTCGTCCACTCGGCCGCCTTGAGAACCACTCAGACTTGGGAATTGATGGCAAACCATTTTCCTGACGTCCAACAAGTGGTTTCGTCGAAATCGTTGTACCACGGATCGCCTGCCGATATCCAAGCGGCCGCGGAAACGCTCCCCTCAGATTGTGGTACCTCATTAATCATCGGGCACAACCCAGGGTGGGAATTAGCGGTAAGTCAATTGTCGAATCAAAACGTGCGTATGACAACCGCCAACGCCGCGTTATTCGAGATTGCTGTCGACGACTGGAATTCGGCGTTTGCCGACTTCACGCAATTCCGATTCGTCGAGGTTTTACGCCCCAAAGAGCTAGACGACTGACATTATGCCACCCTCAGAAGTGGCAACCGCGGGGAACCACAAAGAATTTTCTCGCGGCAGCGGAATTCTTCCCAGCGTAGGAAGGGCATTCGCTTTACCCCAAGCGTTGCCCTTGCGGAGCGTTCCCGCTCCATTGGCCATACACGCCCCTCCCACGTCGCCGACGGCCGCTGTGCCGCGACTCGACACGCATCAGGCAATGCCTAAATTAGCGGTTAGAACCCGCTTGGTGGCCGCGGCGCTTCCGCACCGACCACCCTAATGACGTATTGCTGAATCCACGAGGAGCGTTTTCATGTCGCATCAAGTCTGTATCCTTTCCGGCGATGGCATCGGCCCAGAAATTACCGCGGTCGTGCAAGAGATTATCGCCGCCGCAGGCGTGAAGATCGACTGGATTCCTTGCCAGGCCGGGCTCAGCTCCTTCGAAAAGAATGGCAATCCGCTCCCGCAAGAAACGCTCGATAACATTCGCCAAACCAAAGTCGCGCTGAAAGGCCCCTTGGCAACCGCCAGCGGAACCGGCTTCCGCAGCGTGAACGTTTCGCTGCGAAAAGAACTGCAGTTGTACGCCAACTATCGTCCCGCGAAGACACTGAAAGGGGTTCCTGCTCCGTTTCAAGATGTCGACTTGATCGTCGTTCGCGAGAACACGGAAGGCCTTTACAGTGGTCTGGAACACACCGTCGTTCCCGGCGTTGTCGAAAGCCTCCGCGTCATCACCGAGGAAGGTTCCCGCCGCATTGCCACGTTCGCTTTTGAAACGGCTCGCAGCCTCGGCCGCAAACGGGTCACTTGCATCCACAAAGCGAACATTCTGAAGCTCAGCGATGGATTGTTCCTCGACACGTGCAACAAAGTCGCCAAAGATTACCCCGACATCGAGTACGACGACTGCATCGTCGACGCGGCTGCCATGAAGATGGTTATGAATCCGCACCAGTTCGATGTCTTGGTGATGGAAAACCTCTTTGGCGATATCTTGTCGGACTTGGCCAGCGGTTTGGTCGGTGGCCTCGGCGTGACCCCAAGTGGTAACCTCGGCACCGATGCGGCTGTCTTCGAAGCCGTTCACGGAACCGCCCCAGACATCGCCGGCAAGAACCTCGCCAACCCGACCGCTCTGTTGCTAAGCGCCACGATGATGCTCAAGCACATGAACGAAACCGACGCGGCCAAGAAGATCGAAGCGTCGCTGTTTGCCGTTCTGGAAGAAGGCAAATCCCTCACCGGCGACCTCAAGGGAACCGCCACGACAACCCAGTTCGGCGAAGCCATCATCGCCAAGCTCGACACCGTTGCCGTATAAGCCAATCGATCGGTGCCATGCTAACGCCCACGTGGGCATGCTCTTGCTGAACAAAGTTCCGTCGTAGGGTGGTCAGGGTTTGCAAACCGAGATCACCCGCGCGGTGCTTCCTTCACCAATATTCTCAACGTCGTCTAAACAACTGTTGCTTGTGCGGTAAACGCCATCTCGGCGTGCGATTTGCAGTAAAATCGGGGAACTGTTATCGAACCCTCCCCGAAGCGGTCAGTCCGATGGAGATCGTCTCTTCCCGGAGGAAAGGCCATGTTTACATTTCGCAGCAAACTTCCCGTTTCCGTCGCTACCGCGTTCCACTGGCACGAACAGCCAGGGGCACTCGATCGGTTGATTCCCCCATGGGAAGATGTCCAGATCGAGAAGCGAAGCAATTCGATCGAGCCTGGCAGTCAGGTCGTGCTCAAGATGCACGTTGGCGGTTTCCCGATCCGCTGGGTCGCCGAGCATACCGCGCTGCAGCCGAACGACTTTTTTCAAGATCGTCAGGTCTCCGGTCCCTTTGCACGTTGGGAGCACACGCACCGATTCAGCACCAGCGACGACGGTCACTGCGTGCTGGAAGACGAAGTAGACTACCGCATCCCCGGCGGCAGCCTGGGGGCTCGCTTCGGGCGATCGCACGTCGAGAAGATGCTGCTGCAGATGTTCCGCTATCGGCACGATACCACAACGCACGACCTCATTGCCCATGCCCGTTACCAGGAACGATCCACCATGAAGATAGCCATCTCTGGGGCCAGCGGCCTGGTCGGTTCGCAGCTTGCTCCTTTCCTGACAACCGGCGGCCACCACGTTCTTTCCATTTCCCGCTCGCCAGGCGAAAACACGATTCAGTGGGATATTAAAAATAACGAGATCGACCTCGATGCACTCGAAGGGCTCGACGCCGTCATCCATCTGGCCGGCGAAAGTATCGTCGGACGCTGGACGGAAAAGAAGAAGGAAGCGATCCGTCGATCCCGCGTCGACGGCACCAAGCTGCTGAGCGAGTCGCTCGCGAAACTAAAGAACCCGCCCAAAGTGCTCGTGTGTGCTTCGGCGATGGGTTTCTATGGCGATCGCGGCGACGAGATTTTGACGGAAGCTTCGCCCCCCGGCAAAGGCTTTCTGGCCGATGTTTGCCGCGAGTGGGAAGCGGCTGCCCAGCCGGCCCGCGATGCTGGTATTCGCGTAGCCCATGCCCGGCTCGGGATAGTCCTCAGTCCCAAAGGCGGGGCACTCGCCCAGATGCTCACGCCGTTCAAGTTCGGTGTTGGCGGGAAAATTGGTTCCGGCAAGCAGTGGTGGAGTTGGATCTCGCTCGATGATGTCGTTGGAGCACTGCATCACGTGGTCATGAACGATCAGATCCAAGGCCCCGTCAATCTATCGACCCCCAAGCCAGCCACCAACGCCGAGTTCACTGAAACACTCGGCAAAGTCCTTTCGCGGCCAACGGTGATTCCGGTCCCGACGTTCGCCGCCAAAATGGCCCTGGGAGAAATGGCGGACGAAATGCTCCTTTCCAGCTGCCGCATGGAGCCAAAGGTTTTGGAGGACACGAAGTACCCATTCCGCGACCCCCACCTGGAACGCTGCCTGCGAAGACTGCTCGGCCGACAATAATCGACACGCGACTGTTTATATTCGCTAGTTTACACGCGCCCCCGCAGACCACAACTCACATCCTGGTGCCATGCCCTCGTCCGCGTGGGCATGTCTTTAAACACCCACCCAAACCGCCACAAAACCTCTTGGTAGGTACCTTTTGAGTAGTACCGATTTTCAAATCGGTATCGGCATAGCCGATAAGACGCCATTGCAAGAAGCCTGCCCCCATCGGCCATGCTTCCACATGAAATCGATCCGCATTCAATGGCTTCTTGTGGCCTGCGGCCATCCCGGTTTGAAAACCGGGACCACCCACGGTTCGGATCGGCTCATCCTATGGGGAGACGCAGCCGACAAGAGATCCCCTGGTAAACGCATCACCCGTAAGAAACCATCAACACTCTACCCGAAACGCCTAGGAATCCTCATCGTCCCACGCCTCCTCTTCATCGCGATAGGTACGCGTCCAGATGTCCGCTTCGACCGGTTCGGCAACGGACGTTTGAAACTCCCAGATTTGCCCAGTCGACCCGTTGCCCAACTGCACCATGTCGCGGAATACTTGCTGCGGCTTCCCTCGCGTCAGGGCATCTTCCAGATCGGAAATTCGCTGATTCCATTCGCTTCGCTGGGCCCGGATTTCCTTCGCTTCTTCGTCGTCGGTCGGATCACCCAACACGTCGGGGTAGTACTCTTCGTCGTAAATCTGCAGCAACTCTTCCGCCCCCATCCGTTCGTGAATGACGACACCATACCCTTGCAGATGTTCCCACTGAAACGAGTTAAGCTCGGCCTGTTTGCGGTAACGCTTCAATGCTCGCTCGGAGTAAAACTGCGTGATGGCGGTTCGCCACTGCAGCTGAACCTGGCGAATCCCCTCCTCGGTACAGTCATCTTCGTTGATCTCAGCGATGCGGCGAATTTCCTTCACCGACAGCCCGCCACGCTCGGCATGCCAATCCATTTCTTTGGCATATGCCTTCTCGAAGATGGCTGGGAAATTCTCTTCATGGATCACCACGGCACCTTCCCGAGGTGCTTCTTCGCGAAACTTGGAAACCAACTCTTCGACGGTCAGATCAGGAAAGTACTTTTGCACCGTAAACGGCGGCGTATCCATACCCGGCGCACGGACGCGGCTGTAACTCCACCCGGTATCGTCTTCGTACTTCCGTCCTACTTCACACCAGACGCCAATGATCGGATGGAAATAGACGATCCCTCGCGTGACTTGATCGTCGTCCCGAAGCACCCGCATCGCCGTTGCCAATTCGGGAATATAGTAGTCTTCTACCATCCGAAAGCCCACTGCCTGAAGCTCTTGTGTGAGCTGCTCGAAGGCAGGCCTTTCATCGTCTGATATCCAATCGACCTCATCCGCCGCGTCCGGATCGCCGTCCATGTCGCTCCGCTTCATCAGCTTCACGCGGAAGGGTGGCACGCCGCCATGCAGCCCGGCCGAAATTGCTTCCATCAATGACTTAGCCAGCCCTCGCAGCTTCCAGCGGATAAATAGGTAGGCGCAGAAGATCGTCAGCATGAATGCCACGAAAACGCCGGCGACGATTTGCAGGAACAACCACATTGCCCACCCCCTGTGTCGATGATTGATGCCAATGATCCGCTGATCAGATGGTTAGGCAAATTACCAATTAGCTGTACAGGGTTCCAGGATTATTTTGGTAAAAGAGTAGTTAACAGGCACCGGCGATTTCGGTTGCCGTTGGCTGTGTGTCGATGACACGCCTGATCTCAGTAGCGACTGAGTTTTGTTGCCATTGCCGAGGGCGATTTTGAATTGTAACGGAATCTGCGCACACTGTTCAACATTTTTGCGCTACTTATTGTCGATATCGTCGCGAAGTTTACCTGTTTTCGGCGCAACAGAACTCAACGTTTTCGCACCCTGAAAAAGTTTTCCCCATCTCAAGAATCTCAACGTTCGCTTGAACACTATTCGTTGCAAGCGCCCCTATTTCGGAAAGGCGAACCCTTGTCGAGCGACCTTTGGAACCTTCGCATTCACGCCGTCAACGAAGCCGAGGTGAACGACGACGGCAAGTACGTGCTTTACTGGATGATCGCCAATCGCCGCACCGAATGGAACTTCTCGTTCCAGCGTGCCGCCTGGTGGGCCGACCAGCTTGGCAAACCGCTGGTTGTATTCGAGGCCCTTCGTGTCGGCTACGAGTGGGCCAGTGACCGCTTGCACACCTTTGTCCTTCAAGGCATGCACGACAATCTGGCCGCGTTGTCGGATGCTCCCGTCGTTTACTATCCCTACGTCGAGCCCAAGAAAGACGCCGCCAAAGGGCTGCTAAAAGCACTCGCTGGCGATGCGTGCGTTGTCGTGACGGACGACTTTCCTTGCTTCTTTTTACCCCGCATGGTTGCCGCCGTCGGCAAGAAGCTGGACGTGAAGCTTGAGTCGATCGACTCCAACGGATTGCTTCCGCTGCGAGCCGCTGATCGCGATTTTCCCCGAGCGTACAGCCTTCGCCGCTTCCTGCAGAAAGAGCTTTCACCCCACTTGGAAGTAGTTCCGAACAAGAACCCTTTGGCCAAAAAGTCGTTCCCTGCCGGCGACTCGAAATTGATTTCTGACATCCAGAAAAAGTGGCCTGCGATCGAGCAAAACACGCTCGAGGCCCCTGGCGATTTCATCGGGGAATTACCGATCGATCATGACGTTTATGCGGTCGATACCAAGGGTGGTAGCGTCGCCGCGCGGAAGCAGCTGAAATGGTTTTTGAAGGAAGGTTTGCCGCGCTATGCCGAGCAGCGGAACGATGTCGAAAGCGAATGCGTGAGTCAGCTTTCGCCCTATTTGCATTTCGGTCATCTGTCGGTCCACGAGGTCTTCCACGAGTTGACCAGGCAAGAGGACTGGGAACCATCGAAGCTAAGCCAGAAAGTGACCGGCAGCCGCGAAGGCTGGTGGAACATGTCAGCCGGAGCAGAAGCATTCCTGGACGAGATCGTCACGTGGCGCGAGCTCGGCTACAACATGTGCCACCTTCGCGACGACTACGACAAGTTCAGTTCGCTTCCTGACTGGGCCCAGGAAACGCTGGGAGAGCACAAGGACGATAATCGCGAGCATGTCTACACGATGGAGCAGTTCGAGAACGCCGAGACGCATGACGAGCTGTGGAACGCCGCCCAGCGACAACTCGTCCGCGAAGGTCGGATCCACAATTACCTGCGGATGCTGTGGGGCAAAAAGGTCCTGCACTGGACCAACACGCCGGAGTATGCGTCGAAGATTTTAATCCATTTGAACAACAAGTACGCCCTCGATGGTCGTAACCCAAACAGCTACAGCGGGATCTTCTGGTGCTTCGGTCGGTACGATCGCGCATGGGGACCTGAGCGTGAGATCTTTGGTAAAATCCGCTACATGACAAGCGACAGCGCCCTGCGAAAGCTGAACCTGAAGGGCTACCTAAAGCGTTACGCGGCCGAAGCAAACGACGGCTGAGGCACCGCTGGAATTGGTAAAACCGGGCCGCATTCGCCGCAATTCGCCCATTTTGACCAAAGTTTCCCCAAGAATCGGGTTGTTGCGGGGCGATTTTTCCTAAATGGACTAGATGCACCGCTTGCTCCGGCGGTATATTACTTGTTTGCCTTTGAGGTCAGCGCCACCGGTATCGGAAGGCGTTCCCCATAATCCGAATTTTTTCCGGCAGCTCGGGCTGCTTGCCGGGTCACAGAAATCAAAAGGAAATCTTTAGGTAACCAATGGTTAAGGTACTCGTTCGCGACAGGGAATCGATTCAAGAAGCAGTTCGTCGGTTTGGTAAGTTGGTCATGCGTAGCGGTCTCAAGAAAGAGATGCGTCGTCGCAAGTATTACGAAAAGCCGAGCGACCTGAAGCGTCGAGCCCGCCTGCGTGCTGAACGTCGCGCGATGAAAGAACGCCTCTTGGTTCAGGACTAGTCGCCTGCCTAAAGCTTCTGTGCATAAGAAAAACGCCTTGCTAACCAGCAAGGCGTTTTTTGTTTCTTGTCGCTCTCGATCTACCCGCGACTAATCCTGCAAGTGAGGCTGAAGGGCCTCTACCCAAACGGCATAGCCTTCGTCGGTCATGTGCAAGCCGTCCTTCAAGAACAACTCTGGACGTGGCTTGCCATCTTCGCCGAGCATCGGCGTATCGATGTCGATGAACTCGCAGTTCTTCGTCTTTTCACATTCCGCAGCGATTAGCTTATTCGTCTCGCGAACCTCTTTAATCATGCTCCAGCGTTTGATACTGGGCTTTACTGCGATGTACAAGATCTTCGTTTTGGGAAGCTCGGCACGGATCGTCTTAACGAACTCTTGAAAGTCCTCCAAGATTTGCTCCGGCGTGTAATCGGCAGCAATATCGTTGTCACCAGCGTAAACGACCACGGTCTTCGGCTTGTATGGCAGTATGATTTTGTCAGCGTAGTAAACCGAATCCTCCAGACGCGAACCACCAAAGCCTCGATTCACCGCGTTCATATCAGGATAGAACTTCGGCAGGTCCCACATCCGAATGCTGCTGCTTCCGACGAAGACGACGCCGCCTGGTTTGACAGGCTTCTTCTCGTCCGCAGCGGCGAACTTGTCCATATCTTTTTGCCACCGAGCAATGCTCTTGGGCACTTCGTTTTCCGCAGCAAACGACATCGAAGCAAACGCGACTATCAGGAGCAAACTTAGTACAGAGTGTTTCATGGTGGGCATTTCCTAGGGGCAGGATATCAGTTAGCAGGAACGTGATTATACCTAAAAAGAAAGACGGGATCGAATCGAGCCCGTCTTTCCTAGGTGATGTTTTTCGTGCGGCTTAGCCAAGCACGTATGGGGCTCGATGAGCACGGTGCGTCAATTCGGCCGCTTCGTCGTCGCCGTTGATTTTCTCGGCAACAGGGTCCCATTCGATCTTGCGTTCCAAGCGGCAAGAGATGTTGCCAAGGTGGCAAGCCGTCGCGGTGCGGTGACCAATTTCGACGTCACAGATCGGCAGTTCACGAGTTTCCATGCAAGACAGGAAGTTCTTGTGATGGTTGCTGCTGTCGATCAAATGGATATCGGAATCCTTCAACTTGATCGCACCAATCTCATCCGACGAAGGCTGGAAGACACCACGATTCACGTAGATCTCGCCCTTGTCGCCGATGAAACGAGTTCCCATCTTGATGTCTTTCTGGCCTTGGCCAACGATCATCTTCACACCGTCGCCGTAGTCGTACGTAATGCGACAAGCTTCCGGCACTTCGTGGGCACCTTCCGGGTGATACTTGACTTGTTCGGCATGGACCGAGATCGGACCGCTATCATCTTTGCCGAGGCCCCAATGAGCAATGTCGATATGGTGAGCACCCCAGTTGGTCATCTGACCGCCTGAATAATCCCACCAGAAGCGGAAGTTGTAATGAACTCGCTTCTCGTTGTAAGGACGAACAGGTGCTGGGCCGAGCCAGAAGTCGTAGTTCAGGTTTTCCGGGGCTTTGCTATCTGGCGGAAGCTTGCCGGGGTCGTTGGCATTCGCGAGACCGACATGCACCGTGTGAACTTTGCCGATGTAGCCATTGCGAACCAATTCGCATGCGCGACGGAAGTTCGACGAAGAACGCTGCATCGAACCCGTTTGCACGATTCGCTTATTGTCCCGAGCCGCTTCCACCATCTTGCGGCCTTCGTTGATCGTCAACGAAAGCGGCTTTTCGCAGTAAACGTCCTTACCCGCTTCACAAGCATGAATGGTCGTGATTGCATGCCAGTGGTCTGGGGTACTCACGACAACCGCGTCGATATCTTTGCGATCGAGCAACTTGCGATAGTCTTCGAAGACGGCAACTTCGCGTCCCTTCTTATCAAGCACGATCTTCGCCGCGTTGGCCGCGTGCTTTGAGTCGACGTCACAAACGGCTACGGCGTTGTCGAGAAACTTGCCGAGGTTGCCACGGCCCATTCCACCGACACCGATGTGCCCTGTCAGAATTCGATCGTTGGCGCCAAATGCTGACGAAGGAATGAACAGAGGAGCGGCTGCCAAACCGGCCGCAGCGGTGGATGCCTTCAAAAACGAACGTCGCGAAACGCGATTGCGTGAACTCATGAACTACCTCTTCCTGATTAAGCGAGGGCTGGGAATCTATCGATCTTATGCGTGTTTCTTAGCAGACAAGGTAAGCATCTTATGATAGATGAAATCCGTTGCGGCGCAAAGTCGCAATTCCTCCCCCTAAGCCAGGGTTACCGGTTTAGTCCATTTCTTCCCATACACTATGGTATCCATCGGCGGTCTCGGCGTACTGCAACAGCCGCTCATAAAAGGAGTTACCGCCGATGGTCGAGCTGTCGCCAATCAAGATGAGCTTGCGACGTGCCCGCGTCAGGGCCACGTTCATTCGGCGTGTATCGAGTAAAAAGCCAATTTCGCCAGAATTATTCGAGCGAACCAGCGATATGAGAACGACCTCGTTTTCCCGTCCCTGGAACCCGTCGATGGTGTCCGCTTCCACGTTTTGCGGCAGTAGATTGCGCAGCCGCTGCACTTGGGCCGCGTACGGCGAGATGACTGAGATCGCTTGAGGAGCAACTCCTGCGTCAATGAACTGTTGAACTTTCTTCGCCACGAACCGTGCCTCGGCATCGTTGAAACGACTCGACGTCGCGTCATCCTCCTCTTCAACAAAGTCCGCTCCTGCGGTGTCGTAATACTGCCAAGGCTTCGGATCGACGTACACTGCTTCATTGAGTAGCGGCTGAAGGTCGTGTGCGACAACAGATTCATCTGCGGACAGCTTACCCTCGTAAAACTCTTCGCTGCTGAACGTCATGATCAGATCGTGCATTCGATATTGTCGATCAAGCAATTTGGCGACGTTCGGATGTTGCCGCACGATACGCTCCTGCAGGCTCTCGGCATATCCTTCCGATGCAGCGACTTGCGAAAGAATGGTGGGAGGGAGCTGGCAATGATCGCCGGCCAAGATGACTCGTTTCGCACGAGCCAAGGGGATCCAGCAAGCTGGTTCGACGGCCTGACAGGCTTCGTCGATAACAACCGTATCAAACATTCGCCCGGCCAAAAGATCGTCGTCCACACCCGTCAACGTCGCACAAAGCAACGAAGCCTCCGACAAGATCTGGTCGAGCGTCTGTCGCTGCATTCGCTGAGCATCGTCGAACAGCCCACGCGCTTCATCGCGAATCGCAGCTTTCTCGCCGGGAGCAGGCTTCGCTCGCGTATATCTACCGGCACTTCGTAATTTGGCTTGTCCTTCTTTGATCAGTTTTTCTGCTAGTTTGGCATCGGGATGGGATCGCGCCAGGTAATCAAGCGTCGCATCGTGCAGCGTTTCCGAAACACGCGCCGGATGCCCCAAGCGAACCGCTTTCACTCCTTGAGCCATCGCACGCAGCATCAGATTGTCGACGGCCAGATTACTGGGTGCACATGCGAGAACCTTCTCCCCGCGATCGACGAGCGATTTAATCAGATGTGCGAGTGTGACCGTTTTGCCGGTGCCTGGTGGGCCGTGAATGATCGCGACGTCGTTGGCACGCAGGGCATTTTCGACCGCGCCCCACTGCGAATCGTTTAACGTTCGAGGCGGCGTTGGTACGTCAGACGTCGAATCAAACGTCGGCTTGGCTTCTCCCAGCAAAACATCTCGCAGTTCGGCAAGCCGATTATCGTTGGCGCTCGCCGCACGTTTCAGAGCGTATTCCATACGCCGACGCGTCACTTCATCGTCGCTGGGGATCAACTGAAACGGATCATCATCGTTCTCGAGGAAGTCCTGCGTTACGACTTCAATCGAACCGTCGCGAACGGAGGCGACAAGACCGCGAACCTGGTTCTGTTCGATATCTTGCAGCACTACCGGGGAACCAGATCGGAAGCGATGCGGAGGCAACGACGCGCCTTGGGTTTTCGGTCGAAACTGGCAGATCACTCGTCCGGCAAGAGCAGACCACTGTTCGTGGAGTTTCAGCCCTTTGAGCATCCCTTCTTTCTGTCGACCTTCGGCGAGACGCGTCGCTTCTTCTTTCGCTTCCAGCTGCATCCAGTGGCGAAACTTTTCAAACAGCGGAGGCCACTCGATTTGATCTGGCTCGAAGAAGACATCCACTTCCGGCATGGTCTCGCGAAGCGTTTTGACCGCTCGCTTGGCGCGATCTTCGGCAACCTCAACGGTGGCCTGACGGCGGATCAGATCGATCGCGCCGATTTCTTTGCCGGGTAGATCTGCTTGTTCAATCAGCAGTTTGAATAGCTGGTTGCGGTTGGTCCCCGGAGGAAGCCCCCGTAAATGAAGCCGTGCCATGCGTGCCGTTTTGCTGGTTGGAATGCTTGTTGGGGTCCGCCACTTCGCTGCGAGAGGCGGGCGGGGTCGCGAAGAAACACGCGACCGCCTGGAGCATCAACATCGTAGCAAACAACCAGAGCACTGCATCGTAGCCACCGAGCAGTTCTTTTCCTTGGCTCATCAGAAATGGTCCCGCGGCACTGCCAGCGACGACCGACATCATCTGAAAACCTTTGATCTTGCCGAGGTGAGCCCGACCGAAATAGCGAGCCAGAAGCGAATTCGATCCGGCAGCCGAAACTCCTTGCGCGACTCCGAACGTCAAGCCATAGGCGCCTGCCATCCACACGGAATCAATCGACAGATAAACAAGCACGCCGCAACCCAATAAAACCGAGCCTGCCGAAAGCAGGTAGTTCAGTTTGAAATAATCGGCCAGGATTCCGCCAAAGAACTGACAACAGGCCATGCTGACCGCCATCGTCCAAAAAACGACTTGAGCATCTTCCTCCCGCAGACCGCGGCTTTCCAGGTAGGGCACCACCATGAACATCAGCGCCGTACCGATCATGCCCCACATAGTCATGAACGAAACCGTAATCCAGAACGAGCGTTGCTCAAACGCTTCGCCGAGGGAAAGCTGCGGCATCAGGAACAGTGATCCGCCAGTGTCGGCTTCGCCATCCTTCCGTGGAACACGCTTGTCGCCGTCTGGCAATTGCCCGATTTCTTCGGGATGGTTGCGAAATACGAAAATCAATACTGGGAACATGACAATCCACACTCCCAATCCCAGCGCGAAGTAAGCCTTCTGCCAGCCGAGCCAATTGATCAATGCGATCGTGATAACTGGAAACGTTCCGAAAGCAATGGGCGCGGATAGGTTGCGGATACCGTTGGCAAATCCCAGCTTTCGCTGAAACCACATGTCAGCCGTATTCGTCGCAAGCAGTGTCAGCGAACCCTGCCCTAATGTTCGTATTGCCAAAAAAGCGATGAACAGCGTGTAAAAGCCTTGAACTTGGGTCATGAACATACACGCTAAGCCGAACAAAACGATCACCAGCGTAATCGTTTTCCGCAATCCCCAGCGATCGGCCAGCGCCCCGATCCAAGGCACAGGAAACGCGGCCAGGATGGTTCCCCACAAGTACGCGGTCGTGACGGTGACGATCTCGTTGTTGACCAGTTCTTTGGTCAGTACGACCTCTTGGCCGGGATGATTTTTCTGAAACGTTTCGGTGGCCAGTGTCGTCGCGATGTGCTTATTGAACAAAGCCACACCGTAAGTCTGACCTGGGCTGGTACAGTACTGCGCGAGCATCGCCACGCCTAACATCACCCAGCCATAAAAGAAGGGCGTTGCCCGAACGATCGGGTCGCGTCGTAAAGATGCTGCCTCAAGCGAGGCGGCGTCGGTCGCCATAGTAGAGGGTTGCCTGAATCAGTTCCAACAAAGCGTCGCAGAAAAAGGTCTGCGCGGACTCATATACTAGCAATGGGCCTCCAGCTAGGAAACGTCTAATGGACGTTCGGTTCGCCGTATTTTCTAGCACCTGATACTCCGCCCGTAGAGCCTTCTAGCAACGACATTCACGCCGCCCATGTCGGTCCAATTGCAAGGGAAACGCATTGCCGATACGTTGGAACGTTCAAGACACCCGTCTGGGTGTGAAACTATCGACGATAACCGGTTGATTCGGGCGAATACCTCAGATCAACATCCACATACATTCCCAACCAAAGCGTGAACTGAATGGGCCGAGTTGGTTTAGCTTTCAAGCTCTTTTTTCAAATTCTGTTTAATTCTGACGTCGCTCAGCGTGCCGAAACGCTTTCGCTGCCTGCCCCTAAAGCGGAAGAGAAAAAGCCGGATACGCCTCCGCCGAAGCCCAAACCCGCGAAGCCTGCCAAACCTGATGGTGTTGATGCACTTGTTTTGCTGGCGACACTTCAGCGCGAAGCTCGCTTTCTCGACTTGTTCCAAGAGGACTTGTCGGAATACGAAGATGCTCAAATCGGAGCAGCCGTCCGCGACGTTCAGCGCGACACAAAAGCGACCCTTAATCGCATGTTCAGCATCGCGCCGGTCCGCGAGGAAGAAGAGGGTGGTCGAATCGATCTTCCTGAATCGTTCGATGCGACCGAGATCCGCTTAGTCGGAAATGTGCAAAGCGAGAAGCCTTCCGGCGGTACATTGGTTCATCGAGGCTGGAAAGCCACGAAATGCGACGTTCCGAAGTTCACCGGAACCCTCGCCCAGGCTCAAGTCTTGAACCCCGCCGAAGTGGAGGTTTAACTCGATGGCCAAGTTTGTTATCGGCGTCGACCTCGGCACCACCAACAACGTGATCGCTTATTCCGATCTGGAAGCGGAATCTCCCGTTGTCGAATTGCTGGACATTCCCCAACTCGTCGCCGCAAGCACGATCGAGAATCGCAAGTCGCTGCCATCGTTCCTTTATCTGGCAACCGAAGCAGATCAGGAAGGCAGCAAACTCGACTTGCCGTGGGACAATCAGCAAACGTACGCGACCGGTGAATGGGCCAGGCGACAATCAGCCGATACGCCAGATCGCACCGTCGGTGGGGCCAAGAGCTGGCTATCCCATCATAAAGTTGATCGGCAAGGCAACATCCTTCCCTGGAATGCTCCGGACGAAGTTGGCAAAGTCTCGCCGGTCGAAGCGTCCCAACGTTACCTCCAGCACTTAGTCGCTGCATGGAACGAAGCTCATCCAGAGCATCCGTTTCAAGACCAGGCTGTCGTTCTGACTGTCCCGGCTTCGTTCGATGCCAGTGCGCGTGAACTGACGCATGAAGCCGCCATTGGCGCAGGCTTTCCAGGCGACTTCACGTTGCTCGAAGAACCGCAAGCGGCTGTCTATTCCTGGCTCGGTCACATGGGAGACAACTGGCGGAAAGCTTTAAAAGTCGGCGATAAATTGCTTGTATGCGACGTCGGCGGTGGCACGACCGACCTGACGCTGATCACCGTGGAAGAGGAGCAGGGCGAACTCGTTTTAAAACGCATGGCCGTTGGCAACCACCTTCTGGTCGGCGGCGACAACATGGACTTGGCTTTGGCATTCCATGTGGCTGAACTGTTCAAAGAGAAGAATGTCACCCTCGATCCATGGCAGTCGGTTTCGCTATGGCATTCGTGTCGTGCCGCCAAGGAAGCTTTGCTTCGAGACGAAGGCCCCGACACGCATCCCGTCAGTATCCTGGGACGCGGCAGCAAGCTGATCGCCAAAACCGTTTCGGTCGATGTCGAGCGAGAACCGATCAAGCAGATGCTGTTGGAGGGCTTCTTCCCCAGTTGCTCTGGTACTGATAAACCGGAACGAGGGTTCGTTTCCGGCTTTCAGGAACTGGGACTTCCGTTTGAATCGGATCCGGCAGTAACGCGTCACTTGGCCGAGTTTCTATCGCTGCATGCTGAAAAGGCAGGCAGTGCCATCCATCCGACCCACGTGCTATTCAACGGCGGTGTGTTCAAAAGCGAAGCGTTCCAGTCACGTCTGATGGAAACGCTCGGTTCATGGCAAACCGATCAACCTCCTCAACGTCTGGAAGGTCCTCACGATCTTGATTATGCCGTGGCCCGAGGCGCTGCTTTCTATGGCTGGGCGAAAGAGAAGGGGGGCATCCGTATCCGAGGTGGTACGGCTCAGGCCTATTACGTTGGTATCCAGACTTCCGGCTTGGCAATTCCCGGAGCTCCTCGACCGCTGCATTTGCTGAATGTTGTCCCGATTGGGATGGAGGAAGGAACCGAGACCGATGTCCCTAGTGCGGAAGTCGGCCTGGTTGTTGGCGAGACGACGAAGTTCCGTTTCTTTTCGTCTCCTATTCGCAAAGATGACCAGCCAGGCCAAATGATTCAGCGCTGGGACGAAGCGGAGATTTCTGAGACCGATAGCCTGGAAGCTTCCTTGCCGCGCGACGACAAGATCAATGAGCCCTATGTCCCTGTGACGTTCCACTCCAAAGTTACGGAGCTCGGAATGCTCGAACTTTGGTGCGTCAGCACGAAAACATCTGGTCGCTGGAAACTGGAATTCAACGTCCGCGAAGAGGATTAAGTTCGCGTCTCCCATGTCTATCGTCAAAGCAACCGCCGCCCCAGACCGCCCTGGCGAAGAAGATGACCTACCCAGCCGCTACCTCGTTGGCATCGATCTCGGCACGACCAACTCGGCCGTAACCTACATCGATACCCACACCGACAAGGCCACAATCGAAACGCTGCTTGTCCCTCAAGTGGTTGCCCCTGGGCAAGTGGAGAAGCGTCCCACGCTTCCTTCGTTTCATTATCAAGCGGCAAATGGCGAGTTTCCCTCCGAGGCACTAAAGCTGCCTTGGAGTGGTTCGGATCAATCGAACATCGTCGGAACGTTCGCCCGCGACCATGGCACCAGCGTCCCCGGCCGAATGGTCAATTCCGCCAAAAGCTGGCTTTCCCACTCCGGTGTCGATCGCACCGCAGCACTCCTTCCCTGGCATGGCAGTTCCGACGTCGAGAAGCTTTCTCCCGTCGAAGTCAGCAGCCGCTATTTGCACCATGTCCGCGCGGCTTGGAACCATCAGTTCAAGTCGGAGAAGCTCGAAGATCAAGACATTGTGCTGACACTGCCGGCTTCGTTCGACGAAATCGCTCGCGAACTGACCGTCGAGGCGGCGAAGAAGGCCGGGCTCAACCGTGTGGTTCTTATCGAAGAACCGCAAGCCGCATTCTACGACTGGCTTGCCAAGCATGCCGATAACTGGCAGGACCTTGTCTCCCCTGGGCAGACCATATTGGTTTGCGATATCGGTGGCGGAACAAGCGACTTCACGTTAATCCGGGCCAGGGCAGGGGACGAAGAACTCGTCCAGTTTCATCGCGTAGCGGTGGGAGAACATCTGATTCTCGGAGGTGACAATCTTGATCTCGCGTTGGCGCACTACTTGGAAGGAAAGCTATCCCCCAAGGAACGTCTTCCCGCCGATCGCTGGTCGATCCTTGTCCGCCGTTGCCGACAAATCAAAGAAACATTTCTTGGCGAAGAGGCTCCCCAGTCGCAGACGATCAGTTTGCCGGCCGTAGGATCGAAACTAATCGGCGGTGCTCTGCAGTGCGAAGTGACGCAGTCAGAAGTTCATCAGGTTCTTGCCGAAGGTTTCCTGCCGAACTGCCAACTTGCCGATAGCCCTGACACGCGAAGCTCTGGCTTTCAAGAGTTTGGATTGCCCTACGCACCAGACGCGGCGATCACACGCTGGCTGGCACATTTCCTGCGTACCCACCTCGACGTGATCGAAGAAACCGACCGTCACCCGAGCGGAGCCGTTCGCCCCGACTTGATCCTTCTCAACGGTGGTTTTTTTGAGTCACCGGTATTGAAACAACGTCTGCTCGATATCTTTACCGAGTGGTTTTCGCCCAACGGCGATTGGCAGCCGATCTTGCTAGAAAACGAGCATTTGGATCTGGCGGTCGCACGCGGTGCGAGTTACTACGGTCAAGTCCGCCGCGGCACCGGAGTCAAAATCACTGCCAACTTGGCGCGGACCTATTACATTGGGATCGGTTCCGGCGACTCGACCGAAGCGATGTGTTTGCTTCCTGCTACGACCGAGCCAGGGCAAGAGATCGATCTCGACCTGACGTTTCAGCTACGAGTCTCCGAGCCGGTCGAGTTTCCGTTGTTTGTTTCCAGCACGCGACTGATCGACGAGCCTGGCCAATTAGTCACGATCGATCCACAACAGATCAAAGCACTTCCGCCAATTCGAACCGTCTTGCGTGCACGGCGACGCGCCGATGCAGAGACCATACCCGTTCATCTACATGCCAAACTAACAGAGATCGGCACGATCGAACTTTGGTGTGCCGAAGTCGATTCCGAGCGAACCTGGCGATTGCAGTTTGATATTCGTAGCGCGACACAAACCGACGTGGCCGCGCATCAATCGGCACGTGAATCAGAAGGGATGTTGGACGAATCGCTTTGGCAGGAGGCGGCCAAGGTCTTGAACGAAACGTTCGCCCAAGATGCGTCCCGTAAACCGCAACCATTGATCAAGGATCTGGACGCGGCTTTGGAAATGCGGCGCGACAGCTGGCCAACATCTTTATTGCGACGAATGTGGGAACATTCGATGGACCTCGAGTCGGGTCGCAGCAAGAGTGCGACCCACGAGTCCCGCTGGCTCAACTTGACAGGTTACTGTTTGCGGCCGGGATATGGCTTGGCACTGGACGACTGGCGTGTTTCCGAAACGTGGAAACTGTTGCAAGGTAAAGTCCTTCATAACGACGACAACTGCCGCAATCAATCGATGATCCTCTGGCGACGTATCGCAGGTGGACTCAATCGAGGACAACAATTGGCCATCGCCGAACCTCTGCTTGTCGCCACGCGTGCGATGCACAAACGCATGACCAGCGGAGGCGGCGGAAGTGCTGCTGCAACGCTGACTCCTCAGCAGGCAATCGAAGCATGGCGGCTTCTTGGCAGCCTGGAACTTCTCGGTGCCCAGGAGAAAACTGAAATCGGTCGCATGTTGGTCGACCTTCTCGGCAAAAAGAAGCTCGAGCCAGCTCGTGGCGCGATGGCTTGGACGCTCGGAAGACTAGGAACACGCGTCCCTGTCTACGGACCATTGAACACGCTGATTCCCAAAGAAATTGCGACCCAGTGGCTTGATGCGTTGTACTCCCAGAAAACAACCGATCGCGCCGACATGCTTGCAGTGATGCAGTTGGCCCGCCGCACGGATGACCGCTACCGAGACCTTCCAGAAGCGCCCCGAGAAAAAGCGGCAAGTTGGCTAGAGGTCAACAACGCATCCAAGCATTGGATCCGCATTGTCCGCGAAGGAGGTCAGCTCGATGACGAAGAACAGTCCCAGATCTTCGGCGAAAGCCTGCCAACCGGACTGACGCTCGTGCGTTAGTGCACGTTACGTCTCCGACCGGTCAATCCAACGTGGGTTTTCGTGTGGATGGGTCTCGGTTAGCAGATTGAGGATTTCCCCTGCGTCGTTGGATGTCAGCAAGAGATCTCGATTGTCGGTCGACATAAACTGCTGCTGGGCTGCCTGGTCGAGCATATGTAACAGCGGATTGAAGAAGTTCTCGACGTTCAGCAGACCACATGGCTTCGAGTGAAAACCAAGCTGTGCCCAGGTAATCACCTCGAACAACTCTTCCAGTGTTCCATAGCCCCCGGGCAACGCCAGAAATCCATCGGACGACTCCGCCATCTTGGCTTTGCGTTGATGCATCGAGTCGACGATGATCAAGTCGGTCACGCCGTGATGGGCGAGTTCTCGGTCGACCAAGGCCCCTGGGATCACGCCGATTACTTCGCCACCAGCATCAAGAACGGCGTCGGCCAATGCTCCCATCATGCCAACTTTTCCGCCACCATATACCAGCTGAAGCTTTCGCTCGGCCATCAATTGTCCGAGTTTGGTGGCGGCTTCAACATAAACGGGCCGGCTACCAGAAGCCGACCCGCAAAATACGCACAAACTTTTCATGAGTAATGCCACTTGAATGGCATGCTTCACGCGAGTTATTTCGCAGACAACGCGAAGTCTCCTCGCATATCACGCCAGACGCAATGAATATGATTGGCAGGGTTGCCGGAAACGTCCGGCTGAGCATTCACGAATTCAATTAGAAACGTTTTGCCCTGCACGCGATAGTAATGGGGCACCCCATCTTTAAATCCACCAGCCCAAGCGAAATGAATTCCATCCCAGCCGGCAGCTTCCAAGTCGGCAAAACGTTTCGCGGCAACGTCCTTAGGCATCGTCGATACATAGGTATCGATCAGTTTCTTTAGCGTGGCCTGTTGTTCTGCTTTCAATTCGGTCCAAGCAATTCCTTCTGGAGCGGTTTGGGGAGGGTGAGGATCGCCGGCGTTTCGGATTTCGGCAGGACACTTCTCAGCAATCACGGCCGTTTCACGCTGCTGCTTGGAGAGTCCATTGACCAAAGCAAACGCAATTTCTTCTTCGGCCTTCAAAATCTCCATTCCCTTGGGATAGCCATCCAGAACAGCCTCTTTCACCTCGGCCGGATTGGTCGCAAAGAACTGCGGTGTCGACGACACCACTTGATCCCCTTCGACAACGAAGTTCAGTGAAAGATGGTGCCCCTCGAAGCTCAAGCCCCAGCGACTGTCTGCGTTAGGTTCGCCGAAGATCGTCACGTAGTATCGTTCCGTGTCGCGGATGGGCCCTGACTTCTGGATGTGCTTCAGCAATGCTTCCAACGAAATGATCTTGGTTGTCTTGTCGTAGCCAACTTCGCTTAATGCGACTTGCAGCAATGCATGTGTCTTTTTTCGTTGATCTTCCGTCATGTCCTTCATCTGCAGCCCCTTACGCTGGTCTTTCGGAATGAAATGCCAGCCAAGTCGCTGTGGACTGTCGTAGGGGTAAAGCATCGCTTTCTTTTGCTCGGCATCCAGCGAGCTTACCAACGCGTCAGCCGCAGAGGTCATCTTCTCGCCAGTTCCTGCGAGGCGATAAAACGTGTAGGCAGTCGTCACGGACAACAACGCAACGAAGACAGAAGTAATCGCGAGAAAGCTTTTTCGCACGGCAAGTCCTTTGGCGGGGAAGGGCAAACGGGTAGGATGAAAGAAAGGGCATTCAGCGAAATTTTGGTTTCGCCAAAAATATAAATTACCATGAGCCCTGGCGGAATGCATCCCGCCGCACACCATTCTGGCCATTTTCGCCCCCACCTGCTTCAAGCATCTTTGGAGAACATCATGTTGAAATCGCTCTTGCTGGGCTGCTTAGTTCTACTGCTTTCTGTTTCGACAGGCCTCGCCGCAGAAGGCAAAAAAGCCCCGCTTTGGGAAAACGGTGCCCCAGGTGCCAAAGGAACCGAAGAGAAAGATATCCCTACACTGACGACCTACCTGCCAGCCTCCGAGATCAACACTGGATGCGCCGTGGTGGTATGTCCCGGCGGTGGCTACGGACATCTAGCGACTGGACACGAAGGAGTCGACATCGCAAATTTCTGGAACGATCTCGGCATCGCAGCTTTCGTTTTAGAGTATCGCCATTCAGGCCGTGGCTATAAGCATCCGATTCCGCTGCAAGATGCCCAACGAGCTATTCGGACTGTCCGGGCTCGAGCCGAAGAGTATGACGTCGATCCGAACCGCATCGGAGTGATGGGCTTTTCCGCCGGGGGTCATCTCGCTTCGTCGGCTGGCACGCATTTCGATGGTGGCAATCCTGACGCAAAGGATCCAATCGATCGGGTGAGCTGTCGTCCTGACTTCCTGATTCTGTGTTATCCCGTGATCGCGTTTGATCAGCCGTTTACCCACCGCGGATCGCAAAACAACTTGCTTGGCAAAGACGCCGACAAAGAACTCGTGCAATCGATGTCGAGTGAACTTCAAGTCACTCCAGAAACGCCCCCAACGTTTATCTTCCACACGACGGAAGATACCGGAGTTCCTCCTCAAAATGCGGTTGTCTTCTACATGGCATTGATCCAAAACAAAGTTCCAGCCGAAATGCACGTATTTGAAAAGGGTCGTCACGGCGTTGGCCTGGCCAAGTCGATCCCAGGGACAGCTCAATGGTCGTCGCTTTGCCACAAGTGGCTGCAAAATCGCGGCATGGTATCTGCTGAGAAGTAGGTCCCCAACGTTGCCAACCGCACGTTGCCGCGGTTGTATCAAGAGGAAAACGTCATCTGCCGCTGCGGACTCTACATCCGCTCAGCGGCGGTTGATTTCTACCATTTTCCCACCTGTTCTCATGGGCTTTGCTTCCTCCCCCCGATGTCGGGCCAGATAACCGCTACAGCCGACATAAGCAAATCGCTTCCCCCCGATTTGTGCATCCACTGTGCGCAAAACCAAAGCATTGATTGCGATAAACCGTAAGTTTCAGCAGGCCCCAACAAACTCCGTGTAAACCCGTAGCGGCATCTATTCCATGATCTTGAACCAATCGTTCCTACGTCAGGGTATCGATTCACTGGTCACGTTCAATCCGATTTGTATCCATGCCAATACGCCGCTTTACGAGTTACTCGAGCGACTCTATTGCACCGGGTTTCATCATTGGCCAGTCGTGGACGATCACCGAAATGTTGTAGGTATCGTCTCCGATATCGATATCGTTCGCGGAGCCATAAAGTATCGCGATACGCGACGTTCGCTGCCGACAGTGCGCGATGAATATTGCCTGCCAACGTCTCAGGTCATGCAAACCACCGTCAAGACATTGGCTTCAGGCGGTAGTTCGCTCGAAGGTCTCGATATCATGCTTGCCAACGAATTCCACTCGTTGCCGGTCACTCAGTCCGGGGCATTGTGGGGAATGGTTACGACCACCGACTACATTCGCGAATTCGCCTACAGCACGCATGCCGCACGTAGCGCATCGATTGAATCGCTGACCGATGCGTCACCGCACTTCGTCGATATCTGTGCGTCGATTGAAGATGTTCAGCAAACGATGGAGGCAAACAATCTTTGCTATGTGATCGCTTCGCAGGAAGACTGCCCGTTGGGTGTGATCACGGCCAAAGATCTTCGTCAATTTCGCTGCCGCCTGATGGCTCGCTCGTTGTTTGAAGGCAAGCCTGCCGAAACCGCCAAAGCTATTGATTTGATCAAAACCACCAGCCGGCTTTCGCCAGACGCTACGCTTGGTGAAACAGCCTCGATGATGTTCGAGCAACAGATCAGCGCGGTGATGGTTCTTCCCAAAGGTGACAGCTTTTGTGGCGTGATCACTCAAGAACAAGTTCTGAAGCACCTGCATCAGCTTGAGTCGAGTGTTGCAGTCTAACGGCCAAGTAGCGTCAATCGTTCGACTTCCAGGGGAAAGTCAGCGTAAGTCCGAATGCTGGAAGCCTTGGCAGAAAGGACCCGAACGCGTGGTGAGTTCCCCGTCGCTGGTCGGCTATTTCGACGTGAATCCAACGCAACGCGTTTCTCAGCTCGCTCTAAATCTTGCTTCCGATCCACATGCTGCTTGATTTCTGCTTCGAAGCGTTGCTGTGTTTGCAAACGCCGTGTTCGTAAGACATCTCGGCTGGAAACCAATCGACGGCCCTCGGCTTGCACCAATGCCAAGTCCCGTTCGTAGTCGTTGATTAGTCGCTCTAGTCGGAAAATCTCTCGTTCGAGTCGATCTCGTCGAACAGGATCGTTCGTTTGCCGTTTTTCCTCCGTCAATCGAAAGACATCGTCAAACAAGATCGACAACTCACGACGAATTACCCGCTGCTGAGCTTCCAGTTGGGCAATCGACGCGTTGAGCGGTGCTTCCATCTGCTCGAAACGCTGCTCTTCCTGGTTCCATTCACTACGTAGCTGATCGATTCGGTTGATTGCCTGTTGTTGGTCGACTTCCAGTTGCTTCTTCTTCGTTTCGATATCTTGCTGAGTCTGCAGCTTTTCCATCTGCTCCTTTTGTTTCGCGTCATCGCGAGCATCTTGCTGCTCGGTGGTGGAAGTCGTGAACAGTGTTGTCACGTCCTGATAATTGTTGTCGAAATCGGTCTGACGCTGGCCAATCAATGCTGGCTTGATCGCATCCCGCGAACGCTGCACTAGTGCTGCAGAAACATCGCCCGATCGTGGCCCCTCATAAAATCCGAATAGTCGACCGAGCAGCCGAACGGTCTCTTGCACTTTGACTTCTTCGTCGCCGACCAATTCGCTTGGTGGCAACTGTTTGGCAAGTCGCTGAATTTGAATCAACGCGGCATCGAATTTCTCTTGCAGCGTTCGGACCCAAATCAACGCACGCCAACTGCGAAAATGCTTAGGGTCGACATCAATCGCAGCTTGAAACGTTGCTGCCGCGTCGTCGTATTGATGATGCCTAAGCAGCGCAATGCCCGCCGCATACAACGCATCGGCATCTGCCAGACTACGGGCTTTGGCCGTCGCGCTGCGAACGGTGGCCATGCCGTCAGGGCCAACTTGCCAGCCGTCACGAAGCAGTTCGTCGATGATTCCCTGTGATGTCTCCGCCGATGAAGCCGAGACCATCAGCCCCAGAATCATGCCCAAGGCAAGCAATGACGGCATTAATTTATGGGAGAAAAGCCCCATTCCAGTACTCCCGAGAGTTCTCACGACAAGACAAGTTCGGCCGATCTGTAATTAAGAATAGCCACTCGTATCGTAGGAGGGTTCGGAATTTCTGACAAGAAACTTTTCCTAGGAAGCGGACGATCGCCAATTAGGAAACCGTCGCGGGGTCGAACAGCAGCGGGAAGAATTGCCCCTCCATCTTCGCTCCCTGTGGAATGGGGGGGACTCCGTTGAGCAGCTCTTCGTTCTTATCGCTGACCACGCCATCGCGAAATGCATTGATCACCGTCGCACGCCGCGGGCGATCGATGCGGTTCTCGAACGAACCATGCACCATCAAAGGATGATGAAACGTCGCTTCGCCTGCTTTCAATTCCGCTCCGACAGGATGCTGAAATTGCTCCCACTGCTCGTCGTTTAAGACTTCGTGGATTGCTTCCATATTGCCCGCCAAGCCGGTGATCGGCAGCAAATCCCAGCGATGACTGCCTGGGATGTACTGTACGCAGCCGTTCTCGTTCGTTGCGTCGTCCAATCCGATCCAGCACGTCAGATGGGCAATCGGTTTGGTCCGTGTCCAATAGGAATAGTCCTGGTGCCACGCAACGACACTACCATGCTTGGCTGGCTTGCAGAACAGTTGGTCGTGCCAAAACCGAACAGGTCCGTCCAGTAACTGACTCGCCGCCATCACAAAGCCAGGAGCCCAAAGCACATCATGAAAACCTTGGCGCAATCGCCAGGCACCAAGGGCATGAAACAGCACCGTCTCAGGCGTCGTCGATTCGTTGGTGTGATACTCGTACCAGAGCTCTTTGCCGGCATGTTCCGACTCGAAGAACTCGGCCAACTCGGCTCGTAGTGCTTCGATCTGATCATCATTCAAAATCTTAACCCCAGCCAAATAACCATTCTCGTGAAACGAGTCGACTTGCTCTTGGGTCAAACGATACTGCTCCCAACCAGCGGCGTCGGTTGGCCAAGCAAACATGTCCGTAGCGAGTTCGTGAAGTTCCGACCAATCGCGAGCCATGGCAATTCAATTCTTTGGGATGAGGGGTAGGGGAGAATCAGGCAGGACTAGATTGACTGGTTATCGCAATCTGAAACGCAGAATTCAAGCATCCTTCCAACTTAATGGTCGTGATCATGATCGTGATCGTGACTGTGTCCGTGACCTGCGTGCCCATGATCATGGTCATGATCGTGCGAATGTCCAGCGTGACTGCCCGGCGGATGAAGGTCGTTGAAATGAATATGTAATTTCGGACGAGCTTTGGTCAGCTTCGACATGCCTTCATCGGTCAACTTCGTGTCATCCGCGTAGAACGACTGCAGCTGTTCCATTTGGGCGATCGCGTCGACCGCCGCGTCGGTGACCGGCGTATGCAGCAGATGCAGGTAAAGGATCGACTTGTTTTCCGCAATTTTGGCGATGGCCGCGTCGGTGACATTGGGAGAGCCAATTCGCAGCAGTTCCAAATTCGGCAGGGCAGCAATCTTCGCAATGCCATCGTCGGTAAGTTCACTGGCCGGCAAGTTGACGATTTCGAGCGACTCTAGAGAACCGATGACTTCCGCCTCGGCATCGGTGACTGGCGTTTGATCGAGTCGAAGCTCTCGAAGCCCCGTTGCCTGATTCAAATGCTGAAGCTGCTGAAGCGGCACGGCAGACTGTTTAACCTGAATGCTGTCGGTCGCGGCGGATGAAACATCGAGCAACTGCCGCTCGAACGTCACTTCCTCAGGGGGTGCCGGAGGCTTAGGGGCATCGACACATCCCGTGAAAAACAAAGCCAGCAAAAGCAGTACGGCAACTCGGATCATGCGTATCATTCCAGTTTTGAAAAAGGCCAAAAACATCTACCCGCAACGAGGGCATCGCAGTTGATAACGTGTTAAACCGCCACCACGGGAAGTGCCTGACATCATAATCTCTCCGCACTTCGGGCAAAATTCGGGCGATGTATCGTCTTCGCCGTCATCATCTTTTTGCTGGCACTGCACACATATTTTTGTGTCAGGGAAGATCTCCAGCCGCTCCGCTGGGATCGTCTTCCGGCACTGCTCACAAATAGGGGCATCTCCCCAATCTTCTTCGTCGTCGCGGGGCAAGTCGATCCGCAGCCCCAAGCGGCCACATTCGCCACATGTCAACTGAGACGCGTTTCGCTCGAACAATTCCTCGATGATCGCCG
The DNA here is from genome assembly GCF_020150455.1 of Bremerella sp. TYQ1. Taxonomy (NCBI): domain Bacteria; kingdom Pseudomonadati; phylum Planctomycetota; class Planctomycetia; order Pirellulales; family Pirellulaceae; genus Bremerella; species Bremerella sp. TYQ1. The sequence continues at coordinate 1,642,434 of NZ_CP083740.1, forward strand.
GATCGGGGTTCTCATCGCGGCGGAGCATTCCCAGTCCCAGCAAAAGACGGAGTTTTTCGACCGTTCCGACGAGACGATGCCAATGACAATCGGGGCAGCTAATTTCTTTTAACATGATCGTAATCTAGGACGAAGTCGCACTAGGTTTTGGCTAACCTATCGTTTTTCGCTAATCGGCAAGCTAAAATAGAGGGCCACGTCTGCAACCCTAACCCATCTGTCATTGTTGCAAAAATCCCCCACCCCGGAGAGCACCGCTAATGTCGATGCGTATTTTTCTTTCCCTTGCCTGTTGTTTCGGATTGGCCTCGATTGCTTGCGGCCAGGAATTCAAAAGTGGTATCGAGTGGCCAGAGCCACGTGTCGTTACCCCAGGCGAAAAGCCAAGTGATCCCCCTTCAGACGCCATTGTGCTGATCGGTGAAGATGGCATGTCTGCCTGGAATGGCGGCGAAAAGTGGAAATGGGATGATGGTGTCGCGACTGCTGCCAAGGGTGGTATCAACACCAAAGAAAAGTTCGGCGATATCCAACTGCACATGGAATGGGCCGCTCCGGAAGAAGTCAAAAGCAGCGGCCAAGGTCGCGGTAACAGTGGTGTCTTTTTTATGGGGCATTACGAGGTTCAAATCCTTGATTCGTACGAAAATACGACCTATTTCGATGGCCAAGCAGGTGCCGTTTACAAGCAGTCTCCACCAATGGTCAACGCGATGAAAAAGCCAGGCCAATGGAACACGTACGACATCGTCTTCAACAAACCGGTCCGTAACGAAAAAGGGGATGTCGTTGCTCCGGCTCGTATCACCGTGATCCATAACGGCGTCGTCGTGCAAAACAGTTATCCGGTCCGCGGAAGCACCAATTGGCACAAGCCGCCAGCCTACGATCGCCACGGAGACGAAGGCAGCATCAGCCTTCAGTTCCACGGCAACCCCGTGAAATTCCGCAACATGTGGGTTCGTAAAATCGAACCGATCGAGCCAACCTTCGTTCCGGAAGACACCGAAATGGTTCGTTATCGAGCCGATTGGTCGACGGAAAAAATGACTGCCGCACCTCCTCAGGAAAGTGAAACGGAAGAAAAGGAAGCTCCCAAGAAGGAGAAAAAGCAGTCCAAAAAGGCGGAAAAACAAGCCGACAAATCGCCCGAAACCGAAGCGAAGTCGGACGAGAAACCAGCCGAGAAGCCGAAGGACGACTCCAAAAAGGAAGACAAGCCGGAATAGTTCCAGCCACTCTTTTCCAATCAAACGCCATCTCAAGGGTGACCGATCGGTCATCCTTGTTTGGTTTCTTGGCAATCTAAAAGCGGTGCCGACCTTTCCTCTGGCGACTTGGACACCACCTTTCGGGGGCAGTTTTCGATGCTATCAGAGGCTGTAACCTGTGTCACGGCCCGCATTTACATAACTATTACACAGCTGCGACACGTCATTTACCCTCGTCGAGACGATTCCTCTTACAATTCTTCTCAACAGCGATGCTTCAGCCACTGCCAGAGATCGCAACTTTGAACTCTCCCCCGTATTCAGATCGCATTTAAGGACATCCCATGTCGATCGTAACTGAAAACGAAAATACCTCGCTTCTCGGCGAGAGCAATCTTGCTAAAAAGCGTCCTGCGAAATCGAAGAAACCATCCCCTGACCGTCCCCGACAGTCGAAGCCATATAGCCAGCGATTTCGCAACGGTGGTGCCTGGCCGATCATCGGTTGGATTGGCCTGATCCACCTCGGAGCCCTCGCGGCACCGTTCTGCTTTACCTGGTCCGGTTTGGTCGCCGCCGTGGTGCTTTACTACTTGTCTGGCTGCGTCGGAATCACGCTTTGTTTCCATCGCTATCTGACGCATGCTGGCTTTAAGACCACCAAGCCGGTTCGTTACATTTTGGCGTTCATCGGTCAGTTGGCCGGCGAAGGCTCTGCTTTGGACTGGGTCGCCACGCACCGTAAGCATCATGCTCACAGCGATCAGGAAGACGACCCTCACTCGCCACTGGATGGCGGCGTTTGGGCCCACATCATCTGGCTCTTCCCGCATCACACCGGGCCAGAAAAAGACGAACTTCACATGCGTTGGGCACCTGACCTGCGTAAAGACAAAGTCATGTGGTTCCTGCACAAGACGTTCATCGTCTGGCACTTGGTTCTGGGCCTCGGTCTGCTCGGTTTGGGCTATCTCATCGGTGGCTGGTACACCGGCGTCTCAATGGTCGTTTGGGGCATGTTCCTTCGCTTGACCGTCCTGCTGCACGTTACCTGGTTCGTTAACTCCGCAACGCACATGTGGGGTTATCGCAACTACGAAACGACCGACAAAAGCACCAATCTCTGGTGGGTTGGCCTACTCGCTTTCGGCGAAGGCTGGCACAACAATCACCACGCTTATCCACGCATGGCTGTCCATGGCCACAAGTGGTGGGAATTCGACCTGACGTGGAACGTCATTCGTGTCATGCGAGCCTGTGGACTCGTCTGGAACGTGGTCGATTACAAGCAAAAAACCAAAGATGGCGCGATCAAAGTCTAAACGACCGATTCGCACTTGAATCCAACCAAAGGCCACGCTCTGTTGCGTGGCCTTTTTGCTGCGCTGGTATCATTATCGCACAGCATATGAACGAGCGTCCACGGAAAGTTCTCGCGGAAGGCGTGCCGGAATCGGCTCCTTTATTTTCCGCGATTTGCGACCATTCTCAGCCCTCAAAAGCGACAGACCACAAGCACACCTTCGCAATACTTGCCAAATATTTCTTGCAGACTGTGCGCATACTTACGTAGAATATGAAGCGCCAGCATGCCCCACGCTGCTTCTTAGAAATAAGGGGCTTTCTTCACGCCTAATTTGGGCGTTACTCCGACGACTCCTCGTCGTGATCTTCCGCCGGCAAACGATCCTTGGCCGACTCTTTGGATGGCTCTTCGCCGGTCGGCAGAAATTGATAGCCGGCGTCTCGAATGGTGATGAAATGCTTTGGCTTCGATTTGTCTTTCTCGAACATCTTTCGCAGCCGCGCGATGAACTGGTCCGGCGCTCGGGTCGAAACATTCGAGGGCATCTCCCAAACTTCGCGAAGCAGTTCCCCTTTGGGAATAATGCGGCTGGGATGACTGACAAAGTAATGCAGTAGTTTCGATTCCAGCTGCGTCAATCGAATTGGCTTGCCACTGACGAACGCTTGAAAGCTGTCGAAGTCGATCTCGACATCTCCAAAGCTGTATTGATGCACGAGATCTTCTTCGGGACTTTTCGCCGGCTGACGACGACGACGCATCGAAAGCAAGTTCTTCACGCGGCTGAGAAACTCGTCCAAGTCGAACGGCTTCATCATGTATTGATCGGCACCGACGTCGAAACCACGCGTGCGATCTTCCGACAGCGTGCGAGCACTCAGAATCAAGATCGGCATGTCTTCGCCGTTACTTCGCAGCGTCTCGCAAACGGCATAACCGCTCATGCCTGGCAGCATCAAATCGAGGATTACCAGGTCGATCTTGCCGGGATTGTCTTCCACAATTCGCAGCGCGATGCGGCCATCTTCGGCGACCGAAACCTGGTAGCCGTCCGCTTCCAAGTTATAGCGAATCCCGACGGCCAGATGCTCTTCGTCTTCAACGACCAAGATGTGGGTGTCGGCATTTGGCTTCATAGTCATGGCAGTGATCTAGGCGAAGGAAATGGCAAGGACGACAAATCAAAGAGTACATCACGCAGTGACAGGTTCGGTCGCTCGGGACTCTTCCAACGTCTTCGCATTGGGAAGCGTCACCACGAACACGGTGCCGGTCCCCTTGGGCGGATCCTTCACGCGAACGTCTCCCTTCATACGTCGCACCAGCGTACGCACGAGGTACAACCCTAGCCCTGTGCCAGGCTTTTCGCGTTGCAATTCCAGCCCCAGACGAACGAACCGTCCAAAGATCTTTCGCCGCTGCGAGAAAGGAATCCCCGGTCCATTGTCGGTCACTTCAATGACCGCTTCGTCGTTGTATTTTACGCGAAGCTGTACTTTCACTTCGGGATCTTTGCCCGAATATTTTACGGCGTTATCGATTAAATTTCGAAAAATGATTTCGATATCGCCATGCAGTGCATGCACCGTGCAAGGGACCGTTTTCAGTTTGATCGTATCAGGCGGCAAACGATACAACAGCGCCACCGACTGGGCACATCCGGCCAATACTTTATCGAGCCGCACGTCCCCTTCTTCGGCATCGTCACGACGTCGATCGATCCGGCCCGCTTCCAGCAAGTGGTTGATCAGGTGATCGAGGCGTTCGATATCTTCCAGCATCGTTTCATAAAACGCCCCGACTTTCTCAGGCGGAATCGAACGCCGATTGAGCGTTTGCAAGTAAAGCTTCAATGAAGCGATCGGGCTCTTGAGTTCATGCGTGACGCTATCGATGAAGTTTGCCTGACGCTGGCTTAAATTGATCGCTTTAATCGACAGCACCATATAGAAAATGACGCCTGCCAGAATCACTGCCAGAAAAGTCGCCCCAATTGGCAGAAACGTGTAATAGAGTGGGGCCGCTTGTTCGTTTTCGGTCGCGCCCCAGACATTGATCATCACCCAACCGACGATCAGTGCCACCAAAAGCACGATCATGATCACGGCGATAGTAATCGGCAGGCCTAAGCGGCGACGGCTGGACATATTTCGTAGCGAACTCGCGGAGCAAAACCTCGTTCAGGACGCCTGCCATTATAACGCGAAAACTGCCAGAGCCGAGATCATCCTGGCACACCGCCAACACGAGTAAATCAATGTTCGGCCAGGCTTACCCGGTTGATGCGAAAATCGGTCCTTCGTTTTACGATAAAGAGAGCTTAACCTCGGTAAGTCGAGGAGAGGGAATAGCCACAGAGATCACAGAGGGCACGGAGAGAAGAGGAACATGATCAATTTGACTCACGTTGGCACGGGTGGTCCGGGTTTGTAAACCCGGATGGCCGAAGGCCACAAGAGGCAGATAAATCGCGGCACGAAGCTGATGGAGGCCTCTATTTACTAAAACTCAAACGATCAGCCTCTTGTCGGCTGCGCCGATCCGGGTTTACAAACCCGGACCACCCATCGTCGGAAAACGTATGCGAAAGTTTGCTGTCATTTTGTTCTGCATAGCGACCCTGGCGATGTGCTGGCTGGGAATGATGGCGGTGCATGAACTGGGGCATGTCGTTGGGGCGGTTCTCAGTGGCGGAACGGTGACTAAGGTGGTTCTCAGCCCTCTTGCCATTTCGCGAACAGATGTTTCGCCAAACCCTTATCCAGGCTTCGTCGTCTGGCTCGGGCCACTGTTGGGATGCGTCTTACCGCTGGCCGCGTGGAGTCTCGTTCCACGATCTTGGACCTGGCCGCGAGGCATTGCGCAGTTCTTTGCGGGGTTCTGCTTGATTGCCAACGGAGCGTACATCGGGCTGGGCTCCTTCGAACAAATCGGCGATTGCCGCGAGATGCTGCGAACCGGATCTCCAGTTTGGACGTTGTGGCTCTTCGGTTTCATCACCACCCCGACAGGCTTCTGGCTGTGGCACCGGATGGTTTCGCCGCGGCAATTGTTGAAAGATCCAATTGCCAGCGACAGCACCGAAACCATCAAGGAAGAGTAACGCTGGCCAGCTTTCCCAATTAACTTGGGTAGCCCATGGTTGCTTGCAACCTGGGGAGGCGCAGCCGAATGGAGGTATTAGTTTACGGTTGACCTGATCGAAAGACCTCGATTCGCTTCGCTCCCCAGTTTGCAAGCAAACCGGGCTACCCGATGGGGAGGCGCAGCCGAATCGGAAGTTTCGCTGTGAACTTGATCGCGAAAACCTCAAACCAACCTGGCCGCTTCCCTTAGAACTTCACGCTAAGATGCCAGGCGATGCCTGCCTGGGAAGCTTGAACGAGTGTTTCTTTCCAACGTTCCAATTCCGAAAGTATCTTATCGGAATCGGGAATCGTGGCCGGGTGATCTTGCAGATAGTCGCGCAGGGCAACGACGGTTTGCAGGCCTTGCAGGGGATTGAACCAAGACTCGCCGGGCAGGTCGAGTTCGCTCGTGTCGAGCCCCTCAGAGGCGAGCAGTTCTAGCGCGCTGTCAGGCGACTGGCTTTTGAATTCGGTCAACGGGACGACGCCTAGCTTGCGGGCCAAGCGTCCCAGTGCGACCTCCGACTTGGCGATCGCGTTCGCCGACGCAGGCTGTTCGCCTGATATTTTCCGATGCAATACGATAGAGAATTCACGCACTGCGATTGCCTTGTTACCGCCTCATGGTTTTTGCTTCGACTGTTCCGAAAGTGAATTAGACATCTTCATGAGGGAATCGACAATCTTTTCGCTAGCCTTTTCTTCGACATAGTTGGTCCCGAGCCAGGTTTCGTAACCACCGAGCCGATGCTGCGGCGGCGTCGGCAAGTATCCAAACGAGCCATTGGCCAGTTCAATCGTGAACGCCTCCTGAAAAGGACTGCGGTCTTTGATTTCGAGTCCGGTCTCGGCAAACGTTTCAAAAGGAATGGCCGTGATTCCAAGATCGCCGATCTTGAGTACTTGAAGCGGAACTTCGACGACATCGGGGGCATCTTTCAGGCGGCCAATGCGGTCGGCGTAGATCTTTTCGCGCCGATGTCCCGAAGAATCGTCGGCCGACTTCGCTTCGATTTCTTGAAAATGCTTCTGCATCTCTGGCGTTGGCTTACGTGCTTGCAGCGGCAGTATCGTCAGTTTCGCACCGAGAGTGATATCGTCGTGGAAGGTGATCTTCTGGTGCGCGGCCGCCACTTTGCTGGCAACTTTTTCGGCCACTTCCTGCATCTTTTCGTAGGGTGCGTAGCGGCGAGGGTTCTTCGCGGTGAAGTCGATGTTATTCACGTCGCCGCTGGTTCCATTGGAAAGAATGCCGACGAACGCAGGTTGCTGATCGGTAGCGTTCAACTTCTCGGCGATGAACTTTGCAAAGTATCCAAAGTAGTCTGCCGAAACATCACCACTGCGAACCCCGCCGACATAGTGCAACGAGTAATTCGCGAGCAGCGCAATCGGCTGGCCGTCGGTTGTTTGTACTGAAAGAAAGCAAACCTCCGGATCGACCGGACCGGCTGGACGATCGAGCGTGGCACTTCCGCGTGGAGGATTCATCCGCACGCGATCGACGCCACCAAACGGATTGGTCAGGTGCGCCGCGTCGTTCATAAACCAGCGACGATTGAAAACCTCGCTCGGCTCCTCGGTCGTCCCCCAACCGATCTTCGCTGGCTGAAGCTGATTGATGGCACGCTGAACACCATCGGCAATCCGCTGCACGAGAAACGCCTGATAGTCGGTTAGCTGGGTCTCTTGTATCACCTTCGATGCACCGCGGGCGGTTGTCGCGGAATGGGTATGCGTGGCGGCAAGCAGCTGATGCGATGCGGGAATGCCGGTCGCCGTTTCGATCTTGCGTTTGGCTTGATCGAACACCTCGACAGGGATGCCGACGTTGTCGCACAACACGATCGCCAACCGGGTATCGCCATCGTCCAGAACCAAACAGCGAGCGTGAAGTTCGTCGTGGATGTGGCGTGCGGGGATTGGCTTCCATCCACCGACAATCATTTGCCCCAGCGGCGGCGTAATGTTGCTGGTCGCAGCGCCGGCTTGAAAGACGTTTTCCGCGGCCAACGCTGAGCTAACGAACCAACACAAACAGAACGGCAAGATCCACAAACGAAGATGCGACATGACGTTGTCTAACTCCAGGGAAGGGGCGGGAGTCACCAGGCAGGAAGTAAGAGGCTCTGCCAATGTACCAAGGTAGAACGTGACATCAAACAACTTTTACTTGCCTGCCACGAAAAGGTGGAACGCAACTTGCAAAGATTTCGCTGCGAGCCAGCAAGACGATCGCGTGATCGCAGTTACGTTGCCGGCGAATTCCCCCAGGAGTGAATCCCGATGAACTCGTTCTTCAAGACGCAAATACTCGTATCGCTTACGCTTTTAAGCGTGGGATTGCCATCCTTTTTGTATGGCCAACAACCGCCACCGCCCAGACCGACGCCGCCTCCTCAGCCGTCGGCCGAACGCAGCAGTGGTCAAAACTTTATCGCGCTGAGCCGCGGTCCGGTTCATGAAGCGTTCGCCCAGCCAAATCGCACGAGTCGCAGCGCTGCCATTGTGGTCGACCAACAACCGCCGGCACCGATCGACGAACTGCCACCACGGCAGGTGCCACAGATGGAAGAGATCCAATGGATTCCTGGCTATTGGGGTTGGGATCCGGCCGAATATGAATTCGTTTGGGTGAGCGGCGTCTGGCGTCGTCCACCGCAAGACATGGTTTGGCTTCCTGGCGATTGGGTTTCGCACGACGGTGGCTATGCTTGGATCAGCGGTGCGTGGGTGGAAGAAGGCAACTTGACGCTGATCACCAAAACGCCGCCCGAGCCTCGTCACGAAGAAGCCGGTCAGGCCCCTTCCGATCGACACTTCTGGGTGCCGGGAAGTTGGGTTTATCAATCGAACGACTATCGCTGGGAACCTGGCTTCTGGGCCGAAGGAGAACCGAACCAGGTTTGGATTCCGCAGCGCTACGTCTGGGTGCCGCGCGGTTACTTGCTGGTGAACGGCTACTGGGATTATCCGCTCGAACAACGCGGGATCTTGTTCAGCCCAGTCCGAATTGAAACGGCACAGCGTCAAGTTCGCTACACGCCAAGCGTAGTTGTCTCGGTCCGTACATTGCCGACGCACCTGTTCGTGTATAACGACTACGGCCATTATCACTTCGGCAACTACTACGACGTGCGTCCGAAACGCGGCCAGTTGACCGCTTGGGTCGGGCTACAGCGCAATTACTACGATCCGCTTTTCGTATTTTATTCGACGGTGCAGCGCGATCGCTTTGAATATTATCGAACACGTCACGATTACTTCATTCAAAACGCGAATGCTCGGCCCGCGGTGGTGTGGAACGATCGCCGACCGCGCAACAGCAACGCCGATGTGCAGCCTCTGTTGGCCGCTTCAGTCACCCAGTTGGTCAACGACGTCGACACGAGCGTGAAGATGCAGTTCCGCGAAGATGACTCACGTTGGCAACAGTTTTCTGACCGTCGGCAACGATATCAGCAGATCGAAAAGCAACGCCGCGAAGCGTTCAAAGATGGCAGCAATACGAATGCTTCGGCCGACGCTTCCGCGAATACGCCAGGCAACCGCTCGCTGAACTTCGGTCCACTGAGCGTGAATGTTGATCCGGAAAATCAGCCGCAAGCCAAGCAGTCCGATGCCCCGAAACCGGAAGGGCAAAAAGACCGTGGAACAGATCGCCCTGGCAACTCGCCCGATCGTCAACCACAAAAACCGGATCAACCCAACGTGACCGACCCTGCGTCTCCGCAGCCAGAGATGCCACGTCCTGAGACTCCCAAACCTGAGACTCCCAAACCTGAGACTCCCAAACCTGAGACTCCCAAACCTGAGACTCCCAAACCTGAGACTCCCAAACCTGAGACTCCCAAACCTGAGACTCCCAAACCTGAGACTCCCAAACCTGAGTCTCCCAAACCTGAGTCTCCCAAACCTGAGTCTCCCAAACCTGAGTCTCCCAAACCTGAGTCTCCCAAACCTGAGTCTCCCAAACCTGAGTCTCCCAAACCTGAGTCTCCCAAACCTGAGTCTCCCAAACCTGAGTCTCCCAAACCTGAGTCTCCCAAACCTGAGTCTCCAAAACCGGAAGCTCCAAAACCGGAAGCTCCAAAACCGGAAGCTCCAAAACCGGAAGCTCCCAAGCCTGATGCTCCGCGAGGGGCAGGGCAGGGGGACGCTGGGCCGCGAGATCCTCAGCGTGGGTCTAATGGCGAGCGAGGTAATCGGGGAGGTAGACCGGAACGTGGTAACCGTGGGAATTCTGGCCAAAGTTAGTCGACAAATCTCAGAGTAGGTTCATCAGAAAAGGTCTGTTTCGCGACAGGCCCTTTTCTTTGGATTGCGGCAAGCGAATTAATAGATGTTGCCACCCTTGATGGGCAAAGCATTTCGTAGGGCGCGGATGCCGGCGCTGGTATGTTTCGAGCCAAGTAAGCTGACGTTCGAGAGTCGAGGCATCGAATGCAAGTGCTGCAAACCCTCGTCGGTAAACCGCGTCGATTGGGCATGCAGGTACTGCAACTTGTCTAACTCGCTGACCGACTTGAGCGCTTCGTCGGTCAGCAGATTGCACGTAGAAATATTGAGGACGACCAAATTCTCCAAGCCAGTCAAATGCTGTATCCCCTCGTCAGTGACTTTGGCGCCGGAGATGTCCAAGGTCTCCAGCTGCTTCATCTGCCCGATGACTTCGAGCGATTCGTCGCTGATCTCGGCGCCGCGAAGGCTTAACGTGGTGAGTTTCTCGAGCGGGACGATTGTCTGAAAGCCTGCCGGGGTAATCTTTTTCGCTCCATGGACTTCCAATTGCTGAAGCTCTTTTAACGAAGTCACATGCTCTAGCAACTCATCGCCTCCGTAGTAGTCGACTTTCAAGAAGTTGAGCTTTTCGAGCCGCTGGAGCCAAGCATAGTTCATGCCGTCTAACTGATTGGTTTGAAGATAGACCGAAGTGGCGTTGCGGCAATATTTCAGGTCTTCGAGTTTCTCGGCCTTCAGACGCCCCGTCCAATCGACGTTCTGACCGTTGCTGCCGTTGACTAGGCGAATCCAGTCCCGCAACACGACGATGTTTTTCGGATATTGCCCGAATGTCAGCAGCAGCCCCTGCGTTGTCACATGGGTGTGCGATAGCCGTAGCGATTTCAGTCGCGAAGCGTGCGGCGCATTATGAATGCCGAGATTTCCGACCGGAACGTTGGTAAGTTCCAAGTTCGTCAATGTATTAGCGGCAATCATCGCTTGGAGTTCCGCGTCGGTCATCGGCGCGTTGGTTACCTCCAGCGATTCAAGGGTTGGATGCCCTGTCAGGCAGGTAGCCCACTCGGCATACTCCGGACGCGAAACATAGAGACGTTTAACATGTATCTGATCGCGAAGATGACGAAAGCTATGGAAATCGAGTCCTTCGGTAATCAGGTAGTCGACCGAAACCATCGGCATGGAAGCGAGGTGGCTAATGCCGACGTCACTCATTTTGAAGTCGTGCCGTAAGATCTCCAGGCGAGGATGATCGCGAAGGTAGATCAAGCCATCTTCATCCATTTTCGTTCGATGGACATCGAGCACTTCCAACTGCTTAAGCTTGCCGACATGCTCGAGCGCGGCGTTGGAAAGTGGATTGCTCCAGATGGCCAGCTTGCGAAGTCGCGGCACACTTTCCAGCACGGCCAGTTGTTCGTCCTTGATCCGGTTTCCTGGAATATATAGTTCTTCCAATGTCGGAATCTGCCGGACTAGTTCCAGTTGTTCCTCTTTGAGTCGCTTGTGATGCCAGTCGATGGCGACGATGTTCGAGAAATAGTAACTACCAAAAAGTTGATGCACCCACTGCGGCCCCCATGTGGCCCAGCGGACGTCTCCCTTAGCTTCGGCAATTTGCCCGGCAAGCTGGTGTTGTCCGTCAACCCAAGTCATATGCCAACGCCACATGCCGAAGCATCCGGCGGCAACCGTACAAAAGATCAGCAGGGTGCGTAGACCGAACTGGCGTAGAAAGCGAGGCATAGCGTGCGGCCCGCGAAGCAGGGGGGCGAAGGCAAAGCAACTTCGTCGAACCTAGCAGATCGTTTCGCGTGGTGCAAAACTTTTAGCGCAACGCCGTCCATTTGGTCGTGCCATGCTTACGTCTGGCTGGGCATGTGCTTCCGTTTTCCGTGACCGGAGTTTAGTCGCGTCGGAACTCTCGTTGCTGGTGCCACAGCTTGGCAAACCAATCGAGGTTTTCCAGTTCTTCTCGCAACGGTGTCTGGATGAACTCTGGAGCGCGGAAGATATACTCGACCGATTTCCATTTTCCTTCGTCACAAAGCGACTCGACATGAGCGATCGCCGCGGCGTGCGAGAAGTGGTCGCCCTGATCGCTGAGTTCACGGAAGTTGTTCGGCAGCCCTGTCCAGATAACCGCATCGAAGTCGGTTTGATCGGCCCACTTGGTAATCGTTGGTGGAATGTTCGCTTGCGATAGCCCGGGCGGATGAGAATGAGGCAGGTAGACGCCCACTTCCTTTTCGGTTGCCTTTTCCCGAATTTGCAGATCTTGTATCGCTTCGGCAGGGCTCTCTCGATGACTCACGCAGTAGGCGACGCGGCATTCGGCACCGAGCTCTTCTTCCAGCACAAGCGTTAACGCACGCTTTCGGCTGACTGAAATTCGAGTGAATTCCAGACGCAGCATCGGCCCGTCGAAATACCACGGGCCATGGTGTTGATCGTAATCAGGTCGGTCGTCCCACAGCAGGGAGCCCCAACCGATGATGGCGGTTTTCATTGCTTTCCTGTCCGTCAGTCGTTACTTAGCACACTTCTAGTGTAACGCTGACGGACGAATTGCTCTAATGGGCGACGTTAAAGGGTGTCGGCCATTTGCTGGGCGATGGCTTTTCGCTGGGCAGGGTCTTTTTCGTCGACAAGCTTTTGGAATTCGGCCAACAGCTTGTCGGTTTGCTCAGGCTTGGCCTCACGCATTCCTTCGATTTCCTGATGCAATTGCTTTTTGACCCCTTTGACGTCGCCGGTCGAGACAATTTGCAACAACGTTTCTTTTGCCTCTGGGGCAGGGGGAACGACACGAACAGGCGCTTCGCCAGACGTTCCGCACCCTGCAAGCAGCGCAGCAACGACCAAGGGAGAGTATTTACGGATCTTCAACATGGAGTTCTTCCAAAACGTAGAGAGAGATAAACCAACTGACGAGAGTGGGAAATGTCGTCGCTTACGGTAGCTGAACGACTTCGCCACCGTTGCGGCTGCCCATTGCGTGGTAGGTTTGCGAGTCGACGGTTTCCGTAATGAATCGGACCGAACCATCGGCAAGCGTAAAGTTCACACCGCCGGGGTGACGACTGCGGGCAACGTAAATCCCTTTCGAGCTTCCATGATTGCCGGTGCTGGTTGAAGTCATGCAGCTGGGATATTTCCAGTTGGGTGGAGCCAGCGTGTTGAAGATGGCGTATTCCAATGTACCGCGTGTCCAACGCAGCGCGGCGAAACTGCTGTGATTCGACTTGTTGTTGTCACACGCAACCCCGGCCGTATCGAGCGTGGCTTGGGTGATCGGTCCTTGTGAAGTTGATTCGTTGGCCGACCAGGACAGCCCGCGAACAACGTCGGAGTTGATGCGATAAAGCGTGTCGTCCCCGTCGCCGGTAAGGTGCTCGCCAACAAGGATCGTATTGGTCGTTCCATCGGTAATGTCGGCGAATTTAACTTCGTTGCGAAAACTGAACGCACCATTCTGACGCGACTCGGCGACGTCCCAGGCCAGATTCGACCCAGCGCTGAGAGGATAATTGCAATTCCCTTCGCGATTGGAATCGGGAAAGACCGAATCGGAAGGGCAAACGAAGCCGGAGATGCGGTTGTTCTGCACCACTGACTCAGAACTGGTCACGTTTCGATAGAAGTTCAACGTTGCCGTTTTGATCTGTTCGTAAACGGCCGACTGTTCGATGTAAGGAAGCAGTTTCACGTGCGGACCACAGGCATAGCTCGACGATGCGTCGGAAGCCAACGCTGCCTGGTTATAGCGAGGGAACGTGAGATAAGTGTCGTGATAGTTGTGCAGCGCAAGACCCAACTGCTTCTGGTTGTTCGTGCACGACATTCGCCGAGCCGCTTCTCGGGCCATCTGTACCGCCGGAAGCAACAATGCAATTAAGACACCAATGATGGCAATCACCACCAACAATTCAACGAGCGTAAAACCGCGCAGGGACGTACTACGACGCATGGCATACTCCATCGGGAAGTGGAAATAAGGTGGGTAATGAGGAAGGCACAAGGAGAGGGGCAAGCGAAAACAAACAAACTTCATGCCAATCGCACGAGCCGAGGGGAGACAAGACCAGGCGATTTCGTGTGGCTGAGATGCCCAACGAAGCAAGGTTGTTTTGGACGCCACTACCCGTTTTTAAGCTAGGTAGATCGTGACATCATAGCGAACCACACCTCCGGAGCAAGCTTTTTATTTTTCTTTTACCGGTAACTTGGAAATTCAGAATCGCGAGAAGGTTCGCAGAGAAGTTGAGAGATTGCCTTGATCGGAGGCAGTGCCGAGTCGACTCTTGTGGCATGCCGATGGGGCGCGACGTACGGATGGCCAAGATCGCCGCACTTCGAAGATAAAAAAAGGCAGGCCACCGTTTCCGATGGCCTACCTTCGTAGTCCTTTACAAGACACAATCCTTGGCTCGTTCGCTCCTGGCTGGAACTCTTTTCCTTCGACTTCGAGAGGGCAAGAGCCAAGCAGAAGTGCTCACCGCGGTTGGCTAACGTTGGCAACCGCAGTCAGCTTGAATCATGTTAGTCCCAGTTGAGACCGCTGGAGCTTTGGTATTCGGTCACTCGCGTTTCGAAGAAGTTCTTTTCCTTCGCGAGGTCCATCGTTTCGCTCATCCATGGGAATGGATTGTTGGCCTGGTTGAACTGCTTGGGCAGGCCGATGCGTTCCAAGCGGCGATCCGCGATGTGATGGACGTAGTCGCGGAACAGATCGCGGTTGAGTCCGAGAATACCGTTCGGGAGGCAGTCGGAAGCGTAAGCGATTTCAAGTTCAACCGCTTCGTGGATCAAGTCGATGATCGACTGCTGGAACTCTTCGGTCCAGACGTCAGGGTTTTCTTCCTTGATGCCGTTGATCAGGTCGATGCCGAAGTTCAAGTGAACCGTTTCATCACGCAGGATGTACTGGAACTGCTCGCCGATCCCCGTCATCAGGTTACGACGATGGAACGAAAGCACCATCACGAAACCAGTGTAGAAGAAGATCCCTTCCATGATGATGTAGTAACCGATCAGGTTTTTCAGGAAGGTTTGAATGCCTTCGTACGAATCGGTCTTGAAGTCAGGGTCGAGCACTTCGCGGGTCAAGTTCATCTCGAACTCGTCCTTCTTAGTGATCGCAGGGACTTCATGGTACATGTTGAAGACTTCGCCTTCGTTCAAACCGAGGCTTTCCACCACGTACAGGAACGTGTGCGAGTGGATCGCTTCTTCAAACGCCTGACGCAGCAGGTATTGGCGTGCTTCGGCATTGGTCACATGCTTAAAGATCGCCAAGACCAGGTTGTTACCAACAAGGCTTTCGGCGGTCGAGAAGAAACCGAGATTACGCATGATGACTTTGCGTTCGTCTTCGGTCAGCTTGTCGCTACGCCAGGTTTCAATGTCCTTGGTCATCGGAACTTCGGTTGGCATCCAGTGATTGGCGCAACCGTTGACGTAATGTTCCCACGCCCAGTGATACTTCAATGGCATCAGCTGATTGACGTCGACTTGGTGAGCATTGATCAAACGCTTTTCGCTGGCGTTAACCCGCTGCGTTCCAGTCATTTCGGTATCGAAGCCGAGGCTTGGAGTGGACATCGTGTTTCTCCGAAGGGATTTGTACTAGAAAATTGCTTCTTGCGTTGGCGTCGGCCGTCTGGGTCGTTCGGCCGACGCAATTTCAACGGTGGTCTAACCGTGCCACATAGGGCAGAGACAACGCGTGCTTATTGGCACGATTCGCAGTCGCCGTCCAAGTTGCACTGTTTCGCTTCTGGCTGCTGTTCTGGAAGTTGATCCAGATCGTGACTTTCGGCAGCCTTTTCGCGATCGACCTTGATGTTGGCCGAAGCACTTTGGTTCTTCATCCAGCGTGGCTGAATACCGAACTTGTTGACGTCGACCGTCGACTTTTCGACCTGGGTCGCACTGAGCGTTCGCAGGTAGTAAGTCGTCTTGAGGCCCTTGTTCCAAGCCAGGAAGTACATCTCGTGCAGCTTCTTGCCGCTTGGTTCCGACATGTACAAGTTGAGCGACTGCCCCATGTCCAGCCACTTCTGGCGGCGAGCGGCACATTCGATGAGCCACTGCGGAGCGACTTCGAAGGCGGTCAGATACTTGCGTTTGATGTCGTCCGGAATGCGATCGATTTCGAGCAAACCGCCGTCGTAGTACTTCAGCGATTCGATCATGTCGGAATCCCACAAGCCGAGTTCCTTCAGATCTTGCACCATGCGGCGGTTGATCTGTGGGAATTCGCCAGACAAGTTGCTCTTCACGAACAGGTTCTTGTAGGTCGGTTCGATCGACTGGGCGACACCGATGATGGTGGAAATCGTGGCGGTCGGAGCGATGGCCATGACGTTGCTGTTACGCATACCGTTCTTGGCGATCGCGTCGCGAACGACTTGCCAATCGAGCTTCGAGCTGCGATCGACGTCGATTTCAACGCCACGTTCCTGCTCGAGCATTTCCAGCGAATCGATCGGCAAAATTCCGCGATCCCACTTCGAGCCCTGGTAGGTCTCGTAGGTCCCACGTTCTTCGGCCAGGTTGCTGGATGCCAACAACGCATAGTACGAAATGGCTTCCATACTTTCGTCGGCGAACTCGACCGCTTCTTCGCTGGCGTAACCGACACCCAGAGCGTAAAGGGCATCTTGGAAGCCCATCAGGCCCATCCCCACAGGACGATGCTTGCGGTTGGAGTTGCCGGCTTCGTCGGTTGGGTAGTAGTTGATGTCGATCACGTTATCGAGCATGCGAACGGCAGTCGTTACCGTTTCACGCAGCTTCTCGTGGTCGAGCTTGCCATCCTTCACGTGGGCAACCATGTTGATGCTGCCCAGGTTACAAACAGCCGTTTCCTGCTTCGAGGTGTTCAGCAAGATCTCTGTACAGAGGTTGCTGCTGTGCACCACGCCGACGTGATCTTGAGGCGAACGAACGTTCGATGGATCTTTCCAGGTGATCCAAGGGTGGCCGGTCTCGAACAAGCGAGTCAGCATCTTACGCCACAGTTCCAACGCATTGATGCGGCGGGACATGCGGATTTTGCCTTCGTCGGCGAGCTTTTCGTAGTGCTCGTAACGTTCCTGAAATGCTTTGCCGTACAGATCGTGCAGATCAGGCACTTCGTCTGGGCTGAACAGCGTCCACTGACCGTTTTCACGAACTCGTTTCATGAACAAGTCGGGAATCCAGTTGGCGGTGTGCATATCGTGCGTACGACGACGATCGTCACCGGTGTTCTTACGCAGATCGAGGAATTCCTCGATGTCCAAGTGCCACGATTCGAGGTACGAACAGACAGCACCTTTTCGCTTGCCACCTTGGTTGACGGCAATCGCGGTATCGTTGACCACTTTGAGGAACGGGATGACGCCTTGGCTTTGGCCGTTGGTTCCCTTGATGTGGGCGTTGGTGGCACGAATGTTCGACCAGTCGTTGCCCAAACCGCCGGCCCACTTGCTGAGCATGGCGTTGTCGCCGACGACCTTGAAGATGTGCTCCAAGTCGTCCATGACGGTGCTCAAGTAGCACGAGCTGAGCTGTGGATGCAGCGTGCCGGCATTGAACAGCGTTGGCGTGGCCGAGGTGAAACGGAAGCTCGACAAGATGTTGTAGAACTCGATTGCCCGAGCTTCTTTGTCGTCTTCATTCCAAGCCAGTCCCATCGCGACACGCATCCAGAAGTACTGAGGCGTTTCGATGCGACGGCCTTCGACGTGCAGCAAGTAACGGTCGTAAATCGTCTGCAGACCGAGGTAAGGGAATGCCGCGTCACGTTCTGGACGAAGTGCGGCAGCGATCTTCGTCAGATCGTACTCACGCAGCTTTTCCGAGAGACGCTTCGATTCGATACCAACGTTAATGTAGTCCTCGAACTGACGCTGGCAAACTTCGGCCAAGTCTTCGTTCGGATGAATGTGACCCAACGCTTCGTTGTAGATCACCATCAACATCAAGCGAGCCGCGACGGTGTCGTAGTCGGGGTCACGTTCGATGCGGCTACGCGAAGCCAGGATCATGGCTCGGTAGATCTCTTGCGGCGTGATGCCGTCGTACAGCGTACGGTAGGTTTCTTCGACTAGTTCTTCGGCCGAGCAGTTTTGCTCTAAGCCACGAACGGCCGAGTAGATACGACGACGCATGCGAGTCGCGTCGAATGGCTGCTTCTCGCCATTTTCCTGCTTGACGTGGATGCGTGGGGCTTGCAACGAGCCATCCGCTTCGGCGGCACGCAGAGCACGCAACTTGGCATGCTGTTCACGATAAAGGATGTAGCGGCGAGCCACGGAGAAGTGACCGTGACGCATCAGCTGAATTTCTACGGCGTCCTGGATCGTTTCGACGTCCACGCCATCGCGGCTGAAAGGACGGTTTTCGATCTGATTGACCACGTTGGTGGTGATCTCAGAAATCTGCTGACGCAGAGCCGGCTCGATCGGTTGTTCGTCGGCAATTCCGATTTCCGCTCGGAAAGCCTTCTCGATCGCATGTTCAACGCGGGTCGACTCGAAAGAGGTGATGCGGCCGTCGCGTTTGCGAACGTCCAAAGATACCTGGGTCGTCACTGTCGTCATGACATCGTCTCCTACAGGTTGCTGATTGTCTGCCGGTTTCATGCCGGCCGAGCTCTTTTTCGATTCCATTGCCGTCGCCTTAATTCAGCTTGGGAACAAACCTTGTATGAACCACACACCTGTGGGTGACAACGCTTCGAAATTCAGCAGCATCAAGCGCAAGCAAGCCACGCGGGGATCGCTTGGTCGTCCATGACAAAGTTCAGACGAGAACTTGAGACTCCTAATCTTCCACGCCCCTGACATCAGGGGGATTGCCACCCGCTCAGCCTGGCCGCATAACGCCGCGCTACCTCGTGGGCACCACTACAAGATATTGTATCGCTGGAAAACCGAGGCACAATATCCTGGGTCGCTAAAAATGATTTATCGCCAGATGTTGGGGGCGAATTGAATCATTCCGAACGACGGGAGCCCAATATATCGTGGCAGCAGAACGCGTCAACCACATTATCTTCACATGCTGTAAGCCGTTGCTAGCCAACGAGTAAGGCCAACATCCGACATATCTATCCACACACCAGTCGCTAGCACGAAAGTGCTATCGCCGGTTTTCAGGGGCCAAAGTTAGGGACGACTTTCTCACCACAAGTTCTTGAAAGTACGACACTTAGCGTCACACGCACTCTGCCAGCACCAGATCTAGTGGCCACGCCGTCATTCACAGCGGACGACTTCCAAAAATTTTTGGACTTTATCGATCTCTTACTCAGCCTTCATCCTGCCTGCACAAGATATGGGGCTTGGTGACACCTTTGGTCACGCCCATTTCGCGCTACTAACAATTCCTCGTCACCGTTATGATGGCACGTAGTACCTTCCCTACAGCTCCTTCCTTCATCCCGCCTTTCCTTATCGATGCCATTCCTATCTATTCATGCGCGCTGGCCGATGACAGCAGCTTCCATGGTTTTATGGGCAAGCTTCGTCACATGCACGCTTGCCGCTGATCCGGAAGCTCCGGACCATTTTGAAAAGACGATTCGCCCGGTATTGGACCAATACTGCGCGGCGTGCCACGATCCGGAAGATCCTGACAACCACATTCCCTTTCTCCAAGCGAACACCGCCGCTCAGCTCCAACATCTGCGTGGCATCTGGGGAAGCGTGGCCGCCCAATTGCGCAATCGGACGATGCCGCCGCCCGACGAAGATCAACCGAGCGAAAAGCAGCGGTTGGAAGTCGCACAGTGGATTGACGATCATCTTCGCGCCACCGCGTGCGAGCTTGGTCCGTACGCCGGCAACGTGACAACTCGACGATTGAATCGTCTGGAGTATGAAAACACGATTCGCGATCTCGTTGGTCCGCAGCTTGGCTACCACGAAACGTTTCCGACCGATGGCGGTGGCGGCGAAGGCTTCAACAACAATGGCGAAACGCTGTTCCTGCCGCCGATGCTGATGGAACGCTATGTCGAAGCGGCCCAAGAGATCCTCGACGCGGCAATCATCACCCCGCCGCTCCGGCAACAATTCAGCGAAAACGATTTATTGCCGGCCGATGGTCCCATGGCCAAGGGGGCCCGAGTTCTTGCCTCGCCGGGAGAGCTTTTCGCTGGCACGGTCATCTACGTCGCTGGCGACTACGAGCTAACGGTGGACGTACGGAATTCGTTGAAAAAGGATGGGAAGTTAGTTCTCAAACTCGATGGACTTCCTGCGGATCGCTTTACGTTGAATTCTAAATACGAAGAACAATCGTTTAGCACCACGGTTCGTTTAAGTCGTGGATTCCATGCGATTGGCCTGCGAAACCTGAAGGATCAATCAGACGTTGGGCTCTTACGTCTCAAGATCAAAGAACTCGGCATCAAGCGGCCTCACGAAGCCGAAGTATTTCATGCACGCATCTTTCAAGCGAAGGATGGCAAGTACGAGAAGTCACGTGACGCTGCGAAACGACTGATTCATGACTTCGCACAAAGAGCCTTTCGACGCCCCATCGATGATGCGGATATCGAACTATTTCTGGCACTGTACGACCGTGCTGAGCAGCGTAACGATCCGTACGAAGAGTGCGTCAAGCTGGCGTTAAAAGGAATCTTAGTATCGCCTCACTTCCTCTTCCGCATTGAAGACACTCCGCAATCGACAGACTTGGAACCAATCGACGATTTTGAACTCGCCTCGCGACTCTCTTACTTCCTTTGGTCAAGCATGCCGGACGAGCGTTTGTTCAACCTTGCGAAGCAACGCAAACTTCGGGAGACGCCAGTGCTTCAAGCCGAAGTGCGGCGCATGCTGCAAGACGACAAAGCAGAGATCTTCTTCGAGACATTCACCGGGCAGTGGCTCGGCACCAAGGAAGTCGGTGGAAGCGTCTCCCCCATCAACGGCGAGTACCGCGATATTTACTCGAGCGAATTGGCGGCCGATTTTCGTGCCGAAGCGATCCAACTGACGACGTACATCGTTCGCGAAAACCGCTCCATCCTGGAGTTCCTTGATGCCGACTATAGCTTTCTGAACGACCGTTTGGCCAAGCATTATGGCTTGCCACAAGTGAAGGGCCGGTCGCTTCGCAAAGTCGATGTCACCAACGGGCAGCGAGGCGGACTGCTGGGCCTGGGCGGAGTTCACATGGTGACCTCTTATCCACAGCGATCCAGCCCGGTGCTTCGCGGGGCCTGGGTTTTGGAAACGTTGCTCGGGACGCCTGTTCCTAGTCCACCGGATGATATCCCCGCACTCCCCAAGAAAGTCAGTTCGAAGAGTGCCAAGACGTTTCGTGAACAGTTGGAAAAACACCGCGATAACAAATCGTGCGCGGCGTGCCACGATTTGATCGATCCGATTGGTTTCGGCTTGGACAACTACGACTTGCTGGGCCGCTGGCGAGACAAAACAGAAAATGGAAAAGCGGTCGATGCGACAGGCGTGCTTCCTTCCGGAGAGAAGTTTCGAGGTCCCGCCGAGCTAAAGAAGATTCTGCTGGAAAGAAAGCAGGAATTTGCTCGTCATTTAAGCCGAAAAGTCTTAGGTTATGCCTTAGGACGCAGCCTGGAAGATCCTGACAGTTGCACCATCGAGTCGCTCGTTACTTCGCTGGAAGATAACGGCTATCAAATGCAAACGCTGATCGAACAGATCGTCCTCAGCACGCCATTCCGCAATCGTCAACAGACCTCCTCCGCATCGACACCCACCCACTAACGCACTGACCTGCCGGCGACTAATAAGGAGAACACGCATGCCTCAACCGATCTCTAGACGGACGCTTCTCAAAGGCACCGGAGCAGCGCTCGCTTTGCCGTGGCTGGAATCGATGAGCCACCGTAGCTGGGGCTCGGAAACGCTTAACGAGCCACCGAAACGTGCGGCGTTTTTATTTGTGCCCAATGGAGTGCGTTCCGACCAATGGAACCCTGCGAAAAGCGAAGATGGCAACTTCGAACTAACTCCGATGCTCCAGCCGCTCAAGGATGTCAAAGAAGAGATTACGCTGCTGGAAAACCTCTGGCACAAGCAAACGGTCGGCCGCAATGGGCACTGGCCCAAAGTGCCCGCATGGCTTTCCGGCGGTTTCGTTGAACGAACATCTGGTCGTGACATCAACACCGGCGGCATTTCGGTCGATCAGGTCCTGGCCAGCAAGATCGGCGACCGAACCCCACTTCCATCATTAGAACTGGGTGTCGATGCGGCGTATACCGGCGTCGATAACGTCGGCGGGGGATTCACGCGAATATATGGTTCGCACATTGCCTGGCGAGATCCACACACACCAGTCCCTAAGGAAATCGTTCCTCGCCTGGCGTTCGATCGCTTGTTCCGCACAACCACGGCCGGCCCGGTTGTTTCTGGGTTCAATCCCAATCAAAAAGCGGTCGCCGATTCGCTCGCTCGAGACGATGCCAGCGTACTCGACTTGGTGCTGGAAGATGCGAAGTCGCTACGTGGAAAAGTAGGTGAAGGAGATCGCGCGAAGCTCGACGAGTACCTCGAGTCGGTTCGTAGTGTCGAGAAACGAATCGAGACAGCTTTGAAGCCGCAGAAGCGATGGATCAATGATGGGCGTTTCGATCTGCCGCGGCCAGGTCCGGGGATACCTGACAGTCACGAAGAGCACGTGCGTCTGATGCTCGATATTATGGTGCTCGCTTTTTGGACCGACACCACGCGTATCTCGACGTTCATGCTCGGCAACGCACAAACTGGTCGTAACTTTAGTTTCATCGACGGCGTGCGGGGATCGTTCCACGGACTGT
Source organism: Bremerella sp. TYQ1 (assembly GCF_020150455.1). Lineage (NCBI taxonomy): Bacteria > Pseudomonadati > Planctomycetota > Planctomycetia > Pirellulales > Pirellulaceae > Bremerella > Bremerella sp. TYQ1. The sequence continues at coordinate 1,665,123 of NZ_CP083740.1, forward strand.
CGCATCACCGCAATCAAGAGAAGGAACGAGAGCAGTACGAAAAGATCGTATTGTGGCATCTTTCGCAGTATGCCTACTTGATCGACAAGATGCGAAAACTTGACGAAGGGGGCCGATCGCTGCTGGATAACAGCCTAGTGATGTACGGTTCGAGCATCAAAGATGGAAACACCCACCAGGAAGAGGATTTGCCGCTACTGATCGCGGGGCAGGGGGGTGGTACTTTCCGCACCAACCGCCGAATCACGGCCCCGAAGAAGACGCCGTTGTGTAATATGTATGTTTCTCTGTTACGTCACATGGGTGTCGAAGCAGAACGATTCGGCGACAGCACCGGCCACCTGGAAGGATGGAGCTAGTGAAACGATTCTTCTTACTGGTAGGGCGAAGCATGGCACTTCGCTGTCCTGCTTGCGGCGAATGCGGCGTGCAGCGGGGGTGGTTTACGATGAAGCCAAAGTGCGAAAACTGCGGGATCGTTTACGAACGCGAGCCTGGCTTCTTTCTCGGATCGATCTACTTCAACTACGGTCTGACGTCGCTGATGGTTGCGATTGTCATTCCGATCTTGCTTTTTCAACAGATCGCCAGCGGCCCCATCTTGATTGGATCTGGAGTCGCGTTCGCGCTGTTGTTTCCGCTGTTGTTCTTTCCCTGGGCACGGAGCCTTTGGTTGGGATTTGACGAATATTGCGACCCCCGCGATGGCGGATCTCAAGGACCATCGCAACGTAGGGCTAGCACGTAAGCTCCGCGAAAACGGCTCAGGCTGAGTTTGCCACCTTCTAGGGGATGAACAAACTTGGCCTGCAAAATGGCCGATGACAGACATGGGATGCTATCACGTTGATAGTTCTTTTGCCTGATAGTTCGGCCGTTTTTGTCGAGTACGTCGACTATGCCACGCTCCATTCTTTTTGCTGCCGTGCCGCTGACGCTGTTGCTGATTGTTCCTGCAATTTGCTACGCGCAGTTTCCGATGGAAAGCGTCGCCGAAAACGCGTTCGAGTCGTTCGAAGAAGACGAAATCGAAACCGATCGTGATTCGTTCACCCCTTCCACCAGCGTTGTCGGGCATGGCCGATTTGTATTCGAGGCAGCTCACTCTTTCATCGATAATCGCGGCGTACCGGAAACGCATAGCTTTCCCGAGATCATTACGCGATATGGCATCTCGGAAAATATTGAACTGCGTGTCGGTTGGAACTATGAAGTGGGTGGGGCCGGAAGTCCCATCTCAGGAAACGTTCCCGACTCGTTTGAAGAAGAATCAGAAATCGAACGAGAGAGCCGAATACTGTATGGAGCCAAGTTCTTTTTGACCGAACAGTGCGACTGGATCCCAGAAAGCTCGCTGATCGTGCAAGGCTTCACGCCCACAAGCGGCGAAGCCAATGACACGAGCTTGTCGGCTACCTATGTTAGCGGTTGGGAATTCGACAATGGTTGGATCTGGGATTCCGCACTGCGGTATAGTACCAGCAGTGAAGAAGAAGACCACTTCAACGTTTGGGCACCATCAACCGTTCTGAAGGTCCCCTTTTGCGAACGCTGGAAAGGACACGTCGAGTACTTTGGTGTCTTTACCGATGGTCGCGAGGAAGCGAGCACGCAGCACTTCTTCAGCCCCGGCGTGCATTATCTGATTTGCCCCGACTTGGAAGTGGGCGTTCGTGTTGGCTGGGGTTTGAACGATCAGTCGCCCAATTTCTTCAGCAACGTCGGTTTGGGCGTACGGTTCTAATCCGCTTTGTTGCTTGCTTGAGATGAGGCTGACGCTCTGGAAGATCCCTTTATGCCCTGATGAGCGCTATGTATTTTCAACTCTTTGTGATGCTTGAAAAACTCGGCAATGCAGTCCGCGGTTGGCTCGGCATTCTCAATAAAGCAATCGTGCCCGCCCGGTATTAAAACGTCGCCTCGGAGTTGTTTGCGAAACCACCACCGCGTCCACCAGAACTCCCAAGGCTTGAAGATATAGTCCGTCTTGCTGCGGATCAATAAAAGATGCGGCAGTGTTCTGCGAGCGATGCAGCCCGTCAGGATCCACCGAAACGTCACTTGCAGGTACGACACGAACGAGGACTGCTTCAACTGAGAGTGGGCTTGGTTAACGATGTCGTCATCGGTGTCGTCATCAAAAAAGACTTTGCGAGTCTGTTCCGGGGGAGACGCCATCGACTTCAAGTCGGCATTTAAAATGGCCTTTGCCAAACTGATTGGCCGGGTAAAAAGAAACCGAACGAAGATCGGCAATGCTCCGAGGATCTTCGGAATTGGCGCGATCAGTACGGTGGGTTCTCGCAGCTCCGGAAACTCTCGCTGCATGACTTCGCCAATGTTGGCTCCCATCGAATGAAAGACGTAGATACCGATGGAATACGTTGGATTGTCTCGTTGAAACTGCTCAATCGCGGCCTTCAATCCCAGGACATATTCTCCGATCGTAATCCAATTTTTGTCCTGGGAATTTTCCGATTGCTGATCGACCATGACGACTGAAATATGGCGGTCGTTAAATGCAGCGATCAACTTTTGGAAATGCTCGCAGGAGTGCAAAATGCCGTGATGAATCACCACGACATGTCGGCTTTCTTCTCCGTTGGCAGGATGAAAAGAGTAGGTAACGCTCAACCGTGTTTTCGCATCGACATCGACACACATGGAGCTGCCCCGTTGTGAAAATATCCAGGAAGTGCGTTCTGAATACCACCTCAGGCTACCCCCCTAAACCGGGCATGTCCAGCTTTGGACGCGCTGAATTCACCTAGTCGTGAGCTGGGATATTAGACACCAATTTCGCACCAGGCTTCTCCCTCTTCCTCGAAGACTTCGTCAACGGAATCTTCGTAGTCTTCGGAAGGACTCGGTTCGTTCGGCATCCCTTCCCACGGAATTGCCGCCCACAATTCTTGGAAATCGTATTGCGATGGGAACAGATCTGGCTCTGGCGCGGGCTCCGAACTTTCCTCTTGGAATCTATAGTCCAGCAACAGCGGAGTGCCCAGTGGTATTGTCAATGCAGCCGATTCAACGGGCGTTCCGGAAGTGGATTCTCCTTCGAGCAGGAAACTAGCCGCTTGCTGCGAGGGAAGGGAAAGCGAAACAGGAATGGCCCGAATCCCCTGCGGCGTTGTCACAAAGATAGTCGAACCATCCGCAGTGATCGACATCTCGATGGTGCCAGTCAGAAAGAAACTGGAAAGCCCTTCACCGATCGGAAAGGTATCGAGCGTGGTAAAGTTGATCGGATCGTAGGCAATCACGACATCCTGATCAGAGTCGACAACAAACAGCAAGTCTTCGGTGGGATGAAAAACATAGCCACTGCTGACCCCCAGTCCCATGCTGGTCCTTGATGAAAGGTCCGTGCCATCGAAGATTTGGTCGATCAGCACAATGAGACTTCCATCGCTGTTTACTGCCGCCGGCCGACGGGTAATGGAACTGTTCAGATTCGTAGTGCTCGAGAAACTGTCCGTCGTTGCGTTATATGTGAAGATGGGGCCTGACGAAATGTTCCCCTCTCGGAAGAACACGACATTTCGGTCCGCACTGCGAAACATTTCCGTGTTGCCGGTCACGTCCTGCAGATTAGTAATCACATCCGTTGCGAGGTCGATCTGATGGATCGGTGTCCAGCCAGAACCACCGTAGCTGGTCGTGAAAAAGGCTTTTCCGTTGCCAGCGATGACGAGCTCGCGAACTCCTTGTTCGGCAAATTCCAACTCATAAATCAAAGCCGTTTTTTCTCCAGTGCTTAGATTAACCTTCCAAACGATTCCACCTGTCGGCCCGGTCACTCGGTCTCCGATATAGGCAAACTCGCCGTCAGGCGTAATATCCAAACCACTCGGATTGTTGGCGATTTCCGAGAAACTATCCAGCAGCGTCTGAGAATTGACATCCCAGCGATGCAGCGATCCATCTTGGGTCGTGACATAAAGGATGCCTGAGACCGGATCGAAAACATGATTGTGTACGTTCCCGAACGCAAGCAGCTCGCCGCCGGAACTTTCGGTAATGATATTCCACGGAATCGACGCATCGACCGCAAACGTGTTGCCAGCAAAGTCTTCAATGCCCGAACCGCTGGCAATAAGCGTCAGCTGGTAGTTGCCAACGGTATCGTTCACATTGGCAAGCCCTGAAATCACCCAAGTCCGGCCTCCATCGGTCGAGACAACTGTCTCGCTACCGGTAAGAAGATTTCCATCGCCATTCACCGTCAGGACGAAGTCATCCAGAGTGACGCCTGTTACTGGCTCATTGAAATGAAGCGTCAACGAGCCGACCGCGTTGTATCGGACCGAAGGCATTGGGGTAGCGAATGCTGCAAGTGGCGGAACCACATCACCATCGGCGACTGCCAGAGGAATTTGCCGCAGGCCTGAGTCGGTGGTCAGGAAAACGAGGCTCGCATCCTCGTTGATGGTCATTCGCTCGATACCTGAAATGTCTTCGCCGATCGGGAAGCTGGTAATTTCTGAGCCTGTCAGCGGATCATAGGCGACAATTTCATCACGTTCCGCGTCGGCCACATACAGGACGTCGCGTGTTGGATCAAAAACGTAGGCTATCGCATCGGGAAACCCGACGGTGTACGTCGAAAAGTCGCTCGAATCGACGACCGAGTTAAGAAATGCGATTAGGTTTCCGTCGCGACTCACCGCATCCGGCAAAGAGCCGACGAACATGCCCGTATTTGCAGCAGCAGGAAACGTTTGGCTATGGACGTCGTAGGTAAAGACTGGCCCGTTCGAACTATTCGACTCTTGGAAGAAGAGAATCGAACGATCCTCTCCTCGTGTGATGCTTGTATTTTGGCGGACGTTACGATGCGTAAAAAGCTCGTCGGTCACCACATCAATCGAGCGTAGTGGAATCGAGCTTGACCCAGCAAAACTTGTTGTGAAGTAAGCTTGCTCGTCCGCACCGATTTCGATGTCGAAAACACCCCGCTCTGCGCTTTCATAGTCATAACGGGTAACTGTCCTCTGACCGGTAACCAAGTCAATCTTCCAGACGAGTCCTTGCCCCATGCCGGTGGCGGCTTCTCCCACAAAGGCATACCGTCCATCGGCGGTGACGTCTAATCCACCAGGCAGGGCGACAACATCATTGATACTCGCCAACAGACGCTGTGCAGCGACGTCCCACCGCTGTAAGTCGCCATCTTCGGTGGTGATATAAAGGATTCCGTTGACTTCGTCGTAGACCTGATCTCGAATTCCTTCTATCGGAAGCAGGACGTCATCGGATTCGGAAATGGATCGAGTCCATATTTCGATAATATCGTTACCGAGTCGATTCCCAGCAAAATCCTGAATACTGGTGCCGTCCGAATCGATGTGCATGGTATACACGCCAGGCGTGGTCATCAGCGTTTCTGCACCAAACAAAATCCAAGTTCGGCCACCGTTGAGCGAGAACAACAGCTCGTTACCAGTCAGCAGATTTTCACCGCCATCGCGGCTGAAACGAATTTCGTCAAGCGTCAGGCCAGTAATGGGCTCGCTGAAATGTAACGTGATCCAGGGAAGGGCTTCGTCGATCGCATCGTTTTGAAATCGCAAGACACGACCTTCTGGGGCTTGAAGATCATGCGGATTGCCCCCTGGAAATGCCGTGGCTATCTGACGGATGCCGGTCACTGTCGTGATGAATAAGTGCTTCGAATCGCTACTAATCGACATCTCGACGCTCGCCGACACATCCGCGCCGATGGAAATTCGCCGCAGCAATTGCAACGTTCTGGCGTCGTGCACAAGCACCTCGTTACTTTCGATATCGACGCCATATAGCAGCGGGCGATCTCCATCGAACGTCAACGCGTACCCCAAAGTTCCCCCGATAAATTCATCACTCAACTGGGCGTTGAGCAGCGAATTATTGACGGCGACTTTCTCACCATTGGGGCTGACCGCTGCGGGCAAATTGCCGACGAAGCGATGCGTGTCGAGATAATCGGAGAAGGTATCGGTATTGGCGTTGTAAGTGAACGTGGGTCCCGACGAAATATTGCTTTCCTGGAAGTACAACAGCGAACGGTTCTCGCCGCGGGTAATCCCTGTATTCTGCCGGACGCCTCTTAGATTTGTCATGAGGCCCGTGGCTAAATCAATTTCGCGGAGTGGCGTCCATCCTGAACCGGCAAAGTCGGTCGTAAAGTAGGCTTTACCATTGGCAGCGATTGCCAGGTCGTAAACCCCTTGTTCGTTACCACTGCGTGCATAGGTTAGCGCCGTCTTGCTACCGTCGGTTAAATCAACTTTCCAGACGGTACCATGGGTTACCACCGCAACGGCATCGCCTACGTACGCATAAGCGCCATCAACGGTGATATCCAACCCACTTGGCTGCTGGGCGATGTCTTCGTAACGGGCGAGCAATACTTGGTTTTCGTAATCCCAGCGTTCTAGATGACCATCCTCGGTGGTGACGTACAAGATTTGATTTGCTTCGTCGAAAACATGATCGACGGCATCCGCAATGGCGATATCCATGCCTGCGGGCAGGGTGGACTCCGCTTCGGTCCAGGGAGTTGTCAGGCCGGGCATTTCGGCGAACAGTCTGCTTCCACGCTGAGAGCCGAAGCTAATCACAAACATCCCGTAATCGGCCAGGCTAACGCGGCCGTCGCGATTGTAGTCGAACTGGCCGGCCGTGCTGGAATAGTTGGGCTGACTAGGGTCGCTGGATCGCCCAAAATTTTCGACGAACTTCCCAAAGTCGGCCAAGCTGACTTTGCCGTCGTCGGTGGCATCGAACACAACCGGAGCAATTCGACTGTCAATGTTCGATTGAACGGCAAGGCCTGATCCGTTCGCGAAAAACGCGGATTCGAGCGTGAAGATCGTGTCTTGGAAATATTCGGGGAAATCAGTCACTCCATCCATCACCACGCCAACGCCATTCTCGACGCTGGGTGCATATTGAAGCGTGGCGACAAGAACACGATCGCCTGATTGGAAGCTGCTAAGATCCAATCCGTTGACGGTAACGACCGTTCGGTGCGATCCAAAGATCGTGTGCGTGCTGACGACGAAACTATCACCGAGCGTTTCTCCTTCCGTTGGTTGGGCATAGAGCTCCGGACTCGCGAGAATCTCGGTCGCGAAATTGAACGGGCCAGTGGGTGTATCGGAGCCGATCGTGTACCAAAGTTCGAGCTGAGCGGATTCCCATTCGTGTAGAGTCTCTGGCTGAAGAGGAGCGTTATGCGTTGTACCGACCGAGGTGGCAGAATCGGCGGAAGCGATTCGTGCCGAGAGCTCTCCACTATCACTACTGATTAAGTTGACATCGAACGAATACATAACCGACTCGCCGGCGGTGTCGGTTGCTTTGAGCGTGATCGTTGATGTGCCGAGAGTCTGTTCCGAAAACACCAGCAGCAAAGATTCCTCGCCCATCGACGGCGTGACGATGGCCGCGTTCGAGTTCGACTCCACCGAGATAGAAAGCGAGTCGCCGACGTCCGCATCGGAAAACACATAACTGACATCAAGCAGCCGGGCCGGAGTTCCTTGCTTGGCGGTGACGTCACTTAATGCAAATTCGACGACCGGCGGGCTGTTCTCCACCATCATGTCGCCGGCGAGCATCTGCCGTGCTTCGAGCTGCTGCATTTGTACCGTGTGGATTCGATTCGATGACAAACGGACCGAACGTTTCGTTCGCTTCTTGCGACCAGGGAAACGGCTCATCATGGCGTATTCTCTTGGAAATTCTTAGGCACTGGCAGGAACGATGATTTCGCGATGAATCTCGAAACCAACCCGTCCATTGGGCGAAAGCCTTGGCGAGAAGCAATGGACGGCATTCCCAAAATTGGCACCGCGACAAGGACCTCCCAAAGGGAGATGTCAGTCATCCCCTGAGAGAGCGGCATGTGCGATGTTAAAACCCAGCAAAGCGCGGGTCAATACATGGGTTGTAGCGATTATGCAGAAGATTTCGCGAAGAAGCCGCCGACGGCGCATGAAAAAACCTCTCGCCAACAACTGGAAAGAGGTTTTGATTGGAGTGGGCGATATTGGATTCGAACCAACGACCCCTGCCGTGTGAAGACAGTGCTCTAACCAACTGAGCTAATCGCCCTGGGGATTGCCTGCCTCCGAGTTTCAGCAGGGATACCACAGTATTGGATAACCACTGTATTAAAGTCGGACGCTCAGGCAGAAAGGTTCGCTGGAATCAGGCAAGTTCTGATTTCTCCGACGTCGACGATTGGGGAGGCGGCTCGAACTTGGGAGCACTTGCTTCTTCAAAATCGTCGTAGTCGTCGAACTGTGCCGGCGAACTCTTGGAACTATACCCGGCATTCACCGAATCCTCAACCTCCCTTGTCGCGTTATTAAACTCCGACTGGATGTCTGAGAGGCCTCGCTTGAAGTCGCCGTAGTGTTTGCCGAATGTCTTAGCGACCCCTGGCAGGTTTTTGCCGAACAGCAAGATGGCAATCACTCCGATGATTGCCATTTCCTGCATGCCCATCCCACCAAAAAAGCCGAGTAAAGTCGACGATGTTCCTAATTCATGCAACATGGAATGCTTCACTCCCCAGGGCAGTACTTTCAGAGGGTACTGCCGGTGTTTCTGCTGAAAAATGAACGCTTACGAATTACCGCAAGTTACGCCTTCGGCGCTTCGCTGTTTTCGCGATCGGCCGAATCGTCCGACGTGTCGTCCATTCCGCGTTTGAATTCGTTCACGCTTTGGCCCATGCTACGCATCAAGCCTGGCAGTTTTGTCGAACCAAACAGCAGCAAGAAGATCACCAGGATAATAATCATTTCCTGAGGACCGATGCCCATAAAACCGAAAAGTGCTAAACCATTCATACCGATCATGCTATATCCTCACACTCAAAGTAAGAGTATTGAAAATACACGCAAACAAGTCGGCGAAAGCGGGTCAGCACCCAGGTGGGTCTAACCAGAACCAAACTCGTGCGGTTCCCAAGATAAAAAAGCGGAACGTGTTAGATTGAATTCCGACACTCTATTCTATGCACGGACGCGACGCTGTCAAAGGGTCTCAATTTGGCACTTAGGCCGATCTACCGAGGAATAGCGACCGATGGTGCCGGTTTTTCGGCGACTCGGGGCTGTTCTGCCTCTAAATCGCGGTAGATAGGTAAGTAGCGAAAGTAAACTTCCAGTGATAACGCGGCCATTGCCGTCGAATAAACCCGACCGCCGTAGCCACCCCAGCGGCAATTTGGATCCCAGCTTCCGGAGTTTTCGCCTCCCTTAATCTGAGATCCAAGCAGCTTTGGTTGCAATTTATCGGCCCAACGCTTCCACGACTCATCCTGCATCTGGTACATCGCCAACGTGCCGTAGTACCAATAATAGAGATCGATGTCGTCCCGATTCGGTTCGTTCAGCATGACAAACTGCGTCGCCTCGTCGATTTGCTCTGGCGAATTCTCGATTCCGAGAAAAAATCGGCATGTCAGTGCTTCGGCCGTCATCGTGGGGCTGGCTTTCTCGCCAGGACGATAGGCCGCAAGCCCCTTCGATGTTCCCACCGAGGCTTCATCTAAAAACCGAGTCATCAAGTCGCGTGTCGTCTTATCGATCTCGATTCCCGATAAAGCCGCACTATGCAGCGCGAGAACCTGCCAACCAAACTGGCTCATGTCGCCACGATCGCCGGGATGGTATCGCCAGCCACCCATTCGAGGATGCTGAGCCGTAATCGTGTAGGCGAGTCCCCGATCGAGAAACGGCCGAATGCGTTCGTCCTTGGTCATCGCGTAGGCTTCGCTGATCGCCAACAGCGCCATCGCGTGGCAATACATCTTGGCGTAAGTTCCGGCCTGTCCTCCGAGACAGCCGTCGCGATGCTGATGATTGACTAGATATTCGAGCGCCTTTTGCACCGTGACTCGGTGCTTGCCCTCCAGGTGAGTGTAGCCTTTGCCTAGAAACGCGAGGGTCGCGAGCCCAGTGATGCCCATATCGGCATTATTTCCCGCACCGAGGCGATCATGCCCCGCAACTTTTGTTTCTTGCCCGGCTCCATGATGCACGGCATCCCAGCGACCATCGTCTTCCTGGTTGGCAGCCAGCCAGTCGAGCGCTGAATTGACCGCCGGCTCGATATCCTTCGAGCCTCCCATCATTTCAATCCATGACTCCGAATCCTCGACAACGCGTGCCTGCATAATCAAGGGAAGCGGTTGAGCATCCATGCGTGTTCGCGTTGCTCGGGGTAGTGGCAAGTTGCGAGCGGCCATCCGACTGGCCCACAAATCTTGCATCTGATTCCCTTTCAGCGAAGCCAACGTGGCATCCAATGCCGTCGAACCGGAACTCGATGCATTGCCGCGCGCCATCGCCTCGAGCTGATTAGTCGAGGCCAGCAATTGGTCACGTTCGCCTGCCAAAGCATCCGCTTCTTCCGTGGATGGCAACGATTCGCGAAGCATTTGCACATCGTTGGATGGATCGCTTGCCACCGGCGTTGGCAGCGGAGCCCTTCGCACTTGCGGCATGGCTCGGTCGATGCGATCAAGCTGTGGCATCGGCATTGGGCTTATTTGCTTTTCGACTTGAGCTGTCGATTTCGCAGGATCAGAGGGAGCCATCTCTTTGGCAGAAACCGGAGTTGACGGCGTTTCCAGTTCCGGTAGCGGTCCGGTCGGTGGAAGTTCGTTTTCAACGATTTGATCCAACGCAGGCTCCGGCATGGGAACATCCCAGACGCGCTGCGGTGCCTGAGGTATCGGAGGCTGGGGCAGCGATGGCATCGGTAGTTCGGGCGTCGGCATTTCCATCCGCTCTAGCGGTGTCATCATACCTTCGACAGGGGCAGGGGACATGGCAAGTTGGTCCCATGGCTTCACTTCTTTGCGAGCGTCCGCCTCTTCGGTTTGCTGAAAATCGATCTGGCTCAATCTAATGTTCACCGGAGCAGATTCGCCAGGCCCCGTAGGAGCAAACAAGCTGGTGACCTGAGCATAGGTCATCAGCAGCAAATGAGCGAAGATCGACAGGACGACGCACTTCGAGACCGGTCGAGCTTGTCCCCAGCGTGTCTGCATCAGGATCAGGAGCGACAACGTGATAAACGCCAAGCCTCCCCACAACACGCCCCAGACAATCTGCGAGGTCGTTTGACTCAGCTCAGCGATCAAGCAGAACGTCGACGGAAACACGCGTTACCTCCGTTCAGCCGAAAGCCGGACCGAGATAGCCATTTCTGCAATGCCTGCCTGGCGGACGGTCGTAAGTACGGTCGCCACTTGCTGAAACGGAACGTCGCTGTCGCCACGTACCAAAACGCCTAAGTCTTGATATTCTGCCTGGGAAGCGGCCAGATGCGTTCGAAGATCCTCCAGATTAACCTCTTGAGTTCCGAGCATCACACGGCCATCGCGAAAAATATTGATGACCTTCTTTTCCGGTGCCGCGGTCAATGCCCCCATGTCGCTCACTTGCGGCACATCGAGATCGACTGAACGTTCCATCTCTGTGAATTTCGAGCCAACCATGAAGAAGATGATCAAAAGAAATAAGATGTCGATCATCGGCGTCAAGTTAAGCGCCGGAGCTTCGTCGTTGTGCGTTTTAAGCGGCATGACCGTCTCCCGGATTGGGTGTGGCTAGGCCGCTTTCGCGGTGGAACGAGACGCACGGCGCGAAGGAGACTTCTTCTTTTCTTTCCAGCCGTCGGATGCAATTGCATTGACCACTTCCTGGCCGTGAGCGTCGATTTCCATGATCAGGCGATCGACCCGTCCAGAAAAGAATAGATAAGCAATTAGCGCCGGCAACGCGACCGTCATACCTGCCGCGGTGGTCAACAAGGCCTGGCTAATCCCGCTGGCCAACAATTCTCGCTGTCCGGCAGCTTCTCCATTGGCGGCAATTGCGTTGAAAGCGCTGATCATTCCAAGCACCGTCCCCAGCAAACCGAGCAGAGGACTGATGGTGCTAATGCCGTTGAACAGTCGCAAGTATTGCCGCAATCGCGAAGTCGCTCGTTCGCCGGCGTCGAGAATTGCCTGCTCGACTTCCACACAACTGCGTCCCCACTTTTTAACCGCCGCAGCAAAGACTTCCGCGACAGGGCTTTGATTCTCTTCACACAAAGCAAGAGCTTGATCTTGATCGATGCGACCTTCTTTGACTTGTTCAATGAAGCGTTTCACGAATGGACGAGGAATCACACGTCCGCGACGCAAACTGATGGCACGTTCAAAAACGAAAACCAACAAGATGATCGAGCAAAGCCCGATGGGGTACATCAGAAGTCCGCCATCCCGAAAGACCTGCAGCAAGTTCTTTGTGGGAATCGGATCGCCTTCGGTAAGCGCCGGCAATCCTTGCGGTAGCGGTGCCGGTTCGACAGGCCCTTGTGCCGATGCGATCGCAGGCAAGCCTACGACAACCATCGCGAGCAACAAATTCCAACCGATGACTTTCGCGAAACGTGAGGCACGAATCCATTCTACCCCAGGACGAATCATTTACTTGGTCCTCGCTGCTTCGAGTTGAGCTTGTTGCGTTCGTTGTCGCACTACGCTCAGGCGTGTTTCCGCCTCCGGAGCAAAAGGCGTTGACTCGAAATCAGTGCGTACTTCCGTGTAGTACTGATTTGCCTTTTCCCAGTTCTCTTGAATTTCGTGGCACTTACCGATCTGCAATAAGGAAGCGGCTTTCCATTTCGGAAAACGATCGAATGAAGTCGCGACTTGAGCATAGGCTCGGATCGCCGCATCGTAGTTCTTCTGATGGAAGAATGTTTCACCGATCATCCACTGAGCCATCGCAGCCGTTTCGCTCTTTCCGGCAACCGTTGAATTCACCACTTTGGTGTAGGCGGCACGGGCCTGTTGAAATTCACCTTGGCGGGCCAAGCAACGCCCGATGAGATAATCAAGCTCGTGAGCCTGGGCGAAATCAGGGTATTTGTCCCCAATTGCAATCGCTTTCTCGTACGCTTTGTCCCAATCGTTTTGATGGGCATGAATCTGAGCCAAACGCATTTCGGCGACCGGCAAGCTTTCCAGCGTGCGGCCTAAATTGTCGGTCAGTAACTGCTGGAACTTCGTTTGAGCTTCGGCGAACTTTTCCGAACGGAAGCGAGCCTCTCCGCTCCAGAACATTGCCATGCTATGCAACGGTTCTTCTGCGACCGAATTGGCTACGGCATCCATGTGCTCAATGGCAAGCGACCAATTTCCGTCCTGGACTTCGACCTGACCGAGCATGTATTGCCCAAACTGAGCCACTTTGCTGTTGGCTTTTTTCTCGAGCAACTGCTGTAAATAGACACGGGCTTTCTCGGTGTCGCCGGCTCGGAGTGCGGCCTCGGCAAGACGATAAGTCGAGTCTTCCCACAAGTCGCTGTCTTTGAATTTCTGAAAGATCTGCTCGAACGCATCGAGAGCGTCTTGCTCTTTCTTTTGATCCATGCGGACCCAGGCCAATCGATACCAAAGGTCTTCAGCTGGCAAGACAGATGGTGGGTCTTGAGTCAGCTTCACCAGAATTGCTTCTGCTTCTTCATCACGCTGCAATTGATCTAAGATCGTTGCACAGCGAAGTTGAGCATGAGCGGCCAGCGGATCGGCAGCATGATGCTCGATTAAACGCTTGTATCGCTGTAGCGCGAGCTCCAAGTCGGCTTCTTCCAACTGTTGGGCCTGTTGATACATGGCTCCAACAGCGAGCGGGCTGGAAGGATTCTTTTCCAGCAATTCATCCAGTGTTTTCGTTGCCGCGGTCGCATCGGAACTGGCCAACTGGCACCAAGCCAATCCGGCAAGTCCTTGCTCCACCATCTTTTCTGGATTGTCTTTGGCGGTCATCTCTTGATAAAGCGACTTTGCCCAGGCAATTTCGCCACTGCGGTAGGCCGCCCCAGCGATTTGAGCGACTTCGCTTAGATAGGCTCCTGTCGCGATATGACGACGATCGACCTGGCTCCATGCCGCTTTCGCATCTTCAATCCGATCGCAGTGGAGCAGGGCAGTCGTTCGCCGAAGCTGGGCAAGATTTCGATGTTCGGTTGCCGTAAGCTCCTTCAATGACTCGTCCAACGTCGAGACGGCAGCGGTCCAATCTTCGTTCTGGCTATGAATCAAACCCAGCAGCATCAGTGACATGCCACGGAAGGAACCAGACTTCGCTTCCACCGATTCTTCCAGAATTTGCTTAGCTTCGTCTTTCTGGGAAAGAGCAAACTGCGAAACGGCTTTTAAATAGGCGTGACGATCGGGCTGGAGATACTTGGCATCGACCGCTGGAAACTCAACTTCGAGTACCTTCAACGCTTCGGCATGTGAATCGTGCCGTTGCAGCTCGGTGGCGAGTTTAAGCTGCCCACGGACGGTCAGCCTGGTCGGTTTCTCCATCTGCGCCAATTGATTCCATGCCTCTTGTGCAGCGGCAAGATCGCTTTGACCTAGATGAATATCGATCAGTTGATAGTAGGCTTCGTCCGCCCAAGTCGAGTTCGGCCAAGTAGCGACCTGCTTGCTTAGCAGCTGAATGGCCTTTTCCGAATTGCCCTGAGCCAGCGAAATCTTCGCGGTGAGGTAATGGACTTCGTCCTGGAATTCCGGCAGGCCCTCGCTTGTCTGAAGTTGCTCAAGGCGCTGTAGTGCGTTTGGCCAATCGCGTACTTGATAGTAGGTTTTCGCGATCCAGAAGCTGGTCTGATCGGCCAACTCTGGTTTTTCAGTGGCAGCGAGATCGAAGCGGTTAACGGCACGACGGTAGTTACCGGCTTTGAATTCCGCGATCCCAGCTTCCAGTGGTACCATACCCGGAGAGTACTTCCCAGGATGCTGCTTCAAATCGATGAGGACCTGCTCGTAAGTCAGGCTCGCTTCTTTCCATTGATTCGATGCACCATACGCCCTGGCCAGCCCCAAGCGTGCCTCCAAGGTGGTTTCCGTAGAAACGGCCGCTTTCACAGCCTTGTTGTACATCAGGATAGCGTCGCCCCACTGCTTTCGATTCGCAGCAATTTCAGCGAGGTACGGATATGTGTGGGGGATGAGGTGGCTGTTCTTGTGTTTGCCTTGGAAGATGTCAAAGGCATTCTTGGCCGCTTCGTCCTGTCCAGAAAGCGCGTAGCATTCGGCAACGCGAAACTCTGAGTGTTCGGCGAAACGATGTTCCGGCAGCTTGCTGAGAAACAGCGTATAGGCTCGCAGTGCTTCCTCGTGTCGTGAAAGCTGTACAAGCGATTCGCCACGGTAGAAGTGGATGACACCTACCTGGGAATGGTCGGGGTGATCCTGCAGGAACGTATCGAAGGCGCTGAGGGCCTGCTTCCAGTCACCACGCGAGTAGTGAAACGAAGCGATTCGATACTGCTCCGTCGCCGTTTCGGCTCGGACCATACCGCTCCCCGTCGCAACGAGGGCGAGAACAACAATTAACCAATGCGTTTGAAAAGGGGGTTTCATTCCTTGAACCCGTGCGGCAGTCTCGATCCTTGAGAACTGTGAGCGTTTCGCGGCGGATCATATCCGCAAGCATCGCTTCAGGTGAAGAGCGTTCCGCGTAAAGAACGGGACCACTCTGACTCTTCTTAGGAAATCGTCCTGCCTGAAGCGCGGAGTTTACCTGAATTCACCCCAGGGCAATCGATTTCACAGAACCGACACGAAAGCGATGTCATGGCTAGCAAGCAAGCCCCGGCAATCTGAGGCATTGCCACATGTGTTTCGATGTTGGCGCAAAAGAAAACCTCGCCCCAGTTCTGTGGCGAGGTTCTCATTGAAATCAGATTTTCAGGCGAACAATTACTTCGTTTCGGGAAGCGTCTTGATACGCAGATTGCGGAATTCGACTTTGTCGCCGTGACCGAGGAAACCAATGTGCCCCTTGGTGGTCTTCAGGCCAGGATGTTCTTGACCATCGAGCGTTGGTTTACTGCGAATCTCTTCGAGATCGGCATTCAGAATCTCGGTGCCGTTGAGAACGACTTTGACCGTGTCGCCATCGACGGTCACTTCCTGTTCGTTCCATTCGCCGATTGGCTTCTGGAAACCTCGCTTAGCAGCAGCTAGTCCATAGAGCGAACCGTGGTACTGGTATGGCTGGAGCTTTTCGTACTTCTTGGCCGTGTTATCCAAGATCTGTAGTTCGTATCCCATGTAGGCAGCGTTGCCCGAAAGTGGAGCACGAATGCCGAGACCGTTGTTGGCACCTGGCGGAAGTTTGAATTCAAAACGAAGAACGAAGTTGGCGTATTCTTTTTCGGTGTAGATGTTTCCGCCACCAGCGGTTGGGTCGCAGACGATGCTGTTGTCTTCTACTTTGTAGCCCTTGGTGTTACCCACCCAGCCATCGAAGTTCTTGCCGTTGAAAATTGAAACAAAACCATCTTCGGTCTCAGCAGCGGAAGCAGAAACAGCCGAGCCTGTCACGATGAGGCCCAGGACCAAGGAAGCCAACAGAATACGCATGGTGTGATTCTCGTAATGTGGTGAGGGAAATTTGGCGGGGTTCAATTAAGAAATATTCTGCGCGAGATATCACATGGCGTCAAAGAGTTCCCCAGTTATTTTTCTGGGCATTCCCCGATGGTTTTACCTGACATCAGGAATCGCTTATTCTGCGCGTGTCCGTCGCCAGGCACTTGGCGTCACATCGCGCATCTTGCGAAACGCGCGGTAGAACGTCGAAAGCTCTGCGAAACCGCACTCAAACGCGATCGATGTAATCGGGCGATCGGTTGTTTCCAGCAGCTTACAGGCATGCTCGACCCTGAGTTCCTGGACATAGTTCAACCAAGTTTGACCGGTGACGCCTCGGAACAGCTGGGTGAAACGACGACGCGGGATACCGATGCTGCTGGATGCCTCGTCGATGGTCGTCGCCTCGAAAAAGTGTGTATCGAGGTGACGAATGTATGCGACCATCTCGTCGACGCCTGGCTCTTGAGAGAGGTCTGTCAGCCCCTCCGCCTTGTCGACACGATGATTGGCAATCAGGGAAAGGATTTCCAAACCGTTGGAAACCATTGCCAGCGGCGTTAGCGGACTGTTCTGCAGCTGCTGATACAGAAGCCGTCGTAGCCGTCGCTCAATTCGCTGGGCGAAATGAGCCTGGCGAGGCAACAGTCCCAGTGGCAGTGCCGAAAGTGCGTGCGGATCAAACGTCAGAAGCGAGCGATGCACACACAGCACATAGCAGGAAATAGGCGAATTCGGAGAGTCTTCGATTCGATTCTTACGCCCAGGAAGCACGACCACCATATCACGAGGAGCTACGTCATAGCACTCCTCAGCGACGTGGACTCGCCCACTTCCCGAAATCACGTAAAGCACCTTCACGAAATCGTGAACGCGGAACTCCATCTCGAAGTCCGGCCCATGATGACTTTCGAGAATCAAGACACCCCACGGCGGCAGGGTCTCTTCCAAGGCGCGATTTGTGAGTGAAGGCGTCAAATTCAACATGGGCCCATGGTGGCTTGAAGGGGAGAAACGCTCCCTAACCTATTTCAAATCGGCCTTACTATAACCCAGATTTGGCAATAGGTGAAACATCGTGAAACCGTTTTCATCAAGATAAATCCCTCAGTTCCACGAAAAAAGCGTCGAATCCGCTTAGGATCCGACGCTTAAGTGTAGCTTCTAAAGTGCCTGGAGTCAGCTTACAGGGCCGCGTGCTGGGTAGGACCGACTGGGCCTGGCAGGTCTTCCTGGATGTTACCCACACGGTGCAAGTGGTTGTGGTCGATGTAGATCACCTCGCGGGTGTCTTCGTCTCGCAGGGTGTGCGGGAACGGCCATCCAATTCGCTTCACTTCGGTGTAATAGACGGTGCACTTGTAGTGAGCGTGGTGCAACTGGACAGGGCCGACCAATGGCATGACTCGCGGTGGATCGACGTAGTCTGCGATCTTTTCCTTCACGATTCGCACGTTGTTACGCTGAACTTCGTGCAGAAACGGCAAACCGCCTTCAACTGGGCGAGCACGTTCCAGGGCACGCATCACCTCGTCGTCGCTTGGTGGATCCAATGCAACGTGTGGAGCCCCAGGAGGAATCGGAGGCAGAATCGGAGCACGATCGTATCGTTCGTGTTCGTGGAACTCGTCTTCTTTGTTCTTCATGTGGTAGGGCGAAACAGGGATCGGGAACAACAGTGGCCCCAAGTAAGGACCCTGAGTTGTACAGCCGGTGCTGCTCAATGCGGACAACCCCACACCCAAGATCAAGCTGAGCTTAAGAATGCTTCGTTTCATCGTTTTCCTCAATGCCTTCCAGGGCGATTTAGGGCATGGCCCTTATGAATCCGACCCACCGGATTTCCACTTCCACCATGAAGTGGCTGCTTATCTGTAAGTAGTTATCGTGTGAAGCTGTAACAAACTTGCGGCTTTTTCCGCCTGGCCCGAAAATTCCAGCAATGACACCACCAGCAGCCGCTAGCACACCTAGTTCCCGGCCTATCCAGGCAGCAAAAAAGCCTTCGCGAATGGTGCGAAGGCTTTGAGGGGGCACCCCGCCTGAACGATCCGTCAGGCGAGGCGGCACTCTTTCTAATTCGGTTTAGAACGAGTTGTGACGACGGGCTTTGAAGTCCAGCGTCCACCAACCGTCTTTCCATTCCATTTCGACTTTACGCCATCCCAGTGGGACTTGTGGGTAAGGGTAGAATGGACCGATGTACGGCCAAGCTTGTGGCGAGTACTGCTTAGGATAGGTCACCGCAGCGTAGTTCGGGTGAGCTGCGTAAGCAGGCCAAGCGTAACCAGGCATGTGTGGGTGATCGTAACGAGCTGGGCGGTAGTAACCGTAGCCGTACTGAGCTGGGTAGTAAGCTGGTGGAGCAACGGCGGCCATTGGCTGTTGAGCCATGCGTGCATGGGCATTAGCAGCGGCAGCGTTGTTGTTCGCAGCGACCTGGTAGGCTGGAGCCTGAGCTGGCATTGGTCGTGGCTGACCAGCAGGAACTGGCTTCAGCTGACGAATTGGTGCCGCAGGCGTTGGCTGATTCGCCATAACGCTTTCATCGGCACTTGGCTTTTCAGCACTGACCGGCTGAACAGGCGAGAAGCTGAAGTCGCCTTGTGGTTCCAGCATTGGCTCTTCGATCATTTGTGGAACTTCTGGCAGTTGCTGAGCAACTTGTTCCATCCGTGGCTGAGCGGCTGGCTTGACTTCTGGCTGCGGAGCAGGCTTAGTCAGGTCGGCAGCGGCCAGATCGCGAGGAGCTTCAGCAGCTTCTGGCATGACAACAGCGTTGCCTTCGATACGAATCGCATCGACAACACGCTGAACACCGGAGACGCGACGTGCGACGTCAACGGCCAGGTCATGCTGCTGAGGGTTCGAGACGTGGCCTTCCAGCCAGACGACCCCTTCTTCGACTCGCAAACCAATATTGAAGCCCTTCAGGCTTCCTTCCGACTTTTTGGCTTGCAACTGCTTCACAATGGACTGGGCAATTTCGGTATCGCCACCCATTGCGATCGCAGGGACGGCCATGAAAGCCGCAATGATCGCCAAACGAATTAGACGTGACATCGTCCCCCCTCCTAGGAAATTCTTCTTCACGCGATGATTACTGCGATCCAGCGAATGGTCCCGCTACGGGAAGCGGCCGAAGCTGGAGTCTGTTTTCAATCCACAGGATTTGCTTGCAATAACGCAGATACCGTTCACAGCGGTACTGCCTTCCCTTCATTCGGCTAACGATTGGTCCTAAAGGCAGTGTTTTTTCGATTTTGCCAGTTAAAAGGACCGAAATACGGCTCGAAGGTTTACCTAATCGTTACTACCGGCGCACTAAAAAAGCCTCCGCGAATCCGCAGAGGCTTTTGTCGATTGAGCAGCCGAGCTTAGTGATGCTTTGGCTTCTTGTGCGACTTGAAGTCGAGGTACCAGTAACCGTCGTCCCATTCCAGGGCAACTTTCTTCCAACCTGGTGGAATCTGCGGATACGGATAGTACGAGCCTGTGTACGGCCAAACGGCTGGGGCATTGGTTTTCGGATAGTTCATCGCTCCGAAATGAGGATGACCACCGTAAGCAGGCCCCTGATACGCTGGCAAATTAGGACCATGGCCATGATGGCCGAACAGGTGCGGGTGATGCCCATATCCAGGCGGACAATATGCCTGACCGCCGTAAGCAGCTGCAGGCATCGCCGCATTATGATTGACCAAAACCGTGTGCGAGCCATCTTGCTGTGGCATCGCTTCTTGCGACATCGCCGTTGCAGGCAAAGCCAGGGCGCCCAGCATCAACGCCAAATGTAGGACCGACAAACGCATTGCATTCTCCCGATAGTGCGCGGCGATTTCACCACGTTACCGAGCGTTCCGGAGCACATGCTTGCCATATCTCGGCCAGCTAAACACCACCGCTCGGGTCATAGACATAAATTGACCTAGAGGGTATTTCGGCACATGAGAGGTGCCAGAAGTAGAAAATTTTCCAATTCTGCCAGTTGCAACACAAATTCAGGCAGAATCAATTGTGACAGTCATGAACTCCAAGGTTCAAATCTGCCGAGTTGGCTTTGTCGCACTTGGCTCAAAGACGCAAATGACGGCCAAGATGACATACAAGATGCTTCCAGCGAGCCAGAAACCAGAGCCACTAGTGATCTCGTGCACCAAATGAACAGTCAGCACCAAAAAGCACGTTACCGAAGCAATCTGGGCCAGCTGTCGATTGTACGCATCCTGAGCAAATCGCACCCAGACAACACTTAAGCCAGCACATACGTAGAGCAGGGCAGCAAACCACCACACCTGCAGCGGAATATGAAAGGGAAACATCCGCGGTCCAATCCTTGGGAATATTCTTCGAATTCATTTCGAGCAGGCCAAGTTTTACTAAAGCCGAGCCGCTTTCCAAATACGAATTCGCAATTCTTAGCAACAAAAAAAAGCACGTCCCGAACCACGAGACGTGCCCTGTGCTTGTTATCGTCATCCATCGACGAAAACTATTTGATCAACTTGCCTAGCTCGGTGTCGAGTTGCGAGATATGCAGGCTACGGCTGATGACTTTACCGTCTGGGCCAACCAGAATCATCGTCGGCAAAGTCAGCACGCCCATTTCCAGGGCATAACGACTATCCAGGCCACCATCTTCGTACAGTTGCGGCCAGGAAAGACGATTGGCACCCAGGAACTGCTTCAGTTCGTCTTCGCTGGAATCGAGGCTAACCCCGACCAACTGAAAACCACGAGCACCATACTTGGCTTGCATCTGACGCATCACGGCCATGTCATCCTTGCAAGGCTCGCACCATGTCGCCCAATAATGAACGAGCAGGGCTTTCCTCTTAAAGGCGGCCGAATCAAGCTTCTTGCCGTCAACAGTTGTACCACGAATGACAAACGGTTGACCGACAGCATCCAAACGGCGAATTGCCCCATTGGCTTTATCGCCCAAGACCGACCCAGAGAAGTCGGCACGAATTCGCGTGTACCACTTTTTGGCGTCCTCTTCTTCGCCTGCGAACTCATGAGCGATAGCCAACTGCATCATCGCTTCGGCCGCATCTGGGCTCTTCGGATAGGTATCGATGAACGTCTCGAGCTTTGCCAACCAGGCTTCCTGGATCTTGGCATAGTCGGCTTTCGGATCCTGGAACTGCTGGGTGTAAGCCGCCGACATTTCGCGGAACCGAACATAAGCAGCCAAATCGCTCTTCGGTGCCGACTTTTCAACCTGATCGGCGAGCGATTGAAGTTGATCCAAGCCTTGGCTTAGTTCTCCCGTCTGAATTCCGCCGCTCAACGCGTCGGCCAGCTGCTTAATCCAGTTCTCTCGCATTTCATCGTCGTTGGCCGCAGCAATCACCTTCTTGATGACGCCGACACGGTCCATTGCCAACTTTTCACGCTGCTCTGGCGTCGTTGCCTGACCCATTTTCTGGTCCAAGACTTCCAGCGAGTTCAAGATCTCTTGAATTTCGCCACCAGCGGCCATGCCTCCCTGGGCAGCTGCAGGGTTCCCGGAATAGCTGACCGAGAAGAAATAGCCCTGCGGATTCGCAGCGACGTCCGCAGCACCAGGGGCACCCACGGGAGCACCAATTAATCGCCATGCGTCACCGATACGGACAATGGTTCCCAGTTCGATCTGGCCATGTTCGCCACCGGTTTCCAGCACTGCGATGGCATTTTCATAAACGACGAGATCTTGCGAGACACCATCAGTTCCAGCAGGAACCACGCCAGGACGAGTCGCACCAAAGTGAACCCACTTCGTTGTTCCATCGATCGCTTTTTGTTGCCGAGCCCAGGCAGCAAATTGATCGGCGCCTTTCTCGACTTTTTCAGCAATGTCTTTCGCACGCTGTCCGGTCAGCCCCAAGGAAGCCAATTCTTTGCCTGTCGGCAGAAGGACTTCAAAACGTCCTGCGTCGCCTGTTTTAGTGGCTTCGACCAGTTCAGCGGAAACTTCTTCCGCTGAGATCATCTTCCACTGATCGACCAGGCCATCCTCATCTTCATCTAAACCCCAACGCGTTCCACCCATACCGAGCCATCGGTATTGATCTGCTTTGCCGTTGAAGTCGGTATCGATGTCTCGGTAAACCTCGACACCATCCCGATAATAGGACCAAAGATCGACCTTCTTGTCGTTGTTGGTATCCAGAAAGACACGCAGACGCTCGCCGTTAGGCCCCGTAACGACCCAACCGGTCGCATTACCGACCTTTTCCGCACCGATCTGGCACTTGGGAATCTGGCTTGCATCAGGCGTCTGATAGTCAACGTTGTCTTGAATGGGCTGCAACTGCAAAGCCTGCTCTGCGGTAGGCCCAGCAGCCCAAGCTGCGGAACCGCAAACCATGCCTAAGCCCAGGGCCATCGCCCATCGAGCCTTGTGACTCTTCATTCCATACATCCTTGTCTTTAAAAATGCCGCAAATGCTTGTGACAGCAATTCTTCATTGCTTGCGATAGCTGCGGGTGATTATCCACAATATGCTCATTGAAATCACCACCAGTTTTTTGCGGCTGAGGCGGGTCTTCTCCCCGAACATTCCAAGCTGTTTCGGGTCTATTTCCATGAAGAACATCCTATACGTAGATGATATTTGGACGGTTCCCGCAGATTTTGGCCCGCCCCCGTTTGACAGATCTTAAACGGCCGATAGAATTTGCTACTTCCCGTTCGAGGCAGTTGCCTCAATAGGGCGTATAGCTCAGTTGGTTAGAGCGCGTCGCTGATAACGACGAGGTCCCAAGTTCGAATCTTGGTACGCCCACTAGACGACTTCAGGAAAGTCTCCTAAAGTAGTCGATCCCAGTTAAGGGGCTGTAGCTCAGTTGGGAGAGCATCTGCTTTGCAAGCAGAGGGTCGCAGGTTCGATCCCTGTCAGCTCCACTTTCGAGGCCAATAACCATTGCGATTAACGGCCTCGGAAAAAATCTCTCGAAACTTTTTCGAGGGGCCCTTTACAAAGCAAATTTGCTGAGTAAACTTTGACGCTTCCCAGTTGGGAAACACTTCTAACTGATCGCAATGAAACGGAGTTCATTGAACTCTTTTTCATTCCGCTCAGCGGAAGACGACAAGGCTTTCAGCCACGTCGAAAATGATCTTTGACAATTTGGTTGGTAGATGGCATTTGCGTGACGAAGCGAATGTCGAGCTTGGGTTTTGCCTGAGCTCTGCAAAAACTTCGTTGCGACATAAACGATGCAATTTCATAGAGTTATGGTTATTACCAAAAAGTGTTGCTCTTGATTCAGCTTTGGCTAAATCAGGGCAGTGCCGATTTTGAGTGGTAGCCGTTCTTAAAGAGAATCTCGATGTCTGTCGGGCGTCTTTCCAAGTTCAACCTGAGAGGGTTGGCAAGTGAAAACGTCACGCAGCATTGTGAATCGTTACAAGATCGGATCTCAGTGATTGGCTCTTAGACAAGTCAATCACATTAGGTAGTCCGAAATAGTTTGGTTGTTCAAGTTTGTATGGGTGTGCTAACCCTAAGCGAGCTTTGAATATTTGTGGTCAAGCTATTAAGGGCACATGGGGGATGTCTTGGCATCAGAAGACATGGCGTGGAAGACTGCGATAAGCCTGGGGAAGTTGTCAAACGAACGTTGATCCCGGGATTCCTGTTCAACCTAGGGAACTGAAACATCTAAGTACCTAGAGGAGAAGAAAGAAAAATCGATTCCGTCAGTAGCGGCGAGCGAACGCGGAATAGCCCAAACCTTGAGGATTTTCCTCAGGGGGTTGTAGGGCCTCTCATATGGAAGTTACAAAATCACCGACTAGCCGATATGACATGGAAAGGTCAACCATAGAGGGTGACAGTCCCGTAGGCGAAAGACGAGTGATCTTCCGAGAGGTACCTGAGTAGGTCCAGTCACGTGAAACCTGGATTGAATCTGCGGGGCCCATCCCGTAAGGCTAAATACTCTCTGATGACCGATAGTGAACTCAGTAGCGCGAGTGAAAGATGAGAAGAACCCCGACAAGGGGAGGTATGTGAACCTGAAACCATGTGCCTACAAGCGGTCGGAGCCCGATTTATGGGTGACGGCGTGCCTTTTGCATAATGATCCGGCGAGTTACCGTCTGCGGCAGGTTAAGGCCTTACGGGCTGTAGCCAGAGGGAAACCGAGTCTTAATAGGGCGTTAGTCGTAGGTGGTAGACGCGAAACCAGGTGATCTACCCATGAGCAGGTTGAAGCGCGGGTTATACCGCGTGGAGGACCGAACCCACTTAGGTTGAAAACTGAGGGGATGACTTGTGGGGAGGAGTGAAAGTCTAATCAAACCTGGAGATATCTCGTTCTCTCCGAAATAGCTTTTGGGCTAGCCTTGAGCCACTACATACCGGGGGTAGAGAGACTGAATCGGTTTGGGGCCCTTCCCGGGGTACCCTGCTGGACCAAACTCCGAATACCGGTATGACTATCTCAGGAGTCAGTCCGCGAGGGATAAGCTTCGCGGTCGAGAGGGAAACAACCCAGACCGTCTGCTAAGGTCCCCAAGAGATGCTCAGTCACTAAGGAAGTTGAATTGCCGAGACAACCAGGATGTTGGCTTAGAAGCAGCCACCATTTAAAAAGTGCGTAACAGCTTACTGGTCGAGCAATTCTGCGCCGATAATGAACGGGAGTAAGCATTTCACCGAAGCAGCGGATTCGAAAGAATGGTAGGAGAGCGCCGATCGTCAGATACGAGCCGTACCGTAAGGAGCGGTGTTGGGGCGATCGGGTGATTATGCCGGAATGAGTAACGATAAAACAGGTGAGAATCCTGTTCGCCGAAAGCCTAAGGTTTCCTGGGGAAGGCAATTCCGCCCAGGGTTAGCCGGTCCCTTAGTCGAGGCTGAAAAGCGTAGACGATGGACAGCAGGTCAATATTCCTGCGCTACGGTTGTGGACTGATGGAGGGACGGCGTTTCAAAGGTGATCGGACTGGTGGAACAGTCCGTGGGCTCTAGCAAGGTGAGGAATAGGTAAATCCGTCCTCGTAAGCCAAGTTAGAGTGCTGACTCTTCGGAGGTAATCATCAGCGGGACGTCCAAGAAAAGCTTCTAAAGGTTGAAGCAACTGTAACCGTACTAAAACTGACACAGGTAGGCGGGTCGAGAAGACCAAGGCGCTCGGGAGAACGGTGGTTAAGGAACTCTGCAAAATGGCCCCGTAAGTTCGCGATAAGGGGTGCCCCTGGCGGTTCACGCTGCTGGGGGTCACAGTAAATCGGCTCTGGCAACTGTTTATCAAAAACACAGGACCCTGCCAACTCGCAAGAGGATGTATAGGGTCTGACGCCTGCCCGGTGCCGGTAGGTTAAGGAAGCGGGTGCAAGCTCTCGACCGAAGCCCCGGTAAACGGCGGCCGTAACTATGACGGTCCTAAGGTAGCGAAGTTCCTTGTCGGGTAAGTTCCGACCTGCATGAAAGGCGTAATGACTGGAGCACTGTCTCAACCACCGACCCGGTGAAATTGTAGTCGTGGTGAAGATGCCACGTTCCCGCAGTTAGACGGAAAGACCCCGTGAACCTTTACTGTAGGCTGATATTGGTCTGAGATATGTTTTGTGTAGGATAGGTGGGAGGCTTTGAAGTTTGCACGCCAGTGTAGATGGAGCCATCCTTGAAATACCACCCTGAATATGTTTTAGCTCTAACCTAGAATTTCTGTGAATCCAGACTAGGAACAGTGTCAGTTGGGCAGTTTGACTGGGGCGGTCTCCTCCCAAAGAGTAACGGAGGAGTGCAAAGGTACCCTCAGCCTGGTTGGTCATCAGGCATAGAGCGCAATGGTAGAAGGGTGCTTAACTGTGAGACCCATAGGTCGAACAGATACGAAAGTAGGTCATAGTGATCCGGTAGTCCCGTATGGAAGGGCTATCGCTCATCAGATAAAAGGTACTCCGGGGATAACAGGCTTATCGCATCCGAGCGTCCATAGCGGCGATGCGGTTTGGCACCTCGATGTCGGCTCATCACATCCTGGGGGTGAAGAAGCTCCCAAGGGTTCGGCTGTTCGCCGATTAAAGTGGTACGTGAGCTGGGTTCAGACCGTCGTGAGACAGGTCGGTCCCTATCTGCTGTGGGCGTACGAAACTTGAGGAGATTCTTCTTTAGTACGAGAGGATTTGGAAGGACGTTCCTCTGGTGTCCCAGTTGTCATGCCCGTGGCACGGCTGGATAGCTATGAACGGAAAGGATAAACGCTGAAAGCATCTAAGCGTGAAGCCCGCTCCAAGATTAGGTTTCGTAAGTACTTTGTACGAGAGTCCCCTGGAAGACGACCAGGTTGATAGGCCAGATGTGTAAGCTCAGTAATGAGTTCAGCTAACTGGTACTAACGGACGAATGCTTGACCACTTATATTCAACGCTCACTCGTTTGAGCAAACTTGAATACCAAGTGACGATTCACAAGGTTCTCAACAAACCATCGAACGTGTTCGCAAACGCAAACACCTCTACCAAACCAAATTGAGCTTCGTGAGGCCCTCACGTCTCACGAAGTTCCTTCCGGTGACCATATGGTTGTGGAAACACCTGTTCCCATTCCGAACACAGCAGTTAAGCACAACCAGCCGATGATAGTGCCCACCAGTGCGAAAGTAGGTATCGCCGGATTCATTTACATTTCAAAAGCCCCGCTGATCAAAAAGCGGGGCTTTTTTATGCGCTGTTCCTCAACTCACATGCTATTTCGCGACCTATCCTTGAGGCGACCTCTTATGGTGTTTCGCCCTCTTTCAAGGACTATCGACGTATGGTCGCCTCCCTCGACTGGCAAATCATTCAGTGCCCTAAGTGCCATGGCACCCTAGAGTTGCGTGATGATATCGCCGTCTGCCAGGCGGAACAGTGCCGTGCCACTTTTCCTTCCACCGAAGGCGTTCCGATCCTGGTTCGCGAAGACAACAGCATCTTCGATACGGATCAGTTCTTGAAGAAGGAAGACACGTTTTTCCGCTCTATCCCCAAATGGCGGGAGTGGATCAGCCACCGAATTCCAGATGTGTCGTTGAACGTCAACGCGGATCGGACCGCGAATAAACTGCTCCAGCTACTCAAAACTCGCCCTGGCAAATCTCGAGTTTTAGTCGTCGGAGGTGGGATTGTCGGAGCTGGCCTCGGTCATGCTTTGAACGATCTCGATATTGAATGGGTCGAAACCGACGTCGCTTGGGGACCGCAAACCAAAATCATTTGTGATGCCCATGACTTGCCATTTCGCGATGGTTCTTTCGATGCCGTAATCGTTCAGGCCGTTCTCGAACATGTCGTCGATCCGCTGCGATGCGTCGAAGAAATTTATCGTGTCCTGAATGACGACGGTGTCGTGTATGCCGACACCCCGTTCATCCAACAAGTACACGGCCGGCAATATGATTTCACACGCTTCACTCGTTTAGGGCATCGACGACTTTTTCGCCACTTTGAGGAAATCGATAGTGGTATCAGCTGCGGACCTGGCGTCGCATTGGCTTGGTCGCTGCGTTACTTCCTATTGAGTTTCTTCTCATCCAACCGAATGCGTGGCATCGTTAGTTTTGCCTCACGGATATCCTTCTTCTGGCTCAAATATTTCGATTACTATCTCGCCAAGAAGAAGCAGGCGATGGATGCCGCCTCAGCATTTTTCTTCCTCGGTCGAAAGAGCCCGAGCATTCTTTCCGACCGTGAATTACTTTCTGACTATCAAGGTGGTTTTTAACCAGGCCCTACCGTCCGAAAGACGTCGACGACCCACCATTCGATGTACAGCCCCAGCGACCCATTGTGGCCGCCGAGAAAGAGCGGTGCATAGAACCAAATGACATAATAAAACTCGTCGTGGCCGGTTGTCTCGCGTAGCCAGCATGCAAGTCCAATCATCGGTCCACTGCTCAGCACATACACAATCGGCACCAAAAAGATAGCGATCGTCCATCCTTTCCAGGAAGCCGAAGATTTGGTGGCATCCGACATCGGTTTTGTTTCTGGCTAACAATCGCGTCTTTTGGGAAATCAACCGCCATCTCTATTTTCCTGGGACTTCTCCTGGAATCAAATGGAAGCCCCCATCTTTCGCAGCATGTTTTCCAGCAGTTCCATGGGCAAGCCAACCACGTTGGTGAGACTACCTTCATCGATTTCGACCCAGCCGGTGCGATCTTGAATTCCAAACGCGCCTGCTTTGCCCTCCCAGAGCCCCGAATCGAGATACTCTTCAATTTGGTCATCTGAAAGCGCGGCCATCTTTACCGTTGTTTGATCAGCATCGACCAAGATTTCGTTGCCCGGTTTCTTCCATAAGCAGACCGCCGACCAAACGAAGTGATCTCTACCGCGAAGTCTCTGCAATATTTCCCGAGCATGTTCACGATCCCGTGGTTTTCCAAGCGGCTTGCCATCGAGCTCCGCCAACGTATCTCCGGCGAGAATCAGCCCGCTTTCAACGCGAGTCGCGACATCTTCTGCTTTTTCTCGCGCGATTCTCAGAACAGATTCGCGCGGAGTTTCGTCTAGACGTGGAGGCGTTTCCGCCTCGGGACTTGGCGTAATTACCGTAACATCGTAGCCCGCCTCCTTTAACAGGAGTTGTCGCCGAGGAGACTGACTGGCCAAAATGAGAGGTACGGAGAAGTTCGCCATCTTTGATTTACCAGAAAGTGCTACGTTGGCTCCCTTGGAAGTTTTGTACGAAGATAACCACCTGATTGCCATTGCGAAACCGCCAGGCCTGCCAACGATGGGGGTCAGTGAAGGGGAGAAGAGTGCCGTCACGCTGGTCAAAGCATATCTGAAAAAGAAGTACGACAAGCCTGGGAACGTTTATCTAGGCGTCGTTAGCCGCTTGGACCGAATGGTTACTGGTGTTCTCTTGTTCGCACGGACGTCGAAAGCAGCCAAACGACTGAACGAGCAATTTCGAGAACGTTCGACCGAAAAGTCTTACGAGGCGATCGTGTCGGGAAATGGGATTGTTGAAACGGGCAAACTCACCGACTGGGTTCGCAAAGATGAAAAAAATCACCGGATGATCGCTTCCAGGAATCAGACAGCCGGCGGCCAAAAAGCGGAATTGATGGTGGAGTCGGTCGAAACGGTTTCCGCTGGATATCGACTCAAAATCAAACTAATGACGGGACGAAAGCACCAAATTCGAGTTCAATTATCGAGCCGGCGCGTCCCTATTGTGGGAGACCGCAAGTATGGCAGCTCGGTGCCGTTTCCCGCGGGAATTGCACTTCATGCTGCCCAACTGATCATTCAACACCCCGTAACTCGGCAAAACCTGACCTTAACGGCACCGATTCCTACAAACTGGCACAACTTCCTGTGATATAAAACCTTACGAGCATCCGACAGGTAAAGATACTCAAACGATATTCCGTTTTTTGTCCAATAATGAATCGGAAAGCCTCCCCACAAACCTGCGTCGAAAGTTAAAATAACGTAGCCTCAAGCCTCTTCAATTGATTCTTACGGTGCCCAGCTCTCAAACGAAGAAATTTCGAGATTCCGCGCTCGCAAGTGGGCTCGTGACTGCCAAGCAGCTCGAGGACGCGATGAAGACGCTGCGCGAAGGCTCGCTAAAGCATGAGTTTTCGGACGAAGAGCTGTCAGAGTACCTGATCAACGCCGATTTGCTGACCCAGTATCAGGCCGATCAACTCTCTAAAGGTCTGACAAAGCTTACCCTTGGCCCCTATGTCATCACCGACTGGATTGGACAGGGGGGGATGGGCCAGGTATTCAAGGCCGAGCACAACTTCATGGGTCGTGAAGTCGCGATCAAAGTGTTGCCGCAACAACGGTCTACCCCGGAATCGATTGGCCGATTCCTTCGCGAAATTCGGATGCAGGCCCAATTGGACCATGCGAATCTCGTCCGAGCCTACGACGCCGGCCAAGATGGCAACGTTCACTTTTTGGTGACGGAATATGTTCCCGGCACCGATCTGCGTCGACTGGTCCGCGCCAAAGGGCATCTGAATCAGCACCAAGGGGCGAGCATTATTTCTCAGGCCGCTCGCGGTTTGGCCTACGCTCACGAAAAGAAACTCATTCACCGCGACGTGAAACCAGGCAATATTTTAGTGACGCGAGACGGTACGTCGAAGGTTTCGGACCTAGGTCTGGCCGACTTCATGAACGACAACTCCGAGGAATCGAAGCTCGGAAAGATTGTCGGCACGATCGACTACCTCGCTCCGGAACAGATTCGCGATCCCCACGATGTCTCGGCGAAGTGGGACATCTACTCGCTCGGCTGTACGTTTTACTATGCCCTGACCGGCAAAGTTCCATTTCCTGGCGGCAACGTCAAAGACAAAGCGCGTCGACATTGCGAAGAGCCGCCGCTGCATCCGCACCGATTCAATCCGAATATCGACCGCGAATTGGTAGAAATCATCGCGGAAATGATGGAAAAAGATCCACTTCGCCGGATCACCTCAGCCAGTGAAGTGGTCGCTCGATTAGAGCCTTGGGCTTCGGATCATCGTGCATCCGATTTCACCGGTCAACCAATCAAGTCGGCCTGGCAGCCGCCACCGCCAGTTTATACCGGGGCCGAATCGGCTCGATTGAACGATACCGAAGCCGGTTCGAACGTCTACGAGCTTTCCGAATCAGGCTCGGAGCAGGGGAGTCAGTACTCTCAGTCGACCGTTCAAGCGTTGATGACCGATCAAGATACCAAGACGATTCGCGAGTCGCGTCGTTCTTCGGCTACTCCGCCACCAATTCCAGTTGTCACGCGTTACACGCGTCGTGAGAAGCAGCTGATCATGGCGCTGGTCTTTGGCTTGCCAGCATCGGCCGTGTTTGGGGCAATCGTCGCATACGTTGCGACTGTCATCAGCCAATAGCGTTTCTGCTTTCCGCTATGGCTTGGCTTTCTTGGCCTCTTCCAGCTCTTTGGCCAACTTGCCTTCGACGAGCAAGCTTTTATCTTGGGCAACGAGCCGCTGTCCTTTTTCAAAGAGATCGTCGATTCGACGTTTAATTGTCGGATCGAGCTTATTGTCCTTCAAAAACTGGCCCTTGGCGGAACGCAATTCGAAAGCCAATTCGTTGACGGTCCGTCCGGCTCGCAGCTGGTCGAGCCATTTCTCGGCGTCTTCGAATTCCCCTTGTTCGATCTTTCGGGAAACTCGTTGGGCCAGAATTTGACGACGCGCCATGACGTCGACCAGTTGATCGCGCCACCCTTCGACAAAACCTTCCGCTAACAGCCGAGGGCTGTCGTTAGTAATTCGTGCCGTCGTGGCTGCTTCGTGCCCAGGCACGACTGGCAAACGAGCCAACAAGTTGCCACCGCTTCGTACGTAGAGCAACCGAACGGCGCTACGTGGATCTTGTGGAATCGCGACATTTCCGTTGGCGTCCGATGCCCCCACCAACGTCGGACCATCAGGATCTTTGGAATATATTTCGTACCCTGCCAGCGGAACGGCTTCCGTCGCTTTATCGACCAGCTTCAGTTCCGTCGACTCATGGACGGGACGAATGCCAATGGCGAGTCGCTGAGTTCTTACATTTCGTCGCCCTGGAAGTGGTTGTCCATAGCCAGACACCATTGTTCCTTTGATCTGCAATCCGTCGTTGGCTTCGCAGCTGATGTATGTCCACGGCATGAATGCGATACCATTGGCCGGAATCAGGTTTCCTTGTCGGTCATTTCGCCGCAAGACCGGCTGCATGGCTTCGCCGACATTTACCGTCCCTGGCACCACCCCCGGCGAAAGGCTGTCGGCCGAAACCGTCGAGGGCATTTGCTTCCAGTCGATTTCTTCCGGTGGAGGGCCAAACACCAGGCTTTCGTTGATTCGCTTCTGGCGGAACTGAGTTTCTTCCTCGATCAACGTTGTGGCTTTGATGGTCAGTGCCACCGCCGGCTTCTGCACGTCGGTTATTTTGGCGACCGGCATGAACTTCTCATAGCTCAGTCGTAAGATCGCAGCCGGCAAAAGCTTTCGCTGTAAAACACGCACCTGGTGGGTTCCTCCCCACGAACGTGTCAGCGTGTCGAACTCGCGAAAAGTAACCTCCCAATCGCCATCGCGGCGGAGGGAAACCATTTGAATTCGATCAAACTCTTCCGGGCCAATTCCTAAGCGGTCGAGCTTCGCAATAAAGTCGTCCGCGGTGGCGTCGTTGGCATACCATCGCGTCAGGGGAACGGCAGCCGCACGTGCTTCGGTAGTCTGAATAGCGCCACTGGTGGCATATCGCTGGCGTTGGATCTCTTCCAGCAGTCCATTCAAAAACGCCTGGTCCGCATAGCACGACGGATCGACATCGACCGAAATCAACGTTCGATACGGATCGATTTCCCATGGCAGACGTTCCGCAAGTGCGATCGAGGTTTGACTCAGCACCAGCGTCAGGCATGCCCAGACAACGGTTCGACGAATTTTCTGCCGCATATTCATAGGTGGAAAATTCAATTCTTTGCTACGTCCAAAACAGGGGCGAGGTCCCATCGTTCGACTTGTTGGAACAACGTCATCGGTTGATACCCGATGCCGCCCAGTGAACGTCGATACACAAAATGATCTTGCAATTGAAACAAGGGAATAATCAACAAGTCGTCATGGCAAAGGCGATGCAGCGACCAAAAACGTTCGCGGACTTCCTGCCAGTTGCGTGACTCGCCCAATTGTCGCAGTGCCAACTGAAAGTACTGCGTTTGGTGTCGGTTGGGCACATACGTGGCGAACATTCGCGGAATGTCGATCAGCGGCTCGGCGACTTGCACTTCGACATACAACAAGTCGACGCCTTCTTTCGCCGGATCGGTCGCTTCGGCACTGACCGCCTTCAACTCACACGGCAGGCCCATCCGTTTCAAATACTGCACAATCGCCAAACAGGTCTGCCGCGACATCTCCGTATCAGGGTGCCCAATCACCAGCTTGGAAAGCGGGATCAATGCTTCCTTCTTTTCCTCGGCTTCTTCCCGCAACTTGATTTCTGCCAGCTTTCGCAAAGCGATACTCATTTGCGGTTCATAGCTACGTGCGGCGATCGAAAGATCGTAGCCGTACGAAACAGGATCGTCGGGGCTCACACCAATCGGAATCGGAGCACTGATCATGCGACAGCCATCCAATTCCTTGCCCGCTAACAGGCGCTCGTTCAGAATCTCTTGTCGATTGATGCCATAAAGCAAGCCGCGTCGGAAGTCACGATTCTTCAGGTAAGGGTTTTCCAAGTTAGGGACCAGCACGTGCATTGTCGGGGCACGATAATGATCGACAACAAGCTCTTCGGAAGACTCCGCCAACAATCGTGTTGCCGTGGCAGGATCTAACCGATCAACCATATGCACTTCGCCCGAACGTAACGCTTCCATCGCATCGGCCGTCGAATCAAACGGCAACAATTGAATCTCGCTTGGGGATCTTGCGGCCGCGGACTCTGACTTTTTCTCCGGTACATACGCATGCCCTGGCTCCTTTAATTTGACCGCACGGTACGGTCCGTTCGGCGGAACAGGGAACTGCGAAGTATTACCCTTTCGTGGAACAAAGCCCAACAACGCTTCAGGACGAACGTGTGGCAATCGCAAGCGAAGATCGACCTGGCGAATTTCACGAATGGTAAGGTTTTCGATCAGCGGAGTCAGCTCGGACAGGCTCGCATCTTGCTTCGAAGCGGGGTCCTGCATCTGACGCGACAAGTCGAAACCAGTCACCGGTGTCTGACGATCTCGCAGCACCACCGAAAGCTCGAAGCGATCGACGGGACGCAGCACCGTTCCAAACGGCGAAACATACTCGCCCCCTTCTGGCCCATATCCGACAATCTCGCAGAGATCGCGATAAAACAGGCGTTTGTTGCGGCGACCGGTCCATGTCATCGTATCGTGCGGCGGACTTGATTCGCCTAACGCAAGCGTGGCAATTCGCACTTGAGGGTATCGTCGAATCAGATCGGCCAGCTGCTCGTTGCCCCCATCAATGGTTGGATCGATCGAAAGAGCCAGCTCGGTCGACTCAAGAGCATCACGAAAATTCTTTTGTTCGATCAGTTGCTTCGCTTTGTCCATGTTTGTTTGAGCCCGACGAGCCAAGTCCTGCCGCCATTGGTTGATGCTCGCTGCGAATTGATCGCCATAGACTTTCTCGAATCGCTCAATCAGCATTCGGGCCGATTGCCACTGCTGGGCATCAATCTCCGCTTGAACTAATCGCAAGCCGACACTTTCGATCGACTTGTCGATGCTCTTGCGTTGCGGAAATTTGCGATGGGCTTCTTCCAGCATCCCCAGGGCTTCATCAAGTGCACCGGCTTGAAAGCGTTCCAGGGCGTTCTGGACCAACAGTTCTTCCAAGATTCGGTTGGTGCCGGGATAGTTGGGATACTCCGCACGCAATCTTTGCAAATAACGAAACGCGAGGTCGAAGTTTTTCGTCTCTAACCGTTTTCGCGCATCTTCCATCAGCAGTTGCGGAAACTGTTGATACCGCTCGATGTTCCGCCACGAAATCGCGAATTCGCGGCCTGGGACATCCATGAGTTCTACTTTGAGTTGCGGACCAGTTCGATCAGCCGTCGGTGGACCTCCGCCAGGCAAAATGACCGGTTTGACCCGCAGCGGCTTCTTGTCCTTCGCGGAAGCAACCGTCACTAAGTCGTACGGTTCGCGTTCGATCAGCGGTTTGGTCATCTCGACCGGAATTTTTTCTTCCTGGTCGCCATCTTGCTGCTGACCTGAAACGATCGCAGGCATCGCCCACAGGAACATCCCCAGCAGCGTGTAATGGAAACAAATTGCAAGAGTTCGTTCGCTACGAATCATTGAGCGATCCCCTCCAGCGGAATTCCGTGCAACGTTCCGTCATGTCCGTGAGCCCACAACTGTCCGTCGAAGAACGACAGTCCTTGGTCTAGCGGCTCTTCAACATCGAACTGGGCGACCACTTCCCCCGACTCGATGTCGATCAGCCAAACTTCGCCAAGCGAAAACGAAACAGCCAACTTGCCGTCGACGACAACCGGAGCTCCGGTGATTCGCCGGCCCTCCAAAGGGCATTTCCATGCGACCGAAAAGTCGTCTCGAATGGCCATCAGGCCTTCTTTTTCGGTGGCACAATAGATACGTCCCCCAACCTCTTGTGGTGGTGAAACGACTTCGCTTTCGATCACAATCGGGTCTTGTTCGGCCAGTTCCGGAAGCTGGAACAACCGCAATACGTCTTGCCCATCTTGGCGTCCGACGCCCACAAGCATCAGCCCGGCAACTGCCAACGAGCCAGGCAATTCTTCCATCAACGTGACTTGGTCAAGTGCGGTCAGGTAGGGCTCAGGACTCGTTTCAATGCCCAGGCGGAAAAGACGCAGCTTCTTATCGCTAAGCACGACCGAAGGTGTCGAGCCACCGACGACCGCCGGCGAAGACCAATCGATTGTCTCGCCAAAAGCCAATTCTGGCTGGTAAGGATGAACATCGGCAGCGCCTGACTTCGGATCGACGACCATGACTTGCCCCATTTTCGTGGGTATCAGTACTTTCTCGTTCCAACAGATCGGCGTACCAGCTCGCGGTGTTACGGGAATCTCCCAGCTCACCATTCGAGAGACTACGTTGCCGCCGCTCATCGCAATGACCAGCGATCGGTTTTCTCCGTCTGGTGGAAAGAAGACATGACTCTTTTCGTCAACTTTGGCGCCGCTGGGGAAGTGATAATGCTTCGTCATCACATCCAGCTTCGACTGAGGCTTATCTTCGATGTCGTTGCCTCCCATGCCCATCTTGGGAAGCGGAAACACGCTTCCTCGGGTATTCACGACCAAGGGGGAATCCGCTCCTTCCAATTGAAACGCTTTTCCAGCCGTGGGAGTCCCCAGCGTAATTTGCCACAAGTCATCCAGCTTGTTGGCTCCGATCCTTTGAGCTTCGACCACGAATCCAGCTGCATCGGCATGCCGGCGAGCGTGATAGATTTGGTCTCCGCGAATGATCGGTGGCACGACA
The DNA here is from genome assembly GCF_020150455.1 of Bremerella sp. TYQ1. Lineage (NCBI taxonomy): Bacteria > Pseudomonadati > Planctomycetota > Planctomycetia > Pirellulales > Pirellulaceae > Bremerella > Bremerella sp. TYQ1. Next base: position 1,701,534 of record NZ_CP083740.1, read on the forward strand.
AACACGTCGCCGTCGTGATCGACCATCTTTCGCACAACCGAACCTCGAGACAGCTGCATGACATAACGCGTCATGCGGCGATCACAAACCCAGAGATCCCCTCGACTGATCGCGGCGAAACCCAAAATTGGCTCCGAACTGTCTGCCTTCGTTGCAGCAACAAGGCGGACAGGAACGTCCTTGGCGGCCGTGTTGACTTCGTAAACAAGGACCTCGCCGCGGTCGTTGGTGGCAACCACTCGCGAATCAGAAATGACCGGAGGCACCAACACCTGGCCTGCCTGCCGGACGACATCTTGTGTCAGCTTCGCATTTCCTCCGCCGGCATCGACTCCGTACAGATGCAGGAAGCTATATTCCAAACCAGCGTTCTCAAAGAGGAACATCTGCCGCAGTGTGCCGGTCGGCTCGACGGCAATCGTTCCGACTTCATGACCGACAGGAATCACTTCGCTGCAGATCAAATCATCCGGAGAAAGAACGAAGACGTTAGAATGCTCGGCCACTGCATACACAGCAGAGACATCGGCCAGGATGCCAAGCGGTGCGGAAACTTTTTGCGGAAGTTGAACGCCGGCCAGGACTTCTCCGGTCTCGCGTGAGAGCTTCCAGACTTTGCCGTCCAGTTCGCAAACCAGGAGCGAGTTCTCGAACACTTTGGGACGGAACAATTGGGTTTCAAATTGTTGACGCCAGACAACTTCCCCGGAACGTTGATCGAGTGCGAGTAATTGCTTTCGCTGTGCATCGATCAAAGCGACCATTGATTTGCCTCCGTCGCCATTCCATGACACCGCTTGGGCATCGTCATCGATACCAACGTAACGTCGCCACAACAGGCGGCCTGACTCTAACTCGATGGCGTACGCCGTTCCGTCCAGTCGAAAGACGGCGACCTCCGAGTTTTCCGCAGCCGGCAACAACGGTTCTCGCTGCACGAAGGTGACCTGCGAAAGCAGCTCCATGGCGTTGGGATCGTCCGTAACGGGTGCCGGAAAATTGTCGAGCGGCATGACTTGATCGACCAGTTTCATCGCCGCTTTCGAGACTGCATCGACGACTGCCTCGTCGGTTCGCAGGGCAGGGTACGAGTCGACCAATTCACGACGAACCTGGTAAACCTCTTGAAACTTCCCATCCGCGGTGTGCGATTCAATCTTGGCGAGTGCTTCATTCTTGGCTCGGTCACGATCGATCTCGCGGCGAACACGGACCAAACTCATCTCGATCGTTTCGATCCGCGACTGCTGGGCTTCTCGTAGCGACGTCGGCAGGTAGGCGGGATCGTTGACTAACGCCATGGCAGCGTCGGCGAGTTCAGACTGACGTTGTTTCTCGTCGACGTCCGGGGATTGCTGAGCCCGTTCGGTCAAGCCTGAAGCGATTTCGGGCAGAATGGTCGCCAGCTCAGGACGTGCTTCCTCGAACGCAGGCGACTCGTCGATTTCGGGTAAGACTTCCTGCGTCGTCTTCAGTGCGAGTTCCCAGTCGGAACCACCTTCGACCATGTTCCAAAGGGAAGCCATTCCCAAGCGGACTTCTGCCAGCGGTGTGCTGGGATGATCAGGAAAGCGGCGGATGAACTTGTCGTACTCAGCGCCAGCTTGAACGTACGAACCACTGCGATAACTTTTTTCGGCAACTTGGAACATCTCATCGCCGCTATCAAACGCGAGCCAGAAGTACAGCAGACCGCCGACGAGTAGCAGCAGAATCAAACCACCACCACCGAACAGCAGCAGCGGCGAGTCCCAGGGGTTGGCGCGACTGGTCTTCTTCTTGTGCGTCTTCTTCTTTCCACCGCCGCCACTTTCGTTGGCAAAGGGATCGGTCTCTTCGCCTTCTTCGCCGAAGCCTTCCACGCCGCCAAGCCCCAGCGGATCGCCTCCGAGATCGTCTTCCGACGTCGGCATGTCATCCAGGGCGATAAGATCGTCCGCGCCGGTTTCGACGATTTCGTCTTCGACGGGATCGGCCTGCATCCATTTTTGCTGGGCCCGTTTACGACCTTCGCTGACAGGAATCGAATCTGCTTTGATGCCTGACTTTGCTTCGGAGAGCAGCTTTTTGGCCTGGTACTTTGTCAGCCGCTGCCGTTCCAGCAGAAACGTCACCAGGTCTTCAATCGACATGTCGAGCGAGCCGGTGCTCAACTGACGACGAATAGCGGCAAGCTGGTTGTCCGCCATATAGTCGTGGGCTTCGATCAGGTCGATAAATTCCGAAATGTTCATCGTGGCTAAGTTTCTCTGCTAGTGAACGAATCTGTTGTGGACCGAGTTAGGTTACGAGACCGTCATAAGTCTTCCTCGGTCGACATCAACCGGATCGAGTCGACGCCAGCATCGGCGCCGGCATCTAATGCGGTGACTACTTTTTCGTGAAGGGCTTCCACATGGGCGATCACCAAGAGTGTCCGCGGCGGCTGAGCGGGATTCGAAGCTCGCGCTTCACGAATCTGGCGGTACAGTTCCTGCTCGCTCGGAGCTTCCCGTTCCTGATCCCACGCCGCACAGCCAACAAAATAGGTATTGAACGAGTCGATCCGTACCAAAATGTTGTCCGGGTCGTCTTCCGGTTCCTCTTGCTCTTGGGCCACAGCGCTGGGGGCGTTGTCTTTCGGAGCGGGAACTTCCATCGACTTTTGAATCTGGAACGACGCGGTGACCATAAAGAAGATCAGCAGCAGGAACGTCACGTCGACCATCGGCGTCAAGTCTAACTCGCCATCGTCGCCGTCTCGCTTTGTCTGAAAGCTGACCGGCTGTTCCTGGGCGACCACGTTTTCCGCCTCGCGCGGCTTCGGCTGCGGAACGACCACATCTTCGGCGGTCAGCTCCAGCAACTCTTCCTGGTCATGCTCGTCGCTCAAACGAGCCGGCTTGGGAACTTCCAACCGGGTATCGCAGTTCGAGCAAAACGTGGTCCCGCCCACCATGTCGACACTGGCCGACAAAAGGTCGCTACACGCGGGGCATCGAAATCGAAAAACACCGTTACTCACTGTTTTTCTTGAACCCCCAAGTAAAGCCGCTCGACCGTATCGACAACACCGCTGCGTGTCGCGGCCAATGCGACGCGTTCGACTTCGCCGTACGGTACTTTGCCGTCCGCTTTAATCAGCAAATGCCGCTTCGGAACGCCACTTTCAATGCGTCCAGCGAAACTTCGTTCGACGAAATCGGTGATCTCGTCTTCCTGCTGATTCAAGTCGTTGTCTTCCGCTCGCGATTCGGCCGAAATGCCATCTCCCAGGTAAACCGTCGCACGTCCTTCGGTTCCTTCGGCAGTCAACGTGATGACGGCCGAGTCGAGGGACGATACGGTCGTTCCATGCTTTGCTTCCGGCATTTGTGCCGCCGTCTGCTGCTGCAAGTTCGACGTCACGATAAAGAAGATCAACAGCAAGAAGGTAATATCGATCATCGGCGTAATGTCCAGATCGCCTTCTTCCGGCCGTTTGCGGGCCGGCATGATCTCGCCTTCGTCTAGTTCTACGAGTTCGTTCGACATGATCGCTTCCCCCACGCGTTACTTCGATGCACTGACTGGCTGAATCTCTTCCAGTTCATGCATCGTTTCGGTTGCAATCGCTTCGCGAAGGCTACCCATGAAACGCGTCAGGCCAACGGCAACCAGGTCTTCCATCTTGCGGATGCGGATGTTCACGCTGTTCAAACAAAACGTCAGCGGAATGGCAATCACCAAGCCCAAAGCAGTTGTGATCAGTGCCAGGCTAATGTCGTTGGCCATTGCCCCGGCATCCACTTTGTCGGCCGTTGCCAGTTTGGCGAACGCCCCCATCATCCCCGTCACCGTACCAAGCAGGCCGACCATTGGGGCGCCTTTGATGACGGTGTTGATCCAGCTGATGCGGTGGTCCAAATCGGCCAGCACGTCTCGCTGAAAACGTTCGACGACTAGCTGCTTAACCTGCGAATACCCAATCTCGCGGTTTTCAATGGCTAGGTATGCCAACTGAGGCAATGCCCGAGGGTCGGACTCGCACAGTTCGCTGGCTTCCTCGAAGTCGCCCTGTTCGAGCGGTTCTTCGACGGCATCGAGAAAAGCATCCTGCTGGGCTTCGTTACGAAATCGCTTTTGCGACACACGTGCCCAGACCATGGTCACGCAGTAAGCGCCCCATAAGGCTACAAGGGCGAGAGCGCCGTACATCGACGTCGCAAAGATTTGAGTAAGTCCAGAAATGTCCATGTTTGTTACCGCTGAATTCGCTTTGGGCTATCTCGGTTGACGATACAACTGACGGATCACGTAAAATTCGTATTCGCCTGACTTTTCACGAATGCCGAAGACCGTCTTCCGGATCGTCGGCAGGGGACGTTCCCCCATGTATTGCTGCTCGATAAACGCTAGAAGGTTCTCTGTATCAGGCGGGTAAAACTGCATCGGAATACGTCCCCGCGTGTTCACGCCGGCCTTTTTAAGCAGTTCCATGTCGGCATCGCGGAGCGAGCCTGTCTTCCAGGTGAAGTAGAGTCGGTCCTCTTCTTTGCCGGAAGCGGTACGCCGCTTTGGATTGCCGGTCGAAAGCTTCGATGCATAATCGATGGTTTGCACGCCACCGCCGGCGGTTCCCAGTTCGATCCCGAAGTGGTCGAGCTGACGTGCATAGGTGTTCAAGTCGGCACCGGCAAACTCGATTTGCCAGCGTTCCCAACGAGGAATAATGTCAGGGCCGTTTCCTTCCGGACCGACAGGGCGATTGTCGCCTTGGCCGTTGCCTCCATCTGTGGTGACGGCGGCTCCATCCACATTTTCCATCGCAGCTTGCTGCGAAGTGACCGCATCGGTGACCGCTTCGTAGTTCGCTTCGATCTGTGGGTCGAGCACTTCCTCGAGCTCTTCCAGCCCAGGAGCCTCCAAGTCTTGAGCCACACCCATCGCATGATCGCCGCGGCCTGGGGTTGGTTCAATGATCACCGGAATCGAAACATTCGTTTCCCAGTTTCGCGTGGTCAGATAGATCACGAACAGCACCGTCACCCCGGCGCCCACCATAATGAGCAACGCGACAAGCAAGCCAGAGACTTGATCGTAGGCCGATACCTTCGCCAGGTTGGCGTGGGCAGGTTTCTGTTTGTTCTTGAGATGAGTGGTCGAAGCCATGAAGCGCGGGCAATCGTTACTTGGGTGTCTTAGTCAAGGAAGCGAGCATTCGGCCGAAGGGAACGATACCATTCTTTCCATTTGCTGATGGCCAGCTCACGCTCTGGCGGCGTCGGGTCGGCAGGCATGCCGAAGCCATCGATCTTGCGGCTGATAAATCGCAACGCATCGCGCGACTCGACGGCGATTCGTGGATCGGGATCGGAAAGAGCAAAGATCAATGACGGTACGCTATCAAAATCTTTCGCGTCGCGAATCGCCCGCACGGCCAGACGGCGAGCACTGTAAGTGCCTTGTCGCAGCTTCCGCCGGATGGCTTGCAGCGCGATCTCTCGCTCTGGCCCTGTCAGATTGATGTCGAATGTCACATCGGTGTCGACCAAACTATCGAGCGATCCATCGTCCGATTGAAGCAGCTCCAAGAACTGTTCCGTTTCTGGCATCTCTTTGACATTGATCACTTTTCCGTCGCGAAGCTCGGCACCGGCCAGATCGTCTGGCAGTCCACGGCCGCCGGCCAGCAAGCCATTGTCGAACGTCCGCACATGCTTCTTGATCGATTCGGCCGTCCCACGCACGAGGAAGAGCACCGCGAAGGCAGTTCCAACGGCGTTCCCTTCTTCGGAAGCATTGATCGCCCCATCTTTGCCCTGTTTCTTTTTGATGAACTCGTAGCCTTCGGAATACCACTTGGGATTTGGGTCCGGCCGACCGAGATCGAGCTCGTGGAATGCCTTAAAACGTTCCAATGCATACAGGAAATAAAACTGCCAACGATTGCCCTCGATCTTGACGTTCTTTTCCATCCATTGGTTGCCCAAGTCTTTAACAGACTTGAGGGCATCTTTGTCGACCAATGCGCGACCCTTTCGCATTTCTTCGCGGGCAGGGTCTTTTGTAACGTCGACGAGTTCCGAGGGAAGTCCGTCGTCGACTTTCGCTCGGCGGTTGCTCAGATCGAGCGCGTCGGCAGAAACATAGAGCGAACAAAGCCCAGCCGTTGTCAGGCTCGGGCGAATGTCGGATTGCTGCACGCGAGGCTTTCCGCGAGGGGAGATCTTGCCCTGGTAACCGAAGGCCCCGGAAGGATCTTGCACCGACATGATGAAGTTAGTGATGCCGGCGATATTTTGCGGCGGAACTTCGTATTGGTTTTGGTAAGCCAACCACATGCCGAGCGCGGCATACTGTGTCATGGAGTTGTCACCGCTGGGTTGCTCGGAGTAACCGAAACCACCATGGGGACGCTGATTCTTGACGAAGAACGTAACGAGATTTTGGATCTCTTTCGGGTAAGCATGCGGATCGAGTTCGCAAAGGAAGATCAACGCGAGCCCGGCATCGTAGACGACGTCGTGCTTGTATTCAGGGACTTTGTTGGCGAACTTCTTACACGCGTCGACGGCTTGCTTGATGCGTGGATGGTCTTTGGGAGTGCCGGACTTGTAGAGAGCCATGGCGATAAGAGACTTCCCGCCTACTCGAGCATGATCGCCCGATGACGCGAGGTACGCATTGGCCGCTTTCACTACCTTCTGGACTTCCGGCGACTCCGGGGTCAGCGCCATCGCAGGCGAGACCAATCCCCAGAGAGCAAGCCCTATGGACATGAAGCAGCATACGAACACCGATGGTTTCGTTCGCTGTAGCATCGAATTTTACTCTGTTCCTAAGATGAGTTGCCCGTAGTTACCGCTCGGAACAATCTGCCGAAGCTACCGCAATTGCAGTGAGTTTGGCAAACCAAAATTCCAAGAAGAATTAACTACGTGGGGGATAATCGCCCCTCATGAGAGTCGTTAGTGCCTCGGATCGACATCTCAATTTGCATAGGCGTTAAAACTAGAATTGTTGGCACGGCTTGTCAAGCAAGTTGTAGAGATCCGCGCAACTCAGATACGCCCAGATGTCCAGCGGTTCGAGAGAAATAAGGGTTTGCGCGATGCATGAAACTTTTAACAAACCTCTTAGGAAATTATTATACCGGAGTGTACAGGCATTCTGCGCGAAATCTCGTCCAAATGTCGGCGTAGAGTGCGCGAAGTCTTTGTGGAGTGCCCCAGTTGACAACCCCCATGTGGATATCTAGACTTAGCTCTTTCCCAACGAGGTCAGATAGCTCAGTTGGTAGAGCAATGGACTGAAAATCCATGTGTCGCCGGTTCGATTCCGGCTCTGACCACTTCGCAAAGGCCCTCAAAACGATGGCTTTGGGAATAAAAAAAGGCTCTCGAAATCGACGATTTCGAGAGCCTTTTGTGTTTCTTGCGATATCCGCAAGACCTTACAGGCAAATGGCTTAGACCATTTCCTTCAGGTTCTTGAGAGGACGAACTTTGACTTTGGTCGAAGCCGGCTTGGCCGGAACGTCCATCAATTCGCCTGGCTTGAATGGATTCGGCACGCCCTTCTTAGCAGGACGAGCAGGAACCTTCTTCTTTTCGATCTTCACGATGCCAGGTATGGCGATCGCACCGGCACCACTACGACCGAGAGCCTTGCCAATTTCGGAGGACAGCGCGTCCATGACCGCACTGACGTCCTTCTTCGCAATGCCTGTCGACTCTGCGATGTTGGCCAGCAATTGGGTCTTGGTGAGGGGTTTCTTGACGGTTGCAGCTGCAGCTTTCTTTGCCATGGGGTTTCCCTACGAGAAAGGCTATCCAATGTAAAAATGGGTCACAAATGTCCGTTTTCCGGAACGCGTCGATTAAAGAAGTTTGCCACGGTTTTTCAAGACAGCCAAACCAGAAAACCCCCTTTTTCCCGGGAAATAGCAAGAAAATTGCCGGAAAAGTGGTCTGAGAGCCTCCGATTTCAGCGATTTTGGCCGCCCCGAGGCAGTCTTCAGACGCCATTGCCCCTAGAATTCCCCTGAATTATCGAACGCTTTTGATGCTCATTTCGTCTCTAATTACGTGGTAAAATGTACTGTTTAGTCAAAACTCTCGTGCGAAACTCGCATTTTGCCGGATCCCAGGAGGACAAAACTTGTTTTCCCCGGAGATTTTGGAATAGAGTACATTTACCGATGGCAGTATCGGGCTTGGCAGGATTGCCGTTTGCCATCGCAAAGCTTCCCCTCAACGGAAATGCAGGGCATGTTCATGAATCGGAATGGTCAGCTTCTTCCCTCGTTTGGACCACATTGCCGCCAATTTCCATTTCGATCTTGGATTTCCGGTTTTCTCCTAGCCGCGTTTCTAGCCCCGGCAGTCGCGTTTGGGCAAAACGAGCAGTCCGACCTGGAGTCTTCCTTTTTCCTGCCAATTCCACGTGAAGCTCGGCTTCGGCTGGAACGCATCGAGAAAGCGGCCGACGAAGAGAAATGGACCGATGCGGCCCAAGACATCATGCTGCTTCTGGCAGGCGAAAATGCCGAAGACTTTCTTTCGCCGCTCGACTCCGGCAAGCAAACGACGTCGCAAAGCGTTAAATCCACGACCCTTGAGTTGGTCCAAAACCTCCCACCGAACGTTCTAAAAGCGTACGACCTGCTGGTAGGAACCGAGCCCGATGTCCTCCTTCAGGAAGCGATTGCCGAAAACGACGAGCGTAAGCTGGCCGATGTTTCACGACGCTTCCTCTTTACGCCAGCTGGTGAAAAAGCCGCGATCATCCTGGCCCGAAAAGCGATGGATGCCCGACAGTGGGAAGGAGCACTTCTGGCCCTCAATCGTCTCGACTACAAGCCCAACCGCACACGTACGTTTGTCGACGAATCTGATTTGATGCGTGCGATTTGTCTCCGCGAAGTGGGCCAAACGGAGCAAGCCAAGGCGATCATTTCTCGTTTAAAAGATGACCAGTCGCTCGCAAAACTCCTTCCAGGCTTCAAAATCGTCGGCAGCACTTCTCCAGAACAAATCCTCGATCGGCTTACGCAAGCCAAGTCTGGCCAAGAGCTTCCTCCCTATGCATGGACCATGTTCCAAGGTTCCGTTTCGCGAACGGCCCCATCTCGCGGCAGTGAACCGCTGCAAGAGATCCAGTGGAATGCACGGATGGCTCAAAGCCAGCAGCAGCAAGACGAGATTCGTGCGTCGATGCGTCAATTTCTCGACAACCGGATTCCTATCTTTCCGGCGATTCACCCAGTTGTTGTGCAAAATCAAGTCGTCTTCCGCACGCCATCCGGCTTATTGGCAACGGACATTCAAAGTGGAAAAGTGCTTTGGAAGTATCCGTGGGATAACCTCGACTTGGATCTATCTGAAAAAGAACCAGATCTCCTGAACAACATCTTCCCTGGACTAGGACGCGACTTCGAGAGAGCTATCTGGGCGGACGCTCGATCAGGCCATCTTTCCTCCGATGGAACGCGTCTTTTTTACGTCCACGACGACCAACCCGCCGGTGACAATCTCGGTTCGATCCTGGCCAACAGTGGTCTTCGAAATGCCGGCGGCATGTTTACCGGCCAACAGAATCACCTCTATTGCTTCGATATCGCCCGCGAGGGTGCCATCCTTTGGCAACTCGGAGGCGTCGGTTCCGAAGGTAACCAAGCGGGCCAACAACTCTCGGAAGCTCGATTCCTGGGACCACCACTTCCACTAGGCGATGATTTGCTCGTATTGGCAGGCATAATCGACGAAATCCGCCTGCTTAGTCTGGATGCAGAAACAGGGCAAATCCAATGGTCGCAACAACTCGCTCGCCAAACGACAGGAAGTTCTGCTGATCTCATCGAATCGTTTTTGCAAGCCGCGACGCCATCGCACAAAGGTGGCATCCTGGTCTGCCCGACCAACTCTGGATCGGTCGTTGCAGTGGACCTTTCCAATCAAACGCTGCTTTGGGGGTTTCAGTACAAAGAACCAGATCGTAACCGACCTGGTCGTCGTATTTCTGGGCGAGAACAGGGGACCGATTTTTTAGCACTCGCCGATCGCTGGAACGATGGCACGCCCATGATTCATCAGGGCAAAGTACTCATCACCCCGACCGACGCTGACTATCTGTACTGTCTCGATTTGCTGACCGGCGAAAAGCTTTGGGAGCTCCCACGTCGGGATAATGTGGCCCTGGCAACCGTGGCCGGAGAAGTCGCGTTGGTGATCGGCAAAACGGAAGTCATGGGTGTGAACATCGAGAGCGGCGAGCCGGCATGGAAAAACAAAGAGATCGTTCTGCCGGAACTGTCACTTCCTAGTGGTTACGGGTTCCGCCTCGACGACAAGTACTATCTTCCGACGACTAAAAACCAAATCGTTCCCATTGAGCTTGCCGATGGAAAACTAGGCACGCCCATCGAAGCAGTCGGCGAGCTCGGCAACTTGGTTTGTTACAAAGACTACGTAATCTCGGTCAGCCCGGAATTCGTTACCGCTTACAAGCAAATCGATGCACTACGACGGGAAGTGGCTCAGCGTCTTGCTCAAAACCCCAACGATGCCGAGGCGTTGCGGATGCAAGGTAAGCTCCAAAAACATGACGGCAACTTGGGCGACGCGTTGGTATCGCTTCAACGTTCGATCGATATCGAGTCCAACGATGAAACTCGCACTCAACTTGTCATCACTGGCTTGGCAGCATTAGGCCAGGATTTCTCTCGATTTCGAGATGTCGTTGACGAACTCGAAGGTCTCGTCGATTCTTTGGACGAACGGATAACGTTGGCCCGATTGACTGCCCGTGGTTTGCATGCCGAAGGCAAGCATGATGAAGCACTAAAGCGTTATTTTGAGTTCCTCGATTTAACCGATGAGTATCTCAATACGCAGGTCGTTCCCAACGAACTTTTAATTCACGACTTCGATCCTCAAGTGGAAGTGAGTGCCGATCGTTGGGCTCGCGGCAAGATCAGCCAGCTGCGTGACCTGATGACCGAAGAAGAACGTGAGCGAGCTGATCAAGCAGTCCAAGCTCGACTCGACAAGCTCCTTTCATCAGATGGGAATCACCAGAAACAACTGACACGTTTCATCAATCGCTTCCCACGTTTCCCAGCGACCCAATCGGCCCGAATTCAACTCGCTGGAATGCTGCTCGATAAAGGACTTCTTCTGCAAGGGGAAGGTGTTCTGCGGACACTCCTTGCTCAAGACCTTTCGCCCGAGCAGTCCGGACCGCTCGTATTTAAACTGGGCACAGGCCTGAAGAAAGCAGGACTTGCGAACGAAGCTGCGGCATGGTTCACGTTGCTTTCCAGTGAATACAGCAACATTCCCGTCGATGGCAATCGAACCGGTCGTCAGGTAGCCGCTCTGCAGCAATGGGATCCTGTTGCCGCGGCCATCGTCCGGGAACGAACCATTTGGCCCTACTCCGCGACCAGGGTCGATATCACCAAACGACGTAATCAAGGGTTTAGCCGCGTCGATCATCCGATTCGCCTGGATGAAGTCGGCATGGAAGCCCGCAGCAATTACTCGCTTCTGTTAGATAGCGAAGCCAATTTGATCATCGTGCAGGACGAATTTGGCGAGCCAATCGTCCGAATTCCATTCACGACGCAAAGCGGTCGCAAGCTATACCACCCTCAAATCAGCGCGCTTCACGCACGACAGTTTGGGCACCTGCTTGTCTTGTCGCTCGGAAGCGAACTTCAAGCGTTTAACATGATGCCAAGCCTTCCTAGCGAAGACTCGTCGCGCATGATTTGGAACGCCGACTTACAAAACGGAATTGCCGGTTCGACTCGCCGGACTCGTGAGTTCGATGTCCATTCGAAGGCTAATCCTTTTTCCCTGATGGACCGCATTGCTCGCGATGTCACCACACGTAAAACGATCGGCCAGTTTGCTGGCAATCAACAATTGATTTGCTACCAGATCGGATCCCGACTGATCTGTCGCGATCCAGCTACGGGCTCCGTTTACTGGGAACGTGATGGAGCCGAACTGGGCTGCGAACTTGTCGTGACGGATAAGCATGTGATCGCAATTCCACAAGACGACAACCACGATCGCGGTGAAGTCGGTGATACGGTGGAAGCTCTTGTTCTTTCGGCTGACAACGGCGAACTGCTTCAAACGGTTGAACTGCCAAGTGCCGATCGGATTTGGACGGTTCGCGATGGTACTGTCGTCGCGTGGCAAAAAGCGAAAGAGGAAGCAGCACAAGGTCTCGATGCGTACGATGCTGTAACCGGGAAAAAGCTGTGGACCAAGACCTACGAAGCCGGCATGTCCGCCAAGGGCGTGCTACTTGATCGACAGCCTTGGATTGCAATGCTCGACAAGCTTGGCAATTTAGAGATGATCAACATTCCCGACGGCAAGACAGTACACCAACGTAAACTGGCTCGGAAAGAGCCAGCCGTTCAGTTGAAGATTGTCGAATCGGATGACCAGTTCCTGCTCGCGGTTTACCGTGAAATAACATCACGTCCACAATTCCGCAGCATCCCGTACGACCAAAGTGAAACACTCCTTCGTGGCGAGATCTACGCGTTCGATATGAATACGGGCGAAATGACATGGGAGACGCCAGCGTTGGTTCACGACAACTACTTGCTGGAAACCTTCCAGTCGAGTGGACTGCCCGCGATTGCCTTGGTAGCCCGACTCCATCGTCCCGATGCACGAACACCGCAAATGAATTCCGCGTTGGAGGTGCTGCTGCTTGATAAACGAGACGGACGAACGCTGTTTCGTCAGGAATTTGGCGAATTAAGCGGGACTTTCTCGTTGACCGGCGACCCGAGCGAAAAGAGCCTTCGGCTTCAACTCACAGAGCTTGAAATTAAGCTGACATTCGATCCGGACGAACCTGCCGTTCCTGCACCACCAGCCGCTACGGAGATCGATTTCTCTTACCCCCCATCATTGGAAGAAGAGTCCCCTTGAACGTTTTGTGAGACCTACGACGGCATACCATTCAAGTTGTGAAATTGCGCAGCACAAGTTACGATGAGCATGGTAAAGTTTAGCGGATCGGGTAACCGTTTCTGCCGTGAAAAACTTTACCTGCTCCTCCTCCAAGATCTCTATTTGAACAGAAAGAGCCTGGATGTCCGAATCAGAGTTCGCCGAATCGGCGATCGAGAAAATATCTGTCGCGCGCACGCGAATCCTCGATCAGCTTGGCCAAGTTATTGTTGGCCAATCGGACGTGATCGAAGAGCTTCTCATCTGTCTGATGAGCCGAGGGCACTGCCTTCTGGAAGGGGCGCCAGGGCTGGCCAAAACCTTGATGATCAGCACGCTCTCGAAAGTGCTGGAGTTGAGCTTTAGCCGAATTCAGTTCACGCCTGACTTGATGCCGGCGGACATCACCGGCACCGAAATCATTGAAGAAAACAAATCGACCGGCGCTCGTGAGTTTCGCTTCCTGCAAGGGCCTCTGTTTTCTCACGTGATCTTGGCCGACGAAATCAACCGAACGCCTCCCAAGACGCAAGCCGCTCTCTTGGAAGCAATGCAGGAACGCACCGTTACTGTCGGTCGCGTTCGTCACGAACTGGCCGATCCATTCTTCGTGCTCGCGACTCAGAACCCGATTGAACAGGAAGGGACATATCCACTTCCCGAAGCCCAGCAAGACCGCTTCATGTTCAAAGTGTTCGTGAAGTATCCAACGTTCGACGACGAGTTCGAGATCGCTCGTCGCACGACAGCCAAGCAGACGGTGAAGCTTGAACCCGTTCTAACTGCCGAAGAACTGATCGAGCTGCAAAGTCTCGTTCGAGATGTTCCCGCTTCCGATCATGTCATTCGGTATGCGATTACGCTTGTGCGTCAAACGCGTGTCGGCGAGCCAGGTATTCCTTCGTTCGTTTCCGACATGCTTTCCTGGGGTGCCGGGCCACGTAGTGTTCAGTTCCTCATCCTGGGTGGCAAAGCAAGAGCGCTGCTCAATGGACGCACGCATGTCACGACCGAGGATATCCAAGCCTTGGCCAAACCGGTGCTGCGTCACCGCATTGTGCTGAACTACGGTGCGGAAAGTGAAGGAGTATCGGCCGACGACGTGATCGATCGGATTGTGCAGGAAACGCCCGCCAAAGAGGATCAGCTAACCAGCGATGCCCGATTCCAAAAAATATTTGCATCCTGAGACTCTGGGGCGGATTTCCAAACTGGAACTTCGAGCCCGGCACGTCGTAGAAGGATTTCTTTCCGGAACCCACCGCAGCCCCTACTTCGGGCAATCGATCGAGTTCCTCCAACATCGCGAATACGCGACGGGGGACGATCTGCGCCATATCGACTGGAAAGTCCTAGGCAAGCACGACAAGTACTTCATCAAGCAGTATGAAGAGTACACAAATCTTCGCTGCATGCTGATGGTCGACGCTTCCGCCAGTATGAGCTACGGCAACGGTCCCATGACCAAATACGACTACGGTTGTACCATCGCAGCGTCGCTCGCTTACCTGATTCTCAAACAACAAGATGCTGTCGGCTGTGCCGTCTTCGACGACACCATGCGTTATCGTGTTCCTGTCCTGAGCAAACGGACTCATTTGAACACCATCGTCGAAGCTCTTGCGAATCAGTCGCCGCGTGACAAGACGGACATGCAGACAATCTGCAAACAGTTCGCCGAGAGCTACACCAGCCGCGGATTGGTGATCGTCATTTCCGATCTGTTTGGCGATGTTGCGGCTACCGCCAAGGGGCTTCGCATCCTGCGTCAACGCGGTCATGACGTCATGGTGTTCCACGTAATGGACGACGACGAATTGGACTTCCCATTCACTGGATCAACGCGATTTGAAGGCCTCGAATTACCTGACCACCTGACGTGTAACCCTCGCGCTTTGCGGGAAGGTTACCTGCAAGCGGTCAACGAGTTCACTTCGTCGATGCGTCGAGAGTGCACCAAAAACACCATCGATTATGCGTTAGTGCGTACTCGTGACTCACTGGCAACCGTCCTGACGACTTACCTTTCCAATCGACTCGGCATGCATCATCGCAATTAAGATCGTTTGAGGCGTAATGCTTTTCGTTTATCCAGCACTGGCTTGGGCTTTCGCCCTCATATCGCTTCCCGTGTTGATTCATTTAATCAACATGATGCGGCACCGGCGTGTCAAATGGGCAGCGATGGACTTCCTGCTGCAAAGCCATCGCCGAATGAAGCATTGGGTGATGCTTCGTCAGCTCTTGCTTTTGCTAACGCGAATGGCTGCGATTGCCCTGATTGTCGCCATGCTTGCCGGGCTGATCACCACGCAAAGCTGGTCGAACATGCTTGGCGACCGCGTTGTCCATCATCTCATTTTGCTGGACGACACGTTCTCGATGCGCGAACGGCTAGGGGGTGACACGGCATTCGAGTCGGCTCGTCAAACAGCCAATCGCATTATCGAAAACCTGGCCACCGATGATCGACCGCAGCGTATCTCGGTCTTGCTGTACTCTGATATCCTGCGTGGTGAAGTCGATGCCAAGGCACCGAATCTTGCGGCTCGAATGCGAACGGACATGGATTCGACCAGTATCACAAAGCTCCAAGAATTGCTCGCCAATACGAGCCCAACCGAGCAAACTGTCCCGCTCGCGGAAGTGTTGCAGCGTGCCAGTGAAGTGGTTGGCGAGTTCGATCAGTCAGAGGTTGCTCAGGTCTACGTGATTTCTGACTTTCGTGAGAAAGACTGGGGTTCCGAGGCGGCTTTGCTCGATCCAATTTCTCGCATCGAGGAACGCTCGACCGAGCTGAACTGGATCAACTGTGCTCGCTTACCTCAAGACAATCTGGCCATCACCGACATCTCTATCGGGAACGGGACAGTCGTTGCAGGGATTCCTACGATTGTGAAAGTCTCTGTTCGGAACTTTGGGGAACAGACCGCCGTAGATGTTCCGGTAACGATCGAGTTGTTCGGTTCCGAGTCTGGCGACGCCGACATTGCCAAAGCGGGCAATGCTCTTGAACGACTTTACGATCAGCTACCGATCACGTTCGATGAAATTCCTGCGGGGGATCAGGTCACACGACAGACGCAAATCATCTTCCCAGCAGAAGGCTCTCACGTACTTTCATTCCGATTACCGGAAGATCCGTTGCCGCTCGATAACCTTCGGTTTGCAACAGCCGACGTACAGCCTACGGCCCCCGTTTTAATCGTCGATGGCGATCCCAAATTGACGAGTGCTTTTTACCTACAGTCGGTCTTCAATCCTGGGCCTAACGTGTCGACGGGGGTTACGCCGACAACAACCAGCAGCAGCTTTCTGACGACCGCTGAACTCGGTGACCTGAAGAAGTTTGAAACGATATTCATAATCGATCCACCACAGCTGGACGAACGCATCGTCACGACGCTTAAGCAGTACGTCGAATCGGGAGGAGGCATCGTTTGGTATCTCGGTCCTGGCACCAACGAACTGGGGCTGAATGATTTGGCGAAAGCGAACCTTTTACCGACGAGCTTACAAGCTCCGGCAGAACTTGATCAGAACACTCCCGATGGCCCGCCAGACTTCGATCCTGGAGACAATCAAATCTTTAAAGTCTTCGCCGGTGAGAAGAATCCTTTCTTACGGCGACTTGTCGTGGGCAACTATTTTCCCGTGACGCCAGAGTTTGAAGCCAATAAGCCTGACTCGGTCCGTGTTCTCGGTCGGTTACGCAATGGAGATCCCCTGGTGCTTGAGCATGGGCAAGGGCAGGGCAAGATCGTCACGTTCCTCACATCGCTAGGGCCACAATGGAATAGCTGGGCAACAAACCCTAGCTTCATTGTGACGATCCTGGAACTACGAAACTATGCCGGCAACTCAAGCCGTGGCGAAACGACGTTTCCTGTTGGCTCGCCTATTGCAGTTAGTGCCGCGACCGCCGATTATCGCCCTGACGTACAGTTCTATAGTCCCGGCACCACGAGTCTACCGACCGATCGGAGCGAACGACTCCAGCTTCAGCCAGTGCCAGGCACCTTAGAAGGCCAGGCCGAACTCGCCGGCGTCGACTCGGTGACTGGTCGATTCCTCACAGGGCAGTCTGGTGTTTACGAGGCTTGGCTGACGAAGATCGACGGTTCCAACGAGGTTCGCCGTTATTCGCTTGCTCCTGAAATCACCGAAAGTGATTTGATGGGAATGAACGAAACCAATCTCCGTCAGCTTTATCCGTCGGTGTCGTTCAACTACTTCGCGGCCGACGCCTGGCAACTTGACAGCGCTGCACGGCAAGGCACCAACTGGCAAACCATCTTGCTTGCTTTGGCTGTCGGCGCATTACTTTTGGAACAGATTTTGGCCTACTACGCGAGCTACCATCCTGCGGCTCCAGGAGCATCCGCCGCATGAATGAAGCCGCAACCAACACGGTAACCGCCTATCAATTCAGCCGTCTGTCTGACTTGCCCTATTGGTCTCAATGGGCAATGCTCGTCGCGGTCGTCGCTGCCATTATGACGTTTGTTTGGTGGTGGTCGCGGCGCGATTCGCATGCACTGCCAACACTGAGTCGCTTTGTCCTATTCGGACTCCGAACTGCCGCACTGCTGGGTCTCCTGTTTTTCTTTTTCAACTTGGAAAAGAAAACGCAGCGCGAAGTTCGTGAAAACTCGCGTGTTGCAGTGTTAGTGGATACCAGCCAAAGCATGGGTCTGACCGATGGAACGCCTGGCACCGTTACCGATACGACATCGCGTGCCGATCAAGCGATCACGCTTCTTTCTCAGAGCGAACTATTAGAGCAGCTTCGGCAAGACCATGACGTTACATTGATGTCATTCGACGATTCGTCCCCGCCAAGAAGTATCGCCTTCTTTGGGCGGTCTCAGGAAAACCAAACAGAAGTCGAGCAACAGCACTCTGCGACGTTTGATCAGCAATGGGCGCAGATGACATGGATCACCTGGACTGGCATCGGCCTGACGATCTTCGGTTTACTCTGCTTGCTGTCGGCAGGCATTTTCGCCACTTCCCAGGCCGCCGCCCCCTTAAATTTGGTGAGCGCCGCCTGCTTGCTGGCAGCCGTCGTCTTGGTCGGTTTCGGTGACCTCCGCAACGACGAAGTCCGGCCATGGGAAATCGTGTTTGGCGAATCGACCAACGAACCCGACGCCCCACAATCCACGGAAAGCATCGAATCCGAGTCGCCCGATTCGCTCCGAATCGCCGATGTCGACTGGCCTAAGGAACTGCAGCCAACCGGACTGGAAACGCGTATTGGTGATGCAGTCGTTCAGTTGGTCAATCAAGAGCGTGGAGGTCCATTCGCCGGTATTCTGATGATTACCGACGGGGCCAACAACGAAGGCACTCAGCCTGTCGAAGCAGCTCGAATGGCTCGAGAGATTGGAGCACGAATTATCACCGTTGGCCTGGGCTCGGACCAGCAACCGGAAAGCGTACGAATCGTCGATCTCGAAGCGCCAGCGAAAGCATATCCTGGCGATGAGTTTCAACTTCGTGGCTATATCCAAGGCTTTGGAATGCCGAACAAGTCGGTCACGTTGCAAGTCGCTTCCGGCGTAATCGACGAAAATGGAGGCTTCAAAGAAGAGGCCATCGACATGGTCTCGCAGCCGGTCCAGCTTGGAAATGATGGCCAGGTCATCCCCGTTGATTTTCAGATTACGCCAGAGAACATCGGCACGCGTGCTTATCAACTGCGGATCGTTTCAACGTCCGAAACCGACATCGACAAGTCTGACAATCAAAAGACGGTCAAAGTTCAAATTGTTCAGCAGCGGAATCGCGTCCTTCTGTTGGCTGGGGGACCGACTCGTGAATATCGATTCCTGCGAAACCAGCTTTACCGCGACAAAGACGTCGATCTTCACGTTTTGCTGCAAACGGGAGAACAAGGAATCTCGCAGGAGTCGGATGAGTTGCTCTTCGAGTTTCCGGACGACCCAACGGTGCTCTTTGAAGAATATGACTGTATCGTCGCGTTCGACCCTGACTGGTCGAAACTTTCGCTGGATCAGATCCAACTGCTCGAACGCTGGGTCGGTGAAAAGGCTGGCGGCTTGATCGTGATTGCCGGGCCAATTTATACGCCGGAATGGGCCAGTCTTCGCCGAGGCAATGATGCAATTGACATTGTTAAAGACCTGCACCCGGTGACCTTCTTCAGCCGCGGAACATCAATTGGCCTCGGCCGCTTCGGCTCCGAGACGGCTCGCAAAGTGGTTTTGACACCTGAAGGACAAAAAGCGGAGTCACTCCGACTGGATGCTTCCGGCGAAGTCAGCAGTCGAATCTGGCAACAATTCCCAGGCGTGTACGGCTACTTCACCGTCAGCGGTGTAAAACCTGGGGCAGCGGTTTGGGCCGAAGTGGATGCCGAAGGCGGACTCGGTTCGAGCCAGTCGCCGGTTTATATGGCCTCTCATTTTTATGGTGCTGGACGAGTCGTCTTTATCGGTAGTGGCGAGTTCTGGCGGATTCGGTCGATGGATGTCGGCTACTTCGAGGCGTTTTACACCAAGCTGATTCGCTATGCTTCACAAGGCAGACTTGCCCGCGATTCGAGCCGCGGACTGCTGCTCGTTAGTGCGGAAAGAGTCTCGCTTGGTGAAACCGTCGATGTGCGTGCGTTTCTCACCGACTCGCAGCACAATCCTTTGAGCGATCCACAGATCGAAGCGAGCCTGATCCTTCCCGATGGAACGGAGCAACCGCTGATCCTGCGACAGCTTCCGGAATTCGAGGAAGGGCAATACGCAGGTCAGTTCACGCCTCTGCAAGACGGCGAGTATCGCATTGAAGTCCGTCTTCCAGGCGGCGGCGAAGACGGATTATTGACTCGAGAAGTGAGGGCTCGAATTCCAGATCGCGAAATTGCCAACCCTCGTCGCGATGATGCCGTCCTGACGGCACTCAGCAGCGAAACCGGTGGCAAGTCAATTGTTGGAATCGATGACCTCATGAAGAGCGAAAACCTGCCTGGGTATGTAGGCCCCGAGATTCTTCCGCCTCGCGACATGTACACCGCTTTGCCAGATTTGACCGACCGGACTTTTCAAGAGCAACTCCGTGGTTGGCTCATGGCATTTATTGTCCTGGCGTTAAGCATTGAATGGATTCAACGGAGGTTTGCGAAACTAGCATGAGCACGCCTCGAGAACCACTTCCAGATTCGATTCTTTCACTGCTGGATGCCCTCCGTGGCCGTATCCGTCGTTACGTCATCATCGAAGGTATTGCAGCCATTTTGATATGGCTCGGCGTCATCTTCTGGGTCGGACTCGGAATCGATTATTTGCCAGTTACCTTTGGCGCCAGCGAAATGCCTGTCGAAGCTCGCAGTGTACTGCTGGCAATTGGTGGCATCGGAACGCTTTGGATCGCATATCAGTTTATCTTTCGTCGCATCTGGGTAGAGATGCCCAACCGCAGCTTGGCATTGTTGATCGAGCGACGCTATCCGCAGTTTGGCGAGAGCCTGCTGACGACCGTTGAAGCTTCGGAAAGCGAATCCGCTACGGACGCTTACGAACAAGAAATGCTGTCGGAGACGAGACGTGATGCGCTCGCCACACTCCCGGAAGTCAATCTGACGGAACTGTTCGATCCTACGCCATTATGGCGAAAAGGGACCGCCGCAGTCGGCGCGATGGTGACGATCGGTTTGTTCGCGTTGATCGCTTTTCCATCGTTTCAAATCTGGCTTAGCCGTTTGTCATTGAGCGACACCACCTGGCCACGTTTGGCTCGGATCGAACTGGTCGGCATCGAACTGCTCCAACGCAACGAGGCAGCAGGGGAAGAAGGCTCGACAACGGTGATTCTTCCGTTCACCGATAAGACCGTAAAAATTGCTCGCGGCAGTTCGATTCGCTTACTTGTTGCCGCTGATACCAATGCTTCGTTCACGCCTCGATATTGCTCGTTAGTCTACCGCACTGCCGACGGCATTTCGGACTCGGCTCGAATGCAGCGACTCGGCAACGCCGACGACG
Organism: Bremerella sp. TYQ1; assembly: GCF_020150455.1. Taxonomy (NCBI): domain Bacteria; kingdom Pseudomonadati; phylum Planctomycetota; class Planctomycetia; order Pirellulales; family Pirellulaceae; genus Bremerella; species Bremerella sp. TYQ1. The sequence continues at coordinate 1,722,478 of NZ_CP083740.1, forward strand.
ATGGCAAGTTGCCGTTCGTTTACGACCGTAAACCACTGACAGGCATGACGACTTCGCTTGATTTCGATGTCATTGGCTACGACCACAAGCTATCAAACTATCGGATTGAAGTGGTAGATCGTCCGTTCATCACCAGCAGCGAAGTCGATGCGGTCCTTCCCGAATACACCGAGCTTTTGCCGCGTAAGGAAGTGGTTTCTGGAGCGACGCAATTACCTGTCGGTTCGCAAGTCGCTCTGAGCATGACGACCAGTAAACCTATCGTCGCAGCGACGCTATTTGACCTTTCGACACAAGAGTTAAAAGAGCTGACGTTCGATCCTCCGGTGACAACCATTCGAGAAGAGTATGCCAGTCTTTCGCGAGACCTTCCACTGGAAGTTTCCCTTCGAGATGTCGATGGTGTGAGCAACGAAATTCCATATCGCCTGAAGATTGCTGCTGTTCCAGATGCACCTCCAGCGGTGGAAATGCGTCCCGTCGGAATTGGTTCGGCGATTACTCAAAACGCGCAGATCCGTTTGGATGGACGAATTCAAGACGACTTCGGCGTTGCTCGATCATGGATCGAGGTCCAAGTAATCGGCGGAGCCAAACTCGAAATCCCGATCACGACAGATAGCGACGGTGCATTCTCGACGGTGATCGACCTGAAAGATCAGCAGACGCCGGACGGCATCCTAAGAGTCATTCCGGACGATAAGTTGACGATTTCCGTGTTTGCCCAGGACAAATGCGATCTCGACGGCGAGGGCAACATCGGTACCGCCGATCGACTCCAACTCGATGTTGTCACGGCCGACAAACTGCTTTCACTGCTTGAAGGCAGGGAGTTGGACCTCCGTCGCCGATTCGAGCAGATTCGCGAAGAAACCATTCGTCTGAGGGAAGAGTACACACGAATTCAAATTGACGCGAAGCGATTTGCTCTCGGAGCGGAGAAGTTTGCGGCCTCAGAAACCACCCCTGGGGAGGGAGAAGAGCCTGTAAACGCTCAAGAATTGTTCCGAAAGGCACTCGATCTGCAACGGTTGCGTATCCAACGTGCGATGCAGGCCAGCAAGAAGGCAGATGGAGAACTTGTCGGAATTCGTGTCGGATTCGAAGAAATTCGGGTCGAATTGACGTCTAACCGCATGGATACGACGGCCCGGAAGGAACGTCTTGAGAAGATGATTATCGAGCCGATTGCTCAACTTTCCGACCCTATGCATGCCCAATTACAGAGCACAACGCAAGAATTGGAAGCAACCTACGATCAGCCGGAAGCGTTTCTGCCGGTTGTAGAGGTTGCCCTGGAACAAACGGACGCAATCATTCTCGAAATGGAACGTATCCTAGAGAAGATGTTTGATTTGGAGAACTTCAACGAACTTATGGAAAAGATGCGTCAACTGATTGACGCTCAGACCGAACTTCGCGAAGAAACGGAAGATTTGCGGAAGAAGCAGATCCTGGATCTGCTAAAGTAAGACACCAAGGTGGCTACCCAGTGGCCACTCTTTTCTCGCCTCAAGGAGAATTCGATGCCTGAATGTCCTTCGATTCGAAGAACGCTGTTTGGACTGCGCGGGCTGATTCTCCTTCTCGGCATCGCTCTTATGGGGCAACCACTTTACGCCCAGGACGACACGTCCAACAACGGACTAGCGGATCGCCAGCAACAACTCAGTGCGAACTTCGACGTTCTCGAAAAGTTGATGCTGAAGATGGCTGATATCGACGAAGCGAATAACCCACAGCGAGCCGACCTGCTTCGCGAGGCAGTCCGCAACAGTCGAAACCTGCGAGTCCGCTCCCGAATGGAGGAAACGACCGAGTCTCTTAGTGGTGGACAGCTTAAACGAGCCAGCGATCAGCAGTCTTTGATCGAGAACGATTTGCGTACGCTGCTAAAGCTTCTGCAGAGCGAGAATCGCGACGAACAAATCAAAGACGAAGAAGCACGCATCAAAGCTTACATTAAATCGACGAAGAAGCTTCTCAATCGTCAACGTAGTATCCAGGGCCGTACTGAGGGCGGAGCATCCCAGAAACCTCTTTCTGACGAACAGGGGCGCCTCGCGGACGACGCGAAATCACTCTCTGACGAGATCGCCGAACAGGAAGAGGGTGGCCGTCCCAGTGAACAGCAAGCCAACGGCGAAGATTCAACCAACGATCCAAAATCGGAAGGGGGCGATTCTTCGGAAAAAGAAAGTGGTAAACCGAACGACGAGCAGTCTGGGGAAGAGAAATCAGAAGGCTCGGATTCCGCCTCCGGCGATATGAATGAGGGGCAATCTGGCGAAAACAAATCGAGCGATGGCCAGTCAGGTGAATCAAAGGACGGAGAATCGCAAGAGGGAGCACCATCAGATTCAGAGGGGAACGAGAAAGATCCTTCTGACGAATCGATGAAAGATGGCGAGCCTGGCGAGATGGGAGAGCCGAAAGACGGCGAGACTAAAGATAGCGAATCAAAGTCAGGTGATCCTCCGAAAGATAGCCAATCAGAGCAATCGCAAGACAAGCAAAATGGCGAGTCAGGAAAGCCAAGCGACCAAAGCCAACAAGGCCAAAACGGTCAGCAAGGACAGCAGGGGCAACCAGGACAAGAAGGTCAACAGGGTCAGCAGTCGCAGCAAAACCAACAACAGCAGCAGCAAGAGTTTTCGCCTCGAAAGCGAATCGAAGAAGCCCAGCGACGCATGGAGCAAGCCCAAAAGAAGCTGGACGAAGCGGACCAAGAAGGAGCCGTTGAAGAACAACAGGCTGCCCGTGATGAACTAGCTCAAGCCATTGCCGAACTCGAAGAGATCCTTCGACAGCTTCGCGAGGAAGAAATCGAACGTGTTTTGGCTCGCCTTGAGGCACGCTTCACCAAGATGCTCGAAATGCAGCTTCGCGTTAATGACGACACCGAGCGTTTATCACAGATTCCAGTCGATCAACGCGGCTCTGCCGAAGATGCGGAAGCAGGCAAGCTAAGCTTTGCCGAGAAGCAAATCATTGTTGAAGCTGACAAGTGTTTGGAACTGCTGAAAGAAGAAGGCTCGTCCATTGCATTTCCTGAGTCGTTGATGATGGTTCGCGAAGACATGCAAGAGGTTGCCAATCGTCTCGGTCAGACCAAACTCGACAGTCTTACCATCACGATCGAAGAAGACATCGTCACCGGCTTGGAAGAACTTTTGGAAGCCCTAAAACAGGCCCAGAAGGAACAGGAAGAACGAAAACAACAACAGCAGCAACAGCAACAACAGCAGCAGCAACAAGGTGAAGAACCGCTGGTCGACAAAATCGCTGAGTTACGGCTCATCAAGTCGATGCAAGTTCGTGTCAATCAACGTACCAATCGATACGCTCAAATGCTGGATGATGCCGAAGACGAAGTCGGTCAGGCCACGAGCGACGACTTGAAAAATCTGTTGCGAGATTTGGCGGAACGCCAGAGTCGCATTTATGACATCACGCGGGACAATGTTCAGGGGAAGAACCAATGAGTTTTCGCCGACTTACCAGCTGCCTGTCAGGCTTCATGGTTTTAGCAGGGTTGCTAAGTTCCGATTCGCTCGCGCACGCGGATTCAGGTCTCGCCGTTCAGAATCGCTGGGCACCTCCTACTAAAGAACAACTTGCCGAAGAACTTTCGGCATGGAGTCGCACGACCCACGCGCCTTCGGAAACAAAGCAGAAGCTTCTCACGCTATGGGCGGAAGATGTTGGTGCAAGCCTGACTCTGCGAGAACTTCTCGATCAGTCGCTGCAGATTGGAGCCGAAGATATTTGGAACCAACTGCAAAAGCTGGAACTGACAGGCCTGTACCAAGGCCCCATCGAACTCGATCCAAGCAAACCGGACGCGTGGCCTCCCGCGTTTTTGGTACACCATGGCAAGTTCGTTTACGGCAAATGGCTAGCCGAAAAAGGCTTCTACGACGAAGCGCTACAGGAACTCAGCGAACCCACGCCGGATCAAGTTATCGACCCCGCAGCTTTGCTGTTTTTCGAGGCCAGCTGTCAGCATTACTTGCTTCAAAAAGAAGAGTGCGTTTCGACGCTTAAGCAGCTACTCGCTCGCTCCGAAGGACTGCCGGCACGCTATCTGGCACTTTCGCAAATGATGCTCAAGGATATTGAACCCCTGGAAACCGATTCGCTGGACGAAGTGGCTCGATTGATGCGTGACATCGAACGCCGTCTCGACTTAGGTCGCGCCGGCAAGAAGGTCCGCAAGACGGAAGAAGACGTCGTTGCAAAGCTCGACAAAATGATCGAAGAGCTCGAAAAGCAGCGTCAACAACAGCAGCAGCAACAACAGCAATCGCAGGGAAGTGGACAAGGCTCGCAGCCACAGCAGGACAGCATGCCAGGCAGCGAAAGCGGACCTGGGAACGTCGACCCCAAAGAGATCGACACCAAGGGCGAATGGGGCAACTTGCCTCCGAAAGAACGCCAAGAGGCACTGCAGCAGATCTCCAACGAATACCCTTCGCACTATCGCCGAGCCATTGAAGAGTACTTTCGTAAAATCGCCCGCGATCCATCATCGGCCAACAACTAAGTTTTACCTTCTTGTCGCCTTGAGACATGACGCCTCATGAAGACGCTTTGCTTACTGACAATTCTGCTATTAGCCGCACCAGAAGCGGTTGAAGTCCAGAAACTGGATGGTTCGTCTGCTTCAGGCAATCTCATCAAGATGTCTGCCGATGCGGTGGAATTGGAGTCTGCGGCTGGTCAGACGGAAATGATTTCCACGAAAAACATCATTAGCCTGACGCCTGCTGCGGACAGCTTGTCGGCGCAATCGGAATCAGCCCATCAGGAGTTGTTCTTTGCCGATGGAACGAAGCTTTATCTGTCTGACATGACTGTGACGTCTCGCAATGCTAGTCTGACGCTCACCTCCGGTGAAAAGGTAGAACTTGGCCGCAGTGCTCTTAAAGGCGTACGCTTCCTTCCCACGGCTAACAATGGCGAAGATGCGAATCTCCCAGACGATGATCCGCTTCGCGAAAAGTGGAATGACCTCGCTGAGAAACACTCCGGCGGCGACGCGATTGTATTGAACCGCGAAGGAATGCTTACCGTTCAGGAAGTGGTGATTCATGAAATGAACGAAGAAGGAATCAAAATCCAACTGGATGATATCACCACGACGGTCAACGCCAGCAAGTTATATGGCTTGCTCTTTTTCCAACGTGGTACGCGGGAGTTCCCCGCGCCCCTTTGTGTGGCTCAGCTTCAGGATGGTTCATCGATCGCCGCTAAAACGTTGACAATGAGCAATGGCAGCAGCCGAATTACGACGTTGACTGGGGCAGAGCTTCCTGTCCCATTTAATGCGGTTTCCAAGCTCGACTTCGCTGCCGGCAACATTCAATTTCTGGACGAACTCAAGCCCTCCAGAATCACGTGGACTCCTGTGCTGAAATCGGCGATTTCCGCGGATGACTTGTCGTTAGTGTATGCTCCACGCATGAATTCCTCGTTCCACGGAGAGCCTCTACAACTTGAAGAGGACGAGCAGCCAGAGACGTATACTCGCGGAATCGCGATACATGCAACGTCCGAGATACTTTACGAACTTCCACTCGTTTTTCGGCAGCTGCAAATGCGTGTCGGAATCGCTCCTCACAGCCTAGGCACTTGCACGGCGACACTTCAGGTCATCGGCGATCAGAAGATTCTCTTTGAGAAAGACTTCACCGATCGCATGCCGCCTGAGGACATCGCACTGAACATTGCCGGAGTTCGACGTCTTAAAATTGTGGTCGATGCCAGTGATGGCGAAGACTTCGGCGACGTCCTTCACCTCTGCCAGGCAAGACTGCTTAAGTAGATTCACGAGTCCCTCCATGCTTCGCGTCATCCCCACATCCTTCGCCATTCTGCTTGCGACTTTTGTCGTCAGCAGTATTTCAGCGTCAGAGCTCGATGCTGTCCTCAAAGCCGAGCAGCAGCGAATCGACGCCGTTGCCAAGGCATCCGCGTCGACGATTTCAGTCTTCGCAGGTGCCGCCGGTGGGGGAAGCGGGGTAATCATCAGTCCCGATGGATACGCGGTGACGAACTTTCATGTTGCCGATCCTGCTGGCAACTTCATGAAGTGCAGCATGCCGGAAGATGGCGGCAAAGTTTACGACGCGGTGATCGTCGGGGCCGATCCTGTCGGCGACGTGGCAGTCATCAAACTGCTGGGCCGAGATGATTTCCCTGCTGCGGAAATTGTGGACAGCAATTCCGTCCAAGCTGGTGATTGGTGCTTTGCGGTTGGCAATCCGTTTCTGCTGGCGACCGATCTTCAACCGACGGTGACCTGGGGAATCGTCTCAGGTGTTCATCGTTATCAATATCCGGCCGGCACGCTTTTGGAATACACCGATTGCATCCAAACCAATGCGGCCATTAACCCCGGCAACTCTGGCGGTCCATTGTTCAACGACCAAGGACAGCTGATCGGTATTAACGGTCGTGGTTCATTCGAAAAACGGGGCCGCGTGAATGTCGGAGTCGGCTATGCGATCTCTATCAACCAGGTCATGAACTTTCTTGGTTACCTGAAAAGTGGTCGCATTATCGATCATGCCACGCTGGGGGCCACCGTCACGACTGACACCGAAGGGCGTGTTGTCGTGACCAATATTTTGTCCTCTTCGGATGCCTACCGAAGAGGTTTGCGTTACGGCGACGAGATCGTCAGCTTTGGTAATCGAGAAGTGACAACCGTCAACGGTTTCAAGAACATACTGGGCATTTACCCACGTGGCTGGAGCATTCCGCTTTCCTATCGCCGCGAAGGGAAACGTTACGACACTGTCGTGCGTCTTGCCGGGGTACACTCTCGTCGCGAGCTGCTAGAAAAAACTGGCAATGCTCCGATCCCGCCAAGCCCAGAGGAAACTCCGGAGCCGAAGGAAGGAGAAGAGGCCCCCCAACCTGACGGAGAGAAACCGAAGCTGCCGATTCCGGTGCCTGGACATGGTCAAAAAGAAGAAGCCAAGCCGCCAGAGGAATGGAAACACCTTTACGAAGAAAAGACTGGCTACGCAAATTACCAATTCAATCACGCCCATCAAAAACGCCTACGAAAAGCGTTAGACGCGTTAGGTAATTGGGCTGACACTGGCGAGACTTGGGAACTGGAATATTCGTTGGTCGACAACGACAGCGGCGTCATCCACATTGGCCCGTTGACCGTCGAGGGAAAAATGGCCGGCGTGAACCACAACGTCGAAGTCGCTGGAGACTTGACCGAAAAATTGGCTCCTTCAGGCAGTGGCGGTCTCTTCCTGACGCTTTACACATGGAAGCGACTACTTCGCGAGAAGTTCGACACCTTTGGTGAGGTGTACCATCTCGGCACCGCTCCTCGTCGCGACTTCAATGTTCAGTACGACGTGCTGGTGGGACTCTACGACGCGTTGGAAATCCGAGCTTACTTCGACCAGGAAACAGGACAACTCATGGTCCTGGAAATGTTCCCGGAATCGGACACCGATCCATGCGAAATTGAATTCAGCGAGTATCGAGAAACCGACGGATATACGCTGCCTCACCGAATGGTGATCCGCTATGGCGACGATCCGTTCGACATTCTGACGGTGAAGAAGTGGAACGTTCATCCGACAGGGGAGGGTGCCTAACATGACGCGAAAGCATTGCATCTCGTTATTCGCCACTTTCCTGCTGGCTGTCGCTTCCACCTTTGCGACTTCGCCACTACGTGCGGAGTCTTCCCTGCGAGAAATTGCTGACGAAGTCCAGCGGAAGATCGTCAAAATCTACGGAGCCGGTGGACTACGCGGGCTCGAATCGTATCAATCAGGCAGCCTCATTTCAGACAAGGGGCATATCCTCACCGCGTGGAGCTATGTGCTCGACTCGAGCGTCATCACGGTCGTCTTGGATGATGGTCGACGTTTTGTCGCCGAGCTTGCTGCGGCCGATCCTCGCTTTGGAATTGCCCTGCTGAAGATCGATGTCGAAGGCGTTCCGTTTTTCAATCTCGACAAAGGCGTTTCGCCCCAAGCGGGTGATCGGATCCTTTCCTTTAGCAATCTCTTCGGAATTGCAGCCGGTGATGAGCCTGCAAGTGTTTTAAGCGGGTATGTCTCCGCGGTAACGCCGCTGGAAGCTCGTCGAAGCACATTCCCTTCCGCCTATCAAGGACCGGTCCTGATTGTCGATGCCATCGTCAACAACCCTGGTGCAGCTGGGGGAGCATTAACCGATCAACATGGCCACTTCGCTGGTCTCATCGGAAAAGAACTACGCAGCTCTCGAAACGATATCTGGTTGAACTACGCGATACCTATCGCTCAGCTCCGCGAACCCATTGAGGACTTACTCGCAGGTCGCTCGCGCCCGATCGTCGATCCTGAGAAGGAGAAGCCTCTTTCACCACTGACACTCACGCACATTGGGGTCGTTCTCGTGCCTGACGTGCTGGATAAGACGCCACCCTACGTGGAACGTGTCGAGCGTGACTCATTGGCCGAGGCTGCCAAGCTTCAACCGGATGACTTGATCCTTTATGCCGACGGGACCCTCATATCGTCGCAAAAGGCACTCGTAGAAAAATTCAGCTACATGGATCGGGACGACGTCGTTTCCTTGACGGTCTTGCGTGACGGACAACTGGTCGAACTTACTCTCAACGAACTGCAATAAATGTTCAAACCGTTCCCAATCCTGCTAATCACTCTCGCATTAATCGTCGGTACGCTTGCAGCTCCTCTTTCCGCTCAAGACGTGAACGTTGCCGAACAGGATGCCATTCAATCTGCCGTTAATCGCGTAGCGGCGAGTGTCGTGCAGATTGAAACGGTAGGTGGCCTGCAGGAAGGAGGTGGCCCCCTGGAAGGTGCCAGTCGGACCACAGGGACCATCGTTTCGCCGGATGGCTGGATCGTATCGAGCTTGTTTGGCTTTATCCAGGAGCCCTCTGGAATTCTGGTCATACTGCCGGATGGTAAACGTGTTGCCGGAAAGTTGGTTTCCAAAGATACCAGTCGCAATTTGGCGTTACTGAAAGTCGAAGCGAATAAAGAGCTTGCCGTACCAGAGTCGGTCGATCGAAGTGAGTTACGTCCCGGACAGTGGGCAATCGCTCTCGGCAAGACTTTCTCCAAGGAAGTTCCTTCGGTCTCTGTCGGCATTGTCAGCGCAACTCATCGCGTTTGGGGAAAAGCGGTTCAAACCGATGCCAAGATCTCGCCCAACAATTACGGTGGGCCGTTGGTCGATATTCAAGGGCGAGTTATCGGAATATTGACTCCGCTTTCTCCGCAAGGAGCAGGAGCCACCGACGGCTTCGAGTGGTACGACTCCGGAATCGGTTTCGCGGTTCCGCTCGCTGAAATCGAGTCGCGTCTCGAAACCATGCAAGAAGGCCAGGATCTTCAACCTGGTTTGCTGGGAATCAATCTAAAAGGGAAAGATATCGTCGCAGATGCGGCCGAGATTGCAGCCGTTCGGTATAACAGCCCCGCCCAAGTTGCCGGTATTCAAGAGAAAGACATTCTTATTGGTGCCAACGGACGTCCTATCGAGCGGCAAGCCCAGCTGAAACACATTCTAGGGGAAGCGTACGCTGGCGACACCATTGCCTTTCGTGTTAAACGTGGCGAAGAAGAACTCGACATCAGCGTCACTCTCGCCGCCGAGTTGATTCCCTATGAACGACCCTACCTAGGCATCTTGCTCGATCGAAATACGCCAGACAGCGCGGTCGTTCGTCAGACGCTGGAAGAAACCGCAGCCCAAAAAGCCGAGATTCAGCCAGGCGATCAGATCGTTAAGTATGACGATACCGAGATAGAGTCCCCACAATCCCTACGCTTGGCCGTGGCGACTGCTGAACCAGACGTACCTCATAACATTACGCTTCTTCGCGAAGGAGAAGAAAAGACGCTTGAAGTCAATCCTGGCAGTCGATCCAATACGTTCCTCCCAGAGGTTTCCCCGCAAGATGCCTCGGAAGACGCGGAAGTGATTGCTGGAATTACCACCGGAGAAAGTGATTTCCAGCTCGCCGAAGAACAGAACAATGCCAAGCTGTTTGTTCCTGAGGTTGCCAAGAAGCTGCCATCGCTGGGGCTTGTGGTTCTCTTAGGCGATGCCGAATTCAAGCTTGAACCGGCCCGTGAAGCCTGGCAGAAATATGCCGAGCAGTTTGGTTTTGCTGTGCTAGAGATTTCGCCCGCTAGTGGAACGCGTTGGACGAAGCCTGAGACTTCGGTGGTTCGCAAGATGATCGATCGCGTCCGCGACAATTACACCATCGATGCGGCACGAACGGTTGCCATCGGCGGCAAGTCAGGCGGAGCGATGGCGCTGATCCATGGCTTTGATAACCGAGACGTGCAAAATGGTGCGGTTTCTATCGAGGCAGGTATTCCTCGGGGAGCCAACATCCCTGACAATGAACCTCTTGAACGGCTTGAAATCGTCTTTCTTAGTCGTGAATCATCTGAAGGAGCCGCTCAACTGCAGCCACAGATTGAGGCTCTGCAAAAGATGAAATTCACCGTCATCACGGACGAAGTTTCTCGGAACGGCGACCAATTGAGTCTTTCCGATAGCGACATTGAAAAGCTGTCGAACTGGGTGAATACGCTCGACAGTATCTAGCAAACTCGCGTTTGCCACCTTCCACCGCCTTCCTTGCCACTCCCTCCCGGGGCCGATGCTCTCGAAACGATCGCAATTTGGAATCCTCTCGCTCGTTACGCTGGGACTTGCCGCTATCCTGTGGCTAGTCCCGGGCGAGAAGTCATCCTATCTGCTGCTCCAAGCAGCTCTCTTGCGAGTCGGATTGGTCTTGGGCGCCGTTTGGCTGGCTTTCCCTCAACTCTCGAAGCTTCCGCTATGGCTGGCGACAATTGGCGTCGGCTCGCTCCTGGCGGTTCTACTATTTAAAAAAGCGGCGATCATTGTGATCCCGCTTTTGATTTTGATCTATTTTTTAAGGCCTCGGCCGAAAAAGAAGCCAAGTGCTTCTAGCCGAGAATCTTCGACTTCAAGCCGTTGAGCAGCGTCACCGCGTGGCCCACTTCTGACTTCTGACGTTCCGGCTCTTGCGGGATTTCTCGTTCGATGGTCAGAGGACCTTCGTAACCCACTTCTTTCAGCGTGCGAAGATAGGCTTCGATGTCGACATCTCCTTCGCCGAGCGGTACTTCCTGGCCCCATTCCTGGCCTGGGTTTGCGGCCCACTTGGCATCTTTGCAGTGAACGCTGCCGAGATGATGGCCAACCTTCTTAACCGCTTCGATTGGTTCGCCGGTCCCGTACAGAATCATGTTGGCAGGGTCGAAGTTGACCTTCAGATTGTCGCGAGCAACATCGCTGATAAACTGCAGCAAACCGTCGGCCGATTCCTGGCCAGTTTCCAGGTGGACACTCTGTCCCATCGTTTTGCAGTGGTCGCAAAGTTCTTGCGCCACGGCAACAACTTGAGCATACTGAGGATCGCTGGTGTCGTGCGGGATGAAACCGATGTGCAAACCAATGCATTTGCAGCCAAGCAGATTTGCAAAGTCGGCGATTTCTTTCATCTCGGCAGTACGTGCCGCACGTGTTTCGGGAGGTACCAGACCGACCGTCTTTTGCGTCGTAGGAATGTCAGCGTAGCTTTCATCTTCGAAGCCGCCGAAGACGCACGTTACTTCAATGCCGAGCTCTTTCAAGGTTTCCAGGAACTTGTCTGCGTTTTCTTTCGTACGCGACGACTGCTGGGGAGCATGAAGCTGAATGGTCTTGATGCCCAGTTCTTTGGCTACGTCCAGGTTCACTCCAAGTCCGGCATCGATACTGGCAAATACGCCAATCGCCCACTTTTCCACAGTCATCTCCTTCAAGGCAGGTTTTAAATAGGAAGCGCTGTAGCGGAATTTAAGGGACTACCGATTGGTCCGCAACCATGCGCTTTGGTATACGTACGAAAAAAGGCCCAGTTAGTAATTCACTGGGCCTTTTCTCTTATTTTTCAGCGGAATGCTAAGCAGCTTTATGCCAAGTCATTCTCTGGCGTGGCGTCGCTATGGACGTCGAACCATTCTTCTTTGAACTGAACGTAGCCGCCTTTGCCTTGATTGGATCGCTGGATCGCCAAGCGAGCCGTCAACGCGATCACGGCGTCGGCCATGGCAACTTCTGGATGACACTTCGGCTTGTTTTCTGGATCCTGATTGCGGATGCAGTATGCCCAGTGTTCGATCTCTTCGGTGTAACCACGGCTGACGGGGCCCTGCGTGGCGGCATTGGCCAACGAAGCCGCTTTGGTTTGTCCGCCGCTGGCTTGGGTGTCCATCGTTGGGCCGTCGGCGTCCTTTTTGACGTTCAGCTTGGTATCAGCCGAAACGCCGTTCTTGTACAGAGCAACGTCACGTTCGTTTTGCAGAACCAGCGAGCCCTTGGTTCCCATCACCACTTCGCCGTAACCGCCGAAACCGTTACCGTTGATCGAAGAGTAAGTGACGACAACCTTCTTGTGCGGATCGTCCTGGTAAGCAGGAACGCCCTTATCCTTCGGCGGCCAGTTGGTGACGTTATCGTAGTAACCGACGTCAAAGCTCGGATCGTAGCCACTGCCGGGGAACTCGAACATGCAGTAGACGTGATCGTCCGCGTCGCGGTCGTAACCGAAGATATGACGACCACCGGTCGCATGCACGGCCAATGGATGAGCCTTCTTACCATCCTTACGCAGAGCGCTGATGAAGATCGAAGCGGCATCCAACTGGTGGCTGCCCAGCTCGGCCATCAAACCACCTCCGGTGCGGTCCCAGAGACGCCATCGGCACAGTTCTTCCATGGCCGAAATTTCACGAGTTCCACCCTGGCGGTTGGTGATCGTGAAATCTTCGTAGCCATACTTGGTAGGATCAACATTCTGATCCTGATTCCAAGCATCATATTGAGCGAACATCGCTTTGTAGTGAGCACGACGCGTAGGATCGGATTCGGTCTCGGCACGCTTCTTGAACGCACCCAGCTTTTCTTTGATCTCGTCGTACATCTTGCCGTTGGCCAGCTTTTCGCCGCCAGGAATCGGCTGCTGCCAGCTGTCACCGCCAGGCAAGTTGCCACGGTGCCATTGAGCTCGGATGTGGTGAATTTCACCCAACACACCCCAACGCATCAGGTTCACGGCGTTGTCGTACAGCACGCTGTAATGTCGTTGGTGACCGGTAGCAAGGTAGAGGTTTTGCTCCTCAGCGACTCGTGCCATTTCCTTACACTGCATGACCGTATGGGCCATCAGCTTTTCGGTCAGCACGTGTTTGCCAGCTTCCATCGCGTCCATCGCGACTTGCTTGTGCAGGAACAGCGGCAAAGCACAAATCACGGCTTCGACGTTAGGATCGGCCAGCAATTCTTTGTAGTCGGTGTAAACTTTGACGTGCTTTTTGGCTTCGTCTTCGGTCTTCCAGTCGTAAACCGACATCAGCCCCTTACGAGCATCCAGCGCGGCAGGGCTGGAATGGTCACCATGAAAAGCACGGTGAACGTTGTAAGGACGAATGTCCGAAATCGCGACGACGTCGACATATTCGGGATTGAGCGCACCAATCAGCACGCTTCCTTCGTCGCCGGTGCCGATGACACCAACGCGGACGGGATCTTTAACTTTGGAGTAACCGAAGTACATCGCACCAAGACCGGCACCGGAAACGGCACCTGCGGCGACGACACCCTTCAAGAAGTCACGACGATTGACGCCGAGTGCATCGTTGAAGTTTTCCTTACCGACGGCGATCTGTTCTGGCGTTAAATTCATGATTTACTCTCCCTTATTCGATGCACCGCGGCTGCAGCACTTGCTAAATGAGTTCCAGAGGATGAAATCGAGCCCGGCAAATCGGCCTGCACCAATCGCCGCGATAAGCAGTAGCGAAACGAATTCCACCGACTGGTAGTAAACGTAAGTCAGATCAGCACCATGGGCGAATGGCCACTGGGCGAGCATGACCTGCAGCAGGAACCCGGCCACTGCCAACGCAGCTAACCGTGTAAAGAGTCCTAAAATCAACAAAATACCGGAAATGAAAAGCACCCAGGTCACAATCTGATCGATCGGTCCCTGGTTAGGGTTCACCTGCGAAACACGGGCAGACGATTGGGTAGCCGACTGTCCAATTGTATTGAGGTCGTCAATGTAGTCGGCCTCGAATTTGGCGATATCGCCGGTCCACTTGCTCAAATCTTTGTAGAGCTCCTGGTCCTTCTCGGCCAAGCGATCTTCGTAGTGCGGAACGCCGCGATAGCTTTCGTTTTCACGCTTCTTGACGTAAACCTGCAGCTCGTTGAAGTACTCGTCGATGTCCTCGGCGTTGTCCTCGAAGTAGTATTCGATTCGCTTTAGGTATCGATCAAGAGCCTTTTGGGCTTGAGTTGTTACGTCAGCGCCAAACGTATTGATCGCCAAATCGCGATAACCAGCCGCTCGAACGGCGATGTTCTTTTTGTCGAGACGCTGCGTCCCGTACAAGTCGAACGCCATGCCACGGAAGTTCTCCGCGAGAGGGCCTTTGGCATTTCGCAGGAATCCAGCCGAAGAAAAATCGCCTGATTGGACCTTCTTCGATCCTTCCATAAAAAAGTGCCATCCGGTGACGCACCGGAGGACAATTAAAATCACGATGGCAATCCAGCCAAGTTGGTATTTCGAGGTAGACAGGGAACTAGCTCCTCAAAAGATTCATTTCAGGGTGTGCGGATCAAGGGAGGGATGGCACAAACAGAATAGCTATGTGCCGGGGGTATATGGATATGCATCCAGTGTTAATTATTGCCAGAAACGGCCATTTCGCCAAGAAGTGCCGACCAGAATTCCCCGAAAGTACGCCCCAATACGCCATTTTAGGCGGTATCGATGACCCGTTTCTCGCGCCACTGTCCGCTGAAAAATCGCACCCAATGCGTAAGTGCCAACAGAATCACCCAGCCAGTCATTGCCACCCACAGCCCTTGCACATGAATCCAGTCCATCCACAGACACGTTCCGCCCAACGCCAACAAAACGGCCGAAAAGATCATTCCCACGATCAGGATGAACCGGACATCGCCGGCCCCTTTCAGAGCGCTAACGACCACTAAATTCATCGCATCAAACACGCAGAAGAACGCGACAAATCGGAGAAGTATGATCGTTAACGCGCGGATCTCTTCAAACTCGGTCGGTTCCATTCCCATGGCATGGGCCGTGAGAAAAAAGTCGGGCAACATGAAATAGGTCAGTCCCATCCCCCCCGCGTAGACCATCGCAACCATCAAACCGGACCAGGTCGCCATCGCGGCTCGTTCCGGTCTAGCGTGACCGATTTCTCGTCCCACAAGCGTGCTGATTCCAATTCCCAAACCAATGAGGGGCACGAACGTCAGAGCATTGATATCAATGGCCAACGTCGACGCGGTCATCGCCGTCAGACCCATTCGCCCCATCAAAAAGGTGAATCCGGTGAACGTGCCGACTTCCAGCAAAACCTGAAAGCCACTTGCCGAACCATAGCGGAAAATCCGCTTGAGCAGATCTGGCTCGTCATTCGACCAGTCGAGAAAACCAAACTCACCTGAAATGGCCGGACGCCACAGCAAGATGACGTACGCAACGACTTTGAACCACTGGCTGAGCGATGTCGCAATGGCCGCCCCGGTGATGCCTTCCAGCCATTCGCCGCAGAAACCGAAGATAAACAGCCCGTCCAAAACAACGTTCAGCAAACAGGAGCCAATTTCGACGAACATCACAAGGGTCGTTTTGCCACGTCCGGTAAAGAACGTCGACATGGCCGCGGAAACGACCGAGGCTCCCGCACCGAACGTCAAAATCTGGAAATAGCGAACCTCCAGCAGCTGGATCTCGGCCGAATGCCCCACCAACGAAAACGCCCATGCCGCCACGGGAATGGATAGAAAGTAGGTGGGGATCATGAACGCCCCAAACTTAACCCCCTTCCGGATGACGGCACCAATTTGGTTATGCCGACCGGCACCATCGTATTGGGCGACGAACGTATTGAGATACGAAGCCAATCCAATCGGGAAGCAAAGCAGCGTAAAATGCAGCATGCCTGCCGGTAAAGCGGCAGCCATCGCTTCCGGCGAGTACCAGAACAGGAACATGCGATCGACAAAGTTCGTCATCGACCAGGAAGCTGTCGACGCGATCAGCGGCAACGCGATGAACAGCAGTTCGCGGATTCCGCAAGGACGGCTCCACCAACTTCCACTCGCGGACTCATCATCCGATAAACCAACAATCTCTGATGTATCCGCCATGGAAATCGCATAACAGGGGCAGGGGAACGAAGCGAATGCCAATTATTCGCAAGGGCATCTCCCGGACAATCGCAAATGCGGGAGGTTCGTCCAAATGACTGGCAAATTAACCCAATAGTCTGTTTTCCGCGGTTGGATTACCATAAGCCCCGCACCGTTTGTAATCTGCGTCACCGAGATCGGACCAATATGAAAATCGCCCTTTGTTACCAGACTCAGCCTGAATTCGTCGAGGCGATCCAACAAGTCGCTCCTGACGCCGAAGTGATCGACGCCGGCCAGGAAGGCATTGCCGACGCCATCTTGGAAGCCGATATCTTCTGCGGACATGCCAAAGTGCCGATGCCATGGGCCCAGGTTGTCGAGCAAGGAAAACTGAAGTGGATTCAGTCTTCCGCGGCTGGGATGGACCACTGCTTAGTGCCGGAAGTAATTTCCTCCGACATTGTCGTTTCCAGCGCCTCGGGCCTGTTCGCCAACCAGGTCGCAGAGCAAACTTTTTCCCTCTTATTGGGCCTGATACGCAGTTTACCGGTTTTCTTTCGCGCACAAACAGTAAAAGATTATACCAGACGACCTACCCACGATTTGCACGGCAAAACGGTCGGCATCGTTGGACTTGGGGGGAACGGACGCCGGATTGCGGAAATCCTTTCTGCATTTCAAACGCGAATTATCGCCACCGACTTGTTCCCCTACGATTGCCCACCCCATGTCGACGCCCTGTGGCCAGCCGATCGCCTGGACGATCTTTTAGCTGAATCGGATGTGGTCATCCTCACGTTGCCCCTCAACGCGAGCACCTACCATATCATCGACGACGGACGATTTGCCGCGATGAAACAGGATGCCTGGTTCATCAACGTTGCCCGAGGTCAGGTCGTCAAAGAGGCTGCTTTGATCGACGCATTGCAGTCAGGCAAACTGCTGGGTGCGGGGATCGATGTCGCCGAGATCGAACCCCTGCCGGCCGACAGCCCACTATGGAATATGAAGAACGTCATCATCACGCCGCACGTCGGAGCCCAGTCGGCGAGCCGAAACGCGGATGCGACGCGGCTGTTCTGCACCAACTTGCAGCGATATCTGCAAGGAGAGCCTCCCATTAACCTGGTCGACAAACAACTCGGATTCCCCATCCGAAAGCCTTCCGACACCTAAACCCAAAGCGGTAAACCACACCATTACCCCGTTTTTATCTGGAAAGCATTTACCTACTCCAGATTTTCAATTATTTAGAGGAAAGAATCTTTACCCATCGATTCCGTCCTCCCTATCATGCACAAGGACAACCTGCGTTTTGAATCCCGATGACGCCGACAGGAAGTCGCCACTCATGCTGACCACAACGCAACAAAATCTTCAGCCTACACTTTCTCTCGATGGCGATGCCGCCGACCGAAAGTGCCCGGCCGAATTGATGCAGCGTTACGAGTCTCTGATCCATGCCAAGCGATCGAGTTGGACCGAGCACTACGCGCTTCGCCGCCTACTAGGCTCCGGCGGGCAGGGGCTCGTGTTTCTCACCGAACGCCGGGGAGCGAACGGGTTCACGCTTCCCTTGGCTATCAAAATCTTCTCGCCGGAACGGTTCGAGAGTGCGACGCACTACAACGAAGCGATGGCCCGCATTGCCCGCGTCGCTTCGCGTGTGGCTCAGATCCAGCAGCATAACCTGCTAGAGATCCACAACTTCCTCGACTCCAGCACCATTCGTGTGATGGTCATGGAATGGGTCGACGGCTACGACTTGCAGCAGCTTTCCACCCCCGGCATGGTCGAACACATTCGGCATCGTGTGACCACCGAACGCTGGGAATACATCAATCAGGTCGTCGTCACCAAAGGGCCGCAGCAGCCTCGTTTTAAGCCTGGCGTTGCCGTCGCGATCGCTCGCGACTGTCTCGCGGCGTTGGCCGCTTTGCATCGTGAAGGGGTCGTCCATGCCGACGTGAAGCCTTCCAATATCATGCTCAAGCGAACCGGTGCGGCGAAGCTGATCGACATCGGTTCCGCGTTCGAGATCGATAATGCTCCCGATTCGCGGACATGCACCCCGGCGTATGCCGCTCCGGAAGTCCTGGAAGGGGCCGAAGCGACGCCCCGTAGCGACTTGGCCAGCCTGGGCTATGTGCTGATCGAAATGCTCTCGGGACGATCCCTCTTCGGGCACATCAAAAACTATCGCGAACTGCTGGAAACCAAGCGTTTTCTCGCTCAGCGAATGCTTGAGATCTTGCCGGAAGAGGTTACCTGCAACGAACTTCTGATGAACTTCTGTCGGCGTCTGATCGCTCCGGATCCGTCGCGTCGCTTTCCTTCGGCCGAAGATGCCGACCTTCGTTCCGGCGGGGCCGCTTCGTTCCATCGACAACTCGTCAAAGGGGATCTCGCGGTCGAATACGACAACGAAATCCGCCTCTGGATCGAAGAGCTTCAGCAGACTGAAGAAGAGCTGGGTTAACGTTTTTTGTCGGTAAAAACAGACCTTACTGGCATTCTAACACACTGTACGCGCTCACTCGGCGTAGAAAATTCGCCCCCTTATTTTCGGGGCGATTAGCGGCTGCCCAAGGCCTGAAAACAGGCCTACATCGCCAACAACTGACGCACACTTGGATAATATTTGTTGCAAAGAGTGCGCAGACTTATTTAAAATGCGCTCACTCATGCCCGATGGTGTAAAGCTCTCAATTTAGTGCGGCGAAATCCTGCACTACGAGCGACCATTTCTTAGAAAATCACCCGGCGATTCTCGGCGATGCTTTGCCGCGCCGCTTGGATGACTCGCGTCGATTCCCGGAACTCGGTCAGGCAGTCGAAGTGGTGATTGCCGTTTTCAAGCAATCGGTGGAACGCCGCAAACAGCCGCTCGCCGACGGGGCGTTCTCCTTCTAAAGACTCCATGTGCCGGCCGGCACCGTTGAACCAGATCAGCGTGTTGGGCAAATCGATGAACGCGATCCCGTTCTCGCAGCAAACCTGCATGGCTGCCGGAGGCCGAAACGAAACCGCTTCTGGCCAATCGTTTCGCAGGTAAGTTCCCGCACTAATCTGAGCGACCACGCGCTGGCTGGGATCTTCCTTCGACTGGAAATCGACGCTCAGCATCTGATATTCCATGTCGGCAGGATTGTCGGCTCGAGGGTAGCTAACGCTGAACAGCGACTCAGGCTTGCCATCGACAATGTAGCGGCACCAATCGAAGATTTCGGCCAAATATCGTTGAATGACCAGCGAGCGAGGCGTGCTCGATCCCTGGGCCGGGTTAATTCGGTGATGGCAGAAAATCAGCTTTGGACGGCCTAAATGCGTGGCGATCAGTTCTTTTAAGCGGATCGTCGCTGGCGCAAATCGCCGCGGAAACTCGATCATGAACGGAACTTTGGTCGACTGGATCAGCCGCACCACTTCGTCCTGAGCATCCGCGTCCAGTTCCAATGCGGTATTTAAATAAACCGCTTTGCCAGCCGAGCAGGCCGATTGCAGCGGCAGAAGGCCTGACCACTGCTGATCGAGCAAGAAAACCGCATCGATATGATCTGCGGATATTGCGCGGCGGAAGCCATTAGGCGACAGCGCATTGAACTGCGAAGCGGCACTTTTGGCCCGTAAGGCAACTTCATCGCAGATGAATTCGACCTTAAAGCGATCTTGTAAAGAGTGAAGGGCAGGGCGGTGTCGCGATTCCCAATCGCAGCCCAACCCGACCACGCCAACGTGTAGCACCATACAGGGATACATCCTTGAGCAGCTGCCGCTTTGTTCCGGCAGCAGGTTTGTCGTAACTATTGGCTATTGAAGCACTTTTGCTAGCACAACTCCAGTCGGATTTGGGAATTCTTTTGGCAAGCTCCAAACTACGGTCCCCAACCAACTTGGTACGAAAACCCGAAAAGTCTCCGGAAACTTCTCAAGTTGGACACTTGCTATCGATCCTCGAATCGTTAAACTTGGCCCAAACCTCAGGACTAGGTCATCGCACAACCCCGATGTGCCGGCGTTTGGGAACCAAAGAAACGAGTTCGTATCTTTCCCAGTTGGTCGCTTTGAATTGCGGCTTTCCCGCACTGTGAGACTCGCAGGAGAGACTCGCAGAACGATACGCCTGACCGACGTCCTACCTACAGCAACCACACCCACCTGGTTTTCTGGACTCTGTGGTCTGTTAGTACCCTGTGACCCAAGGGACAGGCCCAAATCGAACTAACGGGCAGAATTTAGTAAGGAACGAATTAGTATGCTCGGCATTACCCTGGCCATTTTGTTGCAAGCTTCCGTCGCTGGTGAAACGACGACCGATTACAACACGGCGTTCAAAGCGGCTTCGGAAAACGGCAAGCCCATGCTCGTACTCGTTGGTACGGATTGGTGCCCGGCCTGCGTGACGATGAAGCAATCGATCATCCCACGCCTGCAACGTGCTGGCCGTCTGAGCGGCGTCGTCTACACGGAAGTCGACGCAGATGCCCAACCGCGAATCGCTCGTCGCATCATGTCTGGTGGAGGCTACCCGCAATTGGCCCTTTACCGCAAGACGAAAGATGGCTGGAAGCGTCAGATCTTGATTGGTGTGCAGTCGGAAACGACGATCACCACCCTGGTCGATCGCGCTGTCTCCGCTCAAGAGTCGGAAGGCAAACTGGAAGTCCTGCCGATCTCGCAGTAGTTCCCCCAGCCAAACGCAGCGCATGACCGAACCAGGTGATGCGCTGGCAAGCCAACTCCCAAAGAAAGCCGAGAGTCCCGCCTCCCGGCTTTTTCTATGCGCCCCAATCCAGTTCTTTCTCCCGCAAAGGGAAAGGGTTAGCGCGAAGTCTTTCTAACGATATTCTACCGCATGTTTCGTAACGGCCAGCACCAAAGTAGGCAGCCGAGTGCCATGCCGTCATCTGCGTCGGCATGGCTTAATGCCCATGTCCACGACTCATCTGGATTACCCCAAGCAAACGATTACTCGGCCCAATTTCGTAGTCTCTCTCGCCAATCCTTCAGGTGCCCCTCGAAGGTTGCCGTTTCTTCCGGGTACTCTTTGCGGGCTCTCTCTTTTTCCCAGTAGTAATGGTCTTTGCCGAGCGGATGGTACGCTTTCCGTAACTCTTCATAGGAAACCAACGGCGTCTCCGACGAGGCATTCACCGCGCCGATCAAACTTTTGAGCGACTGCCAGCTGAGTTGGTCGAACCGTTTGTCCTGGATAATTGGCGCGAGAATCTCGCGGCCGTTGCGTCGTTTGCCCACCTCTTCGATGAAGCGACCGCGGGTATGCCAAAGGTTCGCTCGCTCCGGCTTGACGTTATAGAACCACTGGACGAAGTAATCCTTTTCGGAGTCGCCGCAAAGCTGCCACAGGGCAATTCCAAGCAGGGCCTGATGAGGCGTATCGTACTTCCTCTGAAAACGTGCCATGGCCGCGTGGAGAATCTCCGCTGCTTTATCAGGCTGCAACTGGGCTGCGGCGATAGCCCACCATGGGCTCAACAGCGGGTCGGAAACGTTGTGCTTCTGGTAGTCGCGTTCCCATTGTTCGCACTGCAACAACGCGTCGGCATCGGTGGGGCGCAGCAGTTGTTCGGCGTGCTTGAGCACATAGATTTGCATGTGATGGTACGACGAATTGTTTCGCTTGCGTGACTGTAGGTCGGGGTCGTCCGAAGGTATCTCGTGCTGCAACATCCGCAGCATTTTGTCAGGCCCCAGCGACCGACATGCGTCGAGCAATTCCTCGTCGGAGACCAGCCACTTCCTTCCCGGCTGCTCGCTGAGCCATAAGAAAACCCAGGCCTGTTCGTCAGGCGGAAGCTGTTCTATCCGTTGTCGAATCTCGCGAACATGGGGAATCCGATCCGGACGCATCGGGAACCGACTTTGACTGGCACGCGCGAGCTGCACACCAAACCATGCGGCACAAGACTCGCGACTACGACGAGCCTCCCAATACTCAGCAAACCCAGGCTCGGTTTTGTGAACCACCCCATAGTGAAAACCAGAGGGCGACATGTAAAAACGAACCATCTTGTTGACGACATCCCCGACCGTCTGCTGGTTGGTCGGTGGGTTGAAATTCTGTGGTTCGAATGCAGCCGAGGCCCACGGCTGAACGTACTCGAACGTCGCGGCATCGTCGTCGACGAGCTCGACCAATGTTGGCAGCACCGCGGGATCTTCCATGTCGAACAGGGCGACCGCCGCCAACGTGCGAACTTTGGCATTCGGATCTTTCAAAAGCGTCTGGAGCGTCTCTTGCGAATAGCTGCCATTGGTCACTTTTTCCAGCACGCGATGATGCAACTCTTTCGTTTCGGGTGGCAACCCATGACTGTTCTCGAAGCGATCGTAAAGCACATCTGACAGTTGCAGAACATTCAACTCGCCGGCAAGCCGCTCGAAATCGGCCTGGGCGTCTTCCAACTCGGTAGCCGATGCCGGGGTGCACATCCATGCCATCCCAAGCAAGAGACTCGCCATGGTGAACGTCCGCATGATGCAGCTCCTTCGATTGCCGTATGCCTTTGCGAATCTAGCGACTATCGACGTCGATACGAGAGCCATCGACGATGCCGATGTAGTAGGGCTTTTGCTCGGTGACTTCTTCTTCGTCGAGGATCTTGAGCTTGCCGAGGATTTCGACTTCTTCCTGCGGTTCCAAGCGATGGATGACGAGCACGTGGGGTAGCTCCAACGCGATGTTGGTATCGTCGTCCCCCTTCATCACCGCCGAGAAGTAAACGTCGTCGAAGCCGAAGCTGAACCCATCTTTGTATGGCTGTTTGTCTGCCATCGGTCCCGTCACGATCCAGTACTTGTCGTGATATTTTTCGATGGCGGCTTGTTTGTCGGCTTTGATCGCGGCGACCAATTCTGCGGCGGTCGTTTGCGGAATGGGTTCGCCTCCGCCGGCAATCACTTTGCCGTTGTGAAACCCGCTCCATTCGCTCCACTGCGAACGCAGCGTGACTTCGTCGCCGGGGGTCAACTTTCCCCACGCCGCGTCAAGCGTCGCCATGATGACGTCGACTTGTTTCGGAATGCGTGTTTCTTCCGACGGGTCGGCCTCACGCAACGTGACATAGGCCCCCGGAGCTCCGGTGCCACCTTCCTGCTTGAACGCATGCACCACGCCGGTCAGATCGATCCAGTGCCCCTGAGCGTCGGCATTGAAGTCGGCGCGAATCTGATTGGAATCGCCTTCTCCGCTGAGCCGTTCATGCAACTGCTTGACGGTGAACTGAAGCGAAGGAGCGTCGTCCGGCAGAGAAGTGTCTTGCGTTTCGGTCTCGTCGACCACATCGATGTCCGGCGGCAGCATCGCGTCGGGATCGACTTCCTCACGCGAGCCATTGCAGCCAGCAAGTAATACCGCCGCGATCCACAACCCAATCATATTCCGCCACATACCATTCTTCCTCAACTGCATTGCCCCTGAGAATTCCGTAACTGCCAGCCAGTCGCGGCAGCCATGCTAGACATTCGTTCGAATATAAAAGGTTGCCTGCGAAGTTACGAACGTTTTCCGTAAGTGACGCCCAGCGGAACAAACGACGTGTGCCGAAGAGGGTGCCATGCCGTCGTCTGCGTGGGCATGGCTTTGCATTTCATTGCTGGGAAGATTGTCGTTGCCGTGACGGTCGGTTTTGCGCTGCAGGCAAGACGGCTCAGAAGTGTGTCCGGTGCGTGAGAAGTCATGCCGACGCGGACGACGGCATGGCACCGGTTGATAATAAATTGTGCGGAGATTTACAGCTTCAGGAAGCACATGCTGACCGCGAGAAGGCGGTCGTCGAGCATGACTGCTTCGGGGTTGTCGTGCTCGAACGTGGCACTGACAAATTCCAATCCGCGTGCGAATGCCATTTGGTAACCTTCGCCGACGATGATCGACGGCACGGTGATCCCCTGGAACGAGAAGCTGGTCTTCGACAGTTGCGACTTGATGCCGCCGCAGATCATGTTGGTGACTTCGCCGGCACCGTCGACCACTTGGCTGGTCAGCTTGCCGAACTCTTCCTGCAAGAGACCTTCGACGACGCCGATCGCCATCATCTCGGACATGTTGACAGTGATGAACCCAGAGACGCGGCCGTGCACACCGATGATGCCGGTCACGAGGCCGTTTTCGCGAAGGGGAACACGAGCCACACCCACGCAGCGTGCGGACGTTCCGCACATCGTCAGTGCATTCTCGACCGAATGAACGACAGCTTCCGCGAGAACCGAGTTTGTTCCGGCAAGCCCGGCATTGTTATCAACAACGGTCGACATGTTTCCACCTACCCCAGGGTCCACAATATTTTTTCTTTAGGCTGACATGGCCACAAAATTATGGGTCAGCTTTGCGGGTAAGCGGCAAGCAGAATCGAGAAGGGGACGCAGGAAAACCTTTCCTGCGCGGCATAATCGTTACCAGCGGTACCAGTGGAGCGAAACTCCCACGTCTAGGTTTCCGCTGGTGGCTTGATGTGGTAGCGGCGAATCTTCCGGTCGAGCGTCGATCGTTCGATTCCCAATATTCCCGCAGTGCGGCTTTTGTTCCACCCGGTCGCACGCAGTGTCGCACCGATGTGACGTTTCTCGAGATCGGCCAGCGAGAGCGGTTCGTAACCACTTTTCGTCGCACTCAGTTCGGCCGTATCACCACTGGCCGTCAAGTTAGAAAGAGCCAGGTCTTCCGAACTGATCCGTTCCGACTGAGCCAGGACGACGGCTCGTTCAATCACGTTCTTCAGTTCCCGAACATTGCCTGGCCAGCGATACTTTTGCAGGTCGTCGATGGCCGATTGCGTGAAGCCTAAGATCTTGCGGCCGGTTTCGGCGTTGTACTTCTGCACGAAATAGGAGGCCAGCTCGAGAATGTCTTCCGGGCGTTTACGCAGCGGCGGAACGTTGACTTCCACCACGCGGAGCCGGAAGAAAAGATCGCGACGGAAGCGGCCCCGTTCGACCTCTTTTTCCAAGTCTCGGTTGGTCGCCGCGATCACGCGCACATCGACTTGCACCGCTTCGTTCCCGCCGACACGCTCGAACGGATGTCCTTCCAACACGCGGAGAAACTTCGCTTGAATTGCTTCGCTCATCTCGCCGATTTCGTCGAGCATCAGCGTGCCGCTATGGGCGGCCTCGAACTTGCCGACTTTACGATCGGTCGCTCCGGTGAAGGCACCTTTTTCGTGACCGAACAGTTCGCTTTCAAGCAACGATTCGCTAAGCGCCGCACAGTTCAAGCAAACGAACGGCCCTTTCTTTCGCGTGCTGGCAAAGTGAACGGCTCGTGCGACGAGCTCTTTACCGACACCACTTTCGCCGGTGATCAGAATGGTTGCGCGGCTGGGGGCGACTCGAGCAATCTGTTTCTGCACGTCCAAGATCAGCGGACTACTACCGACGATATTGCTTTCCGCCCCTAGGCGTTGACGCAGCTCGTCGATTTCGACCATCGACTGCGAAATGGTTTCGGTCAACTCTTTCTGACGTTCGAGGTTCTTGAGCGCCAGCGCGACGTTTTCAGCCACGGCCAGCGTGAACTCGAGGTCTTCCGGATCAGGAATCCGGCCCATGTCGGTCGAATACAGATGGATCAGACCGATCACTTTGCCATTTTGCCGAATGGGTGCCGCCAAGACGCTTGTTGCGTGGATGTCGCCCTTACTATCGCGGCTGCCAAAGCGACTGTCGTCGCTGACGTTTCGCGCGAGAACTGCTTCCCCTTCGCGAAGCACCGTGTTGGCCAAGAACCGCGAGATCCGGTGATAGACCGGCAGCTTGTCGGTTCGCGAGCTGATCAGTTCCAAGTCTTTCTCCGCCGCTGGCCCTTTGTATCCGCGGGGTAAAAGCAGCACGGCGCCGGAGTCGACTTGGGTGCTTTCAAACAAACCTTCCAACGCCAAGTTCGAGACCGAGATGATGTCGGATTGCTGAGCTAACTCGAATGCCAACTGGCAGAGCCGAGCAGCCGCGCGACCTACGCGAGGAACGACTGAGCTCTCTTTGGGGTCTTCACTTTCCGGCTTGAGGAATCGCGTTTGTTGCCGGCGATGGGTAATATTGGTCGGTTCAGCGATGTCGAGAACATGCTCGCTGTCGTAGCCGACACTGGTCTGGTCGACTTCCAGCTTCGAGTCGAACAAATGATTGCTGCTGGAGGAACCATCTGGGAAGGCGGTCGACAGATCGTTGACGAACGCCAACTGCGTGTTGGCCACGCGAATGATGTTGCCCGGCGTGAGGGCCTGATCCCCACGAATTGGGGAATCTTCCACGGTGGTCCCGTTGCGGGAGTCGAGATCGCGAATGGTCCAGACGCCTTGGGAAAGGAAGATTTCGGCATGATACCGGCTGCAGCGATCATCCTTAATCACAATTTGGTTGGTGGGCGCGCGGCCGATCGTAACGTTTTGCCCCTCGACCAGGCGGAAAACGTCCGTCCATTTGGACCCCTCGCGAATAATCAGATATGCGATCATCCTGTTTTTTTGCTGACCTGACTTTCCAAAATCGCGCCGCCCCTGACTGGGAAATCACTCTTCCACACGTGTATCGTAACAATACACTTATACGCGCATTAAGGTTCGATGCAAAATGGTGGGTGGTCAATTTTGCGCCAGTTTTCCGTAGATTACGCCACTTCGCCGTGTCCTCGCGGGTGAAGAAACTAGGTAAGATAGAAAGAGTTGGCCAGATCGTTTCGATCGACAAAACCAGCACAGTCTGCCCGGGAAGATTTGGAAAACCTGATTTGGACCTAATCCTTGCAAGGTAATCTGGGGCGAACTATTGTAGATTGAATGGAAATCCCAACTTACGCGGATTTTCTTTACTTGTCGGACTAGCTGATTCAGGTAAGTTTCGCCTGAACTGACTCCTTTCCCTAACCGAGCTTTTGAACGGCTCCATTTAGGCCGCTGGGCACTTCACGAGCGTGTGAAGCGCGTCCTGGCCTATCGCGATAAAACCGGAGAACTTTCGAATGAAAGCCTTTGTGCTCCCGCGCGTTCGTTTTGCCCTGCTGACGCTTCTGAGCATGGCCTTGGCGACTCCATCGCTTCAGGCTGGCTTGATCGGCAATAACTTCAACCAAAGAGCTGTGGGTGGTGTGTCGATTGATGCCAGCGGCCAGCTGACATCCGCTCCGCCGGAAGTGAAGCGCGAGCTGCGTCAGGAAATGATGAACGCCCTGGAGAAAGTCCCCGGCGACTTGGCCACTCCGGTCAAGATGCGAAAGGTTTCGCTTCGCGGTTTGAACAACGCGATGAAAGCCGCTTTCGAGAACAAAGCAGGCAAACTGCCTGACGCGGTCAAGTACATGGCCGGTCTGCAGCGTATCGAATACGTCTTCGTCGACGAAGCCAACAACGACGTGATCTTGGCCGGTCCTGCTGAAGGTTGGACTGTCGATCAGTCGGGCAACGTTGTCGGCGTGACGACCGGTCGTCCGGTTCTGTTGCTGGAAGACTTCATTGTTGCCATGCGAAGCACCGAAGAAGCTCGTCGCGGTGGCATCACCTGTTCAATCGATCCAACCGCCGAAGGTCGTCAGAACCTGGACAATTACCTGGCCAGCCTGACTCGTATGGACGCCAGCGTGAAAGCGGGCGTCGAACGTGCGATGGGTGCCCAAGTGATCACCATCACCGGCGTGCCCAAGGAAAGCCACTTCGCTCGCGTGTTGGTTGCCGCTGACTTCCGCATGAAGCGTATCGCCATGCACTTGGACCCAAGCCCAGTTCGCGGCTTGCCAAGCTACTTGGACATGCTTCCTTCGGCTCGTTCCGTTCAGAACGCAATGCCACGTTGGTGGTTGGCTTGCAACTACCAGCCACTGGCTCAAAGCGAAGATGGCCTGGCCTGGCAGTTGCGTGGTCCTGGCGTCAAAGCCATGACCGAAGATGAAATCATCGCCGAAGATGGTACCGTCTCGCAAACCGGCAAGACGAGCGCCATTCCACAAAAGTGGGCCGACGCGATGACGAAGAACTACGAAGAGCTTTCCACAGAAGACAAAGTCTTCGGTGACCTGCGAAACTGCATGGACATGTGCGTGATCGCCGCTCTGCTGGAAAAGGAACAACTGCTCACGAAGGCCAACCTCGACTTGGACATGATCAAGAGCAGCACCAGCCCTGTGCGACTGAACGAGTACCCAACGCCGGACACCGTGCCGACGTTCTTCAGTGCCATGAAGAAGGGTCGCCAATGGGTGATCACTGCCTCGGGTGGCGTCGACATCAACTCGTGGGAAGTTGCCAGCCACACCGAAAACGTCGCTGGAATGGACAAGCTGCGAACCGAACAGCTGGCCGCTAACACCAACGACATGTGGTGGTGGAACTAAGTTCCGAGCGATCGCTTCAACGAAAGACAAAGAACGGCCTTCCCTTGCGAAGGCCGTTTTTTTATTGCGCCCTCAGGTTAACCCATTTGATGTTCGGCAGATGCGGAGCGATGTCCGGAAAGACTTCGTCAACCGCTCCCTCTTCGGCACAAGCTTGCCAGTCACGCAGGGCAGGGCGGTCGATCGATTTCACGAGCACAAACCGCTCGGCTCCCCACAAAGCAGCCAGACCGCCAGCAATTGCATCACTCGTCAAACGCCAATCGCTGGGGATAGAACCGCATATCGTTTCGACCTGCGGCAAAAGCGTGTTCCAGCTGTCGATGACGTCCCACACCTGAATCGAAGGAGGCTCGCTGCCGCGTTGAAATGCCTCTATGTCTGCCAGCTGCTGACTTACATCCTTCACCGGCTGAAGCTGGAACATGCCGGCGACCAGGCTCGCTGAAAGCCGCATCGCATCGAGGGCGAGATGATGACTGTGCCGCGGATCAAGACGATGCACCTGATCGATCTGCCGCACGGCGTCAGCAAACAGTCCGCCGCCGGGAATGATGACGGTCGGCAACCGAGGCTCGTAGTTGGCATGCAGCCGAAAGAGTCGATCGGCCAAGTCAGGCAGATCGAAAAGGCTTCCGCCAACTTTCCAAACGGCAAATGCCATCGGTTCGATGTCCCCAAGTAACGCTTGCAGAAAACTCAGGTCCCCAAGTCCCTCGATTCGATGAGGAGACCGGAAAGCGTATTGTCAGGCACTTGCCGCAGACTGTCTACGTGCGGAATGCAATCTAGTCCCACGATTCCTGAGCGAGGAGAGCCAACGCGTAGGCCGGAGCACAGCGGGCCGCGTTCGCGCCGATCAAGTCGGTCAGGTACTCGCGATGCGTCACTACTCCGGCGTTATCGAGGGCCGCTTCGGCCAGGAAATCGCCGTGACCGCTGATCACCGTCAGATCGACGCTTAACTCGAGCGACTCGACGACCTGGCGAATCCCGGCCGCGATCTTCCGGACCATGATCGAATTCAGCTCGCGAGCCACTTCGTTGATCTCGGTCCAAGTCACCTCGTCACCGTCGGCACAGATCATTCGAGCAAGGCGCGTCTTTGCGAACTCTCGCGTAGCAGGGCGACCGTCGGCGGTTCCGTGGTTCTCTGGCTCTTCATCGAAAAGCCCCAGCGCGAGCAAGATATCAATCGACGTCGCGAACCATTCATTGGCGATCGGGCAGCGTTTGCCACGGAAGTTCACGGTGTCCGTGATGCCACAGATCGGTGTTCGTTCGACGCCCAGATAGATAAGCTCGCCGGCCAACAGGCGTTCCAAATCGGACTTGGACTGGCTGACCACTTTGCCGTCGACCAGCGGGATGATATCGGTCGTCGTGGAGCCGACGTCGACGACAAGTCCGCTTTTGCCTTGGAACCATTGTCCGCCGAAGCTGCCCAGGGCATGCCAGTTGGCGGCGGCGACCGACAGGGGATCGAGGATCCCATCTTCCAAAGAAACCATCTTGCCGGAGACGGTATAAACTTTGACGGGATAGTCGGCGAAGACTTCGCGAATGGCCGCGAGAACAAAGCGGACACCTTCCGCTTTCGAGCCGAAGCAGTCGGCCAGCTCGGCGGTCATTGTGACCGCGACACGGTCGAACACCGGCGTCATACCGAGCACATGCTTCAGGTTAACGACCAGTTCGTGCTTTTTCTTCCAGATTGGGAAAGGGAACGAGTGAGCGAATCCGTCGCCCGTGGCAATTTTTATGTTGGCTCCGCCAACGTCGACCCCCAGGACCGTCATAGTTACCCGTTACCTCTACCAAAGAATTTCAAACTCCACGTTCCCACAGCCAGGCTGAGGCAGGAACTCTTTTCCCGCGATTACGTCGAGCATGGCCTGCGCTAAATTGTTCTTCAACAGCAGGCGCAAACCGACGTAAGAGCTCGTCATGCGTGGATTCAAATCAACCGCGACATCATCTTTCCCCTCGGGACAGGGCCCCAAAATCATATCAAGGCCCGCGTAACCCCGAAAAGGGGGCATCGTCCTAATTGCTTGCGCCACAAGGCGATGCGCTCGCTCGTTATACTCCGGAGGAACGGGTAAGCTACCTCCATGGTATTTTAAATCTTTATCAACCCCCTGAAATCCGGCCGGCAACAGCACGAAATCGTCGCCATTGCCCAGTACCGAGCAACTTACCGAATCGCCAAATATCTTTGGCTGTATGAGATTCTTTTCGATAGCGATTTGAGATTCTTCCACATCAAATCCAGCATTCCAACAAAGAACGCCTTCCGACCCGGCTCCGTCCGACGGTTTTGTCACCACCGGGACGCTTAACAGGTGTTCCCAAGCCTGCGTATCCGAGGCCCGATAGGTGTCGATGGTCGGAACATTGCTGAGACGCCATCGATGAAAGCATTCCCATTTGCAGCCGGCGATTCCGACGAAGTCGCTTCCGGGACTCAGCAGAAACGCGCCATCTTCCTCGGCCCAGAGCGTTCGCCGGAGATGCAGCCCATCGAATTCAGGGGCGATGATCAGCGTCGCGTCGGTCGAACGGACCGCCTGACGGAATGCTTCACGCTCTTCGTCAGCCGAGCGAACGGTGATTTGATGTGCCGCTTCGACCTCGAGAACGTCAAGCCGCGAGTCCTTTAGCACGGTGACCGAGACACCATCGATCGCGGCGAAGTCAGACGCGAGAGCGGCCAACATGGCGGTTCCTTCTTTGAGCAGGGAACCGCTAGGAGAGGGTGAACCATCGACGGCATAGAGACCGCCGCCGGTGATCAATTCGTAGATGAAGACACTTCGGGGATAGCTGTTTGGCAAGGAAATTCCCAACAAACCATCTCCCCTCGAACTGTTTCTATCGCGTGAGCTTTCGCGCTTCGGCCTTTTAGAAAATGCCTAGCTGATCGCGAGCATCTTCGGTCATACGATCAGGCGACCAAGGAGGATCCATGACGATCTTCACGTCGACATCGCCGACCCCTTCCATCTGCGAAACGAACTGCTTCGCACCGCCGATCAACTGTGGTCCGGCAGGGCAGGCGGGGCTGGTCATCGTCATGTCGATCAGGACCTTCTTGTCCTCCGACTCTTCGATGTCTTCAAAGTTGACGTTATAAATCAAGCCGAGATCGACGATATTGACGAACAATTCAGGGTCGATCACGTTCTTAAGTTGTTCGCGGACTGCGTCTTCAGATAGTGCCATGGATGTGGCTCCTTCTTAATCAACGAGGCGAACGAAAATCGCATCGCCTTCAATCTTCGCTTCGTGAACTTGCGTCGGCTGCGTGGCTGGCATCAGCGTTGCTTTGCCGGTGCGGATATCGAACTTGGCCCCATGCCGTGGGCATTCGATCTCGAAACCTTCAAGATCGCCTTCCCCCAGGGGACCATCGTCGTGCGTGCAGACGTCGTCTAAACAGTATACCTGACCGCCGGCATGAATGACGATCACAAACCGATCGTCCACTTCAAAGACTTCTTTTCCAGGATCAGGAATTTCGCTGAGGGCCGCGACACGGACAAAGTCGGACATTCGCTTGTTTAACTCGCAGGGCAGGGTGGTGGTTGTTAGTGCTGGCTATTTGCTGGCTTACTTGGCGAACGCATGCTCACAATGACGAGAACATGGCACCCCGCTGTTCGAAATGAACCTCCGGGGTGCGGGCCAAGACCTACCCACTAATCATATTCGCGAACACGTCGAGCGATAGCATGCCCCAGGGCATCGCGGACCGATTCGAGCGTGATGCGGTCGAACACCTGTTGGAAGAAGCCAGTCACGATCATTCGCATCGCTTCTTTCCGGGTATAACCGCGGGCCATGGCGTAGAAGATTTGCTCTTCGTCCACTTTCCCGGTCGTTGCCCCGTGGGTGCAGCGAACGTCGTCTGCTTCAATTTCCAGACCGGGGATCGAGTCCGCCCGGCTATGTTCGGTCAGCAGAAGGTTGTCAATTCGCTGGTAACCGTCGGTCTTCTGAGCACCAGGAGCAACTTTGATCATACCACGCCAAACGGTGCGGGAATGATCCTGCAAAGCGGCTTTGTACAGGAAGTTACTCGTGCAGCTCGGAGCTCGGTGGTACTGCTGCGTGTGGTAGGAAAGATGCTGCTTGCCTTCGGTGAAGAGCACGCCGTTCACTTCGCAGTGGGCGCCTGGCTTGTCGAGGGCGACGTGCTGGTTAACCTTCGAGAGGCGGCTACCCAGGGCACCCAGCGTCCAGAACAAGTTGGCATCTTGGCCGACACAGCCTTTTTGCTGAGCGAAGTGCCAAACCTTTTCGCCCCAGTTCTGCAGGTTGACGAAGCGGAGGTTGGCTCGATCGCCCACGATCACTTCGATAGCACCACAGTGGAAGCCAGGCTGATCGTCGTCCATGCTGGCCGATTCGGTGATGACGGTGGCCTGAGCCCCTTCTTCCAGAACGATCAACGTGTGCGCCAAGTCGACACCATTGTCGCCGATCAGGTTCAACACGTGCAGCGGCTGTTCGACCGAAACGTTTCGTGGAACGTACAGGAACGCACCGCCACTGAAATAAGCGGCGTGCAGTGCACTGAACTTGTCGAAATTCGGATCGAACTCGCCTTGGAAGAGGTACTTCTTCACCAGATCGCCATGGTCGGCAAGCACGGTGCGGAAGTCACCAAAGATCACTCCCTTGGCTTTGAGTTCGTCGCTGATGTTGCTAACGGCCGTCTTGCCGTTGAGCGAAATGACCTGGCCGCCGATATCGACCCCTTCGGCGAGAAGCCCCGTTGGGAGCGATGCTGGATCGAGTTCGCCAGCGAAACTAGGCGGGTCGAACTTCTTCAGGTTGAAGCCGCGGATGTCGGTACGCATCCACTCTTCTTCTTTTCGCGTCGGCCATTCCATTCCTTCAAATGCTTCGAAGGCGTTCTGGCGAAGGTCGACCAGCCACTGGGGCTCGTTCAGCTGCTTGACGTATTCGTTGAATGCTTCGGCATTCCAATTTTCGACGGTGGTTGCGGCTGCCACACTCATGATTTCGCTTAGGTTCGGTTCAATCTGTCAAAGAAAAATGGCCAAGCACGCCAGCTTGATCGACGCTGCTTGGCCCAAATTTGGATGGTAAAGGTTGGCGGACTAACCGACCGAACCTTCCATTTGCAGCTCGATCAAGCGGTTCAGTTCCACCGCGTATTCCATCGGCAGTTCCTTCACCAGCGGCTCGATGAAACCATTGACGATCATCGTGCTCGCTTCCGCTTCGGTCAGACCGCGGCTCATCAGGTAGAAGAGCTGCTCTTCGCCGATTCGCGAAACGCTCGCTTCGTGACCGATGGCGACATCGGGTTCCATGATTTCGATGTACGGATAGGTATCGGTCTGGCTTTCTGGATCGAGGATCAACGCGTCGCAGACGACACTACACTTGGTGTTCGTCGCGCCTTCTTCGACACGGACCAAACCACGGTAGCTACCGCGACCGCCATCCTTCGAGATACTCTTCGAGATAATCTGACCGGAAGTATCTGGAGCACAGTGAACCAGCTTAGCACCGGTGTCCTGATGCTGATGCTTGCCGGCAAACGCGATCGAAAGGATCTCGCCACGAGCCCCTGGCTCCATCAGATAAACGGCAGGGTACTTCATCGTCAGATGGCTACCCAAGTTACCGTCGACCCATTCCATGGTGGCATCGGCGTAAGCCAACGCACGCTTGGTGACCAGGTTGTAGATATTGTTGGCCCAGTTCTGGATGGTGCTGTAGCGGCAACGCGATCCCTTCTTGCAGATCACTTCGACCACCGCCGAGTGCAGGCTTTCCGACGAGTACATCGGAGCGGTGCAACCTTCGACGTAGTGAATCTTCGCCCCTTCATCGACGATGATCAGCGTACGCTCGAACTGCCCCATGCTTTCTTCGTTGATACGGAAGTAAGTTTGCAGTGGGAATTCGATTTCGACGCCGGGAGGAACGTAGATGAACGAACCGCCTGACCATACGGCCGAGTTGAGCGCCGCGAACTTGTTGTCGTGCGGCGGGATGACGGTGCCGAAGTATTCCTTCAGCAGCTTCGGATGTTCCCGCAACGCGGTGTCGGTATCGGTGAAGATGACCCCTTTCTTTTCGAGGTCTTCCTGCAGCGAACCGTAAACCACTTCGCTCTCGAATTGTGCCTTCACGCCGGCCAGGTATTGCCGTTCGGCTTCAGGAATGCCGAGCTTCTCGAACGTTTCCTTGATTTCCGCAGGCACATCGTCCCAAGTCTTCCCTTGCTTCTCGGTCGGCTTGAGATAGTAGTAGATGTCTTGGAAATCGAGTTCGATGTCGCCGCCCCATTTGGGCATTGGCTTGGAATTGAAGATGTCAAGCGAGTCCAGACGGAACTTACGCATCCAGTCTGGCTCTTCCTTGATGTCCGAGATCTGGTTGACGATCTCGGCGCTCAATCCCTTCTTGGCCTTGAAGACACCTTTGCTGGTCGTGCGGAAATCGTACTTGTTGATTTCGCCAATTGGGCTTTGCACGCCGGTGTCGGTAATATCGGTGGCCATTATCTCTCCAAACTATTGAATATCGTCGATGGCGATTAAATGGGGTGTTTCGCGTTGGTACCTGGTCGCAGTTCAGGCCGCGAAAACGAATCGCGTAGTGACTAAACGGTTTGTTCTTCGTCTTGCATCTGGCGTTCCATGGCGGCCGCTTCCGGATACGCTTCGCGGATGCGTTGGTAACCACTGGAATGCAGTTCGTGAGCCAGTTCGACGCCGCCGCTTTCGACAATGCGTCCGCCCAACATTACGTGAGCGTGCGATGGTGGATTGTGTTCCAACAACTTGTCGTGGTGCGTGATGATCAACAGGCCCATTTCTTCGCCGCCGATCTGAGCGATACTTTGGCTCGCCAGGCGAACAGCGTCGGCATCCAAACCACTGTCGGTTTCGTCCAGGATGGCAAACTTTGGCTGAAGCATGGCCAGCTGAAGAATTTCAGCCCGCTTCATTTCGCCCCCAGAGAAACCATCGTTGACGTAACGCCGAGCGAACTCGGTGTCCATCTGCAGCTGGTTCATCTTCTCTTTGATTTCGCGGCGGAACTCACGCATTGGAATGAGGTCTTCGCCTTCTTTCCGGTCGGGGTTTCGCACGTTCGTGGTCGCGTGACGCAGGAAGTCGGCCAGGCGAACGCCAGGGATGGCGATCGGACGCTGAAAGGCCATGAACAAGCCAAGTCGGGAACGTTCGTCCGCTTCCAGTTCGGTCACGTCGACGTCGTTGACCAGGATACGGCCTTCGGTGACTTCATACTTGGGATGCCCCATGATGGCGAAGCCGAGGGTACTTTTACCGGAACCGTTCGGCCCCATCAGGGCGTGCGTTTCACCGCGGCGAAGTTCCAGATTCACGCCATTGAGGATGGGCTTTTCTTCAACTGAAACGTGTAAATTCTCAATCTTCAGTACGTCGGTCATTCGTGACTATTCGCTCTTCTCGAGTCTCAACGGATACGACGCCCAGCAGTGGGGCATCATGAATGTTATTTGCCGGTTTGTTTCTGATGTTGGGTCAGTGGCTTTTCGGCTCCCGTCGCTTCGACGTAACCGGAATGATGCGGCACCGGCAACTCGTCGTCGACGCGAACGCCATCGCGACGATTGATTCGGTGCCCGCGGATTTTGTCTTGAATCCGCATCAGCCCTTCCAACAGTGCCTCCGGCCGTGGAGGACATCCTGGAACGTACACATCAACAGGCACGACCAGGTCGACTCCTTTCACAACGTGATAACCATACTTGAAGTAAGGGCCACCACCGACGGTGCAAGCGCCCATGGCGATGACATACTTCGGATCGGGCATCATGTTGTATAGCCGCCGAACTCGGCTGGCCATTTTGTACGTGACGGTCCCCGCCACGATCATCAAGTCTGCCTGACGCGGCGAGGCCCGAAAGGCCCCTGCGCCGAAGCGGTCGATGTCGTATCGACTCGCTCCTACGGCCATCATTTCGATGGCACAACAGGCCAGGCCGAATGTCATCGGCCAGATACTTGCTTGCTGCCCCCAGTTGATGGCTTGCTCGATGGTCGTCGTGATGACGTTTTCCTCGAAGCGGCCTTCAATCCACGGCTTGGTCATGTCACACGCTTTCCGTATCGGAGTTAATTTCAGTCAACTCGTAGGTGCAACAACTTTCGCCGTCGAGCCGACAATGGCTCAAGGTCATGTTTTGTCCGACCAATTCGGCGAACATTGCTTTCTCGAGCGCACAAACGGCTCGATCTTGTTCCGCCAAATCCGGGTAAGGACAAGCCAGCACATTAAGCACCGGCTTACCCTCTGTGTCTTCTTCATACTCCAGCGGAATCTGACGACCGAGGAACAACGCCATCAAGTCATGAATCCGCTCGTGGGCATCTTCACCGCGAACTTCGCTGGCATACATCTCTACCAGACGCTTAGCAATCCGCGAAATGAGTCCCAATTTGACGTCGGGGTCTTCAATCGAACGAATCTCGTCCCATAACGCCATGGCCAAGTCGGCATAATTTGCACCGGCTTTTCGTTCGCCCTTATGGGTCAAGCGATACTTGTGCGTGGGACGACCGCGGCCCGCCTTGGCGGCCACACGTTCGACGTAACCTTGCCCCATCAAACGATTTAAACGCTGACGAACGGCCGTAGCCGTCACCTCCATCGCCTCCGCCATCTCGGCAGTGGTTAAAGAAGGAGTCTTCCGCAATAAATCGAGCACGACCAAGTCGGTCGGGAAGACCTCGTTAGCCCATCGTGTGTCATTTTGCGCGGAATTGCTGGTCATTGGCGTAAAATCGGGGTCGAACGACTGGCAATCTGCTAGCCGTATCGCTAAGTTGTGTCGGTACCCTAATGTTAGGGATTATCGCATTTTTGACAAGTATATATTCGTTAAACCGCGATTCCCTACCGTTGCCTTTCGTAACTCTTTACCTGACAAATGGTTACAGATTACGGCGGCAACTGCCCCCTAATCGCCCCAGCTCCTCCATTTCGGAACGATTTTTAGAAACCACTTCCCGCTCGGCCAGCCCCACCGCCGATCCTGGAAGTTGGCAGTTTGGGAAATTTGCATGATCGCAAGTCGACTGTCCGCGCCGTGGCACTTTGTGGTGCTCTCGATAGTTGCTTTTACCTTCCTACCGACGACGACCTTCGGCCAGGATACGCCTGCTGAGGAACTTGCCACGGAAGCATCGGCAGAGCCTCAACTTGAATCAGAGGCTTCACCGCAAGAGTCTTCTGCCGAGTCCTACCCCCCGGCGGTCGATCTGAGCGACGCTGAACCATGGACTGCTTTTCAATATTTTGACAAGCCGTTCGAGTGGATGGTCGGCAAGATGGACCAAACATTGTTCTATCGCGTCTTTTCGACCGAACGGCAGTATGCCCAGATGGATGACGTGGTCTATTACGTCCGCGACCGCGGAACGGATGGCCCGTTCATGATTGCTGAGAACAGCAAAGTCCGAAAGCCAGAGAATCTTCCGGATGAAGTCGACGAACAAAAGATCGACGAATGGGCCGACCTGGGAAAGATCGAGACTTCGCCTAATCCGGATCGCGTTTATCGCCTTGGCGTGATGAACCGAACCGACGCCGAAGGTAAAGCCAAAAAACAGCCGGTCGACTACGTCAAATACATCATCAACAACTCGACGAAGTATGTTCGGATCAAAGAGGGCGACAAGTTCACCTTCCAACCGGTGACGAAACTGCGGAACTCGCTGAACGAAGATCCCGACACTTGGCTTACGCCAGAACAAATCGAACAGCGAGCCCAAGCTGGGCAACTGGAACTCGGCCGTGGCGAGCCACCCTATCTGTTCACCGAATATGTCGGTGGTGCCCCTGTCGTGGTGCTGTGGCTCTCTGGCGGGGCGATCTTCTTTACCATCTTCTTTGCGTTCGTGAACTTCTGGGGCTTCGGTCACGCAGTCAGTATCGTTCGCGGGACGTACGACAATCCGGACGAGCCTGGCGAAGTGACCCACTTTCAGGCATTGGCTTCCGCGCTGTCTGCGACAGTCGGCTTGGGGAACATTGCCGGGGTGACAATCGCCATGTCGGCAGGCGGTCCGGGGGCGTTCTTCTGGATGATACTGTGCGGTTTTTTCGGTATGACAAGCAAGTTTGTCGAGTGCACGCTCGGACAGATGTACCGCGAAGTGAAGCCTGACGGCACGATCCTTGGTGGGCCGATGCAGTACCTCACGTATGCGTTCAGCCAATTCGGCTTGAAGCCGATCGGCCAATGTCTGGCGATTGTTTTTGCGATTATGTGCATCATGGCGAGCTTCGGGGGCGGGAACATGTTCCAAGCGAACCAAGCCGCCTCGATGGTGCTGTCGGTCGTACAGAACGACGAACTCGATCAGCTTAGCCAAGTCAAACGAGAGCTAAGCGTCGCGGCAAGTGCCGGGGAACTCGAGAAAGTTCGTGAGCTCGAAAAACAAGCCACGGAACTTCAGGCCAAAGTCGACTCGTTTAAGAGCACGTTCAACCCGATTTTCGGTATCGTGCTGGCCTTCTTTGTTGGGCTGGTGATCATCGGTGGAATTAAGCGGATCGGAGCTACGGCCAGTAAAGTGGTGCCAGCGATGTGCTTGATGTACATCTTGGCCTGTCTGTGGATTATTGGGGCCCACATAACCCAGGTGCCAGACATGATCTATCAGATCTTTGTGGAGGCATTCAATCCTGAAGCAGTGCGAGGTGGGATCTTGGGCGTGATCGTGATCGGCGTTCAACGAGCCGCGTTCAGCAACGAAGCCGGCGTCGGTAGTGCCGCCATTGCCCACAGTGCCGCGAAGACGGACGAGCCGGTCCGCGAAGGTTTTGTTGCTCTGCTGGGTCCCTTCATCGATACGATCGTCGTTTGCTCGATGACGGCCTTGGTCATTTTGATCACGGGCGCCTGGGACAACCGAACGTGGATTTTGGACCAAGGCCTGGAAGGGGTGCAGCTGACCGCCGAAGCCTTCGAGGCAGAGATCTCCTGGTTCCCCTACCTGCTGATGGTGGCGGTGGTGCTGTTTGCTTTCTCGACGATCGTTTCGTGGAGCTACTACGGAGAGCGCTGCTGGGAACGTCTGTTCGGAGCACGCAGTATTTACGTCTACAAAGTGATCTTTGTGTTCGCGGTTTTCATCGGATCGATCTTCCAATTAGGAAGCGTTCTCGATTTTTCTGACTTCATGATTCTCTCGATGGCGTTCCCTAACATCTTGGGAACAGTGCTCTTAGCACCGAAGGTTAAGAAGGCCTTGGGCGAGTACTGGAAAAAATATAAGGCCGGCGAATTCAAGAAATTCAAATAGCCGGCGAATGACTTCCTGAGTGGGAGATCTGCTGCTTTCTCCCACGATTCCCCCCCGGAAAAAGGAAGTTGTCCGATGTGTTCGCGTCCGTGTCACGAATCGAACCAATGTCGCCATCAATCGAAGCCCTCCCGCTCGAATACCCTCGGAGCGTGGGGCTTTGGGATATCGCTTTTTGGCCTGCTGGTTACCTTTGGGCTTTTGTGCCCCTTGGGACTTTTGCTTAGCTTTTTCGGCTTGTTCTCGAGAAAGCCGGGCATCGCGATTGCCGGGGTAATTATCGGCGGTATCGGCACGGCGATTGTCGGCGTTGGTGTGGGTTCGATCGCGATGGCTGCCTCGGCGATGCATCACTACAGCGTCGAAGTCCCCAAGATGGAGCAGACGCGGGAAGTCCTCGATACGGCTTGCGTCGAGGTCGAATCGTTCCGCCAAGAGAACAACAAGCTGCCTGAAGGCATTGAAGGGAACAAGCTGGTCCTCAAGTACGAAGACGCTTACGGCAATGCCGTTCGGTACGAACCAGAAGAAGATGGCAAATTTGCCATTCGCAGTGCCGGGCCGGATGGCACGTTCGATACGAACGACGATCAGCGGATGCTCAATTCCGAACGAAGTCTAAATACGGATATCGCTGTCCATTCGACTCATTACCGTGGGTATCGGCACAACGGCTGGGATCACCACTGGCATCAGCATAACCACTGTCGCGGCTGGTAGTGGCACTTACGCAGGCGCAGGAACTTCGATCGGGAAGTGCTTTTCGACCACCTCGTAGAATTCCTGCGGTGTCGAAACATTCGCAACATGCTTACGGAAATGGCGTGCCCCAGGCTTGGCCTGGGCATAGCAGCAAGCGAACTTTCGCATGAGCAGCGTCCCCTTGCTTTCGCCGAAACGCTGGACGACTAAATCGTAATGATTGAGCATGCAGTCTCGCTGCTCGATTAGCGTCGGCTCAGGTGGAATCGGCTTCCCTTGAATCGCCGCCGCCGCTTGAGCGAACAGCCATGGCCGCCCTAAGCAGGCTCTGGCAATCATCACGCCATCGACATCGTAGTCACGGAATGCACGATAGACTTTCTCCGCCGAATCGAGGTCACCGTTGCCGATCAGCGGAATCTTTTTCAGATGCGATTTGATCTCGGAGATCCGCTCCCAATCCGCTTCTCCCTTGAAGTACTGCGAGGCGACGCGGCCGTGAACCGTCAGTGCCGCGGCGCCGCTCTCTTCGACGACCTGGGCGATCTCGTTGGCGTTGATCGCATCCATCGAACAGCCCAGACGAATCTTGGCGGTCACAGGGGTCGGGGCACATGCTTCGACCAATCGAGAGATGATCTGCCCCATCCGCTCTGGAACGCGTAGCAGGTAGGAGCCGCTGTGGGCTTTCTCGGTGACCTGTTTGACGGGGCAACCGAAGTTAATGTCGACGACGCTTACCTGGAACTCTTCGACCAGGCGGCTGCCGACTTTCGCCATCACATCAGGCTGGTTGTCCCAGATCTGAACGGCCAAAGGACGAGCCTCATCTTCGACACCCCACAACCGATCGGGGAATTCGGCTTCGTTCTCGTCGAGCCACTGAAAACCACGGGCATTGACCATTTCGGTCGCCAGCAGTCCGGCTCCACCATAACCGCGCACGATCTGCCGAAAGGCATAATTCGTGAAGCCAGCCATGGGAGCTTGAAGAATCGGGGGATCGATGACCATTTCACCGATTTTCAACGGTGGAACTTTCAGGTCGGTCGTTGTCGGTTCGATCCCAGTCAGGTCGAATTGGTGCGGAGTATCCATGGGCTTTATCGTTTCCACTTCGGCGAGAAACGTCAAGTGGCAAACTGGAAAGCCGCAAACGACTTAGGGAATTCGGCTAGGCTGAATCGGCGCGCTGCTGGAGCCGCTCGAAACGGCTGGATTGTTCGACCAGCTGGTGCTCGGCACGGCGGACGTCGCTGGAGGGGCGAGCGGAGTCGTCGCGGTGTTTGCCGACTGGGTCGAATCCGATACCTCGTTGACGTGCATGCCTCGTAAATACGGATTCGAGCTACCACTGGACGTGGTCGCTGAAGCAGATGAAGCTGCGGTTGAACCAGATGGAGTGGTGTTCGCGGGAGGGGTAGTTGTGCTTATTTCCTGAGTATGGCTCGCTTGAACGACGCCGCTGGTGCTGCTGGAAGAAGATTGCCCCACTTTCTGCCATCCTCC
Organism: Bremerella sp. TYQ1; assembly: GCF_020150455.1. NCBI lineage: Bacteria > Pseudomonadati > Planctomycetota > Planctomycetia > Pirellulales > Pirellulaceae > Bremerella > Bremerella sp. TYQ1. The sequence goes on from NZ_CP083740.1 coordinate 1,764,634, forward strand.
TTGGCCGTAACTAGAAGGAGCTCCAGAGGTTGGGGCCGTATTGGCAGGCGGTGTGAATTGAGCCGGCGGGTTGGTTTGCATGCCACCCTGAATCGTCGGAGCCTGATTGGCCGCTGGTCCCTGGTAATACGGAGCCGTTTGCGACTGCTGACCGTACGTCTGCGTTCCAGGCGGAGGAAGCCTCTGAGGGCCATAGACGGCAAATGGATTGACCTGCGACTGCTGATTCTGGCAGCCGGCCATCAGAAGCAAAAACAAGCTAGCGGAAACGAGGCTTCTCATAGGAAATCCTTTTCCGGACTCGGCACCCACTTCCCAGCTTCCTGCAGGGAAAACTGCCTTCCTCCCGAAATTCAATCATCGCATCAGCCCACACACTTCGGCTGACAGCGGGGGGAGGTTACCAAAGACTGCTAGCCAGCAGCAATACGAATTGCGGAAACCTGAGAGAATTCTCTCAAGTTTCCGCAGGGCATTTCCGAGCGATTAAAGCGAGTTATCGATGATCGCAGGCGTTTGAGCGACAACTACTTCGCCATCGGCATCCACAATTTTCATCGCGGCTTGATCATTCGCCGAAGGCTCGACGGGGGCTTCGACAGCCGCTTCCTCCGCTTGAACATACGGATTGATCACAACTTGCGGCTCGGGAATCGACCGCTCGACGGCATAGGAAGCGCCCGGCGAATAAGACGAGATCGGATAAGGACTCATCCCGTACGGTACCGCCACATTGTGCGAGTAGTAAACCGGCGGATGCAATGCATAGTAAGGGGGCGTCGGAATGTAACCGAGCGACCGATTCAAGGAGTATGGCCCCCATGACCAATTGTTATTGCCGTAGCCGAAGTTGTTCCCGAAACCGACCGATGAGGTACGATGGACAATGATATTGCCATCCGCCTTAGCTTCGCGAACCGAAAAACAACCTGCGGTGATCGCCGCAGCCAACAACAACAGACATACCTTGCGCATCTCAGAGCACCTTGCGTGATCATGCTGACGAACCCCTCCGTGGTAATTCAATCCTTATAACCTCACCCTAATTACGCCCCTGAGCGAACGCAAATTCATTTGCCGGTTTTGTACACGTGTCGATTTCCACCGATGATCTGACTTCGTTGATCCGAGAGGAAGCCTTGCGACTGGGCTTCTCTGCGGTGGGAATTTGCCCGGCGGTCACCCCAACGGGACTGCATCGATTTCATGAATGGCTCGACGCTGGATTTGCCGGGCAAATGCAATATCTAGAGGACCGCCGCGAAGCGTATGCCCACCCCAAGCATGTGCTCGATGGCGTGCAAAGCATTGTCATGTTGGCGCTGAATTACAAAAGCGAGTCCATTCCACCGCTGGGGCCGGGGCAGGGCAGGGTCTCCCGCTACGCATTCGGCGAACTCGATTACCACGACTGGATCCACGCACGACTCAAGCAGTTCAAAAAGTCGATCGCCCAGTGGGATGCCGAGGCGAGCGTGCGGGGCGTCGTCGATACGGCCCCACTGCTGGAACGAGAGTTCGCACAGTTGGCCGGACTAGGCTGGATCGGCAAGAACTCGATGCTGCTTAATAAGCAGCTGGGCAGCCTGTTTTTCCTGGCCGCCATCTTGATCGACCGAGAACTCGTTTACGACGATCCGCACAACGCCAGCCACTGCGGCACATGCACCGCATGTCTGGATGCCTGTCCAACTGACGCGTTCGAAGGCCCTGGCGTGCTGAACGCGACCAAGTGTATTTCGTATCTTACGATTGAACTCCGCGACGAGATTCCCGCGCAGCTACGCCCCGGGATGCAAGATTGGGTCTTTGGATGCGATGTTTGCCAGGACGTTTGCCCCTGGAATGGAAAACCACCTGTCACATCTCACGACGCATTTTTCCCGGCGTCTGATCGAGCCCCACTCCAGTTGCGATCGCTGTTCACGATGACCGATGACGACTTTCGAGCCCGCTTTCGGAAGACGCCTCTTTGGCGAACGAAACGTCGCGGCGTACTGCGGAACGCCGCGATCGCGCTTGGCAATCGTCCACACCCGGAAAATCTGGCGGCGTTATCCCAGGGATTGAACGACGAAGAATGGCTCATCCGAGGCGCAGCTGCCTGGGCGATCGGTCAACATGCCGAGCAGCAGTGTGCTCCGCTTCTTCGCGATCGGCTGGCCGTGGAAGAAAATGAACACGTGCGAGCCGAAATCGAAAACGCGCTGACTAGCCGGCCGAGCAGTTGACCTGCTTGTTGTGGATGTCGGACGAGAGATAGTTGCCAGGCTGATCGGTCGAGTAAAACTCGTCTCGAATCGCTTCCCAGTCGGCCATTTCCTTGATGCGAACGAACTTGGCACGCACCTCTTCGATCTGCGGGTGCAGGAACGAATACTTCACGCCGAACTTTCGGAAGTTGGTCATCGCTTTCGCTTCGCCGTAAAGCTCGACCACCAGGCGAAGATGTTCTTCGATGATCTCCAACTGCTCGAACGTTGTCGGAGGTGGCGGCAATGGTTCTCCTGCGGCTAAGGCTCTTGCCTGCTGAAAGATCCAAGGATTCCCGATCGCGCCACGGGCCACGGTTACGCCGTTGACCCCGGTCTCGCGCATCATGTCAAAGCAATCTTGCGCGGAGAAAAGGTCGCCGCTGCCAAGAATGGTTCGGTCGCCGACATGTCGCTTCACTTCGGCAAGGAACTCCCAGCGGCTGGGGCCAATGTATCGCTGCTCGACGGTACGTCCGTGAACCGTGATCGCATCGACACCGATCTCGAAGGCTCCATCGAGGATCTCGAAGAACTTATCTCGGCTTTCCTCGGTATCATCAATCCCACGACGCATCTTCACCGTCAGTGGCATGTCACTCGGTACAACGTCGCGTGTGCGGCGAACGATCTCTAACGCCACCTCTGGCTGACTGAGATGAAAGCCACCTCGGCAGCGCCCCAACACCTTCTTGACCGGACAGCCGAAGTTGATGTCGATGACGTCGAAGCCTGCTTCGACCAAACGCTTCGCGCCGGCAGAAAACTGCTCCGGTTCTGCCCCCATCAATTGACCGCCCACCGGATGCTCTTCGTCAGCGATGGCCAGGAAGTGGCGGTTCTTTTTGCGATCGTTCAACTCGACAAGAAACTTATCGAGCATCACTTCACAAATCGTATACGGAGCCCCCATGCGACGCGCGATCACACGCATCGACATGTCGCTGTAGCCGGAAAGGGCGGCTTGAACGAGGGGAAAATCGAGTTCTAAGTTGCCGAGACGTAAGGCCATGGGGCCGTTATTACCTTGAAAATCGAGACATTCGGAAATGATTCACCCAGGATATCAGTAAAAAGCTGCACGAAAAGTGCGAGTTTCCGCCACTCTCCACTTTTGCATCAAGAGGAGCGTGCTGACGACCGAAATTTTTCGCAACTAAGATAAAGTCCACAATATGGGTGGTCGATATATGCTCACATGGAACTGCTTTAGCCACGGCTTTCACAGTAAACGCATATATCCAACTCAAGAGCATACGTCGCTGGTTTCTGAGATCACCAGCGATGTTCAGGGGTCGATCGGTTACCTGCCCCAACCGGTCGACCCCGTTTTTTTCTTGGGACTTCTTAGTGCAGCACCGGGCAGACGTCGAACCACTGTCGGCCATGCTCGGCCATCCAGTCGTTGGATTCGGTCGGTCCCCAGAAGCCGGTTTCGTACATGTGCAGCGAAGGCGCTTCCGCTGATCGCCAGGTTTGAATGATTGGGTCGATAATGCCCCAAGCCAGTTCCACTTCGTCGCTACGCGCGAACAGGCTGGCGTCGCCTTGCAGGGCATCCAACAGCAAACGCTGGTAGGCATCCGGCATCTCGCCTTGGAATTCCTTGCAGAAGCGGAAGTCGAGCGGGGTCGTCCGCGTCATCATGCCTTCGTCAGGAACTTTGGTTTGAATCTGCAGCTGCAGGCCCTCGGCCGGCTGAATCTGCATCACCAGACGGCAGGCATCGAGATGACACTTCTGTTTGTCAAACAGCGTGTGGGGGGGTTGATTGTATTGAATGACAATCTGCGTCGTGCGGCACGACATCCCTTTACCGCTGCGCAGATAGAAAGGAACACCATTCCAGCGCCAGTTGTCGACCCACAATCGTAACGCGGCGAACGTTTCGGTCTGGCTGTTTTCTGGAACGCCTTCTTCCTGACGATAGCCAGCATACTGCCCACGAAGCGTTTCCTTGGCGATCTCTTCCGACGACATTGGACGAATGGCTTGTAGCACTTTGACTTTTTCGTCACGCACCATATCGGCATCGAAACGGACCGGCGATTCCATCGCTGTCACCATCAGCAGCTGCAGCAGATGGTTCTGGAACATGTCGCGAAGCACGCCTGCTTGATCGTAGTATCCGCCGCGACGACCGACGACAACTTCTTCAGCCACGGTGATTTGCACGTGGTCAATATAGTTACGATTCCAAAGCGGCTCGAAAATCGAGTTGGCGAATCGCATGACCAACAAGTTCTGGACGGTCTCTTTGCCCAGATAATGGTCGATACGATAGACCTGCTTTTCTGGAAAGACGCGGTTGACGTCATCGTTCAGCTGTTTGGCCGTTCCCAAGTCGTAGCCAAACGGTTTCTCCAGGACAATTCGACGATCTCCTTCGTCCTGATTTGCGAGCCCCGATTCACCCAGCTTGTCGATCGCCGAAGCGTACAACTTGGGGGCAGTTGAAAGGTAATAGACGCGTTCGGCGGCTCCCCCTTCGACTTCTTCCAGGAATGCCTTCAGCCCTTGCAGGTCTTCCAGCTTCGTCAAGTCGCCGGGGTGGTAATAGACGTTGGCCGCGAACTCGCTCCACGCTCCTTCGTCGAACTTCTTGCCGGTGAACTCTTCCGTGCTGCTTTTGAGCTCCTTGCGCCAGGCATCGTGCGAAAACTCGGTCCGCGACATGCCGACGATCCGCGTATTCTTGGGCAGCCGTCCCTTTTTCGAGAGTAAAAAGAGAGCGGGGATCAGCTTGCGACTCGTCAAGTCGCCTGAGGCACCGAAGATGACAATGGTATGAGACATGGCTTTTCCTGTTGCGAGTGCCGCAGACCGGCCATGTTATCGCACATGGACCACCGACGGCACGGTTGAGCGAGCGTCTACACTTCCCACTAGCCAAACTAACGGCAATTGGCACGATGGCCAATTACGCCCCGCGATTTTCTCGGAAGATTATTCCGGCGAATCGCTGAGCTCTAGAACCGCATCGCGGTAAAGCCACCGTCGACATAAACCGTGGCACCGGTGATGAAGCTGCCGGCGACTTGTGAGAGCAACAGTATGGATGCTCCGACAAGCTCTTCCGGTTCACCAAATCGAGCCATCGGCGTTTGGCCGATGATATTGTCGACACGTTCTTTGTCGAGAATCTTTCGATTCTGTTCGGCGGGGAAAAATCCAGGGCAAAGCACATTGAACCGGACGTTCTTGGTCGCATATTCACGAGCCAGGTTCTTCGTCAGATTCAAGACGGCTGCCTTGGATGCCGAGTAAGCAAACACGCGTGAGAGGGGGAGATGGGCGGTGACGCTACCGATGTTCAGGATGGCGCCTCCTTTTTCCTGACTGGCCATCGTCGGGGCAAAAACCTGACACGCGAGATGCGTTCCTGTCAGATTGGTGTCCATGACGCGTTGCCAGTCTTCGTCGGTGATTTCTTCGTAAGGAACCGAAGAATTCACGCCGGCGCAGTTGACCAGCATATCGACGCGGCCGAATTTTTCGATGCACTTGTCACGCATCTCGGCGAGCGAGTCGCGCGAGAGCGTATCGGCCGCAATGAACTCTGCTTTGCCTCCGGAAGAAAGAATGCGATCGGCTCGGGCCTGACCACGTTCAGGGTTCAAGCCGCTTACGATGACAGTGGCACCTGCCGAAGCAAGACCTTCTGCAATGGCACCACCCAAGACGCCGGAAGCACCAATCACGATGGCAACTTGGCCATCCATTCCAAACAGTTTCGTTAAGTAGTCAGCGGCCATCCGGCTTTCGATCTTATTCTAGAACCCCCAGACCAGAGATGGTCTGGGAGTCAGTGGCAGGTAATAGAGATCCGAAACAGGAGCGTGCGTTACGACTTTGGCTCGCGACGACGCTGAATCCATTCGGCGTGGAAGGTGCCTTCCTTGTCGGTACGCTGGAACGTGTGAGCACCGAAGTAATCGCGTTGAGCCTGAAGCAAGTTGGCCGGTAGGCGATCGTTACGGTAGCCGTCGTAGTAGGCCAAAGCCCCGGCGAAAGCTGGAGTTGGAACGCCCAGTTCGACGGCGGTCTTCACGACCGAACGCCAACCGTCTTGTCCCTTGGTAACCGCTTCGGTGAAGTATGGATCCAACAGAAGGTTTTCGAGGTTGGCATCCTTGTCGAATGCTTCCTTGATGCGATCGAGGAATTGGGCACGAATGATACAGCCACCTCGCCACAAGAGGGCACAGTCGCCGTAGTTAAGGCCCCAATCATGTTCGGCGGAAGCAGCTTGCAGCTGAACGAAACCTTGTGCGTAGCTGCACAGCTTCGACGCGTACAACGCTTCGCGAACCTGTTCGATGAACTTCGTGCGATCTTCCGAAGTCTTGCCGCTTGGACCGGTAAGCACTTTGCTGGCACGAACGCGAGCTTCCTTGGCAGCCGACAAGCCACGGGCATAAACGGCCGTGGTGACCAGCGTGCTCGGCACGCCGAGATCCAATGCCAACTGGCTCATCCATTTACCGGTACCCTTGGCACCAGCAACGTCGAGGATCTTGTCGACGAGGTAGCCTTCGCCGTCGTCATCTTTCACGCTGAAGATGTCGCGGGTGATTTCGATCAAGTAGCTTTGCAGGTCACCGCTGTTCCATTGATCGAAGACGTCGTAAAGTTCGTCGTTGGTCAGCCCCAGGCCATGTTTCAGCAGGAAGTAGGCTTCGCAGATCAGCTGCATGTCGCCATATTCGATGCCGTTATGGACCATCTTGACGTAGTGACCGGCACCGCGAGGACCAACCCATTCGCAGCAAGGAATGTCGTTGTTCGGTCCAACTTTGGCGGAGATGGCCTGGAAGATTTCCTTGATGTGCGGCCAAGCGGCTTCGCTACCACCAGGCATCAAGCTTGGGCCCTTCAACGCGCCTTCTTCACCACCGGAAACACCGGAACCGACGAACAGCAGCCCCTTTTCTTCGACGTACTTGGTACGACGTTCGGTGTCGGCATAGTGGGTGTTACCACCGTCGATGATGATGTCGCCTGGCTCCATGAGCGGAAGCAGTTCTTCGATCACCGCGTCGACCGCTGGGCCTGCTTTGATGAGCAGCATGATCTTGCGCGGACGCTTGAGCGAAGCGACCATCGTCTTCAGGTCGTGGCAACCCACAAACTGCTTACCGGCAGCACGTCCTTGAATGAATTCATCCGTTTTCTCGGTGGTTCGATTGTAGACGGCAACCTTGTAGCCGCGGCTTTCGACGTTCAGGGCCAAGTTCTCACCCATCACGGCGAGACCAATCAAACCAAAATCGCAGGAAGCATCGGACATGATGTTTCTTTCCTCTGAGAATTAACGGGTCAGTGTTTCTTGTTACTTCTGATCCCCTCGCCCCTCAGGGAAGAGGGTTAGGGTGAGGGGCGAACGGGGTGCCTGCTTCCTCAACCCTCACCCTGGCTCTATCCCTTGGAAAGGGAAAGGAAACAGGATTCGTGAAGTTGCCACAGGTACCCGCTGTTGTGTTTTCTTAGTCGACCACTGGCCAGCTTGGCTTTTCTGGCAAGTAGCGATCGAATTCTTCGAGCAGCATTTTCTGGTAATCGCCAGCGAATTCGAGCTTCAGGAACTTGTCGATTCCTTCATCGTAGAATCGCTTCCAGCTGTTTTCTTCGTCGCCAGGATTGATTGGGTAGAACAAGCAATCGTTCGCCACGGCTGCCTTATAATCGCCGGGGGCGTCGCCAATCATCAGCGTTTGATTTGGCTTGTACTTGCTGGCGTTGGTCAGCGTTTCCTTCTTGTTGCCAGCTTCCTGACCGCAAATTTCCGCGACGTACTGACGAAGGTCATGTTCGGTCCATTCGTCGTTCAATGCGTCATTCGGCGTTGCGGAAACGACCAGCATGTCTGCTTTGCCGCTCAGCTTTTCCAAACATTTGCGAACCGAAGGGAAGGGGGCCACGCCACGAACCATGCCAGCGACCGTTTCGTTGACGGCTTTGGACCACTTCAAGCAATGGGCCAAGTCAGGATCGTTCGACTCAGCGACTTTGGCTTCGAGAGCTGGATTGCCAAGCTTGGTCTCTTCTTTGATCCATGTTTGCAGCGACTGAGGAATGTTGATCTTCGCGCCACGTTCGATCACTTCCGGACGCTTTTGCAACCATTCCAATGCTTCCACCAAAGCAGGAAAACGGTTGATGCCGCGGCTCTTGGAGTAGAGATTCACGAACTCGGCGGCTTCGCGAGCATACTTGCTGACGCCTTGCAGTTCGTAGTAGTTGATAATGTTGGGAATGAAGCATTCCTTGTGCTTCAGTTCCATCGTATCGAAGACGCAACCATCCGAGTCGATGCCTACAAGGAATTCGTTCTTCGGTTCAATCTGATAAACCATGATCGCTGGTTCTCGCTATGGGAATTTGATGGATGGTGTGAACGAAACGGATGCGTCAGACTACTTCGGAGCTTCTTGACGGTCGGCCTGAGGCACGTAGGCGGCCAGCTTTTGATCGGCAAACATCGGCTGCAGGCGAGTCATGCGTTGGCGACCATCGATCATCGGCAGGCTGACCATGCCTTCGCCCAAGAGTGGCTTGGCATACTTCACGAACTCGTCGGTCACATCGTAACCGTTGGCATCGATCCACTCTTTAGGGAACGTTCGTTCGCTGTTGGCGACTTCCGCCAAAGGTGCTTTGTCGTAGCGAACGCTGTAGACATCTCCTTCGTTTCGAAGGATCGTCGACATGTAGCCAGACTGCCCCGTCGAGGCCAAAACAGCGGCCATTTCGCCGGCGTGGTAAGCTTCGTCCAAGTCGACCGACGAGGCGTAAGCCATCGCATGACGCTGGTCGGTTCCGCTCACATTGCACCGAGCCGCCCCCTTAACAGCCAAGCCGTTATCGTTGAGGTAGTTCGTCACAATCTGAGCGACGGTGATATTACTCGCACTGAAGCTAGTGTGCCCGAACGAATCCTTTCGGGCACCAATGTCACCGACGTCAAAGCCTTCGCTGAGCACAACGATACAGCGGCCGTCTTGCTTCAGTTGCTTGTTGACGTTTTCGTGCAGTTGCTCGAGCGTACAAGGGGATTCGGCCATGTAGATCTGCAGCGGCATTTCTCGCTTCGGATCGGCCAAACGAGCCGCGGCAGGAATGTAACCGATCTTGCGGCCCATCGCTTGCATCACCAACACAGGGTCGGCTGGGCAGCTACCGCGGTTTTCTTCGTTGGCATACTGGATCATGTGCATCCAGTACTTGGCAGTCGAAGCGTAACCTGGGGTATGGTCGATCAGCTTGAACTCGCTGTCGCCGACGTCGTTGTCGATGGTCTTGGGGCCACCGATTCCGACCATATCGAGGCCGCGTTCCTGGGCCAGCTTGGCGATCTTGTTGGCGGTGTCCATCGAGTCGTTGCCGCCGATGTAGACGAAGTAGCCGATATTGTGGGCTTTGAATACCTCGATGCAGCGATCGAAGTCTTCGTTCTGCCAGTCTTTCAGCTTGTAGCGGCAAGTACCAATCGAACCTGCAGCAGGCGTGTAACGCAGCAGCGAGATTTCTTCGGCTGGCTGATCGGTCAGATTAATCAGTTCTTCCTTCAGCACCCCTTCGATACCGTGATGGGCACCGTAGACCGTTCCGATGTTGTCGGTCTGCAAAGCAGCTTCCACCAAGCCGCGAAGCGTGTTGTTAATGACCGGGCTTGGACCACCACTTTGGGCAACAATCAGGTTCTTCTTGGTGCTCATGCTTTCCACCGATACCAGCTTGGGGACCGTAGTGCCTTCTTACTTCCAGATCGCGAAGGCAAGATAGGGTAAGCCGCGAATTTTACTAGACATAGCGTCCACCGGCAATGAGGTGCCAGCACGTGTTGACTACCCGGGCGACTCACTCGAATGTGGCATTTCAGGGCCTAGACTGCGAGAAAAGAACAACGAGCCAAGCAGTATAAGAAGCGTTAATGGAACGCCCCCGTAAAGGGCTATCTGCCCTACAAGCGGACCTACGGGAGATTCCATAGCCATCAGAACGAGATAGGTCGTATAAACAACGTACCATGCCAAAAACAGAACACCTTCCCAGCGATCGATACGACTGCCGGTGAAAAAGATCGGCAAGCAGATCAGGCTTGCCCCAATCATCGCCGGCATCTCTTGCCATATCGCAGATGGAGCTACGGGAACTCCGCCAGGAACAATCACCGCGGTGAGCCCCAGCACGCACATCAAGTTAAACAGATTGCTGCCGACCACGTTGCCAACAGCAATGTCGCGTTCTCCTTTGATCGATGCCATCACGGAAGCGACCACTTCTGGAAGCGATGTGCCAGCGGCAACGATTGTTAGACCAATGAGTAGCTCGCTCATGCCAAGCTGTCGGGCAATCATCACCGCTCCGTCGACGAGCCATTTCGATCCAAACGCCAGGGCGATCAACCCCAGCACAATCCATCCGACTTGAAGTGCAGTGCCCCAATTGGAATGAGGCGGTTGCGGAGTGGCTTCGGCGTATTCGGCTTGAACCGCTTTCGACTCCTTACGGCTTTGCCAAACCGACCAGGCAACGTAACCGGCAAGCCCTAGAAAAAGAACGATACCCTCGGCCTGACTGATTGTGCCGTTGTAGGCTAAGCCCCATGTGAGCACCGAAACAACCATGAGCAGCGGCAGTTCCAATCGAATCAACTGACTGTTGACGACCAAGGGAGAGACCAGCGCGGAAACACCCAGAATAAATAGCACATTGAAGATGTTACTGCCGATCACATTCCCGACGGCAATATCTGCTTCGCCAGCCCAACCAGCCTTCAGCGACACGGCAAGCTCCGGGGCACTTGTGCCGAATGCAACGACGGTTAAGCCGATTACCAGGGGAGAAATGCCGATCAACGCGGCAAGCGCTGATGCACCACGAACGAGAAGTTCGCCACCGAGAACCAAAGCAACCAGGCCAACTAAAATCAGACCAGCCGCAACAAGCATAAGGCTCTTTCTATGTAAGAAGCAGAAGGAGCCGTTCATTATGCGAAGTCTCCCAGGCCGTCGAATAGTAGGCATTCGACGGCTTGCGGAGAAACGCAGCAATCTACCGATTTGTCGTTAGACGCTAGTCGACAGGAGAGTCGTTCAAGTCGACCAACGCACTGAAGTACATAACAAACTTGCCGCTGCGACGGTCTGGTTTGTCAATCATTTGAATCGCGGCATTTAACAGGTCACGACGACTGACCTGACCGATCAATTTTGTCCCGTCCAATACCGGCAATCGTCGGTACGGCGTCGACAAAAAGATCTGAGCGCAGCTAAGCCAGTCGGTATCGACCGTAATCAGCCGAGCGATGTCCGTGTTCATAAACGCTCCGACTCGATTCGAGGGGAGCTGGGAATAGGCAGCGTCCAGCAGGAAACGCATCGAAGTCTTTTCCGAAAAGATCCCCAAGAAGTTTCCTTCACTGTCCACCACCGGTGCCCCGGAAATTCGGTAGTGCAGCAATTTTCGTACGGCTGCCAAGGCATCCTCATCCGGGCTGAGGGTTACCAATTTGGTAGCCATAAAGTCACGCGCCGTAAGCGTCGGTGCGGTAGGCGCAGTCGTAGAAGTAGGGATCGACATGCAAAATCCTCCTGCGAGTAGTGGAGTTAAAACCACGCAGTTTTTGTGAGACGAGAACCTTATTTTACCGGACAGAAATGCAAGATTTCCATCTTTTTTTCTTTCGCACGACAAAAACGCGCTAATCGATAGGATGCAACTGCCATGCCTTTTGTAGAAATGTCTCGTGACATGTCGTTCAGATTGACGAAAACTAAAGAGCACGATACTCTGAAAATAGGGAGTTTTCTGGAGGAAAACGCCCATTTCAGACCTTAATTCGGAGAGTTTTCGATGTTTCGCCCCGGCGATGTGGTCGTTTATACGAAGACCAAACACACGACGAGCCCTGGACCTCGGGCTCACGACATCGAACCGGAATCTCGGGGGGAATACTACACCTACGCAGTAGACAAATACTGGATTGTCGAGCAAGTCGATTCAGACAGCATCACTTGCCGTACCCGACGAGGAAAGAGCCACCAGATTGCTCTCGACGATCCTCGATTGCGTGCCGCCAATTGGTGGGAAAAGCTATTCATGCGAAACCGTTTCCCCACGCCAGCCTAAACGCCAGCGATTCCCAGTCAGATACCATAAAAAAACGCCGCGTGAATTCACGCGGCGTTTTTTCGTTGTTTGATTGGAAGGATCGAACGACTATTTGCCTTCGATCTGGTCCTGCATCTTCTTGTATTCGGTCGCCATGCGGCCAGGGCTGCCCATGATGTTGTAGCCAGCGTCGACATGCATAATCTCGCCGGTGATTCCGCCGGCCAGGTTCGAGAGCAGGAAAGCTCCGGCGTTCGAGACTTCTTCCATCGTGATGTTGCGGTTCAGTGGCGAAACGGCCGCATAAAGATCCAACATTTCCTTGGCTCCCACCGCACTGCTGGCCAACGTCTTCAACGGGCCGGCGCTGATGGCATTCACGCGGACGTTGTACTCGCCCATGTCGAACGAAAGGTACTTCACAATGCTGTCCAAAGCAGCTTTGCAAACACCCATCATGTTGTAGCCAGGAACCGCTTTTTCACCGCCGAAGTAGGTCATCGCACAAACCGACGCCCCCTCGTTAAGAATCGGTCGGGCCGCATTGGTCAGCGCGATCAGGCTGTAGGCACTGATGTCCATGGCCATCTTGAAGCCTTCGCGGCTGCACTCAACGGTTGGAACACGCAGATCGTCCAGCGATGCAAACGCGACCGAGTGCAACAAAAAGTCGATCTTGCCCAGCTCGCTTTCGGTGGTTTTGATCACTTCCGCGATGTTTTCGTCCGACTGAACGTCGAGCGGAACGAGGAACTTGGCTTGTTCATAGTTATCGGTCAACTGCGAAACACGGCGACGATTCTTCTTTCGTGCGTCATCTTCGCGGTCTGGCAGGTGGGTGAAACCACACTCGCCACCTTCTTCCATGATCTTCTGGGCAATGCCCCAGGCAATCGAATTTCCGTTCGCTACGCCAACGATCAGGCCTTTTTTACCGGTGAATAGTCCCATCGTTCTCTACCCTGGGGAAACATGTCTTCGCGGAATTGATGAATGTCACGCGACCGATTTTCTCAAAATCGCGCAGCGTTTAGGATAACGACATTCGGCCTGCCGCAAAAGGCGACCCAATTGGCACGGATTGCCTGCCAAAGTCGGTATCGGGTCGAATTCCCCAAGAATGCAAACTCAACATATTGATAAGGAAGGCGGTTGCTCATGTCGCTCGAAGGTAAAGTTGCCCTGGTCGTTGGTGGTGGTTCCGGAATCGGCAAAGCCATTGCATTGGCTCTTGCTGCTGACGGGGCCAAAGTTGCCATCGCCGGCCGCCGTTTTGAAGTCCTCGAGCAAGTCGCCGCGGAAAGCGACGCGGAAATCCATTGCCACAGTGTCGACGTATCCGATCGAACCAGCGTGAAGGGCTTGTTCGAGTTCGTAGGCAAAACGCTCGGCGAACTCGATATCCTGGTCAACGCGGCCGGGATTAATATCAAGACGCGAAGCATGGCCGAAATGACGCCTGAGCAGTGGGATCAAGTCATGCAAATCAATGCCACAGGGGGCTATAACCTTCTGTACGAAGCACTTCCTCCCATGCGAAAACGCCAGGACGGATTGATCATCAATATCTCGTCGATCTCAGGCAAACGGGCCTACGCCCTCGGTGGCATTGCTTACTGTGCGTCGAAGTTCGCGATGACTGCCCTGGGAACAGCTGCAGGCAACGAAGTCGCCGCCGATGGAGTTCGCATCACCAACATTTACCCCGGCGAAGTCGAAACGCCGATCCTCGAGCAACGCCCCAGCGCTCCGACCGACGAGCATCGAGCTCGGATGCTTCAGCCGGAAGACTTCAGCGAAGTGGTCCTTTCGATCTGCCATCTTCCGCCGCGAGCACATGTCGCGGAACTGATCATTAAGCCGACGAAGCAGGAATATACCTAAATCGCGGCATCCTAATTGCGGGCAGTGATTTCCCAATTGAGTATCTCACTGTTTGATTGGAACCTGCCCGCTTGGAACGGAGTATCTTGATGCCATTCGATCCGGAATATCACGAAGAGTCCCCCTCTCGCGAAGACGTCGACCAGATGTCAGGCAAACTGGTGTTGGAATTCGGTGCCAACTGGTGTGGGCACTGCCAAGGATTATCGCCGACGGTCGAGTCCTTGCTGACCGATGTCGACGACATCCAACATGTCCGCGTCGCGGATGGGAAAGGAAAACGGCTAGGCCGATCGTTTCAGGTCAAACTGTGGCCGACACTCGTTTTTCTAAACGATGGCGAGATCGTCGGTCAATTGGTTCGTCCCACTCCGGAAGAAGCCCAAGACGCATTCGACGACTTCCGCAATTCTTGATTGGCTCGCCTGCAGTCACCCAAGCGAACCTGAAAAACAAGTGACCTGTAGCGATTCCGCCGCTACACTGCGATCAGCGAAAAGCTGGTTTGCTGCCCACCTCACTTAATCACTGCCGTGACCGCCGATTCTCCCGAGCCAAAATCTGACGCGAAACCACCGCGACGCCGCTGGTATGCAGGCGCGTATGTATTGATGGGGCTTGTCGCGGTGATTGGGATCTATTTGAACCTACCCGGGCAGCCACACATGGCACCAGACATTTTAGGAAATGGAAAGTACGGTCCCCACTTTGAAGCCTATTGGCATGAAGTGCGTCATGGCTGGCCGTTAGTTTTCCTGACTCACGAGGGCATGTTTGCAAAAGGTACTGTCAATATTTCCGCTTGGAAGATTGGCGAAGTCCTCCATTTCCGGCCGGGCTTTCTCGCTCTGAACGTTCTGTTTCTACTCCTCATCACGGGTACATCTGGTTGGTTGGCCCACCGTCATATTCAAAAATATGGCTGGGGCTTTGGACTTCACCAGATGATCCTCGCCATGGTAATCCTGTGCTGCATAGCCGCTTTCGCAACGCACCGTTATCGAACCAATCAGCAGCAGCACCGATTCCTCGCTTCCGCAGGCGATTATCCGCTCTTCGGGGATTGGCGTCCGTTCGATCCACTCCGTCTGCGATGGCTAACCGGCCCCCGTCCATGGGATTGGGCCGATGAATTGATTTACGTGATCGTCAACCATTCCAATCAATTGAGAAACCTGCCAGGGAAATCGTCGATCGAAGCCATTTGGTTGGATCACACCCACTACGACGACATGGACATTCTCCATGAATTCGAGAACTTGAAAGCCATCGACATTTGCTTGGGAGCCCACAGCGGTACACAGCATCTCAACGAGGATGGCGAACCGGCAATTTGGCCGCTGCTACGAATGTTCTCCCAACTCCCCGACTTACAGGGAATAAATCTTTACGATTGCGACATCAACGATCGAGATCTCCAAGAGCTCGCCACGGCGCCGAATCTCTTGAATTTAGAACTTTCCTCGAATCTGGACGTCACCGACGAGGGAATACAACACCTGGCGTCGGTCAAATCGCTTCGCATCCTGGGACTATGGGGTACTCAGGTCACCGCCGAGGGTGTCGAAAAACTTCAAGCCGAACTGCCTGACTGTGAAATCTACTGGGACGGCATGCCACGGCAGCAATGGTAACTAGCGTGCGGCCTCGCTCATGATGCCGAACACCATTAAGCCGATGCACGACAAATTCATCAGCGTGGCCAGACCGCCCAGGATGATCCCGATCCATGCATGAACGGAGCCTTTAATCGCGGGATTTTTCGCGCGATTTCGCAGCCCTAAAATTCCCAGCACGAATGCCGGTATCGAGGCAAAAATACCGATCACAGGGAACAGCCCGATGATCCCAAGATAGTATGCCGCCAACGCGTACGGGTTTTTGTAAGGAATCAGTCCGCCAGTCGCATCGCCGGAGGTGTCGAGCGGTTTGACTCCGGTCGAAGCTTCGAGCCCTGAATGCGGGGAATTGAAGGGATTGGATTCGTTCATGCGTGGCCCTTTTCTTTTGCCAGTGGGTCGTTCGGCCGCTCAAGGGGCCGTGGCGGACTTATTTTGATCCATACGTGTGACGAAAGCGAGATCTGTATCGGTTCTCATTGGGGGCATCTGTGCCCGTTGACGAATGCTAGCCGCTTTCGGACAATTCAATATTCTTTCCGGGGCTTTGGAATGCTCTGGGGGTTTCACCAGGTCTCAACCACGACGTTGGCATGAACTTAATCAAGCAAAACGATCCCGCAGTTTGGGCAGCTATCCAGGCCGAACAAGTCCGCCAGGCCGATGGCCTCGAAATGATTGCCTCGGAAAACTACACCAGTGCCGCCATCCAACAGGCCGTCGGCAGCGTGTTGACCAACAAATATGCCGAAGGCTACCCAGGGCGTCGTTACTACGGTGGTTGCGAACATGTCGACGTGATCGAACAGTTGGCCATCGACCGAGCCAAGCAGCTTTTCGGTGCCGAGCATGCCAACGTTCAGCCGCACGCCGGCAGCCAGGCCAACTTTGCCGTCTACCTGACAGCCATTCAGCCAGGCGACACCGTCCTTGGTTTGGATCTGGCCCATGGTGGCCACTTGACACACGGCATGAAGCTGAACGTCAGCGGCATTCTGTACAACTTCATCAGCTACGGTGTCGACCGCGAAACGCATCGATTGGACTTCGACGCCATTGCCAAGCTGGCGAAGGAACACAAACCGAAGCTGATCGTGGCTGGGGCTTCCGCTTACCCGCGTGAGATCCCGCACGAAAAGTTCGCCGAGATCGCCAACGACGTCGGTGCGAAGCTGTTTGTCGACATGGCTCACTATGCCGGTCTCGTTGCTGGCGGCGTTCACAACAGCCCGGTTCCTTACGCCGACTTCGTGACGACCACTTGCCACAAAACGCTGCGTGGTCCACGCTCCGGGCTCATCCTGTGCAAGGAAGAGCACCAGAAAATGATCAACCGCAATGTCTTCCCCGGCACGCAAGGTGGCCCGTTGATGCACGTCATCGCCGGTAAAGCTTTGTGCTTCCAGGAAGCGCTGCAGCCAGAATTCAAACAGTACGCTCAGCAAGTGGTCGACAACGCTAAAACGCTGGCCGACACGCTCATGGCTGGTGGTCTCAAACTCGTTTCCGGCGGCACCGAAAACCACTTGATGTTGGTCGACGTCACCGCCGTTGGCACCACGGGCACCGCGGCCGAAAACGCTTTGGATGCCAGCGGAATCACCGTCAACAAAAACATGATTCCGTTCGACCAACGCAAGCCAATGGACCCCAGTGGCGTCCGAATCGGCACCCCGGCGCTCACCACGCGCGGCATGAAGACCGACGAAATGAAGTCGGTTGGCGGCTGGATCCTCGAAGCCCTTAAAGCTCCGGAAGATGCCGCCGTTCATGCTCGCATCCGCGGCGAAGTTGCTTCGCTGTGCGAGCAGTTCCCCGTGCCAGGCCAAGCGGTCGAGCTCGACTAAGTACGAACACGTACCGATAAAACCATCGAGAAGGCTTCGGCGAGATCGTATCGTCGAAGCCTTTTTTCGTACTAGCAAAGCCGTCGAACACCAATGCCCCCGCCCCCCAGGTGGCTCGCGGTTATCTGCCGGGAATGAGGCGATTCTCGCTTGTCATTTCGTCTCTCACAGCGTTACACTGAATCGTAGTCAGGCAACGGAGTGACTCTTCTCGATACTTTGCTCTAAACCGCCGCAATTTCCCGGCCGTCGCAAACCGCTCTACTCATCAGGGCGATCCTTGCGGGGGAGGATCCCCTTTTTCGGAGGCATAGGAAATGCCCGTCGCCACTGCATCGCGTCGAAAACCCCGCCAGGAAAAACCGCCCGGTGCACTTCCTTTGCGAATTTGGTGGCCCTATGTCGTTGGCATCGGCGGCATGCACCTGATCGCGCTGCTGGCGTTTTGGCCTTGGCTGTTCAGTTGGACGGGGGTCGCTTCGGTACTAATTGGGCACCACCTGTTCGGCATGCTCGGCATGACTGTCGGGTACCATCGCCTGCTCACACATCGCAGCTTTCAATGTCCTCGCTGGCTTGAATACACACTCGCCATCCTAGGCGTCTGCTGTTTGCAAGACACGCCGGCTCGCTGGGTGGCAACGCATCGGCTGCATCATCAGCATTCCGATCAAGAGCACGACCCGCACAGTCCGTTAGTCAACTTCATGTGGGGACAGTTCGGCTGGTTGATGGTCACCAACCGCGACGTGATGCGTCTTTCTCATTTGGAACGTTATGCCAAAGACCTGATGCGTGATCGGTTCTACATGTGGCTCGAACGGAGCCATCACGGCCTGCTCGTATTCGCGATCCATGCGGTGTTGATCTTCGGCATCGGAGCAGCCATCGGTGGGCTGACCGGAGGCTGGAATGAAGCGGTCCGCATGGGGTTCAGTCTTCTGGTCTGGGGCGTCGCCGTGCGAACTGTATTTGTTTGGCACGTGACATGGGCCGTCAATTCGCTGACGCACTTGTGGGGCTATCAAAGTTACAGCACCAGCGACAACAGCCGTAACAACTGGCTCGTCGGTCTTTTGGCCCACGGCGAAGGCTGGCACAACAACCATCACGCGCTCCCGACCGCCGCCGCTCATGGACGGAAATGGTGGGAAGTCGATCTTTCCTACCGCGTCATCTGCTTGCTTGAAATGGTCGGCTTGGCCTGGAACGTTTCCCGTCCCGAGCCCCGCCGCGAGCAACGCCTCGCAGCTGAATCCGCTGGCTAATCGTCACGGAAAACAGACTCAACACCTAGTATAACGGGGTGTACAGCCAAACCGCCGTTACCCTTATTTTTGCTCCAGCCACGGCCGGAACAATGCCCAATTCGGTGTATGGCCGGCGCACTCACCACGCACAATTGACGAAGTTTTGTTGTACAGTTGTACAATACTTACGTACAATTTATGCCAGAGCCCAGCAAAAGTCTCAGCCAAAAAAATAACGGCGTTCCAACTTCCGTTACTTTCAACCAGGGGCGACCGAGTATGCGACGATTTGGTCGCTACCGGTTTGGCATCGTTCCGCCGTCGCGAAACAAGCGAGTAGCGTATGGCCCGCGAACTGAAATTTTCTCTTCTCACGCTGACCCTGGGGATCGCTCTCGTTGCCGTTTTAGCTGCCGCTGTGGTCTATCTTCAACCTCGCGAGTACAGTCGCCACTCAGCGCCAGACTACGCAATCGACATGATGGAAGCGACCGAGGTCACTTGGGATTTCAGCGCCGCCGGCCCTCCCGATTTGGGAGCACGCTGCGAAATCAATTATCCGCCCGACCCAAAGCATCGTTACATCCTGATCATGTCGATTCATTCCCAGCAGGGCAAAGTGATCGGCATGGCAGGGGCACCTGGCAGCGACGGTTTGACAGCGACGCCACGGCCAACGATCGGCTCTAACGGATTCTTTCTCGAGCGAAGCTACATCCCTGAAGCGGAACTAACGGAGGCAACCATCTGGGCCGAAATCCGGATCGAAGACGAATTCGGCAACGTCCTCTTCCATGG
The DNA here is from genome assembly GCF_020150455.1 of Bremerella sp. TYQ1. Taxonomy (NCBI): domain Bacteria; kingdom Pseudomonadati; phylum Planctomycetota; class Planctomycetia; order Pirellulales; family Pirellulaceae; genus Bremerella; species Bremerella sp. TYQ1. Next base: position 1,784,400 of record NZ_CP083740.1, read on the forward strand.
CGTGAAAGAATCAGAAACCTACCAACAGGCTCTCGTGAAATCGAAGCAAGCTTCTAGCCCGAAAACCGTTGGCCTGAAAGTAGTCCCCGACGCAACATCGGCACCTCGCCCTTAGTCACTATTGGCCAGGGATCGTTAAGCGTCCCTCTTTTTGAAACTGGGGGAGGCGAAGCCGAGTGGAGGTCTTTGCGAACGGTTGAATCGCCGTGGAACCTCGGTTCGCTCCGCTTTTGGTTAACAATATCTAACACCAAACGCCCCAGCAAAAGTCAGTCGTGCTCGTCATGATTAAAAATAAACATTATCAAATGCCTCGTTCAGAATTGTTTCGGTTTCTTCGTCGCAATTGCTGACACTGAGCCGCTGAAGTCCGTGCAAGTGGCCCGCGTTCGCTAACTTTCGGGCCTCTCGAGCGGTGAGCGGAATCTCGCCTAGATCTAATTTCTCTAGCTCGGCGAGATCTTGATTTTGAACAATCGCGTCTATTGTTGCGGCGGTACACTGGGTGTATCCGATGTCGAGTTCCTTTAGCCGCGAAAGGCGCGATGAAGAGACGATAGGGATTACTCCTTCATCTCCTAGATCATTTCCGCCGACATCGAGACGCTCCAATTGTTGTAATCCAGACCACTTTGCTAGTTGCCGACCGGAATCGGCATCTAGCCGCGTGTGCCCAAGATCTAGTTGCCGAAGTTTTGGCATATCGGTCTGCAATAAGATTGCCAGACCGGTTCCGTCGACATCGCTACTAGCGTAGAAGAAGCTTTGCAACTGCGACCAATCTCCTTTGGCAAAAACATGCAGTACGTCTGCGGACAAGGAATTGGCACTCATCTGCAGTTCCTGCAAGTTGCCCGTTCGGCGAGACGCAAGTAACGCTTTAACCGATTCCTCCTCTAATTCACTACCCAGGACATTCAAACTTTCAAGCCGCGGCAGTATCGGTGAAGTCACCAATGATTCTAGCGATGCCCCGAGATGTCCTGAACTGAGGTCGAGTCGTGACAATCGAGGAAGCATCTTCGATCTGGCAATCGCTTCGACATCGTCTGGTTCGACAAACGTATCCAAGCCAGAGCGAAATGCCAATTCCATAATCTGACACATCTGTGGCAATGAAACGATCGTCGGAATATCCCAGAACTCAAATTGCAGGTGGAGCTTGGTCAACGCTGGCGCTGCCTGAAATAACCAATCAACTTTTTCGGGGAGGATTTCGCGACGTTTGACTTCGACTTTGTCAATCACTCCCCATTTCATCCAGAGTTGCGGGTACCAATCTGTTCCGATCATCGACCAAAGCCCGAGCGTCGATAACGGCTCTGATATTTCCTCAATCGAACCTTCGACATGTTTGTCGTAGATGGCTTCCATCCGATCAAAGTCGGGATGATCAGACGAATTCAAATCAGTGAAAATATCGGCTTCGATGTAGTCCCCTACGCGTTTTCCTTGCGACTTGAGCAACCGGGCATATTTCAGGTATGGATCGGTGTCTTCTGGTCGACTGACGATAGCCCGAAACAAAGCAAGTTCTTCTGGCGTGCGATGAATGGGAAAAACGTCCTCCGACTTCTTTTCGATTGAGAACGGAGCCAAGCATGATTCATAGAGACGCAACATCTCTTGAAAAGTCTGGCAAGATCGATCTGTGCTTTCAGCGGACATCACATAGATGCCATGCTCAACTAAATGCAGCATCATCGCCGGTGGTTTCCCTAGTTCTCGATCAAGCCACACCGGTTGCACGAGCAAGACGAAACGTGCCGGCAACCCACTTGGCCCAACTTCGTCAGGCGTATCTTCGGCTGCCTGGGGAGTAATCGTTGAGAAACCAGGCAGGAAAAATTGCCCAAGGAACGTGCCTGCAAACTTGACTAAAAATCCACGACGATTGTCGGACAAGTTGGGAGAATTCATCGGACTGCTCCGTTTTGATTGAGCTCTCGCAATAAGAAAAAAAGGGTAGCCCGGTTTGCAAGCAACCGAGGGCTACCCTTGGATCGAAACCACGGATGAGATTATCCGTGGTTTATTGACGTTGCGATGATCCTACTTGCCCATCAGCTGTTGCTTCAGGAACTCGTAGGTCAATGCGGTCATGAAGGCGCGTTGTTTGTTGTCGGCGGCGCCGGCGTGGCCTCCTTCGATGTTTTCGTAGTACAACACCGGGTGACCCATCTTCTTCATCCGCGCGACCATCTTCCGGGCGTGACCGGGGTGGACGCGGTCGTCTCGGGTGCTGGTGGTGAAGAGAGTCTTCGGATAGTCGACATCCTCTTTCACCAAGTGATACGGCGAAAACGTCTGGATGAATTCCCATTGCTCGGGATCTTCCGGATCGCCATATTCGCCCATCCAACTGGCCCCGGCAAGAAGCAAGTGGAACCGCTTCATGTCCAGCAGCGGCACCTGGCTGACGACAGCACCCCACAAGTCAGGACGCAGCACCAGCATGTTGCCGGTTAGAAGACCGCCGTTGCTGCCTCCCATGACGCCGAGATGTTCCGGCGTGGTCACCTTCCGAGCAATCAAATCTTCGGCCACCGCGATAAAGTCTTCGTACGCTTTGTGGCGGTTTTCTTTGAGGGCTGCTTGGTGCCACTTCGGCCCGAACTCACCGCCGCCGCGAATGTTGGCGACAACAAAGACGCCTCCTTCAGTCAACCAGGCGGTTCCAGTCGTGGCGGAATAGTTCGGCGTGAGGGGCACTTCGAATCCGCCGTAGCCGTAGAGCAGCGTCGCATTCGAGCCGTCCAGCTTCAAGTCTTTGTGCGAGACTTGGAAGTAAGGAATCTTGGTCCCATCCTTCGAGGTGGCTTCGTACTGCTGCACGACAATTCCGGTCGCATCGTAGAACGCCGGGAGCGACTTCAGCTTTTCCAGCTTCGGATCGCCGGCTGTGCCGAGGTAGAGCGTTGTGGGAAGCGTATAGTCGGTGACCGTCAGGAAGAACTCGTCCGACTCTTCTTCGTCGACCGCACCTACCGAGATGGAACCGAACTCTGGCACGCCAGGGAGCGACTCGCTCTTCCACTTGCCATCTTCGCCGGGGGTCCAAAGGTAGATTTTATTGCGAACGTTATCGAGTTCGTTCAGCAAGATGTGGTTCTTCGTTGGGCTGTAGCCAGCGAGCGACTTCCGATCGGTTGGCTCGAACAGCAGCGTAAACTCCCGCTTGCCGGCCATGTAGTCGTCGTAGTTGCCGACCAACAACGCCCCAGGCTCATAAGTCTTGCCGCCCACTTCCCAAGTGCTGCGAGGCTGCACGAAGATCCAGTCGCGGTGGACGTTGACTTCAGCGTCGTCTGGCTTTTCGATCTCGACTAAGTCGCCATCGATCACTTCCCACAGCTTGCTCGTCCAGAAGGTCATCGCACGGCTGACGAACTCGCGTTCAAAGCCAGGCGTTTGGTCGTAAATACCAGTGACGCTAACGTCGGTCTTTTCCCCTTCGAAGATAGTCGTGGCTTCGGAAAGCTCGGTTCCGCGTTTCCACTGCTTGACAATCCGCGGATAGCCAGAGTCGGTGAGCGAACCTTCACCGAAGTTGGTACCGACGATCAGGGTGTCTTTGTCTTTCCACGAAACGCGGCTCTTCGCTTCCGGCAGATAGAAACCACCTTCAACGAACTCACGGGTCTCCATGTCGAATTCACGCTTGATGTCGGCATCGGCACCGCCGCGCGAGAGCTTGACCATGGCATGTTTGTATTCTGGTCGCAGCATCGAAACGCCATGCCAGACCCAGTTCTCGCCTTCTTCTTTGGCCAGCGCATCGACGTCGATAATGACGTCCCACTTCGGATTATCCTTTTTGTATTCGTCGGGAGTCGTTCGACGCCACAAGCCGCGAGGGTGCTCGCCATCTTGCCAGAAGTTGTAGTAGTAAGGCCCTCGCTTCACGACGAACGGGATGCGTTCGTTCGAGTTGAGGATCTTCAGAATTTTGTCTTCCAACTGCTGAAAGCCTTCCGACTCGGTCAGTTCGGCGACACTTTCTTTGTTTTGGGCTTTGACCCAATCGAGGGCTTTTTCGCCGGTGACATCTTCCAGCCAAAGGTTCGGGTCATCCGACGAGGTGTCCGCGGCATCTTGAGCCATGGCGAAGTTTCCTCCGTGAGGTACGAGAAACGAGATCAATCCAACGAGAAGCAGGGGGACCGTACGCATCAATTTGCTCCATGTTCCGTGGGGCATCCTAGTTGCAGAGTATTGCGTTCTATCGTACGCGTGCGGACACCCCTGTGACAACCTGGGAGAATTGGCCGAATTTTACCCATTTCGCGGATCCCCGTCGCCGCTGGGGGTGTCTCGAAGAAGGGGAGGCTTTTTAGAATGGGGGGAGGAAGAGGGATTAGCCACAGAGGGCACAGAGATCACCGAGAGGAAGAAAAAGTAGGGTATCCATTGACGAAACAGACAAGCACGGATCGTTTCCAAGTCGACAATGTCGACGACCTGTTTATGCGTGTCTGTCTATTGCGTCCATGGTCCCATAATTCTTACCTCGGTGTTCTCTGTGCCCTCTGTGGCTAAAAGTGTCTTTCTCCATATCAACTGAAACCAATTAACAATCGCCCCTTTAGGGCTGACAGGAAGAACGGCGGACTTTTGGCGAGAGTTGTGTTAGCGATGTCTGGGGGTGTCGACAGTAGTGTCGCTGCCCAGTTGTTGAAGCGTGACGGTCACGACGTCATTGCGGTGTTCATGCGCCATGGCGAAGAGTCGCCGGTGGCCGAGTGCCGCTTGGATGCCCCTGGCGGAGGAACGGCTCTGCAAGTGCTCAACGAGCGAGCCGATCATAAGCAGGGGTGCTGCAGTGCTTCCGATGCGGCCGACGCGCGCCGCGTGGCGGATCGGATGGATATTCCGTTCTACGCACTGAATCTGCAGCAAGAGTTTGGGCAGATCATGGAGTACTTCGCCGACGAATATGTCCGCGGCCGTACCCCGAACCCTTGCGTGATGTGCAACAACTGGATCAAGTTCGGCAAGCTGTTCGAGTATGCCGACAGTGTCGGTGCCGAATACGTCGCGACAGGGCATTATGCGAAGCTGGTTCCCTCGGACGATCCGGATGGCGTGCCGCGCATGGTACGCGGCGTCGATCCTGGGAAGGACCAGACGTACGTTCTGTTTGGCATTCAACGCGACTACCTCAAGCGTATGATCTTGCCGGTGGGCGACTTCCACAAGGACGAGATCCGCTCGATGGCTGGCGAAACGGGACTACGCGTTGCCGATAAGAAGGACAGCCAGGAAATCTGTTTTGTGACCAGCGGCAAGCATGACCAGTTCGTCAAGCAGCGCCGCCCCGATGCCCAAACGGCCGGCGACTTCGTGCTGACCGACGGTAGCGTGGTCGGCCAGCACAACGGGATCGAGCGATTTACGATCGGTCAGCGGAAGGGGCTCGGCATCGCGCTGGGTGAACCACATTACGTGGTGAAGATCGACCCAATCGCAAACCGCGTCGTACTGGGCAAGATCGAAGAACTGGGCCGCAGCGAACTGACCGCCGATCGATGCAATTGGCTGGTTGAACCAACCACGGCTGAATTTCGCTGCGAAGCGATGATTCGCTATAACAGCCCTGCGCTGCCGGCGACGGTGAAGCTGCTCGACGAAGGACGAATTCAGGTAACCTTCGACGATCCCCGAAACGGCATCGCGCCGGGCCAGGCCGTCGTCTGCTATGACGGCGACATGGTGCTCGGCGGCGGTTGGATTGAATAGGCTAGGGTGTCGGCCATTTTCTCATTAGTGCTACCCGAGTCTTTCTGTTCGCACCAAACACCCATATCCGCCGTGCCGCGTGACATTGCCCATTAAGCGAAAGCACTGCCAGCACGCACGTGTCAAAGCGGGCAAGTTAGCCAACGCTTGACGGCGACCATCCGGAAGAGGTGTGGGAAATCTCGATTTTGCCGATGATTCCAGGCAAAGCGTGCCGACTCTTAGAGACGTACGTGTGTTCGGTTGCCGACCCCGCGTGGCCCAGCCATGGCGAGACCTAGCGACGACAACCATATCCTGGAGTAGATACAGAATGACCAAGCTGATCCCTTTCACGTTTGTATTGGCCATCGTCGCCCTGACCTCGCAAGTTCACGCTCAAGAGATGAAGGTCGTCAACGGCGAAACGAGCAACCCTGCGACAACGCAAACTCAAAAGCCGCTCGCGGTCGAAGATGTCCCTTCGCTGGGCAACGCGACCCCAGAGATGTGGTTCTACCTGCAAGAGCTGCGTCGTTATGAAGACCCTGCCGCTGCTCGCCGTCGTCGTGCGGAACTGACCGCTTCGGCTCGCCGCGCTCGCTTGTTCTCGCAGCAGTGGTACGGTATCAGCAACTCGCGACCGACCGCCAACGCCGTTCCAATGATGTACCGCTACTCGGCTCACGAATCGAACGTCTCGTGGGACGTCAAGCAGCACACCTATTACCGCACGTCCGCCACGCCAACCTCAGGCGGTCCTCGCCAGTTCTAAGCGAGACAAGCTTTACCAGACAAACGAAAACGGGATCGGCATGCATGCTGGTCCCGTTTTTTGTTTCGAACGTTTCTGGGCTTAGAAGCCGAGGCCTGGCCCGGTAAGCACTCCGGTGCCGACGGTTCCATCGGTGATGTTGAACATCGAGGGGAATCGATCGCGCCAGCCGTCGTTTCCTGCAGGGCAGTATTGCCGGCCGTTCCCTTCGATGGCGGCAATCGTCGGCAAGCGAGCCGCGATGCTGGCCGAATGCAGGAACGATGCCCCAGGGCACGTCAGGTCTTGGACACACAGGAACAGCTTATACTTCTGGGCCGCAGCTCCCATCAGCAGCGCTTCGGAGTGCCCTTTGCATGCCTTCAAAGCGACGCCGCTGTAGCCTTGTTCTCGCGAGAGAAACAGCGTTTCCAAGTCGATCAGCGATTCGTCGATCACCACCGGTTTGATCTTCGCGGCCGCATGCATCTTGTTTTCGGGATGCTTGCGAAGGTCGCGATGAGTTGGCTGTTCGATGTACTGCACGCGCTGCATGGCCGAAGGGCTAACCTCTTGCAGCTTGGCCAGGAAATCAAGCACGTACTGAACGCTGGCGCACTTCTCGTTGAAGTCGAGCGAATAGAACCAAGACTCGACGCCACGCTTCTCTTGCACGGCGGAAGAAACCGCGTCGATCTTCGCGACACGAGCCACGTCCCAGTCGATGTCGTCGCCGTTCAGCTTGATCTTCAAATGGGTCAGGCCGTCTTCCACAATCCACTGAGCCAACGTCTCTGGCAGGCCGTCCCCGACCGGTTGCTCCAGTTCGTCATGATCCAACGGATCGAGGGCCCCGACGAGGTGATAAAGGGGCATCGTCGGCTGCGGCTCGCGTGAGGTGTATTGATCGAGGAATTCCCCGGCGAAGTCTTCGTTCAAAAAGCCGGAGAGATCTTCTTCGATAAACTCTTTGCCGAGCGTGTTGTAGCTGTTCAATCCCAGGGCTTTGCCATAAGCATCGTGCAGTGCCGCATCGATTGGACTTCCAGCGACAAGCAGCGCAAGAGGCGGAATGGCTTCTGGCAGGGACAGCTCTGACTCCAACTGCTTGCCGATACTCATCAGCGGCTGATGGAGTGTTCGCGAATGCTGGAGCGGATGGGCCGCTTCATTCAGCTTTGCAGCTTCCGCTGAGAATCGATTGGCAACTTCCACCATGGCAGCAAGCGTCTGCGTTCCGTCGACCTGGCTGGACGGCCAACCCCAGACGTTGCCCATCGGCATCGATCCGAAACCTTTGCCAACTTTCCCGTCACGCGTTTCCACGGTGACTTCGACGTTAAACAAGGTGACATCGGTAACCACGCGGCCGCCAAACTTCATGGCGCTGCGGTACTGCTGGGTTTCAGTCGAAGGAGAAACGTCGCGAACGACGATATCGGTAGGCTTGCTCATGGTGGCTCGGTCCTGGCAGAAGGAAGGAGGAGCCACCCATGGTACGCACTAGAAAGCGGCGTGCAACTAGACACGCCGCGATTACCGCTTAGCAGTTGATGTTTCGAGATATTTCCCGATGAAAAGTCTTGTCCGTGTTAGACAAGACCTTTGCGGACGGCCCACACTGCGGCTTGGGTACGGTCCGAAACGCCCACTTTTCGCAAGATATGCTGGACGTGTTCTTTCACCGTTTCGTAGCTGATGTGCAGGGCCTGAGCGATTTCCTTGTTGGTCAGCCCCAAAGCGAGCTGTCGCAGCACTTCGCTTTCGCGCTGAGTCAGCGGCACTTCCACGTCTGCGTTCAGACGTGGCGTCGCCAAAGCGCCCGTCACGCGGCGAAGTTCGTCACGCGTCCAAGCGTTTTCACCACGGCTGGCGGTGCGAATGGAATCTAGCAGGCGGTCTTTCGTATCCCCCTTAAGAACGTACCCACTAGCCCCCAATGCGACAGCACGTGCGACGTATGTCGGGTTGTCGTAGGTCGAGAGAATCAGGATTGCGAGGTTCGGATGATCGAGCTTAAGACGCCCCAGCGTCGTCAGACCGTCTCCTTCTGGCATACGAATATCCAGGAGGACGACGTCAGGTTTGACCTGATCGACCAATGCGATCGCCGCATCTCCTGTGGCAGCTTCGCCAACAATTTCAATTTCAGTGTCAGCCACCAGCGTTTTCAGTCCGAAACGTACCACTTCGTGGTCGTCCGCGACTAAGAGTCGAATTGCCATCGATTACTCCACATCTAACTCTTGGTAAGCCGCATCATAAGATTCTGCCGAAGAATCGATTCGCAGCACTCGCCTCGAAAACCCTGCCCAATGGTTCTCTTTGTGCCTTGGGTACCCGTCTGGCCGAGGTACCATGCGATACGGTGTTTCTCGTTTTGCCCTAAATTGGGTGGTATGTCGAGGAGGGTTTGCCGAAAAATTTCTTGCAGGTCTCCCTAACACCCCACTGGTGCCGTGCTTAAAGCACCACACCACCCACTAGAGATTAAGTTAACCTAACCCGTGAAAATTGCTAGGGCGGCCTACCGCAACCTGTGTAGCTTTCCCGCAGCTAAAGTTAAAAAACCGGGAAGATTAAACCACTTACGGCAACCCGCTTGCGTATCGACCGCAGTAATTCTCTCGGCAAATAGCGAGCCAAGCAAATTGAATTCTTGAGAATGTTATCGGCGTCTGCGTAAATGCCGCAAACACGCGCAAAGAAAAAAACTCAGAAATAAATATCCACAATCGTCGATTTGAAAATCAGAACTGAAAGGTGGGCAATTTAAGAATTACCGGTAAACCCATAGCAGGCACGAGCGGGCTTACCGAAAGCAGAAAACGTTCGTGGCCGAGAGCGACATGAACGTCGAAGAGAAAAAGAAGAGGCGCCGGCCGGATTCGAACCGGCGATGGCGGATTTGCAATCCGCTGCCTTAGCCACTTGGCCACGGCGCCTTTCTAAGTGCATCTGAAAGATGCTCAGCGAAGAAGTTGATTATTCCAAATTCGCTGACTTTGACAATGGTATCGGTTAGTGTGAGGGCGTTACTTAACCGATTTTCTTAATATCTGGCAAGCTTTCGCCAGCTGGCAGGAACCAATTCCTTGGCAAGGGGCTGTGGAGCCGACCCCTTGGCGATCGATTCCTAATCTAATTGATAGAGAATCAACCATTCCCGGAAAGCATCTGAAGAAGGAGTCTTCCCGTGCAGCAGCTTTTAGCTTGGGTGACCAGTTTCACCAGGAGAGAGCAGATCGTCAACCAAGCGGTTCACCAGTTGGCCAAAATAGCCCAACAAAGAGCGAATTCGAATGCTTGCACGCTATCGCTTTCTCAGCGGGAAGGGTACCAACGTGCGCGACTGCGGCAAACGGTGCGAGAATACCTCGACACGCTTCAAACAGGGCCGCAAGCCGTTTCGGCCAGAGAACGCCAGCAGCTGCTCAACTCGATTCTTGATCGACTCGTTCAGCAGGACCTGATCGCTCCGACGACCCATTACGAGCGTGTCGAAACGCCCCGACAAGCCGCATAATCGACAGTGTCGACGCTGATCGGACGTTTTTTACCCAGCCGCTAGCATCGGAGCAATCTGGCGGGCCTTCCTCGTCCGATGTCGCTTCATGTCTTCCTGAGGGCATGTCCCTCGAAATCATGCGACTTTATGCGAACGAGGCACCCCATGAACTCCGCTCAAAATTCGTTGCCGGATCTGCGAAAGCTCAACCAACGCCTGGCCCTCAACAGCGTGCGTATCCAGGAGTTTCTGGATGGACTCACGCCGCGGCTGGATAGCCTGCTGCAAGCGGCACGCGATGGCAACATGGCGGAAGTGGGACGTACGAGCCATTTCATCTATCGCTGCTGCGACGTGTATGGCTACGAAGAACTTGCCCAGAAAGCTGGCGAAGTTTGCGAAGCGGCCGCTGCTTGTGAATCGACCGAAGAAGTTGGTCGCAAAGTGGTTCGCCTGATCGGTGCGTTCGGCCGCACCTCGGAAGATGCCGGCGTTACGATGGCCACGTAAACGCACGGCAGAAAAGAAAATGGCTTCGTTTCCAAGCAGGGGCGAAGCCTAGCTTTGTTCGAGCTTCTTGAGACGCTCTTCTTTTTCCTTCGCTTCCTGGCGTTCCTTCTTGCGTTCTTCTTCCGTTTCGCGATTGGTTGGATAACCGACCACGGTGATGCCAAGCGTGACGCTCAGCACGATGGTGATGTAGGCCAACACCCAGCTTTTGCCTTCTTCTTCCTCTTCATCCCCTTGCGCAAACGCAGGCGTTGCCACAACGATGGAAAACAACAGAGCAAGCAGCATCAAGAATTTGCGAAGCTTCGGCATGGAGAATTCCTGCAAGCAAGATCGACAAGTAACAAGTTCTCTAGTTTAACCTGAACTACCGTCGACGCAAAACCATGGCTCCACTTCTTTTGAGTAGCGAAGCCGAACTTTCCCAGGCCCTTAATGGTTGCTGGGGGCCGTCGCGTATTCGGGGCGCGGAAGGGGCTCGTCTTCCTCTTCTGGCACTTCCCCCAAGGGTGGGTCGTCATCTTCGTCGCGACGCCAAGGGGCAACCATGCCTTCGTACGTTTCGACAGTCAAGCTGAATAGGCTCGGCACAAGCACGAGCGTCAGGAACGTCGAAACGAGTAGGCCGCCCAGCACAACACTTCCCAGCCCGCGATAAAGTTCGCTACCGGAGCCTGGGAACAGAACCAACGGCAGCAGCCCCAAGACGGTCGTCATGGTAGTCATGAAGATCGGTCGAATACGCGAACGCACACTTTCCAAAACAGCCTCGCGCAGCCCCATGCCATCTTCTCGCATATGGTTGAGCGCCTGGTGCACAATCAGAATCGGGTTGTTCACCACCGTTCCAATCAAGATCACGAAACCAAGCATCGTCAGCACGTCGAGCGGTTGCAGATAGAAAACATTCAAAAGGGCCAACGCCATCACACCACCGACCGCCCCCAGAGGCACGCTCAGGATGATCACGAACGGATAGATCCACGACTCAAACAATGCCGCCATTAACAGATAGGTGATCAGCAAAGCCAAGATCACGTTAAAGCGAAGCGAAATCCATGTATCGGACAGCTTATCGGCGGTCCCGGAAAGCCCGACACGGTAGCCATCGGGAATCTTGCCATCGGCGATCATCGGATCGACCAGCTCGGTCGAGATCTTATGCATTGCGTCTTCCAACGGCATCGTTTCGGGTGGCGAAACTTCAATGGTGATCGAGCGAAGGCGTTCGCGATGATTGATCTGCTCGGGGCCGCTACTGATATTCACATCTGCAAGCGCGGCCAGCGGCACCAGTTCGCCCCCAGGCGTCGCAATCGGCAGTGCACCAATCTTTTGTGTCGTATCGGCGAAGTGTGTTTCGCCTACGATCGTGAGGTCAATCTTTTTCCCTTCAAGGAAATAGTCGCCAGCGTAAGCACCGTCGATCAACGCGTTGGCGGTGTAACCAAGATCGGCGCTGCTGACGCCCATTTCGGCGGCTTGCACTAACTTTGGTTCGATGTGCAATTCCGGGCTGGAAAGATCCAAGCTGGGAACCGGTCGGACTTGAGCTTCTGGAATAAGTCCTTTTCCCATGAATGGTCCGGCTCCTTTTACACGCATGAGCATCTCGGTGCCAAGCCCGACGAGCTTGTCGAGTTCTGGTCCTGTGATTTCAACTTCAATGGTACGCCCGGCCGTGAGCCCTCTCTCAAACAGACTCGACTGCTTGGCGACCGCAAACGTACCAGGCAATTTCGCTCCGACGCTGGAAACCAAGGGGACCAGTTCGCCGCAGCGTTGATCGTCGTAAGTTCGCAGTCCCATGAAGACCTGACGTCCCCGAGCGACGAAGAAGAAGTCGCTGATCGGCGGGTAGTCTTGTTCGTGGACGGCGGGATCGGTCGGATCAACATCCCAATAGGGACGCAGCTCTTCTTCGACCGTTTCGCCCAACGCCATCAGCTGATCAATGTTGTAGCCCGGCGGCGGCAGCAAGATACCAAACACCAAGTTGCGATTGCCGGTGGGCAGGTACTCGACCTTCGGCCATAACGCCCAGCTCAGTCCCACGGTGGCGACCAAAATCAATGCGATGATCGCGACACGACGCGTCACACTTCCCATAAGCCATCGATTGAGACTAACGACCCATTCGACTACCGCACCACCCAAGTTTCCGATGCCTGATTCGACGCGTGATGCCGCTTTGGCCGCGCCGTGGTTTGTTTTGCCGTTGCTATGGCCATTGGAACCATGCTTGGCATGCTTATGACCAGGCGAGCGATGGAAGAGACGCGAGGCAGCTGTCGGGATCACCGACATGGATACGACCAACGATAGCGCGACGGCCGCACTGATAGCCAAGGCAATGTCTCGGAACAACTGCCCCGCTTCTTCCTGTACGAAAACGATCGGGAGGAACACAGCCACAGTCGTTGCCGTCGAAGCGAAGACGGCCCCCCACACTTCCTGCGTTCCTTTCGAGGCGGCTTTCAGCGGCGGCTCGCCCATTTGGTAATGACGGTAAATGTTCTCCAGCACGACGACGGCGTTATCGACCAACATCCCGACCGCGAACGCGAGACCGGCAAGACTGATCACGTTGAGCGATCGCCCCAACGCTCCCAGAATCAAAAACGTTCCGATGATACTTGTCGGAATGGCCAGCGCAACGACCAATGCCCCACGGGCAAACCAAAAGCCTGCGGTGATTAGCAAGACCAGACATGGTACGAACAGCCACCCGCTGATCGTCGCTGAACCGACCGCCAATGCCATCGCCAGCGGAATGAGCATCAACGTGCGTGCGCCGAGATGTAAAAACAGCATCAACACACAAATCGTCAGTGCACCACCGATGAAGATATTTTGCTGTACAAGATCAACCGACGAATAGATGTAGTCGGTTTCGTCATAGACTTGCACCAACTGCAGACCGCGCGATTTCAGCAGCCCTTCGTCCAGTTCTTCGCGAACTTGTCGCAAGCCATCCATCACGTCCAACACGTTAGCGTTGGTTTCTCGCACGCAGTTGATACCGATGGCCGATTCCCCGAAACGCCGCATGATGCCGGTCGGCTTCTTGTACCCGTGACGCACTTCGCCGATGTCTCGCACATAAACGGGAACGCCATCGCGAACGGCCAGCAGCTGATTCTCAACTTGTTGCGGCGTGCGGAATTGCCCCAACGTACGCACGACCCAGCGGCGTTTACCTTCCCAGAAATCACCTGCCGAGGTGTCTTCATTCTGGCCTGATAACACGCGACGTACGTCCGAGATGGTCAGACTTCGCGCGGCGAGTCGCTCTGGATGGACGACCACTTGGATCTCGTCTTCCAAGCCGCCGATAACATTCGACTGCGAGACGCCTTTGACGCGTTCAAAACGGGCCTCGATTTCGTCCTCGGCGAAGCGTTTCAGGGTTTGAATATCGAGCGATTCCGGTGGCATCAACTCTTGGAACTCCGGATGCTTGGCTGCCGCACGACGCAACTTGAGCATCTGCACACCGATATTCGGTGCGAACTCGACTTCGTCGATTGCCTCTTTCAGTTCTGGATATTTCTGGCGAAAGTCGGCGTATTGTTGATCTTCCGGGCGACGAGCGCTGAGCACAAACCACGCGATCGGTCGATCGGAAGAATTGGCCGTACTGATCACCGGTTGATCGGCGTCTTCGGGATAGTCGGGCACTTGAGCGAGCCGGCTGTTAACTTTGAGCAGGGCTTCGTCCATGTTCGTGCCGACGAGGAACTCGAGGGTGATCTTGGCCTGCGAGTCGCTGCTTTCGGAGGTCATCTTGCTGATGCCTTCGACGCTTTTGAGCTGCTCCTCCTGCTCGATGACAATCTCTTGCTCGATTTCCTGCGGGCTCGCCCCGGGCCAATTCGTTTCAATCGAAATGGTGGGAGTCTCCACTTCCGGCGTCAACGCCATCGGCATGCGGAGTAAAGCAACCGTTCCGAAGAGGGCCACAAGGAGCACCCCCACGGAAACTTTCACAGGGTTGTTCAGGAAAAAATCGATCATGGGACTAGCTTGTGCGGCGGGAAGGGAGGGAAGGGGAGCTACCGACCGGCGGTTTGAGCCGACGGCAAAATGGTGACCGGCTGACCAGGCCGCAGGCGTTCGTTGCCGTGGGTGACCACTTGCATGCCAGGCTTCAACTCACCGGTCACTTCGATATCACTTCCATCGGATACACCCAAAGTGACAGGAACAGGGCGTGCGATCTGACCATTTTCCGAAGGGGAAACCACGTAAACAACTTTCGAAGCACCGTTCAAAACGACCGAGTCTTTTGGTACCAGCAGGGCAGTTTTCGTTTTACTGGTTTGCAGCATGACGTTGCCCATCATGCCTCCTTTTAACACCGGTTGATCCTGATCGAATTCGTTGGCGACTCGAACTTTCACCGGAAAAGTTCGGGCCCGAATGTCGGCTTGAGGGATGACCGAAAGAACTTTGCCGGGAAACTTGCGACCAGGATAGGCGAACACTTCGACTTCCACTTCGCGTCCAATTTGAACGTACGGAATGTCTTGTTCCGGAACGTTTGCGACCACGTCGACTTGGTCCAGCTGAGCGACTTCGGCAACCGCACCGCCACTGTTGGCCCAGGCCCCGACTTCCGTCGACTTCTTAACGATGTAACCGGTGAATCGCGTGCGAATGGTGTATTTATTGATGCGATCTTCCAGTTCTTGCACGATCGCTTTTTGCATGGCAACGCGAGCTTCCGCTTGAGCGATCTGCTCCGGACGAGGCCCCGCAACGGAAAGCTCGTACGCCTTCTTGGCGTCCATGAATTCCTGAGCGGCAGCATCCGCGGCGGAGACAGCTTCGTCATGCACTTCCTTGGAGGTAACTCCCCGTTTCTCGTACAACTCGACGGCACGTTCTCGGCGAAGATCGAGGTATCGCTGACGAGCCTCCGCGGCAAGCATGCGGGCTTTCATCTGTTCGACTTCTTCGATCCGAGTTCCGTTTTTCAGCTCGGCCAACTCCGCTTCGCGAACCGACAGCTCGGCAGCGGCCGCATCGCGTTGCAGACCGATGGTGTTGGTCAGCAGTTGAGCGATGGCATCGCCATCTTCTACGCGATCCCCTTCTTCAAAGTTGAACTCGATCACGCGTCCATCGACGGCACTCCCCAAAATGGCATGCCGCGTGGGACGAACCGTTCCGACGAACGTTTTGTAGGAAGCGATATCTCGCTGCTGCACGGGAACCGTTTTCACAGGAGCTTGGGCGAACGCAGGAGAGAGCAGGGCAACGCAGCAAACGCTGCCGAGTAGGGCCGTAATACTTCGATTGGTTTTCATGACGAAATCGTGGGAGAGTTATCGTTGCGGGATGAGTGGGGTTGGCCATCGAGATTAATTAGCACGCGTTCCAGCAGTTCGTGCAGTTTCTCGACTTCCTCAGGTGCCATGCCGGCGGTTGCTTTCTCGCGCACCTTTTTCAGCACGGCGGTAATCTGTTCCCAAACCGGCTCGGCATCGGGACCTACGTCGAGATACTTTTTGCGGCGATCCTGATCGCAATTCGCACGCACGATCCAGTTCATCGTTTCCATGCGAGCCATAATGCCAGCCAACGTGGGCGGCTCGATGGTCATCCGCCGAGCCAGGTCGCTTTGCGTGAGGGGGCCTTCATACTTCAGCCAGCCGATGACTTGGAACTGTCGGAAGGTGATCCCGAACGGGCGCAGCTCAGCGTCGATACGTTGCTCGTAATGGTGGGATGCCAGCGTGATCCAGTAACCGGTGCTGGCATTGAAGTCGTACGTCATAAGCTTTGTGGCAGTATTTAGTTAGGCTCCCTAAGCAATTATGGTGGCAAGGGGTTCCCCCAGTCAAGCGAAATCAGCTATCACTTCGCACGATTCCTACAATCGTTAAACTCCTTGAGGCAGAACGGACGATGAAGGGAACGACGCGGTATTGCTATGCCGCGCGCTTTGATGACGTGATGCCTATGAAGCGAGGGGCGACCATGGCGCTCGAACAATTCCACCGAAGCACTTCCAAGAATAGCGTTCAGCAAATTCTCACGCATTTGGCGGCCGGTTGCGTTGCCATCGGCGGAATTCAAGCGGCGTGGGGGCAAGATACGTCTGGTTCGCGTTGGTCGACCAACAACCCACCCACGCCAGCGATGATTGAAACTCAATCGCAATCAAACGATGGAGAACTTCGTCGGTTGCCCCCGATCGAGGAAGAAGGGACCACCCCAGCAGCACAGCCGCCGAAATCGGTTGCGTCTGCTGAATCCAATGTGGCGGCCGCTGCCAAGCCAACGCCATCGGTCACCAAGCCGCTTGCCGATCCAGTCGACTGGTCGAACCCAAGCGTCGTCATCGGCCCAGAAATGACCAACCGTCCGGTCAGCCACGAAGAAATCGTTGCCGCTCCAAAGCCACGGAAATCGCGCTACTCGAGTGCCCCTCAGCCAGACGCTGCCCCCGCGACCGCTTCCAATGGATCGCGATTCTCGCAAACAGCGCCTGTCGAAACGCCAAGTCCGGCAGCCGCGGAAACAGAAAAGCCTTCGGCGGCCGTCTTTGCACGCGTCTTCGATGAAGAGATCGAATCGCCGGTTCAAGAGGATCCTGCAATAGATCAGCCAGAGATCAGCCAGCCGGAACTGGCGGAAACGGGTGGCGACTTGTCACCGATCTTCGCTTGCCGCCTGCTTGGTTTGCCGAAAACTCAGGGCGAAGAGTCGGCTCAGCGGTAACAGCAATCACGGCAAAATGTTGCCCGGTTGAAACGAATCGCGAATTGCTGAATCATGGCATTCGCGGCTAAGGTGCGTTTTCTTTGGCCGAAACGATGGTTTGCCAAGGATTTCGCCAGTGACCGACCAGCCAGACTCGCTTCGCGAGCGTATCGACGCCGTCTCTGACGACGCCGCCACCCCAGTCGCCCAGCTTCGCGACATGGTTTCCCACTTTGTTGCCCAACGAGATTGGCAACAATTTCATGCCCCCAAAAACATCAGCATGGCCCTCGCAGTGGAAGCGGCCGAGTTGATGGAGCACTTCCAGTGGCTGACCGTCGAAGCATCGCGGGCTGAAATGGAAGCGGACAAGCGAGCCGCGATCGGCGAAGAAATTGCCGACGTTATTTGCTACGCGATGGCATTGTGCAACGAAATGGGCTTCGACGTTGCCACACTGATGCGTGAAAAGATGAAGAAGAATGTGGCCAAGTATCCTGCGGATGAGTTTCGTGGAAGATACGGCAAAGAAGACCAGCCTAAGCAGTAGCCAAAGCCTGCCTGTCTTTTCGGTACCAACTAGATCGCCGATCCAAGACCGAACATGGCCGCCAGATAGAAGGCTCCCCAGATCAGCATGTTGATAATAATGCCGACTTGGACATGCTGAACGATGGCTGGGCATCGTGTGATAAGAAACGTCGAGATAACCGTCACGAACAGTCCGCCGACAGAACATGCGACAACGCCTGCGACGCAAGCGAAAAAGATCCACATCGGTAGACCCAGTACGAGTGCAAGCGCCACACACAGTACGAGTCCCACGCCGCAAATCGATATCTTCCAGCCCAGCTTCGCAAATCGAATAGTCGAAGCAAACTTCGGGTCGCTGCCTTCTGAATCCGCAGGAGATTGAAACGGATTTTCCGGGGCATCGCTGGACATGAAGCCTTTTCCCAGGGGCAATTAGTCTTGGTCGGGAATGAATTCGCCAGCCAACAGGGCAACGCCCGCGCAGCCGATAACGATCAACAACAGGTTCGCGGTAATCCCTGCCAACACATGCCGGACCACCGCTGGGTACGACTGAATGCAAAGTATGCCATACAGTGTAAAAAGAATGCCGCCGAGCAGCGAACCGAGTACTCCAACGAAAAGCAGCATGTTGAGCGACGTTGAAAACAGCAAGAGCTCGACAAGAAACATCACCGCGTAAAGGGCTCCACCGATTGCCGGCAACTCCCAGGCCAACTTGACTCGCTGCAAGACAGTTTCCACCGGGACGCTAGGATCGGCAGCGGTGGTAGGGGACTCGAAGGGGTTGTGATCTGGTGATGTTTCCATGCGAACGGTTCTAGCAGATCACATCCATTTCTCCCATCCACGATTTCAGGCCCGGGTAGTCGAATAAAGCAACTGCTGCCAAAATGAAAGCAAATGCAACCACTTATTTAGCGACTAGAATTACCGGAAAGTTTGGCATGGATACCTTCGACGCAATTTATGGTCGTCGTTCGATCAAGCACTATCACCCCGATCATGAACTGACCGACGAGGAAATCACCAAGCTGATGGAAGCGGCCATTCAGTCGCCCACCTCTTTCAATATCCAACATTGGCGCTTCGTCCTCGTGCAGGACAAAGAGACCCGCGAACAGTTGAAAGGGGCAGCTTACAATCAGGCTCAAGTGTCTGACGCATCGCTGCTGATCGTTCTCACCGCGGACATGCATGCCTATAAGAAAGAGCCGGAACGCTACTGGCGAAACTCTCCTCCGGAAGTAGGCTCGAAGCTAGTCGGAATGCTCGTCGGCTTGTACGACAATCAACCAATACTGCAGCGGGACGAAGCGATGCGCTCGATGGGGATCGCCGCTCAAACCATCATGCTGGCCGCCAAGAGCATGGGGTACGACACCGGAGCCCTGGTCGGCTACGATCCCAACAAAGTTGCTGAAATCATCAACCTGCCGGACGATCACGTGCTGGGCATGATGATCGTTGTTGGCAAAGCAACTCAGCAAGCTTGGGGCAAACCAGGGCAACTGTCGCTGGAAGATGTGGTCGTGAAAGACAAATTCCCGACGAAATAGTAACATCCCAGGGAATTCAAGGGTGCATGTCTTGAAACTAAGACGCACCCTTTTTCGGTCGAGGGATTTTTCCGCCGCCTCGGGTGCGTCGGCCTCGCTTGCGACTCGAGCCACCTTCCTTGGAGTCGACTTCGCTCTTCTTCTTGCCGATCGAATCTTCCATCTTGGAAATCCGATCGCGGATAGCGGCGGCTCGCTCGAACTCGAGGTTTTCTGCAGCCTCGAGCATTTCGGTCTGCAGCTCGTTGATGTATTCCTGCGTAATGATCTCGGAGTCGTCGTTGCGTCCGACCGCTTCGTTCGCCTTGCGGTGTGCGTCCGCTTCCGATTCGATACCGCGACGAATGTTCTTCTTGATCGTCTCTGGCGTGATGTTGTGCTTCTTGTTGTACGCCTGTTGAATCTCACGACGTCGCGCGGTCTCGTCGATGGCACTTTGCATGGCCGGCGTCATCTTGTCGGCATACATAATCACTTTGGCATTCACGTTACGTGCCGATCGCCCAATCGTTTGAATGAGGGACGTTTCGCTACGCAAAAAGCCTTCTTTGTCCGCATCCAGAATGGCGACCAACGAAACTTCCGGAAGGTCGAGACCTTCACGAAGCAAGTTCACACCGACCAGGCAGTCGAATTTGCCTTCTCGCAGATCACGCAGCAGTTCTACCCGCTCGAAGGCATCAAGCTCGCTATGTAGCCATTTGCAAGCGATACCCTGCTCGGAGAAGTAATGCGAAAGATCTTCCGCCAAGCGTTTTGTCAACGTCGTGACCAACGTACGATCACCCGCAGCCACACGAGCCCGGATTTCTTCCAGCAAGTGCGGAACCTGTCCACGAGCAGGACAAACTTCAACGACAGGATCTAACAGCCCAGTCGGTCGAATAATTTGCTCGACCACTTCGCCGGCCGTTTTCTCTAATTCGTAGTTGGACGGAGTCGCTGAAACGAAGACCGTTTGATTGAGGATGTTCTCCCATTCCTCGAACTTCAGCGGGCGATTATCGAGCGCACTCGGCAATCGAAAACCATGCTCGACCAGGTTCATCTTGCGGCTTCGATCACCGTGATACATGGCCGAGATCTGCGAAACGGTCACATGCGATTCGTCCACGAACAACAGGAAGTCATCCGGAAAGAAGTCATACAGCGTGCTGGGTGGTGCTCCACGCGGTCGGCCAGAAAGAGGTTGGCTGTAGTTTTCGATCCCCGGGCAAAAACCGACTTCCTGCATCATTTCTAAGTCGAATCGAGTCCGGGCATTCAACCGCTGCGCTTCGAGCAGTTTGCCGGCTTGCTTGAGCTCTTCAAGTCGGCCATTGAGCTCGGCGCGGATGTTCTTCACGGCCCGCTCGATCCGCTCTTCCGGCATTACAAAGTGCTTGGCCGGATAAATGAACAGTTGCTCTTGCTGGCTGATAATCTCTCCGGTCGTCGGATTGATGATTGCCAACTGTTCGACTTCGTCTCCCCACAGCTCAATCCGGTAGGCAAACTCCTCATAGGAAGGCCAGATTTCCAGACAATCGCCGCGGACACGAAACTTGGACCGTTCGAAGGCAATGTCGTTCCGCTCGTACAAGATGTCGACCAGCTTCGAGAGGATCTCGTCACGATCGACAATCTGCCCCTGGCGGATGCTGACCATCATCTTCTTGTAATCGTCCGGAGAACCTAAGCCGTAAATGCTGGATACACTCGCCACGATGATCACATCGCGGCGGCTGACCAAAGCACTTGTCGAGGCAAGCCGCAGACGGTCGATTTCATCATTGATCGAGGCATCCTTTTCGATGTAGATGTCTCGCTGCGGAATGTAAGCCTCTGGCTGGTAATAGTCGTAATAGCTGACGAAGTAGTGGACGGCGTTATTGGGAAAGAAGTCTTTGAACTCAGAGTAAAGCTGGGCGGCAAGCGTTTTGTTGTGCGAAATGACCAGCGTGGGGCGCTGCAAGTTCTGGATCACGTTCGCCATGGTGAACGTCTTCCCAGAGCCCGTGACGCCGAGCAAGCACTGACTTTTTTTGCCGGACTGAATACCTTCGGTCAGCGCATCGATAGCGGCTGGCTGATCTCCGGCAGGCTTGAACGCGGACGCTAGCTGGAATTCCACTCCGATTCCCTCATCTCTGTTCGGTGACCCCACAGGGCCCTAGGCGGCTGGCATTGTCAGCTTGCCGGCTGAATCGCCACAAGCTGAATCGATTTATTTTAGCGGTTCCTGCACTGCTTGCAGGACGTTACTCGCCCAAACTTCCTAGCGATGCCAGCAATTCTCCCATTTCGCCGGCGGCATGGGCATCTCCTTGCTCGCGGGCAATTTCGATTCCTTCGCGAAGAACCGTGCGAGAATCCTCGATTTCACCCATCTCGGCCAGCATCTGCCCACACATGAACCATGCCGCTACGTAGGGGGGAGTACCGCGCATGAGCTTCTCGAACTCCGCTCGCGCTTCGGCGTGGCTCCCTTCCTTCCGCAGCTCCATGGCCAAGCCATACCGCAGAAACGTGTCGTTAGGGTCGCTTTCCAGCAAGCTGAGAATCTGTTCTTTACGAGAATTCGTCACGAAGTCGTTGCTCTCTAAGGGGTTATCATCAATTGAAACATTCCCTATAGGGTACCCAATCCGTACATTCTCCGAAATCCGAACAATTCTTTAAACCACTAATCTAGGAATGACCGATACCGAGATAGGAATCCAAATATTGTTTTGACGGGCGACAGGAAATTCAATGATGCATCGTAGCGCACTACTGGGAACCGCGGGACTAATCGTACTCGCTGCCCTTGGCCACGTTGTCATTTCAGGTCTCATGCCACAGCAGGAAGTCTCGGCCGAGAATCCTTCCTCAGCAGGACATTCCGCGTCGACACCGAGCCGTTTTGCGGTACCGGAAAGCTCCGTACCCTTGCAACCGATGCCGGCCCGGATGAATGCCCAGCCATCTTCCTGGTCCAACAGTGGTACGCGACTCACCTCAGGCGAAGAAGCAACTCGGCCTTCGAGCCGACGTCGCACGACACGTCCCGCCGCAGAAGAACCAGCATTGGAACCGACGCCTTCGGCAGCTGCTCCGGCAGGCTTGCCTTCTTCGCTGGATGAAGCGTTAAGCCGTTTCCGCGACAACCCCGTATCGGTCGGTAGTGAAGAAAAGCCAGAACCTGAACTGGAAGCACCTGCTCCGATGGCCGCTCCGAAGCAGGAAGCACCGCCGGAAGCCAAGCCAGCCGCTCCTGCCAAAGCGAATCCTTACCGCTACCAACCCAGCACCGAAGCCCCCGCCGCAAATGGTGCTGCTTCGATCGGTTCAGCCCCACAGGAAGCACCACAAACCAAGCCTGAACCAACGGCCACGGTTGAACCGCAAGCGACTAGCATCCCACGTCAAACGTTGACCACTATCGAGACACCAGAGCCAACCCCAACTGCCGTCTCGACTCCGTCGGGCAGCCTGTTCGCAGTGAGCAGTCCCTTGGTTTCTGTCGACACAACCGGCCCCAAGTCGCTCGTGATCGGCAAGCCGGCGACTTACCGGGTGCATGCTCGCAACAGTGGCGAAACGAGTGCTCGCCAAGTCACCATTCATGTTTTGATGCCCCAAGGAGTTCAGCTTCAAGATCTCCGCGGCTCGCTTGGAACTCCGCGTCAGGTCACGACCCCAAGTGGCATGATGGCCATCCAATGGGAAATCCCCGTCCTTCCGGCACAAAGCGAAGGATCGCTCGACTTAAGCCTCGTCGCGACGCAAACGCGTCCGTTTGAACTAGTCATGGAAGTCGCCTACGCACCGCTGACGGCCAAAACACCTATCTCGGTACTCGAACCGAAGCTGGACATGGCCATCGATGGGCCGCAGGACATCCTGTTTGGCGATTCGCAGATCTTCAAAGTGATTGCGAAGAATACCGGTACCGGACCTGCTGAAAACGTTTCGATCACGATCATGCCGATCAAGAAGGGCCAAAACCCCACGGTAATCGACTCGATCGGAACGATCGCTCCTGGCGATCAGAAAGTGATTGAACTGGAACTGACCGCTAAGCAAGCCGGTACATTGGCACTGCGAGCCGAAACTTCTGCCGACAACGGCTTGCGAGCTGCCGCAGCTCATGACGTTCTCGTTCGTCGTGCTGAACTGGCCGTCACCGCCCAAGGCCCTGCGATCAAGTATGCTGCGACGACGGCAAACTACTCGCTGATGGTCGCCAACGCTGGTAACGCTCCCGCAAGCGGTATCAAAGTCGAAGCTCAACTTCCAACAGGATCGAAGTTCGTCTCCGCTTCGCATGGCGGTAAGGTGAACGAATCGACCGGAAGAGTTACCTGGAACCTGCCAAAGTTGGAGGCTGGTACTCAACAGCCACTGCAAGTTGTCAGCACACTGATGGTCGAAGGCAACAATATCCTGCAAGTCGATGCCGCTGCTGACCAGGGGCTCTCGAGCCGTCATGAAATGATCACCCGCGTCGAGTCGGTCGCCGACTTGAAGCTGCTGGTCAACGATCCGACAGGCCCAATCCCAGTCGGTCAGGAAGTCGAATATGAATTCACGCTGAACAACCGCGGCACGAAAGAGGCCCGGGGCGTTCAAGTGACCGTTAGCTTCGGCAGCGGGATCGAACCGATCTCGGTTGAAGGGGGCAAGGGTGCCATCCAAGGGGACGTCGTTCAACTGAACGCGATTCCAGCCGTCAACGCTGGCCAGGAAATCACCGTCAAAGTGAAGGCTCGCGGACGCAGCGAAGGCAACCATACCTTCCGTGCCGAAGTTCGCTGCGAAGACCCGACGACGCGCCTGGCCATTGAAGAATCGACGCACTTCTACGGTGCCGCAATTCAGACCGCTTCACCGCAGATGCCACCTCGTCAATTTCAGCAGCCAGCGAATCAGGCTCCGGCGAACAACACCCCAGCCCCGCTGAGCCCAACTCCATTCAGCCGCTATCAGTAAGCGGTTTTATGGGGCATGTCGACCAATGAGGGGGCGAAGATCGTATCGAAAGATCGCTTCCTTGCCTGGCACCGACATCAGCAATGCATCTTGCCAAAGTGCCAGACCAAAGACACGATCGCTGCCGCTGGGTAGAACTTCCAACAGCTTCCCCGTGTTGGTATCGATGATGGCAATTTCTCCTCGATCCCATAGGGCAATGTAAAGCCATGCCCGGCGATCGAGAACCATATGCCCAAGACGGCCAATTTCTTTTGGGTCGTCAATATCCAGCATCTGCGTCAGAAAGTAAGTCGCCACCTTCCCTTCTTGCCCTTCGTCGGTCAACGAATAGACCGGCACACGTGACTTACCTGATTCCGCGACAAACAGCTTCTTACCGTTGGAGCTCAGGCAAATACCGGTAGGCTGGTCGAGGTTCTCTTCCAACACCGTCGGACGA
This sequence comes from Bremerella sp. TYQ1, assembly GCF_020150455.1. Classification (NCBI taxonomy): domain Bacteria; kingdom Pseudomonadati; phylum Planctomycetota; class Planctomycetia; order Pirellulales; family Pirellulaceae; genus Bremerella; species Bremerella sp. TYQ1. Next base: position 1,809,089 of record NZ_CP083740.1, read on the forward strand.
TTTGTGGCGACATCGAATCGGTAAACCGACCCGGTACCAGACTCACCGGAGGCTCGTTCCGGTTCTGTGAAATAGATGTTGCCATTGGGTCCGACTTTGATGGCAAACAACGAATCAAATCGCCGTCCCTGAAAACGATCAGCCAAGACGTTGACCGAATCCGACTTCGGACTGAAACGCAAGATGCGGCCATGATCGGAGTCGAGGGCCAGAATACGCTGATCGCTATCGAGGGAGATTCCTACCAAAGGGAAAAGGAGTTCATCATCCGCCATCATCGCAGGCGCATCAAAAACAATCGAAGCCCCTTGCAGCGTATCGACTCGGCCGACCGAACCTAAATGCCGATAGTTCGTCGCAAGCACAGTCCCCTCGCCATCGCAGCACATCGCCGAATGCCCGGCAAAGCCGGTCGCGAAAAGCCGCAGAGATGACGACGCCGTTGGCACGTCGTCCTGGGCGTTTACAAAACCACTAAGCAGTAGGCCAACGACCAGCGAACAAAGGGCAGGGGACAACAATGAGTGGTGATACAACATGGTCTTCGTCAGGTTGCGGAGAAATCAGCCAGACGATCCTTGTCGCTTACACTCCAACTTTCCAGTGGCAGTATCTATTCAGCTTGATCCGTGTACTTCTGAAATGCCAGAGGCTCGTCGGCCCGTGGGTCACCAATTTTGACGACCAGAGAACCATCTAAGAGGTCTTCAATCGTCCGCCCAATGACCTCGGCACGCCACCCTTTGGCCAGAGAAGGACGTTCTCCGGCTCCGTCTAAATGATAGGCCACCAAATCGCGCACATCCTGCATCGTACACGCCAAACTGGGGGCAATCTTCGCCTCGCGACAGATACTCCCCAGTGCCGAACTAAGGAATTGCCCCAGGACCGTGTACTGAGAATTCGCTGTGCCCCGGTGATTCGTCGGGCACTCTCCATCGGGCAAATCGAGGGCTCGTCGCACGCAGTCGGCTAGATCGTCGATGTATGGGTCCAAGTCGCGACGATTCATCCCCCGAAGTGCTTTGATTTGCGAAACTTTGGCAGACTTTCGCTTGGAAAGCTCGACCATTAAGTCGTCTCGCAGGACTCTTCGAGGGGGAACATTCTGGGCTTTGGCGTGATGATCTCGCCACGTCCAAATTTCTCGTACGATCGCCAACGAACGACGATTCAAGTTGCCGATCCCCGAAACACTTCGCCAGCCAGGTCGAGTCGAGTACTCTTGCCATGCCGTTTGGAAGCGAGACATCTCAGCTTCCATCCAGTCCAGTCGGCCGAGGCTTTTCATCTCGTCGTTGAGTTGCTGATAGATCTGGTCGAGATAGATCACATCGTTCAGAGCGTACTCGATCTGCTGCTTCGAGAGGGGACGGCTCCGCCAATTGGTGCGTGTCTCTCCCTTGGGCAATCGTTCGCCAAGCAGCCGAATGACCAAGTTGCCAAGCGAGATAGGGAATTCCATCCCAATCAGCCCGGCAGCGACTTGCGTGTCGAACAAACGCGTCGGCCACTTTCCTGTCGCACGGAAGCAAAAGAGAAACTCTTCGCGGGCAGCATGAGCGACCACCGTGACGTTGTCGCTGGTGATCAAGTCCCAAAAGGGGCTGAGATCGACCATGCCCTTGGGATCGATCACGGCAAGCCCTGACTTGCTGGCGACCTGAATCAGGCAGAGTTCCGGGAGATACACGTCCTCCGAAATGAATTCGGTATCGAAGAAAATGTACTCGTCGGCAGCCAATTGCTGACAAAGAGCTTGCAGGTCACGGTCGTGACGGACGTAGGTGTACTCCACCGTGGTATCGCTTCTCATCCGTGGAAAGTTCAAGAATACGCGGTCCGATCCCCGCAGTTACCGCCAATTAGTATGGGGCAAACTTTCCTCAGCCGCAAAGGGTGAAGTTGCCCGATGCGGCGAAAACTACCGAGGATTATCACCTACAGCAGGAAGACGAGGGACACGATCCCCAAGATCGGCAGCAAAATCGGGATGCTGAAGAACAGCACGTAACCGAAGAAGCTAGGCATCTTGACGCCACCTTCTTCCGCAATCGCACGAACCATAAAGTTCGGCCCGTTGCCGATATAGGTCATCGCCCCCATGAACACGGCCCCTAAACTGATCGCGACCAGGTTCACATACTGAGCACTCGTCGAACTATCGATGGCTGCGTTCACAGCGGCAGCATCCATCTGCGGGAATGCCGTCTTGAAGAAGACCAAATACGTTGGGGCGTTATCCAACACCGACGAGAGTCCCCCAGTGATCCAGTAGAACTTCATTGGCGAATCGATGCCCAGGCTAGGTCCTTGCTCGTTCAAAATCTCAAGAGCTGGTTGCATGCAGATAAAGATCCCGACAAACAGCGCGGCAACTTCCACAATCGCGTGGTAATTGAAGCGGTTGTCTTCCCGGATTTGCTTGCTTCCCAACCAGAGGCTCATACCGACGAGAGCCAATTGGACAATTTCACGGAGGTAAACAAACGGATACCAGCCGATCCCCGGCAATGGTTTCGTCGGGTCGAGCAAAGCGACCGAGAAGATCACGCCCAAAAGCAGCAAAGCGTTCGGCCAAAGCCCACGAATGGTCAGAGGCGTCGTACGGACTTCGTCGCGGAGGACGTTTTCTGGATCTTCTTTTGGGTAGTAATAGAACTTGTCCATCACCACGTAGAGGATCAACAGCAGCGTATTAGTCAATAACCATGGTTTCCACAGGGCGGTCATCGTCCACAGGAAGTTAACCCCCTGCAGGTAACCGAGGAACAACGGCGGATCACCAATCGGCAGCAAACAGCCACCGCAGTTACAGACCACAAAGATAAAGAAGACCACCGTGTGCTGACGGTAACGTCGTTCTTTGTTGGTTTCTAACAGGGGACGAATCAGCAGCATCGCTGCGCCGGTCGTCCCGATGAAACTCGCCAGCAAACCACCCACCAACATAAACGCGGCATTTGTGGTCGGACGTGCTTTCAAGTCGCCTGAGATGCGAATTCCACCGGAGATCACATATAGCGAAAACAAAAGCACGATGAACGGGATATACTCGCCCAGAATTGCGTGATCGATCCGGTGCCAGGCTGCCTCGACGCCAGCGGCATCGTAAATGGTCAAATAGTAAAGCAGCGTCACAAACGCGAGACCGGCCGCAACGATGAAGCGGTTGGTATTACTTTCCCACCAATGCTCCGTAAATTTGAGCAGCGGAAGGACCGCAATCGCTCCGAGCAGAAACACAAAGGGAGCAACCGCCCAAACATGGGGCAGCGGGTGACTGCCGTGGCCGCCACCATGGCCAGCTTCAGCATGTGCTTCGTCGTGGCCTTCGTGATGCTCGTCGGCATGGGCTGGTTCAACATGGGCTTCGGCAACCGCATTGCTATCAGCTGCCGCCTTGGGGGAAACGGTCCATCCGGCGACCGATGCCACAGCGTAAGCCACTAGAATCACAACGATGCCGATCAGTAATGGTTTGTCCGAACCTGATCCGCCTGAGTGATGATCGTCCACCGTTTGGTGTCCTCCGATAATCCCGTTAACTTCCGTGGATGTGATTCCAGCTTGGCCCATGTTTGGTCACCCTGTATGCCCTGTTAAGGTGGGTCCTAGACTTCCCGCTTCGCGTCAAGGTTTAGTTGCCCCAAAACCTTGAAAAGCTGGGAATGGTACGTGTGCCAAACGTTAGGTTATGCTGAAGCGGTTTAGGCTATCAGAGTGTAGTTTTCATGCCAAGGTGGCCGCGTCGCGGGAACCCGGTGTGGATTGTCGCGGTTTTGCCACTCATCCGGGCCAGACGCAGCCTCTGAAATCCGCCCCTTAAAAACAGCTTTTCAGCTTCGTTCTAAACCGGAAAAAGAATTACGACCTATGCAGTGGTTGGTAAGCGTAAGAAATCGCCAAGAGGCCGATCTTGTCATGCCATACGGCGTCGATCGGCTCGATCTGAAAGAACCAACTAAGGGGTCTCTTGGAGCGGCTTCTCCGGAAGACTGGAAAGAAACGGTCGAACGTTGGCATCGGCAAGTACCCGTCAGCATTGCCCTGGGAGAACTCGTCGAGTTAGACGCGTTGTGTGATATTCCTCACCATACCGACAGCGTAAAGATAGGGCTGGCCAATTGCGGATCGTTGGCCGATTGGCCGGAACGTTTAAACCAGTTTTTCCAACAGCTTCCTGACAATGTCGGCCGCGTGGCCGTTTACTATGCCGACCGCCACTTGGCTTGCTCACCAAGCTTCAACGAAGTTCTGCACGCGGCGTGTCGCTTGAACTGCCAAACATTTTTGATCGATACCTTCGACAAGTCGGCAGGGCATCTGTTCGACCATCTGTCCATAACGCAATTAAAAGAATGGCGCAACCAACTCAATTTGGCTGGCCTTCATTTCGCGCTCGCAGGTTCGCTTCGAACAAGCCACTTATCGGCAGTGGGGGAGATTTGCCCCGACATCGTAGCGGTAAGGGGCGCCGTCTGTCATCACGATCGCCGAGGTGAAATTAGTGCGGAAGCGCTGAATGATTTTCACGATCGTTGGAAACGTGTTTCAACTTGCAAGCAGCGACGCGTTGTCTCGCCAGGATAGAATTTTGCCAACGCACTTCGTGGGAGCAGATCCTGGAAAACGTGCGACAAGTTGCTTGACTTTTGCAAATTGGGCTTCGATACTGGCGAATCGTTTGCATTGGCCGGTAGGTCAGTAGCAGACAGCCAGGAACGCCTTTCACGCCTCGCTTGCTTCGAAGGAGATAACGACCGTGCCAAGTTCCGTACTCGATGCGATTCGCTTAGGTATTTGGGATTACGAACCGGAGAAAGTTGATTCCAATCGATTTGACCCTACCGGAGCCCTGCCTGGATCGGACGAAAAACTGGACATCTTAGCACGCCGTTTAGCGACCGGCCTTCCTTTATGGCACCCTGAAGATCGTCGCTCTTACGACGACACCGTTCGCGCCGAAGAGTAGCGTGCAAACTGTTCCAGGCCTTGGGTTGCATTTCAAAGCCAATCGGCGAAGATTGGCCTAGTTAACATGCACTCGAATTTCTTTCACGAAGAGAAACATCATGCCTGGATTCAGAGTTGAAGTGCCTCATCCGCTCGGCCAAGAAGAAGCCGCCAGCCGCGTTAAAAGCTTGCTGGAACACCTTCGCGGTCGCTTCGAAGGCCAAGTCAAAGATATGCAACAGACTTGGACCGACGACGACGTGATGCAATTCTCATTCAAGACCGCCGGACTGGTCATCAAAGGCGAAATGGACGTTCAGCCCAGCTCTGTCGTCGTGCATGGCGATCTTCCGTTTGCAGCAATGCTGTTTAAGGGGCGGATCGAAAGCTCGATTAAGGAAGAGCTCGAGAAGTGCCTTAGCGGATCGTAATTACTCAAGCCACACTTTGACTTCGCGCCGCGGATCGCTCAACTCGAAGACGCTCCCCGGCGCGTAACCGCGTCGACGAACATCGGCTGTGATCTGCTGTAAGTCAATTTTTTCCTCCTGGATTCGGCTCAGCGTTTCTTCATCCAGGAATTGCTCCAAGCGATCAATCGCTGAGGCAGCCAATGTGACATTGGCTTTCAATCGGCCGTTGCGTGAGACTTGAACCTTCAATCGCTGAGCAATCGTGGCGAAATCTTCGCCTGCGATTTTTGGAAGGACGAGTGCATTCAATTCCTTTTGATACTCTTGCAAATACCGCTCGATTGCTTGGCCCCACAAGACCTTCGTATCTAGGCCCTTCAAATAGTTGACGATGCCCTGAAAAGCTCGCAGAACATAGATTAAACGAGGCGGCCCTGCAATCCGGAAATTCATTCGGTCCTCGCCCAGCACGTCGTTTAAGCGTTCGCTAAGTGACCAGCGCCGTGTGTCGTATGGATGATCAACGCAGAACGGCTCGAGCAACACGCGACAAAGCGCCGGCAGCCTTGCAGACATAGGCTGCAACAAATCAGGCTCAAATCCTAACATCGTGAGCAGCGGTAGAGGCGATTCATCCTGCTGGCGTGTTGCGCGGATTAATCGCAAGAGAGCCAAGCGTTCAGAGTCATCCATTCGATAGACCGAACCAAAGTCGTAGAGTACGATCTTAGGTCCATCTTCCGTCCGCTGAAATCGGACGTTACCTGGATGCAAATCGGCGTGCAACTGACCAAAGCAAAAGACGCTTTCCAAGAACCAAACCAACAACCGGCGTCCCAATTCCCGACGCTGATCACTTGGCCACGTTGCTGTGACTTGCTGCCATGTCTCTCCGTCGATCCACTGCGAAACGAGAACGTTCTCGCAGCTTAATTCTTCGTCAACGTGAGGAACGATCACCCACGGGTTTTGGCCTGGCCCTACGGCAAATGCTTTCTGCGCTTTTGCTTCCAGTTTGTAATCGAGTTCCTCCTCGAGCCCTTGCAAAATCGTCGTTCGGTATCCGTCGAGATCGAAGCCTTGGGATAGATTACCAAATGGTTTTGCCAACCAACCTAGCGAATGGAGATCTGCCAACACTGCCTGACGAATGCCTGGATATTGGATCTTGATGGCAACTTCGTGACCTGTTGAGAGCGTCGCATGATGCACTTGTCCCAGGGAAGCTGCTTTGCCGGCGGGATTAATCTGCTGAAACAACGATTCGGGGTCGGTCTCCCAGGCTGCTTCCAAGACCGATCGCATCGTCGACCAAGGAAGTGGCTCCGAAGATTCGTAGAGCGAATCAAACGCATTGCTGTCGGTGTCGCTGCTACGAAACGCAATCATCTGCCCCATCTTCTGAGGCAACCCTCGCAGTTTGCCGAGGCGCTGTGCCACCAAACATTGAGCGGCATGCTTTGCTTTTCCTTCTCGCGAAAAACGCAGCTTGACGGTTTCTTTTGCAAGCTGAGCGTAGTCCCAAGTCCGTCGAATCGATTGAGTCGGCATGGCTTCGTGTTACCTGTTCGCCTAAAGAAAAAGCGGAGCGATCCATTGATCTCACTCCGCTAATCTTTATCGACGATCAGTCTTGTCCGCCCCAACTCCTGGCGTGACGTTTCCGGTTGTAGGGAAAAAACGACCTACTTGGGAACTGACCGCAATGTTTCACGCATGGCTGGATCTGGAATGAACAGAATCTGCCAGTTCAACTCCTCACTACCTTGCAGGAAAGTTGTTTGGCAAATCAATACATCACCCGCGTCCTGGATCTGATCCATCAAGGCTTGCTGCAATACGCAAACGCCGTAGTCTTGCAGGAAGATAGGTGGCGAGGGCACAAATTCGCAGTTCACCAATCGGGCAATGGCGTTGAAATAAGCACACCCCAGAATATTGCCCGTTTCGTTCAGAGCCGATTTTTCGAGATCGGACCATTCCGGGTCGGTCGAAACTTCTTGTTTGAATAGCGATGCGGCAAGCCCTCGACCGTTTTCTTCGTCAAACGTCAAGATCATCGTCCCGCCGGCGTCTCCTTCGATGGTTAACACGACCATCGTGAGAAGTTCCATGCCGAGATCGAATTCCTGCGAAACCATTTCCAAAGGGATTTCGCGAACGCAATCGAGCGAAAGCGAAACCTTTCCCCCGGTCCATACGCTCATCGCTTGCGAAGCTTCATCGGTTGCCGCTTGAAATACGTTTTGCAGCAAATTCAATTGAATCGAATGTTCGTTGCTGGTGATTTCCATAGGGGGCGGTCCTTAATGAGTTGCGAGTTCGGCCTGGCTGCGAACTGCCAAGTCGATCACGGCGGCAGGATCGAGGATCAACGCAACACGGCCATTTCCAAGCACGCAAGCGCCGGCGATTCCCTCGACATTATGGTAATTTTCTGCGAGCGATTTCACGACAACGTCTTCTTCGCCGAGAATCCCGTCGACAACTAGGCCAACTTCACGACTGTCGTTACGAATGATGATCATCGTCACATCGCCAGGCGAATTCGCGGCATCGTGGTTCTCGCTCCAATCGAACGTGTCCCGCAGTTCCACGACAGAGACCGGTCGACCTCGAACCATTGCGGTCTGCTTGCCATGAACTGTCCGTAGTTCGTCGCGGCGGAAGCAAACAATCTCGACGATCGATTCGACCGGAATCGAGAACAGATCTCCGTCGATCCGTGCCATCAAGCTTGGCAAGATGGCCATCGTGAGAGGAAGCTTGATCGTGAAGACGGTCCCTTCGCCATGCTTGCTGTCCACTTCGACAACACCGTTGATGGCTTCGATCTTGGCTCGCACGATATCCATACCCATGCCGCGGCCAGAGATTTCCGTGATCGCTTCTGCCGTGCTAAAGCCAGGCTCCCAGATCAATTGATAAATCTGCTGATCGGTCATACGTTCTGCATCGATCGCGGTAACAAGCCCTTTTTCGACTGCCTTTTTAGAGATCTTCTCTCGGCTAAGTCCGCGGCCGTCGTCATTAACTTGAATAACAATGCTGTTTCCGCGATGGAATGCATTGAGCGTGATCGAACCGCATTTCGGCTTCCCAGCCGTGACACGATCTTCTGGCGACTCAATGCCGTGATCGGCCGAGTTACGGACCATATGAATGAGCGGATCGCCAAGCTCGTCGATCATTCGCTTGTCGAGTTCAGTTTTCTCGCCGTTAATTTCCAGTGCGATCTCTTTGCCATTGGTTCGGGAAATATCACGAACCACTCGGCGGAAACGACCGAAAAGTGGACCGATCGGAACCATTCGCGTATCCATGATCGTCTTTTGAATGCCGTCCGTGACGCGATCCAACTGATGAACTGCATCAAAGAAACTGGTCATTCCGGTGCGGATGGCATCCATGCGTCGCATTTCTTTACCGATCGCGGCAAGGTTTTGTTGAATCTTGCGAACTTGAGCATGAACACTGCTAAGCTCTTTGAAATCCTTTTTGCTACCTTCGCCGGCATCGCTTAGCAGCTTTTGGCAAAGCAAATCGGTCGAGTCCATCCATTGTTGACACTGCTTATGCGGAACCGCGTCACGCAAGTTTTCGCCTAGCTGATTGAAGCGAGCCTTGCTGATTACCAACTGACCTGCGAGATTCATCAATTGATCGAGACGTTCGATATCGACCCGCAGCGTTTCAGCAGGTTTCGCATGAGATGTTTCCGCTGGTTTGCCATTAGGTGCCGCGGCGGCAACTGGTTTATTGGCCGGGACAGAAGCGACCGGGGCAGGAGACGCCGCGACAACAGCCGGTACTGTCTCTTGCTGAACAAGTCCTTCTACCAGCTTTTCTGCTTTCGCCACGGTCTCTTCGACAGGCAGCGCCTGCTGAGGGGCAACTTGTGGCAATTCCGGCTCCAGCTCGATATCAACACGCGACAGTTCCTTGAGCTGAACTTCCTCGACGCCTGAGACGTTTAGTAAACTTCGGATTTGATGATCTTCGATTTGCGTGATCATACCGATGACCATTCCGGAGATTTCGGTCATCGACTCTAACCGACCGCGTTCTGGCAACGTCAGCAGGACGGTGCCTTGCCGGGCGATCTTTTCGCACAGCAGTTGAGCTTTCAAGCCCACTAAAGGAACGTTCGCGGTCAAGCGAATATGGGCAACGACCAGGCGAGTCTTCTCATCTTTCCAGTGATCCGCCGCAAGACGCTGCAGTTCCTGTTCATCGATCGCAAGCGGAACCGATTCGGTCTTGGTCTCCTCGACCGCTTCCGACGCATTCTCTTCCAGGCTTTGACATTCCATCTCGGCGGTCATCAGCTCGCTGGCACATGCGGCAAAGTCGACTTCCACGACCTCTCCGGAACGTAATCCTTTCAGGTATGCGCGAAGCGTATCGGCTCCACTGAGAACGGCATCGGTGAGAAACGGATCGAGGACTTTGCCGGCGTCTCGTTGTCGCTGCAAAATATCTTCCATGATATGAGCCAGCTTGGCAGGGCGATTAAGTCCAATCGATGCGGCCGAACCCTTAATACGATGGGCCGTGCACATCAATGTGCGAACGGCTTCTTGTTTTTGCGAGCTGTCGGAGTCGAGAAGTACATCGACCATTTCGTCGAGCGACATCTCGGTTTCATCGAGAAAGATCGCAAGATACTTCGTCGGAACTTCCGCCTCGTCATAAACTTCCGCGAACATTTCAGTGCAGTCCACTGGTTGCTTCGCGATCTCTTCGGTAGCGATATCTTGCTGAGTTTCCATGTCGTTCATATCCCGTACCGAGGTTGGATCTGGTGTGCTCTCAGCGATTGCCGCGAGATCGTCGAAGGCACCGTCGACGTCGCCTTGTTCGCCTTGCTGCTTGAGTGCTCCGCCGGTTTCAAGTACCTGCGTGATGGCCTGAAGCTGTTGTTCGCAGTCCAGATCTTCCGACTGCGTTTCACGCAAACAATCGATCAGCTCGCTCAAGCGGTCTACAGAAGCGTAGACAACATGGACGACGTGATGATCAATATGCAACTGGCCGCGGCGAGCTGCATCAAAGACATTTTCAATGTTATGTGTCAGCCCGTTGATTCGCGGGAGGCCCAGCATCGCGGACAAGCCCTTGATGCTGTGAGCGGAACGAAACATGTCGTTCAGCAATGTTTCGTCTACAGCGACATTTGCGGTCGCTTCGTCTTGAACCCAACTTTCCAGGTCCATCAAACGCTCGTTGATTCGTTCAATCAGCTGGGTAGATTCGTCGAGAAAATCTGCCAGGAGATCGTCCGAACAATCGTCGCGAAGTGCCGTGTCATCTGTCATGACTGTGCCCCGAGTTTGCCAATCAATTCACTGCATCTTACGAAGTTGTTACGCGTGCTTACTTGCGACGATAAAGCCACGGATGAAGGCGATCGAAGCCATCCATCAGCTCACTGATACCTTCTGCCGCCCCTGCAACGAGGTAGCTACCAGGCTTCATCGCTTGCTCGACGTTCTTCATCACTCGCTTTTTGGAGTCGGTGTTGAAGTAGATCAAGACGTTTTTCAGAAACACCAGATTGAAGGGTGCTTCCTTTAAACGATCCAAAAGATTGTGCTGACGGAACTTCGTCATCGCACGAAGCTTCGTGTTCGGCTCCCAAAGGGAAGCTCCACCCACTTGCGTGAAATAACGTCGCTTTAAATCATCGGGCACAAGCCGCATGGCTCGTTGATTGAATTTTGCTTCGTTCGCTTCTTGAACCGCTCCAACACCGATATCCGTCCCGAGAATCTGAACTCGCCAAGCAGCCGGATTGCGAAGTCCATCCGCAATGCATGTAGCGATCGTGTATGCCTCGTCACCGGTACTACAGGCGGCCGACCAAACACGAAGCGTGCCGCGGGCCTCTTTTTGAAGCTCGGGCAAGTAAGTGTTGCGAAGCCAGTTCCAGTTCGATTCGTCCCGAAACAGGTAGGTTTCGTGCGTGGTTACTTCCTGCAAAAAGCCATCCCATTCGGCATGGGTTGTCGGCAGCTTTTTGAGAAAGTTAAAGTAAGCCTCGAAATCAGCGATGCCAGTTTCTTTCAGGCGTCGACGAATGCGATTGGAAAGCAACTGCTTCTTCGCTGGTGAAATCTCGATACCAGCTACGTCATAAATCATCTTTGCATAACGACGCATTTGATCGTCAGTAACTTGCGCCGTGGTAAGAAGCCCCGTCATCCTAAATTCCTTTTTGAGTAATCGTTTCTGCCCAAACGAAAGTCGCATCGCCTCGCATACAACTCGCGAGACGATGCAACTGCATTCCTAGTTCGCTCAGATTTGGAACCGGCTGACCAGTTCGCGAAGCATGGTGGCCTGGGCCCCCAGTTCTTCGCTGCTCGAAGCCATTTCTTCCGAGGCTGCTGCCGATTGCTCGGTGACACCGGAAACCTGCTGAATTGCTCCAGCGACTTCATTGGCGTTTTGAGCCTGTTCAACGGTTGCCGTTGCAATTTCGGAGATCTTATCGGCCGTCGAGCTGACTCCGCTGATGATCTTCTCCAGAGCGGCACCCGTTTGAGCACTGAGCTTGGAACCATCTTGGACGCGTTGAGTCGACTCTTTAATCAGCGAAGAAATTTCCTTAGCAGCTTCGCTCGATCGTTCGGCCAGCTTACGGACTTCGTCAGCAACGACAGCAAAACCAAGACCATGTTCACCGGCCCGAGCCGCTTCGATTGCGGCGTTCAACGCGAGCAAGTTCGTTTGGCTGGCGATCTCGGAAATGACTTGAATGATTTCACTGATCTGTTCCGAAGAAGTCTTGATCAGCTCCATCGCTTCAATCGACTTCTGAACGGCCGTACCGCCTTCTTCAGCCATGGTGCTGGTGTCGCCAGCCATACGATTGGCTTCACTGGCGTTGTCTTTCACAGAGTCAATGCTGCGGGTCAATTCTTCAATCGAAGCACTCATTTCTTCGACCGAGGCACTTTGGGTTTGAGCCCCTTGAGCCAGATGCTGCGAGTTTTCTGCGATCACCGAAGCACCTTCAGCGAACTGCATGCCGCTGTCGACAACCTGGCTGATGATGTCACGCAGATCGGCGATCATGCGATCGATACCTCCAGCAAGCTGACCGATCGCGTCTTGAGATTCCAATCCGGTTCGCTTAGTCAAGTCGCCTTCGGCAGCGGCCTGGACGACGGCCAGAATTTGATCGACGTTGCGTCGCAGTTCGACTTGCTCTTCACGATCACGTTCTGCACGAGCTTCTTCAGCTTGTTGAGCTTTGACTTGCTCGGTGACCAGCGACCAAGCCACCATAGGCCCGGTGTAATTGCCATCTTTATCGAAAATGGCACTGGCCTGAAGATCGAGGTATTCACCTTCGATCTCGATTTGAGTTTCGATAGGCAGGTTGCTCGGATCGCCCAGCAAACGTCGTTGGTGAGCTGGATTCTTATGGAAGATGTCGTACGAAGCGCCGACAATCTTGGCCACAGGCACCGGCAGAATATGCTCGATGCTTCGCAGCGTCTTTTCCGAAGCAGGGTTCATGTAGGTAATGGTTCCGTTCAAGTCGGCCAGCAAGATATTGATCGGAGCGTTTTCAACGATCGCCGTCTTTTCGGCAGCGGAAGCTTCCAAACGTCGCTTCTCAGTAATGACTTCCCACGTCACCATTGGGCCCAGATAGGAACCAGCTTCATCGTACGTAGCGGAAACCAGCAAGTCGGCTGTTTGATCGCCGATCTCAATGTTCGTTCGTACCGGAAGGTTTTCAGGGTTGCTCAGGACGCGACGTTGATAGGCGGGGTCTTTGTGGAAGATGTCGATGCTTTGGCCAATCACTTCTTCCGGCTTGCAGGGAAGGTAAGCGGCGAGTGTGCGAAGTGTATTGACACTGGCTGGATTGACGTAAGTGATGTTGAGATCTTTGTCTGCCATCATGATGTTGATGGGCGAGTTTTCACTCATCGCTTTGGCGATCGACAGTTCACTTCGGAGATCTTGGACGTTTTCGTTATTCTGAGCAGTTTTATTTGCGGTCATTTTCTAAAACTCGTAATTCTCGATGCATGAAGGAAATTGCCCCATCCCTTGATTTGCTTGTGCTCCTGCGTGTCGCAATCTGCTTCACATAGAAGCCCGATTGACGGTTGTCATGGTCCGAGCAGGTGCCCGGTCAGCACGACGCTTAAGCGTGCGTAAGTTGCTCGGTATCGGTCTTGCCGAGAATTTTGTCGATATCGAGCAAAATCAGCAGACGCTTGTCGAGCTTCACCAGGCCGGTGAGATACTCGCGGCCCAGACCAGCAACGGTCGGCGGCGGAGAGGAAATTTGATCTTTCGAGATACGCAAGACTTCACTGACTGCGTCGACAATGATGCCGACCGTCTTACCACCCACGTTCATAACCATGATCCGTGTTTCGTCGGTGGGCTGTTGTTCTTGCAGGCCGAATCGGAGTCGCAAATCGACGATTGGAATAACCGTGTTGCGAAGGTTGATCAAACCTTTGATGTATCCAGGCGTTTGAGGAACACGAGTGATCTCGCCCATCAGGATGATTTCCTGAACGCGGGTGATCTCGATCCCGTACTCTTCCTTGGCAAGCTGGAAACTGACCAGCTGCATCGAGTTCAAGCCTTCGCGCCGCTGCGCTTCATGGCCGGAACGCTCTTCTAACTTCAAGTCTTCAGTAGTAACGGACAAAGCTCTGTCTCCCGATCATCGCTGGAACCAATGTTCTCGAGATCCGCTGCCCCGAGATTCTCGGGCGGGACAACCATGTCCGTTATTTGTTTTCCTTCACGTTCGGATAAAACGCTTCGAGTCAGATGTAGCCAGCCCCTACGTTCCTGACACGTTTCTCGTATAAAGGTCGGTTAGTGAAAGAGAAAAGTTTGGTCAAGCCGTGAATTTTCCCCAGTCATTTCGGACTGCCTGTCTACCGTAGGCGGAACAAACGGTACAGCCGGAACGAAATAGCCGCGTGACGAGCAAATCGAGAGAAACTCTTAGTTGCCAAACGAATAAAAGTCAGTTCAGAAGCGGGCAATTTCTAAGAGCTGAGCTTTCCTAATACGCTTGACCAATTTATGAAAACTTATCAACGTTCATTTGACGCCTGCAGAGCGTGCCCTATCGTTCGGTAGAAATTTCATTTCCCATGGACCATTCTCCACCGGCCTCTTCAGGCCGAGAGGGCAGGCACTAACAGGAGCTAAACGAATCATGGCTGTACGCGTACTTGTCGCCGACGACTCCAGCACAATGCGAAAGATCATTCTCCGTTCCCTTCAAGCTGTCGGCGTGCCAAACGCTGTTGAAGCAGCTGACGGTGAAGAAGCGGTCAAGATGTTCAAGCCAGGCGAGTTCGATCTCGTACTGACCGATTGGAACATGCCAGGCAAAAGCGGCTTGGAAGTGATTCAAGAGATCCGCAAGATCGATGCGGATGTCAAAATCATGATGGTGACGACCGAAGCAGAAAAGTCGCGCGTCATGGAAGCCATTCAAGCAGGTGTTTCCGACTACCTCGTGAAACCATTCACCGCTGACACACTCCGCGAAAAGCTGGAAAAGCACGGCTGCTAAGTGCTGCTTTGCCGGAACATAGCAATACAAAACAACGAAGGCGACACGTCCCCATGGGCATGTCGCCTTTAATCATTTCGAATGAACGTAAATACCAAGGGCTACTTTTTGCGGATCACGATTTTGCTTTCTTCCACTTGATAGGCAAATTCTGTCTCTTGAAAGATTGCCTCCAGCAATGCAGCCAGGTCGACCGCATTGACGTCAAAAGAGATTCGCTGCTTTAGCTCTTCTTCCATTCCCTCTGGAACGTCAAATTCTTTTCCCAACTGTTTTTCTAATGCATCAAGCACAGGGCCGAGCGGCAACTGTTCGACTTTGAGCGTGTACCGTTTCTCGCCCGGCATGACGACCGTATTCCTTGCGGTGCCACCACGAAGCAGCTTGGCTACTTGGTCTTGGATCTGCTGCGATCCAGTCACGGCCAATTGACGCTTTCCGTCCGATTGAACTTTGGCTTCCGGGAATAGTTCCTGAATCTTCTTGATCGCCTCATCGTGACTCCCGCTGTAAGGATAGATACGCGTCAGCGACAGGTCTTCTGGAATTGGGACAAGCTGAAGCTTGATTCCGTCTGCCTGCTTATCAAATCGATAAGAAGCATGGTATCCGGCAAGCACGAGGGAGAGATATTCAGTCGTTCGCATGGCGGGAAAATCAGCCGCTGGCCAAAGATCATGCTTGATGACTTCGTCCAAGTTATTCCACGTCATGCCATGGTCCTCGGCAACGCTCATCAAAATCTCGTGCGGCGTTGCCAACTTAGGCCAAGAATATTTTTTCTGGTCGAGAAACTTCAACGCTTCTGGAATACCGCTCGATTTGGCGAACTGCGACTGTAGCTGTGCCACAGTTGGCAAACGCCTCGCCGTCTCTTCTGGGCCAAAGTAGATCACGTCTCCTACGCGAGACATCCCCAGTCTAAGCTCTGCCGCTATTCGCTGCAGTGCAAGTTCCAGCCGCTCGTTCGTGAACGTCATGCTAATTGGCCGATCAGGATTGATGCGTCGATCTAAAAAGATCGCGACTCGTTGCGTCTTGCCCAACCGCATGAGTCCTTCCCGCAAGGGCACATCCTCCCACGTCAGGTCGAACGTCGATTCCAGCTGCTTGTCGAGATCGGCTTCAGTTCGCCAATCTGTGGGAGCTTGTGCAAGAAGGGGGCTATTTAATTGCGAAAATGCGGCTGTCAATACTCCCAATAGCAGGTTCAGAAAAACGGAAGAATAGGCTCGCATCGATTATTTGCTCCCGGGTTACCCCGTGATTACACTCGGACTTTGTTCAATGGATTGACCATAAAGGATTTTAGAACTCAGGACGAGTGGAATGTTTCTCGAATGCCGTAGGGCCGACTCGTGAGCGACTCCCCAGAGCGCCATCCCGTTTTGCTTTCGATCTTCCAAAAGTATCTTTCGGAAGAGAATACTGCCGCGTTTATTCATCGTGTTGCGGCGGTTTATACGTGCGGTACGCTCGAACGCCTCTGCCTTCATGGATCGCCTGAGGTCCGACGTTCGGCTGTGATGGCTTTGTGTTTCGTCAGCGACTATTCATCCAACCATACCGTTGGAATGGCCCTGAACGACGCGGACCGCGGCGTACGACTTATTGCCGAAAACGGTATTCGTTCTCTTTGGATACGGGCAGGAACGCAAAGCCAACGACATCGTTTGCGCAAAGTGATGACCCAAATTCAAGGAAATTCGCTGGATTCTGCTCTCCGAGAAGCGGACTCGTTGATTATCGATGCACCGTGGTATTCCGAAGCTTACAGCCAGCGTGGCCAGGTTTACTACAAGCAACACAACTTCGAGCGTTCACTCCGCGACAACCATCAAGCGTTGGAGATCAATCCGTATCACTTTCCAGCGGCTATCGCCATGGGGCAATGCTACTTGCGACAAGGTGAAAACGTCATGGCCCTGGACAGTTTCCGAAGGGCGTTGCGACTTAATCCCAACTTGGAATCGATCCGTACTCAAATCAGCTATCTCGAGCGTCAACTCGAAGAGATGTAAAGCAATTCGGCCAAATGCTTCTTTCCTTGGCCGTGTCAATTGCAACGGTAAGTGTCCAGTCACGGACAATTTGCCGGAAACAACTGGCGCCGAGTCATCAATTTCTTTTCTTTGAAATTCTCGCGTTCCCAGCCTTTCTTTGGGGATCGTATTACTTGACGTTTTTTGCCAGCGGTAGAAGTTGACCCGGCGAGTCTCCATAATAAGACAACCAACAACGCCACCCTCTCATCGCTCGGATCCTATGAATGACAACGAGAAGTCGGTCTTAATCGTCGGTGCTGGAATCAATGGTGCCGCTCTCGCTCGAGAATTGCTCCTCAATCGAGTCCCAGTCGTCTTAGTCGATCATGCGGACATCGCGTCCGGAACGACGAGTTGGTCTTCGCGGCTTATTCATGGCGGGCTCCGCTATCTGGAACATGGCGAAGCCTCGCTCGTTTATGAATCGCTCGCTGAGCGCGAACGTTTTTTGGCAAACTCGCCGGAGCACGTTTCGCCACTCGAATTAATGATTCCGGTAAAGTCACAATTCGCCGGATTGTTTTCTTCTGCCGCAGGCTTCTTTAACCTGCCATTTCTGCAGTCGAAGAATCCTTCTCGCGGTTCGTGGGCGATTCGCAGTGGCTTGACAATGTACGACTTCCTCGCGGGTAGCCAAAAGCTGGGCTCTCATAAGCGAATGCCGAAGCAACAATGGCAAGCTATTGGATTCGATTCAGAGTTCATGGATGTCTTCAGTTACTTCGATGGCCAGATCGAGTTCCCCGAGCTCTACGTTGCCACATTAATCCAAGACTGCGAAAGGATTGCTGACCAGCAGGACGTCTCGTTTCGACTTCACACCTATTGCCGTCCTAGGCTGAATCAAGACGTCTTTGAATTTGAGTCACTGATAAACGAGGGCGATTTATCTTCACCAGTACGCCCCTCAGCGGTAGTGAATGCATCTGGCCCCGCCGGGGACGAAACGCTTCAGCAGTTAGGGATTCCCTCGAAGCAGCTATTCGGTGGTACACGAGGCTCGCACCTAATTTCGCACAAGCCGGCTCTTAAAGAGGCGTTGGGACCACGCGGCATCTATGCCGAGGCTTTTGATGGCCGTCCCGTCTTTATTCTGCCCTGGAATGGAGGCACATTGATCGGGACGACCGACATCCGGCATCAAGGCGATCCAGAAGTTGCCACCGCAAGTGAAGAGGAGATCGATTACCTGCTTCGGTGCGTAAATTCCGTGTTGCCGGGAGTCGATCTGAATCATGCGGACATTACCCAGCACTACAGTGGTGTTCGTCCGCTGCCCTACGTACCGGAAGGTTCGACCGCTTCGATACCGCGGGGACACTGGCTACATGAACATGATTCGGCCCCATGGCCATGTTATACAGTTGTAGGCGGAAAGCTGACTACGTGCCGCTCGCTGGCCGAACATTCCGCGAAAACAATTTTGAAGCAACTCGGCCAAGAAGTCGTTGCTAATTCGCAAAATCGCAAGACGTTTGACGGACAACTTCCCACGATTGAATCTGGCCAGCGTGCACGTTTTCTTATGCATCATCTGACCGGAACGCCTATCGAAGCTTCAGTCGACGAAATGGCGGCAGCCGCCATTCAGAAACTGCACGCTAAAACAATAGCGGATGTCATCGAACGCCGTTTGATGCTTGTTTTTGACCCGAAACTTTCGCATGCACATCTCGATGCGGTAACGGAAGCGTTGATTTCTGCTGGGAAACTTGCAGCAGACGACAAGCAAGAGACCATCGACAACTACGTCGAGCGGTTAAAATCGCGATTTGGAAAGCAAGTTCTTCCCGCCTAGCCCCACTCGAAGGACAACACGATGCCCCGATATATTCTTGCCGTCGATCAAGGCACCACCTCCAGCCGCTCAATCCTTTTTGATCGTGATGCCAACATTGTGTCGTCCGCTCAGGAAGAATTCCGCCAAATCCTTCCGAAGCCTGGGCATGTCGAACACTCACCGGAAGATATTTGGACAAGCCAACTCAACACCATCAAGGGTGCCTTGGGTAAAGTTGCTTTGGAAGAAGTCGCCGCAATCGGCATCACCAACCAGCGCGAGACAACAGTCGTTTGGGACAAACGAACGGGGGAACCGATTGCGAATGCCATTGTTTGGCAAAGCCGAGTTTCCAGTCCCATTTGCGATCGACTTCGCGATGATGGACTGACGGAAACGATTCGCAACAAGACCGGCCTGGTACTCGACGCTTATTTCTCCGCAACCAAGCTAATGCACCTGTTGGAAAATGATGACGGTGCCCGCCAGGCAGCTGAAGAGGGACACCTTCTGTTTGGTACCGTCGACTGCTACTTGGTTTGGAAATTGACGTCTGGCAAAAGTCACGTTACTGATTTCAGCAATGCATCTCGCACGATGATGCTGAATATCGAAACACTGGACTGGGACGATGAATTACTAGCGACTTACAAGATCCCTCGCAGCATGCTCCCAGAAATTGTTGATTGCAGTGGCGTATTTGCGGAAACGGATACATCCGTACTAGGCCACACCATTCCAATCGCTGGTATGGCAGGCGATCAGCAAGCTGCTTCTTTTGGGCAAACATGTTTTGACGAAGGCATGGTTAAAAACACCTACGGCACCGGTGCATTCGCGTTAATGAATATCGGCGACAAACCGGTTTTGTCGAAAAACAACCTATTAACAACGGTTGGCTGGAAGATCGGCGACCAGGTTAGCTACGCGTTGGAGGGTTCGATCTTCATTGCTGGTGCCGTTGTTCAGTGGCTGCGAGATGGCTTGGGCATCATTGAGTGCTCGTCAGAGGTCGAACCTCTTGCGGAGACGGTGGAGGATAACGGAGGAGTCTATTTCGTTCCAGCATTCGTTGGACTGGGAGCACCTTACTGGGATCCGAATGCTCGTGGAACTATTATTGGACTGACGAGAGGCACCACCGGTGGTCACATCGCCAGGGCCGCACTCGAATCGATGGCCTATCAAACGCGGGACATGATCGAGGCAATGCAGCGCGATGCAGGTGTTCCTCTGCAAGTTCTTCAGGTAGATGGCGGTGCGAGCGTCAACAATGCCCTGATGCAGTTTCAAACCGATTTACTGGGAACAACTGTTCGGCGCCCGAAGATCAGCGAAACGACCGCATTGGGGGCCGCTTTTCTAGCTGGTCTGGCGGTCGGATTTTGGCATTCGCAAGATGAGCTACGTGGTCTCTGGAAGCTTGATCAAGAATTCAAGCCCGGCAAAGACCAAAGCAAAATGAATCAACGCTATGCATGCTGGCAAGAGGCCGTCAATCGAAGCCGCAATTGGGAGAGTGCAGGGGAGTAATGGAACTCGGCGTCTGGATCATGACCATCTTTACGGCAATTCTTGGCGTGGCAGGAATCTGGGCAGCCATCTTTGACGTCTCATCGGTATTTCAATCACGGAAGATTGGCTTTCTGGAACAAAGGATCGGCCGTGGCTCGGCCCGGTTGCTTGTCGGACTGGGAGGCATCGCGCTGATCGCGTTGGCCGCTAGTTTTGTTTTATTCCCTCCAGGATAAACAAACGTTTGGCAAAGTTGACGATTCCCGTTTGAACCGCCCCCTCCCGTGGACTACGCTGAGGGGCATTCGATTTTGTCGCCACGTTTCCTCAGGTCAGGATTGCCTGGGCACTCTATGTTTATCCCCTACAGCACAGACGCTCCTCTTTATCATCTTCCGATCGTTACGGTGACGATGATCGTCATCAACACTCTTGTTTTCTTCACGTATCCGCTCCAATCGGAATTCGAAATAACCGATATCGACACCGACCAACTCACGGCGATTGTCGAGCAACTGCATGATGAAGGTGTCATCAGCGAAGAAGAATACGAAGAGGCGATGGCGGACCTGAACGGGGCCACGTCCAGCGAAGTAGAAGTCGAGTCAGCGCCTGCCGATGGTGATCTGCTAACGCTCCAATACGGTCGCGGCTTGAGGCCTTGGCAATGGATCACGGGCCATTTCTTACATGCCGACTTCATGCATTTACTCGGCAATATGTTCTGGCTGTGGACGTTTGGGTTAATCGTCGAAGGGAAGATCGGGTGGTGGAAATTCCTTGTGGTCTACCTCGGTATCGGCGTAGTCGAAGGCTTCATGGAGCAAACGCTCATGCTCGGCATGGAACCGCTCCCCTGGAACTGTTCGGTCGGAGCGTCATCCATCATCTTTGGAATCATGGCAATCGCAATTATTTGGGCGCCTGCGAATGATATTCATTGCACGTTTTTCTTTTTCATGATGATGGTATTCCGTGCGTTTCAATTTAGCATTCCCGTCGCGGGACTAGCTGGATTTTACATGCTGTACAGTATTGCTATCGCCACCTTCTTTACCTTCAACGGAGAGATCATTACTCCGACAAGTGAACTGCTTCATGCGTTGGGTGGTGTCGTGGGTCTGGCCGTAGGGATCGGCATGCTACGCATGAACATGGTGGACTGTGAAAATTGGGATGTGTTCTCGGTCTGGCATGGACGAAACCGTATGTCACGAGAAGAACTGCAGGAACTTAACATCAACCAAGCAGAGTACTCCGAGAAGCAACAACGGCAAATCTCTAGCGGCCTGACACAAATCCGCCAAATCCTTCGTGAAGGACAATCACCTAAACTTGCCTTTCGTGCTCACCTGAGCATGAAACAGCGGTACGAGCAATGGACATTACCCGATGCAGAGTTCCTGATGATTGTTAAGCAGCTTTGCGAACAGAAGCTATGGGAAGACGCGACTCTAGCAATCGGTGAGTACCTACAATCACCGCGTAGCAAGCAGGATCAAGTCCGGCTGAAGCTGGCCTCCATTATGCTTGATCAATTGGGGCGGCCCAGCCAAGCTCTTTCCGTGCTTTCTAAAGTGGTCCCTGCGCAGCTCAATGATCGAGAGCAAGCCATCCTTCGTAAACTCAAAGTGAAAGCCAATCAAATGAAAGATGAAGGCGTCATCGATACGTTGGAAGATTGGTAAGTTTCTAGGAAATAAAGGTAATATTTGGAGGCGCCCAGCGAATAACGTTTCGAATTAGCCGCTTGCGTTCTCTTTCCCTGGACAAATATGTTCATTCCCCATGGCACCGATGCCCCTATCTACCATGCCCCAGTTGTCACAGTTACGATTCTACTTCTGAACGTCGGCATCTTCTTTGCCGAGCCTGTTTACGAGAATATCGTTCACCCGGAACCAAGTAGCGGGCACCATCGCACGACGGTCCTCAAGTGGTTTATTCATGGTGGCTACGACGGGCCAGAGGAATACACGCTTCAATTCGGCCACGGCATCAAACCATGGCAAGGAGTCACCGCAGCGTTTTTGCATGCGAATGTTGTCCACCTGTTGGTCAACATGGGCTTCCTTCTATTGTTTGGCTTGATTGTTGAAGGCAAAGTCGGATGGTGGAAGTTTATCGGCATCTACTTTGGAACCGCTTTCGCACGCGGACTGCTACTCCAACTACTGGTCATGCTTTTCAACCCTGGCTTTCAAGGGGCTGCGTTGGGAGCCTCGGGGATCATTTACGCATTGATCGGTATCGCATTCGTTTGGGCCCCGCTCAATACGATTCACGTAACCGTCGGCGGCCGTAAGCATGTTAACTATTACGACGTTGAAGAAATCGATGTCCCTATCTATGTAATGGCAGGTTGCTTCTTAGTCTTCGATGTGCTCTTGGCATTTTCGGTAATGCATCGTGCCGGCGGACTGGTTCCTTATACCCCGGTGCTACACTCCTTCGGAGCTTTGCTGGGCGCGGCCGTCGGCATTGGCATGCTCAAGCTTCGACTGGTCGACTGCGAACACTTTGACTTGTTCTCTGTCGTAGCCGGTCGGCATCACCAATCTCGGGCAGAGCTTGAGCCAGAAGCAACCCAGGAAAAAGAGTACCCACAAACGAGCCAAGGACTGAAGCAGATCCGCAGCCTTCTTTCGGAAGGACATGACGCGAAACTTGCTTATCAAGCTCACAAGACAATGACTCAGAGATACGCAACCTGGCATCTACCCGATCGTGAGTTTCTACTCATCATCAAACAGCTCTGCCTGCAAAAGCACGACAATGAAGCCGCACAAGCCATGGAAGAATATCTAAACTCCAACCGTTCGCGGCATGCCCAGGTCCGACTTAAATTAGCTGAACATCTCGCTGGCCCGATGCAGCAACCCAATCCGGCTCGCGATGTTCTTCACAAAGTAAATTACGACATGCTTAGCACACGCGAACAGCAAGTCTATGATCAAATCGCTGCTCGCGTGAAAGCCTCGAAGATTCCTGCCGATACGCCTTTATCACCGGACGATTGGTAAGCGTGCATGAAAAAAGGCAACCGTCAAAATGACGATCGCCTTTCGGAGAATTCAATTTTGAATCTTGACCTAGCGACGCATATTCTGCGAAGCCATGGCTTGCTGCACCATCGATGAATATCGCTGCGGCTCGTTCCAGAACGTCTGCAAGCTTTCTTCGCTGCTAAACAGATAGAGCGTACCTCGATAGGTTAGTCCGAAGCGACGATCGCCCGGAACGACTTGCCCTTTGCCCAGAAAAGCGACCGGATCAATACCCGACATCACCGGGCTGAATTGATTTGGATTCGCTAGAAACTTCTGTTGTTCGGCTTGCGACGAGAACAAGTAAACTTGTCCCTGATGGCGTGCTCCCCAACGTGGATCGCCCTTCTGCCATTTCATTTGCTCGACAAGCGTGACAGGGCAATAACCATCCATCGCAAACTGAGGTTGCTCTGGCTGCGATGCCTCAGACTGAGGCTGCGTCGATTGTTGAGGGGCAACATTGTTTTGTGGCGGTTGCGGTTGACCAGCAAACTGTTGAATCGATGGCTGGGCAGGGGCAGTGTTCTGCTGAGGCGCCGCAGAACCGAAACGGCTCTGAGCAGGTGCTTGACTAGGTGCCGTCTGATCCGACGATGGACCATAGGTCGCAAATCGCGAAGCCGGAGCCTGTGGTGCAGTTGGTTGCTGCGTTTGCGGTTGTGCCGGTGGCGCTGCCGATGGAGCGGCATTCGAGGTGAAGCTCGAATAACGGGAACCCTGTGGTGGCCCGGGGGCCACTTGCTGAGGGGCCTGCGGTGCAACAGGAGTTGTATTCGCAGCCTGAGCAACCATGCTTCCCCCCGGAGTAGCAGGATTCGCATTCGGATTCATCTTGGACGAAACCTGAGCAAGAATACCAACGTAACGATTCTGATCTTGGGGGCTGATCATGCGATACAGCACTTGGCCGCTGGGTGCGATCACCACGTCTTGAGGCCAACGATCAACGCCGAATTCTTTAGCGACGTGTGGCTCGGAGCTCGCATTGATCTTCACCGGGACATAGTTCTGCTCAACATCGTTGGCAAAGCTTGGCTGCGAGAAGACATTCGCTTCCAGCCGACGGCAAGGCGGGCAATTGTCCGCGTAAAAGTGAATCAGAACTAACTGATTTTTGGATGCAGCAACTCGCTTGGCAGTATCAAGATTGGGTGCCCAGCGAACGGCGTCCTCAGCGAGAACCGTCGTCTGAATCGCAAAAAGCAAGACGAGGGTAGAAATACGAATTATGGACGACATGAATCAACGAGCCCCGGTAAACGAGTTCCAAAATTTGGCTTGGTTCGGTTTTCCATTGGTTCGTATCGGGACGCCCTCTGACGGAAATGCATCAAAAGTAACGAATTTGCGGAATTTCCTGGATTAAAGTGCCGCGCGAGTCGCGGAACGTGTTCCGATAAGTCAAAGTTGATGGGCAATAAGTCCACTAATACCAACACCTTGGCACTGCTACGCAAGATCTCGTGGAGAAAATGAGAATCTCTGTCGATTGAACAGGAATGATAGCTTGACACACCCCGGTAAATCCTTATGATGCCAGTAGTTTGATCGCCACCACTCTGTGGGCAAAATCTTGTGTTTTCCTCACGCGGTGGCCATCCTTTCTGCTCAAAGGCGTCGGACTGAGATCTTCAGCAAACGTCAAGTTCTTCGGGCAGTACACGATTCTCTTTAGCGTGCCACATTCAAGTAGCGTGGTCATTTGAGAATCAAGGAAGCTTTCAGTTCTTTAGGGAACTGTTTCGGTTACCGTTAAACCTTGCTAGGGTTGCTAGACTTGTCTGGATACCTGCCGGTGACATGACAAGGGTTTTACGTAGCCACCCATTTTCATATATGACTCGATTGGTAACGGAATTACCTTTCGACATTCATACACACGGCTAACAAGCTTGTCTTTCGATAGGCTTTTTGGCTCCCCAACGTTGCCTCGATCGGGGCCTCCTCGCTCTGGATGGATGGCAACACGGATACCTCTCACATTCAAGCATTCTTCGTACGAGTGCTTTGTTCATGATGTGTGTGAGGTTGGACTGATTCGGGAAAGACGTCTCTGACTCGTCAGAGACTGAATGCTCGAATCATGCCCGCTCCCAAGGCAAAAGGAATCTTTTAAACCCGTTCAGGTCGAACTCCCTTGAAGGGAGAACAGCCTCAGGAATCTGTAAAGCGATCTCGCGTTCTTTCTGAAGACTCGGATCGAACCTGACTTCTGTGATTAGGTAGTTTTCAATGTCAAACAAACGGCAGACCCGCTCCAAATCGGGCGGGCGGCGACGTGGTAACAGCGGCGGTTCCCAAAATGGACCAGGCCCCAAGGGCCGAGGACGTTCCGGGGGAGGCCGACGCCGATCTTCTCCTCCAAGCTCTAATGTGCCACGCAACAATCTCGACAACGAAGAATTTGAACCAGGGGAACCCATTCCACTGGAACCTGGTTATGGGTTGCTCGAAATGCACCCCAATGGCTATGGCTTCTTGCGTAGCCCGGCAAACAACTTTGCTCGCGAACGTACCGACCCCTTCGTTCCCGGCACGATGATCGAACGATACGGTCTTCGTGAAGGAGTGATGATCCGTGGTATGATCCAGCGATTCCGTCGTGGCCAAGGACCACGTCTCCGCGATGTCTTTGACGTCGACGGCATGGTCCCGGAAGACTATTTGAACGTGAAGTCGTTCGATGATTTGACTCCCGTCAATCCTTCCGAACATTTGAAGCTGGAATACGACGGTGGCCCTCTGACGAACCGTGTTGTCGACCTGCTCACTCCGCTGGGCAAAGGGCAACGTGCTTTGATCGTGGCTCCGCCTCGTACCGGCAAGACGATGCTTTTGCAGAACGTCAGCCGCGGCATTTCGGCCAATCATCCAGACGTCAAACTGGTTGTGCTTCTGATTGACGAACGTCCAGAAGAAGTCACGGAAATGCAACGTAGCGTGAAGGGTGAAGTGATCGCGAGTAGTCTCGATCGCGACATCGAAAGCCATGTTCGCCTTTCGCAACTGGTGATCGAACGCTGCAAACGCTTGGCGGAAGCAGGCCAGGATGTCTTCCTGCTGCTAGACTCGATCACTCGTCTGGCTCGTGCATTCAACAAATGGGTTGGCGACAACCGTGGTAACAATGCCATCATGTCGGGCGGTATCAACGTCAAAGCGATGGACATTCCCAAAAAGCTGTTTGCAACGGCTCGTTCCTTTGAAGAAGGTGGCTCGCTGACCATTGTCGGTACGGCACTCGTCGACACCGGCAGCAAGATGGACGAAGTCATCTTCCAAGAGTTCAAAGGTACCGGCAACATGGAGCTGGTGCTCGATCGAAAGTTGGCCGACCGTCGTGTTTGGCCGGCGATCGATATTTCGCAGTCTGGCACACGTCGCGAAGAGCTGCTTCTCACCGAAGAGGCCCTTAACGCAGTCGTCGCTTTACGACGCACGCTGACTTCGATGCATCACATCGATGCCATGGAGCAACTCACAAGACAGTTGGGCAAGTACGAAAACAACGATCAATTCGTCAGCCTGATTGCCAACAGCCGCGATCGCTATCAGTAATCAAAGCTGTTCAAATAAGAAAATTATTCGGAGCCGCCCGCTATGGTCGGCTCCGTTTTTATTGCGCCTGCCGTTTGGCTATCTCGCCAAATGAGAAAGACAAACAGCGGAATGGCTGCCAGTGTCGCCCATTGATACGCCGTCAATCCAAGCGCAAAGATCGGCTCTGGTCGCAGCCATTCCGTAAAAAAACGGTACGTCATATAGGCGACCAAGTAAATCTTGAACAGCTGCCCCGGAAACAGCTTTTTCTGCCATAAGAGGAAGAACACTCCGGCGCACGTTAAATGAAATAGTGACTCGTAGATCTGAGTTGGATGACGTAGCAGCTCGCCACCATCGGGAGCCGTGGGAAACGCGACGCCCCACGGCACATGACAGGCCTGTCCAAAGCAACAGCCAGCTACGAAGCATGCCCACCGCCCGATACCGATCGACACCGCAACAGGAACTACAAAACTATCGCCTGTCTTGGTACGAATGTCGAGAATCCACTTCGCGAGCTCAACGCCGAAGTATCCTCCCAAAAGCCCTGCAATTATTGTCTTGCCATGAGCAAACCAGGTCGTCCCATCGAGTAGTCCCTGCCAGTCATAAAGAGCAAATGGCAACTTCGCTCCAATCATGGCTCCACAAAATCCTCCTAGCGCGATGCCGAGCTTCTCCCACCAGGCCAGTCGCAGCTCTTCTTGAAACAATCGCAGAAGCACAAAGCCGACGACTATCGCCGCCATCATAATGGCCATGTACGCCAATTGCGTCATTCAGATACTCCCACGGCTGACTTTAGCGGGGGAAGCTCGACATGCCCTTCGCGGTAAAGCACGTTGTACGCACAGAACGGCACAAAATGCCCACTCGGCAAAAGATGATGCACGCAACACTTCATCACGCGTCGAACGTCAAAGTTGTAGGCGTCCAAAAAGGAGGTGATCATGATGCGAAACACATCTTCCGCCCCCAATTGTTCCTGCATTGCTTTGGTAAAGAACTCGACTGCAGCGGATGCATACTTAGGGTCTGCATTGTTCAGAGCCCCAAGCAAGTCCTCCAACGGGCTCTGGCTACTAAGCACCGGCAAGGTAAGTCCGTCCGAAGAGGGCGGGGGAGCACAACTTCCTCCTGGGCAACATGCTTCTCGAACGAGATAACGTTCGAGAAGTTCTTTAACAGCTCCACGCTGAAAGGAAATTCCGCCTGACAGAAGATCCAAATGCTCGGCCGCTTTGATGAATCGCATCAAGGGCACAAGCTCACCGTCGCGGCGATATGCGTACGACATCTGGTGGCAGTTGGGATGAGCGCACGGAAGTGGCATAAAGTCGGCTTCCGTGTAACGGCCGTTGGTCTGCTCGGCGATCCCACGAATTACATCCGGAAACGTAATTCGGTTCTCCAATTCCTCCGGCAAGACATGCCGCCCCGAATAAGTTGCCGGCTGTAAGCTAAGACCGGTGATCCAGGGTCGTCTGGCACAATAATCTACCAGCTTCCCAAGTTCGTCATCGTTTACACCTGGCTGAAGAGTTGCGACAAGATTGACATGCAAGCCAACCTCGCCGCACTTTTCGACGGCTTTCAGCTTCGTTTCGACCAACTCTTCACCGCGAAGTTGGAGCGAGGTCAATTCTCGAAATCCGTCGAATTGAAGATAGATCTCAACGCGATCCTTGCGGTTTGCCAAGTACTCCAACAAAGCAGGGTCATGGGCCAAACGAATCCCGTTCGTGTTGATCATCACGTAGTCAATTGGCCGTGATAACGCGTACGTCAGGATCTCGCGAAACTGAGGATGAATCGTCGGCTCGCCCCCGGAAAGCTGAAGTACTTCCGGATTCCCCTCCATTTCAACGTAGCGATCGATCGTCTGTTGACATTGTTCAAGCGTTAAGTGCTTTCCGCCAGGGCCGCTCGAGGCATAACACATCGGACATGCAAGATTGCAGCTTGAAGTGATCTCTAACAGGCCAATACATGTATGCTGTTCGTGCTCTGTGCAAAGCCCGCAATCGAGCGGGCAACCCTTATTGGGCTCGACAGCAAAATCGTGAGGGATTTTTCCCGGAACATTAAATTGTGCTTGGTCGTACCAGGCCACATCCGAGCACACAAAGTCTTCCCGCGTTCCGTGCAGTTCACATCGTTTCCGAAAGTAGACACGGTTTCCGCGCGTGATAATCTTCGCTGGCACCACCGCCAGGCATTCGGGGCAAAGACTTTGCGTTGTGCCTAGCACCGTATAATCTCGGAAAACCGGTTTCATACGACAACTCTTTCTCTCTAGTGATATTGGATTGGCAAAACGGCGGATGCACAGATAGAAAAGGAAATGACAACCGCTAAGGCACTTAAAACAAGTACGGAACACCCGAGGCCATTAACAGCGCCGTAAGAAATCACGCGAGTTGCGTTCGTTCGTACCGATCTAGCGAACTTCCAAAGACACGCAAAGCTGGCACACACGAACGGAAGTGTCGCGATGGCCCAACCTAAAAAGCTGCGTTGCCCTTCTTCCCAGACCGCCACGCCACCGATGAAAACAATCGGCAGCATTCCCACGACCGCCAGTATCGCGAACGCCAGGAGCGGTTGACACGACTTCATGGAAGCCTGTTTTGATCGATCTGGAGCAGGTCGATGTTCCGATTCTTCTCGTTGTTCGCCAGGGCCACCTTCGTACGGCTCCATGATCAAAAGCCTCCTGAAGCGGCGAACATCATGAGACAAAAGACGATCAGAGCAATGACGCCTGCGATGGCCAGCATCACCATGGTTCCTGCCGTTACGATTACCGCCGACAAACTCATCGTGATACCTCGTAGAACAGGATGGCTGCTTTGATTCCCTTTGAAGATCAAGACACCCACGCCAATTGAGAGCGGTGCGACAACGATCATGTACAGCAATAGTGCCCCAGGCTGCTCGACGTAAACTCCCATTCCAACAAGCACCACCGCGAATGCAAGAATGATGAAGGACCAAATTCCAAAGATTCGCCCCAACCGATCCTGCGATGGCTTACTCTGAGGAACAGCAGCTTCCGCTTCGATAATATCTTCGCCGTCGTATAGCGGTCGCCGGCAAATCCAACAGACGTTGGCAAACGTATTGTTTTCTGCCCCGCATTCCGGACAAAGGACATGAGGCAAGTCGGAACGCGTCATTTCGTCTCCTCCGCTTGAACCATATCCATACGTTGACGGTATTGCTCGGCGAGCGATCTTGCCAGGCGAACGACCTGTCCGACGACAAGCCCAGTCCCACCAAGGCAAGCCAATGCCACTGCTTGTTGGACGACTGGAACCGCATGTTGCGAATCAAACCATGAATCGTCAACCGCTCCGACGGTTCCCATATAGGCAGCCATAGCCCCCAACGTGGCCAACCAAACGAGACGTAAATCGAAGCGGAGACCAGCCATGGCAACGACTAGATAAAACGCCCCAGTCAGCGAAGTCGCCATGGGTCCTCCAGCTTTGGCTACGACTAACGCAATCGCGACTAAGTCGATAACCGTCATCAAAAAGGGAAGCCAAACCGGTAGAATGCGTTTCAGAACGAGCAGCAGATCAAGCAGCGAAACAACCACCAGCAAAACTGCTGCGATGGTTGCGACTTGATGAAAAGCGAGATTAGCTTGCCTTGCTTCAGACGCCAACGATAGATGATGCCCCAACTGACAGGCATACAAAACCACCACTGCCGCAACACGCAAAAGCAATGTCCGCAGCTCGCTCGAATAGGTTTGCCATCGTCGAACGATAAACCATTGCCGGCTTTCGATCGCCTTCTGGGTGTCGACTTGTTCTATCATGAACCGATGCTTCCCTTCCTGGAAACGGACAATCGATCACGCTCGAAGCTAAAACGGTTAATCCATTGATTGCGGTCGATCGGCCACATTTTCTACGGGAGTATCTCGCCGCGTCGCTGTTGGCAAAGTTAACCGAAACACTAAAACAAATGCTACCAATGCGGCAATGAGGCCGGCCGGCACTCCACCCAGCAACATGTTCGTAAAACCATAATCGTCTGCCTTAGGAAAAGCATTCACAGCAATCATCGCTCCGGCCCAACAGACAGCAAAAAAAGCGATACCAGCTGCGATTAGCAGCGGAACCATAATGAGTGTCGAAATGAAAAACGCAGTCGCTTGCGCTCCACCTTTTGGCCACTGACCTGTCGCTCGAAACTCCCGGCGCAGCCTCAGTGCCGATCGCAAGTTCGCGGGTACAAGAATAAACAGGGCAATCAGTGATACCCCAGGCGAGACAAAATAGAGCCCGACGATCAACAAGATAGAAAGCCCAGCCGCCCGCAGAAACGCAATGTAAGCATCCCCCGGCAATGGTCGATCGGTTTCATCCGGCAATAATGCTGGATCCGCTTCAGGAGATTCAAACGGATTTGGCTCACTTGGCGTATCGTTCATCGAGAAGTGATCCTGAGCCAGACGTTGCGAAGAGCAGCATCGTCGCCGACGCTCCGACTATCATACGCGATAACGAGCCCCATTGCGGTCAATTTCCTTCGCCGCTATTCTCTAGAACCGCACAATCAGTTAAGATGCACGGCGAACCTAGAGCCCCCGTCAGGACTCCCTTAGGGAACCTTCGCGGTGCATCTTACTGGAGGGTAAGCGAATGGTTAGCGGTCACATTGGAAATGTGATGCCCCCTTGTGGGGTTGCGAGTTCGAGTCTCGTGCCCTCCGCTTCGAGCTAAGGCCGTCAACGTATTGCGTTGACGGCCTTTTTCTTTGCCGATTTGGCATCCACTACGGCCCTCTAGTGGATGGATATCTGCCACCCAGAAGAGATTTATTGCCATATTTCTCTTTTTATTTCTTGCGCTGGTGGATAGAATTCACATTGTGCCGATGAATTATTACGCCCGTAGCTTGAAAACTCCTCGACTAGCTGCGGTCACGGACGGCATCTAACTCTTTTCTTATCCACTACTTAATGCACTAACTCGTATTGCGAAAGATCGCATTCGAGCATCCTTATCTATCTCTCGTCCTATTCACCTATTTTGATGCGAGGTTGGTCATGTTGTCTTTTTGCATGCCTCATCGTCGAAGACTCGGTTTCACGCTTGTGGAGCTGCTGGTCGTGATCGCCATTATCGGCGTTTTAATTGCGCTGCTGCTTCCCGCCGTTCAACAGGCTCGTGAAGCGGCGCGCCGTATGGAGTGCAATAACAAGCTCAAGCAGCTCGGCCTGGCACTTCACAATTACCACGATACCTACGGCAAATTCCCTGCCGGGGCCCAGATGGGCGATGGAAAAACCAACAGCTGCACCACGAGCGGTCGCGGTATTCCCTGGACAGTGGCCATTTTGCCGTTTCTGGAACTGAACAACCTTTACGATCAAGTCGATATGTCGGCTGAATTTGTTTGCTCCAACGCAGAGTCACCTACCAGCGGTGCCAACCGAAACGTTTGGCGTACATCAGTCGAAGCGTTTCAGTGCCCTTCGTTCCCGGGAGAAGCGGTCGACAAAAATCACACGAACTATTACGGCGTGATGGGAGGCGGCGATAGCAGCCTTGGCAATTGCCAGTCGAGTAACGTTGGTCGACGTTTCTACATCAACGGAATTCTGTATCAGAACTCGCGAACAAACTTTGCAAGCATCACCGATGGTTCGTCCAACACCTTTTTAATCGGTGAATCACGTTATCAATTGCTTGATGGAGGCCGTGGCGACTCGCACTGGCTCGGCTGGGCATCCACAAGCCGTGGTGGCGGTTCTGCGGTGACCGGCAACCTGGCAGCTGCCCAGATTCAAATCAATAGCTGCGATGGAAATTGCAACGGCGACAAGTACGACACCACATTTGATAGCGCCGGCGGCTCCTACTCGGTTCCCAATGGACTCGGCCAAGGCCTGCATCAGCGTACTTTTGGCAGCTATCACCCCGGCGGATGCTTGTTCCTGCTTGGTGACGGTTCGGCCCATTTTCTTAGTGAAACGATGGACCTGACGACGTATCGAAACCTTGCCATTCGCGACGACGGTAACGTTGTTTCCGTAAAGAACTAACCCGGCCCTGGTCCCCGCGAAGGAAGAAGCATGAAGACCAATGCAATGTTAATCGCGAACGCCGGTTTGGCGTTCGCTGTCCTAGTGCTGCTAAGTGGCTGCACGTCGCAAAAAGCTTCCGATATTTACTCCATATCTGGAACCATTTCATACGACGGGAAGCCACTTCCCAAAGGCAATATCTCCTTTGCCCCTGATGCCTCAAAAAACAACCAAGGGCCAGGTGTGACGGCTGAAATTACTGATGGAAAGTACGAAACCCCGGACGGTAAGGGAATCAGCGGTGGTCCTTACGTGCTGACCATCAACGGCTACGACGGCGTACCGATTGCCAGCGGAGAAGGGGGTATGGACCGCATGGGAAAGATGATGTTCGAGGCGTATGAATTGAAAGCCGATCTGCCACGTGAAGATGCGACGCACGATATCGAAATTCCCAAACGGAAATAACTCATTTCACAAAAACAGACCTGAAAGCCTCGACAAACCGTCGAGGCTTTTTCGTTAAGGAACCACGAAGCAGAGGCGAACCCCGTACCGATGGCTTTCCTCGACCAAGATACCAGCCAGCGAAGCCTCTTCCGCCCGAGAGACAAATGACGTAAAACAAGACAGATAAACAGTTTGCCCTCGTAGCTCAGGGGATAGAGCGACGGTTTCCTAAACCGCAGGTCGGAGGTTCGATTCCTCCCGGGGGCACTTCTTGGAAACATGCGAGACGACTGTTCGAAATTGCTTTCCGAACTGGTGTCGTCGTAAAAATCATCTCCAGCACACGATTTCTCATGTGCTGGAGATGTCCTTGGAGTTGGCCCGTGGTTCGTTGGCCAAGATGACGATCATCCCCCCTGACGTCATACACCCCTGCTTCTAGCGTAGTAACGTTTCGGGCGGCAAACAGGAACGTAACTCGCACGCAGGACACATACGTGCTGCAAATTGGGCTGCTCTCACCTGAAGTCCTGGGAAGAATTCTGCAAAAAATCGCGACGGTGTTCTAACCGAAATCGCTGCCAATCTCGCGATGTTCATGACCTCGCAGCATGGGCAGCAAGCAACTTACATAAACCGCACTTTTCCCATTTGCTTTGAGGCAGTTGGCCTAACTTTGGCCTTTGGTGGTTTTGTTTGCCATTACCATGTGCCAATGGCAACAACCCTTAAACTGCTATGAGATCGTGATTGATCGGACAAGAAGATCAATGTCGAAACGAACATGGACACAACTTCGCCCATCTGAATTTCCCATTGAACCGGTATGAATTCGACGCTGCAAACGCGCCCGTTGCCGGTTTTTGGAAGGGCGAATACAGTGGGTTAATCGCGGTGAACGAGTCTGCATCGGGGAACTCGCTTCGTAGAACCTGACAGACACGTCATCGTTGGAACAGGAACAGCATGAACCGAGCCTACGCGTGCAATCGCGATTTCTTGCGGCAGCTTCGTCTGCGCAATGGACTTACTCAAGCCGATCTCGCCAAGCGCGCCGGCTACAGCGAACGGCTGATCAGTAAAGCGGAAGCAGGCGTTCCCATTGCCTTGGATACCATTGTGGACCTGGCAGATGCGTTCAGCGAAGTCGACGAAGACCGTATTTTCTGGGAAGACTTAGCGTGCGATCCGGTTCAGCTTGCGCAGCGGTACATTCACGCGTTGCATGTTCACCAGAAAGGGGTGATCGACGAGATCGAGGAGTTCCTCGACGTCAATGCAGTGGTTCGCATTGCTGGCGACCCCGCGCAAATTCCGTTTGCTGGCGAACATGTGGGAATCGACGCCATTCGCCGTGCGTTCGATATCTTCTTCAGCGTGTTGGAAGTCCCACAAAACCT
The DNA here is from genome assembly GCF_020150455.1 of Bremerella sp. TYQ1. NCBI lineage: Bacteria > Pseudomonadati > Planctomycetota > Planctomycetia > Pirellulales > Pirellulaceae > Bremerella > Bremerella sp. TYQ1. The sequence goes on from NZ_CP083740.1 coordinate 1,843,858, forward strand.
CGATTATACCAAACACTATCAGTACATCTGCCAAGGACCGAATGCCATTATCTGGGGTGAATCATGGATTCATCCGATCGGTCGGCCGATGAAAACGCCCATCCGCGTTTCCAATCTGCTCATGTTTCGGCAAGGTAAAATCGTCCTGCTGGACGACTGCTTCGATACGGCCGCGGGGGCTGCCTGTTTGCGTGAAAACAAGGATTCGTAGACGTTACGAATTCTTCTCAAGTTCTGCCCGTAGCTTATGTTCCGACGCTCGGATTTCGCCGGTCGGGTCTTGCTCGGCGAAGTCCTCCGTCTCGAACACTGGTCGAATCTCGATCACCGATTCGCCTTCCATCGGTGGTGGGCAACGCTTCACCCAATCGATGGCGTGCTGCAGGGAATCGACCTTCCAGATCCAGAAGCCAGCGATCAGTTCTTTCGTTTCCGTGAAAGGGCCATCGATCACATCCCGATTGTCACCTGAAAAGTGGACGCGTGCTCCTTGTGAGCTCGGCTTCAGGCCTTCGCCGGCCAACATAACTCCTGCTTCGACAAGCTCTTCGTTAAATTTACCCATCGCCTCCAGCAGTTCTGTGCTCGGCATCACGCCCGCTTCTGAGTCGTTATTTGCTTTGACGATGACCATGACTTTCATAGGATGGATCCTTCGATATTGGGGATTGATCTAAGGGTAGAAACGCTTACTTTACTCTCTGGTCGTTCTCATCTGCTATCCATCGACATCCAATTTTCAGATTGTTCGATTTCGCTTCCGACCGCTACCAGATTGGCTTGCTCACTGAGATCCTTTACGCCCAAAACGCGCAACGCACAAGCACACCTCAGAAAGTTTTCAATAAAACTTCTTTCATAGTTTACGCACACTTGTTTACAATAAAGCAACACTACGCGAGATGCTTCTGGATGGTGGAAAGAAATCTCAGGCAGCGCTGAGAATTGCTTCCCTTGCCCCTTCTTGTGAACTTAGGAAACGCTCATGACCACTCCGTTCAAGCCGGCCGGCTACAATTCTGCTTCGCCTTATTTGATCGTCGCCAAGGCAGATGCCACGATCGACTTTCTGAAGGAGGTCTTCTCGGCGGAACCGCTGCGACGAATCCCGCGTGAAGATGGAAGCGTGATGCATGCCGAAGTTCGCGTGGACGACTCGGTGATCATGCTGGGAGAAGCGATGGAGGGGTGGCCTGCTCAGACGGCCCATATCCATCTCTACGTTCCCAACGTAGACGAGACCTACCAGAAGATGCTCGCTGCCGGCGGGGAGTCAATCATGGAGCCGATGCAAAAATCGCCGGACGACGATAAACGAGGGGGCGTGAAAGATCCTAACGGAATCAGTTGGTGGATCGGCACGCAGATTGGCTAAGCACACAGCCGCACGATCCCAGTTAAAGAAAAAATGCCCGATCCACCGATCGGGCATTTTTCGTAGGTCTATCTGTAAGTGGGCAAGTTACTTCGACGACTTCGGAATATCGAAGTCAAGTTCCGCATCTTGCTTCGGGACGTCGACTTCCGCTTTATACGATTTGAACAGCTCTCGACCTGATTCGATCGTCTCGCCATGCATCGTGTAGGGAACGCCATCCCAGCCAACGATCTCGACTTTCATCGGACCGCCGATGGTCCCGCTTCCGTCTGGCGTTCGATATTCGCCATCCTTAATCTCGGCCATGGCCCCTGGTCCGGTATTGCCCTTCGCGCGATCTGGCGTGAAGAGCATGTTGCCCAGCGGAATCGGCTTGCCATCAAACGTTACTTTCCCAGAAAGCTGAAAACGATCTGGTCCGTTGTTGCTCGAATAGCAGCCGGTCAATGCAACGATCGAAAGGAGGAGAACCGCGAGCGCGTATCTCGAAACATTAGACGCCACACGCATTAGAACTCACCCCCGATGACCTGACCGTCGTTTCGCGTCGCCAGGTACTGGCTTACCGTGTGGTCGATTGTCTCGCTTAGGAAACGCACCGACGCGTCGGCCAACGCAATCTGGCATCCCCCAGGATGAAAGCTGCCCAGCTGACGCGTGGACGAGTTCACGATGGTGGTCGTCACGTTGCTGCCGGAAAGGGGCATCGGCATCGGCGGCAAGGAATTCATCGGTTCGACAATGGTCACGCAAGACAGCGGCAGTCCGCCGGCCATCTTAGGACTTGTGGCCCAGCCTCGGTTGGGAAGTTCGGTCTGCGATTGAAAATAACGCGATTCGCCGATCATCATCGTCTGGGTGGTGCCGTCGATCACGTCACGAAATTTAACGGCCGTATTGCCAGAGAACATCCCGTTGCGATGGAACGTTCGGAGATTGCTCGAAATGCAATACCCGTCGTTCGTATCGGTGCCGCCGCCGGAGATGCCGCGGTAATCGAGGTGCAGCGGGAAGAAACTACCGGCCGGATCGGTGGGGCATTGATAGGCGTCCACGCGAACTTGCTTCGGGCCGTTGGGCGCCGGGGTATCGTTCGAATTGCTAGAGAACGTTGCAGTAAAGTCGAACGTGTCGTGCAGGTTCGCCAATTCCAGGAACGGCAAAATCAAAACGGTCCAAGGGGCTCCGTGATTGGCGCCGTTGGAGTTGCAGTACTTATTACTACCAGTGTTGCTGGACCAATTGGTGCCATTGCCGACCCAGCCGGGAGGGAACACCAAATGGACGTCATGATAGTTGTGCAGAGATAGACCAATCTGCTTCAGATTGTTGCTGCACTGCATTCGCCGAGCGGCTTCTCGAGCTTGTTGAACGGCCGGCAAAAGCAAAGCAATAAGAACGCCAATGATGGCAATGACCACCAATAACTCGACTAATGTGAAACCTCTGCGCGTAAAGGCACGCATTGCTGAAACTCCTCACGAATTCCCAAGATTACAAAAAATGAATGACAACCGCGCAGAGATAAATGTAGAAGAGACCTGACTGCCGTCAAGTCACTCTGAGCCAAACACGCCCCCTTCTATTGTGCTGCAAAAAATACGGGAGCACTGGCTCTTCCAATGGGACAAATAGTAGCCATCAAGGGGCCAGAACGCCCCCGAAACTATTATCCAAATTACTGAGACTCGTAGACATTCCACAGCGTCTAATCGGGCGATACGAAGTGAAATGGAGGCATTGGACGTATGTCAGAAGTCGCCGATGTCGGCAAGTCACCAGCCGCCACAGGCCAACGGTTTTAGCCGTACCACCAAGGGATCACGATCACGCAGACCACAAGCACCAAACAAGTGAACGGGGTGCCGATTTTGAGGTAGTCGCTGAACTTGTACTCGCCTGGTCCCATGACCAACGTATTCACTGGCGACGCGACAGGCGTCATGAAAGCGGCCGAAGCGGCGATCGCCACCGTCATAACGAAGGGGTAGGGAGAAACATCCAACTGCTTGGCAATGCTCATCGCGATCGGAGCCATCAGAATTGCGGTCGCCGTGTTCGAGATGACCAGGCTGAAACCGGTGGTCAGAATGAACAGCACTGCCAACAGCACATGCGTTCCGGCTCCGTCGAGTACGTCCATCAGAAACTCGACGGCCATTTCAATGCCATGCGTTTTCTCGAGCGCGACAGCAAACGGCATCATCCCGACAATCAGAAACACGCTTTGCCAGCGGATCGATTTGTAAGCCGCTTCGACATCGATGCAGCGAAACAACCCCATCATCAAACAGGCAATCAATGCCGCAATGGCGTTGGGAACCAGCCCGGAGACCATCAGCACAATCATGGTCGCCACGCTGACTAACGCCCATGGTGCCTGTGAAATGGCAGGGGCAACGTCGTCCACTTCGGCCGGCAGCGACAATACGAGGAAGTCTCGTTTGTGGGTTCGCAAATGATGAATCTGCTTCCAGGGACCGATCACCAGCAAGATATCCCCAGGCCGAAGCTTTTCTTCCGCGAGAACTCCTTGAACCGCTTCGCCTCCGCGACGTAGCCCGATGACGCTGAGGCCATGCTCGGTGCGAAACTGCTTTTCGACGATCGTCTTCCCGATCAGGGTCGACTCTGGCACAACGGCGACTTCGGCCATGCCGACGTTTCTGGACTGCTGCTGAAAATAAACTTCGTCGATCGGCAACAGCTCTAGACCTAGTTCGTCGACGAATCGCTGCAAATCGTTTTCAGGGTGGACCAAGTCGACGAGCAAAACATCGGCAGGGCGAATTTCGGTTTGAGCGATTGGATTGAGCAGATGGGTTGCGCCACGTCCTTTCCGTTCAATGCCGATCAAGTTCACGCCACTGCGTTGCCGCAGTTCCAGTTCGCCGAGTGTGTGTCCGACGAGATCGGAAGAGTAGGGGACCTGAAGCCGAAAGGCTCGATTTTGCAGCTGGTACTCTTCAATGAACTTTCGCAAAGTCCGCCGCTTGGAAACCGAGTTGGAGGCCGGTTCGGGAAATGTCAGCCAGTTCCGTGCGATCATCATGTAGCCGACGCTTAGCACCAGAATGGTCAGCCCCATGGGCGTGAAGGAGAAGAACCCGAAGCCTTCCATCCCTTCACTTTCCAGGGCACTGTCGACGATCATGTTCGGCGGCGTGGCGACCAGGGTCATCATCCCGCTGATCAAACCGGCCACGCTTAACGGCATCATCATGCGGCCAGGGTGAATGTTCAGCCGCGACGTGACATTCAGCACCACCGGAATGAAGATCGCCACGATCCCAGTCGAGCTCATCACGCTGCCGAGGAGACCGACGCTGACCATCAGCAGAACGACCAATTTCAGTTCGCTGCTACCAGCTTTCTTCGCAAGCCACTGTCCAACTTGCAACGCGATGCCGGCCCTGGTGATTCCTTCCCCGATGACAAACAACGCGGCAATCAGCACGACATTGGGATCGGAGAAACCAGCGAAGGCTTCCTGAACGGTAATGATGCCGAAGACCGGCAACGCCACCATTGCCGACAACGCCACGACATCCATCCGCGGCCAATCGATCATGAACAACACGATACAAACCAACAGCAGTCCCAGTACGACCGCCAAGTCCCATGGCATCGCGAATCCCCCGTGCCGCCGCTATGTACCGATAGTTGATAGGAACGATTCCGGCCAACAACCGAGACGCTAACCCTCTTGCTGCATCGGAGGGGCGCCGTTGGTGTTGGTATAGAAGTGGACGTCTTGTTGTGGATAAGGAATCGAGATACCCGCTTCGTCGAAACGGCGTTTGACTTCCCGGGTAATGTCGGTTTTGACCTGCCACCAATTTTCCGTGCGTGCCCACGGCCGGCAAACAATGTTGACCGACGACTCGCCGAGATCGTGCGTCACGACTTGCGGCTCTGGCTTTTTGAGGACCAGTTCGTGATCGTTGACGACGCTCATGATGATCTCTTCGGCCTTGTAGAAATCGTCGTCGTAGCTGATGCCGAATTCCAAGTCGACGCGGCGTGTGTGGTTGGCAGTGATGTTGGTGATGACGTTGTTCCAGATTTCGTTATTCGGAACATGAATCGTCTGGTTATCAAACGTTTTAAAGCGGGTCGAAACCAGATTCATCTGATCGATCACCCCGGTAATGCCCCCCGCGGTCACCACGTCGCCGACATCGAAGGGACGGTTCACCAGAATCATCAACCCACTGGCGAAGTTGCTGAGCGTTCCCTGCAACGCCAAACCGACCACCAAACCGGTAGCACCAATCGCGGCGATAATCGGCGTGATGTCAATTTCCAAAGCGGTTAGCGAAATAGCGAAACCGATGACCAAAACAATGTTCTTGATGGTGCGAGAGATCAGATTCTCGGCCAGACGACTCAGGCGAAGCTTCCGTTCCAAAAGCCAGTTGACGATATTCTGGATGAACTTGGCAATAATCCAACTGACCAGCAAGATGGCGAGAAACTTAGCGATATTCCAAGCCAATCGCTGACCACCTTCTTTAGAAACAATCCAGCCAACGACAGCCGCCCATGTAGCCGTCGCGTCGGTGGTGTCGACGTCGAAACCAGAGACGGCGATGATGTATTTGCGATACTCCTCGACCTCACCCCCTTTGCGTTCCAACGAGACCAATACCACTTCCAAGCGGTCGCTCAGTGCGGTTCGTTCGTCTTGCAAAAGGCTAACATCTTGCAGCAGTTCTCCCTTTTTAGTGACAGCTTCTTCAACCGCTTTTGGTGCGGCCGGCTGTTCCGCAGCGGGATCTTCCGGAGCTGCTTCTTCTTCCGGCGGAGCTTCGGCGTCGGGTTCTTCTGCGGGATTTTCTTCAGGAGGCGTTTTCGCATCGAGACCAAGTTCGTCTTGAGCGGCGTTGGTAATCTCCTTTTCGGCTTGTTTCGCTTTTTCTTCGGCCTTTTCTTTGACCTGTTGGGCTTGTTGAAGCGAGGATTTGGCTGCTTCTTCGTCACCGGCGACCATTGCTTCGTTGGTCTTTTTCACGCCTAGTTGAACCGCGGCAATCTGCCGCGATTTTGTCGTCAGCAGTTTGAACCAGGCTTTCGCTTCCCCTTCCAGCTCTTGCTTGGTGAGCGGTTTGACCATGATCCGCAGTTGGTCGATGGGGACCTTCGGATCGATCGTCGTGATCGGGACGTATTCCTTCTCAGCCGGCTTTTCGTCCTGGGCAAACGCAGGCGAAACGACCATGGCCAGTAACATCAATCCCCATATCCAACTTCGAAACGCCATGCCGTTTTTCTCCCAAGACCGTGAATCAAGATGCGCAGCTGCGCGGGTTGCCGCTTTACTTCCATCCAAAGGCAAGCCACGCTTCATCTTGGGACGATTTGCCGTTGGATGCAACCCTTGCGGGAAATCGACTACGCGCGATCTTCAGGCGGTGAGCCCTTCCAAAGGGGCTCTGCGGTAGACAACTGCGCCGTTATCCAGCGGGTATAGGCGAACAGATAGTCGCTCAGGCGATTGGCATAAGCCAGCACCCACGGATGGATCGGTGCGTTTTCGTGCCGTCGTACCAGGACACGTTCCCAGCGGCGGCAGATTGTCCGAGCGACGTGGGCGTGCGCCTCCAGCATCGATTCGCCCGGAATCGTAAAACCGTCGATCGCATCGAACAACTTGCGGTATTCATCGATCCGCTGTTCCAGAAACGCGACTCGTGAATCGCTCGTTGGATCGTACGAGTCGGCATCTTCCGCCGGTGAGGAAGCGGAAGCGAGAACAGCACCGGCTTCATACAATGTGTTCTGAATCTTCAGAAAAGTTTCGTCCGTTTCTGCAGCAATCTTTTGACTGGGGCGCGTGCTTGAGGTCGTAGCGTAGGCTCTGACAACGCCAAGGTAGCTAATCAATTCGTCCGACTCACCATACGATTCGACTTCCAGCGACGACTTGGACACTTTCACGCCACCCGCTAAGGCGGTGGATCCTTTGTCACCAGTTCGCGTATAGATTCGATGGATGTGAATCGACATGAAGATGCTCCAGGGTTAAAACTTATCGGTCCCCAATCCCCATCATCGCACAAGCGGTGGCCCTGGAAAATGGCAGCCGCGGAGGGCTCTTACGTTTGCTGGACCTTCAATCACTTACGACCGCCAGCGTTCTGCTGACGATTGTCCATATTCTGGGGCTATTCGCCGCGATCGATGCGATCATGAAGTCGCGAACGTCACAAGGGGCGATTGCATGGATGATGCTTCTGATCCTGGTGCCGTACCTGGCGTTGCCGTTTTATTGGATCTTCGGCCGCAGCAAGTTCCAAGGCTACGTCAACACGCGGCGAATTCGGGCCAAAGACATCAAAGAGCATACGCAGACGTTTCGAGCAGTCGATCCGTCCGTCGTCGCCGACTTTCACGATAACCCGAAACAGCTTGTCTTCGAGCGTTTGGCCGACTTTCCCTATACACACTCAAATTCAATCGAGCTCCTCGTCGATGGCGAAGCGACGTTCGATGCCATCTACGAAGCGATCCTCAATGCCAAAGAATACGTTCTGTTTCAAACGTACATCTTTCGCGAAGATGGCGTCGGCAAACGATTCGCCCATTTGCTTTCACAGAAGGCGAAGGAAGGGGTGGCGATCTATTTTCTGTACGACGAAATCGGCAGCTACCAACTGACGCGAAAGTTTATCAGCGAACTACGCGAAGCCGACATTCATGTCCGCGCGTTTCATACCACGCGTGGGAAAGGCAATCGGTTTCAGCTTAACTTTCGAAATCATCGCAAGATCGTGGTGGTCGATGGTACGTTTGCGGCGGTCGGCGGGCATAACTTTGGCGACGAATATTTAGGCTTGTCCGAACGCTTCGGTCCTTGGCGCGATACACATATCAAGATTAATGGCCCTGCAGTTCAAGCGGTTCAGTGGTCGTTTCTGGAAGACTGGTACTGGGCCTCCGGCGATACCGTCAGCGTGAACTGGGAAGAAACACCCGCCGAAGAGGGCAACGAGATCGCGCTGGTCATTCCGATGGGTCCCGCCGACACGATCGAAACGTGCGGACTGTTCTTTGTGCACGCCATCAACTCCGCCAAAAAACGAATCTGGATTGCGTCTCCATATTTTGTACCAGATAAGCAGGTCATCTGCGCACTACAGCTAGCAGCACTGCGGGGGTGTGACGTACGGATCATTTTGCCGGAACGTCCAGACCACCTGTTGGTGTATCTTTCGAGCTTTCATTTCATCTTTGAAACCGCGATCGCGGATCGGATCTCTTTCTATCGCTACCAGCCTGGTTTTCTTCATCAGAAGGTACTGCTGGTCGATGACGACCTGGCCGCGGTTGGAACGGCAAATCTCGACAATCGCTCGTTCCGGCTGAACTTCGAGATCATGGTTCCCGTTGTCGGCAACGAGTTCGCTCGCTCGGTCGAGGCGATGCTGGAAGAAGACTTGAAACATTGCCGGGAAGTTGATCCGAACGAGATCCAAGGCCGCTCTTTCTGGTTCCGACTGGCCGTCAGTGCGTCTCGTTTGCTGTCGCCGGTGCAGTAGTCTGCTAGCGGCGTCATTAACCGCAAGATCGATAAAGTTTACTTAACCGGACTGCGTCGAACGGCCGAAAACGAGAAGGACGCATTGTCTGATCGGAAGAAGATGGTGCGCCGTGATCGAACCTTGTGGCTTTGCCACGCAGACTAAAGCGGACGGAAATCATGCCAGCATCGCTTCGCCCCAACCTCTTTGCGACGGTAACCCTTGCCGGCGCCGTTAGCCTGACCGGATGTATCTTTCCGTTCACGCGTTCCAACGATCGGCAGTTGGAAGAAGTGGTTGCCGCTCCTTCGCCAGCCTCGGCTCCTGCTTCCGCGGAAGTCGCAGCGAATCCTAAGCCGACCGGCGAAAAGCAATTGCCTCCGTTCGCTCGCTTCCTGGGTGGCATGTTTGGCGGTAAAGAAGACTCGGCTGCTTCCGCCGACGTCCCTGCCACCGAAGTAGAAATGCCAGCCGCTCGAATGGCTCAGCAAAACCCACGGCCAGCCGCTCCGACGACATCCGCGGAAATCAAATCGGCGGCCGAGCTGATGCAGTCGCCTGCCCAAGCTCCGCCACAAGTGGTCACCGCGCCAAGCCAGGCACCATCCAACGACATGCCGGTGGTCGTGACTCCAGAAACGAACACGATCGAAAACAAACCGGATGTCGTATCGCGATTCTCGCAAAAAGCGTCGCAGATGCTTGAAAAACCGACGACCGAAATCGTTCAATCGCAACCGAAACCAGAGCCTCAGCCAGAACCAAAACAAGAAGCGGTCTCCCAGGCCGAAGTCGCCTCGCAGCTTCCCACCAACGTTGCTGGTGACCGTCTCGACGAACATGCAAAAACACCATGGGCGGAACGATCGCTGCTGAACAAAGCGATTGCCAACAACTCGGAAAAGACCACGACGCTCGAGCATTCGCTGGAACTTGCGTTAGACTCGGTTCGCCGAGAACGTCTTGAACAGCAAATCCCTGAGCCACAGCCGGCTGCTTCCAGCACCGCTTTGGCCAAGGAAGCAACGGCGGCACGCTCGATGCCGGCGACTTCGCTCGAACCACCAACGCAGGCGGAAACTCCCACCGCCAAGATGGCTTCCAATCCACTTCGCTCGGTCGGTGGTAAAACCGATTGGTCTGGCCGCAAAACCCCAGTCGCGGCTCCGCAAACGATTACCAACAACATGACCGCCCAAACGCCGGAAGCAGGCTCGCAGTGGACCGATCCGACATCGGCCGCACCGCAAGTTGCCGCCAAGCCGGAACCACCGGTTGAACCGCAAATCACCGAGAACCCTTACGCGAGCAAACCTGAATCGCAGGTGGCCTCGGCGTCCCCGACTACCGAGAGTGGCAAGCCCACGACGACCGACGAAATTCACTTCCAGACTTCGGTTCTGGGTAAGTTGCAAGCGGCCAACAGCCAAGCGAACTGGGACTTCGATGTCCCAACGCTGGAAGCCCCAGCACGACAAGAAGTCGCCGCCGCGCCGGCAGAAGTGAAGAGCGACATTCCACAGATTGTCGAGTCGCCGAAAAGCGAGCCAGTCCCACAAGAAGTGGCCGCGATGGAACCACCTTCATCGATTAGCGAACCGGCAGTGGAACCGAAGACAACCATCAACCCTTCGGTCGCTCAAACTGAGCCGGAAGCAGCGTCCGATCCGATTAAGCCATTCATCATTTCCGAGCCAGCACGAGCCCCAACGCGAGCCGCGGTCGTCCGTGCGGCTGAGCCGGCTCCGTTGGTGATCGAAAATCAGAACGGCAACTGGCAAAACGCTTCGGCAACGCCAATCAAGAAGATTCCACAATTGCCGCCAGTGGTACGTGCGAGCGAAAGCAATCAACCTTCGGCACCACGCGGATCCAAGACGTACATCGTCAACTAGTCCGGCGATGCCTCCAAAGCAATCGACTGGGCAAAGCTTGTCTTTAAAGCTCGGCCCAGTGGACGTCTGCTCGAGTCAACAAGCGGTCGGCGACTGGGACATAATCAGGACGGTTTTCGATCAAAAGCCGAGCTGCTTCACGCAGCGGAATGTTGCCGGCCGACTCCATCCAGATCACCTTGGGCAGCTTCGTTCCTAGGGGAGAGCTGCCGGCCAGGTGAGGCGCCGACGTGGTCACTGTCGAGTTATCCGCCACTGATTCCGGCAGGAACATCAAACGCGAAACGGTAGCACCTAACTGCGTGAGTCGGCAGTCAGAAGAAGCAACGCGTTGCTTCCAATCGGGCCCGTCTTGAAGCGAGCTGAGGAACTGGTTTTCGCTGCCTTCTTCCGAAGCGTTGCGGCGAGCCAGGTCTTTGCCACACTCCATCATCACGTCGATCAGCTTGTCGACACCGTTGCGTTCTTCGTGCAGCAAATTGCACAGACCGCCATGATCGGCATTCAAGATGTCGTCGATGTTCCGTTCCAACAGCATCAGCTTTTCCAGGAACTTAGGATCTTCGACCACCGAACGGTCATCCAAAGCCATTCGCTCGCGAGCTTTCATCTCGGCCATTTCCAGGCTGGTGATCGTGCTCTTGATCCACATGTTGTCGCTCATGATGGCGGCACGCAAATGCTGGAATACCTGGCAAGTCGCAAGGACGATTACCCCGTGCGTTCGCAGCAGAGCATAGTTCAGCCAGATCGAGCGCAACTCGGGCAGGCTCATTCCGCCATCGTTTCCGCGGCTCTTACGTTTCGTGGATTGATGAATGACAGGGAAGAGGGACGTACGGAGCTTTTCGATCTCTTGATCGGTCCGTTCCCCCATGGCCCGGGCTTTTTCTTCCAGCTCGTGCAGCCGCTGATCGACAACGGACGAAAGCTGCTTGACGCCGCGGACTCGGAAGTTTGACTCGTTCAGAATCGAATGAATTTGCTCGAGAACCTTCTTTTTGTAATGCCCTGCGATCTGTCGAATGTGCGGGGCGATTTCCGTATGCAACGAAACGGCGATCAGCTTACCAGGCTCGGCTTCCATGTTGGATGAACCGATCAGCTGATCAAGCGAATCGAGCATCTGAATCGTCATTTCGGCCGACGTTGGCTGAATGCGCAATCCGCTGATTTCATTGGCAAAGCGGCCGATCGTTTCGCTGAAGTAGTCTTCGGCACTGCCGCCGATTTCATCTTCGACTACCTGGGTGACCATATCGATGATCGTTTCCAAGCGGAACTCGGCATCCTGGAAGATCTTTTCCGACCGGAGATCGAGGATCTTCTTATAGTGCTCGGCCCGGGCAGAAGCTTGCTGATCGGTATCGTTTAAATGAGCCAGCTTACGCTGTTCTTTCTCGCCGTTGCTAGTCCCATGCCAACGTTTTAGCAGTTCCATGGTATAGCGTGCCGCGGCCAGATCGAGATGACCGCTCGAACATAGCGGCTTGCCGGCAAACGCCCAAGCCGAAACGGTCGGGCCTTCGCTTGCCGGGGCATCGGACGAACTGCGTGCCCGCTGAGCGACTTCACGCCCTTCGTAAACGTTCATGTACAGCAGGTCAGCGATGTCATTCATATCGACCGGCGCGTTACGAGTTTCCGGCGAAGTTCCGGTCTCGAACATCGTGATCTGCTGAGAAATGCTCTCGGTCCAGCGCTGCGGCGGAATCTTGGTGACCGCGTCGCCTGGGTACTCTCCGGTGACTTGAAAATGGTACAGTTCTCGCAGGCAAGCGTAGGTGTTGCAGCGAGCCAGATCTTGTTGTTCGACGCCGTTCGGAGTGGCATGAATGAGCCAGAGCGAAACGTCCGCTCCGCTGCCGCCAAAGTCTTGCACGACTTCTTGAGCCAACGCAAACGCATCCCAAACCATGCCGCTGCCGGTTCCGCCGCTGCTGCTCATGACCAGCACGACGCGCGGTTTTGGCTTCCAGGCAAAGTTCTCGTTATTCGGATCGATATGATCCTGGGCACTATCCACGGCGTCGGCAACGGCGTCGCGGATTTTATCACGCAGTCGACTGGCATGATCGGCAAAGGCAAGCCGTCCCAGCGGACGCATCCCTTCGGTCTTGAGCGAAAGCGGAATGTTGTACAACCAACGACGACTCATCGACTTGGTCAACTGCCGTGAAAGATTGCGGTAGGCCTGGGGACGCCGCAGCGGCATCTCGACGGTCGAAAGGGAAGGGGTCCCAGCCGCAGCGCCTAGTTGCCCCGTGCTTTGAACCAAGTCGGTCATGTCGGTGTCGATCGCGACGCACTGACACCAATGTTGCTCTTGCTGTGTACCGACAAGTTCCAGTCGTCGATCGACAAACTGGCGCAAGACCCGATTGCCGAGACCACCAATGCCGAGCACGACGCTCGGTCGAAGCTCTCGTTGGGTGCGATCGTCCGCAATCGTAGGCAGAACCTCTTGCTTGCGTGGCTTGATGTCTTCCCAAACGCTACTGGAACGAGGCTGCCAGGCTCGGCTGTCTCGATCCATGCGGATCGTTTCAGGATCGGAATCGCGGCCCTGGCAATTGGAGTCGCTCGATTTGGTGTCGTTGCAATTGATCGTCTTAGTATCGGTCTTCGACGATTCATCTTGCCCGAGTGAGCCGGAACGAACCTGGGGAATGTGAGCGAGACTGTCGGCCTCGATCAGGGCTTTCACCATTTCGGCACAGCTGCGGTAGCGTTCGTTTGGCTTCTTGGCGAGTGCCTTGGAAAGGATATCCCGATCGCGGGGCGGCAATGTGTTCAGCCGAGGTGGACTGTTCAGATGTTGCGCAGTCAACTGAGCCAGGTTTCGGCCAGGGAAGGGAAGCGTTCCCGTCAGCATCTCCTGGTACACAATCGCGAGACTGTATTGATCGCTTTGACGCGATGGCTGATCGTTGAAGACTTCCGGCGAAGCATACAACGGCGTGAGCCCTGCCATCATCGAGGCGGTCACGTCTTGGATGGATTTGACTAAGCCAAAGTCGGCCACTTTCGCGTGATTGCCGACAACAAGAAGGTTCTCTGGCTTCACGTCGAGATGCTGAAGCGAATGGACTTCGGTCATATAGTCCAACGCTTCGGCCGAGTCGGCCATGTACCGTAGCAGTTCGTCGCGGGGAATGCCCGGCAAACCTTCCTGTCGGCAAACATCGAAGCGGTCTTTCAGACAGCAGTCGGCCAGCTCGGTGACGACCACCAATTGCGCATCGATCACTTCGATACGCTCTAAGGAAAGGAGGAACGGGTGGCGCAGATCTTTGATCCGGTTGAGCGCCTTCAGTTCGCGCGAGGCGCGAGCCTCGTCGTGGAAACCAAACACCAACTTGACGGCCTTGGAAAGACCACCAGGTGCGTCTGCTCGCCAGACTTCGCCGTAGCCACCGGCTCCGATTCGTTGTACGAGGCGATATCCGTCTACCTCTCGTACTGTCGCACTTGTCTCGATCGACACGATTAAGGACCTTATTTCGGGTCTGCGAATGCGATCATCGCAAGGGAATACCCAGTTGTATATTGGCACGCAAAAAATGCGTTGAGCTTTCGCAAGGAACCTCGCTTGAAATCAAGCGAGGTCTCAAAAAGGACATCCTGTCCGAACAACCGTTGGGTATTGCGTTAGGTGGGAAAACGTACGACTACGTCGAATCCCATCTGCTGCAATACCTGGTTATCTGGTCCACTGGAAGCAGCTTGGGCAATGGCCTGACTGCCGGCGGACTTTACTTCCTGAATGTATTCTTGAATGCTAGTGGCAACGGCCGGACTTCGTGAAGCCGCCGACAAGGCACTAGCCGATACGCCGATCATCTTGGCGTGCTGAAGCACGTCAGAGACAATCGGCGGCTTGAATTGTTCGATTCCGATCACCGCGATCTCGACCCCCATCGCTCGAAGGTCTTCGACAGCGGTGTTGTCCCAATAATTGGCTTCCCATAAGTCGACCGAGCCGCCCAAAACCACTTTGACGGCAGAGCCAAGCTTGGTCCGAATCCAACCAACCGTTTCGAGCAAGTCGGCTCGATTGAGGTCTGACTCGTCGATCTCCAGCATCAATAAACCGCCGACGTTCTGGCGTTCCTGCAGCGCCAGCAATGCCGAACTGTGCTGAAGCAAACGGAGTGGGTTCTCCAGGACCAACGAGTTTTTCAGCAGCTTCGTTTCTTCGTGATTCTGATATGCTTTGCGGAAAAGGGGGCACCACTGCCCAGCGATTTGTTGCGTGGCGACGCTCTCGATGGAGAGCAGGCCTGGATCAATTCGCTTCAAGCCAGACCACTGATTGACGGTGCGGAGGGCTTGAATCAGTAAATGAGGATCTTGCGCAGGAGCGGAAGCCTGAACGCGATCTTCCATCGTCAGCGTTACCGTTTGACGAGCCGTCTCGGCCGCAGGGCAATGGAAATCGAATTCAAAGTCAGCAATCGATACGGTATCGCCATCGACAAGAACATGCTCGTCGAGCTTCTCGCCGTTGATGTAAACGCCATTCGTACTGCGCAAATCACGTATCAGGTAGCCACTTCCGTGGCGGACGACTTCAGCGTGCTCTCGTGAGACGCGTCCTGATTCGACGGTCAGATTGCACGTGGCGTTGCGCCCGATGATGAATGGAAAGTCATCGATCACCGATTTGGTCGAACGGCCAGTGGCTTGATCGAGGTACTCGAGGTAAATCGAGTCGTTTCCAATAGTCGGTAGCAGCTGCGTCTGCATTCTTCCTACCCTGATGCTGGCGTCTACTCGTTCATCGAAACAAGGCAAACCATTGCCAAGTCGATCGGAAAAGTCGTCGGATAAGCTGCCGCGTTGCGCTGTTTGTTCCACGTCGCGGTGAGTGGCGGTTAAGTCACACCCAAATCAAACATAGGTCATAAACATCCGGCGTGACTGTGAATTTTTTGCCGGAGCAGGGGGGACGCACGGTTTGGCTCTCTATGTTCCCGAAATATTTTCGTTTTCCGCGATTTGAAATCTCGCACTTCCTGGGCCGTCATGAACTATGTTTCCTTTAAGCGCGGATCGATCGTTTGCGCGGTCGACTTTTCATCATCTCTTCTGGGAAGCAGGTAGTTTCATGGTTTCACGTGCACTACGAATCGTCGTTGTCTCTGAGGACCGTCAACACCTTCGCGACTGCTTCGACTTCTTCGTAGCGTGTGGATATGAAGTAGAAACTCGCTGCGATTCGGTCTATCGAGAGAACGATTCTGCCCAGAAAAACGATCTTTTGATCTACGACTACAACGGCCATCAGTCGAGCGTCGGGCATGACAACTTGTTCCGCATCGCTGTCGTGCCGGCCGATAAACCAGAGCTCGTTCAGAAAGCGATTTCCGAGTCGGCGGACGATGTCGTTTTGCGACCGGTGACGCCTGCCAAACTGCTTGTCCGTATCCGCGCGGCAGCCGCCATCCTGGAGGCCCGCGTTGCCGTATCCCAGCAATTTGGGCGCGATCCGCGCAAACGATACCCGGGCGAAGGGGCATTCCTAGGCACACTCCAGAACACGATCGAACAAATTTCGGTCCATGGCCATTGCGTCTGTGCAACCCTGTTTTCCGTATCGAACAGCCGCTCGGAACGTTACAGCCAGTGGTTGTCGGAGTTGGAAGCGACCGCTTTGCCCGATTCACGCATCTTCGAGCTTTCTGGCGATCGCGTTGCTGTCATCACTCCAGCGACAACGCCTGATCAAGTAACCCACTGGGCCGCCGATCAGATGGCCCAGGCATCGGTTCGAGATACTTCGCAATCGAACGTGCCTCCGCTTAGCGTCTCTGGCAGTTTCGTTAGCACGCGAAACGATTCAGCTAGTAGCCAACAAATATCGCTTGTGTTGTCCGATCGGCTCAACTTGGCGATGAGTCTTGGGGAAGGGCTTCTCGTCGACGATGCGCTGGAAAGCCAATGGCTGCCGCATCAACCGACAGGAAGCATCTTCGACGGCATGACTGCCCAGGATATTATGCGGCCAACGACGGTTCGCCTCCGCGATACCGATACGGCCCAGAATGCCTTGGAAACGATGAAGCTATGGAACGCGGACATCGCTCCGGTATTCAGCAGCGATGAAACATCGTGCG
This sequence comes from Bremerella sp. TYQ1, assembly GCF_020150455.1. Classification (NCBI taxonomy): domain Bacteria; kingdom Pseudomonadati; phylum Planctomycetota; class Planctomycetia; order Pirellulales; family Pirellulaceae; genus Bremerella; species Bremerella sp. TYQ1. The sequence goes on from NZ_CP083740.1 coordinate 1,860,773, forward strand.
GTTTGATACGTACCGAAGACCTGACTGAGCTGGAAGATAAACAACAAGCCATCGGCCGTTACTGCCTGCCGAATGTACCTCGCGTACGATGCGACTCCACATTCGACGAGTTCGTGGCGTTGTTCTCGTCGAACGATTCTGCCTGGCTCCAGGTCCTTCGCAACAACGATCCTGTCGGTGTCATCCACTGCGACGATCTGACGTCGATGAACACCCCGGTGATGGTTTCGCTGCCGTAAAGCTTTACGCACGCAATTTGCATCCACCAACAAGCTTTCGTCCTAACGGCCGTAATACCAAATCGGTATGCAGCTTTCGTACTTGGCCGCGAACATTTACCCGTGGCGATGCCTCCCTGTAAGCCGGAGTGTTTAACCGAAATAACACCATGCCGACCTTAGCGACGGCATGGCATTTGAATCGGTTTGCACACTAATCGTTGCCTGCGACGACGGTGAAGTAACTCCCCACGACCAGGTCGAAATACTCCGGTCGCATTTCCATCGGGAAGCCTTTGTAGACACAGTAATTGCGGATCTGCGTCAAAAGGTCGCGCGGCTGGCAGCGTCGCATCGGACGATTTACTGGAGCGTAGTGATTGTCGATCAAATGCGTGATCGATTCTTCGTCGTAGCGGCAACCGAACTGCTTCGAGAAGATTTGAAAGAGCTTGTGGAACTCTTCCTGCGAAGCATCTTCCACTTCGATCTTATAAGGTATTCGCCGCAGAAATGCGTCGTCGGTCAAGTCCGATGGCTCGAGGTTGGTCGAGAATATAATCAACTGCTCGAAGGGAACCTGAATCTTCTTACCGTTAGGAAGTGCCAGGTAGTCGACACGGTTTTCCAGCGGAACGATCCAGCGGTTGAGTAGTTCTTGCGGCTCCATTCGCTGACGGCCGAAGTCATCGATCAGGAGGCTCCCACAGTTGCTCTTCATCTGCAGTGGGGCTTCGCAAATGTTGTTGATTGGATCGAAACGGATTTCGAGACTGTCCATCGTCAGCTCGCCACCAACAACCACCGTGGGCCGGCGAACTTTAATCCAGCGTTTGTCGAAGTTGTCGGACTTGATGATGCTGTTTTCGTCTTGATCGACCGCTTCGTGGAAAGCTGCGTCGAACAGCTTGATGAACTGGCCATCTTCAACAACAGTACGTGGAATCCAGATTTCCTGGCCGTAACAGGCCGTAATTCGCTTGGCGAGTGTCGTTTTGCCGTTACCTGGGGCACCGTAAAGAAAGAGCCCAGCTCCCGAATTCACAGCCGGTCCGAGTCGATCGAACATGCCGGGCTCAACCGAAAGTCCGTCGAACGCTCGGCGGAGGTCTTCCTCTTTCGGGGTTTCGTTACGCACCGATTGGGCTTCGACCGACGTGATATAGTCGTCCAGCGATACCGGAGCCGGCCCGAAGTAGGCACACGACTGCATGTACGTTTGAGCTCGCGAACGGCCCTGATCGGTCAGTGTATAGGTGTAGTCATTCAGCGGAGCCGAACCGCAGTGGGTGATCAACTGTCGCGTTCGCAGCGACGTAAGAATGCCTTCTACGACGCCAAACGGCAGGCAAATATGCTCGGCCGTCTTTCGACCACTCAACGAGCCAATGTTCAGGTACAGCTTCAAGATGATCGACTCGACCAGCGTCTGCGATAACTGAGTGTCCTCTAAAGTCTTGGGTTCTTCAGGACGAAAACCATCATCTGCTAGCAGGGCGGCAAGAAGACCTGTTTTCAGTTCCGTTCCGGACATAGTATGAATTCCGCGAGGCTTGTTTAGGTAAAGAGAGAAGACCGCTTAGGCGCATAGCACTGAAAAAGCTTAGGTCCCGAGCACGGTAATTGCCGCTCAAAACGGCTTTTTTCGGGCAATTTTCACTATTTGGAAAATTTTGCCACGGCAGCTAGCGCCCTGTCGTTTCTGTTCCTTATAACAACATCCCACGGGAATCTTCGCGCTAGCAACCAACATGTGGTGTCTTATGAGCTACGCTTGACTCTGTGACGATAATAATAAGCATAACGGGTAAGCAGGTTCGTATTTCTTGCCGAGCCCTTTCATGGTAGGTTCTGCAAATCACCAAACCACGCGAGTCGAACCATGGCCAACGAAAAAGCCAAACTGCTGTTAGAAAACTGCAACGATTACTTCGAGCGAATCTCCGCCGTACAATCGGCCCTGCATTTGGGCATGTCGATGGAGGAAATCGAAGACTATTTGGATTGGCTGCGTCTGCTTCGCTCGGAGAATTGCGAAATGGCGGCCGCAGGCAGTAGCAGCGCTCCGGGAGCTTAAACGTCCTTCTGTGCCATGAGAATTGGCACCGTCAGATAGGCGTTTTCCCGGACCACTCTTCTCTTACTGCTCGAGCTTCTTCAGCATCTCAATTGCTTGTCGAGCGTTTTGCAAGCCACCAATTCGCTGAATGAACAGCTGAACTCCCAAAAGTTCATTGGGTGAAAGCAGGTCTTGCCCGTACTCCAGCAGGATCTCGAGTTCGTGGGCAGGCAGGTGTTCAATCTCGACTCTTGAAAGCATGGAAGTATCCGATCCGTGTCCAAATCCTAAGCAGCAACTATCGAGATGTATCGGAACGAAACAGGCTTGGTGTTAGGACCGCGTTGCTTTGTTCGCCTCTGAATGAACATATTCTCGGGGGATGATAACTACTTATCGGACTGACCGGTAAAACCTGTGCTTCCTGATAGCACGCTGCGATTGCGTTCGGGCGATCCAGACCCCTTGTATTCGATCTGCGCCGCGATTATGGCGTTGTCGGCAACAAAGGATTAACCATTCTAACCGTACCATTTCTGCCTTGCGGCAGGCCGGCAACAGCACTACTATTGCCGCCGCAATCATCTCTCCGTTCTGAAAGGATTCGATCGAAGTGAGCTCTCCCGAAGTCCTCGGCCAGTTTATTCCGCTGCACTACCACTATGACATGCTCCGCGACAATTACCGGATGACTTCGTTTCAGCAGGCGATTGCTGCGACGGTTAAGCCCGGGATGACGGTGGTCGACTTAGGCGGAGGAACCGGCGTTCTCTCTTACTTTGCCGCGATGGAAGGGGCCAAAGTCTATTACGTCGAGCGGAATCCAGAACTTGTCGAGGTGGCTCGGCGCTTTCTTCGCATGAACAAAGTCGAAGACCGCGTGACAATTGTTCACCAGGATGCCACTCAGTTCGTTCCGCCTGAACCGGTCGACGTGGTAACCTGCGAGATGCTGCATGTCGGTTTAGTCCGAGAAAAACAGACCGAAGTAATCGAGACGTTCAAGCGACAATACATGGCCAAGCATGGCTCGAAGCTGCCACGCTTTATTCCCGAGGCGACGCTTCTGGCCGTTCAACCGGTCATGCAAGCGTACGAGTTTGCTGGCTTTCATGCCCCGGTCCCATTGTTTCAGCCGCCGGTCGCGGAAGTGCAAGGGACGACCGAACTCGGTATGCCAGCGGTGTACGAGACCGTGATCTACGACGAAGCGTACGCGCATGAGGTCGACTGGAAAGGAACACTGACAATGCAGCGTGGTGGCACGCTCAATGGCTGGCGACTGGTAACGAAGAACGTGCTATCGGTCCTTGTCGAAGAACAGTCCGAGATCTGCTGGCACAATCAGTACCTGGTCATGCCACTCGACGAACCGATCGAAGTCGAAACGGGAGATCGCGTCGATGTGCAAATTCGCTATCAATTTTGCACGGAACTGAATGACTTGTGGAATGGGGTTTCCCAACAGAAGGCCCCACAAACGTTGGTCAAACGCCTGTCTGCTTAGGCCCAACGTCCTCTCGTAACGATTATTCCGGTCGTGAAGGCCACGAGCATGCCTCGAAGCTGGCACGGCGGAATGGACTTCGTGTTGATCTGACCTAGGTTTTCTTAGCTTTCCCGCGTCTGGGGACCGTTCGACTTGCGCAACAGTCCTGCTTGAGACGTGATGGATTCAAGCCGCAACCTTTCAGATTGACATGAAAATGACCGCGAATCGACCAGGGGTATTCGCCCTCTTTGCCTGGTTAAGCCCGATTGTTATGGGTGTAACCTTGGTAGCCGCTTCCGTAGCTATCGCCATGCAACCGGCCGCAGCATCGCTGCCGCTGATGATTGCATTGGGGGGTATCTCTCTTGCGCTAGCCCTGAGCCTGATCCAGCGAACTTCGTACCGCAAGCTCTCGCACAAGCTTTACGATCAGCTCGAACAACTGGCCGCCATGTCTTCGGACGATCTCGATCCGGAACGCTTTCAACAGCAGCTTTTGAAAGCCAACTTATCGGATCGAGCACGTGCCATCCTCAGCGAGATCTATCAGTGCATCGATCGCGATCGTGAAAAGATTTTCGAGTTCCAGCAAAAGTCGGCCAGCAGCGAAGTCAAAGCCCACCTGGCTGAATCGCGAGCATCGCAAATTTATTGGGTCATCGAAGGCCTCACCGAACCGGTCGTGATGGTCAATCAATATGGCGAGATCACGCTGATGAACCCAGCCGCGGTCAACTTGTTTGGCCTGCACGAGGTTCCCAAGGGAGTCTCTGTTGAGAAAGGGCTGAACTGCGATTCACTAGTGCAGCTGTTAAATGAAACACGTCGCCGCAAGTTGAAATCGACCCGGCTGGCAGAGATTGAATTAGCGGATCCCGACGGAGAAAAGCACTGGTATCGCGTCACCGTGAATACGGTCGCCGAAGGGGAACATGAAGGGGCTGCCGATACCGCGTTTGGTGCGGTTGCCGTCATGCGCGACATTAGTGGATACAAAGCGATTCAACGTCGCAACGCTGAATTCGTTTCGGCGGTCAGCCATGAAATGAAGACGCCACTGGCCGGAATTAAAGCCTACACCGAGCTACTTGCCGATGGCGAAGCGGAAGACGAAGAGACGCGGGACGAATTCCTGGGTGTCATCAGCGGTCAGGCCGATCGCCTGCAACGTCTGATCGACAACCTGCTGAACCTGGCACGTATCGAAGCTGGCGTGGTGAGTGTCAGCAAGAAGCCACGATCGTTGAACGACCTTCTGGAAGAAGCAGCCGCCATCGTTCAGCCCACCGCCGAGCAAAAGCAGATCACGCTGAAAGTCGAACTCAGTCCGATGTACCTCGGCGTACTGGCCGATCGCGACATGATCTTGCAGTCGGCAATCAACTTGCTCTCGAACGCCATTAAGTACACCCCAGACGGTGGCAACGTGACGCTTCGCAGTCGAATGTCAGACCGTGAAGTCCATTTCGAGGTGGAAGACACCGGCGTCGGCCTGAGCCCGGAAGACTGTGAAATGGTCTTCGAGAAGTTCTATCGCGTGAAGAAGGACCAGAAGATGGCCTCAGGGACAGGCCTCGGTCTGCCACTCGCGAAGCATATTGTTGAAGACGTCCATGGCGGTAACTTGACCGTCAAAAGCGAGCTCTGCAAGGGAAGTACGTTCATGATTGCCCTGCCAACCGTACAAGTGATCGAACACGCGACGTGAATCGCGACCCCATAAAGACGTATCGAGGAGACATAACGATGTCTGTCAAAGTACTAATCGCCGACGATGAGATGCACATCCTGCGTGCCGCCGAATTCAAGCTGAAACGAAGTGGCTTCGACGTGACGTGCGTGGAAGATGGCCAGGAAGCCTGGGAAGCAATCCAAGCGAATCGGCCAGACATCTTGATTACCGACTTCCACATGCCGCGAATGGATGGGCTGATGCTTAGCCGAAACGTTCGCGAGCATAGCGAGACAGCTGACCTGCCGATCATCATGCTGACCGCAAAAGGCTTCGATCTTTCAGGCGACGACGGCACATCGGAACTTGGAATCGCGGCTGTGCTCGCGAAACCGTTTAGCCCGCGTGGCTTGGTGCAGTGCATCCAGGAAGTGCTGGAAACAGGCAAGTATGTTCCCAGCGTCGCGACTTTTTAGTGAATTGAAATAGCGAATGAATCTGTCGACTGAAATCTTTGGCGCCGTCATGGTGGTCCATACTCCCGAAGAACTGGGAGAGGATCAGGCAGACAACGTCCGCGCGTTCCTCGAATCGCGTGAACGCCAAAAACTGATCGTCGATCTGGACGGCACGGAAACGATTGACAGTGTCGGTCTGGAAACGTTGCTCGACGTGCAAGATACGTTGCGTGAACGTGGCGGAGATCTTCGCATTGCTACAGCCAATCACGCCAATCGCAAGATTCTGGAAATTACGCGTCTTGATTCAATGCTGGAAGTCTTCGACAGCGTGATCGACGCCGTCAAGAGTTTCGCCTAAGCAGGAAAGGATGCATGCCATGGAATCGATGATGAATCCGACGACGAGTGCTCCACCCCGATTGGGTAACTTGCTCATTCGCCGTGGTTATGTAACCGTCGAACAGTTAGAAGAGGCACTTGCCTATCAAAAGGCCCGCGGCCGTGGCAAGCTGCTCGGCGAGATTTTAGTCGAGCTCGATTTCTGCTCGGAAGATCACGTCATCGAGTGTCTCGCCACCGAGTATGGTGTACCGCATGCCCGACTGGAAGCTCGGCTGTACGATCCGAAAGTGGTCGACTTATTGCCACGTGAGTACATCGAAAAGCATGGCATCTTCCCGCTGTTCAAGATTCGCGGCGTGCTGAGTGTGGCTCTTTCGGAGCTCTCGAACCTCTTCTTAATCGACGAAATCAAGAATCAAACCGGTCTACAAGTCCAGATTGTCGCGGCGTCGACTAAAGATATCCGCCGCATGATCTCGCAGCTGCCAGACTCGCGAGTCTTTGTCATCGACGACATCATCGAAGACAACAACGAGACCGAAGTCACGCTGATCGAAGACGCGATTGAAGATATCGGCGACGTCGAAGAAATCGCGGGACAGTCGCCGGTCATTCGCCTGGTGAACTACGTCGTGTACAACGCGGTGAAGGAAGGGGCGAGCGATATTCACATCGAGCCTGCCGAACGCTGCATGCGAGTGCGATACCGTATCGACGGTAAGCTGCACAAGTCGCTGGAAGTGCCGATTCACTTGCTCAACGCGGTCAGCAGCCGTATTAAGATTATGGCCGGCCTCGACATCAGTGAACGCCGCTTGCCGCAAGATGGTCGTGTGAACGTGATGCTCGACTCACGCAAGATCGACCTTCGTGTGAGTACGTTCCCAGGAAACCGGGGCGAGAAGACGGTGATTCGTGTTCTCGATACCAAGAAGGTTACGCTCGTTCTGAAGAACCTGGGCTTCGCGGAAGATATCCTGACGCGTCTTTCGGCCAATGTGCATGCCCCTAACGGTATCGTCCTGGTGACAGGGCCAACAGGTAGTGGTAAATCGACGACGCTGTACGCAGCGCTCAATGAAATTGCCACGATGGAAAACAACATCTGTACGGTCGAAGACCCAATCGAATACCACCTGCCGCTGATCAACCAGTTCCAAGTCCAGGAACGTGTCGGCCTGACGTTCTCGGTGGCGCTGCGAACACTGTTGCGGCAAGACCCCGACGTGATCATGGTGGGTGAAATTCGTGACGAAGAGACCGGCCGTACAGCCATTCAAGCCGCTCTCACAGGGCACTTGGTGCTTAGTACGCTTCACACGAACAACGCTCTTTCAGCGGTCACACGATTGGTGAACATGGGCGTCGAACCTTACTTAATTGGTGCGGCCCTGAATATGGTGCTCGCCCAGCGGCTCGTTCGTCGTATTTGTCCGAAGTGCAGCGAATCGTACGAACCAGATCGCAATCTCAAGCGTGCCCTGGAACGGATGGGCTACGAAATCGATTCGTTCCGCCGTGGCGTGGGATGTCGTGCTTGCCGCAATACCGGGTACAGCGGACGTATCGGTGTGCATGAATTGCTCACGATCTCGGACGAACTACGAGATGCCATCGTCAACGGCGCATCGCTGGCCGAGATGCGTAAGATCGCCCAGAACAATAACTCGCTGATCGGAATGCAGCTGGACGGCTACCGAAAAGTCAAGGAAGGGATCACTACCGTCGAAGAAGTGATTCACGCGACGGGAGATATCGTCTACTAAAACCTCGACGTCATAAGCCATGCAAACGTTCGCCTATCAAGCCAAAGACAAGCTCGGAAATCTTCACGATAGCTCTATCGATGCCGATAGCGTCGAAGAAGCACGCGCGGTGTTGGCCAGCGATGGTTTGCAGCTAATTTCGATCGAAGAGGAAGGGGGCTTTGGCTTCTCGCTCAGTGGTAGCCGAATTACCAAAGCCGACATCATCTATATGACCAGTCAGCTGTCGGTGATGATCGAAACCGGCATCAACCTTTCAACGGCATTGGACGGCATTGCTTCGCAGGAAAAGAATGAAGCATTAAAGAAGCGGATTCTCGACCTCAAGCGTGAAGTGGAAGGTGGCGAAGATTTTTCGTCGGTGCTTTCGCGCTATCCGAAGTACTTCGACCAAACCTATATCGCATTGATTCGTGCCAGTGAACAAACCGGTATGATGGGCGAGATGCTCGAAAAGATTGCCCTGTATCTTCGCAAAGAAGCAGAGACCAAAGGTAAGATCCGTGCGGCGCTCGCCTATCCCGCGGTGATGATCTTACTGGCGTGTAGCGTGACGATCTTTCTGTTGACGTTTGTGCTGCCAAAGTTTGAACCGCTCTTCAACCGGAAGGGAGTCAAACTGCCTGGCCCTACGATCTTCATGATGACCGCCTCCGACTTTCTGCTGAACTACTGGATGTATTGGGTGCCGGCATTAATTGCGGTCGGCATCGCGTTCTTCCTTTTCCGCCGTAGCGAAACAGGGCGAAGAACCATTGATACGGTCAAGCTGAACATCCCGATCATCGGCCCTATGATTCGCAAGGTGACCATCGCACGAAGTCTTAACACACTGGGAACATTGGTCCGTAGCGACGTGCCGATGTTGCAATCTTTAGAGCTCACTTCCCAAGTCTGCAACAACGCGAAGTACTCGCAGATGTGGATGAACGTGATCGATTCGGTTACCTCCGGCAGTCAAATTCACGAATGTCTGCGAAAGAGCAATCTTGTCCCAGCGACGATCATTCAAATGATTGCTGCCGGGGAAGAGACCGGGCGACTGGACGATGTGCTGGAAAAAGTGAGTAGCCACTACGAACACGACGTCGATCTTTCCATCAAGACGACGACCAGCTTGATCGAACCAATCATGATTGCAGTGATGGGGATTGTCGTCGGTGGGATTGCCCTCGCTCTGCTGATGCCGATCTTCTCGCTCAGCCGCAACGTGTAACGCGCAAGCACGTGGCAGCAGCATCGTGCATGCCACCACTCCGGTCGAGGGGGAATTCTGCTGGCACGCAGGCGGAGAGATCGCTTGACCGTTACAACTTAACATTCGCGTCGCGATGCCAGCATGGGGAAGTCCATTTCGTCGTACAGATCGCCGGGATGGTGTCCGATTCTTCTACGGTCGATTCTCTTTCCTCGGCCAGGATTCCTTCATGAGCACATCGGTTCGTATTTCGAATATTGTTGACGAGCTTTGCCGCCGCCAAGATCAGGTGCTGAAGGAACTGGATACGCTCGATCAGCAAATCGAACAAGTTCTCAAGTCGCTTGCCCCAAAACCGGAACCGGTTCCTGTACCCGTTACCGTTCAAGCCGACCGAAAAGCGGCCTAGCAACTACTCTCGATCCAGCTTTCCAGATCGATTGATCGCCATCACCAAGCGAAAACCGAGTGCAAAACTGATCACCAGGCCGATTGCCCCGGGGATCGAAATGTCTTGCATTTGCAGCCAGGCTTCCTCTTTGAAGAGCAGGGGAGGGACATCTGAGCTGAGCATCTGCGACGAGCCAATAAAGAGCGCCGCCGTCATAATGCCCATCACCATACGGTTGACCGAGGGCTCGAGTCGGCGGTGATCCAAGTGGATGTCAAACTTGCCGACACGGACGAGTTCTAAGATCTCGCTGATTCGCCGGGGCATCACTTCGGCCAAGCGTTCCAGTTCGTTGTACATCCGCCATAACTTCCGCAGTCGACGAGACGGCGAGAACCGTTTCATCATGATGCGACGGCGATGTTTATGGAACAACTCACCGAGACTGAACTGCGGGTTCAGCATTCGCCCGGTGCCATCCAACATCATCATCGTCTTGAGAAGCATAGTGACCTGCGGAGGCAATTGGATGCGATAATTCCGCACGATCTTGAACATTTCGTTCACGGCGTCGGCAAAGTTCAGCCCGTCAAGCTGCTGATTGGCGAAGTCGGAAACGAAGTCGTTGGCGTCACGACGGAGCGAGCGTTCATCCAAGTCAGGTGGGGTCGATCCTATTCGCATGATGGTCGCTGTCAGCAAGTCGGCGTCGCGACTGGTGATTCCCATCAATAGGTCTTCAATATCTTCTCGTAAGCGATCATCGATGCGCCCGACCATACCGTAATCAAGCAGGCCGATCACGTCGCCTGGCAACAGCACCAAGTTTCCTGGGTGAGGATCTGCGTGATAAAAGCCAGTATCGAAGATCATGTGCATGTAAAGCTCAGCACCGCGACGTGCCACTTCACTTAGATCGATCCCCTCGGCAATTAACCGCTCTTGCTCGTTCAGCTTGATCCCTTCGATGTACTCCATCGTCAATACACGCGGCGTACACAGATCGGGATAGACGCTGGGAATACGAACCGTTTCGTTGTGCTCGAAAGTCGCTTCAAACTGAAGTATGTTTCGTTCTTCACGCCCGAAGTCGAGCTCGCGTCGTAAGGCTCGCTGAAATTCAGCGACCGTGGCTTTGGGGTGATAGTCGCGAAACTCCGGCACGTTTTCAGCTAATGCCGCCAGCCCAGTCAAGATATCGAGATCTTCGGAGACCTTCTTCTCGATGCCATGATGCTGCACTTTGACGACGACTTTTTCGCCGGTGAATAGTCGCGCCAAATGCACTTGACCGATCGAAGCCGAAGCGAGGGCTTTGTCTTCGAAGGTTGAAAACAACTGATCAATCGGCTGTCCGAGTTCTTCTTCGATCAGCGTGCGAACTTTTTCCGGGGGATCGGCAGGTACGTTGGCTTGCAGACGCTTCAGCTCGTCAGCTAAATCGACTCCGACAATGTCGGGACGCGTACTGAGAATTTGCCCAAGCTTGATGAACGTTGGTCCCAAGTCTTCCAGGGCCATGCGGATCCGAGCTTCGCGCGTGTATTTCGCGAGGACTTCACCATCTTTGTCCTTCAAAAAACCTTTCGCGAAATCAAATTGGAACTTCTGAATCCAATCGGCCAAGCCATACCGACTGAGAACCGACAGGATCTCTGTCCAGCGATTCATATTGCGATAGAGCTGCGGGATGTTGGTAAGTCTCATGAATCTTCTCAAAGGAGGTTTCTCATCCCTTTCATTTTAATTTCCGTCTCTGCGGCGTGGCGGAGCAGAAAGTCTTGACCGCCTCAGCATAATGCCGCAAACTTTCCATGTCCGCACTTCCTGGGCCAAATTCTACGAGTCTTGGGCCTGAGAGGGCCGATTCGTCCGATTTTTCGTACGATTTGCCCTTACAATGCGGGAAACCTCGAATACTAACCCGTTGTCCTCCGACGGAAACCCATCCATGAAGAACGTATCTCCCGCCATCCTGCTTCTTGTCTCTGTATTAGCTTCGTCGGTCGCCGCTGAAAATTGGCCTTCCTGGCGTGGTCCTCAAAACCAAGGCATCAGTTCCGAAAAGAACTTGCCGGTCGAGTGGAGCGCCGATGAGAATATCGCCTGGAAACTACCACTTCCAGGGGCAGCCGGTTCGACACCTGTCGTTTGGGACGACCACATCTTCCTGACATCAGTCTCGGAGGATGACTTGCTTCTCCTTTGTATTGGTACCGATGGCGAGGAAAAATGGCGCCGCAAGCTAGGCAGCGGCAACCGTGACGTACGAGGAGACGAAGGAAACTCGGCAGCTCCGTCGCCATCGACCGATGGAAAGCATGTTTGGGCATTCTTTTCCAATGGTTCTTTGGGCTGTTTCGATTTTGAAGGCAATGAAGTTTGGCAAATCGACGTCCAGAAACAATACGGCAAGTTCGACATTCAGTTCGGTCTGACTAGCACCCCGGTTCTGCATGGCGACAAGATCTACCTGCAATTGATTCATAGTGGGGGTGCCAAAGTGGTCGCGTTAGATAAAGCGACCGGCAAAGAAGTTTGGGCCGTAGCACGAAAGAGCGACGCTCGGCAGGAATGCGAACATAGTTACGCTTCGCCAATTGTTTACGACGGCCCCGAAGCAGCATTCCTGCTAACCCATGGAGCGGACTATTCAATTGCTTACGACCTGGAAACCGGGGAAGAACTGTGGCGAGTCGGTGGCTTGCACCCTCCTGGTCGTTACGACGTGACGTTGCGGTTTGTTTCGTCCCCAGTGGCGAAAGATGGCATGGTGATTGTCCCCTCCGCTAAGCGTGGAATCACAGCTGCCGTGAAAACGACCGGCAAAGGCAACATCACTGATAAGAAAGACTCGTACTACTGGACTTTCGAGGTAACTCCCGATGTTCCGTCGCCGCTGATCGTGGGCGATTTGGTTTACCTCTGTCGCGAAAACGGCAATCTGATTGCATTAGAGAAGGAAACCGGCAAGCAGTTGTACGAAGAGCGAACCAATCGAATTCGTCACCGCGCTTCACCGGTCTATGCTGACGGAAAGATTTATCTGACTGGTCGCGATGGCATGGTGACCGTTGTGCAAGCAGGCCCCGAATTCAAGATCCTCGCTCAGAACGAAATCGGAGAAGCGATTGCAGCCTCGCCGGTGCTTAGTAACGGTAAGATTTACCTGCGAACGTTCGATAGCCTATGGGCCATTGGCGATAAGTAATGGCCCGAGTGCTGGCACCGTCAGTTAGGCGGACAATCGGTATTTCCTGAACAATCGTTACCGTAGCGCCGATAAGAGCCCTAAGAGGTAGCCCGATTCGTAGGGATGACCATCATTGCCACCAGCTAGCAAAACCGATAGTGCCATGCGTATTTGCTTCGCTTTCCTGCTGATTGTTTCACTCGGAATTCCAACCGTTGTGTTTGGCCAGAACCCTGTCGTGCCTGGCCAAGGGCAGAGGATTTGGTTTGATGACCTGGAAGACGAAGAGTGGGAATACGTCGCCAACCACCCCAAGTCGAGTCACGAGCAAGACAACAACATCCGCCTGCCCGGCGGCATCTCGAATAACAAGTTGTGGGGTGAAAGTAGCAAACGCGGTCATCCAGACTATATCAAACGCGTCGAAACGCCTGAGGGTGGCATCCCAGGCAGCGAAGGCGCTTTGCTAATGATGACGCTGCAGTCGAACATTCCTTTCCGAGCCAGCAACGAGCTCGGTCAGGACGATTTCATTTGCCGCGTTCCTGGTCGTTACTCTGTTCGTCAGTACCCAAGTGCGCTGACACGCGTTTACTTGCCACCGTTTGAGAAGTGGGAACAGTACGCCGGTGCCGCTTCGTTCGGTTTTCGTACCACGTGTATCGGAAGCCGTTCAAAGAAAAAAGGGGCCGGGCTGTTTAGTTATAATTCGAGTGAAACGGAAGAGAATTGGCCTGGCATCTTCCTTGAATTCCAACCTGCCAAGCCAGGCTCGGACAAAGAACCAGCCGCTCAGTGGATCATCCGTGGTGCTCCTCATGGCGACGTTCGCGGCCCGAAAGTCAGTGTCGATCAACTTGGCTGGTGGACGATTGGCATGTCCTTTACTCCGGATGGACGTTGCCATTACTTCATCTCGCAAGGTGCCGAAGACTTGACGGGGAAAGACCTTGTCGCTTCCTATCTGCCGTACAACTACAAGATTGAAACGGTCAGCGGGATGTTTTTCAACGTCTTCAACTTCGACAACGGCAAGAGCTGGTCGACCCCTTGGGTTGTCGACGATCCTGGCTTCTACGTTGGTCGACGTTAAATAAAATCAACTCGCCGGAAGAGCAGGGGCGTCCGACGCGATCGCCTCCGCTTCTGGCATCGGCAAAAGATATCCTCGCAGCGACTCCACGGTTCGCGGACCGATTCCGCGAACACGCTGTAAGTCAGAGTGATCAAGGAACGGGCCTTGGTCGCTGCGTGATTCTACGATCCGCTTGGCAAGCGTTTCTCCGATGCCAGGCAGCTGGGCCAACTCTGGCCAGTCAGCTTGATTGACGTCGACCAGGAATTGATACTCCACCGCAGGAGCTTCGTCGATGTCGATGTATTGGACCGATCGCATCCGTTGCAGGCCGAAATAGGCCCCGCCGCACACCACCGCTAAAAGCAAGATAGAAGCAATCAAAAGCTGATCGCCACGGCGGAGAAAACACCGCATGACGAAACGCTCTTCGCTGTTCTGCTTCCGCTTACCCATGTCACCCCTTGGTTGAGAAGCGTTCATTATCGACAATGGACCCTTTGTTGGCGAGCCTCTTTTTCTCGCCTCCGTTCGTGCTCCTGAATCGAAGAAACTGCCATGGCCAAGGAATTTCACCAAGTCACGTGGGACGATCTGCTGCAAGACGATTGCCGCCAGGTTCTCGATTTGGCCATCCGAGAAGATCTAGGACGCGAACATGATTGGTCAACCCTCAGCTTGATTCCTGAACAAGCAACGGGATCTGTTAGCATTGTCGGTCGACAAGAGGGCGTGCTTGCCGGCAGTCGCATCATCGATTTGATGATCGACGAATTGGAATTAGACGTCGAAGTCGCCTACCACCGCGAAGACCGCTCGGCAATTGTTCCCGGCGACAAGTTGATCACCCTAACCGGCAGCGTCCGTGATCTTTTGACAACGGAGCGAATCGTCCTGAATTTCCTGGGCCGCTTGGTAGGTGTTGCCACACTCACGCGAACCTACGTGCAAGCGATCGAAGGCACCACGGCGAAAGTTTACGACACCCGTAAGACAACCCCAGGCTGGCGGCGATTGGAGAAGTATGCCGTCCAGTGCGGCGGCGCCACTAACCATCGAACTGGCTTGTACGAAGCGGTGATGCTGAAAGATAACCATTTGGCATGGTATACCGAATCGACCGGCAAGTCAGCTCAACTTGGTGATCTGGTCCCCGTCGTTCGCCAATTTCTGATCGATCAACTCGGCGAAGCGAGTGGCAATCAGCGGATCATCGAGATCGAAGTAGATCGCCTGGATCAGTTGGAAGCCGTTCTGCCCAGCCGACCTGACATCGTTTTGCTCGACAACATGAACTGCGATACGCTGCGTGCCGCAGTAAAGCTTCGTAACGATCTGGCCCCTGACGTTCAGCTGGAAGCATCCGGAGGCGTGACCCTTGAAACGATTCGCGGCATTGCGGAAACGGGAGTCGAGCGGATCAGCGTCGGAGCGCTGACCCACTCTGCGGTGAATGTCGATCTAGGCTACGACTGGGGCTAAGCTCCAATGTGGATGTTGTTTTTTTGCAACACACCCCCTAATCAGTCCCTCTTTTGGGCATTATCTTTGGTCCAAAACTTGGCGGAAATTGACGAATCGTAGGGCAAACCTAAGTTTCAGACGAAGCGTCTTGTCCAGTCGGACGCACTTACGCATTGATTGATTCGTCTGTAAATCTGCCCGATGACATCTATCTCAACGCCAATTCGTTCACGCGCAGGCTTCTCGTTAATGGAAGCTGTTGTGGCCATGTCGATTGTGGCATTTGCCAGCAGTGTGCTTTTGTTAGGCGTGGAAGCGACGTTGGAATCGGTCGAAGAACAACAAGAGGTCACCATCGCCGATGGAATCGCGCGGCAACTCCTGGATGAGATCCAAGGACAAAACTGGGTCGACCCTGCACTGCGCGGCTTTCCCTACCAAACATCGCTGACCCCCTCGGTCGACGAGTTAATTGGGCCAGGCCGTTCACGCTTCGACGATACGGACGACTACAACAACTACATTGTCTCACCACCGGTACGCATCGACGGCAAGATGATGACATCCTGCGATACGAGTGGCGATACGTTGCCGGACGCGTTTCGTCCGCGAGGCAGTTTTCTCTCAGGCTGGCGAGTTACCGTCGAAGTGGCCTACGTCAGTGAATCAGATCATTCGCAACAAGTCGCCGACTATTCGCCGACAAGTTATCGGGCATTGATCTGCCGGGTCTTTCGCCAAAACCTTGATAATTCCTGGCGAGAAGTACTCGAACGCAAACGAATCATTTCCTATATCCCTGCGCATGGCTAAACACTCCGACAATCCGAAGCTTGGGCTTTCCCTTGCCGAGTTGCTGGTGGCCAGCGCGGTGATGGGGATCATCTGTTTGTCGTTTGGCTCGCTTGCCATGTCGGTCCAGATGGCCAACGAGTATTCGCAAGAGAAAAACCTCATTGGTCAACATGCTCGCGTTATCCAGCAGCGAATTGAACGTGCCATGCAGAACGCACACACGACCGAGCAGTTCCCTGGCATCCTACCAATTGCCTACTACGAATCGTCATACGATTTTCCCCAAGCGGTTGCGATCTGGAACCCAGAAACCACTGCGGCAACTAATTACCCCCAAGTGGACGAGTTAGTCATTTTCACGATCGACCCTGACAGTCCCAATCGCCTGCTCGAAGTCCGCTCGAGTTCCGATTCCAGTTCCGCTCCTGACTTAACGGATGAAGCCGCATGGCGATCGCTAGTTGCTAATTTAGTGGATGCATCTAGTAGCGATATCGTGGAGGTCAGCAACTTGGTTCGAGCAGGGAAGATTGGATCGAACTTTCGCAGTACGCTTCGGTTTCAAACACGCATCCTTCCCACTGATGCCGATATCGCCGCTGCCCGAGCAGGTTCCATCGATTGGGAAGATCTGAACTGGGCCACAAGCATTTACTCATCCAAAGCAGGGCTTCGCCAAGTCTGGTGCCAGTTCGAGTGGCAACTTGTACCTGATACCAATTTCAACAATCACGGCAATCTACAGGAAGAGTCCGTTCCGTTCTTTGGTTCCTCGGCAATCTACTACCAGGTGACGAAATAGCGATGAACATCCGAACGATTCGCCCGCGTCGCGAAGGGTTTGCCGTGGTGATTGTGCTGGCGTTGCTTTCCGTAACGCTGGCATTGTCATACTCGATGATGCGTGTCCAGACGACGGCCAGCCAAATCCAACGTAACATGAGCCGTCAGGCCGATGCTCGGCAAGCAGCCATCTCTGGCGTTTCGGCCGGCATTCGAAAAATGTACGAAAGCGATTGGGGTGGTATCGAGTCGACGCTGTCGATGAACCTTGGAGATAACCTCTCGTACCAGGTACAGTACACAACCGGTGATGCGTGGCTTCAACCGGGCGATCCTGACTACACAGAAAAGCCATTCCGGGTAACAGTCGTTTCCACCGGCTACGCGTTCGATCCTGCTTCCCCTTCGGTTCGATCCGAGTATACGATCCGAGCCGTCGTCCAATTGGTACGTCGAAAGCTGCAAGACAACCCAAGTTCGTATGCCGCTGCCGCAGGCCATTCCCTATACAGCTACGGCACGGGAACGAATACGCTCGAAGCACCGAATCAAATTCATGGCAAGACGTTCATCAACGGCGAACTCGATCTGTGCGAGGATTGGCAGAAAACCAATCGTCCGTTCCATGGGCTGATCGACGAGATCGTCGTTTATAACCGTACGATGGGATCGTTTGAAATCTTTACGGTGAACCTGATCGGCAACCTGACAAACTCTTCCCTTGCCAGCGTTTTGTCTTCTTCAGGAATTCGCCATTGGTGGCGATTTAATGAAAGTAGCTCAACAGCCACCGTGGCAACCGATTCATCTGGTGGCCGACACGGTACCTACATGGGAGGTGTGCTTCCGGCGATTGATGTTGGGGGTGGCAACAAAGCGGTCTATCTGGATGGCCTCTCAGGTCGCGTCGAACTCGGCAATTTTGATCTGCCTGATGACGAGAGTTTTACGATCGTAGCGTGGATTGCCCCTTACTCTTTCGATGGAGCCAACGAAGATGGGCGAATTATCTCGAAAGCGACCCATACCAACGCTTACGATCATTGGTGGATGCTCAGCACGACCAAACATGGTGGGAACTATTACCCTCGCGTTCGCTTGAAAACGACGAGCGGGTTCTACGAAAAAATCACGAACAACGCCAAACTCCATACGAACACATGGACGCTTTTGACGTTGACTTTCGACTCCGATCGCAACGAGATGCGGATGTACGTCAATGGAAGTCAAAAAGATTCGTGGACGGTTTACGGCGATGCCCAACCATCCACCGATGTCATGACATGGATCGGCGACAATCCACCAGGCTCGGCACGGTCTCGTTACCTCGAAGCGACCAAAAGCCTTGCTGAGGCGGACCAAGGCGATTATCGCCCTTTAGCTGGAGAAGTCACTCTTTCGAGCGATCGAAATGAAGTCAGCACCGCATTGACGTTACTGCGGCAACTTGGCTGCACGCCAAGCTATCAGCAAACCTCGGCCGGCAATCCAGGCAGTTCGACCATCTCAGGGTCGAACTACCAACTTTATCCAGGCGGCGAGACTTACAGTATTCCGCTATTGAATTCTTCGATTCAATACCAGTCGTTCGAACCAGATGTCGATACGAACCCGCTAGGAATTTTCCGGTCCAACGGCAACATCACGTTGAATGAACAGACGACCATTCGCGGCACATTGATCTCGCAGGTTTCTGGAAGTGACATCCGCTTGCGCGGTAGCGAGATCGAAATTACCGGCGCGAACCTTCCAAGCCTCGACGGTGATTCGACCGTTTATCAGTTTCCAGCTCTTATCGCATTAGATGACATTGAAGCCAGCTACAACGTCGGTGCTACGATCAACGGTGCGATTGCCGCGTTCGGAGATCTAGAGATCAACTCGCTTTATTCCAACTCGAAGTTTCAGCTTACCGGCCAGGTATTCGTTGACGAGTTTGATCTTCAAGCCAAAGCTGAATGGTCATCGGTGGCGACCTATTCCCACTACTATCTATCGAATTTCCATAACGCTGTCGGGCATACCAACACCACGACCAATTTCGCCAGTTGGCTCGATGAAACGAGCTCCGCGAAATTCGAAAACAACGTTAAGATTGAAGCTCCGGAAACGCCTCCTTCGTATCGCTGGCTCGACCTTGGACAGCCGATCTATCAAAAAGGGGATGGTGACGAAGGTCTCGTCTGGGAATTAGTACGTTGGAAAGATGACGGCGGGCTTTAAACCATAAAGGAATTACCACATGACTGAATCGAACAAACGCTGGCAAACGCTGATTATTTTAAATGTTTTGTGCCTGGCCGCCGGCTGGTGGTATTCGCAAAGCGATGCGGCCCCGCCAGAACCGAAACAACCGTTTGCTAATTCCGTTCAGCAGCGAGAAGCAATGATTAGTCTGTTGCGGGAATCGAACCAGCTTCTCCGCGAGCAGAACCAATTGCTGAAATCAGGCAAGCTAAAAGTCCAGATTTCGGAATCGCGGTAGGTCGACCATGATTGTGCGGCGTCGTAAACACTTCGATCGTATCCGAAACGCTCGGCAAGGGCTTACGCTGATCGAGATCTTGATCACCGTAGCCATCTTGGGGATCCTTGCGGCGACAATCATTCCTCAATTCGGGGCTGCTGCGCCGGACCAGGTCCGAGGGGCAGCACAAATCATTGCGTCAGATCTCGACTACGCACGATCTCTTGCCATCTCGAACAACTCTCAGTACGAAATCACCTTTCAGCCATCGCGAAATGCGTACGTACTGGAACACAGCGGAACGAATACGCAATTAGATGATCTACCAGATAACGCATTTCGCAAGCCTTCGGATGACACCTCATCGTTAATTGTCGCTCTCGACGAGTTTCCTCAAGTCGGTACATCCGTTTCGATCGTTGCAGTCCTTACAGACGAATCATCACCTGAGTCTGTCAGTTCGATTGAATTTGACAGGCTCGGTCAGACCACGCGGGAGCAACCTACAATTATCTGGCTTTCCTCCCAAGCAGGGGCGGAGGATATCTATTTGCCGATCACCGTCAATCCAATTACCGGCCTGGCAACGATCGGCGATTTCACCACAACGGCTCCAGCAAGTTCCGGCAGTAGCGGCTCTTCGTAGCCCACGTCGTCCGAGATGGTTCGGCCGACGAGACGATGTTTTCATCCGATATCGGCACGAGCTTCATGATTCGGCTTCCTTTCGTTCGTTACAACCCGATTGGCATCGACATCGGTTCTAAATCGATCAAGATGGTTCAGTTCACCAAGAACTACGATGCCATCCAGGAAGCCGCTATCGTCGATCTTCCTCCGGAACTTTCTCCTGAAAGTGACTTTGAAGGCTACCTACATGGCCTTGGTCAAACATTGCAGCGTTCGCGCGTTGGCCGCCACTTCCGCGGCAACGACGCCATTGTCTGCGTTCATCAGCGTGATCTATTCCTTCACAACATCCGCGTCGGCAAAAGCGATCCTAAGGCACTCTCAAATATCGTTCACCAAGAGGCCGCCGACCGAATACCGTACTCGATGCTGGATGCTGAGATCCGGTTCATTGAATCCGAAGACATTCGCCAGGGAGATCAACTTCTTAGAGAAGTGATCATCATGGCATGCTTTCGACCGCGACTGGAAGCCTTGCTGGAAACCATCGAAAAAAGCGGCTTCCGGCCAGCCTCGGTCGATGTCGAACCGATGGCCGTGCTGCGGTCGTTTACCTCGCAATACCGCCGCGAAGCGGACGAAGAAGATCGCGTTCTATACGTCCACGTTGGGTACACAAACACGGTTGTCATCATCGCACAAGGCAATCAAATCTTATTCGTAAAATACATCGACGTAGGCGGCAGGCACTTCGATGAAGCGGTATCTCGCCAACTCGATATGAGTCTTTCCGATGCCATCAATCTGCGAAAGCATAACTCGGACCGGCGGCGTTCCCAGCAGACACCGGAAGTCGAGCGAAGCGTTATCAACGCGATGCGTGACGAGCTTGAACGTCTGCAAACGGAACTGTCAATGTGCATTCGGTACCACAGTGTTACTTTTCGAGGCAAACCACTGGTTCGCTTAGTTTTATCTGGGGGCGAAGCAACCGAATCGCTGCGTGGTGAACTGGAGCGTGTGGCCGGACTAACAACCGAACTGGGCGATCCCCTAAGAATTTACGACTGCTCTCAAAACTTTGGTCGTCATTCCCAATGGGATGTCGCCGTCGGACTGGCCGCGCGTCGGCTAGGAGGTGCGAAATGACATCGCACGAAATCGAGTTTCTGCCAAAAAAGTACCGTGAAAAGCGAAAGCGTGATACGTCACACATCTCGCGACTACTACTGCTCGTAGTTGTCGCCGCGGGCATGTCCGTGATGCTGCTTTACCAATTGGCTTCACTTCACTCGGTCAATCATCAACTTGCCGAAGTCGAAGAGCACCACGAGCGTGTCTCCAAACTGATGCAGGAAGTCGAGCTCAAGCGGATTGAAGTAGCACAAAAACGTCATCACGCCAACTTACTGACGTTCCTCGATCATCCGTTTCCGAAGTCTCAAGTCATTGCAACGATTGCGAATCCACTTCCCGTCGAGATTACGATTACTCGAATTCAATTGGCCACGCCAATCTCGCAAGTGAAGAATTCTCGTCCAGCGACGGAGAAAGGGAAGGCGGCCCCCCAGGGACATCCAATGGAATTGGACCTGAAGCAACTGCTGGGGGAAACGAGCCAGCGCCGTTGCGTTATTGAACTAGAAGGCACCACCGACGACACGTCGTGCTTGTATACCTTCCTGGCAGAACTTCATCAGGCCGATATCGTTGAGTCTGCCAAAATCGAATCGATTGACCCTCAAGTCAAAGCTGACGGTCGAGAGTTCTCGAATTTTACTGCTCACATCAAAATCAAGCGTGGTCACCTCGCTCACTTTGAAACGATCGTCAGTCAAGCGATCTCTACCTTGAATGACACGGAGGAAGTTCGATGAAGTTGAAACTTCCCAAAAGCTCTACTCCGATCTTGCTACTTGCACTCGGCATGGTGGTCGCCTACGCGTTGTTTGTCTATCTGCCTCTGAGCCGCAGTATTGCCTCCGCCCAGGACAGCTTGGAATTGAAACGCTCGCTCGTTCTTCAAGAAGCATCACTGGTAGCACAGATCGAGCGTTACGAAAACGAGCTAGCAGACGTGCAGCAGTACACACAGAGATGGCAGGAAGTTCCCAATCCGAACTTTCACCTCAGTCAAATGCTCGGTGAAATCTCGCAGCAAGCAAAGCTATCAGGCGCGGATGCCCTTCGCTTGGAACCTGGGCAATTGACAATGATGGAAACCATGCAACGAATTCCCGTTCGACTCGGCTGCACTGGTACATTCCAGGAAATTCATGACTTGGTAAGCCGCATCGAAGAGCTTCCCCATCAGATCTGGGTGCAGCAGATTGAGCTAGCACCCAAAGACGATCTCCAGAAGCTTCTTAACTGTGAGATAGAATTTGAGGCTTTTATCGTCTCGGCAAAGAATTCGCATTAGGAAGACTATTCCGTAATCCGATAACACGAAAGAAGAGATGCCCTGGTATCTCGTTCCAACGGTGAATACACAAAAGATAACCAGTCAGCTGACCAAGGAAATCAAGCGAAACCCAGCTAAAGCTGCGGTTTTAGGAGGTCTGCTCGTCGTCGCCATTTGGTTTTGGTACCCATTGATCCAGAAATGGACCGGGGGCTCTTCTAAATCGGTAGCAAAGCAGCAGTCGACCGTGACGCCTGTTATTCCTTCGTCCAACCCAAACGACATCGTCTTGCCAACCGCTGCTCCTGCTTCGGTATCCAAGACTGCCGTCGACTGGCGAACCATTGCACAAAAAATAAGTGACGATCCGTGGATGAAGTCAGGCACGCTGCAAAGCAGTAGCTTCGATCCTTTTTATCCCGAACAGGCACAAGCTACGGTCCTCACTTCCACAGAATCGGAACCGACACCAACGACTGAGGTTGATGTCGCCCCCGACTCGGTTGGCCTTGCGGTGACATCGGTGATTGTTGGAGGGCGGAAGCCACTGGCTCGAATCAACAATCAGAACTACCACGTTGGCGACACTATTCGAGTCGCAGACGTTCAAATCGAGTACACCCTGCTGGACGTGCATCCATGGGGAGTACAGTTGAAAACCAAGCAACAGGTTTACGAACTCCACCTGGACGAGACACCTCAGAAGAACAACCGACGTTTCATCCTTCGAAACGGCAACCTGGTTTCCCAAGACAACTGAGCACCGCAATCGACATGGAAGTCGAATGAAGAAACTCTTAATTCTATCGCTGCTGCTCATCAGCACGGCCGGCGGGATTGCCCTGGCAATCTTTCTCGAGTCGTGTGATCTGACTCAATGGGAATTGCCAACATTTCTCGTTGCTGAGAGTCACCAAGACTCACCTCCTAGAGAAACCATTCCCGAGGTTGCGGCTCAAACTTCACGCACGCACTACGATCCAGCAGTTCAGCCAGTATCTCAGCTGGAACTTGAACCACGCATTACACAGCAATTTGAAATCGATGAGATCAAAAAGTCTCTCGAACAGTCGCGTGCTTCCCAACAACAAATGGCCGAGCAAACAAACCGCTCGTGGGATGTCGTCAACAAAGCGATTGACTCGATGCGTGAAGTTGCAACCTCCAAAGTGGAAGGCCAGACAACACCGCCGGTTGTCGCACCCGTGACGCAAACAACTACAACACAAGCCGCGCCTCCGGTAGCTGAACCGGTCGCTCCGACGCAGCCATTGCCTAATACGCTGCCGAGTCCTTCGCAACCCCGGATCATCCCTGACGAGGGGGATGACAAGCTTACCATTGTCATCCAAGACAGCGACATTCGCGAAGTCTTAGAACTACTGAGTGAGCAGGGACAACTGAATATTCTTCCAAGCCAGAACGTTCAAGGAACGGTATCGGCTTCGCTGACCAAAGTGGACGTGCGAACCGCGCTGGCGGCAATCTTACGGTCGACAGGCTACGTCATGCAGCAGGAAGGTGATTTCATCTTTGTCGGTACGCCGGATGATATGCAAAGCATGGAACGCCTACACGATCAGGTCGGCACGCGAATTTACCGCTTGAAATACATTCGCGCTGCCGAGGTTCAAACGCTGATTACGCCGATGCTTTCCGAAGGTGTTGGCACGATCAGCATTTCCACAGAATCGAAAATTGGAATCGCGCCAGACTCGTCTAACCCTGGATCCGATGACTATGCAGGGGCGGAAACGGTTTTCGTGCGAGATTACGAACAGAACCTAAAGAAGATCGATAAAGCAGTTCTCGAGATTGATTGTCGACCACTTCAAGTTGCTATTGAAGCAATGATCTTGAGCGTTCAACTGGACGACTCGCTTGACATGGGTGTCAGCTTCGAGGCGCTTCGTCAGAACAATCATATTCGCCTGCTTTCCGGATTTCCGCCACAAAACTTAGCTTCACTCGATCTCGATGAAGGGGGCCTCAAGCTGGGTTATCTCGATGCGAACCTTTCGCTTTTCGTGGAAGCGTTAGAAACCGTCGGCGAAACGAATGTGATCGCGGCACCGCAGCTTTTAGTTTTGAACAAGCAGCGAGCTGAAATCCTCATCGGTGAACAGAAGGGCTACATCAGCACAACGGTGACGGAAACCGCTTCGACCCAGTCGGTCGAGTTCCTGGAAGTCGGTACACAGTTGCGGATTCGCCCATTCATTACCGACGACGGAATGGTACGACTTGATGTTCACCCTGAAATTTCGACGGGCGATGTACGTGTCGAGTCTGGACTGACCATTCCAGATAAAGAAGTCACGCAGGTCACGACCAACATCATGTGCCCAGACGGTCGTACGGTCGTCATTGGCGGTCTGATTAAAAGCAGTCAATCGAAAGCAACCGGACAGATTCCATTCCTTGGCAGCCTCCCAGGTGCAGGGGTGTTGTTCCGGCAGAAACGTGAAGAACTCGAACGCCAAGAGTTGATCGTACTGATCACCCCGCGCATTGTTGATCCGAGTCGAATTTCTGACGACGGCGAGAAGGCTCGTGACCTGTTCGAAGTTCAACACGAATACAGCGCGGACAAGATGAGCCCGTTAAGCAAGCGGCACATTGGACGAAATTACTATCGCCTGGCAACGTCAGCTTGGGCAACCGGCGATGCCTATTCGGCACTTCGTTACTGTAATCTGGCAATCCACTACGACGACCAACTACTGGAAGCGGTGGCACTGCGAGAAGAAATTACGACGAAGACTGGCCTAGGAGATCGTACGGTTCATTCTCACTTGAAAGAGGGGCTCGCACCTTGGAATCACCCACACGGCGTTGAAGTCTCTCCTTGGCATTTAGATCAAATCGAACCACTACCGCCTGGCACGCCGGTCTATCCTGTGCCGCAACCGATTGTGAATCCTCGAATCGCTCCCCATCAATAGACTTCAACTATGACCAGCGTTCGATTTATTTGGCTCGTCACCATGCTCTTGCTTGGGAATTCGCTCGGCTGTGCAATGCCTCAAAGCATGAAGCAAGCGATTCTTGATCCCGGCAAAGAACATCGGGAGCGCAAGGAAGAGATCCACCGGCTGGTCGATCAACGTCACGTTGAGTCGCGTATTCAAGCAGCGTCAGCCATGCTGGCGGCCGGAAAATACGATGACACGGTGGCCGTTTTGAAAGAGATCGAGAAAATCGATCCGAATTGTCGTGCGATGCATCTCTTGCGTGCCGAGGTTTTTATGGCGCAAAACAAATTCGCTGAAGCGGCCAATCTATATGAAAACATGCTAGAGACTTCACCAAGTGATGCTCACCTACATCACCTTCATGCGATGGCCTTAGAATTCTCTGGCGATTCGGCTGGGGCAATGCTGGCCTTTCAACGAGCCGCGGATCTTTCGCCAGACAACTCCTTGATCCAACTCAGCCAAATTCGTGACCCTTCATCTGGTACGACCATGCGTTGATGCTCTAAGCTACAATCCATGTGTCAAAGTAATCGCAGTGGTTCATCGGTTCGTTCGTCATGCGTGTGCTTGCCCTAGAACCTTATTACGGAGGCAGTCACAAAGCGTTTCTTGATGGCTGGATTGCCAAGAGCCGTCACGATTGGACTGTCTTATCGTTGCCTCCGCATCACTGGAAATGGAGGATGCGGCACTCAGCGATTACATTTGCTGAACAACTGAAAAGCCATGTCGACGAGCCTTATGATCTTATCTTTTGTAGCGACATGCTGAATCTTGCAGCGTTCCGAGGGCTCGCTCCCGCTGCAATCGGAAGGCTTCCAGCAGTCATCTATTTCCATGAAAACCAGCTGACTTATCCTGACCTATTTCGCACGCAGCGTGACTTCCACTTCGCTTTCGACAACTTCCAGTCCATGCTGGCCGCTAATGCGATTTGGTTCAACTCGAACTATCACCGCGAGGAGTTCTTGGCCGAGTGTTACAAGTTTCTCTCGAAGTTCCCTGACTTCACTTTAGAAACAGCACTAGTTGCCATACGTGAGCGAACACGGGTTGCATCGCCCGGTTTGCCATCAATGAAAATTACGAGACGAGACATCAATTTCCAAGTGCCCCACATAGTCTGGGCGGCTCGGTGGGAGAAGGACAAGAATCCAGACGCATTCTTTGACGCACTTCGACAGTTAAAAGCGATGCAGATTCCGTTCCGTCTTAGTGTCGTCGGAGAATCATTTCGTGACACGCCTGCAGTTTTTGAAGAAGCGGCCCAAGCATTTTCCGATCGAATAGTTCAATGGGGATTTCTTCCCCAACACTCGGAATATAGAAACTTATTGGCCTCGTCAGATCTATTCGTCTCGACGGCAGTTCATGAGTTTTTTGGTATTTCGGCAGCAGAAGCCATTCTGTCAGGCAACATTCCCGTGCTTCCTAGTCGCCTGGCCTATCCTGAATTGGTCGACAATCAGCCCCACTTGCTTTACGACGGCACCATCCCCGGTCTGGTCGAGCATTTGAAGAAGCTTACCCAGGACAAGTCGTTTCAAACACGTGCTGTTGAGGAATGCGAAATGGTTCAACAAAAGCTGAAGGGCCTTCAATGGCCCCTTCTCGCAGCAACCTACGACGACAACCTAGAAACCGTTTCTCACTCGTCCTAATGAATTGAAGGTCACAGCCACTCAGGTTATTATTCCAGTACCTACCTACGTCGTGCTTCTTCCACTGGATCAACCTGCCATGCCCCGAATCCCTATCGCTATTCTGCTTGCCATTCTCTCGTTGTGCGGAGTTGTCAATTCAGCATACGGCGCTGATCGTTCTCCGAACATCGTCCTCATCTTCATCGACGATAAGTAGAAGCCCGAGGGTGGACTTGCTGAATAAGTGCGAGAAAATTAGCTTTATTCAGGCCGAGATAAGGGATTCATAAATTGTGATAAATATCGACAAATTCAGGTCTAATTTGGGCGATTAACTACATTTTGCTACACAGGCAATTAATCTGACTGCACTTCTAGACCATTGAGCTGTTTGTAGCTAAATGCGTCTTCGCTAGTTCGAGTCATCCACTTACCCAATGGCTTCGGGCAGTTGGGCACCGAGGATGAATGCCAATAACAGGAATAGGGTGCTTCTAGCAAAGGACGGTTCGTCCTTGGCGTGCAAAAACTCGTGCTCAAAGAGGATCGAATCTGCATCATCGCGCGGACCTAATGCTCGTCGGGAAATCCTAGAACGGATGGGAACAGACTGACGCATTAGCCCGATGAGCGTAAATCAGGGGCCGCCTATCACGCACAGACAAACGTGACAATTGAGAAACCTACAGCTACAATTCGACTTGCGACAATTAACTGCCTGCTTGTTAGGCCGCACAATTGCGGCCTACAGGTGATTGGCAGAAGCTTCCTAAAATCTAGTTAGGCACCAAGCTGGCCCAACCTCATGTCCGAATCAGATCGAGTCGTAGCTAGCCAGTTCTGTAAGGCCTTTCTCTGTCCACGGGACCGCGCGGCTGCAACCCATGAACTGGCGGCACATGGTCAGAACGCGGTTCCTATCCTCCGTTCGATTCTAAACGGAGAGGCAAAAAATGAGTTCGGAGTCGCCTACCGTCGTTTGGGCATGCCAGTAGATTGCTCGCTCGTCACTATTTGCATGCTTGGCAGAATCGCAAGCCCTCTTGAGGAGTTTGTGCGTGCGGAACTCAAGGCTGGTCACGCTTATGCAGAGGATGCTTTGCGTGCAATCATTGACGCTTGATAATTTATTCAAACCGACCGCCCACTGACTACGCCAGCGGGCGGCGTCGTAACTCAAGCCTTGGGCGAAAAAACGAATAGGTGGAAAATAGTGAAAACACAGTATTACACAGCCACGAGTCTTGATGGATTCCTCGCGACCGAAGAAGATTCTCTTGATTGGCTTTTTCCTCTTGGAGACATTAATAGTTCTAGCTATCCAGGGTTCATATCCGAAGTTGGAGCCTTGGCTATGGGATCATCGACTTATGAATGGATGATACGTAATTCAGACCAGGTCGCTAAAGAGACAGGTGCTCCATGGCCTTACGACAAACCTGCTTGGGTGTTCTCAAGTCGTAAGCTACCGGTGATTGCCGGCGCAGATCTCCATTTTTCAAATGGAGATGTACGTCAAGCGCACGAAGAAATGAAGGTTGCCGCTAAAGATAAAAACATTTGGATCGTTGGCGGTGGTGACTTAGCAGGGCAGTTCTATGACGCAGGCTTGCTGGACGAACTAATTATTCAAGTTGGTTCTGCCACGCTTGCAAAAGGTAAGCCACTTTTTCCGCGCCGTGTGTTAAGCCCTACTCTTAGTCTAGTATCCGTTGTGCAAATGGGGGTAGGGATGGCGGAGCTACGATATGAAGTAAACAAAAATGGTAAGCATGAATCCTCCTAACAATGCGCTGCAGGCCGACGGCCAACTTTGAGCAAGGTGTTAGGCGGTAAGATAATATTGGGTTAGCAACGGCGACTGCGGGTGGTCGTAAGGCACGCCTAGAGATCCGCAGCTGAGGTCACCGTCGAAGACGCTGCTCGCATCCATGGCAGCGGAGCCTCATTCCTGGGGAAATCACGCTTCCTGCCAGCGGCCTAACTCATGCGTTCTTGCGAGGTTCTTGGCTAATCGTTGTGAGGCCCGCCTTTCAAAATGCGTAAGGAGGGCGTGACATTGGTCACTTGTTATGGCAGAACATGACGGTTCGACATGTGTGAGCAAGAACTCGTGGTCGAAGAGGATTGAATCTGAATCATCGCGTGAGTCTAATGCTCATCGGGTAATCTTGGAACCGACGTCAACGAACGGGCGATTCGTCCCGACGAGCGTTAGTCAGGGGCCGCCTATCACGCACAAAAAGATGTGACAGTTGAGCAACCTACAGCTACAATCCGACTTACGAAAATCAACTGCCTGCGCGTTGGGCAGAAACTTCCCATAAACAAGTTAGCGGACAGCAAAAATTTCAACTGAGCAATGAACCCTGATCCCGACGTCGGTAACTCGAATTGGCACATCTTAGTTGCGGGCTTCCCCTGCGTTCCAAACGCCGTAACTTTGGCATCTGGCGTTACATTACAACCGCTAAGCGAACCACTTTCGGTGTTTGACCTTGCTGCTGCTGGTGCCGTTGGTTTCCGCAACTGGGCATTACTCGAACCCGTTGCACTCGCCTGTACCTGCGAAATCGCAACTTCTCAATTTCAATCGTCTCGTCCTGGCTACGACACTCTCAATCGTGCATGGCTTGCCTCGTCGCTACTCGTCCTTCGAGGATTTACAAAGCATCTGTCCCTCGCATGCTCCAACTATTCGTGGAATCAGATTGCGGGACATCAACGACGAACCGCAAATACTGCCAATGGCAAGCTCCCACGATTCGTGGGCAACGTTTTGGACTTTCATCTAAACACCGTCGTGAACAGTGATGCTCGGACTGACCCTATTTCACCCGCCGACATCCAATGGATATCTAGCCGGTTCGATACGTTCAATAACATGGCGGCCAACAGCGACTCATTCCGTTTTGCCCTTGAATCAAGCTTTGACTGGCGATTCACGAAGGATGGGCGATCTGCAATTGCACGACTTTGGAGTGGCATCGAGGCGATATTTGGAATTAGCTCCGAATTGGTTTACCGCATATCTTTACTTTCAGCATCTTTGTTAGCGCCAAGAGGTGTGCAACGCAGAGAGAAGTTCCAAGAAGTTAGAAACTTGTATGGTTTGAGAAGCAAAGCGGTTCATGGATCGAAGCTGTCCGCCGACAAAATGGCAGAGGCTGTAAATGGTTCATTCCGTTTGTTGGCTGATTTATTAATGTTGACGATCGAACGGGGGCATGCGCTCACGCAAGCAGATTTTGACAAGGCCGTTTTTGACTGACAGAAAAAGCCCACTAACGACCGCATGCACTGGAGCCGCCGATCCGGGCAAAATCACACGGAGCACCAACCGCGGCGGCCCGGTGATGCTGGACGTTAAGGAATCTTAGAGATCGTCGCGATACCTCGGGCATCAGCGTTTCTACTTCCGCCAATTGGTCCGCTGGCCTCATGTGTGGATTTCTGGTCGGATCACGGGCTCCAGTCGGTCTTCCAAGACATTCCGATTGCTCTGGTTGTTGCGATACCGATGTTAGCTCTTCCTTCTCTCTTCTTCGGGATTGGCTTGACGGCAGCCGACTACTACAAGCCTGATTTTCGCTGGCTTTGGACATCATTCCTGATCACTCTGGCAGCAATCAATGTGTTTCTGGGCCTTTGGCTAGGAGCGCAGATGGACTTCTAAGTTCGGCCCCTAACCAACGGCTGCAGTCGACTAGCGACGCCCGTGATTGAATGAACCCATCGACCCGTCCGTCTCTTCCCGTAGGCGGCTCGCAACTGTTTGGGGAGACGTTATCGTCTTGCCAAGGAATTGGCGGATCGTAGTGAGGCCCGCCTTTCAAAATGCACAAGGAGGGCGTGTTTGTGCCAAGAAGCTTGGGAAAGGGGGAAGAGATGTAGGAAACAACTTGGAAACCTTTCCGTGGAATCTTGCGGGTGGGAAGCCCGTCCGGTAGAGCCTGACCAGCAGCCGGAAGCGAGTCTTGTGTCGTACGTGGGTAACCCGTCCGGCAAAGCGTAGACAGCGAGTCCGAAAGCCATGCTATTGAAAGTCGAAAGTCCAATGGTGGGAGCCTTTGCGTTACACGTACCAAGGGCCGAGTTGTGACATCTTATCGGTCTGATGTCGACAATCCCTCCGGCGTCGAGGAACATAGGCAAACGGATCATTGAGATTCCCCAGGAACTTGGGAGATCCTGATGTCTCCTCAATAAGATCCCGGCCGGAGAACCGGTTAACAACTCCAGGCCATGATGGTGTACTCGTCCATCAGGGAGCGAACAGAACGAGTGAAAGTTGAGGTATCGCCAAACGAAGGCAACGAAGTGCGGCGAGATGGATGTCAGGAAGTCATAGCGTCTTGATAGTACCGATGAAACTGGAGAACAAACCCGACTGGATCCAGTGGAAGGAAGCGAGACGTCGAATTACGAACCGTGACTGAGAAACACGACGAATGCCTCGAAATTCGATAAACGTGTCCACGAAACAGGAACGGATTGCAGCGTTGGCGAAACAATCGCCGGAAATGGCATTCACTTCGCTGGCCTACCTGATGGACTTGGATTGGTTGAAAGAAGCGTATCGACGCACACGCAAGGATGGCGCGGTTGGTGTGGACGGAATGACAGCTGCGGAATACGAACAAGATCTGGAGGTCAACCTCCAGAGCTGACCTGCCCCCACGAATGAAGCCAGTCCTTAAGTTGTTTTCTTCAATGATGAACCGCTCCCCTTTTCTGTACCAGCTTAAGTGAGAAAATCCAGGATCTTCGTCTGGCCAGGCAGCCCAGAGCGCTGTGTGGTCGATGTTCGTTGTAGTCGCGACGCCAGGATTCTATTCTCTTCCTTCGCGTCGGTGAGTGACGAGAACCAATTTTCGTTCGAAGTCTGGTTAAATATTTCCAGCTTTAATGAAGCTTCAAAAAAACAAGAAATCAACTTGCTTATTTCCCTTGCGATTGTTTAAAACAAAGCCCACGTGGCGGGATTCAATCCCCTCTACAGGGATGTCACTCCGGATTTCGCCTCTAATCCCCTTATTAATGAAAAGGCGAGAACTGTGGAATTTCCTCGAAATATGTGGTTTGAATCGCTTGCTAAGGTATTTCGCAAGAGTCGAGGAACCAAACGACGGAGTCAGATTCGGCCGCTTCGTTCCGAGTTGCTGGAAAAGAAAACCCTTCTAGATGGCCAGGGATTAATCAGTGTTTCAGATGCTGTAGCCACTGAGGGGGATGAACTAGTGTTTGTTGTAAGTCTCAATGCTTGTACAACTGAGCCTGTTTCAATCACGTATCAATCTACTGGAAAATCCGCGGAAAGTTCGGATTTTGAGACTGTGAGTGGGACGGTCGTTTTCCAGCCTGACGAAGTTTTCAAAGAGATTCGGATTAACACGGTTCAGGACTCTTCTGTGGAAGAGGACGAAATCGTCAGCCTTGACCTTTATGCTGCAATCGGAAATTCGCTAGAGGAGGAATCGGCCACTGGACTCATTCAAGATAACGAAGTGGGAAGTGGATTCACTAAAGGAAGCGGGTTTGGATTCAGTGCTCTGTCCGGATCGGGAGGAGGCTCTGGTTCAGGTGGTGGCTCTAGTTCGGGAGGAGGTTCGGGAAGCGGTTCTTACTGTGGCGTTGGTTCGTTTTTAGGCCTTTCACTTGTATCCTCATCCGGCAGCGGCATTAGCGGACCTAGTGAAAGCAATCAGGATCGAGAATTCTACGTTCAACTTGAGAAGGATAATTTCTGCAATTCGGCAACTACTGTGCCATTCACGCTTTCCGGCTCAGCGACTCTTGGAGTTGATTATACACTTGAAATGGATGGTAGCCCTGTCTCAGGGAAGTTTGAATTTGAGCCAGGTCAGTCAAAATCGAAACTCATCCGCATTGTGCCGATTGACGACATGCTTGACGAAGAGTTAGAGAACATCGTGTTCGAGGTGGAAGATCCTAAGCCAAATGAATGGTATCCCGGCGAAAATAATGAGTTGACAGTTTCACTGTACGAAAACGACGCTACGGACGACGAGTACGTGACTTCAAAGAACCAGTTACTTCAGGTGAGCCTTTCTCAGGATTCCGTGCGAGAGAACGACAAGGGAACACACTCCAGCTACCAAGTTGAGGTTGTCAACGGCCCGACAAATGGAACGCTAACGTTGAATTCCGGGGGCACCTTTACCTATACCCCCGATGAAGATTACGTGGGAACCGATAGTTTTACCTACCAATATATTGACTCCTCTGGCTCTACACTTGACGGCACCGCAAATATTACCGTTGTAAGTGGAGACCTTAAGGTTGAAGGAAGCCCCATTACAGGCGAGTTTGTGCCAGAGGAAGACGAAGAATTGCAAGGGGCATTCTTAACGAAAACCGAAGATGGAGCACGTTACATTCGGAAACTTACTCTTTCGAGTGACACAAGCCCCACGACTCAATACGGTTACTACACACTTGAATTCGATGATCAGTCCATCAGTGTTTGGCAAGATAAAGAGGGCACTCAATCTATCGAGCCGGGAATAACTGAATTTGACGAAGGTTCTGAGGTAACACTCTATGTCGAAGGGACCTCCTTATCTACCGGTTCGATTCAGCTTCACTGGAATGAAGGGCATTGGCAGGAATTGCCTCCAGGTCAAACCGAACAGCCCGAAGATTCCTACAAGAAAAAGGGACTTCAGTCATTTATCGTGGATACGATTTCGGTGCATGTTGTAGATTCAGCCGCTCATGCAACAGCTGAACTAGACTATGATTTCCCAGAAAACACTGGAGAGTCTTTAAGACTTCAAGACACATCAAATGGCGAACCGCAATACGACTCCTATGTACCTTTTAAGTTTACTTTATGGGTCGAGCCCACAGGTCTTACCTCTGAGGAGTTCGAGATTCGAATTGTAAATGATTTGGGGCAAACTTTGCACGAAGAAACACGCACCGTAGCTCCGGGCGATCAATATGAGGATACAGTAGCAGTGCGGGCGGGATTGGCCTCGAATGTCCGCATAGAGATTGAAACCGTCGATCCGTTTTTGGGAGAAAATCGCATTGAATTTGAGCTAGACGAAGCGATTCTTGATATCGATATTAATTTCACCCATGGAATCGTCGCTCAGACAACCTTAACAAAAGGGCAAGTGTTCCGTTTGTTAAAAGAACAGTCATCTAACGGAATAACCGGTGCGTTCAACTCACTCAAGGATGATTTAGTTACCACAGATAGAGTGTCGGCCACTGCAACGCAAATCGGTGAATCAGAGGCGTTCGTTCAATCGACAATTGATGCCTATTGGGACCAAACGATTATGCCTGCCCTGGAGAGTCAGCTTGACATTGGATTTGACTATTTGGCAGATGCACTTGAGGCTATTCCGAGCCAAAAGTTCCGCCTTGGCGCTCACAATAATGCAAACGAACTCGTCCCATCCGATTCGTCTTCGCTGGGGACGCTGATTGGAACCACTCATGCTACGCATGTGGCTGATGCGATTCATCGACTCGATGTATTGGAAGAGTCGATTGGAAGCATATTAAACGCTTTGCCAATCAAGTTAGATGCGGAACTAAATAGTGTTAACGATATGACAGGAGGGGCAACGCCAGCACAGCTTTATAACGCTTTGGTCGATGAACTGTTTAATGGAGGAGGAGAGTTTCCATCGCTGCACTGGACGGATGTGAAGGTATTCGAAAAGTTGTCCATAGGACTCGAACCAGTAGAGATGAACTATTTTGGAGGCAAGGTCGAGGGAGCGTTCAATGCCTCAGTGTATGATGTTAGCTTTGCGAATCCGGCTTGGAAGTTTGGGTTTGATACTACTTTAAGCACAGTAGAAGCATTCAAGGCAGGCCCGTTTACATTCGACGCCGGAATAACTTACGAGAAGACGTTTAGCAGTGGGACGTCGAACGAGACTATTACCGGGGCCTTTATGATGAACGGTAATTTTAACTGACATAATCGAGGGATAATAGACGTTTTCGATTGTAAACTCGCCGGTCAACTTCTGGAAGGTCTATGGAATTCACAGTGGAATGCTGGCGCATTTATCAAAATAGGGACGAAGAAAAGTCATGGACGATTCGCAAGTTCGTTTAATCGAAGTTTCGCAAGGACTACATCTGAAATTGCGATGTTTTGCAGATTTTCAGTTGGTGGTTGTGGTGCCATTTATTCTCTTTGGCTGCCTATTAGTTGATGCACTTCATATGACACGAGAGGCTCTAGCTGATGAGAACGAAGGTGAAAAGTCGCTCGGCACAGTTATAGATAATGAACAGCCGGAGGCCATCTGGCAGGCCGTTTTAAATGTTCCTGCCACGGTGGATAGTCGACGAGGCGTTTATGGCTCGTTCGAGATTCAACATTTGAGTATTTCGTCGAGCAAAGAGCGGCAGTTGAAGCGGTTCTTTGTGGAGTCAAATGAAAGTGGTAATTATTTGCTTGTTCGCGACGATGGTTCATTTCCGTTAGCACTTGGAAGAACTGGAGAATTTTATACCGTAAACGAAGGTGGGAAATGGAGTCTTCGCGAATTGGATTTCTTCATCGACGTTGATGGGGCAAACTTCCCCAGTTTTGTGCGAATAAAGCCTCCGAACAAGCAGTTTTGTACTGTCTTGGATTTTGGATCAATTCTTAGAAAACTCTACTCCGATCAAGTTGTGAGTATACATTGGGATCGAGATCGTTTAACGCTAACGGCTAGTAAGAGTAGTGGCGCAAAATGTGAAATTCGGTTTCGCTCACCTCTCGGGCAATCGAGACATGGGTGCGAGTTAGCCGAAGTCACGTTGTATGATCGAGATCTAAAGAGTGCGCTACGTGTTGTGGGGATGAGTCGCCATTCCTCTTTTCTATCAAGATTGAATTGGGAAGACTTACGGTCCTTCGTGGGGCCCGTGGCAAAAACTCGGGAAGAATTTAGTGACGACCTTAATTATTCGACGGCTAGTAGTCCAACTGAAATTCGCGCTTGTGTGAAGTTCTGGGAGATAGCTAGTGGAATTCAAGAGCCTAATTTGCGTGGCCTCGTCCTTGACGATCAATCCTACCAAAAATTAAGCGACCGTCAGAAACTTACCGCCTTGGTACTTATGTCTCAAGGCAATCTTCTGACGCAAGGCCAGATCACTGAAATAGCATCTCAATTGCTTCGGTTATCCTATCAAAATGAAACAGCCGTTGATGAGCACGATCCAGTGATCCGATGGTTTAATCAAGAACAGAGATTCAGTCCAGCAGTATGGCTCCAGGCGTATTTTGCTGCAACAAAGCTCGTGAGCGATGAACGAATCTTGATTAAATCAAGAAGTGAGCTATTGCGATTTCTAGCAAATTCAGGACGACCTCCGTTCGACTTAAACGGCAATGTCGCCGTCGAATTATTTGCAGATGATCCAGTGGCAGTTGCGTTTCTTCGAGCCAATTGGGGGATGCCGTGTGATGATTCACTTATCAACGATGTTAAGGATAACTTTCGAATCCACAAGAAAACCTCTGAAAGCGCACTGTTGGCAGTTGAAACGTTAGTGAGGCTTAACCTTGTCGAAATCATTCCTCAAGAATTTATCGACGAGTGGTATAGTCGAAGAAATTCGAACTCCGCAAGTCTGACAGAGATTCGGAATCAGCGTTCACTGTTATCGTTAGTACCAAGTGGCAGAAGATTCTTGATGAAACGTCTTCATAAGAGTCAGCCGCGTACGGACGATGAAGTAGAAATTACAACTGTTCTTGGACAACTGATAGAGGCCGTAAAACGCACCGAACGGTATGACTTTATTTCAAAAGAGGAAATTCAGTATATAGAAGAGGTGATAAGTTCCAAAGTATACAGTAAATGATCTCAGCACGGAGGCGAAATAGGGATAGATCGAATGAGAGGTTTCAACGATGCTGTTCGTACTTGTTATTCTAATGGCGAATTCCACTGGATGGACGCATCGCAAAGTCATTCATTTCTGCTAATAGCAGCGATCCCCAAGCTTATCTTGGTATTCGTCATCGTTAATTGACTTTCTGGAAAGCGGTCTAGGTTTTCGAGCAATAGTTGAAACGCATCTAATTGCTTGGCTTATCCACTATCACTGCTTTCCCTCGATCGCTGGAAAGGCAATTGCTTAATGGCTAAATAGTGCTCACCTTACGATGGACATTACATGAATAATAATCCCCCTCCGCGGCTGGCCTTTCAGTGTGCACTGAGATCGGCAGTCCCACCTGAGCGGACGAACGGATTGAAAGTGGTACTACGTTTTGCGATCGAATTTTAGGCCCTATCAGAAAACCCTATCAGCCCATCGTTTTCAAGTACCGTTGAATGAATGCCCATTTCAGCATCTCGAGGAAGTTTCTCGCTCGCTTCTCGAAGCGAGTTAGGATGCGGCGGCATTCTTTTAGCCAGCCGATCAAGCGTTTGACGATGTTGCGTCGCCGGTATGTTTGCCGGTCAAACTCAACGAAGCGGGCGTCTCCGTCTTCGTTTGTTTTGCTGGGGATGATGGGCACGACGCCAGTCTCGACCAGGTACTCGTCGATCCACTCGGCTCGCTACCCTTTGTCGCCAGCGAGAAAGATGGGCGTGATGATTTCATCCGATTCATCGCCTCGCACTTCGCACGTCTCAAGAAGCTCGTGCAAGCAACTGGACTCATGGGCTTGGCCAGGTGAAAGCACGGCGTGCAGCGGGTGGCCGTGCGAGTCACACAGCAGATGGATTTTGGTACTAAAACCACCACGACTGCGGCCTAAGGCTTCACAGCTAGCCTCCTCATCGGCCCGTTTTCACGGCTCCAACAGCACATCTCGCGGCTCGAACGGTCGTGCCATCAACACACCACAACTCGTTGTCGATCGCTCCTGCATCCACGTGAACAGAACGCAGCAGATCCAGGATTTCATCAAGCGTTCCGTCCTGATTCCACGTTGTGAACATGTCGTAGACCGTACCCCATTAACCGAATTTCTCCGGCAAGTCACGCCAAGGAGCCCCGGTCCTCATGACCCACAGAATGCCATCAACCACCATCCGTCGATCGACTCGTGGCCGGCCTGTGCGAGCAGGCGGCGGAAAGAAGCCAGCAATCAATTCCCATTGATCATCGGTAAGACGATGGCGTGCCATGACGGACCTCCGTGCGTTGAAATGAGAAAGTGTTCTTCAACGGTTGGAGACCACGGATTGAAAGTCAAATTACCGTTTTCTGACAGAGCCTAGCAGAATGACACACAGACAAAATTCGCTGTTCAAGAGTTACCGTGATTCTCCGGGTAGCTTAGTCCCATTCTGGTTTCCTGGGTAGAGTTAAATCGTTTGGCTATTTTAGGGCTTAGCTGGTCGATACGGAAATGCAACAGATTCCGTTTAGCGTTGGGAAGCTATCGACGAGTGTTCAAATCCCACTAGAGAACTGACTAACAATGTCTCCCGAGAAATGTGTGATCCTAGTGCCGGTTCAAAGCTGGATCGAGCATCAATGTGAAAAGGGCCTTCAAGATTTGGAAAAGCGGGGATATTCCGTCTGGCGAATCCGGGGTTACGCAGCCATCGACCAGGGGCGGAACCAGATGGCCACGGATGCCTTACGGCATGGGTTCGAGGAGACAATGTGGATCGATTCCGACATCAGTTTCAACGTTGAAGACGTCGAGAAACTGCGTAGTCATAACCTTCCGATTTCCTCGGCAATTTATCCGAAGAAAGGCCAAAGGAGCATCGCAAGCAGCGTCTTGCCCGGAACAAAGCAAATCTCCTTCGGCAAACAAGGCGGTCTAATTGAGATTCAGTATGCCGCGACCGGATTTCTCCACGTCAGACGGGAAGCGTACGAAACGATCCAGGAAAAATTATCCCTCCCTCTCTGTAACCAGCGTTTCGATGCCCCAATGATTCCATTCTTCCAGCCCATGATCGTCGATGATCCGCCCGAAGGGCAATGGTATCTAGCAGAAGATTTCTCGTTTTGCGAGCGTGCCTTGCGTGCTGGCCTAAAAATCTACGCCGATACGACGATTCGCCTGAATCACATTGGCAGTTACGGTTATTCTTGGGAGGATGCTGGTGGGGAGCTAGAACGCTTTCACTCCTACAAGTTACATCTGCGCTAGGCTATAGTGGAAAGGAGTTCCAGATTCGTTCCTTAACTTTTCGCAATTCTTTGGATTTCTGCCTCATCGCCCTATCTTGAAGTTTCCTTACCGTTGTCGGCTTGGATATATCCACCACATCCATCTCGGTTATGCCAAGCGATGCATAGTAGTCGGCGAATTTAAAACGGAAGTCCTGATTCGGGTAAGTCGGATCATCTCCTAATGTGACCCACACATTAGGAATTCCCAGAGAGTCGGCCACTATCAATCCGTGAAGCGAGGAGGATACGATCGCTTCGCATTGGGCGATTTGCGAGATGACTTGCTCATATCCGCTGCACACATCGATCAGATGGGTGTTGTGGGCCGCAAGCCTCGTCCAAGCCAGATGCTCGAACTGGGACCAATGCGGCACGAGGCCCAAAGCATATTTAGGATCACGCTTTTTCAAGAAGATATCTGCTAGCAATCCCGGATCACCAAGAGGGATCGAATTGTCCCCCCCGAAACTCTTTAGTGTCAGCGGTCCTCGCAGAAGTGAAATTTGCGAGGAAGCAAGTGAAAACGATTCTGAGCCATACATCCGGCCAGAACCCCAAACTATTCCCGAAAATGAACGAGTATTCTTCCAGAACCAAGGCTCAAGTACGCTTCCAATAGAAATGATGTCCGCCATTTCCGGTGGAGCCCATTCAACTCGCGAACGAGCTAATATCCGGATGAGAGCAGGCCCTAGCTCGTCGCCAAAGTTTCCGGCACGCGGACCTTGGTTCCACCAGTAGACTCTCAGTGTTCTAGACATGATCTTTAAACTTTCCTTTGCAACTATGCTAAGTTCCTCAGCTTGGTTCATCAATGATCCTCATCGGATAAAACTTGGCAACGCTTGTGTTAATCAACGTCAACTTCTTCTTCCATCGATAGAACGTCTGCTGGCTGATCCCCAGCTTCCGGCAAACCTCCTCCCCTGGTACCCTCGACTCGGCCTGCTTGTGGGCGAAGGCAATCTGTTCATGCGTAAATCGAGACTTCTACATGGTCATCCTCTCCTCGAAAAAGGATGGCCAAATTCTACCTCGATTGTCTCATTTTGAATGGCTCAGGTTTTGGATTGCAGGTCAGGGCGAGGAGGATCGAAGGGAGCTTGCACAAAAATCTTTTACGTCCACATCCGTCTGGCTAAGGATGGCTATTCTACTGGAGGACAACCGCCATATGGATTTCGACGCTGGCTCGTCAATGAGAGTGTCGAGGCGTTGCGCGAATTAGAGAAAGGCGAGACCAAGGTTCCCGACGAAGCCTCAACAATGAAGTAACCGAAGATGGTGTTTGCGATGGCTCCACATGTCCAAGATTGCGTGGAACTGTAAGTAGCCAATGCTTTGTTGTTCGCGAATGGCCCGCTTGAAATCGACGAGAACAAGGACAGAAGTTCATCCCGCTGTCGCATGACTTCGACAATGCCCGAGTTGTCGAATACCTCAGCGATCAATGATGCCTGAAGCTTTTGCATCGATGAGACTGACTCTAGGACCGTCCCAAATGCTCGAAAGTGAGACGCTTCAATACTGCGTGTCATTGCCGCAATGCTTCCGAATGCCTCGAACATAGCCGCTTGGCTTTGGCTATGGGCCCTCAGGATGGGCGCACAAATTTCGTTATACATCTTTGAGAACTGCCGTATTCTTTCGGCTGCCCGTTGAAGCTCCGGTGGTATCTCGTCATTTGGGTCTTGCGAATCGCTCATGTGGTTGTTCCAGAGAACAAAAATTTTAGGCTTACGACAACGTAAAGAATAACGAGATACGAGTACCACTCCACCCCGACATAAGATAATTAATCGTACCTGCCCTACATACGGGCATGAATAATTTACGTCTCGAATATCTAAGCCCCGCGGACCTCAGCGACAATCAAAAGCACTGGCGGGAACATCCCACATCCCAGACCAATAGCCTTGCCGAGTTGGCTGGGCTGGTGCCTTGCTATACAACGAAGCAACCGGTCGCCTTATCGATGGTCACGCCAGAAAGAAAATCGCCAAGGATGAAAGGGTTCCTGTCCTCATCGGTTCATGGAGCAAAGAACAGGAACCCTTGATTCTGGCTTCCCTCGATCCATTGGCAGCAATGATTGATGCCAACAGCGATAGTTCTCCGAACTAATCGCATCTCCCGAAGAACAAACGGAAGCCGTCGAGGCAATGTTCTGTGAGATCGAGGAACGTGCAGGCTCGTTCGATGTCGGAGAAGTTGAATTCCCACAAATTGGTGATAAGGAAAACACGCATAGTCAAATGAACTTCACCTTGACCAACGATCAAACTGAGATCGTCAACGAAGCACTGAAGTCTTCTAAAGAAAGGTAGCATCCGTCAATATGCGCACACCTGTTTTCCAGCCTGACTCTGGATTTTTTTGCCGCGTGCGCCCTCCAGGGGCCGATTACGCCAGGCGTCGACCTGCCCTCATCGCAATCGCGGGTGGCTTGGCGTATCT
This sequence comes from Bremerella sp. TYQ1, assembly GCF_020150455.1. Classification (NCBI taxonomy): domain Bacteria; kingdom Pseudomonadati; phylum Planctomycetota; class Planctomycetia; order Pirellulales; family Pirellulaceae; genus Bremerella; species Bremerella sp. TYQ1. The sequence continues at coordinate 1,902,402 of NZ_CP083740.1, forward strand.
GATTGGCAAAGCCAAGAAATAGATTTCTTACCAGAACCGGCCATGCAACCAAGCAGGCTCGCCTTCTTTTTCAAAGAACGAAGGCCTAACCTTTGGGAAGGCAGATTTACTCAAGGATGCTGATCTGTGCCTTTTGAAAGAATCCTTGTGCCTCTAGTTCAGCGGCTGCAGCATTTGGGTCAAGAGTAAACAATGCGATTCGAAGATTCTTGATGGCTCGCGAGAAACAGACATAGGCAAGTTTTCGACTGCGTGCTAGTTGATTGTCGCTCGGTGAACCAGCGGAGCTGGGTGCGAGCAGCTTCGCAAAAGTATAGTGAGTCCAAGCTGCCTCAGTATCGTCAAATACAACGATTACGTCATCGTATTCTTCACCTTTCACTCCGTGCTGTGTGCTGTAAGGAGTGTTGTCATCCAGAAAACCGCAATACTTCTCTACCTCGGTTCCATTCATTGCCAGGAATGCATCCGCGAGCCAATCAGATCTTTCCGCCCCATGCTGGCTCTCGTCGTATTCTTCTTCTCGTTTCGGTCTTTCAAGATGAGATTGCAAGCTTTCTGACGCCTGAATCAGACCTTTCTCGCAGCAATATCGGAGTACGTCACCGAGATTCTCAGATTCAAATTTCCTAGATAACGTGGCAGTTACATCGATTGCCAGTTTACGAACTTCACGAATTGTCTTTCCGCTATGTTCGCCGCTGGAATCGAACGCATGCGTTCGAGACGTAAGTATCCGCATTATCGCATTCGAATTGCCTTCTCTATGTGCCTTCACGAGTGGCACGATGACGTTCACAAAAGGCTTGAGAAGAATATGCTCGCCTTTTTCAAAGGCACTATTTGCACGACTGGACGCATAGGGGCCGTCAAACAAGTCATGCAACTTTAAAAATCCCATCCTTCTTGCAATCATTCGTCTAGCGAGAAACAAACGCTTTGCTTTCGAATTGTCCGTCCATTCCCATTTCTCGATTGCAGCAACAAGCTTTTGTTGTGCCCTCTCCAACTGATCGTCGCCATAGCGATTTCGTGGCAATTCTGGCTTTTCCATCTTAACCAGCATGATGGCGACACTGCCTTCGAGTGACGCATTGTCACCCGCAGGGATTTGTTGCACGTCATCGCGAAATGCGTTGAGCAATTCGATAACCTGAGGCGAACAACGAAAGTTCTCTTCCTTAGTGATTAGCTTGAAGTTTTCAGGGCCGGTAAAGTCCCCCATGCCAGTGTCGTAAATCTGCTGCATTGGATCGCCAAAATAACCGACAATTGGCAAATTATTCTCGTTGCAGAGTTCATTGAGTGCGGCAACTATTTCCGGTGATGTATCCTGTGCCTCGTCAACAAACCAATAGGGATATCTCTGTGCGATGATACGACGAAAGGGCTTGCTGTTCCTGATTAGATCAGAGGCAATGGAAAGCAAGTCGTCATGTCCAATCTCACCCTGAAGAAAGTCGCTAAAAAGTAAGTCGTCTCCGTAGTAAAAGGTTTCGACTGTATCAATTTGTTCCAGTGCGTTCACAAGCACTTCCGCTTTGGCGCGAGCGGAGCGAGCTGCGATGCTGTTTCCTCCATTATCCTTTTCCTGCTGTTTCGCAATTTGTGCAGGAATGATGCTTCTCCGAAGAGCTTCCCTAATGCTTTTGGGAAAGTGCCCTATCTCCTTCCATAGGAAGCTATGTAGCGTCGAAACAATGAAGAGAGGGTTCTGCCGAAGCCGGTCACGGATCACTTCGGTTGCACGATTTGTGTAGGTGATGCAGACCACCTTCTGTCCGTCGCGCAGCATACGACGGCCCTCAAGCCGATCTAATGCTTTTAAGGCTTCGACGAGCGATGTAGTCTTTCCAGACCCCGCGCCAGCAACCATGGCAAATGACTGCTTCTCACGAAGGCATTTGAGGACGTCTTCATCAGCCTGTGTCGGAACAAAACTTGTCATGCAACAGGCTCCTCTTCTGCGTCTGTGGTGACAGTAGCGTTCAATTCAGCTTCTAACCACTTCAATCCATCAGTGATATATTTGGGAGTTACCCAGTCGGCATCTGACGAGATAACCGACAACGCGAATTCTGTCTTCTTGAATTTGGAAGCCCTAATCGCTTCGTAAATCGCTTGGTAGTCCGTTTCATGTTCAGGATCGCCGGTTAGATCAACCCCGACACTTAAATTCTCAGCACGAAACAGCTCTAGATTCTCATAGGTAAACGTTTCTTCTAAAGTTCGGCCATGCATCGTCGAACCATCAGCATACCCATTGACTGGCGATGGCCTCTGGTAGGCCAAGTAACAACGGCGAATGGAAAATATTTGGTCTTCTGGCTTAAGATCGCATAAATCCTTGATCGCGGATTTGCCCAAGAAGAAACTCAGGGCAGCGTTTGATGACACGGCCCCTTCTGTATCGGCTCGGCACGCACTCCGATTAACTTCAGGGGAAACTGAATCTATATCGGTGATGATGAGATACGGAACAGCGATAAACTCAAGAAGTGAAGCGAAAAGGTGAGCGTAGGCGCCACCAACTTCGAGCACCGTCAAGTAGCGGTGTTTCAGTCCCGGAGCAACCCGCTCGATCATTTCTGGCAGCAGAAGCTTTTCGACAGTGCCTTCAACAAGAATCACGGCATCAGAAAAGAACAGATCGCAGTGCGTTAGTTTCATGTATCGTTTCAGAAAGGTTAGCGTGGCCGCTACCTCTTCCTGTCTCATCGATACAGGAGTCTCTTTCTCAGCTTCCGTTTCTACCTCTTCCTCGGAAGGCGGTTGCATTGCGGGACTAAAAGCTTGCAAATTCATGGCAACCGATGCATTCAGTGTGGTCGTGGTCGCTGGGTCTTCACCGTCACAATGGCATCTACGGAAATACCTAACCTTTCCAAATTCGACCGTATCCAAAATATGAGAAGAGTGGGTGGTAACAACAACCTGTGGCGTCATGCCGTCTTCACCAACGCGAACCGATGCCTCGTTAATAATTTTCCATGCGTTAGTAATAAAGGTCTGCTGTGCCTGCGCGTGAAGATGTGCTTCAGGTTCCTCAATGAAAATAACGAGAGCTAGAGGCCTGGATTCTTCCGTACTCATCCAATTGAGATGAAATTCGCAAATCTGAACCGCCAGATAGATCAAATTTTTAATGCCTAATCCATTGTAACTCTCAGGCAATTCATGTTGGCGATGCTCGTCGAAATATGTCAGATTTGCATTGCTTTCGAGTACCTTCTCAGGAACGAGAGCGGAGGTTACACGAAGTCTTCGATCATTAACAGAAGGCACTCCCAAGCCTTGAATGACTCCAAGCAGATCGGCAAATACCGTTGAGTAATGTCCCGTCAGGTCATCGTTGTGCTTGTCTATAAGGTCGTTCGCATCTTCCGCGGTTTGCACCTGGGCGAGATTGCGTTTGTAAAACCGTGTAAATACCTTAGATAGCCGTGTACTGCCTGGGCTTTCATGGTCGTCGATCTTACGTTGAGCATCTACAAATTCGACCCTTATCAATGATCGCAGAATCCTCTTTCCGTCTTCGGTCTTTAGAGGACGTTCAGTTTCTACGCCAGTCGTCGCATCCAAGGCGTAATATGTCAAAGAATAGTGCTGCTTCAGCGTGCCTGGCATCGACAAATAATACGAGAGTGGTTTTCTAGGTTGCACACCTTCGGCTGGAGTCATACGGGAGAGAAAATCTTCTCTAAGCTTGGTTCCATCTAGTGCCATATACCGAATTCGAATGCCCACTTCGTCATAATCCTGATCCGCGTCAGGGAGTAATTCACCGGCGCGGCCAAATTCGGTTTCAGGATCAAGTTTGAACCAAAGGTCAAGCGTTATGCAGGGAAGGGCCTTCTCTTCGATTTCTCCTCTCCCAAATCTATCTAATTCAGGGACTTTAGAAACGGAGAAATCGTGAACCGAGAATTCGCCAGTCTTCAGAAAGAGACGGAAAACTTCGGCTGCCGAGGTTTTTCCGCTGTTGTTCGGGCCAACGAATACCGTCTCTTGTTCATCGAAGTCAATGAGCACATTTTCAAGTCGCCGAAAACCATTAACACGCGCACGTAAGAGTTTCATTCAAACCGCCCCCAATTGTGATTGTTGTGGCGGCGATTTTAGCAGCGAATTAGGAAGGTGTGTAGTAGCTTTGGAGTATATTCAGCAGTCAGCGAGAGGGGCGTCCAATTTGGTAGCCTCAATCGTCGTTCGACTAGTTTGTGGTCTCTAGCACGCTGCCCAGAGCTGCTCCGTATATCTCTGATCCCATGCGAGATAGTGCTGCCGGCAAATCTCGACCGAATTGCCCATTAGTTTCGACAACGTCTCAACACTAATCAGCTTCTTGGTCCAGTAGCCATCCAAGCTACGCTTTGCATATGTGTGCCTGCACGAATAGACACAGGCATCCCCATCGAGTTCGATCCCTTTCTTTCGAAGCTTCGTCCGAACTTGATCGAAGGCGCAACGCAGGCCTTCCATTGTCCACGGATTGCCACGCGTAATACGAAATAGATGGCCGGTCTGATACCGTTCGATCTGACGACGAACGATTTGCATCACTCCCGGATCGGTAATGTAGATAACCCTCTTTCGACCGGCTCTGTAGAAAACTACAGAAATAGTTCAACCCGCTAGCGGACTTTTTCTAACGTAACAGCTCTTAATAAGCGTTACGAGTAAATCTCCGTTGGATGTTTTGGTCACCGCCTGGGCCGTCGCTAAGCGAGCGTTGCCAGCGTATCGCCATGTGAAAAGTCCGAATAAGTTCACGCAGCATCAACTGTTTGCCTGCCTGGTGCTGAAGAACTTCAGCGGCTCGATTACCGCGGTATCACCGAGCAACTTCTCGACTGTTCGTCGCTATCTGAAGCGATCGAGCTGGACTACATTCCCCACTACACGACGCTGCAAAAGGCAGCCCAGCGATTGCTCACATGTGAGGCGGCGCAGTCGCTGTTGGACGAGACGGTGGCGATGCAGATGGGGCGTCGCAAACGCGTGCCGGATGCGGCGATCGATTCGACCGGGCTCGAAGCAACGTGTGCCAGTGCCTTCTTCGTGCGGCGACGAAACACCCAGGAAAGCCTGTGGAAAAAGCTCGTTTACCGGCGGTCCCCCAAGCTCAGCCTAGTGAGCGACGTTCGTACGCACTTCATTCTCGCGTACCGCGTTGGCAAGGGGCCACGTACTGATGTCGACGAGATCCAAGGGCTGATTGATCAGGCACCCAAGCGAGTTCGCCTGCTCATGCGAATAGGGACGTATGAACTTGACCGCCAGTTTCGTGCGGAGCCAGGCCAGGGCATCAGGCTGATTTTCTTCGTGCTCATGCCTGACAATTTAGCGTCCGGTTATCGAAAACGAAGGATCGATTTCAACAAGACAAAGTTGAAACAAACGTAGTCGTGGACACAACCATGTTGGATTCCACTTCCAAAGTAAATTCTGCAACTCTTTTCTATTTCTGGGTTTACGCGCATCAATTCCGGTACGGAAATATAGGGATCGCCGCAGAACAATGCATTGAGCCGTGTGTGGCGACGATTTTTGGCCTGTATACGAAAAACTCGATCTCCCGTTTATCGCACAGGGCAAAGCCTGCACAGGGAGGTTGGTCCTAGCGGTTCGATCTCGCGAGCGGGTTCAATGGACAAGACTTCCACCAGGCCCTGGGCGTCCCACTCGCAACAAGCTGAGGACAACGCTTCAGGCCATTAAGCAGGCAGCGTGGGAAATGCGGAGCGGGATACATCGCTTTGCTCTCGCATCGAAGAACTACTGGATCAGGACAGGCAGGGGGCATAGCGGATGCCGGTTGCTGGGGCGAAAGCAGACGCGTGAGCAAGGGTGATGCAGAATTGGGAAATGCGGGAGGGAAAGGAGGGGCGAGGACCATTCAGCAACCGTCTGGCTATGACAATGCACCTAGTTTCTCTTTTCCCAGCCTTCCCTTTAGCTCTCGCAGTCGCCCATGCGCATCAAACTCGGCACGCAAAACTTGTCCGAATTACAGTCATCCTATTTGAATACGACGCCGTCACCAAACCTATCCACCAGAAGCCGCTGTTCCTGGTCGGATACTCTTGATGCATCGAAGCTGACTAGCTGCAGATTCTTGAGACTTTCAGATTGCCGAATGTACGATGCTCCTATGTCGTCCACACTGTTTCCGGCCAAATGCAACGTTTCGAGATTGCCAAATGCCGAACTTTCACTAATCGCTTGTGCGAATCCATTGCCAAGATTGTTGTCACTCAAATTCAGTGAGCGCAATTCGCTGCTGCGATTCCCAGTGCCCCCCAGCATGTGGTGCGCGTTGTCATCAGAAATCCCATTGCTCATCGCTGAGATGTGTGCAATCGCAGGGGCCGCTCGGAAGATATCGAAGAAGGAAGGCCCGATCGAGTTTCTGTCCACATTCAGTGAACGAAGTTGCGGCAACCTGTTGAACTCCAGGAGGTCAGAGAATCCCTTCTCACCAAGTGAGCAGTTTGCGAGATACAAGTACTCAAGTCGTCCGAAGCAGGTTGTTTTGGCGAACACAGTCCCAGCATCTGGGCCGAGATCATTGTCGGTCAGGCGAAGGCTGCGAAGCCCTTGCGCCCGTGGCCCAGAGATTAATGCGTGGATTCCCTCAAGGGAAATCCCGTTGTCTCTGACGCTTAGGGAAGCCAGCGATGTGAAATTTTCTGCGACGGCCAACTCTTTGACTCCATCATCTCCTATGTCATTCAGGTCCAGACACAGAGTTTCAAGATTTTGAAGTGTGGCTGAACGTGTCAAGTGCTGCGTTCCGTGCAATCCAAGATCGTGAAATGTTAGGTCGAGCGATTGCACGTTTCTCAAACTGGACGATGATGCTAACGCTTTGGCGCCATCGGGTGATATGACACCACCATAGTCAGCAAGACGACCTTTTTCGTCACATTCACCCCAGAATCGGAAGCTCAGTGACTTCAGATGTCCTATGTTCGACGATGATGACAACGCCTTTACTTTCCCGTCATCACATAACGCTTCGGCAAACCACAGGTGATCGATCCGTTGCAATAGAGGAGAACTGCATAGATCAGGGATGCGAGCCGTATCTCCGGTCAAATGAAGGCGATTGACGAATGGAAACAGAGCAAATGCAAGACACTCCTCACCGTGGTCAAGGATGGTAGCAAGTTCGGCAGTGACCACTTCTAGAAAGCCTCGTCGAAAAAACACGGCGAGATTTGGACGTAATTGAAGAAAGCCTCTCTCAAACGAAGAGAGGCCTCCGAGCAGACGTTGCTCAACATGATCAACGGCCTGCCATTCGTGTCGAAATGGATCATTTGCAACACGTTGCGCAAGGTCGCACTGCACCTGGATCAGGTGGCTATGCCATGTTGCAATCTCAGACGTGTTGGCCAAGGCCATTCGAGGCGCATCATCGTCCGGCGATTTCAGGGCATCAGCAAGTATTGAAGATGGGGCATTCACAGGCATCATCACTCCACTTTAGCAGATATGGGCACCGGAAGCATTCAGGCGGGAGCGGCAGGATTGCACAGGTGGGTTCCGTGCCAAGGATTTCGGCGTGCCATGCGAAGCGATCGCCAAAGGAGAGATTGCCGGTTCGCAGGTCGTAGGCCCAGGCGAGATCACCGATGAGGTCAGCTTGGAGCAATTACTGGTCGAAGGCGAAGTGGCGGTGGACGAGTAGCTGATATTTATCATACATGGGGCTAGCCGCCACCAAGCGATGTCACGTACTTGGAGGTCGTTTCGGCTGTGCCAGCACCTCCATGAGCCACGACCAATCGAGCCACCTCGGCATATTCTTGCTGTGCCGCCTCGTCGAGCGGTGTTCTGCCGCTAGAATCCTTTGCATTGATCTTAGCCCCGGCTCGAATCAACGACTCAGCAATCTTTTCGTAGCCGTTTCGACACGCCAAATGCAAAGGAGTCCATCCGTTATCGCAATGTGAATTTAGGTTAGCACCTTCTTGGATAAGCCTGTCGACGATTTCACCTTGCGAACTCCAAACGCCGCAGTATAGGGGTGTCCCAAGTTCGGAATTTGCGTTGATGTTCGCACCGGCGTCAATAAGCAATTCAACCAAAGCCAACTGACCATCGTGTGCAGCCAGGCACAAGAGCGTGTTGCCGTTCCCCCATTTGATTCTAGCCAAATCTGCATTTAGCTGCACTTCTCGATTTAGAAGCTGCCAATCCAACTCTTGACCAGTAAGAATGATTTTTTCCACTTCCGACAACTCCTGCCAATCCACTTTCTCACGAAGAACATCGATGTCGACATTCCCATTGGAATCGAACGGTATCTTCGATTTTGACATCACATTGTGCCTCATCACTTGGGATTATTGAATCGGCGTCCTATTTCTTGTGTACCACCCACCAAGATTCGGACGTGGATCTGAGTCGGTCGATATGGCCGGTCACCACCCACCATGAATGGGAACTGACAGATACACTTTGGATATGTCAGGATTATCCTCACACAAACATCGCAACCGGATTGGCCCCGTGCAAATATTTTGCGCTCGCCATTACTTTGAGTGAGCTTTCCAGCATGTCCCCAGACGTCATCATAACCATTTTGAGACGACACTGACTGCGGGAAGAAGTTGCGGATTGAGCGTCAGAACGCGCCGCTTGTCGCGTCACTGCTGGATAAACTCGCGAGGCGGGTTCCATTGGTCCAGAAGTCGTAGGCCCAGATCGTCGCCTTGACGGTCACGGAACTTGACGACGCGAAGCACCTGGCCGAATAGGGAGGCGGTGGCGTCATGCTTCAGACAACAATCCTTGTACTTCTTACCGATGCCACAAGGACAGGCCGCATTTCGCGACACGCTGCGAGACTTGTTTTCCTCAGGCAGCCAACGCGTCAGAGTCTAGTTTTTTGCCATTGGCCGACGAACCAGCTTTAGCGTTCCCACGGCGCGAACGGAAGTCCGGTGCTGCTTCGCCATTATCGGCAGCGAACTTGGCGAGTGCCATCTTTAGACCGCGAGGCGTGTAGTCGAGTTTTGCCGCGACATCTGTAACCAACATACCTTCGGCGAGCATTTTTTTGGCTCGCAAGAGTTTCAATTGTCGTCGATCCGAGGCGGTTGGTACCGGCAAGCCTCGCTTTTCATGCCACCATTTAATCGCTCTGGCAACGGTGGCGTCCGAAACTCCTAAAACCCTGCCAATTTCCAAATTGGAATGCCCTGCGATCATGAGTTCATGCACCTGGTTGGCAATTTCCATGTACGAGGGGACTTTAATTTGCTTGGATTCCAGCTGTTTTCGGCGCCGCTTATTGTTAGGACGCATCAAACCACGTTTGTCGTGCCAATGTTGGATTAGCTTGGTAACGTACGCTGGAGAGCAGTCCATTTGCTGGGCGATCGCCTTATTAAGAAGGCCATCATCCCATAGTCGTTTAGCCGTTTCCGATTCCTCGTCGATCGGGTCAACCTTTTTGAAGTCGATCGTCACTTCCTGAACGGTGTTCGAGTCCCCACAACCAACCCCGGTCAATTCCTTGACAACGAAACCGGTCACATCAATCCGCAATCGGCCCTGCAGCCAACCCTTCGATTTACTACGTTCCCCCATCTGATGCACTTCGATTTTGCCCTGAATAATGTCTTCCATCGATAGGCGAATCTTACGAAGCAAGGATGCGTCCTTGGATGTTAGCCCCTGTTGAATCAATTCTCTTGTTGCGTCCAGGAACTCCGCAACCTGTTCACGGCTCGGTGTCGGAGGTGGTGACTGCTGTGCGGCCTCGATAGAACGGAGACGGGCGAGCACGTCATTTTGTTGTCGGCGAAGATCCTTGAGGATCAGCATGGTCTGACGCTGTTCATCCTCGGAAACCCCAGGGTTGCGACGATTGAAGTCGATGGTGGCCTTGAGCTTGGCCGCCTGTCCTTTTAGGGCCTGCAGAATATGGGGGTCCTCTTTTTGCAATTCTGCGGAACGACGTACGCATTCCTCGATTACCGAATCAATAAGTTCTTCCGACGGTCGGATCCAATCGATAAGGTGATCGCACGTCCGTTGCAGAGCCAGTTTCCGATTCAAGTGAGTAAAGATCGGTCGACTACTTTCTTCGATGCAGCGGCAGCACGGACACAGCAACACGCGCCCCTTTGCCCCCCCGGCTGCAAGTCGGCGACCGTGCTCTGGACAGACGAACAGACCTTGCAAGAGACGAGGTCCTTTATCAGGGTCTTCTGTCGTCGATTTTCGCCCCGAATTGCGTGGTTCCGCGGCAAGCAGCGTTTGAGCGGCATACCAGCACTCGTCCGGTATGATTTGTAGATCGTCAAAGTGGGCTTCCCTCAATGGGGCTTTCCGGGGAACCTGAGCAGCATAATCCTTCTTGCTCTTCCACTTGGTCTCCGTCGCCCCATAAGCGCACCAGCCGCGATATTGTGGATTGGATAGGTGTTTTCGCACCAAAGCATGCGTCCAAAGGCCGGTAATTGAATTCTCCGGGGCAGGAGCGTCATCGTCTGCGTTGAGCTTCCTTGCAATCTCCGCAATGCAGATCCGATCGACCACATACCAGTAAAAGATCCGAACTATCCATTGAGCGGATTCAGGATCAATGATGATCCTTCGCCGAGGACGCTGCCGCCGCGTCAACTCACCTTCCACGATTTCACCGGTGTAGCCTAGGGAAAGGGTCGTATGGACCATCTGCCTGTCGAACAGCCCTTCGTGCGATGCATTAATATGCGCCCCATATACGCGGACTTGCGCCTCATCAAGGTTGGCCAACGCCTGTAAGGTCGTTCGCCAATTATCCCCGTCGGCGGTGTCAATGTGCGACTTGACGAAGATTCCACGAATGCCTTGCTCAACCAAATCCTCTTCAACAAACTGCAAGCACTTGTAGGCTCGTCGGTAGAGTCGGGACGTGGTGAAGACCATGAGCGTTTGGATGTTTCCCGCTTCTAACATCTTCCTGAGAGCCATGAGGCCAGGTCGCCGATCTTGAAAGCCGCGAACTGCAAGGTCGAAGAAAACGTACTCGCGCGGAATATAGATGTCCAACCGTACGGCATCCTGGAGGATCGATCGGAGTTGATCTGCGATTGAATCTTGAAATCTCGTCGAGAAGCGAGCGTAGGCTGCGCCGATACTATCGGCACCTTCTTGCGAGATTCTCGTGTAATAGTCCTCCAGCAGGGAGTCGATCTCTTTGACCGTCTTTGCATGGAATTGCTCCTGTTGACGACGAATCTCCTCCTTCGTGCGTTTCACTTTCTTCCGCTTTGCCGGAGCCGTCTTCCCCTTGACCGTAGATGCAATGGCCTTTTCGCTGAAATCATGGAGCAGTTTCTCAAGCTTGGCCGCCACCAAATTGGGCTGCATGTCTAACTTCCCGTGAATCATTGAGACGCACGGCTTGCCACAGAATGCTAACAGGCGACCACCAGGCCGCGGCTTCGCAAGCCGTAGCCGAAGTCTAGAAACGAATTGTCGCGTGACGGTCACCTGATGCGACAATTCTCCAATACGAGAACTTCCTTAATGATCAAACTGAATGCGAGAGGTCGCGCAGAGGATTATTTTCCTCGTCTCATAATACGAAGAGTTTGCGTGCCTTGAAGTTAAGGCGACAACCGAGTTCGCGTAAATTCTCGATTTGCTTATCTAAATGATACTCATGCCGAGCAACTCACTAAGATGTTTTCATCGCGCCCGGAAGTTGTTCTGCGACGTACAGGCGAGCATTTCATGGTCAAAGGTATTTCCTGCGTGGGCGGCTAGTTCCAAACGCATTTCCCAGGACGTCGGGTGCTCGTTCCAGCGGAACAGAGCCGGTGCGCCGTAGAGTCCACCGGACTCCGGCGAACAACTTCGATTTCAAAAGCCGCGCGGCCCGTGCCTCCGCGTGGAACAGCTTATTATGTGACGACGGTCAATCGCACAGATTGTGACATAATTGATGCGAGACGCCTCCTATCAATGCGTCGTTGTCCCGTGAAAGCCCGATGGTGAATACCACGACCCACGGTTGCTTGGTTAGGGAGTCACGTAAACTCCACGAGTGTAGCAAAACATACCAGAGCTTGAAGTCTCGGACGAATCGATACAGTTGGCCGTGAGGTCCATCATCTGGCGGAATCGGACCGGTGAGACCGGGAACGCTCCCTTCATCTTCGTGTCGCTTGGAAAACATCACTTGCCCATGATAATCGTTGTGAATTTCATCGTTCAGGTCTCCAGGACTGTATCCAGGATAGGGAATCGTTGCAGACGCGAGAGGGTCGATATTTTTGGAACGGAACCATCGACAACCGAGTGAGTCGAGAACCATCTGTGCATTTGCACGTGCGGCGTCACCACGGACTCGACAAATGAATGGATAGATTGGGCATCTCGCTGCACCATATGCGCAGTCTCCGAACTTCAACTCTTTCAGGAATGCAAGTTCCGCATCAAAACCGGCATTGGGAGCGAGCATCTTTGCGTCGTTCGTGACAACAGCGCTATCCGTCACGAGAGGCTGTGTCAGTGGGAGTGTCTCATCAGTGAACGTCTCGCTTCCAGTATTGTTCTCGAAAGTGAACTTGTGCATTAGTCACATAACTTTTTGTTAGACAGAGTTTCTCTGTATAAGACCGGCTTACAAATCCGTTTGAAACCACACTTCTAAACGCGTAAAACTGCCGCTCCGATTCATCGCAGTGCGAACGTATTTACATCCCACCCAATTACCGTGCAATCAGTAAACTTCCAATCGTCTCGTCTCTTGTTAGATCGTGACCGCTAAAACATAAACCCAGGCGTCCTCTAGACAGCCGTTTTTCTTTATCCACCGTAGACTTCAGCCTCGAATGCAATCTCGGCCTCAGCGTCCCACTTCGTTTTGAATGGCTCTACCTGAAGCCTTCCCAACAGAAATTTCTTCAGGAAATCGCAGAACACTAACGGAAACTCTTGGTATCCACCTGATTCGAATTGCCAAATGACGACGGTCGTCCAGTCGTTGGGGTGCCCGGTTGTTTTCCATGCAAAGTACACATCGTCTCGGTGACCGAACGGCACGAGACCTCCCTCTTCGGGAAACAATCCAAGCGGGACGTTACCACTACCGGCCGCCTTTCGGTATCGGTCTTGTCGACCTATGAAGGTATCAATGAACTGTTCAAAGGACGGCCTCGCCGGGCTATAGACCTCAAAATCATAGGTATCGTCAATTACGATAGTGCCTGATCCGTAGGTGCGAGCAAACTTTAGAAAGTCGGCGGGGAATTCGAGCCTCAAACGCTTTTGGACATCGACCAAAGATGATTCATCGATATCGATCGGAGCGTCAGGAATGGGCAAAATTGATCGGACTCTCTCGATCACGATACGTTCCTTTAGCAAGGCAATTATGATGGAACAGCACGCCCTGGATTGGAGCCGAGAAGTTTTATGACGGACTGCTGCAGCTATCCATTTTACTCGGCCACACGTTATGCGTCTTCTGGCGTAAACGAATGTGGGCCTTCCATTTCCTCTGCACCAATTATCCCCCTCGTATGAAGCGGGCTCGTTCCTTCAAGGATAGAGATGACCAAGTCGATTAATCCCATGTTGGGGATCTCGTTAGTTCCCGTCTCAACATCCTGAAAGATAATGTTCCAATGAATAGCTGGACCGTCTACATGCCATGCTAAGAAGTCAACGTCCTTGTAAACACCGAAACCAAGCAATCCTGGCATTTGGGGATAGACGCGATATTCTAGTTCAAGGGATCTCAGGGCAGCGGTTGTGGCCTCTGCCAGCATAACTGGCGATACAGGACACAGAAAACTAGTGATATTTAATCCAGAGTATTTTCTTCGACCTTGAAACATCCCCTGGCCATACGACTCGATCAGCTGCTTATAGTCATCAGGCAGCCTGAGCCCAAGTTCCTGTTCGACGAGACTCCAATCTCCGGAGCTGTAAAAAGGGTTAGCAGGCGGGGGCACCAAGGCGTGCAGTCGAGAAAGTGGTGTTGCCATAAATGTTCTCTGTCTCTGCGACGAATCGTAGCCTCAGTCTTCTTGAGAGATCTTCGGTGAGGCAAAGCGCAAGCGAATGAGCAAACAATTCAGAAACTTCAGGTACTTTAGTCTTCTGGCGCGAAAGAATGTGGTCCCTGCATTTCCCCCTTTTTGATCACTCCCATTTGATGCAAGACGCTTGTCTCTTCCAAAACAGATATGGTCAATTGCAAAATGCCAACCTGCTTGATTTCATGAAGCCCTGTTTCTACGTCATGATAAACAATGATCCATTCATCGGGCGGACCTTCGGTGTACCAAGAGATTGTGTCCTCATCGGCATATGCTCCCAACCCTAGAAGGCCTGGGACATCTGGATAAACAGGATATGTCAAATTGTCCAGAGTTCGAAGATAAGCTCCCGCAGCATCGGCCAATTTTGCAGCTGGCGCAGATCTAAAAAAGCTGGTAATCAGCAAACCAGAGTAGTGCTCACACCCCCTGAACACCCCTTGTCCAAAGAGATCAATCATTCGTTTGTAGTCCGTAGGCAAAGTAACGCCCAAAGACCGCTGCACGTCTTCCCAATTCCCATAGCTGTGCAGCGGTGATGTGGGCGGCGAAACAAGCTCGCAAAGTCGAGTGAGGAGTGCGTCGGTCATTGTATTCCTGCTCTTGTGCAAATTAGTCAGCTTAATTCAGCCGGACGTATTCAAGACCGCTGATAAATCGCGGTTCGCTATTCTTTGCCTTGCAATAGTCGCCTCATCACTCGACTCGCATGAACGATTTAACAGTAATTGGCATTCAAGCACTTGTCTTTGTAAAGACAATGAACTCGAAATAAGAGCTACCCGGAGTATTGCTTGCATTGGGAGCATTTACCGGCGAGCCATCAGGGACGTTTGACTATTGTGGCATGTCCAGCGATCGCGTCGCGCAAGCAATACTGCAGCTCTCGATATTTTCCATTAAAATTGGTAAGACGCCAGCAAGCAGTTCGCCCGCGTTCGCATAACGCGAGGTTAAATCTCGTCACCGGATCAACTTACCTTCTGCCCATGGAAACGCCGACAGCCGTTTGATTCTAATAAGTCTTGAATCGATGTTCGGATGTGTGCCCCCAATCGTGTAAAAATGCCAACTGATAATGTCAACCGTCAGTGGATCTTCCTGGCAATACCACTTGTCATACTTGTCGTCGCGTTTGCGGTAGGGGCATGGTACCTATTGCGTCCCCCTTCTCAACGGCAGCTGGCCATAGAACAACTGAAGGCAATGGGAGCCGTTGTAACGGACTACCACGGTGAGAAATCTAATGTAGGCCTGCGACGCGATACTGAACTATCCAAAGCACTACCCCTGTTGCGCGAGTTGCCCAACATGTGGTACTTCTCTGCGCATGATTCTGGCTTCCGAGACCAAGACTTTCAGTACTTGAGGGAGAACAACAGGCTTGAACTGCTCCTCCTGGAGAATACTGCTGTGACAGGCACGGGGTTTTCTGAACTAGCGAACCACCAGAGTTTGAAGCTTGTCCGCGTCAGCGGATGTCCGTTGTCGGTGGCAGGGATTCAGCAATTGGCCGTCTTGCCATCGCTAGAGCACTTGCAAGCGGGCCGCTTGAATCTCAGCCCGGAGCACCTTGACGCCATGCAATTACTGCGGGTACAGATTCTGAGTCTGAAGGAGTCTAACGTAGATCTGCCGTCACTAAAAAGACTGTTGAACTCTGGTGGAATTCATGAAGTGGTTCTATCGGGTACGAATCTAACCGCTTCGGAAATTGAACAGCTACGCGTCGATATCCCTTCGGTCAAGATTTACTACGAGGAGCCCGATCTTGAACTCGATGAAGCTGAGGATTGGGATCCATTGGCTCCAGGGATCTAGATCGAACGTTCCGTACTTGAGCAAGACACTCGGGATCAAGTTACGATGACATTATCTCCCAATGACCCCAAAACGTGGCGAAACATCGCGGAGCACCCCGCTTTCGAGGAGAAGCCTTTTGATCCAAGTTGGTACGATGGAGACATCGATGTCGACATTAGGATGCTCGAATCGGCTGCCATCGCAATTCTCTCTCACTTTCCCGATTACTCATGTGAGCTGATCGTATTAGACGATTGCACCGTGTACTTTGAGGTGACCAATCAGCAGTCAATTGTCGCATCGGTTTATCCATCCGACACCGACGATTATAGGCGTTGCTACTTCGTAGACATCGAAGGAGTCAATGACGAAATGCGTTTTGAGACGATAGACTTAATGATCGAAATGCTGAGGGCCGCGTCCCAGCTGCCATAGCGGCAGTTCCAGAACGTCGTGAAGCATTCTCGCGCATTTGCCGCTCAGTCCGATTTCCCCTGGCTCGTCTAGAAATAGCTTTTCTGGGCCTTGCCACATTATTCAATTAGACTTCGGATGCCTCCATTAACTCCTGATCTTGAATACGCCCAAAACGCTCTCGCAATGTTAAGCCGAGTTGGCGTTCAATTGTCCCCCGGACTATCCAACAAGGAATTTGAGACTGTCGAGGCGCGTTTCCAATTTCAATTCCCTCCTGATTTGCGTATTCTTTTGGAGATCGCTTTGCCAATCGGCGGTTTTCCCGGAGTTAGGAGCGGGGAATTTCTGAATTGGCGATTGCCTGACTCCCAAACAGTCCAACAATCCATCGATTGGCTGTGGGAAGGAATCGCTTTCGATATCGAAAACAACGTCTTTTGGTGCGACGAATGGGGGACAAAGCCGACTGACGTCGTTGACGCACTGCAGATTGCTCGGTGCGAATTTGAACGTCTACCCAGACTCATCCCTGTGTACGGTCACCGGTATCTGGCCGCTGTCCCGCGCCAATCCGGTAATCCTGTGTTTTCAATTCATCAAACCGACATCATCTACTACGGACAAAATCTGTGGGACTACTTCGACCAGGAATTCGGAGATCATCCTGAAGATTGGTACGCGGGCGAAAGATACGCGACTTTCACTCGCGCAGAATACCAAGCCATTCATCGTCATATTCCGTTTTGGAGCGATCTGGTCTCCTAAATATAGGTTTGAAGAATTATTGTCGCACGTGTGTCCCTTCCAAACTTCGACAGTGGGACTTGGCAACACAGGAGCTGCGTTCAAATTCGATGAAGAGTCCGGCGTCGGATATTGGCGCACGACACTTTCCGTGGAGCCTTCGACGCTAGGCTGGAGAGAACAAGAAGTATTACAGGACAAGCAGGTAAAGACGCGATCTTTTCAGATCTCGCACTGCCGAGGGCAACTCAACAACTCGGTCGCTTATAATGCCCTTGTTCTGACTCCACGTCTCCCTCAGATCAGTCGCCCGAAATAGATGTGACCCAATGTGCAACATGCTCGACATACTCGCACGTCTTGGTGAATTAGAGTGGTACGGCATTCGTCGAGCAGAGGTTTCTAATTCACATGCTCCACCAAGCGGTGTGCCAGTGATTACGTTTCGTTTTTCTGAAACGAATTCGAATCAGCATCACGCCATCCGTACTGCATTGTCATCCTACCACGGAGCTTTTAATTGGACGATCAGTAATGAAGGCGACAAAAACTGGACGATTACGATCTTGGAAGCATGCGAACATGGTAGGCCATCGATCACGCGAGCTAGAAGGTGGGGCTCTGAGCATCCTCAAGCGATGGTTGCGATTGGCAAGGATTACGCAAGCCTTCTCGCGCATTTGGAAAGAGAATTGGGGTAAGTATCCTGACGTTGAGGAGTCGGTCGGCTAGAACAAGATGCTAAAATCGCAGGATACGTCACGTTCTTTCGTTAGTTCCTTCCGATCCGCAGGTGCGGGAGTTCGTTAGGGGGTTTCGTCGAGGTTTATATTGCCATGTGGACTAAAGATGATGCCGTGAAATATGTCATTGAGCACAAGATTCCGATCGCGAAAATTGCGTTTGGTGTAGAACATGAATTTCGAGATGATCTTACCGAAGAATGGGAAGGGGGCTGGATTCTCTATTTGGTTCCCGTTGATGGAAAGGGATTCTATAAACGCTATTTGATCGAAAAGGAACTAGAAAAGTGTGTTTCGATCGGATCAGCAGGAGTCAACCGAGCAATCGATGATTGCTACGGGTATCGTCCGGTAGACAATTGGCCGCCTGAAAATAAAGCTAACGGTTCGGAGAAAGAGTAGGAAGCATTTCATCACGTTCTCTTTTCCGGTCGGAGTGAGCCAGTTTCCCGAAGCCCGGCCGTGCCCCTATCGTCCAACGGGATTTACCGTCGAATGGTGGGTTGGTGGAAAAAAGAAGGACACAAAGCAGTTTCCTAATTAGCGGCTAAAAGGTATTTAATAATATGTTTGAAGAGGAAACTGAACTTTATCGCGCCGTGATCAATCGCGATATTGACGAAGTGAGAACGATCTTAGAACGCGATACCTCACAACTTGATGTGGGTGATGAAGACCGCCATTCTACGCCTCTTCATATAGCTTCGTTTGATGGACAAGCTCACATCTGCAAGCTGTTACTGATGCACGGTGCGAATGTGGACGCGCGCGACATCAATGGTTGCACACCACTTCACGAGGCGGAGCAACAGGGCTACGAAGAGGTGGTCAAGGTTCTGCTGGCTCACGGTGCCAGTGTCGAAATACCCGATCATACCGGGTGGACTCCGATATACGCTTCGACAGCGGGCAATTCCATGGGCACAAACATCTGGAAAGTCTTACTGGATCATGGCGCTCGATTGGACCTGAATTCCGCCTTACGTCTTGATAAGTTCGAGTATGTGCGAGAGACACTTGAACGTGGGGGAACTTTCACCAGTAATTCGCTATTCCCTGAAGAACTTCTCGTCGATCTTGTTGAGTGGACGTCTAGATATGACGAGGTGGTCTCCATGGCCGCTTTGCTGTTGCAGCATGGGGTGAATGTCAATGGCATGGGCCATATGAAGCAAAATGCCTTGATGATTGCGTGTTCCAATCCTTACTCGCCAGGCGACTTGATTCGTATGCTCCTCGAGCATGGTGCCGATCCAACCATGCGCCGAACGGTGGCTCCCGCGACAGCCTACCAAATGGCTCAATCCGCCGAAAACCAAAAAGCGATTGAGATACTTGAAAGTTTCGGCATTAGCGAGTAGTCCCTATGGTAGGGAATGCCGTTCCGAAGAGATCCCTTGGCATTAGTTTCCCCAATTAAGCGAACTGGCAAGTTCCCCAGTACGAAACAACTCGCAGGCTACGTCTATGACTATCTCGGAAGGCATGAGAAACTGCGGCAACACGGTATTCAGATCTCGTTCAGCTACGAAGTAACGTGGTAGGTCTGTGTACTTCTTGTCAGCTAAAGCGGTCAGCGAATGCGTGACACGTTTGTCACGATAGTAAGTTATGCTCGAAAGATCGCTCGCGAGGGCAATAGAAGTCAGTGATCCCGAAGGCGATTCTAAGAAGACTACTCGTGGATCCATATGCAGGAGTGAATTTAGCCATCTACGCAACTGCGATTCAGACGTGATGGTAACTCGATCCTCTTCTGACCGCTCTGTTTCTGGCTTAGAGCCATCGACACCGCACCAAGGATGGTCATTAATCATTTCGTAACCATTTATGACTACTGCAAAGCAACCAGGGACAATGTGTCGCACACTTTGTACATATCCTGCGAATCGCACATCAGTCTAGCTCATTTTAAACCCAGGGATAAACTCTGGTCGCTTTTGGGGGAGCCAACCCGATTTCGTCGACCATCACCATGCTAGATCTCTGCTTTTCGCCCCTTTCTTATTCGTGGCACTCCTTGGCTTGCCACTCGACGATGGCCTGAGGATCTTGTTCTTTGGCCTGACGTGTTGGCTTCTGACAACTGAATCCCATGTCGTGCAGGATGCGGCCGAGATGGTCCGGGTTATACTCGATGTCGAACTACTGGTGAACGATCTGGGTCATGCCCCTGTTTAACCACCCTTGGCGAATCAAGTCCAACGCCTTCATCCGCCGAGCGTCAAGCTCCGCCGCCAATCCATGAGGTCGCATCGCTAAACTCCGTTTGCAAAACGCCTTGCCGGAAGATTAGTCTACAAGGTTGACCGGCTGAAAGCACTCATTTGGCTGGGTGTGCAGTGGTCAATAATGGGCTTGTTACCTATGAATCAATCCCCAATGACCTTGGCTATCAGTTCATCAGATGGCTGGATACCCAGTAAAGATAAGGTAGTAATCATGCAACTTGAATACGATGTAGACGATTCCGGTAATCGATTTCTAAGTGGACGCTTGTTTGAAAACGTTCAGTTTTCCGATTTGGAAATTGCACCACGAATGGGTAGTCCCATTCGCATTGAGGACTGCCGTTTTCTAAATTGCTCCACTTCACTGGGAACGTGTCTTATCCGCCGTGGTACTACTCTCGATTCTGTCGTTTTTTCCAACTTAGATTGTGGAGATGCGATACATGTCAGCTCGGAGGTCTGTTTGAATCGCGTTGTCATTGAGGGCAAGAAACCAAAGTCATTATTCATTAAGCCACAAGATCGGGAAACCTTTAAGATGCCTGAGGTGCCTGACACCGATTTCCAACTCGACATCACAAACTTTTCTGGGACGGTAGACATCGAGGGGCTACGTGGCAACATGGTACGAAAGGATCCCAGTCGTCACGTAACCATTCAGGCCAAATGGCGAGATGAAGTGGACTGGAAGGGAATGGGCATTGGTGGTTCAAGCTACTGGAAAATCTTTGTCCGAAAACTGGCATACAACAATGCCGATGAAGGGGTTTTCAGTCTTCCTGGCCGTTCTCATGATGACTTTTCAGAAGTGATGCACCAAAAAGAACTGCTAAAGAACGCAGGCCTCCGGTTCGACTAAATTCATACCAGCCACTGACATTCTCCAACTATCCGCACTGCCCCAGTGCCCGGTCCTGTAATATCAACTTTCGCATTGTAAGTCATCACTTATGGAAGCAGCCCTCAAAAAACTGGTCGAGAGAATGCCACCGCCTAAAAAGCCCCGGTTCTCAAATGTTGACTGGGATCGGCTGGAAAAGGCTCTTGGCCTCACATATCCATCGAGTTTCAAAGACTTTATCGATGTGTATGGCGGCAGCGTCTGGTTCGACAATGTTTGTCCCTTCTTTTCAGAGGCAAGAACGGAGAAGGAAGCGAAGGACTTCGTGCAATCAGTGAAGAAGAAACTCGCACCGCTCCAAGGAAACACTTTTGACGAGTGTTTCAATGCCATCGAGATTCCGCTTTACCCAGCGGACAATGGGCTTTTCCCATTCTTGATCGATTACAGCGGGAACCTCTTTTGTTGGCAAACGGATCAAAATAGCCCTGACAAATGGCCGGTCGTTTTCTGGAACACAGGGCCAATCACCATTCTGGAGAAGCTGACCATTGCGATGTTGATCGACGACTGGCTAATGCGAAAACCCCACATGGTCAAGATCTGGGGAGACATCAACGAATACGAGCCGGATAGGATTCGATTGACGGAATGATTGAATCGAGTAACTGCAACAGTTCATGATCGAGATATGACTCACCACGGATTACCAGTTGGAGAAGTCTGTAAACGTGTAAGGCGCCTCGAGCGTTGGGATTTGTTTTATCTCATAATGTTTCGTCAAGACCTTCAACAGAAAGTCAGAAAACGAGTCCTCTTCAAGATCAATAATCTCATTTCCGTCGGAAAACCAGAAGACGCAGCGTCATTCGTCGGACTTGCCCTTGGTCCGCCACATTACGTGGTGAACATCTATCACGGTACAAAACGGCAGAAGTCCATCAGGCTCTGGGAACCACGACTCCGCAGGAGTAACGGTTGACTGCTTGAAAGACGCGATGACGCTGCTTTCACCAAGCAGATAGTCTTTGACGGGTGCGGGAAAACAAGTCTTATCACACAAGTTCCAAACGGCGATCATCCCACATACGAGGCCGGAACCATAGTGATCGATAAAAGCTTTGTAGTCCGCGGGAAGAAAGCTGCCCAACTCTTGTTCGACGGCATCCCATCGGCGATCTAATCCCACTGGCTTGGCAGGTGGTTTGACGAGTTTTTCAATTTCATTGAGCGATGAAGACATCCGACAACACCTGAATACAGCCGGTGACGTGTAATATTCGCTGCGTTGCGAATCAGCCAATACTGCTAGCTCATCCTAAACCCTGGGATAAACTCCGGCTGCTTACCATATAGTGGATCTTGGTCAACCATGCCGTCAGGTAGGTCGCTCACGTCGGTTAGCAAGCTGAGAAGGACACTTGTCAGCGTGGTCTTGCCCAGGTCAAAGAAGCCTTTGGAGTGACTGTAGTAAATGATACGCCACTCTGCCTGAGACTCATTTGTCAGCCAGTTGAGGATGTTGACATCCGCATAGTTGCCACATGGAAGGAGGGCAGGGCGCGCCGGGTATAGGTCGAAGGGGACCTCCGTACCATAGTTCTCGATGTCTCGATAAATATCGACCCAGTTCAGCCAGAACGTCTGCGCTGAAACCGGTTGAATAAAAGGATTTCCAATGCTAATCATGCCTGAGATGGTCCCACTTCCGTAGAGGGAAACGAACTGCTTGTAGTCCTCTGGCAACTCTAAGCCCAGTTCCTTTTCAACATCCTCCCAAGAGCCCGAAGGGCCTGTTGCCGTGTCAGGCGGGGAAATGATTTCAGTGATCCTCTTGACGTTCTCCAACATGCTCTTAGTCTCTCGTTAACACTTCTATTGCCAAGATCGAGTCGGGGCCTAGGAATTCCAATTCGAACTCCGATTTCACGCGCAGTTTAAGTAAGGTAGCGGGGTAATCTCAGGCCACTTCAAAGATAAAATCCTCAGGTGGGTTCGGAAACTCGGCTGGCCAAATCGTACACTCAATATCGCCCGACAACGCTGCTGCAAGAAAGGACGTCATGGGCATATCGAACTGTTGCCATACGCGTCCACGCCCTTCACCAACAATCACAGGCCACGTTTCTGGATGGCCTGTTGTCAACCAATAAAGTGTATTACCGTTTTCGTCATTGCCCCATGGGAGAATACCTGGAGAATCGGGGTAGATGCCATACGGCACCTCCTCATCTCCCTCGGTTGCTTTTAATTCTCTTCGAACTTTGCAAATACGTTCCACACTCGGGATAAGTGCGAGATACTCAGACGAGGCGAACGGATTGAAGACCCGAATGAAATTGCCAAGTAGCCCGCTACCGTACGTGGAAACGAAATCCCTGTAATCCAGAGGTAAAGCGATACCTAGCTCTTTCTCAATCTCTTTCCAATCCGGTTCCGCAGGAACTTCCGTCGGCGACGCCGGTGATGGAACGATGGCTGTCAGTTGCTCAATTGACATGAAGTATCCCTGCTGCACGATCCCCCAGGAAGTTGACTATTCAGAAACTCGCCCGAGCGACTAATCTTTTACTTGTAGCACGATTCTAGAAGATGCGACAATTCATTGACACTCTGGGAAAAGCTGGCGGCGCCGATCCTCTCACCACAAAGATCTGGATGACACACATTGCGAAGAGTATTTGAGTTGGCTTTGGAGGCAGCATGCTAACTGGCGACGAGTTCATTCAACGTCTAATCCGGGCAGGCATTGCGACACAAGAAACCATCGTGCCTTGCAGCGATGCAGACATTGCACGCATTGAGGATGCGGTTGGCTTGCATCTACCCGATTACTACAAACAATTCTTGCTCGCTGCTGGAAAGTGCGCGGGAGCGTTCATGGATGACTGCAGCTTTTATTATCCCGAGTTGCTGCAGATGACCGCCGAAGCTAAGCGGATGCTAATAGCGTTTGAAGGCAATCGTCTTCGGCTTCCGGCTGACGCGTTTGTGTTCATGGACCGCAGGGAGAACTTTTTATTCTTTAGGACGAGTGAAAAGTTGTCGAATTCGATAATCGCTTATGAAGAAGATCATCGCAAGTTCGACGACTATGACAACACTTTTTGGGGCTATGTTGAGGGAGAGCTCCTGGAAACGGAAGAGTTCTTTGCAAAGTTTTTGAAGACTGGAACTTGTGATGATTACCTGCGAAGAGCAATGCAACGAGCAGAGCAAGTAAAACATCTGTGAGCACTTTCTGAGAATTGCTGAACCAATTACCAAGCGAACACCAGCCCCAGCGATTGTCGTGGACTGGCATTCGGCAATCTGAAATCATCCGAAGCGACAAATCATGGCCGCGATAAGTATGGGTTGAAAGAACAGGCGAAATGAATGAGCGGGAAATTGAAACGCGTATTTGGAGCGAATCGTTGACGTCGCAGAGCGACACTACGATACGCGAGTCGGTTCTGTATCTTGCCAAAAAGCTTGGGGAGTACCTAGGCAGGGAGGTGGACGTACGTGAAATCAATATTGACGCCGGAGATAGCGGAAGCTGCTCGGTTTACGCCAAGCGCAACCGTTGTTCGCCACTTACAATCGATTGGTACTGTACAATCGTCGTACGCTTGCCTGAAGATTTCGAGGAACAGCGAACACAGGTTTTTGCGACACTCCTAGCATTCATAGATGGCAAGCGAATTGGTCTTCAAGGACACGCAGGACAGAGCGTTCTGCATTTGCAATATAGGCCTGGAGATACGCAAAGCGGGGAATGGGAAATCTCGCAATGGAGCAAGGATGACTATGGCGAATGGGAATCCAGTGAGACGCCTCCCTGGAGCTAACGCAGCAGAGATTGAGTCAACCAGTTGCTTCCATGTCGAACACCTCGTAGGACAGTACCGCCAGATGCAGACGGCCTTCCCGCGGTTTCCCGATCTTCGATCGTCTCAGAATATTTGACCTCGTGGTACAATAGTTGAAATTTACAAGTGCTGAAAAACGGAAGCATGCCTCCAGCCAATAGCGAGATCATGGCAGACTTTTTGAACCGGGTTGAATCCCTTCCTTGGTTCCACAATCTTGGGCAGGATCCGCCATGGGACTCTCATTGCCGACAGATTCAGGACTGGAGCGAGTGGCCTGGCCCCGAGGATCCATCGGTTTCAGAAATCGCCTATCGACAACAATCGCTCTACGATGAACTCATGACAGGCGAACACTCAGAGCAACTGAAGGAGTTGTGGGATCGAATTCACGCCATTGTAATTCGTGTCGCATCTTCCCGAGTGCCGTATGACGCCGATCGAGACTCTTGGCATCCGCCGAATGCGGCAGTGTGGCAAGCAGCATGGACTGCTGGTTTGATGGGCCTTTGCCTCTACCTAGGGCATCCGACTCCTCCGGAGTTGAGGACGCAATGGGAATGGTTTGCCCTGGGGCACTGGCCATGCGACTGGGATGGAGACTTTCCAAGTGGTAAGCTGGTAATTTACTAAGTGGACCATGTCATCCAGATGGAAAGACGTAAGGACGACATCGTTCCCTAACCCTGCTCATACCCCATTTTCCTGTCGCGGTTCACTCGCGACGTACATGGAGAGTTGCTAGGTTAGATTGTCGACCGACGGGCATTTTCAAGTAGAAACTACTTTCAGGGAAAGCTGCAGAGTACTTTTGTCCTGCGAATCAAACCTGCAGTGGTCGATACTGAAGTCCGTTAGCCTGCGAAGATAGCAATGACAATGTAATTGTCATGTTTCTCTTGAAACGAGTTTAACGTGGCTAGGGGTGCCGTCGAGTGAGGTATATTTACAACACCAGTTAGATAGCATTCAGATGACGACAAAAGGGCCTCGCCAAATCCGAGCTAAACTAGAACGCTTTTTACGTTCTTATCCGTATCTAGTAGAAGCTATTTCCGCTGCAGCATTGGGAATCATCTGTGCTTCCATTGCTCTAGGAATAACGTTTTTGGTGTCTGACCTAACGGTTGCCATAGCGTTTTCGATCGTAGCCGCAATTTTCGGTGCAATAATTGGGTGGATTATCGCCGACCTAATCTTGTTTCTTTCTTTTGTGGTTTTGATAGCCATTTTTCCAGAGAAATGGTGGATCCTCGTTCTATCAGTTTGTTTAGCAATCGCCTTTACTGTATTTCATCTCCTAGCAAACGTGTTTGTCGTACACCACGCCGTCCTTTACTTTGCCGGGGGTTACGTAGTTACGGTAGTGCTGCTTCATCTCGCATTGTCTTTGTGGAGATTTATTTTCCGATTAGTCGGCCATAAGAACAACAATGGCGACCCCCAAGGTACATGATGGTTGTCGAGCATGTCACAAATGCCCTCAGCACCAAGATTCCAAGTGTTCTTAATCCATCAAAGCGAAATACCCCGCTAATAAATCAGCTTAGCGATGCTTTTCTCGCTGAATGACTTAGTCGAGCGAAATCCTCGAAACGAACGGTCAAGATGCGGTCAGGTAGCGCAAATCTGTAGTCGGCAAGATGGCAACCGCAAGACCTGGTCCCACGATGGAACCAGCTTTTTGACCGAGCCCCGGATTCGAAGAATACGCTCAATACATCTTCATAAGTGAGTGTGGTTTAGTTATGGCCAAATTTATCAATCAAAACGAAGCACTGGAGTACCAGGAAAGTATCAGCGATCCCGTTATCGCAGCAATGCTGGAGAGAGGCTATCGGACAGTCTTATGGCACATGGGTGACTTTCGGGCCGATGCTGATTTTGACGTACTTTATTTCCTGAAGCTTTTGGAGGCGTTTTTCAAAGGTAATGAGCAGCGGATCTCCCAGGAATTATTGGGGCAATTCGGAAGTGACGAGGACGTCGATTTTTCAAAGTTTGATTAAGCGAAACGCCGTTCATTTTGGCATCTCGCAGTAGCCTAAGCATAGCGGCGAGTTGTACAACCTTTAACACGGCAACCGAGCCACCTGGATCTGCGATCGGGGCAACCGGTAACTAACCGAGCACCGGGCCCGGAAGCATTGCCGGGCTAACTTCTTACCGGTACAAGTACACCTACAACTCCACGAACAATCGGAGTGAGGGGCGTTTTGAAGTCATGTCCATAGAACTCGATATAATTCCCAATACGACTCAAGACATTTGCTGGCACGAAATTGTTTTATCGGCAAGAGCCCTGGCCGCAGACGGCGATTCGTTTCCAAATGACTTGCAACTACATGATTTGAAATCGAAAGCATTGATCGAAGGTTTCGAGCCGTTGAAGTGCCCCGGATATTACTACTGTACCTCGGAAATAGGCTCTACCCTTTCGCTCATCATCGAACCGACCGTCGGAGGTGAAGAAGACCGTTGTTACCTCTCTGATGTCGGACATCGCCTCTCCCCTGAAGAACGCGACACAGTTTTTGAGAAATGGATGTCAGCTGCGCGACTGATATCCATTGAAAGTGGCGGCGGAAGGCCAAAAGGAGAACTCAAGACCGCGATGGCTATGGCAATTGCAATAGCACAACTGACCTCCGGGCTCGTCGTAGTCAAGGACTCGTTGGTCCACAATGTTGAAGTTGGCATTTACGCTTCAGAAGAGATTCTTTCGCTTCCCTGGACGAGTTGACCATTTCCACTTGGACACAAATGTAGGCAGGGCCCGCAAGTGCAAGGGAAGCAAGGGAGCCCCAACACGAAATTGTCACCGTTTGTTTGAAACGTAAATATGGATCCAGAAGAAGCCGCTAAACTGCTTAGGCTGGGAGAAAGCTTGGGTGTCGAGAGAGGGCACATCCTGCGGCTTCGGGCCTACGAGAACGATGACGATTTGGCTAAATGCCTCCTAGCGATCCAATCAGAGTCCAACATGGCGAATCATTTGGTCAGGGAGTTACTGATTTCGTCTTTTGGCATATCCATTGGTGACATTCAAATTCTTCACCTTGGGTGGGACGGTGCGATATCGGACGCTGACCTCAACGTTGGTCTTCGAGAGCGAATTGTGAGGACTGACAAGCGCTAGTTGATAAATTGCCTCTTTTGTGATGTTACCACCAGGGGCGTCCCGGTAGGCACGGTGGTCATGGTTCGCCAGCGTTTCATGATGAACTTGGAGAAAAAATCGATCAGGCAAATTCGCTTGAGGAATTGAAAGTGGCATTGACGCAACTTGCGCAACGCAGGTCAATTACCAACTTGCCTCCGTTAATTACAAGGTGATAGAGTGGTGCAAGTGTACGTTGGATACTCGCTGGTAATGACGGCTGATCAGATGACGGAATGCCTTGACATCGATCCGAGTCACCCAGAAGGCACATCTGTCATTGAAAGGCTGTTTGGCTGTGGTTACGTCAGGCCGGGCGACTTTGAAGTCTACGGTGATGAAGACATGCAAGGAGGGTTTTCAGTATCAGAGATCAAAGAGTGTTTTCCATTTGAGACAGGCGAATTGGATCTTTGGAAAGTCGACCTGAAAGCAGCAACTTGCGTCTTCTGGATTAAGAGCGAATCTGAATGGGATTCAATGGCGGCCGATGGAATCGCAATCAGTGACAAGTTGAATGTCGGCAAGTTTTTCTTCGAAAATGATACAGCAGAATAGATGTTAATTCAGCTTCTGCATCACGATCTTCGCAGGCTGTGCCGATTTGAACGGTTGCAGCTTTGCCGGTTGAGCCGGCTTCCACGGCTTGAACACCGGCACGCCTGCTGGCGGCGGCTTGGGCTTTTTGCTCAAGCTCTTGTTCACCGCTGAATCTCTCGGCAATGGGTTCATCTTCGACAGCCCGATGACAGCGTTCTTGTCGTTGAGCCCCAAGCCTTCGCATTACCGTCGGTGTCGCTCTGCCAGCCATCCGCGAAACGTCTTCCTGCAAGTATCTACGGTTAGGGTGGCCCTTTCCCTTGCGTGCGTGAGCGTTCGCTTCGGCATAAGGAAAAAGAACCGGGCGAAGCCGATGCAGGGGCCAGAGCGACCAACTTTCCCACCAACTTTCCCACCAACTTTCCCACCAACTTTTTCGCCTTCGATTGATGGATTGAGTGCGGCAATTTCAATTGCCCGAGGACGAATGGCCGAGGCCTTACTCTCAATCTCAGCGATGGTGGTATTCTTCGGTATCGCTAGTGGCCTGGCGAAGATTTCTGACGGGATCAAAGGACTGATCAACACAACCGAAGGGATTCTGAAAAATCTTAAAAATGCCGAAAACGTTAATGAAGCGGTCGATACCGTAAGAAAGGGACTTCGTATCGGCAAAGTGACGGTTGAACAAGCCGAAGAAGCCATTACCGGAATACCTGCACTCGTCGGAGATGAGGCCCTGGAGACAGGCGTTGATGCCACCACGGAGAAGCACCTCTGGGAAACAGGGGGCAGAGAGCTTGACGATTTTGGTGACGGGCATAAATACTATGAGCTTAAAAATGGAAAAATTGGAAAGTGTAGTGACCCTTGTCGAGTTTATGATGATCTGGATGAGGCACTTAAGGCCCCACAGACGGTGTTGGGCGGACCAAGTTGGGCTTCGTGGGATTTGCTGCCAAAAGTCAACCGGAGAGGACGGATTCATGCGAACATAAACGGTAGACTTTACTCAGAACATGCAGTTCCAGAGGATGTCGCCAAGAGCATTGGGCAACGCACCCGGTGGTATTGCCGGTCGTGGTGTGCCGCCTTCTGTTGTCGAAGACATGATCCAGAATGGCACGATTAGTGGCATGCCAGTGTCTGGATCAACGATCCGAGTCAGCAAGACCCTTTGTAACGTTGAAGTAGTTCTTGAAGAAGGCATAGTAGTCACGATCATCAGACATTGAATTCTATGATATGGTGCATTTGTGGATGAACACACGCAAATTCTGCTCGACAAGACAGAGCAACTGTTTCAGCAGTTTCGCAGCCGTGTTATCACGCTAGAGGAATTGCAAAATGGAATAGTGGGCATTGCTTCAGCGTTCGAGGGCGGCTTGGGAAATCAGATTGGCACGGCACTCAACAAACTGGAGGGCGATCTCGAACACATTCGATTCATGTCACAACCAGAAGATCACTTCCCTGATGCTTTGGATCGAATCACGCAAACGAAAAGAGCGATTAGAAACGTGCGTGGGACCAAGGGCTGAGTATCCCAAAGTCAAGAAGTCAACATGCTCCATCAAGATTTCACGCAACCACCCTCGCCCCCACCTTTTTTTGACGCCCATTCCCACGAAAAGCATTTTGCAACTGCGTTTGCCTTTGCTCTTGCAAATTCACCCGCCAAAGCATGGCCGGTGCGTTTGCTTTCGCATGTGCCCGGCTATTCGCCCCGTGCCTTGGCTCCTGCATGAGCCGTCTGCATCTGCACCGAACGTCCGCCCCAGCGTCTGCTTTCGCATGAGCGGGCCATCATCCGCTTCGACGCTTGCTCTTGCGTTGGCCGCCCACCATCCGCTTTGGCATCAGGCATCTGGCGACCGCATCAGCGCTGGCGACCGCCCCAGCACGGCCGCCTGGCATCGCCGACGCCAAGCAAACGCCAGTGCGAAAGAACGACGAAAGGGTCGCGACTTTCTTCGGCGAAAATAGCGTAATAAAAGTCAGGAGTGGTCAGCAGATGACAGGGGGACTGATACATGCCGAGAGAATTACTTGTTATACGCCACGAAGAACAACTTACTCCGGGCAGATATTGATACGCCGGCATGCAACTTGTTCAATATGCTTTAGATTTGCTTTGGCAAGCACATTCGGAACATGTTGATGACAAAATTCTTTCAGACGCAGTGGACCAAATTGAATCACTTGTTCCCGTTGATGTTTCTGACTGCGAGCGTGCCGCCACGGAGGCTGTCGGAGGGTGGGTGTTTTTCTTAACCAGCGTCTACAGCACGCTACGATGCCTGCTCGGGCAGAAGCCGTCATTTTGGGCCCTAGAATCGGCTGAAAACGCCGTCAACGCCTTTTATCACCGGGCGGAAGATCGTTTCATGCGAGAACAGGGAAAGCGCTGGTACAGTTCAGACGAATCGGAAGTAAGGGCTAACTCGCCAGAGATTGCTCAAGAGATCGAATTTCAGTGGCGATGCCTGGAACGCTGCCAGCAGGGCCAGCCCATCTCACGCCAGTCGCCTCCCTAATCCAGGTTATATAAAATACTCGCGTCTTGGTCTTCAATGCGACCACGATCACGCTGTTTAACTACCAGTATGACGCGGCCGGACAACGCACGTCGGTGGTCGATGAAGATGGCAACCGCACGACCTGGACCTACGATGGTGCCAGCCAGCTTCTCACCGAGCACCGGGCCCAAAGCTTTGCCGGGTCTACTGCCTTCCAGACGAAGTTCGTGTTGAACGATGGGGCATTTGAGCTGGCAGACAACAAGTGCCCAACCCGTGTCCGGTATGTCCTGGACCCGCTCACCAAGTAGATGGCATTTTAGAGGTCAATTGATCATGGAGTCTTCCTCACCCACCGCGAAGAACCTGAGCCGGTCTTCAAAATCGAAGTGGAAGGGGATCATGTCTACAGGGTGGGCGTGAGCGGAGTGCTGGTGCATAATGCATCGGCTCCGAGTGGATACTGCGATCCTTCAGGCCGCCGCTACCGATCCTCCGCAAGTTAAAAAGATTCAGAAAAAGGATCGACAATCAGCACCGAAGAAATCAAAAGGCAATACTAAGGCTAAACGTCAGAAGGTGGAGAAGGAGAGTTCCGAATTTAAAGCAATTCAGAAGAAACTTGATGGCAAGATTGAGGAGTGTGAGAATATATGCATAAACTTGCTGGATGACGAAAATGCGTCGGCACCGCTTCCTTGCTGCAGCGGATTCACACACGGCGGCTCTGTAACTCTTGTCGAAATCGTGAAAGTAAACGGTCGGGAAGTTTCAATCTACGGCAAGGGCCAAAAGACAGGAGACGACAAATGTCCTGGAGGTGTCAATAAGCATAGGCAAGCATCTGTCAAGACGGCACGAAAGGCCGCAATGACCGGAAAATATGATTACCTCACCATGAACAGGCAGTGGAGTACGACCACCGGAGGTGTTTCGACTCACACGGATCGTCCTGATGTCATCGGCGTGCGTTGTGATGGGAAGGTCGATGCCTGGGAGATCATCTCCGAAAACGACAAACCCAAGGACTTGCAAAAACGGGTTGACGAGGGGATGGCAACATTACCGAAAGCGAATCGGGGAAACACGTTCGTGATCGACAAGTTCTGTTAGGATTACAGAGACATGAATCGAGAAGTCGCAGAAGATTGCATGGCGATCGCCTTCTACGGCGTTCAAGCAGATGCTGAAACGCTTGGGGCCTTTTACGCTGTGTTGATCGACTGGTTCAACGCCGCTGGTTGTCCACCTGATAAGCTTTCAGTGGATGGTTCTGGTTTCGGTGGAAAACCCGTGCCGTTTGGGAATGCAGACAAAAGACTGCGGAAGAAGGGATTTTCCGGTGTCGATTCATTTGATGTATATGCAATGCTGCCAAAAGGAACGACGCCAACCGTCGATTGGTGGGCGACGGCGTCTCTATCTTTGGATTACAAGCCATCATTCTTTGTACAAGCTCGCCGATCCTTGGCAAGCCTTGAAGAGCCGAGCGTGAGCAATTTTGTCGAGAAGTGTGTTGCTGCCCTAACTCCCGTTTACGGAATCGCTTACTATCGGGATCACAGCAGGGGGCCAGGGTTTTACGCAATTGGATTGAATTATGTCACACCGGACAATGTGATTGGGGACGATCCAGAAGAACTTGAGGCCGTATCAAAGTGGGGATACGTCGGCCTGAATAGCGAGGTCTATCGGGATGGTGTCATTCGAGATGTGTATCCGTACAATTATCTGACTGATCCACACTTGAAGATGCAGGTCCACGGCAAAACGCTGGAGTCATGGATATCATCAGATGATTCCCGTGGGACATTGCACAAGATTGGTGACCAGATGATGGTTTGGCAGGTCGGCAGTGAACAGGTCGAATCGGTGCGATCCCTCTTGGCTGAGTCTGGCATAATCTTCGATTGGAACAAGTACAAAGAGGACTGATTGCATTGTGTGCATCGTCTATCATTGCCCCTGCTTTCCCTCCCGCATTTCCGGTTTCCCAATTTCTGCAGCATACTTGGTCACGCTTCAGCAACCCGCCATCCCGTCCACAGTGTAATACTTAGTACGTACGCTTTTGTGATGAATTGATTTTGAGGACTGAGCAATGTCGTTGAGCCAACTTATCGGGCTGATTTCTCCGCCTAACACTCCGGAATTTCAGGGCGATGTACAAGATGAGAATGCGGTCGCGGCATCGCTCGGTACGCCATTGCCAGATGACTACTTAGCCTTCGGTCATGCGTTTGGATCGGGTAGGTTCTGCAATGAGTTCATACGCGTCTTCAATCCGTTTTCTCCTGAATACATCGATTTGGTGAATGGTCGTTTGTCGGCCCTACGGTCCTCTGCAGAGCGAGGCGAGTTAGACAGATATCCAGTATTTCCAACGACTGATGGCTTGCTACCCTGGGGCGATGACGAGAATGGAAATATTCTTGGTTGGCTGACGCGCGGTAGTCCCGATCAGTGGGTGGTAGCAATCCGAGAACAAGGCAATGGAGTTGAGGTTTGGGAGATGTCGTTTTCAGAATTTCTCTGCAAAGCGTTTCAGAATCAAATCGATGTTGCGATCTGGGATGAACCATTTCAGCCAGAGGAACTCAACTTTGAACCAAGTTAGATCTGCTCCTTAGTTAATTCCTCCCCCGCCCTTCATCGAAGGGCCAGCAACGGCTCTTTCGATCGCCCCTTGTCCGCCTTTGCAAGAGGGAGAAGGCCAAAGGATCACCGGGCGGTTCTCGCACACTGCTGGTGACCTCTACGACCTGAAGCTGACCAGCGAGACAGCCCCGCTGGGCGTTACCGGCAGCCACCCGTTTGGGTCGATCGAAACGATTGGGTAAGCACGCTGACCTGACCGTGGGTGAAGTGCTAATTACTCTAGAAGGCACCACCACCGTCCAATCGATCACCCACCGCGATGAACCGGAGCCGGTCTTCAACATCGAAGTGGATGGCGAGCATGTTTATCGGGTGGGCGAGAGCGGAGTGCTGGTGCATAATGCGTCCACCAATCAGCACGCCCCTGCTTCCGCAAAGCCCGTGATGCCGACGAGCGTTACAATGGCATGGCGAGTGCTCGATGAGCAGAACGGTCCAAGCGGTACGTTCGTCATCCAGAATGACCCTCAAATCAACACGCAAGATCCGTGTCGTGCGAGGAGTCTCCCGTGCAGGCAATAATACCTCGGTGATTCATGTTTACTGACAAGACATCAGAATTGGCGGCATTGGTTTCTCCTCCCGATGCCCCCTTGGACTTTGACGAAACCGTTTTGCAAAGAAACCAGGGCATTCTCAGAATCGAGTTCCCTGCGGACGCTGTAGAGTTTGCCAAGGTGTTCGGGAGTGGGAGGTTCAAGTGTGCTTATACTTGGGAAGTGTGGAGTCCGTCCCGACAAACGTTTCCATTGATCGTCCTAGAGTCCAGTTGCATTTTCAACATGTTCAAGGAATCGATGGAGATTGACGACGTCCCATTTGCGATCTTTCCCGACGTTGGAGGGATTCTCCCTTTCGCTACTAGCTCCGATGGTGATTGGGTCTGCTGGATCACGAAGGGAGAGCCGAACGACTGGAAGGTTGTCGATCTCTATCAGTACGAACAAGGTTTCTACCAAATCTTGGAGATGGGGTTTTCTGAGTATTTCTACAACGTGCTCACACGGAACGTCGTTCTGGATCGTCTCAAGGAAGGTGACGTTTGGAATCCCGATGAAGTGGAGTTTCAGCAGAAAGTCCGAAAGGACCGAGACTATGGTGGCTAATAAGTCCCTGTATTCTCATGTGCAGAATTGTGCGCCCTTCGCCTTCGACCGGCAATTGCTCTTCGCTGAGTTAGTCGCTGACCTCCCCTGGGCCTACGATCTGCACACCGGTATCCTCTCCTTTGGCGATCGCTTCGCCTGGCAAGCCGAAGTCCTCGGCACCGAATCCGAAGAGAGCGGCACTTGGCTCTGGGCATGGGCGAACGAAGGGAGCGACATCCCAAAGCAACAACAAGGCGCTTCGCTCATCCGCATATTCCCAAACCGCCTGCTTGATGGCCTGAAGCGTTGTCCTCAGCATATTGCAGGAGGGGAAACGCCGAGTGTTGGGTTTCCAATTGTATTGCTCCGCAGCCCCAACTGAATAGAAGTCTACGGCGCTCATGTCAGCGGCAATCCATTCCTTTGAGGTTGTATATTTTTTTGGATAAGGACCGTCGGTGTGACAAAGCTTACCGCCGGATAGCTAAAAAGAAAAAAGGGCAGGGCCGCCCAACTGGGCGGCCCTGCGAGACTTATCTGCGGATCGAAATTCTACCGTCGTGAAGAACGACCGCGGCAACGACCGGCGTGAAATCCCTTCCGGCTTCCCAATTGCTTTCCGGTTTTGTAGCAAGCCCAGGCAACGACGGCCCAGAATGCAGCCTGCACGATGGTTTCCATAAATCCTCCCACTTCTCGAAGTAACAAACACTACCTGTCCGAGCGTCGAAAATTCACACAACGAGGATGATATCGGTGCTGACGCCGCCCGCGCTGCTGACCACCTCGGATCAAACGCAGATCGACTTGATCCGCTGCATTCCGAGGATGCGTCGTTCGTGACAAGACTGCTGTTTCCGAAATGCGGGAGTTAGGCTGCTTTCGGTTCATAAGACCCGCTCCCCGAAGGCTCCCATGCTCTCAATAAATCGACTTCGTCCCAGTCGATGACGTTCGGGCCGAAACCGACTTCGTCGTCCAGGTCGTCAGAAGGTTCCTCCACGAGCGAAAATCCAAGTTGGCGGACCGTGGCAACGGTCTCGCCGGTAGCCTCGGCAACGGCTCGGTAGAAATCTGAAGTTTGCATAAGTTCATTTCTCCTTAGGTCAAGAAACAGAAATAGCCCTTGCCGGATCGCAATCCAGCAAGGGCTTGGAAAGGTTGTGATAAACAGGTTGCGTTAGTCGTCGCCTGGAGAGAGCCAATGCTCTTCCAGCCAACGGACTTCGGCGGTCAGCGCGGCACTTCGACTACTGAAAGGACCGAGCTTCGGCCCGCCGACGGGCGAAAGATCCGCGAACCACTGGCCGTGTTCGTTCGGTTCGACATGCGAACCTCGCGAGATCGACGGTTTGCCGAGCGTATGGAGGTCGAGTGTCTCGTCATAGAGACAGCGAATTGCCCCCGTGGATGAGATGACAAGTTGCATGGGGCACCTCACTTCGGGGAGCGGATAATTCGCCGACGAGGGCGATCGACCAATAGATCGTCCAGCGTGGCCTGAACGCTCGATAGTTCACGGCTAACTGTCTGTCGTACCTGAGCGTCGTCTCGTAGCGTCTGAGGCTGAACGCCCTGGACAATATCCTGGCACTGCGAAACGAGCGAGTCGAGTTGGTCGTTCGATCGAACATTCAAGGAACGAAATCGTTCAAAGAATGCATTCAAATTGCCAACCGCCGAGTCCCGAAAGACTTTGGCGCGACCATCCTGCTGGCCCGAGAGTCGTTCTGTCAGATGTGTTACCAAGCCCGAAAGCTCTTCAACGAAGGCGGACTCGGCAAGCTGAACTGCCTCGTCAAAACGAGCCTGCACACGACGACACTCTTCCTGGTACAGTCGAGGATCGAGTTGCCGCAGATAGGACGGAGCTTCCACATTCGGGAAGTCCCAGGTAACGTCGAATAGCCCGATCAACGACATTGGGTAATCGGCCTCGTTGTAGAGGCGACCGAGTCGCTGGCGTGCCGCCTCTTTCAGCGAGAAATAATCTTCGTCGAGTTCTTCGACTGCCTTGATCAGGTCCTGGCGATGCTCGCTCATCCAGTCTTGAAACGTATCGACCCTATCCTGCCGAATCAGTCGTACGGCTGGCTCTGGATACGGCAGACTGATGGACGTCCAAAACGAGCGGATGCGATTCCGCTCCGAAGTCACGGCTTTGAAACGTGGATTCTTCGTGTCCAGCAGCTTCTTGCCCGCACTCAAGAATTCACCCTGGGCATCGAAGGACAAGGCTGCCTGAGCCCTTTGAGCACGAGTCAACGTCTTCTGCGTACCCAGCCAAGTAAAGTTGACGCGGGTGGCGCACATGGTGGATCGCAGCCTCCCGGAGGGGCTGCTGCGATCGGTCGGCTGTTCTAAAGTTGTTGCCGTCATAAATACCTCACTTGAAGATGGGTTAGTTTTGGGCTAATTGGATTCAGGATTCTGCGTTAGTCGTCGCCGCGACTTTCGCGTCGCCTGAGTCGCTGTGGTGAACACGCCCCCGGACTCGGCAGACAGACAGCGACCGCTCGCCCAGTTCCGGAGCCGCTCAACCGATTCGGCGGATGTGACGGCGACCGGAACCACGTTCTGCGCCGCCTGCACCAGGGGAACATTCAAGAGAGCAGATAACCGGCAACAAGCACGGATCTCGGCGCCCGTCCACGATCCGTCGTCGGGCAGTTCCTGCGAGGGATTCAAACCAAAGCGGTCCAGGTACATCTGCCAGATGGCTTGCTTCTGTGACTTCCCAGGTAAGTCGAGAAAGAAAATTGCATCAAAGCGTTCTGCTCGGGTGAGTTCCGGCGGCAGCTTGGAGACATCGTTGCTGGTGGCGATCACAAAGACATCCGACTGGTGATCGGCCAGCCAGGTTAGTAGCGTCCCGAGCATTCTTGAGCCGACACCGCTATCGGTCTGACTCGAACCGGATGTGCCGCCGAGGGCCTTTTCCAGTTCGTCGATGAAGAGTACCGCAGGCTGCATCGCATCGATGATTTTCAACGCCCTGCGAGTTCGCTCCTCGGTTTGACCGACGATGCCGCCCATGAGTGCCCCGACATCGAGCGTTAGAGTCGGCCTGCCAATCTCGCGGCCAAGCGCTTTGGCGAAGGCCGACTTGCCAGTACCAGGCACACCCAGCAGTAAAACGCCCTTCGCTTGGACCGAGCGGGATTCTCGCGATCGCAGTGCCTGACAGCAAAACTGCTTGAGCGAATCCAACCCTCCCAGTTCGGCAAAGGACTCGCCGCCAAGATGGAGCGATAGCAGGCCGCTCTTGATGAGCGTCTGCGACTTGAGCTGCCATATGGCCGACGGCTCCAGTCGGCCATGTCTCACCAGGGACAACGCAAACGCGTTCTCCGCTTCATAGCGGCTCAAGCCACAGGCCGCATCGAGAATCCGTTCTCGTTCAACACCTGTGGGGAACTCATCCCCTTCGGTCGCGATGTCCGTTGCAATCTCCGTGAGCTGTACCCGAGAGGGCAGCTCATGCTCTATCACGGTGAACACGCGTTCGAGTTCAACTGGTAGCTGAACCACGGGTGCCAAAATCACCAGAAAACGCTGATGACCTTTCCCCTGCGAAACCTGGTGAAAGATCGCCTGCACCACTTCCGCCGAACCGAGGAAGCGATGGAGATTGGACAGCACCAGGAGCGAGGGCTGTCCGTTGCTGGGAAGCGATTCGAGATATCGCACGGCCCCTAAGGGATCGGTGACCGATCCCGCTGGCGATTCCTCTTGGGCCATCGGGGCACCTCTGAGACCGACGTCGATATCCCAGGTATTCATCCGCCAGTCTTCGTCCCGGCAAAGCTGAGCCAGTTCGGCGATCGCATCATCCTGTTCGCAGCTGCGAATCCAGAGTCCGCTGAAGCCAGCCCGCACCAGTTCCTGAATTTCTTCTGCTAAGCGCATATTGATTCCTTGTAAATGAAGTCTAGAAACGAATAAGCTCGCGAGAGCGAGCTTTAGGCAGAGTGGGCTAGACGCCCGATCGTGGTCAGCCAACTGGCGATTTCGCCTTCAGGATCTCGGTCCCGAAGGTGGTCTACCGTCATGTGGCCTGCGCACTGCGTGTTGAGCCAACGTTTGGCGCGGCTGGACAGGCGATTCTGAGAGCGACGCGACAAGAGTTCCCAAGGCCTGTCGTGGAGGCCGTTCTCATAGAGTTGCTTGGCGACGAGGATGGCCACCGGGTCAAAATCGCCGAACGTAAGCTCGATCGGAGCAACCTCTCGGATCGCTGCTGGATGAAGATAGTTTTCCAGGCTACGCTTCCGCGTAAGCACCGCTCGACAGTTTGGCCGCTGGTTGATCACCTCGGCCAATTCCTGACGCTGTTCCGTTTCCGGCGGCACTTCATGGTCGAGCAAGAAGAACTCCGGCTTGCCCAGCGAAGCGAATCGATAGATCCAGCTGGGCAAGTTGCTGCCCCCGAAGGGAATAAATACCACTTGCCCTTGCTGTTCCATTTCTGCCAGATTCGGCAGGTCCGGATCGTGCGCATGCAGCGTCAACGAAATCCGGCGAAGGAACTCAATGTCGTTGGTTCCCTCGACAATCACCAGAACGCGTGCCAGGTCGATCATTCCGTGAGTAGGAGTTTCAGGTATGGGATCCATAGGCAGTTATTCCTTCTGTTCGATTTGATTTTGTTGCGTGATTTCCGAGGCGTGGAACTCGGCTGTAAGCGTCTCGGACGTTTGTTGTCCCAAGGCAGCTTCCAGGAAGCGACTTGCCTCGCGACACTCTGAGCTCTGAAAGCCCCGCGTTTCGAGGCGTGTCCTGCCTGTGGGGCTGACGGTGATCTCAATGATTTTCAAGAACCTACCCTCCAACTTGAATGACGAGCTTAATGCTTCCGTCCGGAAGCGACTGTTCAACGGCGGTGTGACCTTGCTTGCGGGCCTCGATCGTCGCCCGTTCGACGGCATACCGCTGCAGAAACTGATCGAGTTCTTTCTGGCTGCCCCAATGGCCGTTGTAGTTGTCGTAATCGAGCCGACCGGTCGTCACGTCGGCGACGACCGGGTAACGCCAATCTCGAAGTTGGATCGCCCAGCCCCGCTTGCGATCGTTGAACAAGCGAACCTCACCGTACGTAGGCTCGGGAAGTTGAAGTCGCCGTGTTGCCTGGCGGATCGCCGTAACATCACGCACTTCTGTTTCAATGGTGACGACGTGTGACATAGAACCTCCTGGGTAGAATGAATTGAATGTGGTTAACACGCAGGTCTCGAAGGCGATGACCAGTGAAGGGTTAAGACGTCCCTCATCTATTTATGCCCCGTTTTGGGCGGAAATTTAGTTTTCGAGAGCCTCGGCGTTATTCGATGAAGGGTCGACGTCTTGTTGATCGCGTCGATGGGCTTGCACGACGAGGTAGGCGAGGTTAGCCGCCAGTTGTGCTCGCTGCGAATCGGTCTCTGAATCTTGAGCATGATTCGAATCGGAAATGGGTGGCATTCATCCTCCTTTCATTAGCGTGATACTCCAAAATCGCTTAGCGCATGAAAAACGCCTCGTCACGAGGACGAGGTATTGATTAACAATCATTCACGGTCAGATTAGCGAGGACGCCGTTTCTTGCCGTTGTTGTAGGGGACGTTTGGCGGCTCAAGGCCTTGCATCTCGTACCAGCGACGGTAGCTGTACCAAACGTTTCCCGAATTGACGTTGTGGCCTTCGCGCTGCAGTTGCTTCGCTGTCTCGCGATGACTCATGCCCTCGACGTCGATCAGTTGATGCACGCGTTCGGCGATCAGGTCCAGGCGAGGCGGCTTGCGTAGCCAGACCGTGACCAGTCCCGTGGTAGGGGCATTGGCCCCTGGGAGCGGTTCGGAAAACGCCTTCAACAGTTGAGGACGAAAGGTACCCCGGACGTTCGTGCGTTTGCGATTGGCACGCTGTTCGACCTGCACCCAGATCTGCCCGCCTGTCAAAGCACGGAATACGGCGAGCGTCTTGTAAACGGCGTCCTCACCGAGGGCGCCATTCGCCGCGGTGCTCAGCAGATCGGACATCTCGGCCAGACGCTCGCGAATCTGTTCGACCGTCATCGTGTTGGTCGTCCCGTCGACCGCCCGCTGCAAGCGATTCACTTCGCTCTGGGCGGTGTTGCGCTGCAACTGTGCAGCCCGCAGTCGGGCCTTGATCTCCTTGCGATCGTCCTCGGTACCTTCGCCCGACATCTCGAATAGATCGTTAACGCGGTTGTTGAGCAAAGCCAACTGCTTACGAGCCTGGATCAGTTGTTGTTCCAAGCCTTGGTCCGCCTGGGCATCCAACTGCTGGCTTTGCAGCACAATCGACTCGATCAGCTCCGCATCGCGCAGGATCAGCTGACTGATCCTATTACAGATCGCCTCGACCGCCTCTTGGCGGCGAACGGCCGACTTGCACGGACACTGGTCGCCATTCTTACACTGCATTGCCTTGCCTTGTGCGCCAGTCTGGTAGAACCGAACGGGTCTTTTAGTGGTGCTACAGCGTTCACAGAAGAAGTATTCTGTGGTCAAAGCCCATAGTTTCAGCGATTGGGCCCGTCGAGGGCCACGGGGACCTGTCTTGCGGGCAGCAAACATTGTCTGCAATGCCTCGAACGTGGTGTCATCGAGAATCCTCAGTTCTTCGCACTGGACGACTGTGACTTCATCATCAGGCTGTTCAACTTGTTTAACATTGTCCAACTTGGTCGAGAACTGATTGCGGCGTCGACCGAATTCCCACCTTCCGGTGAGACGCGTATTGGTGAACAATCGCCGATAACACTCGTATCGCAGCTTGCCCGTGGACGCCCGGGGATCGACGGGACCATTGAACGCGTTCCAACGTCTCACGCCCTCCCGAACGGACATTCCATCCAGCAAGAGCTGCGCATGCTCTTGAATCAGTTTCGCGGCGTCTGAATCGATCTCAGGCATGGTGCGAGGGAGACCGCGATTGGTTGGTGGGGCGTTTGGGATCTCCTTGCGGCGATAGCCGATTCCGATGGCCCCCGTCGTCCAACCGTTGAGAAACAAGCCCGTGAGACCCGAGCGAACATGATCGGCGATCGTATCGAGTAGCATATCATCCATGAGGCCATGAACCTGGAGTTGAAGTTTCCAAGTCTTGCGATCATTCGTATCGATCCCCTGTGAGACACTGACCGCGCGGAGACCTTCTTCCACGACCTCTTCATTAATGAATTGGAATCCTTTACCGGCCTGGCGAAACAATCGGCTTGCTTTGTAGACCAAGAGGACCTTGGCATGTCGTCTGCGAAGGATAGCTTTCGCACGATCGAGACCGGCTCGCTGGGTCCGTTTTCCCTTGACGCCTTCATCCACCGAGATGAATTCCGGTGGAACGTAGATGCGATTCTTAGCCGCCCACTGAATACATTCGCGGACCTGGTCATCGGTCGAATGCTGGAGTTTGGTGCTAAATCGGGAATAGATGGTCCCAATTTCATAGCCACGAGCAATCGCCCAATCGAGTCGCTTTTCTAGGGACGCTTCCGGATCGAATCCGGTAAGGACAAAGTTGCAAAAAGCGGACATCTCGGACCACCATTTGACAACTTCGGAGGTGAGTTTGTCGGTTGCGGCACCCACACTAGAGATTTCCTGATTCATTGTCGTGCCTCTATTGAAACTGATGATTTAGAATAACTCGGGCTTGTTGCTCAAGTGTTTGTGATAGCCCGTTGAATGACTGTTATTTGCAAGAGATTACTTCTTGCGTAGTTCGGGCCTGTAGAACTCAACAGAATGTGTATCGAAAGGAGATACGCCAAAAGAAAGCGCTCCGCAGATACGGAGCGAAGAAGCATAGTTTTCACTGAGGTGTGAGCCTAAGAGCTAGGATTTCCCTCATAGTTTATGACACGTTTTCGCTGAAAATTTAGACTGCCGTTGCCTGTCGCGGGTCTTGAATCACCCTTATTACCCAATTGCGTGAGTGTTAGGCAGTGTCACCTGCAGTTTGGTAATATGGCAGCGATTCTTAGCCTTCAGCGAGTGAAGTGAGCTCGGAGCTATCCGATTTTCCGGCCAATATTTTATGTCCTAGACCAAATTGGCGGCGCCTCAGCAGCTTGGCTAAAAAGCGGTTCTGCTATTCACAAGTTTTATGACACGAAAACGGCCAGAATTTAGGTCCTGTTGACCATTGCGTTTGACGACTTCGGACGATAGCCCTGCGCTGTCAACGGATCTAAATGCTAAGTGATCCCCCTACATATTATGACGCGAAAACGCCTGAAATTTAGGTAAACCACGGTTCGTAGGCCCTCACTTGCCCGTTCATCGACGTCTCAATCGTCTTCGGCCGACTGAAGAGCATCGAACATCCAACAAAACTGATGTCTATTCGATCGCCAATTCGCAAAGAACCACGGCCGCAATAGCCGTCGATAAGAGATAACAAACCTCTCATGAATACTTGACGCGAAATCACCTTCAATTTAGCTAGGCAAGAACTCGCTCGGGCATTCGGAAGTTAAATCAATGGATTCTTCCGCGCATCAACGAATCGAAGACGCCCGAAACCATCGTCCTGTAGTAGCGTTACGTCCTCTAGCGGTAGATCAAGCCGATACCCCAGACGTCGTACGGACTCGATTCGCTTATCGAGCTCTTGGCATTCCAGTAAAACGTCCGATAGTCGGTGTCTTCTTGAACGAGAGGACTTACCTCCCAGAGCCTCTTTGTCGACGACTTGAGTTGAAGACTTTCCAAGGTTCCATAAAAAGTCCCAGGCTACGGGCTGATTGTCCCATTCGCCTCCCCCAATCAATTGACCTTCCCAAAAGACTTGCCGAGGCGATCTATCAACCAGGACAAGGCGTGCTTGGTCAGCAGCCCACGCGATCAGTTCGTCAGGGTCTTCCGGGATCTCATAGAACGTGGCCACTTCTTGTAGAGATGCCGCGATCTGACGCAGGATAGCCGGATCGCAGAGCGAGAGTCTTTCTGTCCCTAAGGTTTGATAAGCTCCTTCGGGAAGTCTTTCAACGACTGGGACATCGCTACGCCTTCGTACACACATCCGAATTTGAGGGCTGGCAGTGTGCCATGCGTCTCGTGAGAAGCCCAGACATTCTAAGTCGGGGTTACGGGCATAGGCCGCGTAGACCTGGACTAGAGCATTGCAGGCATTGCGTCTACGAAAATTCTCACCATGGCAAGCCTGAGCTAACGCCTCGACAGCTTGATTCAACTGAATTCTCGTATCGAAGATTCGGGAGGAGATTTTGCGTCCCTCGTCGTCGCGGCCAGGAATGTAATGACTAATTCGCTCGCCCAAACGCACTACCAAATTCTTCCAGAACTCGACTCTGGCGAGTAAGTAACGAGAAATATAATCACCCAAAGGAATTCTTCGTTCCTCCGCCCGGAAATCCGACGTAAGGGCACGGTTAGGATCTCTAAGCAAAAGCTGATCCTCAGGGTGAAAGAAGTCCAACGCATAGGCGAGTTGAACCCAAGGTCGAGACGCAATCCCGTTAAGGGCCACTCGATCCTCTTCCGATATTTGAAACTCTGACGGATTCGACATGGACTGGTCTATGAATTCCAGGCCGTTTGCAAGCGTCTGAGCATATTGAACGATCGCCTGATCGGCATCCTCTAACTTTCGATGCTCTGGTGTAATGACCTCCTCAGTGCAAAAGTGATCCAGCGACCACCGCGTCATCAATTGAAAACTGCGGTTACGGCAAAGCTCCTCTACGACAGGACACACTTCGTCTCGCAACCACGCCTCGGCGTCATGCGAAACCGCCTTGTTAAGCGTCGCATGGAGCGGCATGGATAGTCTCTCGAATCCTTGGAGTGCCAATCTAAGTCGATTCATGATC
Organism: Bremerella sp. TYQ1; assembly: GCF_020150455.1. NCBI lineage: Bacteria > Pseudomonadati > Planctomycetota > Planctomycetia > Pirellulales > Pirellulaceae > Bremerella > Bremerella sp. TYQ1. Next base: position 1,946,892 of record NZ_CP083740.1, read on the forward strand.
GGATCTTATGAAGAGTCTTCCGGGGTCAATTCATTTGTCGCCTCATGCGACAATTGTGCGACAGTGGCTCGATATGTTGAAGCGGACACCTCGAAAATACGAGCACTACCGCATCCTCGATGTCCGACGAACTGCTAACAAGCCACGAAGCCGCTAAAAGACTGGGACTGTCTGTAGCCAGCCTCTATGAATGGCTGGCGCGTTCGGACAGCGGAGAATTTATCCTACGGGGAACCCCTTTTACCATCAACTACTTCCAGGGGGGATCACGCGGCCAGGGTCGAATCCAGATCGAAGCTTCCGAAATCGAACGTATTAAAGAGGCTATGCGAGTCCGGCCCAAAGCGACCCCGAAACGTCGACAGACCATTCAACCCATGCATTTTCCCGGCATCACGGTTCCCTTGGGAAAACCTGATAACGCTTGAGCGTTCTATTTTGTGGCTCTTGAGCCATGTATTCCCCGAGATGCGGATTGTTTGGACTGCTAAGTGAGCGTTTGATTTCGAGCCAAACAGTCGCAACCCACAAAATTGCGCAATCTGCTCATTCTACTGGAGCTACTTGGTTAACGCTCTACCCGCGATCGATTAATCCACTCCAATCGCCGCCCAGAGTGGATCCTGAAAATGCTGTCCCCACTCCTTTCCGTAGTGGTCGAAGGCAACTTTGGGTGTATCTCCCATCAATTCTGCAAGCACCTCGATCGAACAGCCGACGCCGTCCGTCCAATAGCCAGCCAGCATTCGGTGAGCGAATGTGTGCCTGCACGTGTAACACGAGTAGTTTTCCCGTTTCGAATCCTCAATCCATCCGAGCTTCTGGCGGAGATTCCGAAATCGAGTGCCCCCAGTGACCTTCTTCCACGGATCACCTTGTGAGTTCCGGAAAATCACACCGTCCGTCCCAGAATTGTCCCTGGAAAGGATGCTTCGTGTTAACTCGGCAACCTCCTTTCGGATCGGAATCACGCGTGTCTTCTTGGTTTTAGAAGCATAAACCCTCCACATCATGCCGCGGTCGCTCTCGATGACATCGTTACCCGTCATCAGAGCTAGTTCCGAGAATGGCCGCAGGCCAGTATGGATTGCCGCGAACAGAAACTCGCGAAAAGGTTCGTCAGTCGCGTCGTAAAGTGCCAGTTCATCCTCGGCACTAAAGGAATGTAGCCGAGGACACTGTGCAGGCTTGGTTAAGCCGCGAAGCGGATTGGGAACTGAATAAAAATTTTGAGCGTGGTTGAACGCGGCCATAACTGCTTCGATGGCGAAACGACGAGTTGCCGAAGACTTCCACGTGGAATGCGTTTCCACCCAATGCAGAACATGTGCCTTGCGTAGGTCACGAAGTGGCATTGCACCGCAATACGTACAGAGGTCCTGCAAGAAACGTCGCACTTCCTTCTCATACTCGACGCTAATCTCTCCGGCTCTCGATCGCTTCTCACAGTTCTCAATGTAGATGGAACACACTTTTGCTACGATCCAGTCGCTTTCCTCGGCCGACTTCACTTCAGGACGCCAATCTCCCGCAGCCTTAACACGTGCCAAGGCCAGTTCCGCCTGATCAATGCTACTCTGGCCGCGGACCGGATTGCCCCTCTCATCCACGAGCCGGACCCGTCGCTTCGTTCCCGGTGGCGTAAAGTACCAAGAATCGGTCTGACGCCAGTACCAGGCACGCCCGCGAGAACGACGCTTACGTCCTTTGTTTGCCTTAGCCATGACGCTTGTTCCTGCTGGAAGATGCCTTGGTTCGTTTCGGTTTTGTCTCTATTGCGGACGACGCGGTGCTCTTCTTTCGCTTCGCAGGAGGAGACTTTGCCTGTTTACCGGCTGCTGGCGTCGATTCTCCGATGGCCTTCCAAAGAGGATCCTGATAATGCTTTCCCCACTCCTTGCCGTAATGATCGTAAGCCACCTTGGGCGTGTCTCCCATCAACTCCGCTAAGGTTTCAATCGTGCATCCGGCTCCGTTATTCCAAAAGCCCGATAACATCCGATGAGCAAAAGTATGGCGCGACGTATAACACGAATACTTCTTCCTGAGCGGATCGTCATTCCAGCCGAGCTTCTCTCTCAAGTCGATAAAACGAACGACTCCCGTCGCACCCTTCCAAGGCTTTCCCAATGTATTTCGATAGACAGGCAAGCCAGATCCTCGTGGAGCTGACTTCATCAGTTGGCGAGTTAGTTCAGCCACTTCGGGTCGTACGGGAATCTTGCGAGTCTTTTTGGTTTTGCTCGCGTAGACGCGCCACATCATTCCTCGTGGAGTCTCTTCGACGTCTTCCGCTTTGAGTTGCGCGAGCTCACTAAAGGGACGAAGCCCTGTGTGAATCGCGGCAAAGAGGAAATTGCCAAAGCAAGGTTCCGTGGCCTTGTAAATTGCCTTCTCATCTTCCGGAGAGAATGACGTAAGCCGAGGTTCTGCCTTGGGAAGCTTGATTCCCTTAATCGGGTTAACGATACCGTGCGTCTCTTCAACACGATTGAAGGCAGCCATGACGACAGCAATGATACAGCGACGCGTTGCGGGACTCTTCCATGTCTCGTGCTGATCAACCCATTCCAGAATATGGCCCCGTTTGAGTTGGCTAACAGGCAGTGCACCGCAGTAGCTGCAAAGATCGTTGAGCCACTGAGTCGCATTCCGATGATATCCCTCACTGACGGAACCATCGTTCTGGCTTCGTTCCGTATACACCAAGTAGTTCGAACAAACGCGAGCAACTAACCAAGGCTGTCCCAGGACAGGGCCTTCATTCGATTCACTATCCCAGGCCAGCTTCTCCCGTGCCAACGAGATCTCAGCTGCCTCCTTGTTATCCTTTCCCCGAATCCTCTCTCCTTGTTCATCAAACAGGGCGACACGCTTCTTCGTCCCTGGAAGCGTGTAATACCAGCAATCCGTTTGCTTCCAGTGCCAGGCCGATCCGTGAGACTGACGTCGCTGCTTCGTTTTTCTAGCCATAACTCATATTCCTCTACACGACGGTGTATCCCCACAATCGTTGACCCTGTCCTCGCCGCCGACGATACTATTGCTGCCTATCACCCATCCCACCGAACACGAAATCTTATGGAGCCGCTAAGACTATGCATGGCTTGATCAAACCGACCAGGGAAAACCCGAGCCCTAATTTACTACACAGATTTGCTACACTTATCTTTATCGTGACTCTTTCATCAGCTGCATTATACCCATTTAATCAGGTACATTCAGCCGAAAAAGACCGTGTACCTAATATCGTACTCATCTTCATCGACGACATGGGCTACGCCGATATTGGCCCGTTTGGTGCTAAGGATTACGAGACGCCGAATCTGGACAAGATGGCAGCAGACGGTCGCACGTTTACTGACTTTTATGTGACCCAGGCCGTATGTTCGGCGTCACGAGCGGGGCTTCTAACCGGTTGCTACAACGTTCGCGTTGGGATTCAAGGTGCCCTCGGTCCGAATGCCAAAATTGGCATCAACCCCGAAGAAATGACGTTGGCTGAGCTGTGTAAGCAAAAGGGCTACAAGACCGCTTGCTATGGCAAATGGCACCTGGGAGACCGCGAGCCTTTCCTGCCGATGCAAAACGGATTCGATGACTACTTTGGATTGCCTTACTCAAACGATATGTGGCCGTACCATCCTGGTGTGCGTCAACTGTCCGAAGAGGATCGCCTGAAACGTTGGCCGCATCTTCCCTTGTACGATGGCAACGAAGTGATCAACCCTCGAGTCGATGGAAAAGCCCAAGAACAGCTGACGACTCAGTACACTGAAAAAGCAGTTGCATTCATCGATGAAAATAAGGACGAACCTTTTTTCCTCTATGTTCCCCATAGCATGGTGCACGTGCCACTCTATGTATCCGAAAAGTTCAAAGGGAAATCTGGTGCCGGACTTTACGGCGACGTCGTTATGGAAGTTGACTGGTCGGTCGGTCAAATCCTTGACGCGTTGAAACGAAATAAGATCGATGACAATACGCTTGTCATCTTTACCTCAGACAATGGTCCTTGGCTTTCTTACGGAGAACATGCCGGCAGCGCCGGTCCACTGCGAGAAGGGAAGGGGACGATGTGGGAAGGCGGTTGCCGAGAGCCAACCATCATGCAGTGGCCAGGCCATATCCCTGCTGGCACCACCTGTGATACACCGGCAATGACGATCGATATCTTCCCAACGGTTGCCAAACTGATCGGCGCCGATCTACCCGAAAAGAAGATCGATGGCAAAGACATCTGGCCATTGCTTTCAGGCCAAGAAGGGGCCACGTCTCCGCACGAAGCATATTACTTCTATTACGGTTCAGGCCTGAAAGCCGTACGTAGCGGCAAGTGGAAGCTTGTATTCCCCCACGAATACCGCACTATGGCCGGCAAACCTGGCGGCAAAGATGGTATTCCAGCCGCCTACTCACAAGGCAAGACCAAGCTGGCATTATTCAATCTGGAAAACGATCCTGGAGAATCGAAGAATCTTGTCGATCAACATCCAGAGGTGGTCCAGCGGCTCGAAAAGCTGGCGGACGGTATTCGTGAAGAATTAGGCGATTCTCATCGGAAGATCAAAGGAAAGAACAATCGCCCGCCCGGCCGCGTTAAATAACCATCGGCAATAAAAAAACGCCATGCTTGTTTTCGCAAGCATGGCGTTTTTTGTAGATCGACGATTACTTTCGGCTTTGCCGGCGACGATCCGTTTCCTTTAGCAGGATCTTTCGCAGACGAATGTGGTTGGGAGTCACCTCAACCAGTTCATCGTCTTCGATGTATTCGAGCGCCACTTCCAGGCTCATATCTCTTGGTGGACGCAAAACGATATTTTCGTCCGACCCAGAAGCTCGCATATTAGTGAGCTTCTTTTCTTTGGTCGGGTTCACCGTCAAGTCGTCAGAACGGGAGTTTTCGCCCACGATCATTCCTTCGTAGACTTCGTCACCGTGGCGAACGAACATATCGGAGCGTTCCTGCAAAGCAAACAGCGCGAAACCAACTGCTTTGCCAGAGACCATCGAGATCATTGCACCGTTTGCTCGTCGCGGCACTTCACCGGAAAGAGGACGATATGATTCAAAGCGATGGTTAACGATCGCTTCGCCCTGGGTCGAGTTGAGCAGTTTGGTTCGCAGTCCGATCAAACCACGAGATGGGATCGTAAAGATGACCTGGCTGTAATCGCCGCGAGGCTGCATTTCGACCAGTTCGCCACGGCGTTCTCCGACCAATTCCATGACCGGGCCCATCTTCTCTGATGGAACTTCAATCACGAGTTGTTCGTACGGTTCTTCTTTCACACCATTGTTGTCACGCATGATCACTTGAGGCTTACCCACGGCAAGCTCGTAGCCTTCGCGACGCATGGTTTCAATAAGAACGGCCAGGTGAAGCACACCACGACCACTTACCAGGAAGCTATCGCCAGACTCGCCCGGTCGAACACGCAACGCAACATTGCGTTCAAGTTCCTTTTCCAAACGATCACGTAGGTTTCGCGAAGTGACATACTTACCATCCTTCCCCAGCAGCGGTGAAGTATTGATGGTGAACATCATTTCAAGCGTTGGAGCATCCACTGCCACACGCGGTAGCGGATTGGGATTATCGACGGCACAGATCGTGTCGCCAATATCGATGTCGTCCAAACCTGTCACCGCGATAATATCGCCGGCGCCAGCTTCGTCCACTTCGACGCGGCCGAGATTCTCGAAGGCATGCAACGCCACGATACGACCTCGTTCGAACTTGTCGCCCGCCTTCGAGATCATCACCGACTGGCCCTTCTTAATCTTGCCAGACTTGATACGGCCGATCGCGATACGCCCAGTGTATTCAGACCAGTCAAGCGTGGTGACTCGCATTTGAAGCGGATCGTCCGGATTCACGTCAGGACCGGGAATGTGCTTAAGGACCAAGTCCAGCAGCGGTCGCATGTCTCCTTCGCGAACGTTGGGATCTTCCGAAGCAAAACCTGCTTTTGCACTCGCGAACAGATATGGAAATTCAGCGATTTCGTCATCAGCACCCAACGAAAGGAACAAGTCGAGCACTTCGTCGACAACTTCGTGCGGCCGCGCGTCTGGCTTGTCGATCTTGTTTATCAGCACGATCGGCTTTAAACCAACTTCGAGCGCCTTGGACAACACAAACCGAGTCTGTGGCATTGGACCTTCCGCGGCGTCGACCAACACCACAGCACCGTCGGCCATACTCAGGACGCGTTCCACTTCGCCACCGAAGTCAGCGTGCCCAGGCGTATCGACGATGTTAATCTTGACGCCTTCGTACGGGAGCGCAATGTTCTTCGCGAGAATGGTAATCCCGCGTTCCTTTTCCAGGTCGTTCGAGTCGAGAATTCGCTCGCTGGAAAGCTGACTTGCCCGAAACTGACCACTTTGGTGAAGCAGACAGTCGACCAACGTAGTTTTGCCATGGTCAACGTGGGCAATAATAACAATGTTCCGAAGATCGTCGCGTCGCATACTGGTTTGTGCTTATAAAGCAGGCCTAAACTTCCCGTTCACGAACCGAAAATCCTATCAGATTCACTGGATTTTGGGGTAGGGGACCCGCCCTTAGATTCGCAAAACCACAAAGAACGGGGCAAAAGAAAGCGACTTCCTCCTTTTGACCGACTAAGGAATGGCCACAAACAGCGGTCTTTCGACGGAGAAGCCTGCCGGTGTGATCCACTTCCACGGTACTTGATCCCAACTCTACCGTCGTCATGTCCTATCGCTACGATGGGCACGTCCTGTCTTCATCAACACTCCATTTAGAACACGTGAAGATTGCCTACTCTGGGCATAATTCCGGCAACTCTCGGGGGACTCTTCCTAAACTCTGTCGCTGAACCTTACGTCTACTGACACCCCACATATACTAATTCGCAGAAGACGCGCAACTCCCGTTTTAGAACTCGATCTCTGCTTACCCAGTTGCTTCCCAGGGCAGATGCATGGAGAAGCGATACCAAATTCGGCTCGATCCTAAGTGGCACAATGGCATTTCAAAGCTATCTATCTTGCCAGACAATTCTCCAGAACGACTGCAGACCACGAGCAGATTGCCGCCCATGCACTGCAATTAGTTCCTCGCTTGAAAGCCGCTGGCCGGCTCGACTTGACGGAATCGGACTATGAAATGGCATCGCCAAAAGCGGCACCGGCCACAAAACGACCACCTGAAAATATAATTCAACCGTAGTCCAAACCTCGCTTCCCAAAGGAATCGGTGTAATTGGACCAGGAGTTGCACATTACGGTGCGTCGCTCGCTACCAGCCAAAATGCATTTTCGTTTCGGAGATCGATTCCAATGCAAACGTTTCGTTGCCAGTGCAATCACAAACTGTTCTTCGGCAGCACAACTTGTGTCGAATGCCAGGCCACCGTCGCGCTCTGTCCAGGGTGTCGTGACGTTGTCGCTCTTAAACCACAAGTCGCGGGAAGTTGGAAGTGCACGAACCCTGACTGCGGCAAACAGTTGAAACTATGCCAGAACCGTCTTGATTATGAAGCCTGTAACGTGGCAGTTCATCTTGCCGAAGAAGGGCAGTCGCTCTGCATGTACTGCCGACTGAATCAGGTAATTCCAGACCTCACCGTGGACGGAAATCTAGGCAAATGGCGAAAACTGGAAGCGGCCAAACGCAGAGTTCTTTACGGTGTTCAAGAAGTGGAATTGCCGATCGGTGATCCAACGATGAACGACTACTTGCCGCTTCGCTTTGAATTTAAAGCTGATGGCGTTCAACCGGTCAGCACCGGCCATGCAAATGGCGTCATCACGATCAACATGGATGAAGCCGACAGCGTTAAACGAGAACAAACCCGAGTTGAATTCGGCGAGCCGCAGCGGACACTTATTGGCCACTTTCGCCACGAGCTAGGTCACTATTACTGGGACCTACTTATCAAGTCAGAGCGGCTAGAAGATTTCCGCGAACTATTTGGCAATGAAGAAAACCCAACTTACGCCGAGGCCCAACAGGCCTACTATCAGAACGGTCCTCAGCCTGACTGGCAGCAAGAGTACATTTCGGCCTACGCAACGATGCACCCGTGGGAAGATTTCGCCGAAAGCTTCGCGGCCTGGCTGGACATGCATTCGATTGTTTCCACTGCTCAGTCATTTCCACGTTTGCATGCAGACGTGCCGCCCAACGACTTCGATGCATGGTTGAAGGCTTATCGTGAGATTGGTGTCATGGCCAATGAATTCAACCGCGACATTGGCTTGCTCGATCTGGTGCCAGAGATCTTCACCAAACCTGTTGTCGATAAGTTGCGTTTCATGTCGACCATGAATTTAGCCACTGCTTAAAGAACTAGAAATCGCGGAGCACGTCACGTACAACTTGACATTGACGTGACGTTGCATTCATGTATTTCAGGCGTACTGAACAAGCATATGGCGACCAAAATTGATCTCCGGCCATACTACGAACGTCTACACCAATTCCTGAGAAATGCGGTGGAGAAACATGCTCTGAAGAATCCCGAGACCGCTATTTCGACCGTCGGATTCTACGATACAGGCTACAATCGTGCGTTCGCCACGACGAAGTCTTTCGCATCACACTGCGGATGAACAGCAGTGAAAATCAGGCGATCTGGGTTCCCTTAGCCTGAACGACTTTATTCGCCGAACACCTTTTCGACGACACTGTCTCCTTTGCCATGTACGCGGATACCTTTAATCCATGGCGCGTCGCTGCGAAAGTCTTTCCACTGATTCGTTGCGGACACTTTCGAGATGACCTGGGTAACGATCCCTTCAGGAGGAACGCTACGTAAGTAGTAATCTTGAATGCCATCCTGAGGTGGTTTGACGTACTTGCGACGAATCAGTTTCGTCGGACCATAGCCACCGGTATTCACTTCCCCAGTTGCGACAACGACTAGATTGGGAGGGTCGCTCGTCTGAACACGGTACTTCACATCGACAATCATGGGTACGAGGACACCAGGGTCTTGCGGCATTGGCTTCTCCGAACCGGCATCTAAGCTGGTCACTTCGGTGATCTTGCCGACAACTTGACTCTCGCCATTGGGGTAAAGAATTTGTACCGAGGAAAACTGACCTTCTCGATAGCGCGGAAGCGTGAAGTGTGCCGGAATGGGTTGAATTACCGCTGGCCAAACGCCGGGCAACGAAACCATACGCAGCTTTAGCATCAACATCTTAGGGTTGATGCCCTGAGGCCGAGCTGGCTCAAGCACGGCAACGGATCCTGGTGCACCTTCGGCCAAAATCCCCTCGACGACCAACCGAGCATCTTCCCCTTCGATGACAGCCCATGCCCGCCACCGATCCGGCTGCTGAGCTGATGCCGTGTTCATGACGATCGATACAAACAACGCGCCAGCGAGAAACAAAGCGAAGTGCCGTGCTGCCGTCCCCATGAGAATCTCCATGCGTCGAGAAATATTGGAAAGTTCTGGAATTCTAGTCCCCGTACTCTGTGACGGTCCAATGAAACTTCTTCGACGTTAGAGAGCCAACACTACTTCTTGCATGCCCCAGCGATTGCGCAACTTGCGCAGGAATCGCCGCAGCCGCCCGCCTTTTCCGAGGTTCCGCAGCCTGGTCCACAGCCGCTTTCTAAGAGATCGGAGAATTGGCTGATGCCTGCCACGGCGTTGTAGGTCTCGGCCAGGCGGCTCGTCATATCGGTGACTTCAGACGGAACATCCCCAAGAAAATAGAAATACAAAGAGCTTCCGTCGAACAGTTGCTCGACTTCGATCAAGGGAATTGCGACCCCCAGGATTGCCAATTCCTTTTCACAGGCGGCAAAAGCTTCTTGGCGATTTCGTTCCAGACGAGCAAGAAGCAGGTCGTCTTCCACGGTAATACCACGGACAATCGAGCCATCCGAGTCGGCGGATTCCGCATCGCTGGCAGGCCCTAGGACTTCGCCAACTTCCAACCCACGCGAGGTACGACAGATGACACGCATGCCTCGGGAATAAGCAATAGCGTCCACCGACGTAAATCGACCGACATGGCCGAGGACGCTGATACGAACGAAATGATGTCGCCCAATGGCGGTTTCTTGTACCAAAATGGTCTCCTTACCCTCATTTTCGCCGAATGATCAGGCGTTGCCAAGTGTCGATGGGCACTGACCTTACAAATCTCTGTCTGGCGTTTTAGAATATTTCGTTGGCCCAAACGCCAAAATTCATTGCCCTACTCGACAGTTAAAGAAGAGAACGCCGCCGATGTCAATGTCGACGCTATCGTGGTCCGCCTTGGCCGAAGAAGTCTTGCGTGGTCATCAACTGACCGTAGAAGAAGGTCTTTCCATTCTTCACTCGTCGGATGAAGAACTGCTGGACGTGATGTCCGCTGCGTTCAAGATCCGCCGCCAACACTTTGGCAAGACAGTCCAACTTTACCAGTTGATGAATGCCAAGAGCGGTCTCTGCCCTGAAGACTGTGGTTACTGTTCGCAGTCGAAAGTTTCCGATGCCGAGATTCCCAAGTACAACTTCCTAAGCCGTGACAAGCTGATGGAAGGGGCCAAAGTTGCCGCCGAACGGGACGTGAAGACCTATTGCATCGTCATTTCGGCTCGTGGTCCGAATGAACGGGAAATGAAGGCGGTTGAAACGATCGTTCCTGAGATCAAAGAAAAGTACGATCTCAAGATTTGCGCTTGCTTGGGGCTGCTTTCCCCGGAACAAGCAGATCGACTGAAGGCCTGTGGCGTCGACCGTGTGAATCACAACGTCAACACAAGTGCAGATTACTACAAGACAATCTGTTCGACGCACACCTATGAAGACCGCATCGACACGCTCAATGCGGTAAAGAATGCGGGACTTGAAATGTGCAGCGGCGGCATCGTCGGTATGGGCGAGTCAGAAGAAGACGTCGTGAAAATGGCCCTCGAACTGCGCGACTTGGGTGTCCACTCTATTCCGCTCAACTTCCTCAATCCCATCGATGGCACTCCGCTGCAAGGCCTCGGCAAAGACTTGAGTCCACGCCAGTGCCTACGAATTTTGGCACTCTACCGTTTCGCGAACCCTAGCAGCGAACTTCGAATCGCCGGCGGCCGCGAAATTCATTTGCGTAGCTTGCAACCACTCGGTATGTATGCTGCCAACTCGCTGTTCCTGGGCGACTACCTCACCACGCCAGGGCAAACGGCTGAAGACGACTACAAGATGCTGGAAGACTTAGGTTTCACCGTCACCAAGACGGAAGAAGTATCGGTCGGCTCGGCTTAAGCTTCAAAGGCCCTCAACGAATCGATCGTACGCAAATAAAAAACCAGGGATGAATGTCCCTGGTTTTTCTTTCTCGCTACGGTGGCGTAATTGCCAAAAGACTTAAATTAAAGCCCTTCGCCGATCTTCAAAAGCTTACCAGTTGCTGGCGTCTTGCTTTCGTCCTTACCGTCGCCATTTCCAAACACGGTAATGAATAGCTCACCCTCGTCGTTAAAAGCCAAAGCCGTTGGCTGGTCTAAGTCGATCAGCTTGGTCGTCTTAATGACCTGCTTCCCATCGCGGCGAACGGCGTCGAGCCGATACAAACCACCTTGCTTCGGATCTGCCCAGCTGTAATCGACAGCGTACAGCCGTCCGGTTTTCGGGCTGTAAGCCAAACCAACGAGATCGAATAGTTCCGTAGGCAGGCTCAACAGCAGGCTCTTCGACTCCTGATCATAAAACGTCAGAAGGCTATCTTTCTGATTGTTGATCTCACCCATTTGCCCGACAACAACTTCGCGGCGTGGGCTGATTGTGATCGCGGCAGGGGCATCGACGTCTACGCTTTCCTTCGTCGCGATGTAACGAACCAGCTCGCCGAGGCCATCCTTTTCGATGGTCGTTCGAGCAATCCATCCCTTCTTGTCGTCGCCATTCGCAGTGGCATAAATTCCATTGGCATCGACAGCCACAGCATAGAAGTTCCCTTCGCCAGGGATATCGCCTTCCGGAGCGAGTGGATTGGATTTCTTACCATCAGCTGCAGCGATTGCCGGCTTGCCTGGCTCGGAAACTTCGTAAACACGAATGACCTCTTCACCATCCTTTTGGCTTCCATCACCAACGACAATGCGATTCTTATCGAGAAATGCCAAGCCGAGTGGACCGATCTGATAGACAGGGCCTTTGCCGTATTCATCTTTTGGAAAATCTTTGATGACCACTTCGGCGTTGCCATCCACAACTCGGATTACCTGAGACGCAGCCGTCTCAGCGACGAACACGGTTCCCGTTTCTGGTTGAATGGCGACACCGCTGGGACATTTCAGACCATCGAGAATGACTTCCGGTTTAATTTGAGCCTGGGCAGTTACTGTTCCGAGCAGCATCAACATTAATGGCAAAGCGAATCGACTTATCATGTGGGTCCTCGTTCTTTTTCTGGGGAAGCGACTAAGCCGTTTAGTTTGGCGAACCGAAGACGGCATTCCAACCATAGGCGCATAAAAAAAGGCGAACCATCGTTCGCCTTTTCCCTTACACGTTGGGCTACGCCCCAATCCCGTTGGCCTGCTCGTAGGCGGAGATTTTCTCTTCGCTTTGCAGCGTCATCGCGATGTCGTCCAAACCGTTGAGCAGCTTGTGACGGCGAAATTCGTCGATTTCAAACGGAATCTCCAGCCCGGCATCATCCGTGATCTTCTTTGCTTCCAAGTCAACTGTCAGACGATAGCCTTCGGTCTTCTCGGCTCGCTGGAAGATGTCTTCAATTTGCTCTTCCGTAAGCGGAATCGGCAGGACACCGTTTTTGAAGCAATTGTTGTAGAAAATATCGGCGAAGCTCGGAGCAAGCACGGCACGAATGCCAAAGTCGTCGATCGCCCAGACAGCATGCTCGCGACTCGAACCGCTACCGAAGTTTCGACGCGCGACGAGAATGGAAGCGCCGCTGACTTCCGGCTTGTTCAATTCAAACTCTGGATTGGGGCTTCCATCTTCGAGGAAACGCCAATCGAAGAACAGAAACTGGCCAAAGCCAGTACGTTCGATACGCTTCAAAAACTGCTTCGGAATGATTTGATCGGTATCAACGTTGGCCCGATCCATAGTGGCAACAAGGCCGTTCTCTTTAACGAATGGTTGCATGATCGTTTGTTCAAAAAGAGGTCGGTTGGTGTAAGGATCGGAAACTTATTTGAAGTCCCACTGACGGACGTCGACGAAGTGACCGGCGATACCTGCCGCGGCGGCCATTTCAGGACTAACGAGGTGCGTACGTCCACCGCGTCCTTGTCGCCCTTCGAAGTTTCGATTGCTCGTCGAAGCACAACGTTCGCCTGGCTCAAGCTTGTCGGGGTTCATAGCCAAACACATGCTGCAGCCTGCTTCACGCCATTCAAAGCCGGCTTCGATAAAGATCTTGTCGAGACCTTCTTCTTGAGCTTGTACACGAACTTGACCGCTACCAGGAACGACCATGGCATGCACGTGATCGGACTTCTTATGTCCCTTCACAACGCTTGCAGCAGCCCGCAAGTCTTCGATTCGACCATTGGTACACGAACCGATGAAGACACGATTGATGTCCACGTCGGTCATTGGAGCTCCGGCCTTCAAGTCCATGTATTCCAGTGCCAATTCCGTCGAGCGACGCTCGGTCGCGTCGGCGAAATCGCCCGGAGATGGAACAGGCGAATCGACGGCACAAACCTGGCCTGGGTTGGTTCCCCACGTGACTTGAGGAGCAATGTCCTTCGCTTCGAATTCCAGCACTTTGTCGTACTTCGCGCCAGGATCGGAAGGGAGATTCTTCCAACGCTCGATCGCAGCTTCGATATCCTTCGGAGCGAATTCACGGCCGCGAATATACTCAAACGTGGTTTCATCCGGAGCAATCATGCCGGCTCGAGCACCTGCTTCGATCGACATATTGCAGACCGTCATGCGCTGTTCCATGGTCAAGTTGCGGACCGCTTCGCCGGTATATTCCAGCACGTATCCCGTCCCACCGGCGGTCGTAAGATGACCGATCAGGAAGAGCACGAGATCTTTCGCGGTAACACCACGAGCCAACGTTCCGTTGACACGAAGCTCCATGGTTTTGGGAGCCGATTGAAGCAGTGTTTGCGTCGCGAGAACATGCTCGACTTCGCTCGTCCCGATACCGAATGCCAAAGCCCCGAAGGCGCCATGTGTTGCGGTATGGCTGTCACCACAAACGATCGTCATGCCTGGCTGCGTCAGACCAAGCTCGGGACCGATCACGTGGACAACCCCTTGCTTGACATCGTGCAAGTCAAATAGCTGCACACCAAAGTCTTGGCAGTTCTGACGAAGCGTATCGATCTGTTGCTTCGAGATCTGATCGACAATCGGCAGCGATCGATCCGTGGTCGGAACGTTATGGTCTGGCGTGGCCTTGGTTAGCTCGGGACGACGTACCTTGCGTCCTGCCAGACGAAGGCCTTCAAAGGCCTGTGGGCTGGTAACTTCGTGCACTAGGTGCAAATCGATGTAAAGCAGAGCTTGCTTACCTGGCTCGGCATCGACGACATGGTTGTCCCAGATTTTCTGGAACATGGTACGGGGGGCGTTTTCCGCGATCATTCGACTTTCCCCTAACGGCGTTGGCTAGGACCACAAGAGATACAAGAGCGAAGGGAGGCATCGCTCGGATCGCCACTTTCCCTACCAGCTATCGGAGGGATATGGCATAAGGGTAGTCCAGCATTATATCTGGAAAAATAAAAACCGGGGAGGGGCAGGGCACGGTTTCCCAAAGAGGGGGAAGGCCTCGCAACGGCTTACTAGCCGCGGACTTCGGCAATTCGAGTCACGTCGGTCGGATGAACCTCTTCCTCAGGGCGAGGGCATTCCGCGATCGATTCGTTCTCGGTCCACCAATTGACCGCATCTTGCTGCTTCCAAGTCCCCACCGATTCGCACTGATCCAATGCTTCGGCCATCTCTTGGACCGTCTGGTAGCGGTCGTCAGGGTCTTTGGCCAGACAACGCATGACGATTGCTTCGAGGTCATGCGGAATCGACGGGACGTGTTCCGATGGCGGAACGACGGCCTCGTGAGCGTGGGCAATGATCACTTTGATGGGGCGGTCGTACTCAAACGGAGCGTGCCCTGTCAGCATGAAGTAAGCCAGCACCCCCATCGAGTAGATATCGCTGCGCGAATCAGGTTCACTCTCGCCACTTGCTTGTTCCGGAGACATAAACAGCGGCGAACCGGTGATCATCCCTTCCTGAGTCAGATTGGAATCTTCCGTCGAAGCAATAGGCTTCGCCAAACCGAAGTCCAGCAGTTTCGCCACATCGAAGAACCCACCTCGCTTTGCGGCGAATACATTCGCAGGCTTAATGTCTCGGTGGATCATTCCCTGCGAGTGCGCTTCGTTCAGCGCGTCGCAAATTTGACGCAACAAGTGAATGGTACGCCCCGCCGGCAACGGCCCGAATCGGTTTACAAGATCCGAAACATTAAGCCCCGGCAGATACTCCATCACGTAGTAAAACGTGCCATCATCGGTACGACCGTAGTCGTAAATATCGATATTGTTCCAATGAGAAAGCTTCGATGAAGCATGGACTTCCCGCTCGAAACGCGCGAGCACATTGGAATCGCCAGCTTTTTCAGGTCGAATAATCTTGATGGCACACGGGCGTTTCATCAGGTAGTGATGGGCCAAGTAGACCTCGCCCATGCCACCGGCACCAAGACTACGACTAAGTCGATATTGCCCCAGCTGTTTGGCATGAAACGCTTCGGTCCGCAAGATATTGATCGTGTAAACACCGAAGATCGCCACCGCACCGCAGATGACCATCTTCAACCCAATTTCCGCCAATTGCTCGGGGTTGCCGTAAATGATGGTGTAGCACATCTGGTCGGTCATCCACGCGTAGCACAACAACGCAATCGGCGCGATCACCATTGCCGAAATCACGACGGCGGCCCGACGCCAGGTATTCGGGATGAACAACGCGTAGATGAATATCAGCAAGATCCAGCCCGATGTCGGACTGAGGAGCACCCCATGATCGCGAGCACAAAGCTGCATCGAATGGTGCTGGGTCATCAGTAGGAACGCACTCGGCAAACCGAAAGTGACAATCTCCTGCGATCGCAAAAGCCCCTTACGGAAATCACATCGAGGGCAAAGCAAAAAGCCTGTCGTGCCCAAAAGCAAAAGCAGCCCAGCGTGAACGCTCAGGAGGATTGGGCTCTTCTCGGCGATATTGTTGCCCCAGAAGAACTCGTAGATATGCCACATGAAATAGACGGAAAAAATTCCGAACATCACAAACGTGGCGACCCGCAGGCGAAAGCGGAGTAGCGATTGAGTAACACGAGAAAAATGCGGACTCGAAGACCCTTCTACCAACGCAATGTGAGGCGACGACGACGCCGTCTTTTGAACCGCCGAGTTGCTTGGCGCAACAACGGTCTCCTCAAAATGCCGATCCATCGAATTTGGTGGAGTGGTATCAGTCATACAGTCTTAAGAAAGCCTCTCGCATTTCTAGCGGAGCATCCGTCCGTCGATTTATATTAACGTGTTCGTCATCAATAGGCGAATCTTAATCTCGCTGAAGTATCTTAAATTGATACCGGCGAATGGACCTGCTGGTTCACAATTTCAGCTAAGTCGTCCCAAGCACCATTGAAGCACGTTTACCGGAAGATGTAACCCCTTCCGAGGAAAACGGCTATAGGCCGCATTCGTTTTTCTAATTCCTTTTAGTACTACATACTCGAAAAGACACGCCCATGGTTCAAAATGTTCCTGCTTCTTGCGAATCTCTTCGCCAAAAATTGGCAGATCAGACCGCAACGGTCGGTGTCATTGGGATGGGTTATGTTGGGCTACCTCTCGTTAAAACGTTCGCAGACTGTGGTTATCGCTGCGTCGGCTTTGACACCGATCCTAGCAAAGTCGAAAAACTTCACCGTGGGGAAAGCTACATAAAACATATTTCCGGCGAGTGGATTGCCACCAATGTTAAAATGGGGCGTTTCGCTGCTACGACTGACTCGACCAGGATGGCAGAAGCGGACGTTCTTTTGATTTGCGTTCCCACGCCGCTGGACAGTTCTCGCGATCCCGATCTGACTTACGTCGAAAAGACCGCCGAAGCGATCAGCCAATCTCTGCGGCCTGGTCAGTTGATCGTGCTGGAAAGCACCACCTATCCCAGCACGACGAGAGATGTTGTTCTCCCGATTCTTGAGAAGAGTGGTCTTACGCCAGGAGTCGACTTCTTCGTCGCTTACAGCCCCGAACGCGAAGACCCTGGCAATCCTCAGTTCACCGCTGCCAATATCCCCAAAGTGATCGGCGGACTCGAGCAGCACAGCTTAGAACTGGCTTGTCAGCTTTACGAAAAGGCAATCGTCGAGATCGTCCCTGTCAGCAGCTTGGAAGTGGCCGAGGCCTGCAAAATCCTCGAAAACACCTATCGAGCCGTTAACATTGCGATGGTCAACGAGTTGAAAGTGCTTTTCGACCGGATGAATATCGATCTTTGGGAAGTGATTGAAGCTGCGAAAACCAAGCCCTTTGGGTTTCAAGCCTTCTATCCGGGACCTGGCCTCGGGGGGCACTGCATCCCGATCGATCCGTTCTATCTCAGTTGGCTGGCCCGCAAGGAAGGGATGCCGACTCGCTTCATCGAACTTGCCGGCGAAATTAACACCAGCATGCCTCAGTTTGTTGTCCAAAAGGTAATGCTGGCGTTGAACGAGCAGGAAAAAGCGATTCGCGGCAGTAAGATCTTGATGCTTGGTGTTGCTTACAAGCCGAACGTCGACGATCCTCGCGAAAGCCCTGCGTTCGCCATAATGGAACTACTCGAACCGCTTGGGGCTGATATCCGCTATCACGACCCCTACATCCCCCGACTACCCTCCATGCGAAGCTTCGAGTTCTCGCAAAAGGAGAGTATTGAACTCACTCCTGAATCCCTCGCCGAAGCAGACGCCGTCCTGATTGTCACCAACCACAAAGACTACGACTGGGATTTCATCGCCCAGCATGCTCGCCTGATTATCGATACCCGCAACGCAATGAGCGACGTGACCGAGCGAAAGAATATTCGCAAGGCCTGAGGAAGACGAGGGATAATGCAAAAGTCGAGATTGCAATTTAGCGTTCTAAATCTGGCAGTGTTAGTTACATTCGTGTGCTTAGTATCGGCGTACTTCGAGCTCTCAGCACGGCTTCACGATCGCGAACTCAGGCTCAATCACCTGCAATATCATTCAGACGCGATCGTCGAAGGTAGTCCAACTCAGATCCACATCAAGAACACGAGTCCTAATCTTCCATTTCAGTGGGAATGGAGCGTACTTCTGCCCGAGGATTCCGAGTATCAGCTCCACATTTTGTTCAATCATATTCCTCGTGATGAAACAATGCGCCCCGAAGGACCTCTTACTCCTGTCGATATTTCAGCTTTACGAGGAGTTCAAACCGGAGACTATTTTGTAAAAGAACTTCGGCCAGGCAGTTCAAGGATTGCTGTGGGTTGGCGACATTCACCAAGTGATGGCTGGGGTCTTGCAGCATTCTTTTCACAAATTTCGCTTTATGAACTTGTCCCTAAGACAACAGACCTTGCTTGGCTCGACCCCGAATACGTGGGTGAAGACCAATACAGCCTTGCAGGAAACGACTCACAAAATCCCCAAACCGTCCAATACGATGTTACTGGTGCCGGGGTATTCACGATCGATTGGAACGATCAATTTAATCAAATTTCTTCGAGTGCCCGTGAAATCAAACTGCTTAAATTGCGTGTTCTAGATGGAGACGCAGACTCTAACGGCATGATGATCTGGATTACTCGATCACCGCACTCCAGAAATAGCACGTCGTAAGCACGACAAGCTTCCATTCAAGCATCGGCAACGCTACAAATCAGCGGCAAATCAAGATCTGTAAAAGCACATTGAGCCGTGAGCATGTATAGTAAACAATGCTTAAACTGACGCACTTAAAGAATAAACACGGAAGCACGCAATGTCTTTCCAAAGATACCAAAAGCTCGCTTTGCTGGGTGTGCTGGCCCTCCTTTTCACCGGCCAACATGTCGCTGCGCAATCATCGTCAATCACCTACAACCGGAGTCAGTCGACGCATACGTTTCGTAGCAAGCATGGCAACTTCGAGTTCACGGGGAAGGCGATCAAGCGGGAAGGGGAGTATGTTTCGTTTCGGACTTCCAACGGAACCGAAATCTGGCTGCCGACAAAGTACCTCAGCGAAGCCGATGCCGCTTATTTGAAATATCTCAGCGGCGATGGTCCTGCCCCGGCCGGCTTGAGTAGCTCTGAAAGTGATTTGGCATCCAACCCCAGCGGCAACGACACTCCCACCTCGCCAAGCTCTTCTCAGTTTGGCGGGAACGATCCGGCCGAAAGCAGTCCAAGCACTACCGACAATCCAGAGATGGAAGCCAAACCAGCGGATCCA
Source organism: Bremerella sp. TYQ1 (assembly GCF_020150455.1). NCBI lineage: Bacteria > Pseudomonadati > Planctomycetota > Planctomycetia > Pirellulales > Pirellulaceae > Bremerella > Bremerella sp. TYQ1. The sequence goes on from NZ_CP083740.1 coordinate 1,966,324, forward strand.
ATGCCAGGCGATGCTGACAAGATCTATCACCCTGGGGCTGCCATCGAAGTCCTCGTCGACGGGCAGTGGCATGCCGGAAAAGTTTTCGTCCGACGCCCGGCTGACAACGCCTACTTCGTTTCGTTCACGGTCAACGGTGTCGCTCGTCGATCATGGGTTCCTGCCGTTGAGCTCCGTTCGCAAGGCGAAGCCGAGCCGATGACTTCTGAAACGATGGGCGAGGCGAATCGTCCTGTTTCCAGCCCACTGGTATCGTACGATTTCAAACCTGTCAAAATCACCGCCAAAGCCCCGATCGGGTATGTGGTCGGGCCTATGAATACCGGCGATGTCCTTAAGCTTCGCTACGTTTCCGGCAAATGGAAATCGTGGGGCGGCTTGGCAACTGAATCTCCCGACGCGGTCTCGCCTGCTGGAGGTGACAAATGCCGCCTGGCAATCTGTTCTGCTAAGGGAAACGAGATGCCGCAGACGCTCACGATTGTTCCTGGACAAACGCAGGACAACGCTTACACTTGGACCGCCGATCAGAAGTACTCGAAGGTGATATTGCAGATCAACGATACCGATGGCGACTTCGCCGCGAACCCTGAACGGGACGTGACCTACGAAATCGCCATCGAACGTAACGCTTCGCCGTAGTTTCGCTACTTAGGCGGCCCGACGTACGGGGCTCGTCGTCATCGCTTCGATCTGGCTCATGCTGTAGCGACCGAAGCTGAGCTCGCCCTTGGCATCTTTCACTTCCCACAGAACGAGACTTTTCTCGTTCAACATGCGTGGGACCCATGAAATCGCCTGGCGGATGCTCTCGGCATCTTGGTCGGCCGAGATGATCAATAGCTGCACATCGCGGAATGCATTCGCTACGCGAGGCAATGCCATTGCAGCATCGCCAGGGACCAATTGAACTTTGGCCCCCATGGCATTGAGCGACTTATGAGCCGACTTCAGAGGCACGCCATCGTTGCCTGGTCGCCCCTCGAACATATCGATTCCGAGAAACTGAATCTGTTGTTCATCTGCGTAAAGCTGGGCGAAGTCGATGACCTCTTTCGCCCGCTGCAGGTTTCCCAGCCCGATCTCGGCAATCTTGACAACGGGAGCCTGTTCACGGATCCACGAATAGATCTCGCGCTGGTGAACCGGCTTCGAAAACCACGACTTCAGCAAATAACGCAGAACACGCCCGGCAGCCAATTTTGATTCCCTTCAAAACGACGCCCACTTGATATTTAGAAAGACACGGATGTTGTTTCGGCAAAAGGATCGGTCGAACCTCAGTTTTTCCCCCCAGAGCGGCAAATGGTTGCCTCCCTTCCGGCAAAGCTTCGGCAAATTACCTAATCGGACCTGTGCTGCCGAATGCTGGCACCGCTGAACCCCCAAGGGATGGCGATTCTCTTACGCGAATGTGGCTTCCCTTACTTCCCCGCCAAACTAGGGAATTCCTACGCCAGGGTATCGCCCGTTTCGAGGAATTGATAAGCTTCGAGGACCCCAATTGTTGCGATTCGTCGCTTCGGGGAGGCCGGTCCCACGGGACGCGGGTTTCCGGTCGACTCCAGCTGTCAATCAGAAGTGAAGAGTATCGTTTGTGAAATACGCATCCATCGGTCCTATCTCCACCTACCTTCCACAAAGGATTGAGACCAACCAACAGCTGCAAGACGAGTTCCCCGGTTGGGACATGGAGCTCATTTACACAAAAACCGGCATTGCCTCGCGGCACATCGCCGAGCCGGACCAGTGCGCTTCCGACTTGGGTGTGAAAGCAGCCGAGCAACTCTTTGCCGAACACAACATCGATCCGCAGTCAATCGACTTCCTCCTCTTCTGCACGCAAACGCCTGACTACCCATTGCCGACAACCGCTTGCTTAATGCAAGAGCGGCTCGGGCTGCGCATCTCGTGCGGAGCGTTGGACTTCAATCTTGGCTGTTCCGGATTCATTTATGGGTTGTCACTTGCCGAAGGGCTCATTCGTGCTGGAATTGCCCGCCGAGTCTTATTTATCACGGCCGAAACCTACTCGAAGTACATCGATGCCGACGACCGAAGTTTGCGGACGATCTTTGGCGATGGTGCCGCGGCGACGCTGATCGAAGCTTCCAGCGAACCGACGCTCGATGGTTTTCAGTTCGGGACCGATGGCAGTGGTGCAGACACGCTAATGGTGACCGATGGTGGCGCTCGCCCCCCGGAAGACGCTCACACGCCGCGACATCGCAAACGCTGGGACAGTCGTTTGTACATGGATGGTCCCGCTCTGATTAACTTCACCGTTGGTGCCATTCCGCAGCTGGTGCAGAACATCTTCTCGGCGGCCGGCATTCCGAATTCCGACGTCGATCTCTATCTATTTCACCAGGCGACCCGTAAAATGCTGGAGCAGTTGCAGGAAGCCCTGGAAGTCGATAGCGACCGGATGCCGATCGCGCTGGAAAACGTCGGCAATACGGTTTCCGCTACCATTCCCTTGCTGATTCACGATCTGCGTCAGCAGAAGCGATTGAAGAAAGGGGCCAAGCATCTCCTCGTCGGTTTCGGCGTCGGATGGTCTTGGGGTGGCTGCATCTGGCACGATCAGTACGGCAGCGAGGACTAACGTTTCGACTCGAAACTGAGGAGTTTGCCAGCGTGCAATCTTTGGCCGGCCAGTTTTTGATTGCGTCTCCCTATCTCCCCGATCCCAACTTTCTCCGCACCGTCGTTCTTATGGTCCAGCACGACGAAGAGGGAGCCCTCGGTCTGGTGCTGACTCGGCCGATTCAATTGACCGTTGAAGAGGTCTGGAAGAACGTATCTGGCGAAGCAATCGACGCCCCCGAAGCAGTCCTGCAAGGCGGCCCCGTCGAAGGCCCGTTGATGGCGATTCATCAAGAGGAAGACCTTGGCGAGCTCGAGGTCATCCCCGGCGTCTACTTCTCGAGCCAGCGAGAAAACATCGAGCCGCTTATTCGTGGTGCCCGAAACACGTTCCGGCTTTTTCTCGGCTACTCTGGCTGGGGTGCCCAGCAGTTGGAAGACGAGATGGACGTCGGCGGGTGGCTCACGCTTCCGGCGAAGAAGGAGCAAGTCTTCGAGACCGACAACGACGTTCTTTGGAAAAGCGTTACCGGGGAAGTTGGCTCGAATATCATGCGCGATTCGCTGAACATCAAACGTATGCCGCAAGATCCGAATGTGAACTAACTTACGACGACCAACTCGGTGCCGTAAGTCTTCTTTTCACCACGTTGCCAACGAGCTCGTCCACCACCCGAGGCAGACTTGCTTCCATTATCGCCAAAGTCTGTCCATGCGGCTTCGATTATTTGCGACGAAATGCTTTCGGCGTGTATTGCCCTTAAATGAGGCGAAATGCAACCCTGATTCGGTACACAGCTCGCGCACAGAGGACCGAGATCTTGCGAACTCTTTGTGTACACTTGGTCAATACTTCATTACAATTTATGGAGTTGACCGTCAGAAGTCTCAGCGCCGAAAACAAGGGCGGTTTTCGGCGCCGAATTTTCGCCGAGCCGAGTTACGCCAGTTCCATTTTGAACGGCGAAAGATTTTCGATACCGTTCTCGGTGACCAGGTAATCGTTCTCTAGTCGCATGCCGAACTTGAGACGCTGGTCATATAGACCTGGCTCGCAGGTAAAGACATCCCCCACTTCAAACGTATCGTCCCACGACGAGTTCAAGTGCGGAGCTTCGTGCGGGTATAAGCCGATGCCATGCCCCAGGTGATGTGGGAATTCGCCGATAGGGGCCTGCTTCAAAATGTCCTGCACTTCCAGGAATAGCTCTTTGCAGCTCTTACCTGGTTTGACGACCGATTCCAAGTGCGTGAACACTTTCATCACGTGCGTCCAAGCCTCTTGCTGCTCGTCGGTTGGCTTGCCGTTGACGGCGATCGCGCGGCTGTTGTCGGCAAAGTAACCGCGGAAAGCTGGCCCCAAGTCAAGGATGTAAAGCTCGCCATCTTCCACACGGCGATCACGAGCCGGACCACCCATTTCACCGCTGGCGTAGTCGTTGCCGGTACCGGTCAGGGCTTCGCCATACTGCATTACCGCGACCGCTTGCAGTTGGTTGAAGACTTCCAGTTCGTTAATGCCGGGGCAAATGATCTCGCGGGCCTTTTCGTACATCTTTTCGGTCCCGCTGATCGCCATGCGAATCTTGGCGAGCTCGTCGGCATCTTTCTTACGACGCTGACGGTAGATCTCTGGCTCGACGTCAACAAGTTCGGCAGAGAACTCGCTGGAGACGTGAACGGGATAGCTCGAGTATTCGACACCAAGGCGTTTGATGCTGCCTGCTTCGCGTAGGATGTTCAGCACGGCTTGGCTGGAGGCAGCACGCTGATCGTTTCGTAGCGTTGAAAGCCACTGTGCTTCGTAGGTTCGCACTTCGTCCGCAGCCGCCGTTTCTGGCACTTCGTTAGGGGCGACTAATGCGAGACGGCCATCGGCAAACAGAACGGCCGCAGGAGAGAACTTGAAATCGTAACGAGGGCCGGCGAGCCACTGCACATGTTCGTTTTGCGTGACGACAATCGCGTCGAGCGATTTGTCTTGTAAAGCAGCTAACAAACGCTTCTGGCGACTACGGCAGGCGTCGACCTCGATACCCAGCATGATGAATTCTCCGCAACGATGATGTCGGTAGGATGGTGATGGATTGCGGAGGTCAACCTAACAGCCTACCGGCGGGCTGAAAAGTACGGCCAAAGCGCAATTCGCCCCATCTTCAAGTGGCACAACATCTTCCAATGCGCGCAAAAGAAGAGCCGCCCCCGGGAAGGCGCGGCTCTTCCTTGCGATCTTGAAGGTTTTACGCTTCCGTCAAGCGATTAACCGTCCAGATCCGAGTCAAAGTCCCAGTCGGCGAACAGGTCGTCGACGTTGGTCGAATCGTCTTCGGTGGCGAAGTAATCAGCCTCTTGAACCGAGTCGGCCAGGAGCAGTTCCGATCCATCGACCGCCAACGTAGCGACAGCCGAGTCGATGTCGTCCATCTGCTGTTGAACTTCGGCGGACGAGGAAGTCGTTACACGAACACCGTTGCGGATCAGCTCGTTGTATACGGCCGGAGCCAAAGGAGCTTCCAAACCGTGGCGACCGCTGACCGTTTCGACGTCGACAACATTGTCGAAGACGAACGAAACAGGATTGGTGCTCTCGGTAACCACAGGCGTCTGAGCCACGCTAGGCAGCTCTTCGACGATCGTCTGCGAAGTGGTCGCTGCGTGGAGAGCAGCCGTTCCGCCGGTGACGAGCGTGTGATCCGCGGAGGCGGAAGCGTAAGCCGTTTCCAGAATCTGAACGTCGAGAGCCGAGATCAACTTACGTTGGCCTGGATCGAGCGTGGCGTTCATGACGTCGCCAGCATGTTCGGCCGAATCCAGGTGGTGAGCGTAGTCGTCCAGCATCGCGACAAAGTCTGCACCGACGAAGATCTTGTTGCCTTCGTGATCGGTCACGACGTTATCCGAGAAGCCAACGTAGTGCGACATGAAGCCGTACAAGTGGCCCAGTTCGTGAAGGATGACCGTGTAAAGGTCGTACTGACCTTCGGCAGGACCACCATCCAGATCGGAACTCCAGCCCAGGCCGGCACCGTCGTCGTCAAGCGTCAAGATACCGAACTGAGGCAAACCGTTTTCGTCCAGTTGCAGCAGTTCTGCTTCACCCAATTGAGCGTCGCCGAAGTCTTTGACAACCAGTTTGACGTCAATCGGTTCTTCCCAACCCAAAGCGTCCTGCCAGTCGCTGACCGCTTTGTCGAACACTTGCTGAAGCGTATCAGGTCCGTCCAGTTCGATATTGGAACCGAGCCAGGTACGCGTGAACTGTTCTGGATAGATCAGCGAAGAACCATCGGCTTTGTTCTTGCCGTAGTTCTGGACGAAGAAGCCGAAGTCGGAAAGTCCAACTTTACCGTTGTTGTCGAAGTCGAGAGCCGCGACCAAGCCGTCGTTGTTTTCAAGCGACGAACGGCCGTAGGCAGTCACAAACTGACCGTAGTCAGCCAGGCTGATCTTGCCGTCGTCGTTAACATCGTAGGCTACACCCCAGATGTCGACGTCTGCGGTCGAGGTGATGTCGGCATCGACTGTACCAATCGAGGTAAGCATCACTTTGGCGTTGTCCACCGTCAGTCCCAGCGATTCCGCCTCGAAGTCTTCGTCGATATTGATATTGATACCGGCGTCCGAAGGCAGAGCTTCCAGCTTCACGCGGCCAAGCAGGACGAACGAACCGTTGCCCAGATCGGTCTGCGAAGTTTGGCTGCCGAGTCCGGTGATCGTTCCCGTGGCGTCATCGATGATGCCGGTACGGTTGGTCGACATGGAACTGGCGTACTCGATCTGCGTCGCGGTGTAGAGAGAGGTGTTGTAGCCGAGGTCGACCGTACCACCGTAAACGCCTGCCGCATCGGCCGTGTTACCCCAAACTTCGATCCACAACGAATCCCATTCGGAAGCCCACTCGGCACTATCAGGAAGAATACTGACTTCGCCGTTGGCGTTCGTTTGGCTACGTTCTTTGTTAACCGTCACGAAGACGCCGGAGCCATCTTCCAGAGGCTGACCATCCTTGACGAAGGCCGTACCTTGCAGCGGTACACCGCCGCCGGCGTCCAATGTAACCACCGAATTGTAGAAGATCTCGGCGTCAATCGAATTGCCGTCCACGGAGAACGCACGATCCAGGAGTCGAGCCAGGTTCAACGTCAACGTGTGGGCCGTTCCAGAAGCATTGGAAACCAGTGTCGAGGACTCAACTCCCGTCGAAGCCAGGACGTCTCCTTCCAAGGTATTACGTTCCGAACCGAGGTCGAACGTTGACTTGTTCAGGGTCATGATATCGGCGAAACCGGAAGCGATCCCAAGACCAACCGAGCTGGAATCGAACGTTGCTCCACCACCAGCGGAAGAATCCCCGGTCAGGCTGATCGAAGGCGAGCCTGCAATTCGGATGGTTGTTTCGCGAACCGCCGTCTGAACGGTTGTGACGTTACCATCTCCGTTGGGAACATCGGTGAGAAGACCGAAGTTTGCTGGGGTGCCATCACTGCTACCCGTTAGCGGATCGCCACCGGAAGTGGTGGGTTCGCCAGGTCGGAAATTCTTACCACTGATGTCGGTTAGCGTCAGTTCGCCACCAATGATTTCAAGCGAAGTCGGATCACTTGGATTGTCGAATACGACATACACTTCGCCGGTTAGTCCGGTAAGGTTACCGTTTCCTTGCCCAACTCCGAATTGGCCGGTTACCTCGGCACCACCAATCTTGCTACCGTTTGGTCCGACGGCCACGATCGCATTGCTTTCGCCCACGGAAACCGTAAACGTTACCGCGTCAACAATCTCGACGTTCGGGTAAATAACGTCGGTTTGTTCCGCGATGACATTCGCCGAGAAAGCGTCGTCGCGGCGAACATCCGGAGTCGTCCCAGCGAAGTTTGGATTGGATGGATCGTCACCAACTTCGGAACCATTCAGGTTGATCTGCGTGTTAGCAAGATCAGCCAAGTCAATGGAAACGAGATCTTCCAGCGTGAGGCCATCGAGATCGATACCGTCATTCACGGTAAAGTTGATGTACATCAGGCGAACATATTCGCCTTTGTAACCACGCGACGTGACGCCAGCTGGCAGCGTTTCGTCCTGGCCGAACGAGGCTTGCGTTTCGTAAACCTCTCCATTCTCGACAATCGGCGTACCCAGGATCTGCAGCGGCGTGAAGACCTGAGAAACGCTCGTCGAGACGAGGCTCGTGTCGTAGTCGAACGAGAGCAGGACGTTCTGGAAACCTTCTGCCCAAGCGTAGCCTGGAGTGACGTCGTCTTGACCGATCAGCGTGGTACCCCAGACTTCGACGGTGAACGTCTGATTGTCCGCGATACGGGTAATGCCAGTTGGCAACTGACCTTCGGAAATCCCGGAGAACTGCAGATCAGGGTTCGTTGGCGAAGCGACAGGAATGAGTCGGAAGTCGACCGCTTTCTGGTTCGTGGCTTCCACGTCGACCATCAATGGTGCATTGGCCGAGAACATATCGGAGGTCGAAGTTTCGACCGCGTCGAACTGAACCTGGAACGGCGAACGATCTTGAGTCGTAGCGTAATGCACGAACGTGATCGTCAAACCGCCAGTGGTCGGATCGTTGTCGTAGCTGATCGACTGAACGTAGTCGAGAGCTTCAATCGCGGCGATGTTGGCGATCGAAAGCGTCAGTTCGTCCCCTTCAGGGTCGGTAAACTGACCATGGAAATCGTATTCCGCGTTCGAGTAGAACTTGGTGTAGAAAGCATCGTTTTCGGTACCAATTTCGGTCGCATCCAGATCGCTTTCGTCCACGATCGGCAGATCGACACTACCAGTCAAAACGGGAGCTTCGTTGATGTCGCCCACGGTGACGGTGAACGTCTGGGTATCGAACAGCTTGTTCGTCCCGGCCGTTGGGCCGCCGTTGTCGGTGACTTTGATTTCGAGGCTGTACGATGGGGTGGACTCGAAGTCGATCGACGAGTTGTCGGCAATTGTGATGTTGCCGCTACCATCGATCTGGAACACGCCATCGTCGTTACCGCTGACGATTTCGTAAGTGAACGAATCCCCTGCGTCTGGATCATCAACAGTGACGGTGCCGACGGCATCGTTATTGGAGGCGTCTTCCGAGATACCGAACTCCGTCACCACGTTGCTGATTTCAGGAGCTTCGTTGATGTCGTTGATCGTTACCGTGATCGACATCGGCGTGATGTTATTGACCGCATCAACTGCGTTCACGGTGAACGTGATCGAAGTGTTCGTCTCGAAGTCGAGGGCAGCGTTGTCGTCGATCGTGATTTCGCCGGTGTTTTCGTCGATGACGAACGTACCGCTCGGGTCGTTGATCGTGTAGGTGACCGTTTCCCCTTCAGGGTCGGTCGCCGATACGGTTTGAACCACTGTGCTACCGGCTGCCGTGTTTTCGTCCAGCGTGAAGTCGTAGTTCATCGCGTCGAACGTCGCTGGCGGATTCTGGAAGACGCGAATCGTCAGCGTGAAACCGTCAGAGAAACCAAGATCATCTTCCGAATCGAGGCTACCCATCGTTGGGTCGTCGCTGTAATCGAAGACCAGCGTGAAGATGCGTTCCTGGTTAGTGAAACCAGCATCTGGAACCGCTTGAATCAGCGAGATGGTTCCATCGGTACCGAGTGCGAAGTAGTCTGCCCCGGTTCCAGCCATGGCCCGCTGAGCGAACTCGATGCCGTTACCTTCAGGATCCATCGCGTTGAGAACGCTGGAGATGTTGCCCAGGTTCGTCAGATCGTCCATGTCCTGACCGTCGACGAACTTGAAGGCAACGTCGAAGTTAGCGGTCGGGGTAGTGAAGATCGGCAATTCGTTCCGTGGGTTCACCGCAATGGTGATGTCGCCGGTCACGGTGCTGTTGGCTTCGCCTTGGCCGTCGTTGGCGGTGATCGTCAGCGTGATGCTGTCAGGATCGATTCCTTCCACGTCCAGCAAAGCGGCGTTATCGACAACGATCTTGCCGTTCTCAATCTTGAAGGCACCTGAGATATCGGTCGACGTGCCAGTGACCACTGCCGAATCAATCGTGTAGCTCAGGTTAGAAGCCGCATCGATATCGGCGAAGGCATTACTCAGGGTGTAAACTTCGTCACCACTGTTGGCACCGAGCGAGCCGGTCTTCGTTTCGACGAATTCGTCGACGTTCACACCCGCAGGAGCGATGAACGTCGGCGTGTTGTTCTCGTCAGAGACCGTGATAGTGATGGTCTGGGTCGTGATTCGGTTGTTCGTATCTTCCACGACCAGGTCGATCGTGAACTCGCCGTTCGTGCCGCCATTGGCATTCACGAAATCGAAGGTCAGATCGGTTGCGTTGGCAACGACTACCTCGTAGCGGTCGTCGCTTGCGTCCATGTTGCCCTTGTCGTCGACGAGGACCAACTGGAACAAGCCAGCCAGTGCCGCACTCGAATTCGTGGCACTAGGAGCCAGCGAGAACGTGAACGCGTCTCCTTCCGGATCGCTCGCTTCAAAGACAGCGGCCGGAGTCAGGCTGTCGTTGACCATGACGCTGCCGTCAACGTTTTCGGCAATGTCAAAGTCGGTGCCGTTCGGCAGAGTGAAGACAGGCGCTTCGTTGTCGGTCACTTTGAACGTAAGCGTATAAGGACCGGTGCTCAGGTCTGGATCGTCAGTCAGTGTGCTGTTGTCGTCGTCAACATAGAAATCGATGGTGAACGTTCGTTCGCCGTTCATATCGAGATCGCCCGGCGAAAGCACCTGCAGCAGGGTAATCGTTCCGTCTGCATTCAACTGGAAGTAGCCGTCGACGTCTGTTGGCTGGCCCGACATACCGTCCGAATAGGTCAGCAAATCGCCTTCTGGATCGACCAGGCCGATTGGCAACGAGAAGCTTCCGACGTCGCCAGCGTCATCGACGTCCAGCAGCGATACGTTGGGAAGCGTTACCGTACCGCCTGGAATTGGTGGCAGTTCGTTCAAGTTGATCACGTTGACGGTGATCTCTTTTTCGGCGGTCAGCATGCCGGTGCCGTCATCGGTAGCTCGAACGGTGAGTGTGAAGCTTTGCGTTGCTTCAAAGTCGAGCAGGCTCGCGTCGTCAACAACAATATTGTTGCCGCTGATCGTGAAGGCACCATTAGGATCGCCACCAACGATCGAGAACGTCAGGTTATCGCCATCTTCATCGTCGAAGTAGTCCGTAAGAACCGCGGCCGTAGATCCATCGGTCGTGACTTCGGTGCTGGCATCGGAGTTTTCGTCGATCTCCAGCGTCACCGTGCCTGGGACAGCGGTCGGTGCGTCGTTTTCGTCGGTCAGATTGATCGTCAGCGTGTAGTTATCGCTCAGCTGGGAACCAACTTCGCCGGCACCGTCGCCATCGAGGTTATCCGTCACGCGAATTTCCAGCGTGAACGAATTGGTTGGGTTCTCGAAGTTGAGAACCGATTCGTCGGTCACGCGGACTTCGCCCGATGCCGGATCGATGGAGAAGAAGTTTTCGCCGGTACCGCCGGTGATCTCGAAGAGGAACGGAGGATCGTCGGCGTCCACGTCGGAAGCGGTGACGGTGGCGACCAACGTTCCATTGGCACTGTTTTCTGCCAGGTCGACGGTAGCATCGCTCGTGATAACAGGGGCTTCGTTGACGTCGATCAGATTGATCGTAATCGTCTTGGTGACCGTGTTTTCAATACCAACTTCCGAAGCACTCTTCGTGTCGGTAACGGTCACGTCCAGGGTGTAGGACGTTTCGGTCTCGAAGTCGAGCATTGCACCGCTGGCAACGCTGATTTCGCCGGTGGCTGTGTCGATATCGAACAGCCCGGCTCCGGTTCCGCCGCTGATACCATATGTCAGGCTCGTATCATCGGCATCGACGTCGCTTGCACTGACCGAGTCGACAACGGTCATCGCGGCCGAATTTTCTTCGACTTCGAAGGTGTAGTTTTCTTGATCGAACGTCGGAGCTTCGTTGACGTCGTTGACGTTAATAGTCACCGTCTGCGTTGCCACCAGGCCAGCGCCGCCGAGACCATCGCCGAAGCTGTCGGTCACTTGAATTTCGACGGTGAACGAAGTCTTATCTTCGAAGTTCAGCTTCGTGACGTCCGCGACGGTAATTTGACCGGTGGCGGCGTCAATTGCAAACGCGCCTTCGTAACCGACATCGATGCCGGTGATTGCGTACGACAGCGTGTCGCCGGTGTCGTTACCATCGGCGACAACACCACCTACCGAAGTCGTGTTCGGTGCGTTTTCGTCAACGTTGAAGAATTGACCAGGCGTGATCGTTGGCGGGGTGTTGCGGAAAACGGTGAACGCGGCTTGTCCCGAAACATTGCCGGCCGCATCGGTTGCGACGAACGTGAAGTTGTTTTCGCCGAGGGCCAAGTCGATGTCGAAGTCGGCCACGCTGAAGCTGACGTTACCGGAGCCATCGGCTTTCTTCGAGGCGACGACGATCGAGTTGCTGTCGCGAATTTCAACCAGAGCGTTCGCTTCGGTGGTCGCACTGAAGGCGGCTTCGTCGGCGTCGGTCAGGTTGGCGTTGCCGGTTTGGTTATCCAGAACAATGCCGCTGACGTCGGCGGGAGCGACCGTATCGATCACGATCGACAAAGCAGCCGATGCGGTACCGGTGTTGCCGGCGTCATCGGTCGCAGTGGTGGTGATGTCGTGCGAACCTTCGGTCAAGCCGGTCGAAGGCGTGAAGACTGCAATGCCGGAAGCATTGGCGACCACGGTTCCCAATACACCATCAATGCTCGATACGAACGTTACCGACGAGCCCGCTTCAGCAGTGACCGAAAGGGTTGGCGTGGTGTCGTTGGTCAGATCGTCGGCGTCGCTTTCACCGGAATCGCTGGCCGCGTCTAGATCCAGTCCGGTCGGAGCGACAGGAGCGGCGGTGTCGAACTCGAAGTCGAGCGAGAATGGCGTGATGCTCGTGTTGCCCAGTTCGTCCATCGTCGTGATGAGCAACGTTTGAGGACCACTGTTTTCGACAGTGCTTCCCAGCAGGGCGTCCAGGTCAGACATCCCCAGCGTGAAGTTGATTTGGTTGTTGGTAACGACGAGGCTCGAAATGGATGGGTTGTTGACCAGGTCAATGCTACCGCCGCTTCCACCTTGGATCGAAACCTGGGCCGAGACAATCGTGCTGAAGTCGGTCACGACGCCGGTGATGCCGGTCAGGTCGTTGGTCAGGTTGTCGCTCGCCGATACGCCGGTGTCGACGGCAACCGACGCTTGCACGGCTGGTGCTTCGTTATCGCCGATCAGATCGACGATCAGCGGAGCACGACCCTTGTTTGCTTCGACATAACCAACTTCCCAGCCGTCGACGCGACCATTCATGTTGGCATCGAATGCAGGATTGTACTGCGACTCGTTGAAGTTGATGCCGTACACGGTTTGGAAGTACATGGCCGTGTTATGGTTGCCGGCACCGCGTGCTTGCAGTTCGGCGGCGACGGCTCGCATGTATTCGTTTTCGGAAACGGTTCCGTTGTTATCGATCGAACCGAAGTGCATGACCTCGGCGAGGAACCCACCGGCGCCTGACGTGCCACCAACTTGAATGGTGAAGTTCTGGCCAGCCGAGACTTGGAACAACACCAAGCTATCGAGCGTACCGCTCGAGTTGGCGTAGGCCTGCATCAGCGGGACATGGTTGGCTGGATTGTTGCGATCGGTGTCCTGGATAAAGACGAGTGGAATCGCAGGATCCAGATTACCGCTGGTTCCCTTGATTCGCAGCGCCACGATCCCGGTTCCCGAATTGCCAGCCACTTCCAGCTGCATGTCGCGGGTATCGCCGGGGGAAGCGATTTCCAGGTTGTCGACAAAGTCGAGCGTGTTCGCGGCCAACAAGTCGCGAATCTCAAGGCTTTCCAATCGCATCGAGCGGGAACCGCGGACGGATTTACGCGGCTTCTTGGTAGCGACGGAATTATTACGAACGAGAGTAGTGTTCTTCATGCTTTGCACCAACGGCCAATCAAAGTTCCCGGGGAATGGTCGGTTTGCAGTGTGTGAGTGGAGAGTGGGTTTTACGAAGACCAGGTAAGAGGGGATGAGCCTAGTCTTGAGACTCCGTATTCTGAACAGACAGTCCACCTGGGTTAGAGAGGAATGCTCGGATCAGGTAGTTCCATTAAAATCAGCGGTTGTATCAAATTCAATGAATTACTAGCCGATCCATTGCCCATTCTTCCCATTTTGCCTTCGCAGCGTAAAAAATTGGGGCTATAGGGTAGAGATGCCCTCTGGATGGACTTAATCGATCTATCACACTTTTTCCGTAACCTGTTTACCTAGTAATGGTTACGACTATTTCCATGCGTTCCTTCGTTGCCTGGACACTCGGACCGGCCATGATGCGAAGCTAGCGTCTATAGCGATTTTAGGAGTTCCGAGGCCCCCTCTTGCGCAAAATGAGCTTCTGGTTTTAACGTGACCACCTAGAAGGGGAGGTCATTCTGAATGGGCTCGAAATGAGCCATATCTGGACTAGTTTTTCCAACCGTCAAGGTCGCTGCCAGCACCCCAGAAGGGCTGATAACAAAATAGAGAACCTACGCTGACTTTGCGTGCGGTATAGCAGTAAAGCAAGTGATATCCGGCACTTCCGTCAAACTTTTGATGGCCGCGAAACCGAATCCAATACGGAAAACGCGTTCGTCCGGTCTAGCGTGCAAATTGCACAGATCACCATCGAGCGTTGCATACGGAACTCACACAACGTTGTACTTCGCCCGCGGAACGACCCGCCGGGGGTACTAAGTACAAGGAATGGGAAACATGCTCCGTCGAATCGCGACTGCCACCTTGGCAATCGGCGGCCTGATTTCAGGCCTCAATACGGCACCACTTTCAGCCCAGGAACTTGCTTCCCCCGAGGCATCGCAACCGGTGTGGAATGTCGAGCCGACCCACTATGCCGAAACAACTGCCAACGAAATGGCCGCCTCGGAAGCCGTTGAGATGCAGCTTTCGAACTGCGGTGTATGCGAAACCGATAGTTGCGGTTCGTACTGGGACCAATGTTGTTCGAACAATTGGTTTGCCGACGGGTGGCTCGAACAGGGATATACCGCTAATCCCGATCATCCCAACAGCAATTTCAACGGCCCACTTGGCTTCAACGACCGAGCCGACGATTACCAGTTGAATCAGCTTTACCTGACGTTTGGTAAGCATATCGACGAAGACGCTTGTCAGTTCGACATCGGCGGCCGCGTTGACGTCTTATACGGTACCGACTATTTCTGGGTGGAATCGCGCGGGCTGGAACGCGAACGCGACAATTCCCGAAAATGGAACGGCCAAGGCCCTCGACAAAACGGTGACCGAGCCCTCAATGGCCTGGCTTTGCCGCAGTTTTATGCCGAAGCATTCCTGCCGGTCGGCGCGGGACTGAAAACCAAAGTGGGTCACTTTTACTCGCTGCTGGGCTACGAAACCGTACCAGCTCCAGAGAACTTCTTCTATTCGCACAGCTACAGCTACGTTTACGGTAACCCCAAGACGCATACCGGCTTTGTCACTTCCTACAGCCCGACCGACTGCTTTGAAATCCAAGCAGGTATGACCAACGGGTGGGATAACTTCGAGACAATCGACGACAAGTATGGCTTCCTGTTTGGTGCCAGCTGGAGCAACGGTGTCACAGGGCTTTCTTATGCCATGCACAATGGTGCCGGCGAAGAAGCTGGAGAAGGCGATGTCTATGCTCACACGATTGTGTACACCCGCAAGCTGGGCTACCGCTGGAACTACGCTTTAGTCCACGACTACGGCATCGAGCAAGATGGCTTCTTGAACGACTCGTTCATGACCGAAGACGCGAAGTACTATAGCTTCACGAACTATCTGTACTACGACTGGAGCAACGAACTCTCTTTCGGTGGTCGATTTGAATGGTTCTGCGACGAAGACAACTCGCGAATCCAGCAAGTTCCTGTTGGCCTGCTGTTCTCCGGTCGTAACTACTACAACGTGACGCTGGGTGCCAACTGGAAACCATGCGAACACGTGCTCGTTCGTCCTGAAGCTCGCTATGACTGGTCGGATCTCAATCCGATCGGCACCACAGGCGTGTTCAACGACTTCACCAAGGACGACATGTACACCTTCGCGGTGGACGTGATCTTGTTCTTCTAAGAGCTGGAAAGCGAGTGCTTGCTACGTAGGGGACCGACAGCGACTGCTATCGTCGCTGTCATCGGAATCGTGCAAATCGGAATAAATCGGATCAACCGGTAGGGGCGGAAAGACCGATACGAATCATACGATTTGTAGGATCGCCCCCCTAAGGTTTGCGCGGAACCGCAACCGGTAGTAGCAACCGATGAAACATATCCGAATTCTGAAGAGCGCCTGTTGGTCCGTCGTCGTGGCAAGTCTCATGACGGCATCGACGTTTGCCCAGTCACCACCTCCGAGTGTGGCTCCTCGTGCGGGATCCGTCGTTCAGCCCACGTCCGCATTGATCCCAGCGTCTTCCATCGCGCTGGAGCATGACTATACCGCCGTCGAAAGTGGTACCGCCTGCTGCGGCGACGCTAGCTGCATGGGCTGCGAGAGTGTCTGCAGTTCCCCTTGCTGGAACTTTTGTGACCAGTGGTTTGTCGACGGATGGCTCGAACAAGGCTTCACCGGCAATCCAGATTCCGACGGTGGACTGATCGGTCCGGCAGGCACCAACGGCCCGCTGATCTTCAACGATCAAGCCAATGAATACATGCTCAACCAGTTGTACTTCACCTTCGGCCGCGAAGTCCGTCAGGATGCGTGCGAATGGGATCTGGGTGGTCGTGTCGATGTGCTTTACGGTACCGACTATTACTTCATTCAGTCGACCGGATTGGAAACGTACGACGACAACTCGCAGAAATGGAACAGCGGAAACGGTCCACGTAACGGCGGCAATGCAGGCCTCTACGGCTTGGCTCTACCGCAGTTCTACGTCGAAGCGAACGTTCCCTGGGGGAATGGCTTGAATGTCAAAGCTGGCCATTTCTACACCATCATGGGTTACGAATCGGTGATGGCCCCTGAGAACTTCTTCTACTCGCATTCCTACATGATGCAGTATGGCGAACCGTTCACGCATACCGGTATCCTCGGTAGCTATCCCACTTCGTCTTGCCTGACTTGGTACGGCGGTATCACTCGTGGTTGGAACACGTTCGATCAACCGAACGGTCAAGTCGGCTTCCTGGGTGGTTTCCGCTGGGTGAGCCCGCACGAAGCGACGAAGCTGGCGTTCACACTGCATACCGGCAGCGAAGATCCTACCGGCGAAAACAACCGCACGACTTATAGCCTGGTCTTCCAGCAACGTATCAACCAATGCTGGACTTATGTCCTGGAGCACAATCTGGGCACGGAAGAAAACGCCCGTCTGACCACGTCCAACACGCTGGGGCCTGCGACTTGGTACGGTCTGACGAACTACTTGTATTACACCGTCGATCCATGCTTGGACTTGGGTGTTCGTTTCGAGTGGTTCGACGATCGCGACAACGCTCGTGTCTTCGGCGTATCGAACGACAATGTCGCCCAAGGGGGAAGCTACTACGCATTAACGCTGGGAGCGAACTATCACCCCAACTCGTGGTTCATCCTGCGTCCGGAAGCTCGCTGGGACTACAGCGACTTGACCGCCCCAGGCATCAACGGTGCGTTCAACAACGGCACCTCGAAAGATCAGTTCACGATCGGCTTCGACCTGATCACGATCTTCTAAACAGCAAATCGCAATGCAGAAACACGCTGCCAGTTTAAGAGACCTAGCAGCGTATGCGAATCGAATTTAGCTGTTGTCTTCGTCGAAGAAAGCGTCCACCGCGGCGACGACGAACGTCTCGTCCCAGTCATGCTGATCCCATTCCAGGAAACGCTGACCAGGCAAAATCTCGGATTGCAGCAAGCCCTCTTCGGCATGTGAAAGACCTGCGACGTGGCCTAGTTCGTGAAGCAAAACCGAAATCAAATCGATCCGCCCGTCGGCTTCCGAACCTTCCGCGGCAATCAGTCGCGTTGTGCCACTAGAAGTATCGATGCGGAATTCGGCTGCATCTTGCGGGGTCGGATCGACGAACCAGCCCCATCCGGCTGCGTTGTGATCGAGATAAACCACATTGCCCACCGTCGACGCAAGCTGGCTGCCGGCGAGATCGACAATCTGAATGGAGACAAAGTTCGCTGTGGGCGATGCTTCTTCGGCAACAACCACAGGAGGCAGTGCCACCTTGATTGCATCGACATCCTCTTGCGTCAGCGAAGCAGCGCCGAGCGACGTGTTTTCCAGAGGGGCCACAATGAAATTCGCACTGGCGGAAGCAAGCAGGTCAAAAGCGTAGCTGTAAGCATGCGTTCCGGCGTCGAAAGTATCGCCGAACGCGGCTCGGAAATAACCGAGCCCACTTCCCAAGAGATCGCCGGACAAGTCAAAGTCAACGAAGTTCGAGGTATTGCCACCCTTCGAGTTGAGAAGCATCGCGTAGTCCGAAAGCCCAACGCGGCCGTCATCGTTTAAGTCATAGATCATCGGCAGCAACTGCGTTGGCACGTCGGAATCTATCGATGGATCGGAAACGCTTCCCACGCCATCTACCGTCAACGAGACATTCGACACCGAAGTCAGGAACTGATCGAATCCGGTGGTCAGCGTTTCACCCACCTTCGGAGCATCAAGGCCGTTCGCTACCGGAATAAATCGCACGCGTCCCAGCAAGACCATTTCGCCAGCGGCGAGTCCTCCGGCCGAAGAGGTGACGTTAAGCGTCGCCGTCCCTAAGCCGTTGTTCACACCAGAACCACCGGCCACAGTAAACTTTGGACCGATGATCATCGAATTAGCGCGATAGATGCTTGTATCGAAGTTAAGCGTGAGCCCCGCGGCGGTGATGTCGCTGCCACCGGTTCCGGTCGGCGAAACCCAGACTTCGACCCAGAATGAATCCCATTCACCGATCAGCAAATCGCTTTGCGGACGGTCGCCAGGGTATCCGAGAAAGTCCGTGTCGGTCAGGCCCTTGGTTACTGTCAGCGTGAAGTTCGACGAATCACGGACATCGACGCTTACCGTAGCGGTCGACTCCATACCCTCGTCGTTGATCGTGTAAGTAAATGTGTCGGAGCCAGAGAATCCAGTCGCTGGCGAATAAAGAACTTGATCTCCGACAACGATAACCGATCCACCGGCGGATGTAGTTCCCGACGCCAACTCGATCGTTACTGTGTCGTTGAATTCGTTGACGTGTCCTTTGTTATCGTTCTTCAAAACCTGCAGCATCGTTGCCGTATCGCGATCGGCAATGAAAATGTCGTCGTACGCTTCAGGTTCATCATTCACTGGGGCGACGATAATCGAAACCGTTGCCGCCGCTCCACTGATGCCGTTTTCGTTGTCGGCAACATACTGAAACGAAACCGTTCCGTAATAATCCGCTGGCGGCGTGTAGGTCATCTCTCCCGTTGATTTGTTGATAGAGATTTCACCAACGGCTGGCTGCGTTACCATCCGCAGCGTCGACGGAATGATGGTTGTTGCCGACTCGGTATCGTTCGTCAGTGGATTGAAGCTGACCAAATTGTCTTCGTCGACATTGATGATATCGTTATTGAGCGTTGGGCGATTCGCGACGGTGACGCGAATCGTTTCGTAATCCAGCTGACTTGTCGTTGTGAAGTCGTCGCTCAGTTCATTCGAGACCGCGACCACAATGCTGTAGACACCGGGAGCGAGTCCGGAGCTTGTATTGATCTGCATCAGCCCGGTCGAGTTGTTCACTGAATAAACAAGACCAGTAGGCGCCAACACCGAGAGCTGACCGCCGGCGAGATAGATGTCGGTTTCGTCGTAGAAGAACAGTTCGTCTCCATCCAAGTTGATCGCACTCAGTTGGAACGTGAAACTGCTGCCAGGCGTGAGCGTCACGTCTGGAACATACGACAGAAATGGCCGACTCGTGCTACCGTTGGGCGCGTAAGTGGCGTTGAACGATTGGCTCAGCGAGTTTCCTTGTCCGTCGGAAACGGTCACCGTGATGGTTTCAGTGCCCGAGGCTCCTTCAGGAATCTTCAACCGCAAGATGCCGTTCTCTAAATCGACAAACGTCGACACCTCGTCCATCACGACCGACCAGTACGGCTTGTCGTTGCTGTCAGTCCGGGAAGTACTGATTGACTCGCGAACTTTTTCGCCTTCGGTTAGATGGCCGAAAACGGTGTGCTGAAAATCAAGATGCGGAGCGAGTCCTTCCATAATGAAGAACTGCGAATTGTTGGTGTCGTCCAGTGACTTGGCGAACGACAGGATGCCGGTACTGTTGTGACGTAGATCAGGGTCGTATTGATCCTCGAAGTCTGGCAAGCTGGAACCACCCGTTCCGTTGCCGTTGGGGTCGCCCCCTTGAAGCACGAAGTCGCTGAAAACTCGATGGAAGATCAACCCGTCGTAGAAGCCGCTCTCGGCCAGCGTGATGATCCGCGACGTGGCCCGACCGGCTTCTTCCTCGAACAGGTAGAACTCCATCGTGCCGTATCGGCTGGTATAAATGCGAAGGCTTTTGTTGCCTTGCATGACGGAAGCGATCACCTCGCCAGAAGAAGAGGTCACCGTATAAGTCAGCGGCTGCCCTGTCGGTGAGTAACCATCGAGTGGAATATGGTACGACTGCCCCGAGATCAAGTTCGTTTGATCAGGAATCTCTTCAAAATAGAGCGGCTCGCCCTGCGGGATCGTCACCCCGGTGTATGCGAGCAGTTCTTCGATTTCAAGCACGCCGGTTACTCGAGTACCGTCGGCAAACACCCAAGTAGGCAACTGCGAAATGTTGTTGGCCACACCTACTTCGTTGAGCGTATGATCCGGATTGCTCACTTCGATAAAGGGAAGATCGAAAGCTCCTTCGCCGAACTTCTCTTTTTGCTCGGTACAAAAGGGACACCAATCCGCGCCGAAGAACTTAGCACCGCTGGCCGCAATTGCTTTAGCGAGCGCTTTCATGTCGACGTTGTCATAGGTAACGCCACCGACGGTGATCGATTCGCCTTCGAGAGTTAGCGACTCGTTTCCCATTCCCGCGTCAAGCAGTTCACGAGATTCCAACTGCTGGCCCTGGTACTTCCACTCTCCCTGTCGCCGCTTGGCCGTAGATACCGGCGCCAACCGTAATCGTTTTAGCTTTGCAGCGAAAACAGCCAGAGCAGAAAGGATCAGCAGCAATCCCATCACAACGGCGGCGGCAAGCAAAGCAGCAGGGAAGATATCGGACATAGGGCGTGAGTCACGTTAAAAGCGAGCGGGGTGGAAACAAATCCAAGCTGGAAAGGAAAATCCGGAACGATTTACTCGTTCTGGCAAACCACATTCCAGAAATTCTATGGTAGTTAGGAGCCTATCATTTGCCAACGAAACGGGGCGATATTCCCGCGCATACAACTCCCCAGGTGGCTTAGACGCAGTGTGTGGCCGATTCGTTCCGACCGGCGCATAAAAAAACGCGGCTCGAGCTAACTCGAGACCGCGTTTGGAGTTTGATTCGTGCGAGGAACGTTAGTCGTTCGCCGGGCGCTGGGCCGAAGGAATCACGCGCTTCTGGATGTCGGTTTCCAGTGGGCCGAACGCAGCTTCGTGACGCTGAACCGCCATGTGCAATGCACCCAGCATTCGCTTGGCAGTGTAGTAGTTCAGGATGATTCGCTGATTGACTTTGATTTTGTCCTGACTTTGCACCATCGGCTGGGTGTTCAGACCGAAGTCAATGATCAACTCTTCTGGAGTACCTGTCACGCGGCAGAAGTTCGCGTAACCAGCGAGTGCACCAGATTCGTCCAGTTCGACTTGCTTAGGAGCTGCGGCGGCAGGTTGACCTTTGTTTTCAGGGGCGTCCGACATGTATTTTGTCTCCTTGGGATTTAAACGTTACCGTGACGGTATTGGGCTAGTGTAGTCAGGGGCCCCCGTCCTTTAAGATGGCCAACGCCTAGTTTGGCACATCCTTCTTGGGCTTCAACCAGACCTAACCGGTACAACCGGAACAACTGGTCGAATCTCCGCGACACTGCGTAAGCTGGCGACTACAGGTAGAAATGGAACGTGCGGGAAATGTAACGCCACATCCGGCTGCCCAGCGGTTCCCACTGAACCCAGACTTTCGCGCGACCACGCATGCCGAGCTTCAGTTCGTCCTCGGCGGCAACCAAGGGAACTTGAGCGGGGAACGTTGCGTTCTGTGGCCGCATCCGCCCGGTTTCTGGATCGGTGACCGAAGGCAAGTCGCCCCCTTGCTGTGTGCTGAGCGAAGGCGGAATGAACGCAACCTCTTTGCTACCCATCACTGCGATCCGGCCTTTGAAAGTCCGGCCGGGGTAAGCGTCAAGCTTGATCTCAACTTCCTGCTCTGGAATAACCAATTCGATCTGATCTTGATCGATGTAAAGAACAGCCTCCATGTCGTTGGCGTCGCCAATCTGGCAAACGACATCGCTCGTCGAGAGATGGGCCCCTTGATTCTTCACGTCGAAGATGGAACCCGACCACTCCGGCAAACGGCCATCGTCTCCGGTATGGGCCTTCTTGTCTGGCACGGGAAACACCGTTCCGTTGATTGGGGCCGGTACGTCGATCAAAGCCACTTGCTGTCGCTTCTTTTCAAGCTGCTGCTCCAGCGAGTTGATTTGCTGCTGAACTTCAACGTAGGTCTGTTCGATTTCCGAACTTTGTTCGGCTCGCAGTCGTTGGTTGTTGAGGGCCTCGTGGAGAACTTGCAACCGCTCCAGTTCGTTCTCGATCTCGGATAGTTCGAGCAACAAGTCGAGATTGGTCACGCGGGCCAATCTCGTTCCTTGTTCGACATACTGTCCTGGCTTAACAAGCATTCCGTCGAGTTCGCCTGGCACGACAACGAAAACGCTCTCGGCATTGCTAGGCTGGACTTCTACCGGGCACTTTACCCACTGGGGCACAGGAATGTAAACGATTCCCGCGATCACTGCCGCCACGGCCGAGGCGGTGATCAAGACATTCTTCCGCTTCACCTGTGACATTCTCCCAGGGACATACAGGAACTTACACAACTGGTAGATGGGCATCACCACCAAACCATAAACGCCCGCCAAGGCAATCATTTGCCCGATGACCTTCAATCCGTACGGTTCGAAGACCTGATTCAAAAAGAGCATGATCGAGGCGGTCACGACCAGGCGGTAAATATTCGAGGCAACGGTATACAAACCGAAGAAAAACTGATTCCGTTCCGGCAGGAAAGGATCGTCCGGCAGTTCCATCCCGAGGCAATACTTCGACATAAAGCGGTGCAGCACGCTGCTCGCTTTTTGCCGCATGTTCGGCACTTCCATGATGTCCGACAGAATGTAGTAACCGTCGTAACGGAGCAGGGGGTTACCATTGAAGATCACCGTGCTCACCGAACTGACAAACATGACTTGCAAGGCAAGGTGATTCAATAAACCAGGCTCGCTGAACCACCATATGAATGTGGCAATCGAAGCCAGGAAGACTTCCACATACATCCCTGCCGCACCGATCATCGCTCGATGCCATTTGTTGGGCAGCATCCACGAGTCGGAAACGTTGCAGTAAAGACAGGGAGTCATCACCAGGAACATCACGCCCATTTCGTGACATTCGCCGCCATAGCGTTTACAGGAAAGTCCGTGACCAAATTCGTGCAGCACTTTGGTAAACGCCAAGACGCATCCCAATAGCAGCCAGTTCGATGGGCCGAAGAACTCTTGGAACGATGGCAAGCGACTCCGAAAGACATCGTTCTGCACCGTTACCAACGTAACCGCCGCAGCACACAGCAGAAGCACTAAAATAAACGCCGGCCCAGTAAAGAACCATCGTGTGTATGGGTTCAGTGCGTTCAGCAATCGGTCAGGGTCAAAGCCCTTGAAACGAACGGCTAGAACGTTCGACATCAACTGGACTTTTTCTTTCCACTTCCGTTCGTCTCGGCGCGACTTGAGTTGCCGGCCTTGATCCATGGCGGTCGTGATCACCAACCCACTGCGATGCAGCGTACCAATGAACTGCTGAAGATCGGAAAAGCTGATCTTCTGCGGAGCGAACTCTTTCTCGAATTTGTCTTTGATGTCCTGCAGCGAAGTCTTACCATCCAGCATGTTCAGGATGGCATACTCTTCTTCCTGAAAGCGGAAGTAGTTGAGGCCTAGCGGCTCTTTCACGACCCAGTAGCCACGTCCCTGATAGGTATGCTTACGTGCCGAAATATCAGGTCGAGCACGTAGCGGCAGCGGACGACTGCTACTGGCAACCAAACTGTCTTGAAGACTGACCAAAGCTCAAATCTCGGGGTGGGGGAGGGGAGTAGAGCGACGCGAATGCAGTGGAGTTATTGACGACGTCCACTGAATTGAGCACTGAGGGTCGACGGACGATCGAGGTGAACCGTCACGTTGGCCACATCCCCAGGGAACAACATCCATGAATTGGTCGAAGGTTGGTTCTGCACTTCGGCGGTGAAGTCGAAATGGCCGGTCGCGTCGATCTCGGGACTAGCGAAAACCACGGTCCCTTCAAACTTGATCATGCCGCCAGGTGTTTCGGCTTCGACAGTGACCGGCTTGCCGATCACCATGCCAGGCACGAACTTGTCAGCATTCAGCGATCCATCGACCTTCAATCGCTTGAGGCCCACAACACGCATCAAAGGGTCGCCAGGTCGAACCCATTCTCCTTCTTGGCGATACTTCTGAACAACGACTCCGTCGATAGGCGTAGTCACTTTGCACTTATCGATCACCATCTCGGCAGCTTCCATTTCAGCCTGAGCTTCCCCAGCGGTCATGCCGGCGACTTTGAAGTTCATGTCGGCTTGTTCGGCTTGGAGGAGTGCTTTCTCCCATTGAAGCTTGGCTTTGCGAATGGTGATTTCAGCAATCGCTCCTTTCACGCCTTTGTTGGCTGCTTCCAACTGCTCGAACTCAGCCTTCGAGACTTCGGCCGCTTTGGCAGCGTACTTAATATCGACTTGGTTGGTCGCTTGTTCGGTTGCTTTGTCCCATTTCAACTTGGCGATCTCACGCTGCTTCACCGGCAGTGAATCGTCGATCTGGGCAATCTCGGTTCCTTTCGTCACGTAGTCTCCACGTTCGACAGGAATGGAAACGAGCACCCCGGTTTCCTGGGCAGGAACATTCACTTCGTCAATCAACGAAACGAGGCAACGCTCGACTACCACTTGCGAAGCAGTCGCATCGGTGGGCGTTTGAGCGGAAACTTGTCCGGCAATCAGTAGCAATGTGGCAGCCGAAAGAATGACAGACTTGGACATAGGTCTCTTACCTCGTGCGATGATGTTGCCTGCTTGCTCGGTGCAGGCCAATAAAAGGTGTTTCAAAGGGATTGCGAAAGTGGATTGCCGTTAGAACAAGATCCGCGATTCGATAAATTCGAACACTTCATGGAACCAGGTATATCCCAGCGGAGCCGTTCCGCAGTGTACCTTGGCGGTAGCGGTGGCACCGGCTCGAAGGTGTTCGATGTCTTGCTTGTCGATTGCGACTTTCAGCTTGACGATCTGCCCCTCCGTGGAGTCTGGCTGAGCAAGTCGCTGAATCTCGGTAACTTTACCAGTCAGCTGACGCCCTGGATCGCTGGCCATGATGTAAGTCACGTCCAACGCTTCCGAATCTTGCTGATGCTCCAAGGCATACTGAATGTGTTGAATCCGTTTTTCTGGCATACGGATTTCCAAAATCCACTCTTGGGAAGGATCGATCACCGTCATCAAAACCTGGCCAGGCGTGACGGGACGTTGCATCAAATTGTCTCGCACGTCCCACGTGACAATCTCGCCGCTGATGGGACTGGCAACTTCCAAGCGGGCCATCTTTTCTTCGATCAACGCGACTTGTTCGTTGAGATGTTCGTACTTCTGACGAGCCTGACCGAGATCGATCGTCAGCTGTGTCGCTTCGGATGGATTCCGCATCGTCTCTGGTCGACGCTTACGAAACTCGAGTGCCTGAAGCGTCGTCAACGTTTTTTCACGATCGCCGGTGAACTGTTTGTATTGACGTTCGAGCTCGGTATTTCGCAACTTCGCGACGAGCTGGCCTTGCTGGACTTGATCGCCATGATCGACCGGCACTTCGATGACTTCCCCTTCCACCGCGACAAACACTTCTCGCTGGACAACAGGAGTCAACGTGGCGGAACCAGAGACTTTGAACGGAGCGGGAATCAAAAACAACGCCGCGATAATAGCCGCGACACCAGCCACGGCGAGAACCGTTTTGGGCAAGTTACGCGCGGTAACGAGAACCTTCGATTTGCCCAGCAACCGCCAAACAGGCGTTAACGGAATCGAGTTGTAATCGATCGCGTTAGCCAGGGCGCGACTGCTGTGCTCGGAGATCAGCTCAACCCCCTTCGAGAACTCTTCCTGCTGCGAACTGTCTTCGATTTGCTCGACGACCAACGCACCGAGAATCTCGCCTTGGAATTGACGCTCCTCTTCACCCTCTTCCCGCTTCATGTTGTCGGTCGCATGTTCCGGACGACGCAGTGGAATCACCGCAATCGTTTTGGTGTGCGACTCGTCAACGTAATCGTGAACGGCCGTTTCAAGCTGTGGCGAAAGATCTTCGGTCTGGCCGTTGAACCAGAACGGCTCGCCGGTTTCGATGACGCGTGACGCCAGCTTTCCGAGAAGTTGAACCTGGCTTGAACGGGCATCGAAAACATCTTGGCCGCTAACCGCTTCGACCTTCCAGCGACCACGACGCAACACGACCGAAACGCGGTCGCAACCGATCAAGCGTCGGCCCTCGTTAGCGATGGTGTAGGCCGTTTGACGCAAGTCGAGGTTCTCGTGCACGGCACGGCTGAACTGCTCGATCTTCGACCACAACGATTGACGGTCAGAGAAGTCGCGCAGTTTGCGGTTCTTGAACCAATCGGTAGCCAAACCGCACATCTGTTCCAGGAAGCGAAGATACCCACGCTGACTGTTTGGAGCCGAGTTGGGACGCTGGAAGATTTCGATAACCCCTTCGACTTTGTCTTCGACACGAATCGGGGAAACGACCAGCAGTTGATTTGTTGGATTGCCAGCGGAATTTTCTTCGGCACCGCCAGACTGCGGAGCGAGGAGCTGGGCCTCGGACCCTTTGAACATGCTCTCGATCAAACGAAGGTGACGAATACCTTCGTCGCTCTTCGGATCGACAAGACCTCGGGCCAAATTGATTTGATAAATCAGTTGCGGGCGGCGCTGTTCGTCGTAAATCCACGCAGCACCACCGACGGCGGCCAAAGCGGAAACGACTTTGGGCAGCACTTCCTTGAAATAATCCTCTGGAGGGACATCCCGTTTGGAAAGCTGGGCAATCTCCTGAATCAGGCCTCGAATCTGCTTCTTGGTGCTTTCGAGGGTCTCGGGATTCACGGACGAGGGCTCGGTGGACATGCCGGGACTATTCATAATGGGAATTTAAGGTTAGAGGCCGATCGATTTGCGATCGTAGAATCCTACGTCTCACCATAACAAGGGAGGTGAGAATCGAAAATCTTGAAAGCCGAAAAGGAACCAACCAGCGATGCTCGGCGCAAGGATGTAAGGGTTGGAAGGGTCGTAACGCCGAAGAACTCTACTCTGTTCAAAGCTTGTTTGTTCGCTGCGTGGTAAGAAGTTAGGGAGAGTTTCCTGTTTCCGGATGCTGGCAATAAGGTGCCAAAACGCAACATTCGACGGACTTGCCGATTACTTCGTTCCAACAAGATGCCAAAGAGCATCACTCTGGTTAATCTGGCGAATCCAGATAAGGATCTTGGCCCATTTCGCGGTGCATTTTCTTCCGCTGCTTCTCGTGATAGAGCAACACTTTGCGGTCGCTAAAGTGCTTCTTCTCAATCTTTCGCTGAGCCTTTTTGAATAGTTTGGCATAACTTGGCAGCTCGCCGGTGCGGTTTTCGCCGTAAGCGACTAGCTTCTTGTATCGATGCGGGCCTAGTCCGACTAGCAAACAGTCGTCGTCCAGTGCCATGAACTGCCGCGTACTGCCGGGGTCGCCTTGTCGACCGCAACGTCCGACCAGCTGACGGTCGATTCGGGCCGAATCGTGCAATTCGGTGCAGATCACATGCAAACCGCCCAAGTCATGGACACCTTCGCCGAGCTTGATGTCGGTACCACGGCCGGCCATGTTGGTTGCGACGGTCACTTTGCCAGGTTGTCCGGCGCGGGAAACGATCTCGGCTTCGACGGAAACCTGGTGGGCATTCAGGACTTCATGTTCGATACCGGCCTCTTCCAATAGTTTGGAAAGATGTTCGCTTTTCTCGATGGTTCGTGTGCCGACGAGTACTGGACGGCCTTGAGTGTGGATCTCTTGAATCTCATCCACAATCGCGGTCCATTTGGCCTCCTCGTTACCAAAAACGCGATCAGGCCATAGCTTTCGCTGTGGGATGCGGTTGGTAGGGCATTTGATCACGTTCAGCTTATAGATCTTTTTGAATTCGCCCTTGGAACTCGATGCCGTTCCTGTCATACCGCCGAGATGACGGTAACGAAGAAATAAGTCTTGAACAGTGATTCGAGCCGCTTGCCCAGTGGCTACCGTCACTTCGACGCCTTCTTTCGCCTCGATCGCCTGATGGATGCCGTAGCTCCACTTTCGACCTTCGGCGATACGTCCCGTCGACTCATCGACGATGACCACTTCGCCGTCGCGAATCACATAGTGTTGACCACTATGGAAGTCGCGTTTCACTTTAATGGCACGCTCTATGTAGTCGTACAGATCGACCAATCCGACCGTATCAAGCAGTTTCGGCTTAGGGACCTGACGTACGAGCAACCGCCCCGACACCGTCAGTTCGACCGATTTTTTATCGTGGTCGTATTCGAAGTGCTTATCTTCCTCGAACTCTGGCTCACTCTTCGCAGCCCATTGGTGACATGCCACAGCGACTTTTTCTGCTTCGCCCGGAATCGAACTGATCACCAAGGGAGTTCGGGCATCGTCGATCAATACACTGTCCGCTTCGTCGACCAACGCAAAGAAGTGTTCTCGCTGAACTGGCTCTTCGCTTTTCTCGGACTTGCCTGCTAGCAGCGGCCCCAGCACGCCGAGCCCTTGTTCGCGTGTTTGGCGAATTAGAAGACGATCGCGGAGGAAGTCGAAACCGAATTCTTTCGACGTCCCATAAGTAATGTCACACGCGTAAGCTTTTCGGCGATCGTCCGAGGACATTTGGGATTCGATGAT
This sequence comes from Bremerella sp. TYQ1, assembly GCF_020150455.1. Classification (NCBI taxonomy): domain Bacteria; kingdom Pseudomonadati; phylum Planctomycetota; class Planctomycetia; order Pirellulales; family Pirellulaceae; genus Bremerella; species Bremerella sp. TYQ1. Next base: position 1,995,151 of record NZ_CP083740.1, read on the forward strand.
CCCGACCGACATGCCAAGCATTTTATAGACCGGCATCATCAGCTCGGCGTCACGTGCGGCGAGGTAATCGTTCACCGTCGCGACATGCACCCCTTTGCCAGGCAGTGCATATAAATAGGTCGGCAAAGTTGCCGTTAATGTCTTCCCTTCACCGGTCTCCATCTCGGCGATCGAACCGTCGAACATGATCATGCCGCCGATCAGCTGCACTTCGTAGTGCCGCATGTTCATCGTCCGAGCACCTGCGATGCGTACCAATGCGAATGCTTCCGGCAGAAGCCGATGCAGCGGTTCGCCACTTTTGGCCCGGTGACGCAGGCCTAAACTGTGTTTTCGTAGATCGCGATCGGAAAGGTCCTTTAATTCGGCCTCGAAACGATCGATCAGCGGTAGCTTCGAGATATAACGAGCGAGCCCCGATCGAGTCACCTGGGAACAGACGGCCGACACAGGGTTCGAACGGAACTGTCGAGGCGCCCCTTTCTTGGGCGGCTCTGGCTTCTTGGTTTCTTCCGCTTGGGGCGGTTCCAACGTTTGTTGCTCGGTATCCAACAGGTCTTCTTCCCTAGAGGTGCATAGCCACTTCGGCTGGGGGTGTCGATCTAATGATAGACGTCATCAGATTTTAGTATGAAAGACAACCCTCTTTGTTCCCAACTTTCAGCCAACTCTTTCGACAGATTCATGGAAGTTGATTGGTCGGCTGGCCCAACCAACCCGCAAACTTGACGCAATCACCCCACTTTGCCTTTTCTGTGTGTTTGATGGTGCCAAATAACTTTCCTGCGGAGAATTCCGTTTATACGGGTTGCACATTGCTTTTTGTTTAACCGGCACATGCTGAACGGCCGACATTCCTAATACGTCCGGAATAATCGTACGCGGACCGTTCGAGTGCCAGGGCTAGCGTCCTGACAAAAGAAAACATTCCGCCTGATAGGCCCCTGGTTTTTGAACCGCCGGGTTTATTCATGGCTATTCGATTTTGGATGTCCATAAGACGCAAGCGGTAGCTCTTGTAACTCCTTCCGCTGGTCGGAACGAGGCAGGGCCTTGGGAGCGACAGCATTAGTTTGCGAGCACACAACATGAAGCTTAACTACTCCACCCTAGCTTTCTCGATCGTCGCGTTGGTCTGCGGGACCGGACGATCCTTTGCCCAAGAGGGTTATGCTCCGATGGGATCCCCATATCCTGCCGGTGCTCCTGCTCCCTACGACCCAGCCGGAATGCAGCCACCAGGCATGCATCCTGGTTATGCCCCTCAGGCAATGATGGGCCCCATGGGAGCTCCGGGACCTATGATGGGCGGCCCGGCACCTTACGCTCAGATGGCTGCGGCAAACGCTCACGGCCAAATGAACCCTGGCATGGAATACGGCGGACCTGTTGATGGTTCTCTGTACGAGCCAGCCGGCGATTACGTTCAATACGAAAACTTCCCAGGCGACGCTTGTGGAAACGGCTGTGCTTTGCCACCACGAGCTTACGGCAGCTTCGATACGCTGATCGTCTGGCGACATGGCGGGAACTTCCCAGCGATCCTGACGACAAGTGATCCTGCCGACGAAGGTGTTCTGGGTGCCCCAACGACTCAGATCTTGTTCGGTGACGAATACGAATCGGGCGATGCCAACATCGGCGGTCGCATCACGATCGGTTTGTGGCTCGATGACTACCAAAACTGGAGCATCGGTGGTCGCTTCATGGGTCTCGTTGACGAAGGTGCGGACTACTCGACCACGTCGAACGAATTTTCGACGCTCGCTTTCCCATTCTTCGATCCTGTCTCTGGCATGAACGATTCGTTTGTTGTCGCTCTGCCTGGTAACGGTACCAACGCTGCCGACAATACGACGGTCAACCTGACCAACGACAACTCAGTGTACATGGGCGACTTGTTTGTCACCAAGCACATCTATACCAACCATGGCAATCGCTGGGACTTCGTCACCGGTTATAGCTATGCCAAGATCGAAGACAGCTTCAACAACAACACGACGTTCACCGCTCAAGATGCTGGTTCGACAAGCTTTCCACTTGGTTCGGTGGTCAACGTCCAAGATAACTTCGACGCAACCAACGAGTTCCATGGTGGTCAGTTCGGCTTGATCGCTGAATTCCAAGACGGACCATTCAGCTGGCGAGCCATGGGTAAGATCAGCGTGGGTGGTATGAAGCAGGAAGCTACCGTTTCCGGTGCCACGACGATCGACGGTGCATTTGCTCGCAACGGTGGTGTCTTCACCAACGATGCCAACATCGGCACCTACACTCGCGATCAGTTCGCTTACATTCCAGAAGCGACTGTCGACATGATCTACGCTTACAACTGCAATCTCGACTTCAAGATCGGTGCCAACTTCGTTTACTTTAGCGATGTTGTGACCGGGGCAACGATGGTCAACACGACGGTCGACCCAAGTGCATTCAACCCAACCGCTCCTCAGTTCAACTTCATCGAACAGGACTTCTGGGTTCTCGGCATGACGCTCGGTATGGAATACCACTACTAAGCCGAAGCACGCCTTCGAGATCAAGAAACAAAAAGAGCCGGGCTCAAACGAGTCCGGCTCTTTTTTTGTTTCTTGCCGTCGCGATTACATGTTCGCGAAGGCGGCATCAACGGCGGCCAGGTTCGTCATGACCTGCGAAGCCGAGCCATTAATGCGGATGATCATCCCTTCGCTCGTGTTGGCCACGATGCGATAGCCAGGCGTCGACGGCGAGAAGGCTTGAACCACGAATTGTGGCTCTTCGACCCCGTCGACACTTACTTCAAAGGCAATCTGAGCCGAGCCAGTGGCTGGATCGAGGTAAGCGTATTCTGGTCGAATACGAACCAGGCGATCCCAACCCATGTCGACTGCGAACCATTCCAGATTGGTCGTGCCGCCACTCTTGGAGAAGGCCAGAACAATGCTGTTTTCCGTGTTCGATCCGATCGAATCACCAAACCCGATGTACTGGGCCTGACGTCCGAAGTAACCGAAGTTCAGTCCGGTGTACTGACCACCTTGCCCATTACCAACGGTAATACCGCTGATGGTGTTACCTGTGACGGTAAATCCACCGGTGGTCGTGTAGCCCTTGATCAGGAAGCGAGGATCAATGACTCGCACCGAATAAGTGCCTTCATCGAATCCGGAGAAGCTGTAAGCTCCTTGCGAATCGGTGGTCGTCGTTTCGATGACCGTGCTTCCGTCGAGCAGTTGAACTGTGACACCACCGATACGAGCTTCCGGACTTGCGTTGGTGCCGGCGTTATCGTCGACGTTGCCATCTCGGTCGACGTCGAAGAAAACGACGCCAGAGAGCAAGCTGTTGAACTGCGTAGTGAAGGTGATCGTACCTTCGGTGATCTGACCGCTACCGTCGTCGACACGATAAATAATCGATTCGACCAGGCCAGGTGTGTTCGAGATGTAGGTGAACTCGCCGGTTGGCTGATCCATGTCGTCCAGAACTGGAGTGAACGTTCCTTGTAGATCGGAAGCATCCAGAACGTCGCCATTGATGTCGAAGAACCCAACGAAAGTTGGCGTGTCGGAATCTTCGCCTGGCAACACGTTATCCATGATGTCGATGACGTCGGATTCGATGCCCGATTCCACTTCGACTTCAAAAGGATCTTCGATAAGCTCTACCGGCTGATTGACTTCATTGATGAAGACATAGACGCCTGCCGTGGTTGTCCCGGCATTATCGGTCATTCCGCTGTCGGTCATCGTGTACTGGAAGTTTTCGGCCAAGCCACCCAGTCCATCGGGAACCTGGTAAAGCAAGACTTCATGGGAATCGACGCCCATCAGTGCAGCGATTTCTGGAACGCTTTGGGCGTTCTCTTGGATGATCACGTTACCTTCGGCCGGCTGGGTTACCGAGTCGATGTTGAATCGCGAGCGATCCCCCATCACCAAGTTGCCATTGCCATCACGGTCGTTGGCCAAAACGTCGAGCACGTAATACTCGACATCGTTAATGGTGACTTTCGGTGGCGTGCTGCTTTCGTCGTCGCCGAAGAAGTCTTCGTTTACATCGTATGCATCGAAGTTGGCGCCATTTTCCTGCTGAGCCTGGACAACCAAATTGACACTACCGCCAACAAAGCGGACGATTTCCGCGGTGCCGGAACCGTTGAGGTACGTCGCATTCAGGTTTTCGTCGGTATCGATGTCACCGTCACGATTCTCTTGGTTGAACGAACTGACCGTATCGTTCATGTCGTTGCCAGGAAGCGTGTAGTCCTGGATCAAAACCGAGAAATCGGTACCGCTCATGTCGGTTTCGGCAATCGATCGCAACCGAATCGAAGCCAACAGTCGCGTTGCCGTCGGATTCTGAGCGGAGAAGCCACCGATGTACTTTAAGACGCCTGGCTCGACAAAGCTGGCATCGGTGTTTCCATGAAACGCGCCGTAAGGAGTCACATTATTGGGAACCGTACCACCAGCTGGTCCGCTAAAGCCTGGGCCAAGTGTGATGGCGCTGGAGATAGGCTGATCCATCGCAAACAGCGTCGAATCGAACAGCACGTCGACGTAGGCTTGGTCGATACCGGAAGGGGTCGACGAAGTATCGGTGATGTAGATCTCAAGCGTGAAGTATTCGTTCACGCCGATCGAAGTCGAACCACCTTCGGCGGCTGGCGACCCCGAATCAGGAACAATTCGTAGATCGACGTCGACCGAGAAATCGGTGGAAGCGGCCTCCCCTTCGATCGACAACGCGTCGATGGCGGCCAACAAGTCACGGTTTGTCAAAATACCGTCGTTGTCGACGTCAAGGTAAAGCGTTTGCTCACCTTCGATCAAGCTGCGCTGGGCTGCCTTCTTGGAACGCAGATTGGACAACAACGTATCGACGTCCATCTGGTTGAACTGACCGTCTGCGTTGACGTCCAGTGGTTGGAAATCGTTGTGGACCGCCGACAGGAGGTCCCCCGCCAGCATGGACCGTGTTTCCAGGGGTTCCATTCGGCGAAAGCCTTGCTGCCGTTTGGCGCGTTTCTTCGATTTGGCAGGGGCGCGGTGCTGGCGGCTCTTGTTCTTTTTCATGGCGACCTACGGCAACCTATGTTTTCGATTAGGCAAGTGGCGAATTGAGCAACTTGGGAAATTAGGGTGATTTATTCAGCGTCGTTCAGACTAATTGGGCAAATTTGCGTTTGCAAACTTTTTCTTACCCTCGGTAGATCCCTCACCGGGAGGAAAATCCGCGTTATCCGCATAATTTCCCAGTTACCTAGCCACTTGGTCGCAGTCCGAGGCAGAGAAGTTCCTCTCGACTTGAAGAAAAGATTCCGAAAATCTTGGTTTTGCGTTCTCGGCCGGAACTAACGGGGCCGCAATCCGTCCAAATTAGAGACATGTCGCGACGATCTTAGGCGGATAATCGATACAACCCCTAAAGTCAGAACTACCAATGGTTTTGGAAGATTGCGTTCGCCAAACTCGCAATTACTCTGAGATCTAGGCCATTTCGCTCGCGGCTGTCGTATTCGTCGCTTTTCATCCCATTGTCAAAAGATTACCCATCTCTTGGGTGGCACCATCCGATCGCGTAACGCCATGAAAAAAGCAAATTCCCGCTCGGCCCAACGAAACTCTGTTCGCCGCCAATGGAATCATGTCGCTCGTCTCGAACAGCTCGAAGGGCGCGAAATGCTCAACGCGACCAACGAGTTGCTCTCGCTTCGCCTGGCCGCGACCGATCTGCATGGAAACGCCATCACCCAGATCACCCAGGGTGAAAGCTTCCTGATCAAAGCCTACATCGACGACCGACGTGGCGAACCAGGCGTGGTCGTCGAAGAAGAAGGGGGCGGACTGTTCGTTGTCGACTCCGACCCGTTTGGCTTTTACACGGCTGCGTTCAACATCACCTTCGACTCGGCCGGATTCGAATTCGATCCGACCTATGGCGTTAACGGCATCAAGTTTGGGCCGAACATCAACGCCATCGATACCATTCCCAACGCGCCCCAAACCGAATTCGATGGGTACGTGGGGATGATTAGCGTCCAAAATCAGACGCAAGGGTTCACCGGGGAGATTGAAGCACTCTCCATGCGGATGATCGCCCAAGCTCCGGGGGTTTACGACGTGGAAGAAGGGTTCAATCCTCACTTTCACTTCGACGTCATCGACCGTCAGTACGATCCCAATGCACCAAACGGCGAAGGCGCCCCGATTTATACCAACGGGGTTCCTCAACTGGAACGCTTGACCGGACAAGACTTTAACAACGCGACAATCGGCCAGGACGAGTATTTTTCGCTGCACCGTCTCGGGCAATACATCCTGACGGACGATGAAGATGTCTACTTTGAAGGGGTGGACTTAGAGGTGATCGCGGCGAGCACGCCAGCCGATTATCAGCTTCGCTACGTAACCAATCCAACACTCACTTCCGGGGGTGAAGTCAACACGCTTCCGTCGAACGTCGATACGATCGACGAGTGGAATTACTTCTACGTGGAAGTCTATGCCAAAGCTCCTGCGGGAAGTTCCGTTCAAGCAGGCGTCGTCGAGCTGAGCTACAACCCAGACGACTTCAGTTTCGTCAAAGCTTTCGGCCGTGTGGAAGATCCGAGTAGCCTTCGCTATTCGGTTACTTTGACCGATGTCGACGCTGAGAATGGTACCGTACGTATCGGCTACAGCTCACTTTCGACCGATCTTGGTGACGATCGCTACGCATTGATCGGCCGAATTCAGCTTCGTTCTGAAATGGAACTGACGGTCGACTATACCGATGGGGAACTGACCTACACCGAGTCGTCGGACATTTCACTCACCGAATCGAACGCGACGGTCTACGACCAAACGACGTTCGAGAGCTCGGTGATCGTGGGCTCGACAACGCCCGGCTATCATTTTGAAGTATGGCCGGTCATTTACGATGTTGCGAACGCCGGAGAAGACCGCCGCGTTGGACTATCCGACTTTGGTAGTTTCGTAGAGCAGTTCGGTAAATTCGTCAACGGAAACCCCTTGATCCGAAAGTTTGACTTTAATAACAGCGGCAAAGTCGACCTGGCCGACTATGGTCTCTTCGTCCAGAACTTCGGCCAATCTGCCTCGGCCCAATCTTCGCGAGTTTATCCAGCTGGTTACCCTGGCGACTTAGGGGGAGTACCGTTGATGGGCAGCTCGTTCCTGCTGGAAGGGGAACCTGTTGATACTCGCAGCACGCAGCCGACAAGCACGAAAGCGACGACGCCAGAGGTGGCCCCCAAACAATTCGATTCCGGTCCACTTTCGAGCGAAAGTTTTTCAACCACGCTGCCGCTGATGGCAAGTGCATCGTCCTACGTTTCGACGAATGACACGTCCGACGAAACGCCGGCAAACGATCCGGAAGAATCAACCGATGCCGCGATTGCCAGTTTCGATGAACAAGCCGATCTGATCGTCCTGACGGCATCGCAGTCGGAAGAAACGGAGGAAGATTCCACCGAAGGACCGACGTTCGCAGATCATGCCGACGAAGTTTTGGCCCTATGGAAAGAAGACGAACAGCTGTAACGCATTCGTAACCGGTCAGCGATAGCTGGCATTCTTCTCTTCCTTTTCCCAGCATTTCGGTCGCTGGACTCAAACATGTTCCGATCTTCCTCATTTCGACGCTCCACACAACGTGGAGCTACCAAGCGGAGACGTTGTCCCGCGCGTCGAACGAGGAATATCGAGCGTCTCGAGTCACGTCTTGCCCTATCGGCCGTTCCCCTCAATGCTCAGCCGCTCGACACCGGCGAATTCATGCTGGGGGATGTCTTGGTGTCGGTTGTCTTTTTCGAGTCCAACGGCACAGTCGACGCCAATACCGAAAACTGGAACACGGCCCACGCCAACCAGGTCAAACAGAACATTGAAGAAGGTCTGCAGTGGTGGGAAGATACCCTGGCGCTGCAAACCGACGTGCACGATCTCGATTTTCAGATCGACTACACCTACGCGGATGCTCCCATCTCGATTGGGATCGAGCCGATTACCCGCGTTGCAACAGACTTTGAAATCTGGGTCGGAGCGTTCCTGGATTCTGTAGGGGCGGAACGAACTGGCGAAATAGACAACGATGTCCGCCTGTTCAATCATAGCCAGCGTGTAGCTCACGGAGCCAATTGGGCTTTCACCATTTTCGTGATCAATGCCCAGAACGACACCAACGGATTCTTTGCCGATGGCAGCGTACAAGGTGCGTTTTCGATCGCTGGCGGAGCATTCATGGCGTTGCCTTCGCGACGTCCTGCGAGCACCGTCGCACATGAAGTTGCACATCAGTTCTGGGCCATGGACGAATACGCCGGTTCTGGCGCGTCCTATGAAAGCACACGCGGTTATTACGACACCCAGAACAGCAACTTCGACAGTAACGAGAATCCCAATCCGATCGAAACGAGCTTGCTAGGGAATCAAGACTCGTTGGCAGCCGCTTATGCCGCACATACCAGCAGCACAGCTTCGTTTGAGTCGATCGGTTGGAAGGACTCAGACGGCGATGGCATTTTCGATGTCTTCGATGTCCCCATTTCGTTCTCGGCAAGCTCTTTTTTTGATCCTGATACGAATCAGCTACAAGTCCAGGGCGAAGCTTCGATTGGCATTTTGCCGAATCTGAATTCCTGGGGGCTGCAAAACTCGGTAACGACCAACCGCCTGAGCCATATTGAATATCGCAATGATGGTGGAGCATGGCAGACCGGTCCCACGCTGGACGACTATTCCGCGAACTTCCATTTTGCCATTCAATTACCGAACGCCATCGAGCATGCTGTTGAAGTCCGTGTGGTCGATGCAACCGGCTACATCTTTTCCGATGTACTGAACGCGTCGACCGAACATGTCGACTCAACCGCCGTGCAAGGCTTCACCGGTTACGTTACCTACGACGAAAACAAAGATGGCGTTTATAATCCCGGCGAAGCAGGCTTGGCTGGCTGGACTGTCGAAGTTATCGACGCCCAAGGCAATCCTGTCGTCACCGAGGTCAGCATCGAGCCGGACGATTTTTCGCACAATCACATTTTCTACGATCCGATCGGCGGCGTCTCGCTGTCGGCCGTTGGCACAGAGATCACGACTGGTTTCGCGGATGCATCTTCACGAAACAGTTCGTTGACCAGTACGGGGGGACGCGGCTTTTTCAACTATTCGGCGAACTCCAATTCGTGGAACAACGTTTGGTACGACCGACGTCAACTGCGTATGGACTTTGCGTCGCCGGTAAGCCATGTCTCGATCGACGCCATTGCCGAAGTCGATGGCGATGTTGGGATTTTAGAAGTCTATGACTTCGAAGGAACATTGCTGGCCCGCTATACGACGAGTCCGCTGGCAGCAGGTACCTCGGAGACGATGTTCATCGAGCTGAGCGAGCCGAATGCTGCCTATGCAATCGCTCGTGGGCACTTGAATGATACCGTTACCACCAACCGCGACTCACGCTATGTCGCGCTAGATAACCTCAAAGTGGGCCGTCCTCATTCGGTGGTCACCAACGAATGGGGAGCCTTCTCCCTGCCATTCGATCTGACCAGCAGTTATCAATTAAAACTGACGGGTCCCAATGGCAAAGAAGTCTTTTTCACACCACAAACCAACGCGAGCGTCAGCCTGACGCCGCAGTCCAGCGTGCAGCGTATCGCATGGTCGCTGGCCGTGGCGGACGACTCCTGGCACAACCCACTTCAGTTGACCGACGTCAACTTCGATGGCGTTACCGACTCAGCCGATCGAGAGATCCTTCTTGCGGAGCTGGTCAATCCTCAAATCACTGCCGGTGCCTCGACGAAGAGTGTTGATCTTACCGAGTTCACGCATACCGAATTCGATCCACGCCTCGATGTCAACGCAGATGGGCGTTTCAGCAAGCTCGACTTGCTCGCGTTTCTCGATCTGCAGGATGTCGGCAACCAGGTGAGCCCTGAACCTGCTTCCGTTTACGCACCCACGGTCTATGCCCCACTAACTTTGCTTGCTGGACCTACTGTTTCCGCGGCCAGCCAGCCTGAAAAAGCTTCCGGTGTTAATACGGAGACTGTCGATTCGCCAAGCTTAGAAGGCGAGCCACTCGTTCTACTAACGCCAAGCGTTTCCTCCAAGGTACCAGCAATCGATCAAGAGATCGAATCGGCTTTTGTGCAACTGGATTCTTTTGCTGCAATTAGCTTTCTTCCTACGCAGCAAGCAGCGATCATCAGCTCCGCCGCGACAACGCTCTCTAACAGCGTGGGTGCAAAAGAGCTCGACGAGGCAATGGTCGACGAAGCCCTAGCGGAATTGATCGAAGACGACCTACTCTAACGCCTCTTTCGCCAGGCAATCTCTCTTAGGTCTCGCGGGATCTCACGCCATAGTTGGGCGTTTCGTTCAATCAAGCTGGCAAGTCTTTAGCGGTTGAACATGGCCATAAAAAAATCGCCCGTCGGGAAACCCAACGGGCGATTTGATTTAGAGGCTCGATGTGCTTCTCGAGCAGGTTTAGCCTTCGTCACCCTGATCGCTGATCAGTGCGAGCAGCTCATCGATTTCGTCAGAGTCCATCTCGTCCTCTGACTCGTCGCCGAGTTGCTTGCCATCCCAGTTGGAACTCAGGTCGTCCGCCATCTCGCCCAGCAGTTGGTCGAACTGATCGCCGAAGTTAACAGCGTCGACACTGACCGCTTCGTCCAGGAACGAGGCATCAATGACGCTCGATTCAACCTGTTCGCTGCGGGTGAAGCCCATCAGTTCCAGAGCGGATCGCATTTCCAGTTCCGAGTAGCTCGGAGCGATTGCGTCGAAGCTCGAAGTAGCAACCAACGATTCGGTTTGAATCGATGCCGTTGGAGTGCTTACCGGAGCAGAAGCAGATGGAGTCGACGAAGGTGTTGCGACGGCAAACTCGGTCGATTCCACCACGACAGGATCGGCAATCTCGCTGTTTAGAGATTCTCCGTCGAGCATCGAAATTGGTTCTGGATTCACAAGCCCGTTAAGGATGTTCTGCAGAGCCGTCAAGTCGAAGTTCGTGATGCGACGATCGTTGTCGACGTCCAGCTTGGCCGGAACCGAGCTCGGATCGATCACGTCTGGTTCAAACCCTGGTCGGAAGTCACCAACAGCGATGCCATTGGCTGGGTCTGCCGTACCGTAGGTATAGACACGATTCCGAATTTCTTCCAGCAACAGTGCGTAGTCCAAACCGGAGACATTGTTGTCACCGATCGAGATAGCACCATTATTGGAACTGTTATGCCACGGATTGACACCAGGGGTACCGATGGTGACTTGGTAGTCTTCCACTTCACCATCTTCGGCAAGTCCATTTGGCGTTAGGCCGCCGGTGCTGCTCAAACGGAAGCGAGCCATTGTCGTTCCCGTAATCGCGTCATCTGGGATGTCGGCAATTGTGATCAACTGCCCCAGGCCTGACAGCGAGCCCGTTGGGTCGATTGCGTCTTGGGTCAACGCAATGCTGGAGATGATGTGCTCGCCTTTCCCATCAAACTTGCCGTCGCCGTTGAAGTCGATCCAGGCATCGAGGAAGCCGAACGAGGTGCTCCCGGAAGGTGCCCGAGAGGTGACGTAGATCTCGTTGTTGATACCATCCCGCAGGGTGAATTCGAGGAAGCCACCACCGCTTGGAGCATCAGTACGGATGTAAATACCATCGTCAGTCGAACCGTCGCCGGAAGCATCGGCCGTAGGCTGACCGTCGATTTCGGCATCGACGCCATCACCCAGATAGAAGTTCTCGACCAGGTTATGGCGAGCACCATCTTCCTCCAACGTGGTTCCGTACGAGTCTGGAGCATCACCGAAGTCGACCAGACCGCCTACTTGAATCAGGAAGCGAGTCTCTCCGACCAGCTTGCCCTCTTCGTCCTCCACTTGATTATTGAACGCAAGTGGGTTGTCGGCGATGTCCCGAATGACCGCGTCGTCCGTTGCAGGATTGCTGTCCAAGGTGACCTTGTACAGCACGCCTTCCTGGAACACGCCCGAAATCGGAACCAGTCGAATGATGTTGTTCGTTGCGTCGTAGTCGAACGTGTAGTCGACGCCGAGCACTAACTCGTAGTAAGGAGCTCCCGAGATAATTTCGACTTTGACCGAATCGGCCACGACCGTCGAATCATCGATCCCGGTACCTTGGACCTGATCGGAGATGTCACCTTGATCCAAAAGCTGGATCGAGATGTTCGTCAGAGGGCCATCGATCCACTGAACGACGTCTGGCGTTTCATCCAGATCGCGGTCGGCGGCATCATTATCCTGAGGATCAATCAGGTAGCCGGTGGGGCCGGTGAAGTCGGCTCGATCAAACGCACCGATATCTCGGAACGTCACACCACCGACACCGCCGCTGGAAACCACGTTTGGATCGTCAACACGAAGCTGACCAGTGATGTCTCGCTCTGGAGCCAACAGTGGTGTGCTGTCGATACCCAGTGGGTTAACGACCTGGCTCACCTCAGCACGTTCCTGGATCGCATCCACAGCCGCGTCGATTGCCTGGCTTCCTTCTTCTAGGTAGAAGTTGCCATTTTCAGCATCAACGAAGAGTGGATCGCCGTCGGCGAGCACGATGGCCAAGTTACCGTTTCCGGCAATCCCCGTCGTGTTGGTTCCGTTCCCTTGATAAAGGGTTCGCGAAACAACAGTCGATCCTGCCGACGAACCGTCGACTTGAATACCCGTCGCGAAGTTAGCGATGATGTTATTCATCAACGTTGGCCCAGCCGATTCTTCAATCGTCACGCCAACGCCTGTGCCGTCTTTGCCATAGAGCGTGTTGTTGATAATGCGTCCAAACGGCACCGCACCTTCTGGGTTCGCTCCCGAAAGCGGATCACCGCTGTACAAGATCGCCCCGGTATCGCTCTCGAAGATGACGTTATTCTCAACGGTAACGCCGGTAGCAAACCGCTGTGCGTTGGAAGCGTTCGGGAAGTTAATCGGAGCACCTTGGTGCGGACGATTGTTTCCAGAAAGCTGATCTTCGATCGTCAGACGATCCCCAGCGTCGATCAGTACGCCGTAGTTATTCGAGTACGAGATCATGTTCGAGCTGATGATGATCTGACCCTGATCGCGATGGCGATTGGAGTCGCCAATCAAATCGTATCCAGCCAGCTGATCATGACGCACGATCTCGAGCGAGGTCAGACGTGGTGACGATTCAGACGAAGAACCCGTTGCACGGTTGATCGGGATCGTTTGCTGAGTCGTTGTATTACCCAGATCTTCCGCCAACGAAACTGTCAGATCGTAGCCACCTTCGTAGGTTCGGACCTGACGACCGGCATCGTTCTTACCAACCTTCGTAGCATCGAAACCAAGCGTGCCCGTAGCTGCTCCACCATTGGCTGGCAGCGGAATTGGGTTGCCAGCGACGACAACAAAGTAAGTACCGTCAGTAGCAGCCTCGAAGTTGTATTCGTCGGATGCCGCACCAGGGATGATGGTCGGCAGCACTTCCGTGAATGTCCCGTTTGCATTTCGCAGGAACAGTCGCAGAACCGCATTCATGCCGCTTGCATCACTGAAGTCCGTGCTGAGCAGCATCTGGACTTCTTGGCCAGCGTTCATCTCGAACTGATACACATCGATATCAGCGATGCTGTCAGCATGTTCGACAGGATCGTTGTCGCCCAAGATTCCTTGAATCTCGACGTCGATGCGATGGGTCGCCCCCAGGGTGTCGCCGCCGACATTCAAGTCGACTGCTTCACGGAAGGCATCGTCCGACTGAACGTCTAGTTCCAAACGAACTTTGTCCGAGTAGGTCTTCGCCGAAAGATCAACGCGATTGCTGGTCGTCACACCGTTGCGGGCATTGACCTGAGCGTAGACGCCCAGTCCGCCACTGGTGGTGCTGATCAAGCCTCGCGAGATCTGACCGGAATGATCATTGATGGCCTGCATCAACTTCAACGCAATATCGGCTTCGGAGTCAGTGTTGTAGAAACCGATGCTGTAGACATTGTTGGTCGAGTCATAGGCCGTACGAGTCGCTGTGCCAGCCAAGCCACGAGCCTGACGTTCGGCAACCGAATCGAGATCGAAGAACTCGAACGTTACCCAATCCACACCATCACCGACACGAATCCGGTCACGATTACCGAGCAGTTCGCCAGACGAAGTTTTAACCGTATAGCTGCTGTTCAAACGATCGTTGGTATCGAACGTGAAACCAGGATCCAAAGCCAGAAGCCCTGGTGCAAACGGATCCGGTGCACCGTAGTCCGTGCCACGTCGAATCTCGAGCTGGTATTCACCGGTCAAGATTTCGTTACCACGCAGCTGTTGATTGTGCGTGTAACCGGCATTGGTCGTTGCCCCAGTCACCATTTCACCACGTTCGGCGAAGCCAATGATCAGGTCGTCGATCAGCACACCACGGTTCTGGTTGTCCTGACCACGCATGTTGGCGTTGGTATTGGTCGCCTGTGGAGCACCGACTTTGTTATCGGCATAGCCGAAGTCGTCGCCTTGCAGGAAACCGTCGTAACCCAGGCCGCTATCGTTGATATCGAACAGGTAACCGTTACCGTAGATGAACTCCTCGAAACGATTGAACATAAAGTAGCCCTGGGCATACGCCTGAGGAGCCATTTCCAAGTTCATCACGTCCTGAGCAATGATTGCCAACTCGTTGGCTGTCGTCGAACTGTTGTAAGAGATCACCGTGTTCGTTGGATCGGTCAGCTGGCGACTACCAGTAACGGTCATACCCAGGGCGGCATCGTTCTGAGTCGTGTTCTGAATCAGATCTTCAAAGCCCTGAATATTGAACGAGTCAGCCGATTCCGAGTACAAGTTCACGTCAATGAAATTGAACTCAACATTGATTGCTTGACGCGTCAGCGTAGCGATTTCACTTGGTGAGTCGGTAATCGAGAAGACTATCGGTACGTTACCAGGCGTCACATCGGCAGCGTCGAGAACGTATTCGAAGGTCGCGGTTTCATTACCACCGGCCAGGCGAGTCAGCGTGAACGTGTTCGCACCGGCACCGGCAAGTGGATTCAAGCCGTCCGCGATACGAGCACCGCTGTCGAAGGTGAACGACTGTCCTTTGTTGAATTCAAAGGTCGTCGAGCCACCGTTAATCGGATCGGTCACGATGAACGTACCGCCGTCAGCCATCTGAGAACCACGCAGGAAGCGAAGTTCCTCAGTGTTCAGGTCGGTATTGCTGCTGAGATGACGTCCGCCGAGGTTAACCGAACCACCAGTCGAGAAGTCAAATCGCAGACGCAGGTTTTCCTGGCCAGCGAATGCCGACAAGTCGACGCGAGCCTGACGCCATCCGGTATTGTCGAACAGCGGCTGAACCCCTTCAGTACCAGCGACCCCGTCGGCACGAAGCGATTCGTCGATCGCGGCGTTGCTGAACTTTCCAAGATCACCAATCAAGTCGAATTCATCATCTGGGTTCGGGCCCGTGTCGGATTGACGCAGCGTATTGTTGGTGGCCAGCAGGTGCCATTCACCATCGTCCCCAGCAATAAAGACACGCAGAGCATCGGTCGCTGGAGTATCTGGGATAGGCCCGTAGTTATAGTCGTTCCCGTCGGTCTGCAATTCGTAGTTGAAGTACAGAGTAGGCAGGTCACCAGCGTTGTAACCGTAGAGGCTAAACGCATCGGTAATAACCGTACCATGAGCATCGCCAGGGAAGTCATAGTTGTTGGTGGTCTTGTTACCCGTTGCGTTGTCCTGGGCAAACGTGTCCTCCGTGTTACCGAAGTACAAGCTCAGGCCACCGTTGGAAGCGGTACGCGAGTTGTCGATCGGCACGTTGATACCATGCCCAGCTTCGTTCTCGCCGATATCGTTGATGTTCCAGAGGTTCTCGTTCAACGTACCGAACTGGAGGCCGCTGACCCCACTGATACCAGTGGAGATATTCGATCGGTTGCCATGGAAGACAAACTGATCGGCACCGTTTCCATCGAACGCGTAGATATCGCCGCCGGATGTCACGCCGAACAGAACATCCGAGTAACCGGTATTGCCGCCGGCACGCGAAGGCCCGGCTGACAAACTGGAGAACGTCAGAGGGTTACCAAGATCGTCGGTCAGCGTCGCGATGAAGTCAGCTTGGATTTCATCATTTACGACCTGGATCGAACCGTTTGGTGCCAGATTGAACAAACCACCGGTATTCGTAACCGCGTAGACATTGCTTCCAACCCAAGCAATACCGGTCACGAAACCACCACTGGCGTCGCCACCAACGGTGAATGGAGTATCAAACGCGGTGTCAACTTCGATTTCGGTATTCGTATCGAAGGTAACGACACTGCTGCTGGCACCACTTCCGGTATTCGACGCCGTTATCATCGCATTGGTCGCCGCATCGACAATCGCGTCACCAACATCAGCTCCGGAGAAACCAGCACCGATGTAGACGGCCTCGTTGCCCATTGCAACGCCCTGGGTCGCCGAGAACGCTGGGTCAAGCAATGCATCAAATGCATTTGCCTGCTGCAAGTAGCCCACAGAAGTTCCTGCTTCCAGGAAGTTGAATCGGCTACCGGAGGAACTGACCGACAAGCCAGTCGTGCCGGTCGTCGCATTGGTAGCATTTCGGATAGCGTTGACGACCTCAGTGCTCGACATCGTTTCTTCGACGTCAACGATAATCACATTACCTGACGAAACCTGGTTGTAAGACCCCGCCACAGTGATTCCGCCAATATTACCTGTGGTCGAAATTCCAGTATCGCCTGTCAGCGTAATACGTCCATTGGCAGTTGCTGTTGCCGTAACTCCGAAATTAGTCGAATTGACATTAATCGCTGTCACCAGAGCGGACATGATCTCGTTTGGCGACGAACCAGAGTTGAATGGCACGCGAACTTGAGTTCCCGTAATTCCAACGGTGCCGTTGTCTTCGTTGTCGAACACATAGGTTCGCGAAGTACCACCGCTAGTAATGGTAATCGAACTTCGCTGGGTGTTATCCAACGTGTTGTCGACGACCGCTGGATTGAACAAGTTCGTGTCGATCACAGCTCCAGTTTGGAAGCGGATCGTGTTGATCGCCGAACCTTCCACCTGGAATTCCATGCCATCACTGATGAATCTTCCGGCACCGGGGCTCAGATCAAGATTGAAGTCGTTCCCCATGTCGAGTTCAAAGACAGTCGTCCCAAGAGGACCGGCACCGTCTGGATCGACTTCAAACAACATGCCATCTCGAAGGACAGCAGTCGTTCCGGCACCTGTCGCACCCACAGCTACCAACGCGTTGGATGCAGCCGAGACACCACGATCCACCTCGGTATTGATACGAGCGGTCAGGTTGCCCTGAATATTGGTATCGGCGATATCACCCAGCACGCCCAAGTTGATCGTGCGAGTATCGTCTGGGGCACCAATTGGGTTACCGTCACCATCGGAATCGCTGGCATCCATAAAGAACAGGATGTTGGCATACTCATCGGCGAAGTTATTCACATCGCCACGGCTACCGACGGCATACAATTGCAGGCCATCGGCACCGAAGTTGTTGTGGAACGTCGTGGCCTGGAACTGATACCCCCAACCGGTACCGCTGTTTTCGTCGGCACCATTGGCCAGGTTACCAACGCGGACGTTGTCGCCCTTGTTGTTGATTTCGTACGTAACGATACCGTCGTCACGAATGAAAGTGGCCGATGCATTTCCGGTGTCGATCTCGAGGAAGTTACCAGAGTTGGCGTCTTCCAGACGACCCGTCACGTCGACGTTGTATGCGTACAGCGTTCCATCGGGAGCCATCGCCAAGTCGCGGAAGGCAGCCCCGGAACGACCAACGCGTGCTTCAACCGCCCCGGTGAACGGATCGACGGCGTACAGATCGGTGCTCGTGCCCTGGTTCTGGCTCAGGAACACAACAAAGTCACCCAGCACGTAAGGATTGACGTTCGAGTTATCAACGATGCTGGTATGCGTCGGCGTCGAAGCGGAAGTGAACGTACCGCTACCGATGTGATCTTCCACGATGCGATGCACCGAGTTGATCGGTTCGAGACGAACCTGGGTGTTGGTAGCGTTCGACTGGAAGAACTGGTTCATCTGAATCGGAGTCTGTTCCTGCGAACTCACCGAGACATAGTAAACCGCTGGGTTCTCAGGCGTACCTGCTGGCAGCATGACTGTACCGAGGTAAGGATCGCTGCTGTTGCTTGATCCTCGCGTCAGATCAGCCAAGCCGGCGTTACCGGTCGTTTGCGGATGGGTCAGGTCATCGTTCACCGAACCGCGATCGCTGATAAACACCAAGCGTCCGGCCGAGTCGAAGACCGAAACAATCGAGTTGGCATTATCGAAACCAGCCGCGTAATCCAAGTCGATGACCAGCGAACCCCATTCGCCAGCAGCACTGGTGCCAGGAATCGACTGGATACCTGCGAAGTCGAAGGAGATTTCATACCAATCGACGTCTGATTGTGACGTGTCGAGGTTGCCTGCCACGCTGATGGCCGCTCGATCGGACTGCAGCACGTTGCCGAGCTTATGAGCGTTGCCGATCGTGTCGTTGTTGGAACTATCTTCGGACGATTCGCCCAAGACTGGCGAATGCCCTGGCTGACCGTAGATCGAGATACCGTTTTCAGCATATCGAATGTCAGCGAACTGAATCGAAGTACCAGCAAGTTCGTCCACTTCACGCAGACGCAGATTCAACTGGTAAACTCCATTCGTTTCGCCAGCGACGACATTGCCATTTGGCGAAGTCAGATCGCTCGTGTTGCTACGCACGCGAACGTGATACGTTCGAGCCGTACCAGGTTGACCTGGCAGCACGACTCGCATGCCGGCGTCGCGAGGATTGTTCGACCACAGATCTTCATTGTAGAAGCCCGACTTCTGCAGCGGGTTGGTCACCTTCAGCATCGAGCCTTGGCCGTAGAAGCTGTCGCCCGATTGATCGTAAGAATTCGTCGAAGCGGCGAGAACGTTACCGTTACCGTCGATCAGTTCGACGACGACGTCCAAGTAGTAGCTCGACTTGTCGATGTCGAACCAAACTTCCGTACCTGGCTCGGCGACGAAGCTATAGACGTCGACGTCTGCACGATTGCTCAAGTAACCGTTGACCTCGAACCCAAGACGACGGTTGTCATCGCCGCCATACTCATCGGGAGCGAGACGGCCGAGAGCTTGAGCACTGACCGGCGAGCCATTCACGCCTTGTCCGGTGAGGTTATTTGCTTCCGCTTCCACGATCACCTGAACGTTGCGATCGTTGGCGAACTGTTCGATGGTCAAACCTTGCCACGAGCCTGGCATCGGCTGAGCGGCCGCAGGATCTTCACCGAAGATACCGTCGTTATTGGTATCGGTTTGCGGAGTTCCATACTGCGTGAACCCGGCCCCCACCGTGTCGTCTCGCATATCCGTGAAGACAACAGGGAAGCCCGCTTGCCCGACGACGTGCAGCATACCGCCGATTCGATCGTCGATATCAGACTGAGCCCCTGTCGCAACAAAGCCGGCGTTGTTGCCGAACAGCTTCACAACAAGGCTTTCAGTCGCCGAGCTTTCCAGGCGGATACCGCCGTAGGTGTGGAAGTTGGTCGAGTAAATAGTGCTGTACAAAGCGTGAACGATATCGGTATCGTCCCAAACGCTTTGGGTCGTCAGCACGCCGCCACGGACAACCATTGCATTCAGATCGTTGTCGGTCAGCAGGTTACGACGGATCAACGCACCTTGGTTGTCCCCCAAACCACGTTGACGATCGAGATTGCCTGTCGAACGTCCCCAGTCAACAACCAAGTCATGGCTGAGCGAGCTCGTGTCGACGTTCAACACGTTGGCTTCGTTGAATCGGAAGTTATTGCCAACGATGATCGGCTGCGAATCGCGGACGAAGATCACCGCGTTATCGTTGCTCATGTGGCCGTTTCGAGTCGGACCACCGACACCGGCGCCTTGACCGTCGTCGTTGTACTCGAAGGTCGAATTGGTCACACGCACTTTGGCCTGATGGATTTCGATCACGTTGAAGTGAGCTTGCCCACCACTGATGTTCGACTCACCACCACCAAAGGCAAGCAGCACATTGTCGAGGCTACCTGACGAGGTATGGGCGAAGTAGATACCGCTCCAATCACCTTCGTCAGCCACCGAAGCAGCACCGTCGTTATTGGTATCGAATGTTCCACCAAAGCCATAACGATCGTCACGCAGCGAGGTGAACACAACCGGCCGACCAGGGGCACCTTCCGCGATGAAGTTTGCCCCCATCTCGACTTCGATACGACCGGCGTTGAACTTCACAACGACATTCGGATCGACCACCAAACTCGAATCGTAGCGAGCCTGGTAGAGGCGATCGACAACGATGCCAGCATTTCCACCCAAGTAGGCTGCACTGTAATCGCCGGTGAGTCGGACGTTACCGTTCTCTGCAACCGCGTCGATATTCAGGAAGATCCCTGGGAAGCCAAACGATTGCGAATCGCGGAAACGATTGATCAGGAAGGCAATTTGTTCGGCAAGTGCTTCTTCAGTAAAGACACCGATAGGAACTTCTTCACCCACGCCAGGCGTTTCGCTAGGCACCATCGTGTCCAAGTTGATGGTGTAAACCACGTCACTTGTCGCCGTCGATGGATTGTTCGAGTCCACGAACTCGATGATCAATTCCCGAAGCTGATTGGTATCGGAAAGAGCACGAACTCGCAGACGGGAACCTGCGGTGATGCCGGACAGATGCTGTACTTTGACAACATCGACGTTTTCCGAGTATGCCCCGCCTGGCGTCGAATCGATGTGCAGGGCTTCCTGAATCACATAGACGATGTCAGTATCGTCGAAGCGACCAGCAACGGTCATTTCTTCCAGAGGGCTACCTGGGGAAGAAAGAATTCGCACCAACATACCGTTGGTCGAGTTTTGAACGATTCGGTTTCCAAAGATATCAGGACCGACACGGCTGACGTCTGGAGTAAACGAAGCAGGAGCACCGTTGTAAACCGTGTAGTTCGATTCCTCGAAGCTGTTCGGATCTGCCGAAAGAGCGGCCCCGGAGCTCAGACGAATCACGTTGTAATTGATCGTCGGACGGGCTTCTTCCATGTAGATCGGCGTGAGCGAAACGTCCGCACCATCTACTTCGGCGATACCACCTGCGTAGCGGAACTCGGCACCGATGATCGAGTTCATGAAGATACCAGCATCTTCATACGTCCCTCGCAGCTGTTCGCGGTCAACCTCTTGATTGAAGAGGATACCGCCCCAGTTGCCAGCCGATGCATCGGCTTGGATATTGCTCGCATGTCCGACGCGTTCGGCGTCTTGGTCTGGATCGTTTAGAAGCGTCGTTTCGTTGTAAGACGTCAGCGTCACACGACGATTCTGACGTTCTTCGTCAAGGGTAACGGTTCCGTTCGATTGGGTATTCGGCTGGTAACGTTCCGGAATACCTAGAATTTGCAACGAAGCGAAGCTGTAGTCATCGATAACCGATGTGCTACCAACTTGAATGCTGGAGTTGCTGAATTTCAGAATGGCTCCTTCATCGATCATCATCGTAACGCCCTTAGGCAAGATGATTTCGGTGCCATCCTTCAGTGGAGCATTGGTGATCGGATCTCGCCCGATCAGGTAAGCAATGTTGTCGCTGAGCGTCGATTGATCGTCGCCGACTCCTCCGAGACCGATGACGCGGATCACGTCGCCGCGACCGGCTGTTCTAGCCGCGCTAATCGCAGCACCAATGGTGGAAAATGGCTGATCGATCGAACCCGTCTGGGCCGTTCCTGTATAGGTCGCATCGACAAACAACGTGCGAGGTGTTGCCGAAGTAATCGAACCATAAGTCGATGGTTCAGCACGGAACCAGAAGTTGAATGCCCCGCCGGCTGTGCCGTCCAAGTCGCCATCCAACGATGCCCCTGCAGCCGCACCGCTCGTCACGACAATCGCCTGCGTTTGAATGATGCTAGGCGACAGAGTGATCGGGCTGTTGCTGGCCAGATTTCGCAGTTCGATGCGGTTCCCCGTGGAAGATGCCACCACGTTGAAATCGGCATCGTTAATCGCAGTGACCAGGGCGGCAACGACCTCACTCTGAAGCGTATTCGAATTCACGACAACCGCTTCGGCATTACTGTTGTTGAGGTTGTTGTCGTAGTCGATCTCGAAGATGCGAGTCATTCCGCTGTCATCTTTCAGCGTAATGGTCTGACCATCTTGGAAGCCGCCACCATCGGTACGTACGACCATCGAATTCAATTGCGAAACGGTAGCACCGGTATCACGAATCGAGTCGTTGACCGTTGGAGTGAATCGCAACTGCAGGTGGTATTCACCTTCCGACGTGCCGCCGAAGCCCGAGTCTTCGATGTTCGGATCGTAAACTTCGTTGCCACTTGCCGAGACACCAATGAAATAGGTCCCTGGCTCAAGCGTGATTTCCAGGAAGGAATCTTCGCTGAAGTAATCGTTGTTACGAGCAATTGCCGAGTAAGAACCATCGCCATTGAGACGATAGAGCGTCAGAGCCGAATCGAGACGGCTCGAATCGGAAAGACGTTCCGCGACAATCTCAGCCGACAATCGTCCCGTTTCGGTAACCTCGAAACGGTACATGTCGATATCGATCACGTCTGGACGATACAAGTGCTGCAAGTGCGTAATATCGAAGTCGCCCGGCAGCAGCGATTCTGGCGTCAAACCAAATGACAGATTACCATCATCGCCCATGATCGTGCCTGGTGGCAGATCGTAGGTGTGGTCCAAGCCCAGCAAGTGACCGATTTCGTGGAACGCGGTCTGTTGCCAAACAGCCCCCACTTCATCGTCGCCTGGATTATCGTGGTCGGCCGTTTCCATAATGGCCAAACCGTTGCCGGCCAAACCAGCAACGCCACCTGGCCCTGTGGCAATATCTGGGCTCAAGCCGCGAAGGTCGCCCGTAACCACACCAACGCTGGCAGCGACATCGTTAGGCACTTCGACGAATTCAAGACCGGCATAGAAACCATAGATCTCGAAGATCTCGCGAGCACGCTTCTTTTGCTCTTCCGTAATCTGGTTCTGGAAAGGTTCGTTGGTCGGACTTGCAGGATCGACACCGTAAACATTCGGGAAGTTGTAAGTGACGACCGTGACGCCGAGACCATTTTGATCACCACCGCCCAAATGGTTTTCACCATCCAGTTCCACGTCGCGGTGCCCTGGTTCATCGTTCCCACCAGGCAATGCGATATCGTAGGAAGTGACGTTCTGAATTTCGCCACGAATGACAAGGGCTTGTGTTCGGTCGACAATCAAGCCGGTCGACTTCGTTCCCAAGACCATGCTTACGCGGTTGCCGTCGGTACCTCGCAGTTGGGAACGATCGGTGCTGAAGCCCGTTACCGTCGAAGCTTCGACGAGGAATGTTCCGGAGGCTTCGTTGTTAATCGCCGTGCGAATCGCCGCGGCGAGGTCAAACGTCGTGCTTCCCAAACCACTGATGTCGATCGCAATGTTACCAGCGGTAACAGTACCATCAGAGGTCAGCTCGAACGTACGAAGATTTCCGCGACCATCGTCGATGGTGAACGTCGTGTGGTTAACGTCCGCGACGCTGTCATTGTTGACGTCGACATCGGCGCCACGAGTCACGCGGAATTCGTGATTCCCACCGAAAAGGTTCGCATTGGTGTAATCTTCGAAGCCACCTTCGTTCTGCAACTGACCGGAGTAGTTCGATAGGTCCGTTGCCGTATCGAAGCTCGAGTTTTGAACGTCCGGCAGCGTCGTTAGATCGAGAATCTGCGAAGCCTTGCTGGCGATACCACGAACACCGATTTGTAGACGGAAGACGGTGGCGTAGTTTGCGTTGGAATCGGCTGCGTTGATCAGGTCTTCAATCGGACCGTCAAATCGCAGAACGGCCAAATCGAGTTCGGCATCGTAGACCACTTCCACAGGATAGAACGCCTGCGAATCGTTACCCAAACCAAGATCGCTGTTGTCTGGGCTACCGTCGCTGCTTTCCGCCTTCTGGAACGTCAGCTGGTAGTAGTCAGGATTCGAGGCCAGTGCCGGATCGAGATCGTCATCGTTGAAGTAAACATGGATCGTATCGCGAGCGATTTCGAGCGAACCATCGGTGTCGCGTGTTACCGGCTGCGGAACGACCGACATCACCTGTGGAGCCAGGTTCAACTCGAAGTTACGTGTGAAGGCGGTCGCCGATTCGCCTTCCATGTCCCTCAAGTCGCTGGTGATCTGAATGCGGTAAATATCGTCCGGCAGAGCTTCGCCGAATCGCACGACCACTTGGTTAGGCTGATCGCCGATACCAATGAAGCCCTCGAAGTTCGCCCCCTTACCGGTGATCTGGACGTCGTCGACGGTTCCCAGCTTTCCGTCCAAACCGGCACGTGTGATCACAATCCCATCGCTGAGCGTTGCTGGATTGAGCAGATCCAACTGGTCGGTGACTTCAGCGAAGTTGAACGTCAGCGAGCGTGGCGAGATGCCGCGAACGTCGTTCTCTTGCAGAAGTTCGCCACTGTTCGGCTGAATCCCAACAAGCTGAGGGACGATGCCGGTAGTAAGCATTTCCCGTTTTTCCAGCGGCTCGTGCTGCATGGAACGCTGTTTCGTTTGGCGAAGAAGACGGTTCTTCTTATTGAGATCACGGCGCTGGGCTCGGGTAAGCTTACTCGCATGACGAATGGTCATTTGGCGAACCTTTTATCTTCGTTAAAGCTGGGCTCGAGTAGTGAATTGCGGACAGCAACTTCCTGTCGCGGATCGGGAGACAAGACCTGAGGATCACAAAAACAAGGTAGGCAAGTTCCGATGGGGCAAAATGCTCGACATTTAGTCGATCCAAGTCGGATTATAATTACCCAGATTAACACAGCAAATTCTTACGGGGGGTTAAGCTCCATTTAACCCATTTAACTCGTGATGATTGCCCCGTCGCGTCTGACTCGTCGTGCAGCATCTCAAAAGGGGCAGCTCGAATTTCCGTTATCTTGTTGCTATATCAACACTTAGGAATCCAAAATCCGTGTGATCTCTAGCCACTTGGGTAGCTAGAAAACAGGGTTTGTCGACGTTTTGACGCCCTGACTTGCCTGCTAGTTCCCGCATTTCCCCTAGAATCTTGCCAATCCGATTAAATCTCGAATCGGTAAAATGCCGACCCGGCGCAATCGGCCTTCGTCAAGGCTGCCTGGTGCGTTTCGCGCAATCCATGAAAAAAGCCTCCCCGAGAGAGGGAGGCTTTTTTGCGTCTTAAAATGGGCCGAAATCTAGAAAGTCAGCAGCTCTTCTTCCCAATCGGCGTCAGCGAAGATGTCATCTTCCGAGTCGCCTGATTCCGCAGCGAAATCAAGTTCGTCGTCACTACCCCAAAGCAGATCGCTTTGCGTCGTTCCGAGCGAGCTGAACGTCGCATCTGCGAGATCTTCTTCGCTGACGATTTCCGTCTCGACGGCATTGCCTTCGCTCGAAGTCGGCGTCGACATCATGCTGGCGAAGATTGGCTGGAACACCGTGGCAGTACGCGGCTGAGTCGCTGCAGCGACTTCTGGCGTCGTTGCGACAGGAGCGACCGTTTCCTCTTGCTTGACGGCAGCAATCACTTCGACAGCAGGCGTGCTGGAAAGCGTTTCAACCGGATCGCTGGCAGCCGGTTCTTGCTCCAACGATTCTCCAGCCAATGGCGAGTTCATCATGTTGATGATTGCCAGCAAGTCGAGATTCGAGAATCGACCGTCACCGTTTACGTCGATGAACTTGGTGAAGTTCGACGATCCGCTGCCTAGGTTAGGCAGGTTACGAGCACCAACGGTTCGCAGTTCCTTCAAGATCGTTACATAGTCCAAACCGCTCAGGTTTCCGTCGTTATTCACGTCGGTAACCATGTTGGTGTTGTTAAACGCCAGTGTGCCCGATGCCGTTGGAGGCACGACTGGATCTACCGGCGAAACCAACGTGACCGTTGCGGTTGCAGTAACGCCTGCCGAATCGATCACGGTGTACTCGAACGTGATGTCTTCGGTCAGATCAACGACCCCAGAAGCGTCGAAGATAATACGTGTTCCATCGTCCGAAACAGTGATGTCCAGCGGTGGGGTTTCGACAGGGCTGATGTTCGTCACACTGCCGGCAACGATTCGCAGCGATCGATTGAAGAAGCTGCTGTCGTTCGCCAAGACATGGAAGACCTGATCGGCGGTGTCATCTTCGTACGAGAAGACATCGTCTCGAGCGGTCAAGCCACTGTCGGCAGGCTGAGTGATGAAGACTTTGTAGTCTTCAATTTCACCAAACGCATCGTTGTCGGTAGCACCGATGTTCAACGTCGGACCGACGCGGAATCGCATGTTCGCAGCCAAACGAGCCAGTTCCGGCAGAACCGAATCGTCAAACACGTTCGTTGGAATCGTGAACGTGTACTCGTTCTGGCCAGGAATCAACTTCACGTTGGTGAAGATGCGTTCGTTGGCGTCGTTGAAGTCACCATCTTTGTTTAGATCGAGCCAAGCGTTCATCACGACATTGTTGTGAGTCACGCTGGAAGTGATCGTTACCGTGTTGGTTCCCTTCTTAATACCGTTATTGAAGAAAACACCGTCATCTTCAATTGGGCTATTGCCGAGGTAGGCACCAGGAGCGACCGGCACCGAACCGCCCAGGCCGCTATCGCCCGAGTCGGAACCCGAGATCACACCGAACTCGAGTGGTGCACTCAGCGAAGCGGAACCGTCCGTGTTGATCGTGACGTAAACCGGATTCGTGGTCGTGATCACCGACCCAGCCGTTGGAACCGGCATGATCTGGAACGTACCGGAGTAGGCCGATCGCAAGTGGAACTGCCCCAACGCGTTCGAGGTCGCCGTTGGTTCGCACAGACCAATCAGACCGTCACCGTTATAGTCGATGAAGAACTTCGCCCCTGCGACACCCGACTCGATTGGATCACGGAAGCCATCCATGTCTAGGTCTTGAAACGCCAGACCAATCATTCCCTGGGTCGTACCACCAGGCACGTCTGAAGCGGCAATGACTTCATCGTTGTAGAAGGCAATTCCCGAAGCAGCGATCGAAATTGGTTCGCCCAGGAAGCGTTGTTCCAGCGAGAAGAAATCGTTATCGATGACATCGAAGTACTCTTCCGCATCGGCTGCGTCGACCATGGCTTCCGTCACGCCGATCAGCTGACCTTCAGCGGTGACTTCAAAGCCATCCAGTGGATCGAGGCCCGTTTGCGTTACCGCCGAAAGTGCCCCTGTCGGCAGGAATTCGTAGTAATCGTTGTCTCCACCGGAAGCACCAACCCAGAGGTCCAAACCGCGATCGTTCACGGCATTGGCCAGGTTATCTTCCACGGTTGCCCACAGAGCCATTTCCGAAGAGGAAAGGCCGTCCGTCACAGCATCTTCACCCGAAAGCATAATGATCAGATCGTGATTGATCAGTTCATTGAAGACAGCTGGATCGATGAAGTTGATATTGTAGTAGTCGGTTCGCTCGTATCCGGTCGCCGATTGCGTGCCGTTCGAGAACGACCAGGCAACGGCACCATTTCCGACCACGGCAATCGAGTATTCCGCCTTCGGAATTTCGGTTGCGGTACCCTTACCACGCAGGAAGTCGAGGATGATGTCGTCGTATCCGAGCTGACCAGGATTCGTGCCGTCGAGAATCGCGTGGTTGGTCGCAAAGAAGTTACCACCGATCGCCCCCGCGAACGAAACCGTTCCGTCCGGCAGCGCGACACCACAAGCGTCGACAACCGTCGAACCGCCGCCGCCTCCACCACCGCCCGAAACAGCAGGCGTTGCCGCAATGGCAGCGTAAGCATTGATCAGACCATGTCCGGTTTCGATATCAGGCCCGCTCGTGGCCATGTCGATGGCGGTATCTTCCAGAATGCCGTAGAGCTGCTCAGGAGTCAGGTTAGGATTCTTCTGCAGCATCAACGCAGCCACAGCAGCCGCGTGAGGGGCAGCAGCCGAAGTACCGAAGAAGTTCGGGAAGAAGTCGCTATCTTCCGGAATATCTTGACCGAAGAACGTGGTGTTCGTTCCGTCGGGAGCAACAAAGTCAGGCGTCTGACGATACTCAGGAACGTTCAAACGATTGCCGTCGAGATCGAAGAACGTTGGCACGCCACCAACCGACGAGAACGATTCCTTAACTGGTGGGTTGGTGCCGAAGACAGGCGTGTCATAGAACGCCGCAGCACCCACAGCCGCAGTACCCGCCGCCGTCACGTGACCAACAGCTGTACCGTCGTTGGTGTACCATTCGTTGACGGTCACGCCGGGACTGACAATCCAGTCGACGTACTTCAACAAGCCGGCATCGTCGCCCGAGAACTTCGAGATAACGATGTGGTAGCTAGTTTCAGTACTCAGGTTGACGTAACCGAGGAACTCAAACGGATCGCCGGTAACGACGTTCACGTCGACCGAGCTTGCGACCACTTCGTCGTCATCATCCAGCAAGTAAATGTCGTAGTCGCTTTGTGCCCCGAGGCCGCCCGCCGAAGCGTACGGCTGATCCCACTGCAGCACCACGCTGAAAACGCCGCCTGCCGGAATCGTCACACTCTGACGCACGTCGACACCGCTACCGGGATCGAAGTCGTGCAGGGTACCATCGACCACGTCATCGATGCCGCTGTCTTGGTAAGCGCCCTGGTAGCTGTCACGTCCGCTGTTCCCAGCGGCAGCGAAGTAGGAAACACCCTGGGCAACCACGATATCGATCGCTTGAGCGATGATACCATCCTGGAACCATGGTTCGTTAGCGTAACCGATGTCGTCGACAATCACGTCAGCGCCCGCGGCAGCCAACGCGAGAATACCGTTGGCAAAGTCGACATCCGAAATCCAGGCGGTGTAGAACATGATGTCCGCACCTGGAGCGACGTCGTGGATTAGCTGAGCCATCGCGCGACCTTCGTCGCTCAGACCAGGATCGAACGCCAACGTTACGTCCGAAAGAACCGTCACGTCATCTGGCAAGTCGCCCGAGGCAACGTCATCGGCATAGCCCCCCAAAGCATCGAAGCTGTCGGAGAGAACGCCAACAGTGATTCCGGTTCCATCAAATCCGAAATCAATACGAGCCAGATCGGACTGCATGGCCGGATCGGCTTGGCTGGTCGTATCACCGACATTACGAACCGGAGTAACCGCCGCGGCAACCGAGCGGATGCTGTCCAAGCCATTCAACGCATTCAGTTGGCTCAGAGGAATGCGAGCAGAAACAATCACGCCGAACGACTGCGTTTCGGTCGCACCGAGTCCGGCCAGATCGTTGATCACCGCATCGGCGTCGTTCATCGCAATCGCACGGATCAAAACCGAATCGTTGTTGATCGTGGCAAAGGGAGCATTGATCGCAACGTTGCCACCGTCGTAAGCAGGATCGGTGACTTGGGCATCGTATTGGCGGGCGATCGAGGCCAAGTTGCTGCTGAACTTATCCCACTGGGATTCGCTGCTGCGCTGTTCCACGCCAGGAGCAAAAGTTACCGGTCCCGGGGCATCGCCAAAAGTATTTCCAGCGAGGAGGCAGCGTACTTCTAATGCCTCCATTTGCTTAAGTTTGGACCGTTTTTGGCGCTTAATACCACGCTTCATGGGATTGCTCCTCACGCAGAGATGACTTCTCAGGGTTGATATGGACTAACGGCAGGGTAGAGGAAAGGTCACACAAACCAGGTGTCTCCAATGAAAATCACGCACTCTGGTCCGAGGAGAGAGGTCGCCACTGAGGTCCCTTCAGGCACCTTGCGCAAACTCCGTAATCTGGCCTCGCCCCGCCATTTAGGTAGTTCGACGGAATATACTTAGACTGACGATAGTTGCGAATGTTCCGTTTTTCTACCCATTTACCCAGAAATTGACAAAAACGATTCCCCCCGGCAGGGTGTTCCTTACCCGGGAAATCGTAATTACCCGTCATTCAGCGCATAAAAAAGGGCTGACAATTTTTGTCAGCCCTTTTTGAGTTGCTCAGAATCCCCTCGCAGGGATGGTTTACCACATGTACTCGAAACCGACCGTTGGACCGTGATAGACGGCGTTGCCGTTGTCGTTGACGAACGCCGAGCGTCCAGCCAACGCGGTTCCCAGTGTGGAAGCCCCACCGGTCTCGAAGTTGAACGAGTCGCTACCCAGGGCGATGCCGTCAATGTAGACAACCTGGTAACCGGCTCGCAGCGTTCCTCTTGGAATCACTTTGAAGGTGCTCATGAAACCACCTTCGACCACCATCGAGGCTCGTCGGGAAGCGGCCGATTCTTCAAAGGTGTTCGCTCCACCATTCAGGACGATCGTCGAGTCTTGGTTGGCACGGTTACCGTAGACACCAATTTCGCCGAACATCGACAGCGTCCAACGGTTGGTCAGGCGAAGAGCCGAGTCCATACCGAACTGAACACCGAACATGTCGTTGTCAGCGTCGACGGTGTATTCCAAGCTACCGCCGGAACCGACCGTGTTGTAAACCGCGTCGTCGTCAACTCGGACGTAGCGGAAACCAACCCACCAGCCGCTGTGCCACCAGCCACCTGGCGAAGTGAAGAAGCGTCGCATGTTCAACTCGAACGAATCAAAGCGATTCGACGTCGAGAACATCTGCAAGTCGCTGTTGTCGGTTTCGGCATAGCCGCCAACGGGATCGACACCGAAGCCGGAGAATGCAGAGAACAAGTTACCGCTACCGGTCACGCTTTGCGTCGAAGCCCAGTTACCAATACCGAGGTAGCTGAATTCCAAGTAAGTGCCTGGCGTGAACGTACGATTGAGTCCCAAGCGAATGCCACCTTGGTTGGTGAAGTCTGCGTCGTCCGTCGACAAAACCGGGTTATTCGCGGCGTTCTGCGAAGTGAGAACAAGCGGGTTGTTGCCTGCTTCATAGATGAAAAGCGTTGCGTCCACAACGACGTCGGCGTAGCGTGGAGCACTTCGTCCGCCATATTCGCTGAGGTCCCAAGCGTTGCCGATACCGCGGCTGAAGCCACAGTAAACGCCACCGCCACACAAGCCGCAGCAGCTACCGCATCCGGCTCCACCACAAGCATCGCAGCAGCCGTTTCCACGGTGCTTGCCGAGGTGACCGTGATGGCCACCCATGCAGTGTTGGCATCCGGCTCCGCCGCATGATTGGCAGCCATGGCCACCCCAGTGACCGGCTGGCATCACGTTCGGATCCATCATCGGTTGACCGGGTGCTCCGGGACCGTAGCCAGGTGCCATTGGCATTCCATAACCAGCCGGCATCACTCCCTGAGGAGCATACCCGGCGGCCATGCCTGGCATCATCATCTGGCCGTAAGGGTCCATCGCGACGTAAGGGTTCATCCCAGGCGGCATGTGCTGCCCTGGCTGCCCTTCCGGCTGGCGTTCGACACGCCAATCGCCGCTCGTGAATTGCTCAACGGCGGACGATTCTTGGCCGATCGTCTTCTGACCGGTGTGCTTTGCATAGGTTGTCTTTTCAGCGTTCGCCGTAGCGGCAAAAAACACTGTGGACAACGTTAAGGCGGTCCACAAGGTAGTGGCTCTCATGGGTTCCTCTTTCGCAATCGAAAGGCAACTGGATGGCCCAGTGGTCGACAACGGTTGGTGAATTAGCTATCTGCAGGTCGCCCTCAGGCGAACCTTTAGCGCGACTCAAGGTGAATCTTCGATACCTTCAACACAACCAATCGGCAAGGAAACGCAGGAAGAACCAACACTTTCAGCACGAGCCGCAGATATTTTGCAAATTAACACGCCGGCGCTGTCGCTAGCGGGCCAAATCGGCCTTGCCTTTTACAAAGACCTCCTATCTTCACACGCTTTCCGTAGAAAGAGCTACGCGATGCTTGCGCCACGAATAGACGTTTGTGACGATCGACATCAAAAAAGCTAGAACTCCTACGGCTGCGGTTGCGTAGGTAACCACCGTCGGATCGGAATCCCACCCGGTGACGCCATCAATACAGTACTTAATAAACGAGCCGGGCAGGGGGCTTTCGCCAAGGGCTCGCTTTACCTGCCAATGCCAGTCCGTGAATGGGCAGTAGCCCCAGCCGTAATAAGGACTCAGCACTGTCCAAGAGGCAAGCGTCAAAAGAATCAGGATCAAATGGGCTTTGCGGGTCCGCTCAAACGCCCAGCCCAACGCATTAAAAGCTGTCAGCGCCAAGTGAAAGAGAAGCAGGAAGTAGTCTAAGAAGATCAGCATCGCACGGCCTGGGGGGGAAAATGGGCTCGAAACTGGCACAGAGATGCCAGTAAGACGAGCTCCATTACGAGATAGATTTCGTGAAACGCCCCCTCTTGAATGGGGAATATCTAGTTAGGAGTCTCCTAATTCCCCGGCAGAGGCTTCATTCCGAGCATTTTTTTCTGACACAAAAGTGATTTTTCGCCAGAAAACACCACTCTTATAGGCTGCGGGTATCCGCTGCCATCTCGCTAAAATTGCTTATCTATTCGCCGCATACCCCCTAAGAAGATGCACTTAAGGCGCACTAGCGTACCTTAATGGCACTTTCGGACCATCTAACGCCCTCTCAGCACAAAACGGGTCGATGTAAATTATTTGATTTAGATGAAAAATAGTGCTACAACACCAGCCTCTTCACTTTTCTTTCTATTCTCAATTCGCTGGAGTCTAATCATGCGCGGAAAACGAGGGTTTACGCTCGTCGAGTTATTGGTGGTCATCGCCATCATCGGGGTATTAATCGCCCTGTTACTCCCTGCCGTTCAGCAGGCACGCGAAGCAGCACGAAGGATGAGCTGCAACAACAACTTGAAGAACCTGGTCTTGGGTCTTCACAACCACCACGATGTCTACGGGGCATTCCCTGCTGGGGCGGATCACACGGGAACTGGTGACCGTGAAATGTGGGGCTGGGGTGCTCGAATCTTGCCTTTTATCGAGCAAACAAGCCTTTATGACCAATTGCGTGTGCCTGACCAGTTCCTCAAAGTGACGCTGGACGACACCACGCTTCGGACGTTGACTCAGACCAAGCTCGATATCTTTATCTGTCCTTCCGATCCCGGCGGGCATCTCATGGATGGCGGCCAGATGAATGGCGGTCGAGGGCGTCACTTCAACGGGCTTTCCAGCGTCGACAACAACTTCCGTGTTGCCAAGTCGAACTACGTCGCCGTTTGCGGCATGTTCGATGTCGATCATCGTCGCAATAACGGCGTCATGTTCCGTGGCAGCGAAACCCGAATGGCAGACCTGACCGATGGTACCTCGAACACTTTCCTGCTGGGCGAACGCAACCGCCGCTGTGCTCAAGGGGCTTGGGTTGGTAATCGAAACGTCACCGGCGGTGGTCCTCAAGGGTGTGACTACACTTTGGGTCGCGTGACACTCGTTCTCAACGATCCAAGCAATGCTTCGCACCGCTGCACAGAAGGGTTTGCTAGCGAGCACCCCGGCGGCGGTCTCTTCGCTTACGCCGATGGTTCGGTTCACTTCATCGCCGACACCATCAACTACAACAACGCTGGCGTGAACGGGAACAACCAGAGCAACAATGATGCTCCACCCACGTTTGATCCCGCAGAATTGGGCATCTATCAGCGTCTCGGCACGCGGAACGATGGCCAGCCAATCGGCAAATCCTAATCGGTACCTGGCAGGCTGGAGGTCGAACAGTGCGTAACTGTTCGGCCTCCACCTTGATTTGATCTCTGCGACGGCGATGGATTGCTCGACCACGCCGAGACGACCCTTCTATTCTCTTGGCATGCTCATGAACCGAATCGTACCCTGGTCGCTACTCCTGGCGACAATATTGCTCTCTGGCTGTAATTCTTCTGCCAACGAAGGCGTGACCGGCACCATCACTCTGGATGGCCAGCCGCTGCCGGACGCGGATGTCGTTTTCACTCCGCAAGAGGGCGGTCGCCCCGCAATGGGCACGACCGACGCTTCGGGCAACTTCGAGTTGGTCTACACGATTCACGAGAAAGGAGCTCCGGCAGGCTCTTACATCGTGCGTATCAGAACTTCCCGTACCGAAACGGGCGAAAACGGACGTGACGTGAACACGCCGGAGAAAGTCCCGCCCAAGTACAACAATCGATCGGAGTTGATTGCCGAAATCCAAGACGGGGCGAACAACCACTTCGACTTTAAGCTCGAATCTGAATAGCTCTTCCAAGAAACGTTGGAAGGGCGAGCCTGGCGTGCAGGCTGCCCTTCCGGTCCAATCGCTCCCAGTAAGGAAGTTGTTTAGGGGATCCAGTAAACGGCCCCTAGCACAGCACCAGCTTGGAACGCGGCTCCTCGGCCACTCAGCGGTACCGGCGGAATCAGGTGTGGAGCACAGTTACCCGGTCGGTAGTAACCCAATGCGTAGCGGCATTCGGTTGGCGGGTACATGCCCATCTGGTATGGCAGCAGTGCGGCACTGCCGAAGAAGTGAGCCCCCGACAGGACAACCTGCGAGATTGGGCCGGTCGTGTGACCGTATCGTTCCAGGGCTCGGTCTTCAAAGTAAAGTGGCTTGTGACACAGTGCCGAAGCAGTCCAGTTGACTTCCAGTGGCGACCAATTGCGGCCCATGAAAGGCTGATCGGTCCAACCACATTCGTATGGCAAGTTCCAATGGGCAGTCAGGAAGCACTTCTCGTCGCTGCCCAAGTCTTGAATACGGATTCGCTTGATTTCGCTGCCGTTATCGATCAACACGCGGCGGTCACGAATGTCGAGCATGCGACCGTCAGCGACCAATTCGCCATGGATGTTTCGCCATTCACGTGAAGGGGCTTCCTGCATCGCTTGTGCTTGCATCGATTCAGCAACGGAATCGTCGTCTTCGTCCGGAGCAAATGGCGACGAGATGTCGACCGAAATGTTGCGGATGTTGAAACGTCCTAGTTCCTGACGAATCTCTTTGCAATTGCCCGACTCTTCGCAGCAGTTACGGTCTTTGTAGATCTGCTCGCAATCTGGATCGGAATTGTTCGGGATTTCTGGCTGTGTGCGGAACAGCGGTGGCGGCAAATCGTTCGAAGAACGTGGAGGCGTGCTCGGCGTCTTCGGAGTCATTGGCTTCACTTCCGGCATCGGCTCTTCCATGGGGGTGATGTCCATGGGAGCTTCTTCCATCGGGGTCGGCTCCATTGGAACCGGTTGCATCGGCGTCGGCTGCATTGGACGCGGCGTCGATGGGACTTCCAGCATTGGCTGTTCCATCATGGGCTCAGCAGCTGGAGGTGTCGTCGGAGGCGTATTCTGTGGCGTCGCAGGGGCCGAGAAACGGCTCGGTGGCGACGTTTGTTGTGCGGTGTACTTCGCAGCCTGATCCCCAAACGGATCGTTAAATGGATCGGCAGGAGCCGAAACCTGCTGGATGACCGAATGCCCATCGGCAGCAGCCAACTGGACATGCGAAACAGGCTTCACTTCGCTCGCGACAGGCTTCGCAGGCGTCGAAACCTTGGAAGAAGGACGCCACTTAAGGTGGCTTTGCGGGGTGGCCGTCTTTTCGATCGGTGCCGCATGGCCTGCAGAGGAGGGCAGGGTGCGCGGCGTTTGTGCTTCCGCGGCCGGCAACAGTCCGCCCAGGACCACGCCACCTTGTACCACCAAGGTGGCGACCAGCTTAAAGCTATTCGTTGTCGTGTGTCTCCGGGCTGTAGTTAGGAGACTCTTGAGTGATGGCGATGTCATGAGGATGGCTTTCCCTAACACTAGCCGAGGTAACTCGGATAAAGGTGGCGTCCTTGCGCAATTCCTCGATGGTTTTCGTCCCGCAGTATCCCATGCCGGCTCGTAAACCGCCGACAAGTTGATACACAAATGCGTTCAAATTCCCTTTGAACGGCACACGACCTTCGACCCCTTCGGGGACCAGCTTGCCACCATCGGTGACGCTGCCTTGTCGGTACCGCTCTTTGGAGCCTTTCACCATCGCTCCGAGGCTGCCCATCCCGCGGTAAACCTTGAAGGTTCGTCCTTGGTACAGGATCACCTCGCCGGGGCTCTCTGCCACGCCGGCGAACAATCCGCCGACCATGACCACGCTAGCCCCTGCAGCGATCGCCTTGGTAATGTCTCCTGAGAACCGAACGCCGCCGTCCGCGATGATTGGTATTCCGTGCTTCAGAGCGACCTGACTTGTGTCGTGAATCGCTGTGATCTGGGGAACACCCACCCCGGAAACAACTCGAGTCGTACAAATCGAACCAGGTCCGATCCCGACTTTCACTGCGTCCGCGCCCGCTTTGATCAAGTCTTCACATCCTTCCGCGGTCGCCACGTTGCCGGCGATCACGTCGATGTTCCAGTTCTTTTTGATCTCGCGAACGGTCTCGATGACATTCTTGGAGTGCCCATGAGCACTATCCACTACCAAAACGTCGACGTCGGCGTTGATCAGGCTTTGAACTCGGTCGAAGTCCATCACACCGACGGCGGCTCCAGCCCTCAAACGTCCCATCGAGTCTTTGGACGCTTGGGGGAACCGGTTCATCATGTCAATGTCTTTGATCGTGATGAGACCCGTCAGTTTGTAATCTTCGTCAACCAGTAAAAGTTTCTCCACCTTTTTAGCCGTTAAAATTTGCTCAGCTTCCGTAAGCGTTACGGTCCCCGTTGCTGTCACGAGGTTGCCTTTTGTCATAACCTCTGAAATAGAAAGGTCATTCGACTCGAGGAAGCGTAAATCGCGGCGGGTGATGATGCCAGCTAGCTTGCCATCATCTCCGATGATCGGAACGCCAGAAACGTGATGCTGATCCATCACACGCTTCGCTTCGTTCACCGGTGCTGTCGGTGGTAGCGTGACGGGGTCGACAATAATCCCGTTGGCCGATCGCTTCACCTTTGTGACTTCTTCCGTCTGAACCTCGGTGGAAAGGTTCTTGTGGATGATCCCCAGGCCACCCTCTTTGGCCAGCGCGATTGCCATCTCCGATTCGGTGACGGTATCCATCGGCGAACTGAGCAGCGGAATGTTCAGCGAGATGTTCGACGTCAATTGTGTCTTGGTGGTCACGTCCGCCGGCACAAAGTCGCTGTAGCGCGGGGCAAGCAGCACGTCATCAAACGTAATCGCGACTTTGGCAAAGCGATCTTCCATAGACATTCAAACTCCAGTCGGCAATGGAACCAGGCAAGTCAGGGTAGAGAAACCCTGTATTATGCACCAAAGCATGCACTCAAGGCAACGCATGGAACTTTAGAGAAAATTCGCAATCCAGAGGATTTCGCGTCCAAAAATCGACATCGACCGATTCCCCCACTAGTTGTATGGTGCCCGAATAGTTCATCCAATCCACATTCAGGGCAAGATAAGGATGCGATCATGCTTCGGAATCCAATCGCCATCGGGGCCGTTCTAGCCCTGTTAACGCTTTCCGTTCAGGCACTTGCCGCTGAACCGATGCCGCTACCTGCCGAGATGGTGACATTCAAACTCACCGCCTACGAAAAGACCGACGGTCCAAACCCCAAAGTGCTCGCCTCGCCAACAATCATGACCGTTACCGGACGGGAAGTCACCTTCCAAAGTGCCGGCCAGGTGAAATCCAAGTTCGATGCCAGCCCGCACGATATTGGTACGCAGTTCACTGCCGCTATCAATTCCCAAGGCAACAACAAGTATGAACTGAAACTGAAAGCGACCCTCGGCAATGTGAAAGTGCCCGAGCAAGATCCCGATACCGAATGCTTCATCGAACAAAAGCTGATGCTTCGTACCGTGATCGAATCTGGCACCACGAAACGAATTCAAGTTTCGCCTGGTCGTTGGTATGAAGTCACAATCGGCAACTCTAAGCTCATGCACTTCGAGTTAGGCAATGGACTAAACTCGCAGTCACCAACTAAGCCCTCTTCGACCAAGCAAACCAAATCTAATCCGAAATTCCACTACGAAGAAAATCCAAAGACTTATCTCAACAACCCAATCTACTACATTGAGAAGCAACCATGATCCGCTGTCACTTGCTCTGCGTTCTCATTGCGGTCGTCTTGGCGAAGAACGCTGTTGCGGAAGAAGCGGCGCCATCCCCGCAGCATCTCCTCTTGACCATCAAAATGCTCGAGCAGCGCGAAGGGCGAGATCGTCCGGTCACGTTGAACGAACCGAGCATGCACTGTATTGCCGGCCAGAAGTTCGATTACCTCTCCGGCGGCGAGGCGAAGCTTAAGTTTTCGGACGATCCCCAGCAGTACGAAACGTTCGGGCTCATCTTCTCTGGCAAATTGACTGCCCAACCAGGTGGCCGCTACGAACTGAAACTGAAATACACCCTCGGCGATGCTCCGCGCGAGTTCGATCAAAAAGAAACCGAAGTCTCGCATAGCGAAACCTGGAAACTACGCACCATCCTTAAACCGAAAAGCCCCCTCAAAATCCGGCTCGCCCACGACCGCTGGCTGGAACTTCGCTTGGTAGAAATCGATCCGCAGTTTTGATCAAACATGTTTGATTGTGACTTCGCACCTTCGTACACTGGCTCGGTCAACTGCGAACGTACAAAACTGACATCGGTCCAATCCATCAGAGAGGCTTCCTATGGGCGCTGCCTACTTCCTTGTTGTCGAAGGGGACACGACGCGGCAGACCATGTTGGATGGCAAAGCGTTGGCAACCGACTTTGATGCCATCGAGCGTCTGGCGAACAAGCATGGCTTGAAAACTCCGGACGATTACTTCTCGCAGTCGCCGGACGAAGCGATTGCGTCGATGGCAGATATCATGGGGGTCGAAGTCGAAGAACTATCCGACGAAGAAATCGCCGCCGCTCGGCAAGGAGCCGCCGACATCTGGTTCGATCCCGCCGAAGGCATCACCTTTGCTGCCCGTTTGATCGAACTGATTGAAAACGACCCTTCGCAAGTCGACAACCCCGAAGCGATCCTGCTCGATCTAAAAGCAATGCAAGACGACCTCACCCAGCTTCAATCCGAAAACAAACGCTGGCGATTCGCGGTTGATTTTTGAAATGTAGCCAAAGTCAGCTTTCGCCCATCTTCCGTTTTAAGAGCGATACCTTCGGCCGTTGTTCAAGTTTGATTTGACAGAAAACTTGGAAGATCTGACCGACCGCTTTATATTCAGGGGTGTCTCTTTTCTTCGCTTGGCATCTGACCGAACCAGGAAGTTTCATGCCGTTTCGTGGTGGGTTTACGCTCGTTCAGCTGTTCGTCTGCCTGGCGATTTTGGCGATCCTCATTGCAATCTTGCTACCCGCAGTGCAGTCAGCACGCGAGTCAGCCCGGCAAGTCCATTGCAAAAACAATATCCGCCAGACAATGCTGGCCGTTCAATCGCACCATGCGGCCCATCAATCGCTCCCTTCTTTCTACAACGGCACGTCGCTTCCCTATCCACTGAAGGAATGGGATCTGTTTCACATGCATTCGTGGCGAACGATGCTCCTGCCGGAGCTCGA
This sequence comes from Bremerella sp. TYQ1, assembly GCF_020150455.1. Lineage (NCBI taxonomy): Bacteria > Pseudomonadati > Planctomycetota > Planctomycetia > Pirellulales > Pirellulaceae > Bremerella > Bremerella sp. TYQ1. Next base: position 2,034,533 of record NZ_CP083740.1, read on the forward strand.
ACAAAGTGCCCTCCACGAATCGATCCAGTGGAAAGCCTTGGCCACCGACAACGCGAACGCTACCGTGGCCCAAACCATCGTGCCGACGTTCATTTGTCCATCAGGTGATAATCCTGCCAGGAAAGGGTGGGGGCTACATCACGATGCCACGCTCGATACGCAATCAGGGGTTGCTATGCCCGAAGACCGTTATCAGGTTACGCGCAGCGATTACGACGCGATGGCCGGCATTGAAGTGCTGCCGAATCCGTTCCCAACAGGAGCGAACCCTCATTCGGTCGATTACGTCCGTTGGGGAATTTGGGGCTGGGCCGTCTTCGACACGAAAACCACCAGCGGTTCTCGGCTGCTTAGTTACCGTCGCGGAAAGTTCCGCGATGTCACCGACGGGCTCTCCCATACAATCGCTATCGTCGAACGAGCAGGGAAGCCAACGCAACTACGTAACGGCAAGCCAGACATCACCTCCGACAATCCGCTGGCCGAATATCCAGGTCAAGTTGGCTGGTCCGCGAGCAACACATTCGCCTGGTCTTTTCATGGAGATTCAATTGGCGTCAACGCGTCAAATGTCCGCGGCATGTTCTCCTTTCACCCTGCCGGAGCCCACGTCGGTTTGGCGGATGGATCAGTCCGCTTCCTGCCTGAAACGACCACCTTCGATGCTTTGGTCAGCCTATATGGTCGCTCCGATGGCGGCCTTCCCGAATAACTTCCTTCGCCCCACTTCGCTTTCCTCCGACCTGACCTCCTTGCTAAGCCCCACCATCATCATGCGAACACGACTTCTCAGCTGCTTACTGCTCTTGCTTGCCACTTCCGGACTTTTCGCTCAGAACGAGCACCCCAACATTTTGATCCTGATCGGCGATGATATCGATCGCGATACGCTTGGCCCTTGGGGTGGGGCTGCTCGGACGCCGCATTTGGATCGACTCGCGAAAGAGGGCATGCGGTTAGATGCGGTGTATGCAAATGTCGCCATGTGTGCTCCATTTCGGCAAGAGCTGTACAGCGGCCGCGCCGCCTGGCGAACACGTGCGATGCCCAACCACAGCAAATCGGTCGAAGGAACCAAGAGCTTGCCGCATTATTTAGAACCGCTTGGCTACCGCGTGGGACTGCTAGGCAAAACGCATATCGGCCCGAAGGATGCTTATCCCTTCGATTACCTGGGCGATGTCAGCAAGAAGGAGGATGGCAACCCGCAGTTGGTCAAGCGTGCCACCAAGTATATCACCCAGGCACGCGACGCCGGCAAGCCATTTTGCCTGGTCGTCGCGTCCCACGATGGCCATGGCCCTTACACGACCGGCGATCCCTCGCAGTACGACGCCGCCACGTTGCCGCTGGAAAAGGATAAGATCGACACACCTGCGTATCGCCGAGAGTTTCAGCAGCACCTCGCCGAAGTGACCAACTTGGACGCGCTGCTTGGCGACTTGCGTGCGGTTTTGAAACAGGAAGAGTTGGCCGACAACACGCTCGTTATTTTCTGCTCGGAACAAGGAAACGCTTTTCCGTTCGCCAAGTGGACCTGCTTTAACGACGGTCTAGCCAGTGGCGTTGTGGTCGCAATGCCCAGCAAAATACCTGCCGGGTCATCCAGCAAGCAGCTTACCTGGATCGCAGATATCGCTCCGACGTTGCTTGAAGCGGCCGGGGGCGAAGCGTCCGCTGAAGACTTCGACGGCAAAAGCCAATGGCAAAATTGGACCGGTGCCGATCAGCCGGTGCACGACTACGCGTACGGAGCGTTCACCAATTGCAACATCATCGACAACCGCGATCGGGTCTTTCCGATCCGCTCCATCCGCGACACGCAGTACACGCTTCTCTGGTCGCCTCGGGCAGAAAAGACGATCACCTCAAACACGACGCTGACGCAGGCACTGCAGTGGATTCAGACCCCAGACATGAACGGCAAAGCGAACCCGGCCGCGTCTTGGGTTCGCAAAGCATTACGCACCGAATCGCCCGAAGCAATCGAGCTGATGCATCGCCTGCACAATCGACCAGAGTGGGCATTGTACGACCGCCAAGCCGACGCGGAAGAACTGAACAACCTGATCGACGACCCCCAGCATGCCGCGAAAGTGGAAGAACTCAAGGAAGCGTTGAACGCATGGCTTTCGCGCTGGGACGACGCTGATCCAGTCGCTACAGAACGAGGCTTCGTGAAACAGCGTTAGACGCGGATACGGTTTATCGCTTGCGTTTGACCGTCTTCCATAGCGGCGGCGTGCGTTCGAGTTGGTAGGCCTGAGCGAACGGTTCTTGGCGGACGCGTCGTGTTTCCGCGTGCGTGACGGCAAACAGAGGCAAGATCGGCGTGCCGTCGGCTCGCGTCTCGTAGGTTTCGCCTTTCTTTTGGCACATCAGCAGGCCGCCCATTTTTCCGCCAGGCGTTTCTCCGATTAAGATGTCGATCTTCGCTGGTCCTTTCAGCTTGATCCATTTGCCGGCGTAGGCGGTTCGTGTTCCGGAAACGCCAGGGCCGCCGAATTCCTGGCGGAGCGAGTCGTCGTACGTTCCTTGCCCGACATTGACCATCGGTACCCACGATCCATCCAGCACCGGCTGGTTGTTGACGTATACCATCAGCATGTCGTCGAAGAATCCGACAAACCGCCATTCGCCATCGTCAGGCGGCTCGACCACTCCGGTGTAATGCACAAACCAGCCACGCGGCTCGACTTCCCCTTCCACGTTGAATGCCCGCGGAGCATCCTGGGCGTCGGTCGCCGGCGGAATGAGCAGCTGCGAAAGATACAACTGCGTCTGGGCCTCATAGAAATTCTGCGTCACCGAATCCGACACACCACTGCCGACAATCTGGTTCATCGTTTGAATGTAGTCCGGAAACTGGCCCGAGTAGGGCAGCGGCTGGCGACTACGATTCTGCTTCAAATCGAAGAACCTTCCTACGAGACCTGTTCCGTACATCCCGCCGCCCGATCCACTGGAACCACTTCCGGCCGAACCAAACGCGGAACCTTCGCTGCCGCCGATCTCTTGCATGAGCGAATCGCCGGTCAGCATCGATTCGAGACTTGCGACCGGTGTCAACGCGTTGGTCGAAATCTCGACCGCTTCGACTTCCACCAGCGGCGTTTCCAGGCTCTCGGCAATCGGCATTTCGGCAGCCATCTCGCTCAGCGAACTTTCCGCTTCCAGTTCGGTGAACTCGAAGTCCTCGAAGCTTTCCATCTCGAGCGCCTCTTCGCTATCGGAAGTCGCGTCGATGACGATCATTTCCGGCTTCTTCTCGATGCCAAACGTCAGCAAGGCCAGCAACAGCAAAAGCAACATGTGCACGACGGCACTTGTCAGCATCGGCAAGACGCGAGCGAGAAGCCCGCGTGGTGGCTGCGAGTCGGTCGACGGTGGCGAATCAGTTTCAGTCTGGTCCATGGATGCCTGGGTTCAACTTGGGAAGCGCGCAATGTATCGGTCGCTGTTAATGCAAAGCCAATGCCGGTCAAGCGGCGACGCACTTCCGAGTGTGAAGCGAAAACTTTCTGCAATTTCGGTTCACAGCAGCCAACACCGCACGTCACCGCCCAATGCGTCAGGTCGTTGGCCGAAGCAGTGCCGGTTTTCCCTTCGCCTCCGCCGAGGATTTCCCGCTCAATTTATTTGGAAAACATTCTCCTAGGCACTTCGCCCACCTCCATGTGCTCAATCGCGCGACGTTGATGTCGCTTTCGACGACACGCGTTTCGAGCATTCGTGCCAACAAAAATGCGTGCTTCGGTCTTCCTTATCCGTTAGGGTAAGCGATATCCCCCAAGCTTAAGGAGATGCTCGATGCTTGCTCGTTGGATGATCGTTGCCGCTGGGTTGGCGTTTCTACCGTTGTCGCTGACTGCCCAGGAAGTGGCTCAAGAGCCTCTTTTGTCGGAACGTTTCCCCACCCCCGAGCAAGGCGTCATGCGGTTTCGCCATACGCTGACGCAGGAGTTCGCCGGGCTGAAGGTCGAAACGGTCGATGACGTCATTCAGCTGCACGAAAAGATCGATGCGCTGAACCTCACGCCGCAGCAGTTTGAAGATGGCCAGTGGTATCGGCTACTGGGGATCGAGAAGATTCCTCGCAAACTTCCGCCACCACCGCCACTACCACCAGGCTCGAAAGCGGAGAATGTCATCACGTTTCCCGAATGGCGAGCGGCTGAAGTAGTCTTTCGCCCGAATCACATCGTTCAGCGCGACTTCATGGATGACGAATACCAAGGAATCTACGCCGAAACGCCGCAGTCTTCGCTCGATATGTCGATCACTCCGCGAACTCGCCAGATCCGCCACGACGAGCCCGGCGGGCAGCGTTTCTACTACCGCAATCAACGCGTCCTTCTCTCCCGAGAAAAAGACCTTCTCGATCGCACCTACACGACCAAGAAGCTTGGCCAGCGGGAGTTGATCACCGTACCGATCAACGAACGATTCGAGACCCTTTTCCTCGTCGACCCCAACAGCGACTCGATCCTCGCGAGAATCTTGGCCGGCAACAGCAACCGCGTCGGCAACTTCACGCTTCACTTCCAGCCGCAACTCCCCAACGAAAAGCACGACATTTCCATTCCGAGCTACTCCATCGAGTTCCGTGGCACTGGCGGCGCCACATGCCGGACTTCAAGTTACGTTCTGACGGAAGTCGACTTCAACACGCCGGTCGAAGAGAAGCAGCTTCAAGTGCCTGGTAAAAAGGGAGACCTCTACGTCGATGGCAACAGCTTCCATCGCTTCAGTACGCGATTGCCATTCGACATCGAAGACGTCTCCGCACTCACCCCCATGCTGGCACAAAAACTGATCCAATCTGAACAGCGACGGCAAGCCGAAGAACGTCGAAAGCAATTGGAAGCTGTCGATGCGGAGGAAGAAGGAGCCGAGCTATGAAGTACGGGATGGTCTATCTTGCTTGCCTCCTCACCACCATCGCCTGGCTGATGGTCGGCTCGACGCTTCTGGCCCAGGAAGATGCGGTCACAATGAAGATCGAGCAGCGTTTTGCGATCCCGGAGCAGGGGCATCTCGAGTTTCGCCAGGCGTGGGTTGGTGACATGTCGGGACGTTCCATCCAAACCGAAGCCGACGTCCTGCAACTGCTGGAAGAGCTTTCGGCTCTTCCTTTCGACGACGCGAAGATTCAATCGTGGGAGTTCTTCAAGCAAGTCGGGCTCACCAAAATCGAGCGACCGCCCCCCAAGATTCCGCCTGGCCCCGATGTGAAATTCGAGCGTCTGCCTGACTGGGCGAAGACGACCGTCGACTTCGATCCCAAACGATTCATCCAGCACAAAGTAACCGGTGGTCACACGTTCCTAGCCGCGACAACCCCCAAGGCAACCGTAAACGTCCGAAAGCATAAAGACTTTCACCAAGTCTCGCACTTCGAGCCGACAACATCGAAACGCCTCGACACAGGAACCATGGACAATCTTTTCCTGCGAAAAACCTTCCGGGACGATACTCTCTTTACCCGCCGCGTCGATGGCGAACGAGAATTCTGGACATGGACAGGGCCGAAGTCGAAGATAGTTTATGTCTCTCGTCCTGGCCAGGACCGCATCGATGCGGCCTATGGCATCATTCGCGGGCGTGTGAACCGATGTGCGTTCTTCCTCGATCCACAGCCTCCCAAAGACCCGGATGGCATCTGGGTCCCGCGACTTTCGCTTCGTCTACGACCGTCACGAACCGAAGAGATCTCGTACCACGCCGCCCTGATCGATCAAGCCGACTTCGCCACGCCGGTTTCGGACGAAGCGTTCCAAGTGCCAGTCGAGAAGGGTGTCACCTATCACAGCAAATTGACCACCACCAAGATGCCATTCCGACTCGACAATATCGCGAAGCTATCGCCAAAGACTGCCAACGACTTGATCACCGCTTACAATCATAAGAAATGGCAAGACCGAAAGCTGAAAGAACTGGAAGAGTCAGAAGAACCAGCCGCCGATTTTTAGCTAACGATTCCCTCAGTACGGTTCTAATCCCTCAACAACCGGTGCCATGCCGTCGTCTTCGTCGGCATGGCTTACGCTAGAATTCGATTCAGCATGACGCCGGTGAACATGCCGAGCATCATACAGCCAGGCAGCGTGGTGACCCAAGTCAGGACGATGCTTTTCAGTGTGGACGTGTTGAGATGCTCGTCAGGCGATGCGACCACGGTGCCAGCGACGCCGGAAGAAAGGACGTGGGTTGTGCTGACCGGCATGCCACCGATGTCGGCCATAAAAATCCCGATCATCGCCGAAAGCTGAGCGGCCGTTCCCTGGGCAGGATTCATGTGCGAACTACCCATCTTTTCCCCCAGCGTCGTCACGATGTTCTTGTAGCCAATCGCTGTGCCGCCGCCGAGAGCCAACGCCGACAGTACGATAATCCACATTGGGACATACTCGATGAATCGGTCGAGCTTCCGATTGGCAGCATGCAGCTTCTTGCGTTCATCGCTGGTCAGCCTGTCCATCAGTTTCGCATCACGGATCGTGTTGGAAATGGCCTGACGCAGATCGAGAATAGCAGCTCGCATCTCGATCCCTTCCTGTTCGCTCAGTTTTTCGGTCCGTTGTTTCTGGACCAGTTTCTCGACCAGGTCGCATTCCTGCATTAGCTGTTGACTGCGTGCCCCGATCTTTGGATCGTCCTGGACGGTCGCTGCGACCTGTTTAATGTCGCCGATCGCCTCAGCACCACGCTTCAACGAATTGTCGTCCAGCCGGTTCGGATTCAAGCCGTATAGGCTGGGAGCGATACCGAACATCACCAACATCATCAGACCGATACTCTTCTGTCCGTCGTTGGTTCCATGCAACAGCGACACCCCGGCAGAACTGGCGATTAAGATCGACCGCACCCAGCCTGGCGGGCGCGTATGTTCTTCGGCCGGACGAAACAGGGCATCGTTCTTGACCAGCAACTTCAAAAGTTTGAAGATCAAATAGGCCAGCACAAAACCAACGATCGGCGAGATCAGCAGCGTCAATAGAATCCCTTGAGCTTCGTGCCAATTGATCTGCTGAGCAATTGGATCGCCGATCAGAAACGCGTGGGCCATCGCCACGCCCATGATCGACCCAACATAGGCATGCGTTGTCGAGTTCGGAATGCCCAGCCACCACGTGCCGAAGTTCCAAGTCACCGCAGTCACAATCAGCGCCAACAGCAGCGATGCCTCGTATTCTGTATTGATGCCTGCGACCATCTCTTTGGGAAGCATGTAAACCAACGAAAACGCAACCGCCGTTCCCCCGATCAGCACCCCCACGAAGTTGAAGAACGCCGCAATCGCCACGGCAATCATCGGGTGGAGCGACCGCGAGTAAACGACTGTTGCAATCGCATTGGCCGTATCGTGAAAGCCGTTGATCGCCTCTTGAAACAAGATCAGCGCGAAGACAAACAGCAGCATCCAAATCGGAGCATCCGGCACGTTTTGCAAATAGCTGGCAAACGAATCGTCCATGATCGGCTTTCAGGGCAGTGGATCACCTGGCGAAAGGGCACGCACAAGTATCTATCGGAATCTGCCCCCAAGCACCAGCAATGCTCGGCATTCTTCACGGGAATATCATTCGCGTTGCCGCTGATCTGCATTAGGGCTTATCGCTGACCCAGTCGATCGTTTGCCACTGATCGTTGTCCCAGTACAAGATTCCATCGTGATTCGGGAAGACCGTCATCCAGCTCGAAAACTGTTTGTCGGTACCGACTTCGGCCAATTTCTTTGGCTTCGGGTCTTCCTCGCGGAGGTCGATCACCGAAACGATTCCTTCGTACCACTGATACGCAAACGGCCCCTTGGTGACAAAAATTCCTCGAATGTCGTTGCCACCCCACGCCGAAACGACTCGCTCTCCGGTTTTCGCATTCACGACCAGCACACTGCCAACGATGACATACGTGCCATCAAAGCCTGTGGCTTCTGAATTCTTAAGTCCGAAACCTTTGTGTCGTTTTTCAATCGGCGTGATCGTTCGCTCTTTGGTTTTAAGATGGAACCGGTGAATCTTCTCCTCGTCGAGCCACACCAAAAAGTCGCCACTGCGAGCCGGCTCGCTGTGGCCGAAAACCTTTTCCCCGCGCGGGACAATTTCAACTTGATTATCGAAGTCCAACTTGCGGTCTTTGCAGGGAATCCAAGTTGCCCGACCGGCTGGAACGTCTGGCCCAAAGCCAGGCAAATCTTCCTGGACGATCAAACCATCGACGTAGCGTTTCACGATATTGCTGACATACTTGTCGCCGACATCGATCGTACCGTCCAATTCGCACCACGCGAAGCGATCGTGATTGTTGACAATCGTCAGAAGAACACCATCCTCTTGCATCAGCAGCGCCGGCCCAGGGTAGGAAGAGTTCCTTTCCACAAGAGCAAACCGTGCTATCGGTTCGCCTAGTTTTTGACGATAGTAGCGATGCTCGAATAACGACCATCTCGGTCGAGGGGTCGGAGTGAGATTTTTTGAGACGACCCACAATGCCCAGTGATCGTTCACCGCGACCACGCGAGCCGTGGGATGCTTCGCCGGATCGATCACTTCCGGCTCTTCCGCTGAAGCGAACGAGTCCATTCCCGAAACACACAGACACAGAATCCCGCAGCAAAGTTTCAAGAATGCGAATCGAAGAGCGTTGGCGACCATAGCTCGTTTCTCCTTCGCCACATTCTAGCCCGGCAGGTGACATCATCGCGAGCAATTAGCCAAGAGAATCGGCAGGCCAGGGGGGGTGAGATTTCAGCCGGCAAGCGGCCCCAGGAAGCGAATCGGAGATGAGGGGCCGACCTTTTCGCTTGTTTCTTCCATTATATGCGAGTTTGCGCACAGTCTACAAGAAGTTTTCAACAAATAGCGTTCACCCTTGCGCGAACTAAGGGCGTTTTCAGGGTTGGTTTTCAGCAGGCAAAAAGAAAATGCTTGCCGCGCGGACACAAATCAGGTCTGCTGCCGGTTGCCTGCGCACCGAGCGTTGCCGCAGCCGTTACTCGACTTCATCGAACAACCGCCGCTGCGTCCGCTTGTTGCGGAACAACCCGGTTTTAGTCGTCGTTGGTTGCATCGCCTCGGTGGCAACTTCGTAGTTGAGCAGCTGAACGGTGGTCTTCGATTTCAGCTTCCCGTTGGCATCGTAAGCGGTCATCCAAGTGCCGACCACAAACCCAGGAACATCCGCACATTGCGCTTCGACGGTCTCGGTCGTTTCGTCCGGCGAAGTGGTCTTCTGCACGATGAATGCGACCGTCTTGATCTCGGTCAGCACCGGGTACGGCTTATTGACTGCGATCACTTCCGACACCATCTGCTTCTGCGGCGCGTCGGCACCTTCGGGTGTAAAACGATGCTCGCGACGCAAAATGAACGGTGGTGTCTTAGGGTTGTAGAAGATCTTCCCGGTAATCTTCGTCGGCTCGTTCAGAACTTGCATTTCGCGAATTTCGCAGGGATAAGACTTCCCCAGGATCGAAAGGTTTTGCTCGCCACCAGGCGTGATCCGTACGTGCTGCGTACCGCTCTGTCCGTTGATCCCGCTGCGAAATTCCCGAATCGGCTTTTCAAAGACCTGACCGCTGACTTCCGACTTCGCTTCGCGTTCGAGCACGATGTAGTCTTTGCCGACTTCTTTTAAGCGAATGGTCAGCGTCGTGGTCATCGACGAAACGAGTTCGCCTTCTTTGAACGTCTCGGTGACCTGTTTGATCTGCTTCCACGAGCCTTCTGGAAAGCTGGCCCACTCGTGATGTTCGTGCGGGACGAGCAGTTCCTGCGCTTGCCCCAGCGTGGGCAAAATCAGCATGAACAAAATGGCAACTGCTCGCAGCATCGATGCAAATCCGGTCGATATGGTTGAAGACGTAGTTGCTGATCGAGTTGACCCTGTTAACAAGAGCATTCGAGTCAGCTTTATCTTGCCTAAGCTACCTTATCTTGGCTCAACGTACACCGAAGAGGGTGGATTTAGCCCTTCGTTGCTTATGTTTTTTCGGGATTTCCTGTTTCACACCCCTCGTGCGAGCCATTTTCCGGGACCAATTTGCTCACTATCTGAGCATCGTTCCGAGGGAAGACGGTCCGCATATCCAGCACAATCCGCCCCTTTTCCGCCGCGAAACTTGCCACGGAAGGGAACGCTTGAAGGTGAGCCAGCAGCGGTTCCTGCCCTTCGGCAGCTGCTTGAATCACGATATGGCGCGTGGGCAATTTGAGCCCGCCAGGCAGCACGCAGACTTCCGCCGACTCGGTTTGGGCCTCCGCAATCCATGGCGAACTGACCAATTGCTCGGCCAGCCGCGTCGCCCTCAAGTCAAGATTTTCCGGCATCGTCGAAAGCAACGAACGAACAGGAATGCGGTCGTCAATCCGTTCGCCAGATTGATGAATTCGCAGACAAGCTTCCAATTCTGCCAGCGAAACCGAATCGGCCCGAAGGTACTCCACGATCGGCAACTTGGCGATCTGTTCGAGACTCGCCGAGTTGCCTAAAACGATTCCACAGCCAGGCCCGCCTAACAGAAAACCGGCACCAAGCATCACCACATTCGCACCGGCCTGGATGGCTTGCTTCGCTCCGCAAAGCCCCAGTTCTTCATGCAGCGAATCCGTTTCCAGCCCAGCGACACCCACAGTAACCCACATGGATGCTCCTGCCGATTTGAGCTTCTCCAGCGCGTCGGCGGTGGGTGGAATCGCTTTAGCGCCTTCGCTCCAGAAGTTCGTGCGGTCGAACCAAAAAAGCCGCTCTGCCTGTCCGTTGATCTCTGTCGAAAGTTGGCTCAAATCTGTTTCGTTGCTCGAGCCTATTTCTTTGACGCCGGCTTCTTCCAGCAACTTGGGAAGGGCAATTCCGTCGAACGTTGCCGACATCTGCGAACGTGGCACGACGGTGCTGACTCTGTGCGAAGCTTGAGCGAGCAGAAACGCCGCCGCTTTTCGATCTTTCAGCACCAGTGCCGATTCCGCTCCGGTCATGTCGCATAGCAGTTGTTCGATCGCCTGGCGGTAGCTTTTCTGCGACGATGCTTGCAGGTAATCGTGACGGCGAGCATGGGCTTGAACGACAATCTCGTCAGAAAGTGGTCCCACTGGGAACTCGGTCGACAGCACCTGGCCGCTGGCGTTGATCACCTCAGGCCGGCCGAGTCCTTGTTCGCCGAGAATCCAATCCGATATCTCGCTGGCTAGGCTTTGCAGCGACGTATAGGGCAGGGCAGGGGCTGCTTCCATGGCCAGCTTTTGATACGGCTGCAGATAGGCCTTCACACCGGCGGCAACCGTGCTGCTGGAAACCTTGTGAGCCAGTTCTTTCAGCGGGCGCAATTCCATCAGTTGCGAGATCGACGGAATACGGTTCACAGGCGAATCAGACATGGGGCAACCTTTCTTTCAGCAGGAACTTCAGCCCTCTATTATGCCTGGGAAGTGTACAGCTGACACGGGGACGCGACGATTTCTGACCGGCGAGCGCGCACGAAAAAGCCGCTCTGTGGAGAGATTCAGAGCGGCTTTCCTGGGAATGGTTTTGATCTCGGCAAGCGAGAACTAGAACTTGGGGCGTTCCAAATCCATGAAGTCGCTAATTGTCTCTGGCGGGCCCGGTTCCGGTTCGCTCGAGAACCAGCCGCCGAACCAGGACGATTCTTCCTTCTTCTTGGACGAACGATAGCCGCCGTTATAGCTGTATCGCTGCTTCTTTTTGTGGTCGTCCGCGTCGTTGAAAGGATTCATGTAGTCCGCGGTCGTCGAGAAGAAGTCTTTCGTTCCCTTGTTCAGCTTTTGCAGCGTGCTGGGGCTTTTCGACTTCTTCGACGAAGACGAGCTCATCCAGCTCATAGGGTTGTACCATTCGGCCGATGCGACGGCCGGAACCGACAAAGCGAGAACACCAACGAGTGTCCAGATGGTTAGTTGTTTGAAACGATTCATTTCTCCGACTCCCTCAGTAGAAATTTTGCAGGGGCGGATAGTGTCAATTTCAGAAAGCCACGTCTAGACCAATTTGATGATTTTCTGATGGTGCGATAGCATCCACGCCGATTGTCCCCCAGAGCGATATTCCGTAGAGTGACTGCGTTCCCATAACTGCAAAGAGGATGCACCGATGACCAACGATTCGCCTCCAGTCGGTTTCCTTGGCGCCGGGCAAATGGCCCTGGCAATGGCCCAAGGTTTCGTCACCCGCGGTGGCGTAAAAGCTGCTAAGATCCTGGCTGCCGATCCGTTCGAAGCAGCTCGAAGTCGTTTCGAGCAAACGATTTCCGGGGCGAAGACAACCGACTCGAACCAGAAAGTGATCGACCAGAGCGATGTCGTCTTTATTGCGGTGAAGCCGCAAATGATGGCCGACGCAGCGAAGTCTTTGACGAAAGTCCCTGAAAACTGCTTGCTGGTTTCGATTGCCGCTGGCGTCCCGATTTCTCGACTAAGTGAACTTTTTAGTACGAAACGCATCATACGAGTGATGCCTAACACGCCCTGCTTGGTTGGCTTGGCAGCGTGCGCATTCTCCGCAGCAGAAGATTGCCAGCCAACTGATATCGAGCTTACCCAGAAGCTGCTCGAAGCCACCGGAGTGGCGCTGCAAGTTCCGGAGAAGCAACTGGATGCGGTGACCGGGCTGTCCGGAAGTGGTCCGGCATTCGTCTACATGATGATCGAAGCGATGAGCGATGCCGGCGTTCGTCAGGGCCTTCCACGGCACGTTGCGCTGCAGCTTGCTGCTCAAACGGTCAAAGGGGCTGCCGAGATGGTGATGAGCACCGGAGAGCATCCTGCGGCTTTGAAAGACAACGTGACCAGTCCCGGCGGGACGACCATTGCTGGTGTGCACGAACTCGAGAAAAAGGGCTTTCGTGCGGCAGTTATCGACGCAATTTCGGCTGCGACCGAGCGTTCTCGAGAATTAGGGCAGGATTGACAACGCAAACCGCCGATGCCAGTAATATAATAGAATGGTTAAAGAGACTGCCTGCATGAAAAGGAGTCGCCCATGAGTTCGCTCTTTTGCATCATCGACGACAAACACGTACCGATCTACCGCATTTTATGGATCTCGGACGTACCGCATTTTTGTGGTGAGGACGATTGCCAGTGCGAAGGTCGCTACGAGGTTCGCCTGGAACAAGGCGAATCGCTGTGGACCAATCGCGAAGAACGCGATGAAATCATCAAAGCCTTGGAAAAGTGGCATACCGGGGACGACCTGGACGCTGGTGGCCCTGACTTTGAAAACTGGTCCTAAACCTACCATCGCCATCCATCTATCACGCCATACAAAAAGGACCTGGTCGTTTTCGACCAGGTCCTTACTTTTTCGCTTTGGAGTTTTCCCGAATCTTTGCTACCGCGAATTAGGAAGCCTATTTTTTGGCTGACTTCTTCTTGGCAGTCTTTTTCTTCGGAGCAGCGGCGCTGGCCTTTTTGGCACTTTTCTTCGTTGCCGCCTTGCTCGACGACTTCTTGCTGGTGGACTTCTTTTTGGCAGGGCTCTTGCCGAAGGCAGATTCCCATCCGGAAGCGTACTTTTCGGTGGAGCCCACACGAATGATAGACACGGTAAAAACCTCCTAGAAACAGCTAATTCCTGAACAACGCTCAGGCACGTGATCTGTGTGTTAGTTAAAAACGTTTTTTGCGATGAGGTCAAGGACCAACATGCTATCGCTTAAGCTTCTTGTACTTAAACCGGTGCGGTTCGTCCGCGTTCACGCCGAGACGCTCTTTACGCTGACGCTCGTAGGTATCGAAGTTCCCTTCGCACCAATGCACGTAACCATCCCCTTCAAAGGCAAGGATGTGGGTCGCAATTCGGTCGAGGAACCAGCGATCGTGGCTTGTTACGACGACGCAGCCGGCATAGTTCAAAATGGCTTCTTCTAGTGCTCGCAGCGTATCGACGTCCAAGTCGTTCGTCGGTTCGTCAAGAAGCAGCACGTTCGAGCCACGACGGAGCAATGTCGCCAGGTGAACGCGGTTTCGTTCACCCCCGGAAAGGACGCCGACTTTCTTCTCTTGATCGGGGCCTTTGAAATTAAAGCGCGAGACGTACGAACGAGCGTTAATCTTGCGTTTGCCGAGCTCGATGGTATCGTGCCCGCCGCTGATCTCTTGGAACACGGTTTTCTCCGGATCCAACGCATCGCGCGACTGATCGACATACCCCAGTTCAACCGTATCGCCGATGCTGATTTCGCCTGAATCAGGCTGGTCTTGCCCAGTGAGCATCCGGAACAGGGTCGTCTTACCAGCCCCGTTCGGCCCAATGATGCCGACGATACCGCCTGGCGGAAGATTGAAATTGAGGTTCTCGACCAGGACGTTGTCGTCAAACGCTTTGTTGACGTTTTTGACCTCGATGACTTTATTGCCGAGGTGCTTTCCTGGGGGGATCTGGATCTCAAATTCTTCTGGGTGATCCTCAAACTGCTCGGCGGCCATCTTTTCATAGGCGTTCACACGAGCTTTACCCTTGGACTGCTTCGCTTTGGCGGAAGAGCGAATCCATTCCAACTCCTTCTCCAAAGTCTTCTGACGAGCTTCGCTTTGCTTCTCTTCCACAGCGAGACGCTTTTGCTTTTGCTCCAGCCAGGAAGAGTAATTGCCCTCGAACGGAATGCCTTTGCCGCGGTCGAGTTCCAAAATCCAACCGGCAACGTTATCCAGGAAGTAACGATCGTGGGTCACCGCCACAATCGTCCCGTGATAAGCGTCCAGGTGATGCTCGAGCCACAGAATCGATTCGGCGTCCAAGTGGTTCGTCGGTTCGTCCAGCAGCAACAAGTCAGGCTTCTGTAGCAGCAGCTTACAAAGCGCGACGCGGCGGCGTTCACCGCCAGAAAGCTTCGTCACGTCTGCATCTGCATCGGGCAGATTCATCGCGTTCATCGCGATTTCGATTTCGCGATCGAGCTCCCAACTGTTGGTCGCTTCAATCTTATCTTGCAACGTAGCCATCTCTTCGTAGAGGGCGTTCATCTCGTCTTCGGGAAGATCTTCCCCCAGCTTACCGGTGATCTCGTTAAAACGGGTCAGCAAACCGCGACGTTCCGCGACTGCTTCTTCCACATTTTCGAGGACATTCTTTTCCGGGTTAAGCTGTGGCTCCTGCGGCAAATATCCTGCCGTAAAGCCCGGCATAAGGCGAGCTTGTCCGTCAAACTCCTTATCGATTCCTGCCATGATCTTGAGGAGGGTACTCTTCCCGGCACCATTTCTTCCTAAAACGCCAATTTTTGCGCCTGGATAGAAAGATAACCAAACCTCCTTTAAGACTTCACGTGGACCAATCTTCTTGGTCATCCGTTCCATTTGGAAGATAAAGTTCTTGCTCATTGGAATCGCTAAATCGCCTATTAGTGGAAAACTTCTAGTCGTTGCGCTTATCTATACTGTTAAGCTATCATGTGCCGCAATGTAAAAATAGCTACCGCAGAGCCATTTCCTTCGGGAAATTATCTGCCGTCACTACAAATTTAATGCTTGCAAGCACGCATTTCTCTGATACGATCGACCGTGTTGGAAGCACACTCCAACGCTCACTAATCTCATATCTTGTCGGTACGAAGTGAATTCAGTTTCGAGGATTACCATCCCCATTCCTCGCCCCGCCAAAAACTGAGTTTGTCTCGCACCTTCCCGATCAACAGCGTGGCTAGTCCCCCTAGCCACGCTTTTTTCGTTTCTTATCTTCTTCACAGCGGTCGCTCAGGACATGAGGATCCGCTTGTTCGCTTATTCCCACTCGATCGTGGCCGGCGGCTTCGTACTGATATCGTAACAGACACGATTGACGCCTTTGACTTCGTTGATGATTCGTGTCGAGATGCGTGCCAAGACGTCATACGGAAGGTCGCTCCACGTTGCCGTCATGAAGTCATCCGTATCGACGCAACGAACACAAACCGCATTGTCATACGTTCGGGCATCTCCCATCACGCCAACGCTTTGCACAGGCAGCAACACCGCGAAGCACTGTGAGGTTTGACGATAGAGGTTGGCCGACTTGATTTCGTTCACGACAATCGCGTCCGCTTCTCGCAGAACAGCCAACTTTTCTTCGGTTACTTCGCCCAAGCAGCGAACCGCGAGACCAGGCCCAGGGAAAGGATGACGCCAAACAATATCTTCCGGCAGGCCCAGTTCGATGCCCAAACGCCGGACTTCGTCTTTAAACAAGTCACGTAGCGGCTCGACTAAATCGAAACCAAGTTCCTCGGGCAAACCACCCACGTTATGGTGCAATTTGATCACGGCGGCAGGTCCGTCTTGGGCGGCACCACTTTCGATCACGTCGGGGTAAAGCGTCCCTTGGGCCAAGTACTTGGCATCCTTGATCTTCGTTGCTTCTTCTTTGAAGCACTCGATGAACTCGTAACCGATCCGGCGTCGCTTTTCCTGTGGATCAGAGATGCCTTCCAGCTTCTTCAAGAAGCGTTCCCGGGCATTCACGACATGCAAGTCGGTTTTGAAATGGGACGAGAATTCGGCAATAACAGCCGCTTCTTCATCTTTTCTCAGCAGACCGTTGTCGACCAGGATGCAGGAAAGCTGATCGCCAATGGCTCTATATAGCAGAGCGGCAACTACCGACGAATCGACACCGCCGGAAAGCCCACAGATTACGCGAGCATCGCCCACTTCTTCGCGAATTCGAGCAATCGTCTCGCGTGCGAAATCGCCCAGTTTCCAGGTTCCTTCGCACCCGCAAATGGTGATCACGAAATTTCGCAGAATCTGACTGCCAAGCGGCGTATGAGTTACTTCGGGATGGAACTGAATGCCGAACTGCTTGTGCTCGACGTGACGCATCGCAGCCACTGGGCAAGTTCGCGTCGATGCCAAAGGACGGAACAAACCGCTGATCTGCTCGACCTGATCGCCGTGACTCATCCAAACGTCGGTTTCGTCAGGCAAGCCGGCCAGCAGATCGTTGGCGTCGTTGATTTTGATATGAGCGTGACCATATTCCCGGGCCGACGCATTTCGCACGTTGCCACCGAAACGATCACACATCAGTTGCATGCCGTAACAGATGCCCAGGATCGGAATGTCCAGATCGAAGATGCCAGGATCACACTTCGGTGCATCTTGTTCGTACACACTCGAAGGCCCGCCAGAGAGAATGATGCCTTGCGGTGCCAACTCGCGAATACGCTCGGCGGTGATGTCATGCCGAACGATCTCGCAGTAAACGTGCTGTTCACGCACGCGGCGAGCAATCAACTGGGCATACTGCGAACCAAAGTCGAGAACGAGCACGCGTTCCGAATAGATATCGGTGGCACCAGGGGAATTGACGGAGGCGGTATCAGGCATGGTTTCCGTCCGTGATCGTTGGGCCGAGAAAGCCGGACCAGGAAATGAAAAATCCCGCCGAACTATGGGGCGGGACATGGAAACGGGCGATTATATCGCGACTTTTGCAAGCGTCCAACCGTCTGCTAGTCCGTTTGGGGTGAAGTCGCGGGAAACCTTCCAATAGTTCCCGCGGAACACTTCAAGCAAGCCGCCGCAGGACCACCCATATGGGTGAAACGCCGCGAATCAGAATTACTGAGGCCCCTCCTATCCCAGTGGCAGCCTCGTTCGAAAGCAGAAAGCGGGCTGAGCTTTGATGCTTCCGTTCTGCCAAACGGGAACTAGCTCGAGCCCGCCACCTGTCGTACGCGTGGGTGGGGATCGTACGAAATTGGTTTACTTAGGCGGATCGACCTCGAAGTCGATCGAGTTCGCCCCTGGATTGACTTCGGCAGTCAGTTCCGACGTTCGAAGGTCCGCATACTTCTCGTGAACGAGCGACTTCGACGTTGCGATCGAGCGACCACTTCGATCGTCGCCCCCGGCCGAGCTGACTTTCGAGACAATCGTCACCTGATAGCGCCCGGCCGGAGCCCCATCACCTGGCTCGACCGATGACAATTCGTACGATCCATCCGGAGCGATTCGCGAAGACGCACTGACCGGAGGATTTTGCGAAGTAAACGTGATCCGGCCCCCAGTAACAGCTTGGCCATCGGTTCGCGTTATTTTGCCGGTGACTTCCGAATTGCCTGACGAATTGCACCCAAACAGAGGTGCCGTCGCGACAAGACAGAGTGTTACCCAACTGAGACGTTGCATAGGACTTTCCTCGAGTAGGAGTGAATGATGAAAATGCGTAACAATACGGGGCGAAGTTACTGAATCGAGTTCACTTCGCCGTCGTTGCACATCACCATTCGTTCCAGAACGATCTGGCTCATAGTCGGGGAAATCGTCTGCACGGCACCGTCAGCCAACAGCATGTTGACAACATTGCCGGAGTGCCAGCTACCCAATTGTGGTTCGCCAGCATTATGCAGGTTGTAAATCACATCTTGCGGCCCCTTTGCAAACCCGCGACCGCGAACCGGCAGCAGCAAGCCATGAGCACGTCCCCAACTGCCGAAGTTGAAGATCACCCCGTCACGTTCGCCGTTTTCTGGCGTGCAGCAAGCCCCGAGCTTTTCCGATGGAACATGCTTTTCGGCGAATAGAGCCGTGTTGCTCAAACCATCAGTCACGCGGGCAAACGAATCGCGTCCACTCCAAGTGGTGACAGTTACCGAGTCAAGATTCGGGATGCCACTGTGATTGGTCTTCGCCATTCGCAAAGCTTGACGCTGATTCGACTGGCTGGCATCGTTGTGCAAATTCCACTCGTCCCATCCGGTGTTTCCGCCGTGGTAAGTCACAATTCCGTAGTCATAGGCAGCAAAGCCAGAGCCATCGTAGTGATTGCCACCGTTGCCATTCATTTCACGAGCCGATCGGGAAGGGCACATGAAAATGCTTAGCCCCTTGGCACCTTCCGACGTCAACGCGGTTAGATTCACGCCACGGTCAGGCTGGGTCAGCATGTCCATCTGGTTGTACAGATTGTCTTGCTCCAAGTAAGGAAGCAACAGCGAGAAAGCGGAATGGCCTTCTTTGCCGACCGCCAGAGGCACCATCTTGTCGTACGTATCATGGAAGTTATGAACGGCCAAACCGAGCTGTTTCATGTTGGCAGTGCACTGCATGCGACGAGCAGCTTCGCGAGCTTGCTGCACGGCCGGCAACAGTAAAGCGATCAACACACCGATGATGGCGATCACGACCAACAACTCAACAAGGGTGAAACCTCGCTGCGTACGATTTGAATTGCTGAAACGAAAGTTAGACATTGGCAGGAACCTTCTGGATTAGGGATGTTGTGAATAGAGCATGCCGAATCAGGACAAACTCGATCCATGAGGACTTCTTATGAGCCCCGACAGGTGTCAGTCAGAATTTTTCCGCGACTTTACGCCGTCAAATCGCTTTGGGGAGAACTGGGCGGGATTAGATGACCAACAAGACTGTCGATCTGGCAGTTAATCCTCGCCAATTGCGTCAAGCGATTAATTCAGTTTACTTTTCGTAACAGATAGGGACCATGAAAGATTGCACAAGGACACCACACTCTTTCACTTGTTAAGAATTCGCCCTAAATCTCGAAATAACTATGACATGCGAGTTTAAGAGTACGGCTACCCGCAAGCGGGTTTAATACGGCACATTTCCCCAACAAGCTGCCCGTCGCTTCTCGGTGCCCGGAATCGAATTACACCAGAATCAATTCATAGCTAAATCGACATCAAACGTGCCGAAAAAACACAAAAACGGGCAAGATGATCTTCTTCAATTGGCTCAAGCGGATTAGACGTTAGACGAGCGTTTCGGTTGAGAACTAAAAACTGCGTCCATCGTTTCGGCTCTGCTAGGGAAGTGGGTGAAAGGGTGCCATTTCCTGGAAAGCTGATTGCTATCACCGGAGGCTAAATCGCGAAAAAGTCCGTTTCGCGTGGTAATCGATCGACAATACGTACGGTTAATGCGGAGTTACCGAGAACCGTTAAGCCTTTGTGAGCCTCGTTTACCCGCCGCTGAATTGCCGTAAGATGAAGGAAAAACCCGAGGTGGAACCACGATGAAAATCTTGCTGGCGAACGACGATGGCATCTACGCACCTGGCTTGGCGGCCATGGAAAAGGCCCTCCGCACTATTGGCGACGTGACGGTAATTGCCCCTGCGACCGAGCAAAGCGGAGTAGGGCACTCGATTACCTTCCTGAGCCCTTTAGTATGTAAAGAGGTTTACGATGGTGATCGCCTCCGCGGTTACGCCGTAGAAGGAAGCCCCGCCGACTGCGTGAAACTGGGCGTCGTGGAACTGCTCGACGAGCGGCCTGACTTGATTGTCAGCGGGATCAATGGCGGACTGAACGCCGGGATTAACGTTCTTTATTCCGGGACTGTTGGGGCGGCAATCGAAGGAGCCTTCTTTGGTATCACCAGCATTGCCGTTTCGCTGGAATGGGATGAACATGCCCAGTTCGATCGCGCCGCAGAGATGGCCCGGCAAATAATTGTCCAGATACTGGAGAACAAATCTTCTTCGTCCAGGCTGTATAACCTGAACATTCCCACCCCCGCTACGAAGCTACCTCCTGGCGAAGCGGAACTGAAAGTCGTGCCAATGGGTGTGGTTCGCTATGGCGAGCACTTCATCAAGCGCAAAGATCCCCGAAACCGTGACTATTACTGGGCTACCGGCAATCCGCCGCCGGAACATGGCGAAGAAGAAACCGATCTTTCGGCGCTCGAAAAAGGGTATCTGACCCTCACGCCGCTTCACTTCGATATGACCGAACGGGCACAAATCGATGAAATGAAGCCTTGGAATCTCCGCGTTCTTGATTAGGGTAGAAGTACCCCGATTCACTTTTCAATTTACTACCGGCAATTGAGGCCGGCGTCGAAGTGCGCACTTGTGCGTGGACGGAAGCCACGTCGCTGCGCGTTAAAGATCGACACTGTCATGTTTGCTCGAAAAGTGATTCTGCGCGGACTTCTGTCCCTTTTAACTGTCGTTGTCTCGGCCGACATTGTCTCGGCGAACGATTGGCTGCTTGCGCCTAGCTTCTACAGCCACAATCCGGAAACCGGTCAGCGAGCCGTTCAGTATTCGCAGCCGGACCCTGCGTACGTGTACGAAAACCCTTCGTACATGAAGTCTGGCTATCACCATCGCCGCTCCACGATCCGAAACGGCGACGGCAGCTTGGATCAGTTCCACGTTGTTGAAGAATGGGGCCGTCCAGTACGTCCGTACGGTGAATGGGAACGTCCATTCCGTCCTTACTCGGTACCGTACCAACTTTGGGGACCACCCTACGGCGGCTTAGGACCGATCTACCAGAACTACCCTTATCCATATCCTGCCCCTTACCCAGGGCAAGGCGGTCCAGGCTATGGACCTCCAGGACAAGGAGGCGGTCACGGTGGCCCAGGACACAATGGCGGCCACGGCGGAAATCATTCCATTTAGCTAACGTGCAAGCCGGCGGAAAACGTTCTGCCGGCTTCGTCGCTTGGCTTCTAGTTCGTTTCGGCGAACCAATTCGGTGCGTTGGCGATTGCCTCTTGATACTTGTCGAGCAGCGCTTTCTTCAGCTCCGCGACCACCTTCGGATGCTCGTCCGCGACGTTGTTCTGCTCTTTCTTATCCTCTGTCAGATTGTAAAGCTCGAAGGCTTTGAACTTTGCGTTCTTGATCAGCGGGTAGTCTCCCTTTTGATAGGCTGCCCCTGGTTTGACTTCGCCATCGTCCCACAAAGCGACCAGCTTCCAATCGCCGTCGCGGACCGCCACTTTGGCGTCGCCGTAGGCCCGATAGTAATGCCAGAAGAGTGGCTTGGTACGCTGAACCGTTTGACCACTGAGCATGGGCACTAAACTTGTGCCGTCGAGTTTAGAATTGGCCGGGACATCAACGCCAGCCATCTCACAGAACGTCGGCAACAAGTCGAGCGAACAAACAGGAATGTCTGACTCGCTACCTGGCGAGAGCTTTCCAGGCAACCGAACGATGCCTGGCACGCGAATGCCACCTTCATAAATGTGCAGCTTCATTCCCCGCAGTTCCCCCGGCGAACCATGCGATCGCCATGCTCTTCCATAGCGATTGAGTGTCTCGGGGCCGTTATCGCTGGTGAAGAAAACCAACGTGTTTTCACGCAAATTGAGATCGTCCAGCGTTTTCATCAACTGCCCGACGGCACGATCCATGTTCGTGACATTGGCATAGTACAACGCTTCCCCTTTTTTCTTCGCGTTGGGGTAGGACTCGACCAATGCTTCCGGCGAATCAATGGGCTCGTGCGGTTCATGAAAAGTCACCAATGCGAAAAATGGTTTCGACTTGTCACGAATATTCGCCAGCCACTGATCCGCTTCATTGGCGACGACCTGGCACGAGAAGTCATCCGTAGGACCAACAGGCTTCCCATTGCGAACGAAGTTCTTGGGGTTCTTATGCGTAGGCGCCGCGTTGTTCTGCGTCGCGAACCAATAATCAAAACCAAGATCGTTCGGCTGCGGCTGCTTCGGCGAATTGAATTGGCCGTTGCAGTGCCACTTACCAAAGAGCCCTGTTTGATAACCGGCGTCACGCAGCAATTTGGCCACCGTGATTTCATTTGCTTGCACATGCATCGGCGAACCGCCAGGGATCCAATCATAAATGCCAACCTGCGTGGGTGTTTGCCCGGTGATCAATCCGGCTCGCGATGGCGAACAAACCGGGGCTGCCGCATAACAGGAAGTTAAACGCACGCCTTCGCTTGCCAGCTGATTCAGATGAGGCGTCTTGATACTTGGGTGCCCATAGCACTCTAAGTCGCCGTAGCCGAGATCATCGCACTGAATTACTAGGAAGTTGGGACGCTGCTGTGCGGAGACCAACGTCGGCACAGTCAAGAACGCAGCCAGCACTACGCAAAAGAGTCGAGTGTTCATCAGGAAGATTCAGATGGGGTAGGGGAGCGCATGGGAACATAAACGAGAATTCCAACATATCGCGCCCGCCGCCTGATTGCTACTTTTGCTTCTCGGCATCTTTCGCAAGCCGCTTTTCAACGTCTCGCTGAGCGATTCCTGCCGTCAGCCACATGTACTCGCTGATACGCGAAGGCCCTGCTTCCAGTAGCTTTCGGTCCGCCGCCATCGCAAGGTATTTGGATGCCAGCTTGTCTTGTCCCTCGGCCACATAATACAGACCGACATAAAGAAGCGTATAAAAACGGTACCCAGCTTGAGCTTGCCCCGTCAGCTCGGACTGCTCCATTTGCTCGAGTAGTTTTTCTGGCGTGGCGTTGCCCCGATAAAGCTCCAGCACTTCCTGGAGCCCAGGTCGCGGATCACGCTCGATCGGAATCAATGTTTCCCGAGCTTTGGCCAGGCTCTCGGACTTCGCGAGGCAAAGATACCGCCAAACCGAGTTCTCGACGTCCTGATCGTGGTAATTCTGATAGTCGAGAAACTGCTGAGCTCCGTCGGCATAGTCGCCTGCGTAGTAGCAGGAAATGCCACGTTCCCACAGGCTGTCCTTTCGATCTGGCTGCAGCTTGATTAACTGATCGAAATCGTCCACCGATCGACGAAAGTTCTCTGCTTTATAGTTCTCGCAGGCGCGCAGGTAATAAAGCTGAGGCTGCTGTGGCTGGAGCTTAATCAATTGGTCGAGTACTTGAACCGCTTGGGGGCTGTCGTCCTGAGAAAGGGCTTCGCGAAGTTCCGCGGTTAGCTGTTGTAATCCGTCGGTGTCGCTTTGATCTTGCGCGACTCCCACACGTGAAAAGCCAAAAGCCAGACTAAGAATTGCCAAACAGCGGAACAAGTTCGCCAAACTCTCGGTGTACATCTTGGACGATCCTTTGCAGCGGTTTTCTCCGGATTCGTCGCTGGGCTTCCTCTAAGAGACACCAGCGGTACCGGAAATCGACAGGTTCCGTCGCTTCAGGATGCTTGCCAACATATTGAAAGACGTGGGCCCGAATGACACCAGGCTCTTCATTTCGAGATCGGCGAAGCGTTGCGACATGCTGCGATGCTAGCGGAGAAACCTTCATGTGCCAACGCGCTTGAATCACATCAGGGATCGGAATCGCTTCCTCGCGCGCCGAAACCAGGAACTCTGGAAACCCCCAGCGTGCTGACTGTTGGTCCGATTTCAACCAGAATTCGATTCCGAGGGGCGTTCTTCGAACGACCACAGCGCAGATCCATTTTCCTTGGGGCATTCGAGGTCGATTACGCGAAAAGTCCAACGGAGCAAAGCCATTTCACACAGTCCCACAGAGGGACCCCCTAAAATGGTACTGAACCTTTCTGATATCGGCAACGATTTAGATCGGCAATCAAGATTTTTCTTTAAAACACCCACCTCACGGAGGGAGAATCTCGTAGGCCAACCCCAGCGATAGCAGCGATATCACTTTGCGACTAAATGTCCCGCATCTGTCAGATTTTATTGGTGGGCCAGCAACCGATCTGGATGGCAAGCGTTCAAACCTCCCAAACTGTGCGAGAATGCCCCATCGAAACAATAGCCAAAGGGTGAAATAGTTCACACAAAGAGTCGCACGCCCCCTGTTTGTACGCCTTTATCGGCTTGATGCCACGGAATTGACCAATTCCGATCCGGATTTCGCCTATTAGGCAGAGGGGCGACGACTCAACGCCGGTGCTAGCAGCGGGTGAAATCGAGCGATTTTGATCTCACTTTGACCGTAGCTTCTCAAATTAAGACAGCGTGTCGGCCAAGCACCTCTTTTTCTTTAGCGAAACTGAGAATATTTTCAGGGTCGCAAGTTATTGATGATTAGTGACTTACGAAAAAGTGTGCAATACACCCGACACTTTTGTTGGCATTCGGCCCTTGAGTTGCACTAAGGGCGAGCAGGAGAGGGCACTCGACGCACGGGGCGACGAGACCTCACCAAGGCCCAAATCGGTCAAGACGATCCAAATCAATCCGCCAAGGAGGAGTGAGGTCATGTTAGTTCTGAGTCGTAAAGTTGGTGATTCCATCAAGATCGGTGACAACATCGAGATCGTGGTCAATCGTATCTCCGGTAACCGCGTCACGATTGGTGTCGATGCACCGAAAGACGTCCGCATTTTGCGTGGCGAGGTGGAACTCGAACTCGATGACGATGCCGTGCTCGCTCTGAGTAGCCTGATGGGCTCCACTCAAGTTGATTACAGCCACTCGGCAAGCTAAGCCTAATTCCCCACGCCGCCACACAACCACACTGTTGCCAACAGTAACTGCGGCGTTGGGGGACCATGTCAACTTTTGTCGGGCTTGCTTTCATTACGATGAAGCCGCTCGAGGCCTCTTGATATCCAATTTCTGATCCAATCGGTAGCGTCGTGATTCTGTAAAATAGGGTGATGCAGAATTACGGTTCTCAGTCTGGCGTCGTCAGCATGAGTTAGCTTGCCGTTTTTTCGGGCTTGGGACGTTGGCCGTTTAGTAAAACCATGAAATCCGCTCGCCAGCGGAAGTTGTTGATGTTCGCTATGCCCGGTCAGCCACTGGGCCGTGTGAAAATCAGACGCAAGCCATCCATGCTTGTAAAATGCTGGTTCGGCTTCCGTCGGTATCTCTACCGGGGTAAGAACGTCATTCAAATGGCTCATGCGTTCGCGTAGCCGGCGTACGTTTTCCCATCGTATCTTTGTTGTCTCAGGCAACTGCTTTAGCTGTGGTATCAACACGGCCGCTTGCAACTCGCTAAGTGGAAATGCGTGATTGCCACGTTCGCAGAATATCTTTGCGCGCTGACACACATCGGCCCGATTGGTGAGGATCGCTCCTCCGCGCCCCGCTGTTAGCAGTTTGCTCCCCCCGAAGCTGAGCACTCCCACATCGCCAAATGTTCCCAGCTTCTTACCCTTAAAGCTCCCTCCAGTTGCCTGACAAGCATCTTCTACCACGGCGATTCCACGTCGATGAGCCATTTCGCAAATGGACGGCATATTGGCGATGCCTCCATGTAGGTGCGAAACGACCACGGCCGACGTCTTCTCTGTGATAGCATCTTCAATTGCTTCCGCTTCCAAGCACCATGTACGCGGATTGATGTCGACCAAAACGGGAAATTGTCCTGAATCTTGGATCGCTCGGAAATTGCCGGGGAAGTCGTAGGCGGCCAGAATCACCTCGGAATCTGGCGGCAAGTTCAAACCTCGCAGGGCGATTTGCACCGCGATCGTTCCTGATGCACACGTCAAAACGGATCGAACGTCGTGAAACGTGGCGAGATCAGATTCAAGCTGTTCGACATTCGGCCCGTGATAGCGTCCCCAGCTACCGTCTTGGTATGCCTTCAGCAATGCTTCGCGAATCGCCTCGTCTTCGGCGGGAGGCCACACATTCCATTGCGGATCAAAGGGGGGTAATTCGCTTAGATCCATAATGGTTTTCTCCCAGGCCATTCCGCTCCAGCGGGTGGTTTTTCCAGCTATCTCACATTGACGTACTTTTGTCGATCTTTGTATTGTCTTCCGGCCTCTTGCCATGTCCAGCGTGGGATATGGCTTCTTGGCGCGATCGCCCCTGGAGTTTTCAACCACACGAATCGAGTTCGCGTTCCATGATCCGTTCCCAAAACTGCATCATGCCAGCTCGCGTTGCGGCACTTGTGCGCGCAAAACGATGTTGCTCGAGCGTACTTCTTATCGTGCTTCTTGTTTCCACCGGGTGTGCCACGCAAAAGTGGGCAAACGTCCGCAAGACATCTTCCAATCCGCTGGAAGGTCCACTGAAATTGATGTCGTACGGTGGCCCTCAAGTTACCGATCGCACCCGCCAATCGCTGCGAGTTCTCGACCTCGAGAAGTATGCCGACGGCAGCTATGAAGAAGGCCTGGCCGAGCTGGCCAAAGTGATCGAAAGTGAACCGACGGCGGACAACTTGTATACGTTTGCCGAGCTTTCCTACATTGCGGCCGAACGCGCCGAGAACCTGGGAAAGAAGGCAACCGCACTCGAACTATACGCCGGCAGTGTTTCGCACGCCTACTACTTCTTGTTTGAATGCAAGGATGGAGTCAGCGCCGACGGCTACGATCCACGTTTTCGCCAGGCATGTGATATCTACAACAAGTCGCTTGAGGGTTCGCTGCGGCTGGTCAAAGCACAAGGTCGCCTGAAACAAGGCGAAACCTATCGCATCAAAACCCCCAACCATGTGTTCCATGTCTCGCTCGATACCGTGGGCCGCTGGAAAGACACGCAGTTCCAAGACTTCAAGTTTACGTCCGACTATGAAGTGGAAGGGCTCAAGAATCAGCATCGCCAATATGGTTTAGGCGTTCCGCTGATTGCCGAGTGCAAGGACAATCCGCCGAAGGCTCCAGGGGCGAACTACTTCCCGCCGAATCTTACGTTCGCGCTTACTGCATTTTTGCAGGTCGAGCATACGCCGCAAATCGATCCGGAAACGAAGAAGAGCATTCACTACTGTAAGATCCTGCTCTACGATCCGTTGGAACAGCCTGAGATTGAAATCCACGGCAAGAAGATTCCTTTCGAAGCCGACATCAGCACGCCGCTGGCCTATTTGCTCGACTCGAGTACCGTCTCGCAAACTTACCTGGCGACGCTGGGGATGCTTACGCCAGGCGAGCAACAAGAGAAACGCGGCATTTACATGCTCGAGCCATACGATCCGAAGAAGATTCCTGTGATGATGGTTCACGGCTTGTGGTCCAGTCCGATGACATGGCTGGAAATGTTCAACGATCTGCGAGCCCAGCCCGAGATCCGCGACAACTACCAGTTTTGGTTCTATCTCTATCCGACCGGTCAGCCATTCTGGATTTCCTCCGCACAGTTCCGCTCTGACTTGAATGCCATGCGAGCAGAACTCGATCCGCATCATACGGCACTAGCACTCGATCAAATGGTGCTTGTCGGTCACAGCATGGGCGGTCTCGTTTCTCGGATGCAAACCATTGAAAGCCAAAACGATTTCTGGCACTTGGTATCGGATCGGTCGCCGAGCGAGCTACAAGGTAGCCCGGAAGACACGCAAGCATTGAAAGAGTTACTTTTCTTCGAGCCCAATACATCGGTTCGTCGCGTCATTACGATGGGGACACCACATCGCGGAAGTGACTTTGCAAACTCGACAACACGCTGGCTCGGCAAGAATTTGATCGTGCTTCCCAGCTTTGTGACCGGCAGCAGCAATCGCCTGGTGAAAGCAAACCCGGGCTTCTTCCGCAATCGAGAGCTGCTAGAGATCAGTACCAGCGTCGACTCGCTCGCGCCAGACTCTCCGGTGTTGCCTGAGATTTTAGACGCACCGAAGGCACCATGGGTGAAGTATCACACGGTGATCGGGGTGGTCGATCAAGAGACGTGGCTAGGCTATTTCTCAGGGCGTAGCGACGGGATCGTGAAGTACGAAAGTGCTCGGTTAGACGAAGCGGTTTCCGAAAAGATCGTCACCGCGGATCACAATACCGTGCATCGCAATCCGCAAAGCGTATTAGAAGTGCGACGCATCTTGAGGGAGCACGTTCAGCAGTTGCGGCAGGAATATTACAGCTCTCTTCAACAGCCGGACATTGAACCGTTTACCAGTTCTCAAATCATGCCGGCCAGTCATCTGGCCCCAGTCGAGCGGATGCCTTCGCAGCCATCCAACTCCTTAAGGCCAAGCATCTATACGACTCCCCCGTCGCCAAACTGAGCGTAAGCAGGGGAGTCGTCTCTTCCAACTAACCCACCGAGTTTGCAGCCCGGGCAGCTAGGAAATCTCGCATGCTGGCGGCACGTGGCGACTCGTTGCGGTGCCCTTCAGAGGCTTCTGGCTTCACGCGAAACGAGAGGACGCGATAGTCTTCTTTGGCTTGAGCGGAAGAACCAACCGTTGCCGACTCAATTTGATCGATTCGAGCAGTCGTTGCTTTAGGCTCAGGTTCTTCGGCAGGAGCAGGCTCTTCTTCAGGTTCCAGTTCCGCACGAACAATCTTGACGTCGTTCGGGGCTTCGATACCGATGCGAACCGTGTTTCCCTTCACCTTCAAGATGGTGACAGTCACGCCTTCGCCGATTTGGATTTGCTGCTGCTGCTTACGAGTCAGAACTAACATGGCTTTACACTCCGTTGCAAAAAAGGGGGAAATCCTTAAGTGGTTGTTTCAGTGCCTCAGAGCATTTGCAAAGAGGATGCCAAACCACAAATAAAACTTGCCAAAACGACTTAAATGCTTCATTTGGCTGGTTTTAGTGTAATCTTGTCCACTTCCCCGGCTGCCAAGTAGTGTACAAATTTCCAATGGAATGGCAAGCATAATTGTCGAAATGACAATTTGACAGGGAAAGAATCGCCAAAGTCAGCGTTATCGAAACAGAAACCGTGGATGGAACGGAACCACAACGGACGCCTGAGATAACTCCGTTGGATGCAGCCCGACCAAAGAGAGAAGCCGGGGCAAAAAAATGCCCAGCCACATGACCAAGGGCAGCGTGCCGCTCGAAAAGCGACTCAGGTCATATGGCCGGGCTGGGGCTTGGTATTGAGCGTTCTTATTCGTAGGACACTTATTAGTGTCGGGAACCGCCCCCCAATTGCAATCCGAATTCTACCCTGTTTGCAGCTACGAGAATAACCTTAACAGGCCCTCAGCGAAAAAATCTTCAAAATCCTGGGGCCAATACTGCGGATATTGGGGGCGTTATCTCCCCAGCTTGTTCTCCGCGAGGATCGAAGAACTGGTAAGAAATGACCCGCCACTGCCCGTCAGGATCTTGCTGGAATGTCAACACCATGAATGTCGCGAAGTCGCCATTGAACGCGTCGTTGTCGCGGATATGCCCTGTCATCTTCACATTCAGCTTGGCGACCCCAATGATCGGTGTACTGCCAGGCATGATCGACACCTCCAGATTGCGCTTCAATTTGACGCTTTCGATCTGAACGTATCCCATTTGCCGCTGGGCTTCCGCTTTCAGTTGCGGTGCGTCGTCGGAAATGTGCTCTTTCACCCCCTCGGCGTCGTTCGCCTCCAGGGCTTCGGCGATTTCGTAGATCACTCCTTCGATCCGCTCGCCGTCGGTCACAATAACGTATTCCAAAGCCAGCATCAGCCCACAAAGGGCGATCCAGCCCATCAATAAGTACAGAAAGAGCTGCTTGCCGGTCTGTAGCATCGTGCCGGCAAGAATGGCACCGCCGATCACGGCGATGATGATAATAGGTAACGACTGTTCGAAGATCCACATACGTATGTCACTCAGATGTTGACGTCTCGGCCGGAGGGTTGTCGGTCGCACGGAATCGCACGTACCACAAACGTATCCAACCAATGGCTACTAAGCTGCCCAGCACGGCAATCAGGTAATTCCAGCCGATCAGGGTATCTCCGGGAGTTGAAACATCGAGCGATTCGGCATCGATATCGATTGCTTCGCCCGGCTGCTGGGAGATTTGACGAGCTTGGTGCTGCCGTTCGATGTTGGCCTGACGAATGTCAAGCTTTCCACGAAACACAACCAATAAAATCAAAGCTACCGTGGCAAACAGGTAAAGCCAAAACCACGGAGAGTCAGAGATCGGCTCGCGCTGTCCAATTGCAGGGTTGCTCATGCCCTAAGTCTAACTTACCCGAACAATTTGGGCGAAAGAAAAACAAGGGGCCACGATGGGCCCCTTGCGCTGGTTCGGAATTGCATCGACGACGAGGTGATTAACCGCGACGCTTCAGCAAAGCTGGGCCACCGTACAGGGCCAAGTCGCCCAGTTCTGCTTCGATTCGCAGAAGCTGGTTGTACTTTGCCATACGATCGCTACGCGAAGCGGAACCGGTCTTGATCTGGCCGGTACCCAAAGCAACGGCGAGATCCGCGATGAACGAGTCTTCCGTTTCACCGCTACGGTGGCTGGCGATGCTGGTGTAATCGTTGGCGTGAGCCAATTGGATTGCGTTGATCGTTTCAGTCAGCGAGCCAATCTGGTTGACTTTGATCAAGATGCTGTTGGCGATGTCTTCGTCGATACCGCGCTGCAGACGCTCGGTGTTAGTGACGAATAAGTCGTCGCCGACCAGCTGGACTTTGTCGCCGATCTTGTCGGTCAGCATCTTCCAGCCTTCCCAGTCGTCTTCATCGCAGCCATCTTCGATCGAAACGATCGGGTATTTGTCGGCCCAAGCAGCGAGGAAGTCGACCATGCCGGCGGAATCAATTTCCTTGCCGTCGATGGTGTAGGTCTTCTTTTCCTTGTTGTACAGTTCGCTGGAAGCGACGTCCAAAGCGATGAAGACCTGTTCGCCGGCTTTGTAACCAGCAGCTTCGATCGATTCCATGATCAGGTCCAACGCTTCGATGTTGCTACCCAGATCCGGAGCGAAACCACCTTCGTCACCAACAGCCGTGTTGAGGCCTTTGCCTTTGAGGACCTTCTTCAAGCTATGAAACACTTCCACGCCGCAGCGAAGGGCATCGCCGAACTTGTCGAAACCAAGTGGGAAGACCATGAATTCCTGAACGTCGACGTTGTTGTCGGCGTGCGAACCACCGTTGACGATGTTCATCATCGGAGCCGGCAGCGTACGAGCACCGACACCACCCAGGTAACGGTACAGCGGCAAACCGGAAGCAGCGGCGGCAGCTTTAGCAACAGCCAGCGAAACACCGAGGATCGCGTTGGCGCCCAACTTGGCTTTGTTTGGCGTACCGTCCAGTTCGATCATCAACTCGTCGATGTGCGTCTGGCTGGTCGCGTCTTCACCGATCAAAGCGTCGGCGATGACGTCGTTGATGTTTTCAACTGCCTTGGTGACACCTTTGCCCAGGTAAACGTCTTTGTCGCCATCGCGAAGTTCCAAAGCTTCGTGAACACCAGTCGAGGCACCACTAGGAACCGCAGCGCGGCCAACGACGCCATTGTCCAGAATCACTTCAACTTCCACCGTCGGATTACCGCGGCTGTCCAGAATTTGAAGTCCGCGAACGTCGACAATCATGCTCATGGTTTTGGCTCGTCTTCTTGCTAAGTTAAAAATGGGGAGTGCGTATTTCCGAAACTTGAGCGCCGAAAACATTCGGCTCCGGTGATCGTTTCACCTTGGTAGTTCAAGCGGATAATTAAAATTCGCCGTTATTTTGACCCATCTTAGGGCCACTTGCCAAGGATGGGACGGGTCGTTGTGGGGAAATTTCCCTACCGTTAAATTCGTGAGTAGTCATCAACACGCTTCCAGATGCCCACTTCAGGGCGGCCTGAGGAAACCATGTTTACCGGTCTCGTAGAAACGCAAGGTAAAGTCGTCGCCCTTAAACCCGAGGGACCGGGGGTTCGACTTTCATTAGAGAACGAATTGATCGCTAACGGAGCTTCCATCGGAGACAGCATTGCCGTGAACGGGTGCTGCTTGACGGTTGTTTCCATCGCTGAAAATGTTGTCGATTTTGAGGCGGGCGAAGAAACGTTAAAGAGAACCAATCTTGGCCAACTTGAAAATGGCAGCGTTGTGAACCTGGAACGTTCGCTCCAACTGGGCGACCGACTCGGCGGCCATCTCGTCACCGGGCACATCGATACGACCGCAACGCTTGCCGAGCGAAACGACGACGGCGAGTGGTGTACTATGTGGTTTGAAGTCCCTAAAGAGTATGCTCGGCAGATGGCCAGCAAAGGGAGCGTCGCCATTGACGGTATCAGTCTGACGCTTGTCGATGTGACCGATACCCAGTTCAGCGTGGCATTGATTCCTCATACCCTCGACGCAACGACGCTCGGCGGTCGAAAACAGGGCGACACCGTTAATATAGAAACCGACTTGCTGGCCAAATACGTTCAGCGCCAACTCGAAACGAAGTGAGACGATCCATCACCAAACGCCACTGGCTTTGCCAATACACGTGGCCATGAACCGGTCGTTAATCGCCGTGATATCGTCGGCGGCACTTCGCTTGATTTACTTTCCGTACTTTCATTCCTAAAAAATCGAATTCCCGCATGCCTGAATTTCGCAATCAAACCATCTCGTACCTGACGAGCAAATTCCGCGAAATCGGGATCCGCCCGGTCTCGAAGCATGGGCAGAACTTCCTGATCGACATGAACTTGCTCGACTTGCTTGTTCGTGCCGCCGACATTCAAAAAGATGACGTCATTCTAGAAATCGGGACAGGAACCGGAACGCTTTCAACACGCATGGCTGCCCAAGCGGGGCATCTTGTCACCGTGGAAATCGACCCCCACATGGCGACATTCGCAACCGAAGAGTTGGACGAATTCGAGAACGTTACCCTACTTCACTACGACGCGCTTCGGAACAAAAACAACTTCCGGCCTGAGATGCTCGAGACCATCCAAGAAAAGATGGCCGAGATCGGCACCGATCATTTCAAGCTCGCGGCGAACTTGCCGTACAACGTGGCGACCCCGATCATCTCGAACTTGCTGCGAACCGAAATCACGCCGCAAAGTATGACAGTAACTATCCAAAAGGAACTCGCCGAACGGATCATCGCTCCGCCAGGCACGAAAGATTACAGCGCGTTGTCGGTCTGGATCCAAGCCCAGTGCCGCTGCGAATTGGTCCGCATCTTACCGCCGAGTGTCTTTTGGCCGGCCCCAAAAGTTCACTCCGCCATTTTGCACATTGAAGTTCAACCCGAACGCCGCGCGGCGATTCCAGACTTGGAATTCTTCCACGAGTTCAACCGAGCTCTTTTCTTCCACCGCCGCAAGTTCCTTCGCAGCGTGCTGCAAAGTGCGTTCAAAGGAAGACTCGACAAAGCGGAAGTAGACCAGGTAATCGAGCAGGGGGGACTCAACCCAAGTGCTCGAGCCGAGAACTTTACCGTCGACGAAATTCTCGCGATGTCCGAACTGTTTCGTGTGAAGCTGAAAGAGAAGAACTAGCCTCAGCGAGTCGACGCATCCAAGCACGGAAAACGAAGTTTGCTACCGTTATCTGTGCCTGTTTTCCTTCTGCCTCGGTCCGCTCTGCGGCAAAAAACCGTTTATCGATCCAGCGTCGCCGTGATCGGCAAATGGTCCGATGGTGTACGGCCATCTCGGTGGATGGGCAGGATGTTGGCATTAACGATTTTCCAACCCTTGGTCGCGCCGATCCAGTCGATTCGATTGCCATTGGTGTTCTTCACGTCGAAGCCTGAGAATGTTCCTTCTCCCTCTTTCGCTTCGGGAACGAACGTTCGATACGTGTCGACGACTGGGGAATCGTCGCCGAACAATGCTACGTACGGCTTCGAGCCTTCGCCGGCGTTGAAGTCGCCGGTGACGATGACATCGGTATCCGCGAACTGACCGACTTTATTGCGAATCATCTTTGCGGCTTGGAACCGGGCCTCGGGGCCTCGATGATCGAAGTGCGTGTTGATAAATACAATCGGCTTCGCATCGGCTGTCTTCTTATCCTTCAATTTCACCCAGCTGGCCATCCGCGGCAGGCTGCTGTCCCAGCTTTTGCTGCCAGGCACCTCAGGCGTTTCGCTCAGCCAGAAGTGCCCTGCATCCAGTTTTTCAAAACGATCTTTCCGATAAAAGATCGCACACATTTCTCCCTTTTCCCTACCATCTTCCCGCGACGCCGCATGCACCCCGTAGCCGGGCAGATGCTCGGCCAGAAAATCACGCTGAAAACCAAGACATTCCTGCGTACCAAGCAAATCAGGATTTACCTCGACGACCGTATCCGCGAGGAACTCTTTCCGCTTGTCCCAATGGTTCTCACCATCTTTCGCACTGCCATACCGAATGTTGAACGACATCACCTGCACGGCATCCTCCGTCGGCTGCTTGGTTTCCGCACCAAACAAAGTCGAAACCGTCATTCCAGCCATCAAGGCCACAGCACAAAGTAGGAAAGTTCGCATGGTTTATTGTTGTTGGAAGTAAATCTCAGGGGGGGAGAAATTAACGAAACACGCTACGCTGGCTTCGCTCCGGGGTCGCCCGATTCAACGACGAACGAGGCCCGCGTCACTTTCGGCGTTCCTGGCTTATCGACGTATTCGACGACCTGGTAATCGCTTCGCCATTCGGTCGGCGTGACGGTGCAGCTGACGTAACCACGTTCGGCGTTGAAGAACTTCACGTAAGGGTTCTCGCTGGTGAGCACCTTGGCCAGATCTTCAGCCTGACTTCCGTTGCCGCCAGAGGAAATCGACGTGCAGACAAACTCGGTACCCATGGTCGGGTCCTTTTCGTCCTCGAAATTGACCTTCAAGTCGTTCACCCAATTTTTATGGATATCGCCGGTCAAAACCACTGGGTTAGGCACTTTGCGGTCTCGCATGAATCGCAACAAACGATCGCGTGAATGGGTATACCCAGGCCACTGATCCATGCTGAACTTCGCTTCGTCCCCTTCGGCACGGTCGGCCGGAGCCATCATCACTTGTTGGCCGAGCACGTTCCAATTGCTCTGCGAAGCAATTAAGTCACGCATCAACCAATGTTCCTGCTTGTCGCCCAACAGCGTGTTCTTGCTGCTGCGTGCGTCGTCGTTAAGTGGCTTCAAACCGTCGCCGTTAGGCTGATCGGTGCGGTATTGCCGCGTGTCGAGCATCTCGAAGTTGGCCAAACGTCCAAACGGAATGCGGCGATAAAGCTGCATGTGTGGCCCGCGAGGCATGCTGCGGCGACGCAGCGGCATCATTTCGTAATAGGCCTGATACGCGTTGGCACGTCGCAACAGAAAGTCTTCTCGGTTGACGTTCTTCTGTTCGGAAATGTCGTTGGCGCAGTTATTGTCGAACTCGTGATCGTCCCACACGACCAGCCAAGGACACATCGCATGCGCCGCCTGCAGGTGCTCGTCGCTGCGGTACAACGCGTGCCGATTGCGATAGTCGTTCAGCGACTCGATCTCTTCGCCGATATGCTGACGCAGAGCTTCCTTCTTGCCGCGATATTCGTAGATATAGTCCCCCAAGTGCAGCACCATGTCCAAGTCTTCCTGGGCCATGTGCTCATACGCGGTGAACAACCCATGCTCGTAATGCTGACACGAAGCGAAAGCGAAACGCAGCTTTTCGGCCATCGTATCGAGTGGTGGCGTCGTTCGGGCTCGGCCGACAGGGCTGATCGCGTCGCCACATTGGAAGCGGTAGAAGTACCATCGATCGGCCGGCAGGCCGGTCACTTCCACATGAACGCTATGCCCCAGCTGCGGCGTGGCAAGCGTTTTGCCGCTGTGGGCGATCTTGTTGAACGATTCGTCTTCGGCCAGTTCCCACGTCACCTCGAAGGTTTCGCTCGGCATTCCGCCGCCCCCCAGCGGTTCCGGTGCCAATCGCGTCCACAGGACGAAACCATCTGGCTGAGGATCGCCCGAAGCGACACCCAACGTGAATGGATCTTTGGAGAACGAAGCGTTGGCCTTCGCGGCTCCTTGAACGCATTGGCCCAACCAAGGCAAAAGAGCCAGCGAACCAGCCCCTAAAACGAACTGGCGGCGATCGGCGAGGAAGGTATCCGCGGCAGACTGAAACGAACGAAGCGTCACTGGGGGGGACTCCAAGGCAAATTTGTTGCTAGGGAAAGGGGATGCTGTAACCTATCGCGATCGCGCTAGCAAGCAACCAGGATGACCGATCCCGCAAGCCATCTCAACACGATCTTCACAATGTGCGCCCCTTCTTCCAGGTGCTTTTCCCCCATTAAAACTAACCCAACCGATACAACCACCCACCCATTAGAAAGGGTTTTCGCTGGCAAAACTGCTGGCGCGATACTCCCCCTAAGCTCGGTTTACGTTATCATGAGAACTTGGCCGGAATCTGGCCTGAAAATGTCTTAAGCTCGTTCATAGCCGAAAGTTTGCAAGCCATGCAGTTCATCGAAATGACAGGCAAAGAGTTGATGGATGCCTTGCACGATGACGAATTGACCGCCGATGACTTAGAGAAGTCCCATATCACCGAGACTTCCATTGTCCGTATCAATCGCCAAGGAGACATCGAAGTCCGCCGTCCCGAAGGGTGGGATGTCGTGGGTGGACTGATCGGCGAATACGAAGGCCGCATCATGAAAAGTAGCGGCCGTACTTGGGCTTAAGTGAAATCGCAGCTTTCCGCTCGATCCATGGCATGCACCTAACCGAAATTCAATCTCGTCCAATTCCTGCAAGCGTGACGCCAACGCGTCGGCGGCCCTTTCGTGTGTGACGGCCCAAGGCCCCCTCGAAACGATGCCGGCCTATTGTGAATTGTCCCACTGGAGACTGAAAAGCTCGTGACTCCTGAGATGCTCAACTCGTTTACTCCGCCTTCCACCAGTATTGTCGACCGATTGCGACATCGCGCCGAGCATCTGGGGTCTCAGGTCGCATTCACCTTCCTTGTCGATGGGGAAGATGAAGAGATCAAGCTCACCTACGAGCATCTCGACATGCGCTGTCAGGCTATTGCCGCCGAGCTTCAAGCCCGCGGCATGGAAGGGGAACGCGCGCTGCTGCTATTTCCTCCGGGATTGGATTTCATCGCAGCGTTCTTTGGTTGCCTCTATGCCGGCGTAGTTGCCGTGC
Source organism: Bremerella sp. TYQ1 (assembly GCF_020150455.1). NCBI lineage: Bacteria > Pseudomonadati > Planctomycetota > Planctomycetia > Pirellulales > Pirellulaceae > Bremerella > Bremerella sp. TYQ1. Next base: position 2,071,942 of record NZ_CP083740.1, read on the forward strand.
CGGCCTATCCGCCACGGCGTAACCGTAACATGGTTCGTATTCAGGCCATCGCCGACGACGCCCAAGCCAAAGTTGCGTTGACCATCTCGGACGTCTACGACCGCATGGTCCCGATGTTCGAGGAAACGCCTGGCCTGAAAACGATCGAATGGATCCGTACCGATCGCGTTGAAGACACCCAATCGCAAGACTGGAAACAGCCTGGCATCACCGCCGAAACGCTCGCGTTTCTCCAATACACCTCCGGTTCAACCGGAACGCCGAAGGGGGTGATGCTCTCGCACGGCAACATGATGCACAACTCGGCCCTCATTTCGTACGCGTTCGAGCACACGCGCAGCGTCCGGGCCTGTTTCTGGCTGCCAATGTATCACGACATGGGGCTGATCGGCGGTGTCCTTCAGCCGATGCAGATCGGCCAGCCGAACGTACTGATGTCGCCCATGGCGTTCCTGCAGCAGCCCTATCGCTGGCTCCGCGCGATCTCGAAGTATCAGTGCAATATCAGCGGTGGTCCAAACTTCGCTTATGAACTGTGTGTGCAGAAGATCACGCCGGAACAACGTGAGAAACTCGACTTAAGCAGCTGGGAACTCGCCTTCAACGGGGCCGAACCGGTCAAACCGGAAACGCTCGACCGGTTCGCGAAAACATTCGAGCCATGCGGTTTCCGCCGCGAAGCGTTCTATCCTTGCTACGGCATGGCAGAAGCGACGCTGATTATCTCTGGCGGTATGAAGAAAAGCCCACCGGTCATTCAGGCCGTCGATGGCTATTCCCTCGATCAACACCAAGTGGTCGACGCCGATCCCGATGACGACGGTGCGCGGCTGATTGTCGGTTGCGGCAATACGCTGCCCGACCAGCGAATTTTGATCGTCGAACCTGAAACGTTCACCAAGCGACAAGCGGATGAAGTAGGCGAAGTTTGGGTCCAAGGGCCAAGCATCGCCAAAGGGTATTGGCGCAACGAAGAGGCGACCGAAAACATCTTCAACGCCTACACGTCCGACACCAACGAAGGTCCTTTCCTGCGAACCGGCGACCTCGGTTTCATGCAGGCCAATGGCGAGTTGTTCATCACCGGCCGCCTGAAGGACATGATCATTGTCCGTGGCGTCAATCGTTATCCGCAAGATATCGAGAACACCGTCAACCAGTGCCACGACTTGATGGAAGGGATGACCGCCGCTGCGGTGATGGCCGAAGTGGCCGACAAAGAACGCCTGATCGTCGTTGCAGAAGCCCCTCGGGCCAAACGCAAAGAACTGACCGACATCATCGCCGCGATCCGCCGCGAAGTCGCCATCGAGCATGAAGTTTCTGTCGATGGCGTCGCGTTGATTCGTCGCGGTTCGATCCCCAAAACTTCCAGCGGCAAAATCCAGCGACATGCCTGCCGCGAACACTTCCTGACGCACACGCTGCCGGTCCTCGAACGCTGGGTGGCGTGGGACGAAGTGCAAGTCTCTGAAGAAATCCAACGCGTCAAACTGCGTCGTGCCCAACTTGAAGCGGCCCGAGCCGATGCCGAAGGTTTGGCCGTTTCCGATCCCCTGGTTCGCCAACGCACCGTGCAGATGGTGATCGACAAGATTCGCGAAATCGCCAAGGATCGCGGTCGCACGATCGAGCCTGAAACCGACATCCTGGAGTTGGATCTCGATTCGCTCGAACGAATGGAGATCATTGCGTCGATCGAAGATCATTACGGGGCTCGCTTCCCTGACGACATTCTGCCGTCCATGCGAACCGTCGCTCAGGTCGCCGACTGCATCGAGATTTATCTCGCGACCGATGAAATGCTGCCTGCCCCCGCCGGCGAAATTCCGCAAGAGATGTTCGGCTTCTCGGCATTGCCTGAGTATCGCCAGGTACGTCAAATCTCGGATCAGCTAAGCGATCTTGGCCTGCCGAATCCTTACTTCCAAGTGCTCGATGGACCGACGTCCGCTACGGCGATTGTCGACGGCAAAGAGGTCATCAACTTTGCTGGGTACAACTACCTCGGCCTGGCTGAAAACGCCGACGTGAAGCAAGCCGCCATCGACGCGATTGAAACGCTTGGCGTTTCGACAAGCGGCAGCCGTTTGATTTCCGGCGAACGCGAACTGCACCGCGAATTGGAAGGCGAGTTGGCCAAGTTTATCGGCGTGCAAAGTTCCATGCTGATGTCTGGCGGTCACGCGGCTAACGAAACCACGATCGGCCACTTGCTGCGGACCGGCGACTTGATCCTGCACGATTCGATGGCCCACAGCAGCATCATCACTGGGGCCAATCTTAGTGGAGCTCGCCGGCGTCCTTATCCGCACAACGACTGGCGCGAGCTGGACGAAATTCTGCACGACATCCGCAAAGATTACCGCCGCGTGTTGATCGTTGCCGAAGGTATCTACGGCATGGAAGGAGACCTCTGCCCGTTGCCGCAGTTGGTCGAGATCCGCAACCGCCACAAGACCTGGCTGATGGTCAACGAAGCCCATTCACTGGGAACCGTCGGCAAGACCGGCCGAGGCGTTCAGGAACACTTCGGCATCGATCCAAGTCAGGTCGACATTTGGATCGGCACACTCAGCAAAGCCCTCGGTTCCGCCGGTGGTTATGTGGCCGGCAGCCGCGAGTTGATCGATTACCTGAAGCATACCGCTTCCGGCTTTGTCTACAGCGCCGGTCTTTCCCCTCCGGCAACCGCCGCGGCTTTGGCAGCACTGCGACAGTTAGAGCAAAACCCTGGCTGGATCGATAAGCTTCAGCAAAACGCCGATCTGGTTCGAGAGTTGGCAAAGAAGGCCGGCCTGAACACCGGCAGCAGCGAGAAGTCGCCGATCGTGCCAATCATCGTCGGCGATTCGATGATGACGATGATCCTCGCTCAGAAGCTGTTGGCTGACGGCGTGAACGCTCGTCCGTTGACCTACCCCGCGGTCGAAGAATCGGCGGCCCGGCTGCGACTATTCGTCAACGCCCATCACACCAAAGACCAAATCCGCCAGACCATCAACAAACTGGCTGCACTCTGGTCGAAGCTCCAACGAGAAAACCACGCGAGCGCCAGCTAAGACGCTCGCGTGCTGGGCTTCTATTTCGATTCGAGCTCGAAGGTAAACTCGCTGCCCCATTTATCGACGGTACGCGTCAGCTCGGAATTGACGTTGTACCGCTTAGGAACGCGTTCCTTCTTAAGCGGCGACATCTCCCCATTCGGCCCTGCAGGGTGTGGGGCTTGGAACGTAGATATCTTCACAGTGTGATCGCCAACAAGCGCTCCGGTACGTGTGCCCGAGTAACGCAGTTCAAAGCGACCATCTTGATCAGTTTTGCCGACTGAATGTCGACCTGCCGATTGAGGTGAAAACGTCACCTCTGCATCTGATAGCGGGGCACCATCTAATAATACTTGGCCTTCCACATCTGCAATCGGTGGTCCGTCTTGCGAGCAGCCGACCAACAAGCCAAGCATCAGAATCAGCCCGATTTCTATCTTCCAGTTACCACTAGCCATATTGAATATCCTCGAGGATTTAGCACTCGTAATCATGAATGAACACTTCATTCAACCAACCAAGACCGCGACGTTTACGGCGCGGTCTTCAGTGTGACAACGTTCGCAGCAAGAGAGCTACGGAAGATTGACGACGTTACCATCGTTGATGCTAAGAAGCTTGTGGTAAGTCGCTGTGTAAGTGCCAGGGTTCATGCCATCAGTGACCGATGGAAGATGAGCATTGTAGTACGGGGATGGCCAATAAAATTCGATATGCTCGCTGATGAAGTGAGTCGATCCATCACCGAACATAAAGTGAGCACCGCCTGGGTGATGACTTCCAAAGCCATGATGCGAAGTGTCCCACCATGTGTCGCCGGAAGGATCGTAATTGTTGATCGGTACGGCTCCCGATCGCATCACGGCATACGTACGTCGATAGTCCGAGTCGGCCGTGCCTGTGCCGGTACCGCATGTATCGCCGAACGTAAACCATTTACCGGTAATCAAACCACCGTAGTAATGCTGGGTATTACGAATCGTGTTACCGCTTGAGTAGCTTCCGATTCGCCAGAAAACTTCCCCAACGACAGCAGAGTTCGATAGACCGTCTGTAAAGTCGCGAAACTTGCGTTCGCTGTTGTGGAAGAACGCTCCCTCGTCAGCACCGTTACATCCACTGGGGATATAGACATTGCAGCCAGCAGTGGCGAGATAGCTCGTCGTGGCCTGATTGGCCAGGGATGGATCGTCGTTAATCTCTGGCGCCAAGTCGCTGGGACACAATGCAATTGGAATCGTGCTTCGAATCGCATTCGCATTACTACTGTCGTCTGGCGACTGATTGAAATTGATCTGATCGTGAATATTCCCTTGCTCGATGAAGGGCAAAAGTAATGTCGACCAGGACCAGCCACCACGGGCATGAGCCATCGCGCCGGACGGCATCGAGCCATGGACGTCGTGATAATTGTGCAGGGCAATGCCAAACTGCTTCAAATGGTTCTTACACTGCATCCGACGAGCCGCTTCGCGCGCCTGTTGAACGGCCGGCAGCAGCAAAGCAATCAACACACCAATAATGGCAATCACAACCAGAAGTTCGACCAGGGTGAACCCAGTCTTAGAGCGGGGCTTCATAGAGTCACCTTACGGCAGGAAGGGGGATGAAACTGAGGACAAGAGAATAAATCCAGCCGACCAACTTGGTCTCAGCCGCGTTGCGCAGCGGTATGGTGGAACCAAAGCCCTCGGCCGGGCTATGAACTCTTAACGTTTCAATTCCCACATCCTGACATTCGCGCCATCTATTTTTCTGATTTTTCCTTGGAATCGATTTCCAACCGATTTCTACCAGGCTTTTAGCGCACAAAAAAAGCCTCGCGATCACTCGCGAGGCTTTCATTTGTTTCGTGGAAGTCGTTGACGGTTAACGGTTTAGGGTGAAGCCGAAGGCCACGCCAGAGAACGTCATGTCGTCGTTGTCGCCATCGAAGAATGGGTCGCGGCCGATACCGGTACCGAAGTACATGTGCTGCCAAGCCACGTCGATGGTGATTTCTCGGGTGATGTGGTAAGCGGCACCCAGGCTGAATTCACCCCCAGCGACGCCGTTGGTGTAGTCGCTGATGTCGCCGCGGAAGATCCAGTTCTGACCGCCGAAGGCTCGCACCGTCGAGTACAGCGTCCACTGGCCACGCTGCGAGAAGATGCGACCGCCCAACTGACCGAGCAGCATGTTATTCTGCACGAAGATCAGTTCTTCGGTCTTGTCGTTGAACTGGCCGAATCGCAGACCGACCATCGGCTCGATCCAGAATCCCTTGTGGAACTGGGGCAGACGCCAGGTGCGGTTCACTTCAAAGCTGTTGAAGTCGGCACGGTTCACGTCGTCGTACGACGGACCATCCAGACGCCAGCCGCTCATCAACCAGCCGTAGTTTTCGTCGGTCATGTAACCGAAGTCGAGTCGGTTACCGTAGGTGGCATCGCCATCCCACGGGCCAGGAGCGACGTCCGAACGCGAAACGTTCATGAACAACCGGTGATACTCGAAGAAGATCCCGGTGTTCGGATCAATCGTGTCTTGGCCGTACTGTTCGGTAATCGGGGGAGCGAACCACTGGAAATCGTAGTTATCCAGATTGACGTCGCTAAAGGGCTGAAGAGCCCCTGGGAATTCAGTTTCATACTGTGCTTGCACGCTGGATGCGACAGCCAAATTGGCTGCAATTACCAGGCCCCACAGTGCTTTACGATAGCTCAACATGGTCCACTTCTACCTTGTGACTTCCACGGTAATGGTATGGACGACGCCACCATTCACGGTGACGAAAGTTCCTGCGTTGCCGTTTGTATCGGTACGTCTTGGAGTGGGAATTGAACCAGTTTGGTAAACTCTGCCGAAAATTCGGGCTAATCCGTAAAACTCCCCACGAATTGGCCTTGTTAACCCCCGATTTCTTGCCTCGCCGATTTCTTTTTCCCTTCCGGAAACGATCCGCGTATATTGCGGGTAGAATAAAGAGATAGTCTTGCTAGCGATCCCGAAGGAATTCCTATGTCACGATTTCCCCTCCTCAACACCGTTCGTCCACTGCTCGATCGCAGTTTCTGGACTCTTGTCCTCTCGATCTTGCTAGCATCGGGCGCCCAAGCGGAAACCAAGCCAGAGAGCGACGCCCCAGAGTTTGTCCGCGTTAAAAACAACGCCGACGATCGACCGGTTGCTCTGCAAACGGCCATTGCTCACTACGAGTCGAAAGATGGCGATCTGAAAATCGACTTAGTCGGTGCCGTACACATTGGCGAAGACTCTTACTATCAAGAGCTCAACAAGCGTTTCAAAACGTACGACGCCGTCATGTACGAATTGGTCGCCCCGGAAGGTACCCGGATTCCCAAGGGACACAAAGGCTCCGGCAGTGCTGTCAGTGGTATCCAAAACGGCATGAAGGACATGCTCGAACTGGAATTCCAACTGGAGAAAGTCGACTACTCGCCTGAAAACTTCGTGCATGCGGACATGTCGCCGGAAGAATTTGCCAAAGACATGGAGGAACGGGGCGACGGTTTACTGCACATGTTTGCCCGAGCAATGGGGCAGGGACTCGTTCAGCAATCCAAAGGTGGCTCGAGCGATGCTGCCATCATGATGGCACTTTTCTCCGCCAACCGGGCCATTAAACTACGCCGCGTGTTCGCCTCGCAAATTTCCGATATGGACAACCAAATGCGAGCGATCGAAGGGAAGAATGGCTCGACAATCATTTCGCAGCGAAACGCCAAAGCGTTCGACGTGATGGGCAAGAGCATCAAAGATGGCAAAAAGAACATCGCCGTCTTCTATGGCGCCGGCCACCTCGAAGACATGCACGATCGACTGAAGAAAGATTTCAACATGGAATTGAAATCGGTCGAATACCTCGATGCCTGGAAGTTGGAGTAGCTTAGTTTTCAGTTTTCGGTGTTCAGTTTTCAGTGAAGAGTTGGATTTTGGCCAACTCTTCAACACGGACACGCCTCCTCCACCTTCCCCCGGTGCCATGCCTTCGTGTGTCCACCTAGGTACATGAAAACAGGGCCCGGGTGCCATGCCTTCGTCCGCGTAGGCATGTCTTTTTTTGCTTCGACATGCTCACGAAGACGAGAGCATGGCGCCGGTTTAATAGAGCGAAACATGCTGGCAAAGAAGGTGGAAGTCCCTGTGAGTTCTAACTCGCTACGAATCTAATTCCTACCCAGTTTCTTTGGTTCCGCTATCTCCATCCCTCTGGGGAAGCAGATGCTATCACGGCAAACCGAAGCAACGGTTTTTTCTATGGCTGTCATTGAAAACTGAACATTGAAAACTCGTTCGTCAAGCCGTTTACAAAACATCTTCGACTTCTATACTTGGCTTCACTTCGGCACCGCCCCTGACGGAAACTGGGCGGCCTGCCTGGGCAGATTTCTTTTCTTACGAGTGTCGCACGGATGGCCAAGTTCTCGATGAACCAAATGACCACACTTCGCTGGTCGTTTGAACAAGATTGCTTCCGATACCGCGAGGCGGGCCTTTCCGCCATTCACGTCTGGCGTGATAAGCTTCACGACTACGGCGAAGCGAAAGGTGCCATCCTGCTGGAAGAATTGGGATTGGAAGTATCCGCACTCAGTTGGGCCGGCGGATTCACCGGCAGCGACGGCCGCAACTTCCAAGATGCCTTGAACGATGCCAAGCATGCGGTCGATCTCGCTCAGGAACTCAAAGCAGGCTGTTTGATTGTCTACAGCGGTTCACGCGGAGGACACATCAGCAAGCATGCTCAGCGGCTCTTCTCCGGCGCGCTCGATGAACTGATTCCCTACGCGGAAGCTCACGGCGTGACACTGGCCATCAAACCCATTCGTCACAAGTATGGTAGCGACTGGACACTCGTTCGCCGCATGACCGACGCGCTGCAGTTGATCGACGTGGTCGACTCTCCCTGCTTCAAATTGGTGCTCGATCTGTACGAGTTCGGCGATCAGGCCGAAGTGCTCGACAATCTGCACTTGCTGGTCCCATACCTGGCATTGGTGCAAGTCGGCGATCGTGGCTGCGAACCGCAGGAAGAACCGAACCGCTGCTTGCTCGGCGAAGGCCAACTGTCGCTCGACACAACGATCGCCAAGCTGTCTCAACTTGGTTACGACGGTCCCTTCGATATCGAGCTGATGGGACGCGACGTGCAGCCGCTGGAGTACGAAGAGATGCTGCAGCGAAGCATGGACTATCTGCAAGCGATGAAGTCGGCGACCTGAGCCGTACGATCTGAAAAAGAAAGCCGCGCGACTTCCCCCGCGAACGCCGAAACTATCCCCCTTAATTTCCGCTTCGCACCGTTTCGTGGCCGACAAGCGTAATTTTAACGAAGTATTGTACAACCGTACAACATTTTTGCGCGAACTCTTACGGTTTCGAGAGCATTGAAAGCGGTTTCCCTCGAAAGTTTGCGCGCTGAAATGCTCGAAAATAAGGGCAGATCAAATCGCACGCTCTATTCGCGCAAACGCACAGAGGCGTAACTCTCGGGAAAAATAGCCATTCATCGCGTTTCACAAATGTCGCTTGGACACCCTGGTACAATGCACAGCGAGTCCGTTTAGTGCGACGCGATTTACTGATTGCCAGGGGGAATGACCTCTAAACAAACCAGTCGATCGTCTCCTCGAACGAAGAGCCGTCCATCGGAGAGGATGGGGGCGGCCCACGCCGGCGGCTTCAGCAGCTTATTGCCTCGGTCGTCGGTCAATTCGACTTCGGAGATCACTTCATAGGCTTTCGGGTTCGCCTTCAGCAACCGCAGCATGCCGTATTCGCTAAGGCACAGCAGGTAGTCTTCGACGAGCAGTAACGAGCTTCGCGTGAGCCCAGACTCGGCCCATTGGATTTCGCCGGTCTTCCAATCGATGCAGCGCAGCTCGGCCTGATGCGTGTGTCGGCCACTGCTGCCGTAAAGGAATCCATCCGCGTAGACGGCCGTGTTCCAGTGCGTTTCCATGGCGTGGTCGCGACTGCGTTCTTCGTCTTTCCAAACGACTTCGTAACCGCCTGGCTTGACCTTCAACAAGGTGCTGCCGAGGGAATAACATTCGGAGATAAAGACCTCGTCGCCGACCACTACCGGGGTGCTGGCATTCACGCTTTCCAGCTTTTTCGCTCGCCACGGATAATGGAAATCGATTTTGCCGTCGCGTGGATCGAAAGCTAACAGTCCACCACGCAGAAAAGCGAAGCACCATGGTCGACCGTCGATTTCAGCGAGAGTTAAGCTTGCGTAACTGGCCAGTTCGTCCGAGATTTGATAGATCGTTTTGCCACTTTTTTTGTCGAGCGCCACGATCCCACTGCCGTTTCCGTCGACGCGACCAATGTCGTACGGTCCCAGTCCTTTGAATTCCTCAGGACTACCACCGACCATGACCAACAGTTTGTCCTTGAAGATGACCGGAGTACTTCCGACACCAAAGAAGTTCGGCACCACATTGAAATCTGCAGATAGATTTCGTTTCCACAGCAGTTTTCGCTCCTTGGTGCTAAGGCAATGGAGTTCCCCTTCGGCACCATAGATATAGACGCGATCGTCATCGATCACCGGGCTACAGCGTGGCCCATTGTTGTAGCCCAATGCGTCTTCGTACTGCGTGGGATACTCGTACTGCCAGATTTTGTCGCCGGTGGTGACGGCCAGGACCTCAAGCCGGTTCTGATCGCCATGCCGGTCGAATTGATAGAACTTTCCATCCGCGATGCTGCCGATACCGTAGCCGGTTCCCAGTTTTCGCTGCCAGAGTATTTTGGGACCATCCTTGGGCCATGGAACCTGCAGACCGGTTTCGCTGGAAGTACTGTTATGGCGAGGCCCCAGGAACGTCGGCCACTCTTCGGCGAAGAGCAGGGCAGGGGCATTCATTCCAACAAGGAAGAGGTACGTAGCAAGAAGGGAGCGAACCCAAACCAGCATGCGGTGGTCCTTACGCGAACGAGGGTAGTTCTCAGGGGAGAATCGTCATATCCTGGCAGTATAGCCAACGCCGTCGTTCGGCCCAAACCAGGCTTCGTATCCTTCAATTCGTGTGAGTCGCATGTCGACGTTTGTAATTAGTCCTTCCATTCAAATTCCGTGGAGCGAATTGCAGTTTTCCTATTCGCGATCGAGCGGCCCGGGGGGACAGCATGTCAACAAGACCAACACGAAAGCGACGCTCAAGTGGGACGTCCGCCAAACCGAAGCAATCTCGCCGGCAATTAAAAGCCGCTTCGAGAAGCACTGGGGAGCTCGCATTAACAAGGAAGGCCTGCTCGTCATCACCAGCGAGGAAAGCCGCGAGCAGCGAAGCAATCAAGAGGCCTGTCTCGACAAACTGAAGCACATGATCACGCTTTCTGCAAAGCGTCCGAAGGTTCGCGTTCCGACGAAACCGTCGCGTAGCTCCGTGATCAAAGGGCAAGAGAAGAAACGCCAGCACAGCGACCGCAAGAGCCAGCGCCGGAAATCAAAGAACATTTCTTACCGCAACGATTAGAGCGTTTCCGACCATCGAGCAATTCTCGGCAGTTTCCGCGTAGATTACCGCATCCTTTCCCGAATTCCGGGAAGGTCTATAATCTGTATGGAACCTGAATTGGCCCTTTCCTGACAAGGAAACTATGGAACCCTCTGATCACTCCGAAAACATCGACCACATCCTCAACTCGTGGAACTTCGAGCCCGGGAAACTTACGGCCCGAATCACCGAAGCTTCCGACGGTCGCGACGTTCTGCAGATGCGGATCGAGATGGGGCTGCTGCAGATGGAAATCAGCGGAAGACCAGATGGGGAAAAGCCTTACGACTTCGATTCCTACCTAGAATACCTTCAGGACCAATATCTGACCGATCCCACGGCCCAGCTTACCGAAGATGATTGCGTGGAGATCGACCGGGAATTCGTGCAACTTTATCATCGCCGCATCTGCTGGTTGGCTCTTCGTGAATATGACAAAGCGGTCCGAGACGCCGATCACACTCTGAAGCTGATGGACGTCTGTCGCGATCATTCTGACGATGAAGAATGGATCGATAGCCACGAGCATTTTCGCCCGTTTGTGATGTTCCATCGGATCCAAGCCAAAGCGCTGATCGAACTGGAAAAGCACACCCCGGAACATGCGATCGAGCAATTGACCGAAGGTGTAGAAGAACTTCGCGCTATCTATGAAGCCGAAGGGGAAGTCGATACCGAGGACTTCGAGGCAGACGAATTGCACGTCCGTTTGATCGAATTGCGGGAAACGCTTCGCGAACAATTCGACGTTGGACAGACGCTCAACGAGCAATTGGCAGACGCGGTGGCCAACGAACGCTACGAACAAGCTGCCAAATTACGAGACCGCATTCACAAGCGGGAAGATATGCGTTAAGCAGTAAGTTGATTGCTAGACGCAAGTTATTTGAAATTCGCTGGTTGCGATAATTTCTCCGCGAAAATGCAAAACTCTTCTTACCCACTAGGTGGTTAAGTTTTGTTGCATTGGTGTTCCCTTCTGGCTACAATCGAGCCACACACCTCCTCTATGTGCATGAACACATATCCCGCTATATCCCACCTACTAGCTAGTTAAGGATCAGCCATGTCTGAGAAGTCGACCAAACCTTCGTCGCAGAAAAATGTCGAGCGACGCACCTTCCTGAAGGGTACCGCTGCCCTGAGTACTGCCGCTGCTGTTGGCAGTTTGACCATGGCTCGTTCCGCTCATGCCGCTGGCAATGATGAGCTGAAAGTAGCTTTGATCGGTTGTGGTGGCCGTGGTAACGGTGCCGCCGTGAATGCGACCAAGGGGGACGAAAACCTCAAGATCACCGTCCTGGCCGACATCTTCCCGGACAAAGTCGAAGCGTCGAAGCGAATCTTGGGACGCCAACTAGGCGACCGCTTCGCAGTGACCGACGAAAACTGCTTCAGCGGTTTCGACGCATACAAGCAAGTGATGGAAACCGATGTCGACGTCGTGCTGTTGTGCACAACGCCTCACTTCCGTCCAGCTCACTTGGAAGCCGCCATCGCCGCTGGCAAGCACGTCTTCTGCGAAAAGCCTGTCGCCATCGACGCACCTGGCTGTCGCAAAGTGATGGAAACGGTCGAAAAGGCCAAGCAGAAGAACCTCAGCATAGTGAGCGGTTTGTGCTGGCGATATCATCCTGCCGTGATCGCAACGGTCGAGAAGATCAAAGAAGGCATGATCGGCGACGTCGTTTCGATGCAGGAAAATTACCTTGCTGGAACGCTCTGGCATCGTGGCAACAAGCCTGATTGGTCGGAAATGGAATACCAGATCCGCAACTGGCTTTACTTCACTTGGCTCTCCGGCGATCACATCGCGGAACAAGCCATCCACAGCATCGACAAAGGCCAGTGGGTGATGGACGACCAAACGCCTGTTAGCTGCTATGGCCTGGGCGGTCGCGAAGTTCGTACTGACGAAGAATACGGCAACATCTTCGACCATCATGCAGTGATGTTCGAGTACGCTGGCGGCCAAAAGATGTTCCACTACACCCGTCAAATGGCTGGCTGTTTCAACCAGACCGAAGACTTCATCATGGGCACCAATGGGAACGCAAAGATCCTCGCTCACACGATCGAAGGTCAAAACAACTGGAAGTACGACGGCCCTGGCGGCAACATGTACGACTTGGAACACAAAGCCCTTTACGACGGCATGCGTTCCGGCAACATCATCAACAATGGCGACTACATGACCAAGAGCACCATGTGTGCCATCATGGGCCGCATGGCGACTTACACCGGCAAGAAGATCAGCTGGGACGAAGCTTGGAACAGCAAGGAAGACCTGACTCCTAAGACTTACGAATGGGGTGAAGTCACCATTCCTACGCCGATCGCCGTCCCTGGTAAGACCAAGTTGGTTTAAACCACGGATCGTTTCCGCGATTCAAACGAACTACACTAGAGGCCAGGAATTTTCCTGGTCTCTTTTTTTATGGTAGTTGTGATTTCGCCAGAAACCTCGCCCCGTCTTTCACGCTGGACACTAGTCGTCGCTGCCCTCACAGCCCTCGGGCTCGTGTTCTCGATGATTTATTGGGGCGATCCGCTTTCCATTCAATTAACGCGCGACACACTTCTATACGCCGCCGCTGTCGTGCTGTTGACCATACCTCCGGCTGTTCTTACGGCGCTGCTACTTTTTCGAACGAATATCATTGGGTACCGCTGGCTGACTTCTCTTCTGGTTGTCTGGCTGTTCATCCCGATTTACGTCCATATTGCCGGCTGGCGAGACCTATTCGGGCCACAAGGCTGGTGGGAAATCGCAAGCGTTATCGATCCTTCTTCCAATCTGATCGACGGCTGGACTGGCTTGCTATGGCTGCATAGTCTCGCCGTATTTCCTTGGGTAACGCTGCTGACCGGTCTCGCATTCATACGAAGCTCCTCTGTGCTGGAAGAAGATGCCCGCCTCGATGTTTCGTCGCTATGGGTCTTGGCCAAAGTGACACTTCGTGGCAACTGGGACATTGTCCTCGTCGCGGCAGCATGGATAGTCGTGAGCGTCTTCGGTGAAATGAGCATTGCCAGCGTTTGCAATGTGCGTACCTACGCCGAGGTCGTATTCACAGGCATCCCCTTGGGGCAATCAACTTCGGAAACAGCCCTTTCCTTCGTCCCCGGCGTCTTGCTGGTGATCGGCTTGATTCTTCTCGCCGCATGGATTGCCACGTTCATTCGTCCTCGCTCGTCAGAGATCGAATCGCAACGTCTTCAACGACTGCCGCTTGGGTCGCTGCGAGGCACGGCGACACTGTTGGTCTGGGGACTCTTCGGGATGGCATTTCTTCCTCCGATGGCTGGCCTTATTTACAAAGTCGGCATCACCATAGATCAAGTCGACGGCCAGTTTGTACGCGGGTGGTCGCTGCCCAAGGTTTTTCAGTTATCGCTGGGAAGTTTGGTGGTCTATCGCGAAGAGCTACTGTGGACTCTCGCCCTAAGCTCGACGGTGGCGATCGCAACGCTTGTGGTTGCGTTGCTACTTAGCGACATCGCGAGACGAAGTCGCCTCGGAGGTTTTTGCGTGGCGATGCTTTGCGCCGCATTGTTTGCCATCCCCGGTCCTTTGGTTGGAATTGGAATTGCATGGGGTGTGAATCGCCCATGGCTGGTATCGCTGGCTCCGTTAATAGATCGCACAATTTTCGCACCCACGTTGGCAATTCTGACCGTCACTATTCCGTTGGTTACGTTCTTCTACTGGCATGCCATGAACGTTTCTCCGCAACTGTACGAGATGGCCAAACTCGACGGCAGTTCATGGTGGCGAACATGGATACGGATTGTCATCCCAGGCAATCTTCCCCTCATCTTGTCCGGCGGACTGATCGCGTTTGTCCTTGCCGCCAACGATGTCGCTCGCTCGGTGATGGTCCTACCGGCAGGGATCGATACCATTTCACGACGCATCTTCGGCCTCCTTCACTTCGGCGGCGAAGACAACGTGGCCGGCATTCTGCTGATGAATTTAGGTGTCGTCGCCGTCCTGTCGTTGACGATTCAGAAGCTTGCCGACTGGCGCAGTCGTAACGATTTTCACGATTCACTGCCGTGATTGGTAACAGCGCACTATACTGCTGGTGTTCTTAAGCCTTGGACTTCCCCTAAAAGGAGCCCTTATGCCTCGCCAGATTTCGCTGAGCCTGCTTTTCCTGCTGCTATTCGCCACACTTGCGACGGCAGACGAAATCTCGTTCGAACGAGATGGCCAGCGAGTCGATCTTAAGGGCGACGTGATTGCGACTCACGAGGCGGGAATTGTCCTGCATACCGCGGATGGCAAGATGTGGCCGATTCAGCAGGATGAAATTGTCGAACGCAAGAAGACGAGCGATCCGCTGGAACTTCAGACCAAGCAGCAGTTGATCGAAACCGTTTTGTCCGAGATGCCCCCAGGCTCAAAAGTCTTCGAGACCACACACTACATCGTCGCGTACAACACGTCGCGTGCCTACGCGCAATGGGTTGGCGGCATGCTTGAGCGACTTCATCGCGGGTTTACCAGCTACTGGTCGCAACGAGGAGTACAACTTCACGAACCCAAACAACCGCTGGTCGCTTTGGTGTTTGACAACCAAGATCAATTTGCGGCCTATGGCGAAGCGGAACTAGGAGCCGCAGCGAAAAGTGTCATTGGCTTCTACAGCATGCACACCAACTACGTGGTGATGTTTGATCTGACGGGGGGCGCCGGAAACGCTCGTCGTACGCTGGGCATTCGCGATATTCAACGCTTGATGAATCGCCCTGACTTCCAGTGGAGTCTCGCGACGATCGTTCACGAAGCGACCCACCAACTTGCGTTTAACTCAGGCCTGCAAAAACGATGGGCCGATGTTCCCCTCTGGTTCTCGGAAGGTCTTGCGATTTACTTTGAAACACCCGACGTGTCGAGTAGTCGCGGATGGCGCGGTATCGGCCAGGTAAGTGCCCCACGGCTTCAGCAGTTTCAGCAAGCAGCAAAAGAAAGCAGCCAGCCATTTTTGCCAGATCTGCTGACGAATGATGATTCGCTTCGCAAAGCAGCGACTCGGATGGATCG
This sequence comes from Bremerella sp. TYQ1, assembly GCF_020150455.1. Classification (NCBI taxonomy): domain Bacteria; kingdom Pseudomonadati; phylum Planctomycetota; class Planctomycetia; order Pirellulales; family Pirellulaceae; genus Bremerella; species Bremerella sp. TYQ1. The sequence goes on from NZ_CP083740.1 coordinate 2,087,550, forward strand.
CTACGCTCAGGCCTGGGCACTGACTTACTTCCTGCAGAAGCGCATGCCCGAAAAGTATGACGCATACCTGAACGAGCTTTCGCAGATCAAGCCGCTGCACGATCCGTCTCAGGCCGATCGTGTTCGCATGTTCCAAAAGCACTTCGGAGCGGACCTGTTAGAACTGGAAAACGAGGTCCGCCAAATGATGCTGGGCATGCGGCCGTAGCCGTTACTTCTTTTCGCGAATGCGATACAAATTGTCGGCTGTTCGAATGACCAGGTTTCCGTCAAGGAAAATAGGATTCGCCATGATTCGCTCGCCGAGATCGTTTTCGGCGACTACGTCATACTCTTCGCCAGGCTTGATGACGATCGTCATGCCCGACTCGCTGCAGAAGTAGATATTCCCGTCGGCAAACGTGGGCGACGCACTGTAGTTGCCACCCATGCGGCTTGTCCAAACTTCTTCACCCGTAGCGGCATCGACGCATGTTGCCACACCGCGATCGCTGACCATGTAGATCTTGCCATCGACAACGATTGGGGAAGGAGTCGTAGGAACCTGGCGACTGAACGTCCATTCGATATGCGAATTGGTCACATCTCCTTCGCCATCGGTACGAATGGCAACCAATTGTGGACGCATGAATCCGGAGCAAATGTATACCGTTCCGTTGTCGTAGACGGGACGCGGGACGTTGGAAAAGCCGCTGCCGTGATCAGCACGCCATAACTCTTTTCCCGTTTCTGGATCGTAGGCACAAACCCACTGAGCGCCTGGAATAATCACTTGCTTTGCTCCATCGATTTCGACCACTAACGGCGTTGCGTACGCCTTCTTGCGATCGCCATCATCGGTGCGAAAGGGGGGCCGCGGTGTCTTCCAGGCAGTCTTCCCGGTTTTCTTATCGACAGCGGTAATGTACTGATCGTTGACACCGTCGCACGTCAGGATCACTTTGTCTCCTACGACTACCGGAGAACTTCCAGGCCCGACGTTGTACTCCAATTCATTTTCGTTATTCCGCCAAACGACCGATGCAGACTCGGTGTCGATACAACATGCCCCATACGTTCCGAAGTAGCAGTAAACGAACTTGCCTTCCACGACAGGGCTCGGAGACGCGTAAGAGTTCGTCAAGTGAACCGGAGAAGGATCGGTCACGTCAAACAAGTCGACCGTTCGCAGGACTTCACCTGTTTCGTAATCGATCTCGATCGCTTTCAGCAGAACGTTCGAGGCCAAGTTGGTTTGATTCCGCTGAAACGGTTTCGCGTCCTTCATCTTCTCCAGCTTTTCCTCTTCGGAAAGCAGCTGGACAATCGCCGTCGTCAGCCAAATTTTGTCCCCCACCATTACTGGCGAAGACCATCCTTTTCCAGGAATGGGCGTCTTCCAGGTGATGTTCTCGTCGGCACTCCAACTCAACGGCACATCCTTGGCGGTCGTGATTCCGTCGCCATTAGGTCCGCGAAACTGTGGCCAGGTTTCTGCGAAGGCCGGCGCAACTAGAAATCCAACGACAAGCCAACAAGCAACCGAACGCGGAGTGGACATCGACTGAAACCTTAGGTGAGAAGGAGGGAGGCAAAGGTGGGACAAACAAGGGAAGGAACTAACCGAATTGGCACCCGCCGGTACCGCACTGGGGCAAGCCGCATCCACCGCTGCTAGGCATCGGACCACACACAGGCAATTCGGTCGATTTGCCGCCGGTGTGGGCCGCGGGAACGCTCCAAGCTTTTTCTAACTTGGTGCTGCTGCACGTCGGGCAAGCAGGCTTTTCGCTGCCTCGGACCAACAGCTCGAACTGGCTTTGACAAGCGTCGCAAGTGTATTCAAACAGAGGCATTACTTCACCTGAGTCGAAAATCGGATAGAGTCGAAATAGGAAGTTTGTATTGTAAATCATACCCCAGGAAACTGAATACATGATTCCACGCCCCCCTCTGACCCGAGAACAGTCTCGCGCGGTGGACGTGATTGCCGCCGACAAATACCACATTCCCGGCGTGATCTTGATGGAAAATGCCGGCCGCGGCAGCGCAGAGCTTATCGCCGCGAAACGACCATCGCACGTCCTCATTTGCTGCGGACCAGGCAACAACGGAGGCGATGGGCATGTCATTGCTCGGCATCTGGACCTAAGCGGCATTCAAGTAACAGTTGCCCTCTTCTGCTCGCGAGAGCGCATTCAGGGCGATGCTTTGGTCAATTTTAAGATAATCGAGGCGAGTGACATTGAGATTTTAGACTGTGCAGATGAGCCTCTTTGCCGGTCCTTCAGCGAAGCGCTGTCGCAGGTGGACTGGGTCGTCGATGCCATGCTCGGTACAGGAGTTACCTCAGCCCCGCGAGAGCCTATTGCCTCGGCGATTTGTGCCATCAATGCGTCGCCGGCAAATGTTTTTGCCATCGACATTCCTAGCGGGCTCGATTGCGATACAGGAGTTCCCAACGATCCCACGATCATCGCCAATGTGACCGCAACGTTCGTTACGACCAAGCAAGGCTACCTTCAAGACACCGCCAAGCAAGCACTCGGGGAAGTCCACATTGTCGATATCGGCACGCCGCAAACGCTCCTGCGAGAAGTGCTTCGTTAAGTGGTGGGTGCGATGGGCTTCTTCCAGAAACTCATCGCATCCGATTCAGGATCGCCTGCCTGAAAACCGTGCCGAAGATAAAGACTTCTGGCTCGATTGTCGGCTCGGACCTCAAGAGTTACAAAGGCACAATCTTCTTCCAGTGCCAGCCGGTCAACGGCATCCAACAAGGCTTGTCCGACCCCTTGCCCGCGAGCAGATGGTAAAACGGCCAAGTCGTGGATGTTGATCACTGGACGCGCCTTGAAGCTGGAGAAGCCGACAAAACAGTTGGCTAGTCCAACGAACTGTCCATCACTAACGGCTAGTAATCCACGGAACGTATCGATCTGCTTCAATCGTGGCACGAGATTCTTACGCACCTCGTCCGGCAGCGGCCCGTTGTTCCCCATCGGATCATGGGAGTAGTCATCCAAGATCGCGATCAGGGCGTCGGCGTGCGCGGGATTATTCAAATCGAGGCGGCAAACCGTGCCGTTAAATGTAGACATCACGCATGCCTCCTCTGAAAGAGTTCGCCGGAGCGAGGCTAGTCAGAACCACCTTGGATGTTGTCGAAGTCGAGATCTTTCCACTTCATCGCACGTCGCGATGGCTCGATGCGGAGAACGACTTCGCCACCTTGGAACAGCCGCACCGTTCCATTCGATTCGCTTACCGCGATGGAAATAGCTTTTGTCTTCTTACTGATCGCGGCCGCGGCCCAGTGACGTGCCCCCAATCCCTTGCTCAGCGTGACACTAGCCGAGGCAACATCGAGCATTCGCCCAGCCGCTTCAACGGTGCCATCGGCGTTGACCACGAAGGCGCCGTCGAGCTGAGCAATTTCTTTCAGGTTTTCGCGGACACTTCGATCGGCGATATGGCGGTCTTTCTTCGCATAGCCCTTGAGTGGATCAAAGCCACTCGGAGCGCTGTTAAGGAGCACTTTGCGATGATCACCAACCACGAAACAGGTCCCGACCGGTTTGCCTTCGCGACCTTCGCGACCAATTTCCACTGCCAGATCGACGACAATCTTAAGCGTCTCCAGAGGGACACTTGTCTCCAGCTTTCGCAGATCGCGTGACGTCAGTCGGCCCAAGCGTTCATCAAGACGAATGAAGCTGATCGTGTCGATACGCTCTTCATCGAAACCACTGTAAAGAGCAACCACTTTTGCGCCGGTAGAAAGCTGGTCGTTGGCGACCGCCTCGACGAGAGCATGCATTAACTTTTCGAGAATGGGGCTTTCTTCGAGTTCAACAACCACCCCATGCAGATCGGTCTCTTCGATCCCTTGCAGGAATTCTTCACGATCCGCTGCAACGATTACCTTGCGGTTCTCTGCGATCGCTTTGAGCTTATCCCACTCGGGCATGCCGTCCACAAAGATAAGGACCGCATCCGCTTCCGCGATTTCGAGCATTCGAATCGCGAGCTTGAAGAACTCGGTGAACTGATTCGAGAGCTTTTGATACTTCATCCCCAGCGGAGTTTCATTCCCAAATGTGAAAGCCGACCGATAACGCGCATGTGCCGACAATCGTAGGCTAGATAAGCCCCACTGACAAGCGCCGCGACCGCTTTTCGAGCCGGAGGCGACGCAAATTTTAGAGATTCGTGACGTTAGTCGTGCGAAGTCTGCAGAATCTCTTCCGCGCGGCTCCCTGGCTTCGTTCCAAACACCAGTTGGTCGTACAGCACCAACGCGTGCAGAGCGTGACCCTTGGGACCGATGCTCCACTCGTGTCGAGGATTGCGTTCCAAAATGGTCGTAATGTAATCCACCGCACGAACGATCTCTGGCGACGTTAACTTCTCTTGTGGAAGCGAGTAGATCAGGAACTCCAAAATGTGGCCGGAGGTTTGCAGGCGGCGATCAATATCGCGATCCATGCCACGCCCTTCAAACCAATTGGTGCTGAAGCTGCCGTCCCGGTTTTGGATCTGGAACGAATGGCGATGATACGCGTTGAGGTATTCTTCTGCTTTGGCCCAAACGCCATCCATAGGCAAGCCTGCCTTCTTTCGGCTAGCCACGGCGAAAGCGATCCCAGTCAAACGATGCGTTCCACCGCAAGCGGCACCAACCACTTTTTGAGTGATCTCTTCCTTTAGAAGACGTTCGATATCCCATTGCTGCCCATCACGTGCAGTCCAAGTTTCGTCGGCCGGCAAATAATAAGACAGCGAGATCAACTTAAACGTGAGCTCTGACTTAGGAACGCAGGTTTCTTTCTCGAATTCAATCAGATCTTGAACGGTGAACGTCTTACCGTCGACTTGAATCTCGAACGATGGTGCAACATAGCTTTGAGCAAGCATCGCCAAAAACTGGCCATGATGCCCTTGGACGCGTGGGCCTTGCTTGGCTTCCAGTTTACCGTTGTTAACTTGGAAAAGACGATGCCCACGACAAGGCTTGTTCCAACAGATCCAACCGATCGTGTTCACAGGCTGGCGGTACTGCGACGTTCGGATCTGAGCATCGACACCCCACGGCAAGAAACCGTGCATCGTTTCCCAAACGTCGTTCTTTGTCGCATCGGAAGGCTGCGTGCGGTAATAGTAGTTCAAAACTTTTGCAATTCGCGGCTGCAAAGCTTGAACGTGTGGCGGCAGGGGCTCTTTTACCTCAGGCTCCTCTGCAGGCGATTCTTCGGCGGTGTCTTCAGGCTTTTCAGACTTGCCATCTTCCTTAATAGGCTTGGCGTCTTCATCCTGCATTAACGGTGCCGGCTGTTCTTCCGTCGCAGGTTCCTCATCTGTCTTCGGCTCTTCCTTTTCAGACGCTGGCTCTAGCGTACCAGCAGGAATGTCGAGCGAAGGCGCTGGCTGAGGGTCGGCTTCTTCTTTGGCTGGATTTTCTTTCGGAGAAGCTTCGTCAGACTTCGTGCCATTGGCAGGCTCTAGGTCCATTTCTACTTCAATCGTTTCGTCAGCAGCTTGCTCTTCGATCGGAGGCTCTGGCTTGAAGAGGTCCTTTTTTTCAGCAGGAACCACAGCGACACGAACCATCGGAGCGTCGCTGGCATCTGCCACTTCCGAGCCGTCTGCTGGATTCAAAATGGGTGCTACGACTACTTCCTGGGCAACCGCGAAACCAGCCGTCAGAGTTGTGGTACTCCAGAACGCCACCGCGCTGAGGAGGATTGAAGTCCGTCTGTGCATGCGTCTAAATCTTTAGTTCTTTGGCAGCCTGTGGGATGGGTCAGTGGGCTGCGAGAGAGTCATCAAGCAATTGCGGCAGAAACGTGGGGCGAACAACATGGTGTGGCTATCGACCTCGCGCGGATCAATTAGGTAGAAAACGTACCGCGATGTAGCTGCGAGGGTCATGTCATTCCGTTTCTGACTTCAGTTATACGGCCCGCCACGCATATAGCAAACGGCATCCAAGGCTGTTCAACTGTAATGAAACCGTTGTCCTTCCAAGTTTTTGCGCAACCAGTTGCGGCTTGGCAATTGGCGCAAAATGGGAATCCGTAACGGCATGAATTTCACGCATGGTCGTCCTGCTTAGGACAACCGGAACAAGCAGCAGACTATCGCAGAAAGCTTGGCACTAACTGCTCAGCAATCGACGCCGATGGCGGCTCGGGATTGCCACCCATGGCGAACTCTCGCCACTTGGCCGTGTCGCCTTGGTAATCGACGTTGCTTGTCTTGCGGAGCGATTCGATGGCGGCGAATCGCATGGCAGGGTCGCGAGCGTCCAGGGCTGGGACGAGGGCTTCTTTGGCCCCGGCCGAACGGAATTCACCCAGTGCTGTTGCGGCAGCCAGACGGACGTCGTAGTTGCGATCGCGGATCAGCACATCGCCCAAAAGGCTTACGGCTTCAGGGTTTGCGGCTTCGCCTAGGGCAATTACGGCCTCGCGTCGGACGTCGGCGTCGGAATCGTACAGAGACGATTTCATCCCGGCGAACGCTTCTGGCGTGTTCAACTTGGCTAAAGTGCGTAACATGTGCACACGAATCACGGCGTTTTCTTCTTCGGGAAGAGCTTGCGCGATTTTGTTTGCCTCGACGGAACGTCTTTCTGCTGAAAGACTTCGGGCGCTATTGGCCAAGCCCTCCAGCGACTCGATCCGCTGGACCGGGGTGGGGCCGTACTTGGCTAAGTCTGCTGGGTCTTCTTTGTCCCACCAGATAATAGGGTCGACGATCGCACCATTCGAGGCACATCCGGTGAGCCCTAAAATAAGGGCTAACAAGAATCCGCAGAGCGTGGACTGCTGGTCCATGAAATTTGTCCAACTGGCCTAAAAATAAAGACTTCTTGCGACTCAAGCGGGCAGACGCTACCAAAATTCCCGCCACAGTTCCAGGCGGATTTTGATCCGATTTTAGTGCCTACGATCCTCCCTTAAAAAAGTTCTCGGGAATGTTTTCCATTCGTCCGAAAAACTGATATCGTAACGGCTTAGCGTCATCCGATTGCCTCCGTTAGGCTTCGCTGCCGGTCCATTTGTTTCAAGATCGGGCGCGTTTCAGCGAAACACTGGCGGACCGGCACGCATGCCTGATCAACACAACGCGCAAACTTCGCGCAGACTTGGGGCATACTTTTGCCCATTCGCCGTCCACTTGTTCGACGTTTACTGCTCTTCACCCAAAGGGAGTTCCTCCGGTGATCGATCCTCAACAACATGCCAAGAATCGCGGACTCGTCGAGTCGATCCTCCAGTACATTCCTGGCTTTTCCGGATACCTTTCTCGAGAGTACCGTCGCGAGAGCGATAGCCTGACGCGAAACTTCCTGGCCGACAAATTGCAGAAGTCGAAAAAGGGGCTCGACGAATATGGCCACACGCTGGTCAGCCTTGGAGCGATCGACCAGCTCCCGATGCTGGAACGACTCCGCAGCCGGTTGGACTTGGCCATCAATCGCATGAAATCTCAGATGCCTGGCTACAGCGGGTTCTTCGATTTCGTCCAAGTCGATGAAGAACTGCTGACCGACATTTACGAACACGATTTGGCTCTCGTCCAGCAAGTCGACACGTTGGCTAACGACATTCAGAACCTAGGCACGTCGCAGCTGACGCCAGCCCAAGTGGTTCCGGAGATTACTGCCAAGATCGACGGTCTGCTCGGAAAGATCGACCACCGCGAGAACATGCTCAAAGGGGTTGCTGCCGGGCCGGACGCGCCGGAGTAAACCACACCAGCGTTTACCATCTCGGGTGCCATGCCCTCGTCCGCGTGGGCATGCGAAACCAAGCGGAACGTGCCAAGTTTACCGAGATAAATTCACAGAAGGGCTATCCGTCACAGATAATCGGTAGCCGTTATGCAACGAATCAAGAGAAGGGCCAGGAAAAGAGACATGCCCACGCCGACGTGAGCATGGCACCTGCCCCGGACTCAATCGACGACACAAAACAACCATCTCATCGCCAGATTTAAACTAGAAAGAGAGAAACCCTGATGAGCCTGCAACTGGAAGTCATTCAGTTTTTCGATAACTCGAATCGCTCCATCGTGCATCGCATGCCGCCGGAAGGCTCGGCCGCGATCAAGTACGGGGCTCAGCTCATCGTGCAGCAAAATCAGGAAGCCGTCTTCTTCATGGACGGCAAAGCGATGGACTCGTTCGGGCCCGGTCGCTACACGCTGCAAACGCAAAACATTCCGCTGATCACCAGCATACTGACGATGCCGTGGGAGAAGTCCCCGTTTCAGGCATCGGTCTATTACTTCGGCAAACAGACGTTCCTCGATCAGAAATGGGGCACGCGTCAGCCGATCACCATCCGCGATCGCGACTTCGGCATGATTCGCCTTCGCAGCTTCGGCAAGTTCTCGTTCCGTGTCGTCGATGCCCCCCTGATGCTGAACACCATCGTCGGCAGCCAAGGCAAATACACCACCGATGAAGTGAGCGGCTACTTGAAAGATTTGATCGTGGCCCGACTGACCGACCTGCTCGGAACGTCGCAGATCAGCATGTTGGATTTGCCGAGCAAGTTCGACGAGATCGCCGCTGGCACGCGGATCAAAGTTGCCGACGATTTTGCTAAGTATGGCTTGGAACTTGTCGACTTCTTCATCAACGCAATCACGCCGCCGGAAGAAGTGCAGAAAGCGATCGATGCTCGCAGCAGCATGGGTGCCATTGGCGATCTGCGTGCGTTCACCATGTATCAGGCCGCCAACAGCATGAGCAAGATGGCCGAGCAAGGGGGCGAAGGGGGAGGTGCCGGACCTGGCGCCATGCAGATGGGCATGGGGGCTGGCTTCGGGATGATGATGCCCGGCATGATGCACGCCGCCATGCAAGGCTATCAGCAGCCTGGCGCGCCACCGCAAGGTGGTCCCGGAACGCAGCCGATGGGTGCCCCGACAGGGCCGAACCCTGGCCCGGCTCCTGCCGCCGCGGCAATGGGTGGCGCGATGAGCTTCGACGACCTGCAAGGCTCCGCCGCCGCTCCTTCGCCAAAGCTAACCGCCAAAGACATCGTGAAAACGGTCGCCCAAACCAGCAACTGGCCCCTCACCGAAACGAGCGAAATGGAGTGGACCGTCAACGTTCCTGTCAGTTCGCTCCGCAAGCAAAACGTGCATATCACGTTTGGCCAGAAAGATGACGACGGCAACGAATTGGTTGTTTACCACAGCCTCTGCGGCCCGGCGAACGAACGCAACGCGATGGCTCTCTTGCGGTACAACACCAAGATGATTCATGGAGCGTTTGCGGTCGAAAAAGGAGACTCCGGCGAAGTCATCACCGTCCGCGCCAACCAACTCGCCGACGCTGTCGACCAACTGGAAATCACCAAAACCATCACCGCCATCGCCTGGCAAGCCGACAAAGTCGAAGAGAAACTGCTGGGGACCGATAACTATTAAGCGATCGCCACTTCACGGCAGCTTTGGTCAAAATCCGCTTCGGGTGCCATGGAAAGTTCCCAACCCAACCAACGTCGCCGCTTTCAATTCGGACTGCTCGCACTGCTGATCATGGTCACCGTCGTGGCCGTGACGACTGGTTTGCTGCGTGCGCCATTGCTGCGAACGCAGCAGGAAATGAAACTTGCCCAGCGAGTTCGCGAACTTGGGGGTCAAGTTACCTTGGGCGGGTCACTGGAAGGTCGCGGCCAGGCAGGGCAGTCGTATATCGGAGTGATCGATCTTAGCGGAACCCAAGTCACCGACGACGACTTGATCGAAATTGGTAAGCTCACGGGGCTGACCCATCTGTATCTCAATCGAACGGCCGTCACCGATGACGGTATGCAGTCGCTGGTATCGCTGCCGAGCCTGGTTCAACTGGAACTGGACGACACGTCGGTCACACGGACCGGAATCACACATATTGCCCAGTTGCCAACGCTGGAGGTACTGACGCTTGAACGCTGTCCGATCGATGACAGCGCCGTCGAAACCATTGCCAAAATCGCACCTCTGTGGATGTTACATCTCGACGGAACGGGGATCACGGACGAAGCGATGGTCCCAATCAACAAGCTTGCCCTCTTAAGGCATCTCAGCATCAAACACACTTCGATCGGTGACGCAGGACTTGGCCATCTGAACAAGCACCCCGCACTCGAAATAGTTTTTGTCAATCAGACCAACATCACCGAAACAGGCATTCAACAGTTCAACCGCAAGAAGGCCCACACAACACAAACGGCGATCCCCTAGGCCCGGGTGCCATGCCGTCGTCTTCGTCGGCATGTGAACTAGAAAAAGAGCATCAACAGCCCGGTCCGCACAAATGCTATCAATTCAACTGCCGCAGTGCGCAAGCCGACGACAGCAAAGGCCTTCAGCACGCACCTCTCGCAGTGCTGTTTAACACCCCCTCGGCAAGATGGTACAATCTGTCGCTGATTCTTGATCTTTAATTTGTCGATTGATTCGGTGAAGTCTCTATAGAGACAGGGCAACGAGGGAGCCATGCTGCGAAATTATTCTTCCGTGCGCCGTCGTATGATGTTGGCGTTTGTCGGCATGCTCGGGATGCTGTGCGTTCCGGTTGTGGGCGTTTCTCAGGAACTGAGCGACGACGAAATTCTGGCAGCCATCGAGAAACAAACCAACCTTTTTTCTCGTGTTCAAAGACTCTACGTCTTCCCTCCTGGCCGCAACAAACGCATCACCTTCGTACGTGCAGACAACGGGTATTTATACCTAATTGATTCGGCGGAGGATCTTGTCTTTTATTTACGCTTCGGCTTGCCTGTCCCGGAAAAGGCAAAACGGAAGATGAATGCGTACCGAGCTGAGTTCTCGTACGTTGTAAAAAAGACGGTAAGAGACGCCATGAAAAATCATGACGAGGCGTTCGACAAGAAGGTGATTGAGATCTTTGCACCGAAGGTCGTCAACTTACGTCCTAAGACTATTTCTGATCCGCCGCCACCGATGCTCGACTCGTACCATGTCAGCTACAGCGGTTTGAAGGGGAAGCATAACTTTCCGGGCGATCTTCCCCTGACCGCGAAGATCAAAGTGGGCGATGACACGCACATTCTAAAAACAACATTGCAGTATTACAGTCTTCCCAACATGCGGGTCATTAAAAAGTAAGGCCTGCATTCATCGCCCCGTTCCTTTCCATCCTCAGGAGCCATCATGCAGGAATATCAAACCCCGAAAGATCGCGCGTACACGCAAGACTTGATTGACTCGGCGCGGCCGGAAGCCGAGGCTTTTTTAAACCTGAAGCATACCGCCGAACGCTCCGATGGCGCGATTCCGGTAAAGTACCGGGAACTGATGTCGGTCGCTGTCGCGATGACGACTCAATGTGCTTACTGCATCGAAGCCCACATCAAAAACGCGATCGATGCCGGCGCAAGCAAAGAGGAGATCGGCGAAGCGGTTTTCATCGCCGCCGCGCTCCGCGCCGGAGGAGCGGTCGGCAACGGACTGATGGCCATGAAAATGTTCGACGAGATGAGCCAAGACGCAGAAGGTGCCGCCAAGTAAAGCTCGGCCACAAGACCAGACTTCATGTGCATCTCGCTGGACGATTGTGCATTCAGATGAATATTCGCCAACGAGATGTGTTTTACAGGATTGGGCGAATTAGAATAGAGTCTGATCGTCTTGTGATTGCCAGCTCTGTTTTGGGATGAAGTTTGTTCGGATGCCTAGCGAATCTCGCGTCTCGAATCTGATTGATCGTGTCGTCGTTATCACCGGCGGGGCCAATGGCATTGGGGCGGCGGTGGTTCGGTTGATGCTACAGCGCGGGGCGAACGTGGTGGTCGGGGACATCGACAAAGCGGCCGCGGCGCGATTGACGACCGAAGTCCGCGACCGTTGGGGGCTCGATCGATTCGGCTTCGAGGTGTGCGACGTTCGCGAAGAGTCTGATATTGTTCACCTGTTGAAGTATGCCCAAGCGAAGTTCGGTGCCGTTCACTGCATGATCAACAACGCCGGCACCGGCGGGGCGTTCGGATCGCTGCTGGAGACCTCGGCGGTCGACTGGGACAACACGCAAGCCATCAATCTCCGCAGTGCGTTTCTCGGGACCAAACATGCCGCGAAGATGATGATCGAGCAAGCGACTGGGGGTTCGATCATCAACGTCACTTCGGTTGCCGCCCATCAAGGAGGAGCAGGAGGGGCAGCCTACTCGGCATCGAAAGCAGGTATCGATTCGTTGACGCGAGTCGCCGCTACGCAGCTTGGCAAACATAACATCCGCGTGAATGCCGTTTGCCCCGGGGCAATTGTGTCGTCGCTGACGCATCGCAATATCGACCCTGACGGCATGATGGAAGCGGCCGCCGCGACGCAGCCGCTTGGCTTCGCTGGCGTCCCGGATCATATCGCTCCGGCGTTTGCATTCCTGGCAAGCGATGACTCGCAGTTCATGTCGGGCTCGGTCATGGTGCTTGACGGCGGTTATACGGCCGAAGGACAAAACCTTTACAGCGGCAGCCATCCTTTTGGCAATGCGATTGTCGATCGAGCGACGCGTGCCGGGGTGGGTAGCTTCGACAGCGGGATTCGTAATGCCACGAACGATCGGCCGGATGAATCGGTCCTCGAGCAACTTCGCGCCGAACTGCCTTCCGGTCCGAAACGTTGTGTACTGATTACCGGCGTCAGTCGCGGGCTAGGTCGCGAGCTATGCCTCCACATGATCGACGCTGGGCACACCGTGGTAGGTGTCGCGCGAAGCCAAGAGGCGATTGAGGCTTTGCGAAACGAATTCCCAGGAACACACCGTTTCGACAGTCTCGATGTTTCCAACAGCGAACAAGTCAAAGCCTGGGCCGACGATGTCACCGCTTCCGGATTGGTGCCAGACTTGATCTTGAACAACGCAGCCGTGGTGAACGAGCTGAAACAGGTCTGGCGGATCGAACCAGACGAGTTTCAAAAAGTGATGCAGGTCAACGTCCTGGGGTCGTTTTACGTGCTGCGTTATTTGCTGCCGGCAATGATTCGGCAGAAGAAGGGAATCATCGTCAACTTCAGTTCCGGTTGGGGACGCACCGCCGCGGCGAAGGTTTCTCCGTACTGCGCGTCGAAGTGGGCCGTCGAAGGAATGACCCAGGCCATCGCCGAAGAACTGCCGCCAACGATGGGTGTCGTCACGCTGCATCCTGGAATCATTCAAACCGATACTTTGACGGCGTCCTTCGGTGAATCGGCGAGCCTTTACCCGACTCCGCAAGAGTGGGCCAAAGTGGCGGTGCCGTATGTGTTGGGGATCGAACCGAGCGACAACGGCAAACAGCTTTCGGTGCCTGGGATGACCACGTTTCGCGGCATGGGCAAGCTGAATGCGACTTAGTCGCGAAAGTTGTCCAACTTCTCTTGCCCTTTCGCCTCAGCACACTACCCTTACTGTGGGTGTGTCGACACACTCGCTAGAATTCCCCCATCGCATGAAGGAAGAACGATGAAGAAGTTTCTTGGACTCGCCGTAGTTTTCGCTTTGATTACCGCTGGCACCGCTTGGGCCATTACGGAAAACCAGGCGATGGTTGCCCCTGTGCTAGAGCAGTTGAAGTTGGAAGCCGTCCCCAGCAAAGTCATCGGCGGCCCTCAAACCTATAAGATTACGAACGAAACCATCGAGCTGCTCAAAGAAGCCAAAAAGGAAAGCAAGCACATCGTGCTGAAGCCTAGCGGCGAGATCGAGTTTGTCGCCAAGAAGAAAAAGAAGTAGCAAGACGAGTCAGTCTTCTGTCCTATTCCAGGCGTGAACCTTCTCACGCCTGAGGTGTCTTCCGAGGCGGTCTCACACCACTTGAGAACGAGAGCCAAGGATGACCGACCATCAGTTGCTTGCCGCCTTTGAGGATGGCACGCTCGAACGCCACCTCTGGACACACGAAGCCCATGTGCGTGTGGCATTTTTGATTGCTTCGCGCGGCGATTGGGTCGCTTCTCTTCGCGAAATTCGTCAGCGAATTCAAGCTTACAACGCGACCACCGCGACACCAGAAGCCCTTGATCGCGGCTATCACGAAACCATGACAGCCGCATTTCTCAGGCTCATTTTCAGCGCGAATCAGAAGACAGGACCTCATGCGTCTTCACAACTGTTTCTCGACGCGCATCCCGAACTGCTCGACAAGCGAGTGCTGCGGCGGTATTACTCTCGATCGCGTATCATGACGTGGCAGGCCAAGCAGCAGTTTGTCCCGCCTGACAATCACCCTTTGCCCATTATTCAAGGCGAAACCATGCCGGAACATTTGTCACTCGAGCAGCTCGAAGAGGGCCTTCCTCTGATCGAAAAGTCGCCCCACGACGAAGGTGAATTGAAGGCGATCGTCATTCGCCCGAAAACCGACGAGCGAAATAGTCTGGCGTTTTGTGAACTCAGCCCTGAAGGAGGCGTTCACGGCGACAACTGGGCATTAGGTTGTTGGATGTCTCTACCGGATGGGTCGCCTCATCCCGACGTGCAAGTCACCATCATGAACTCTCGGGCCATCGATCTCATTGCCGGCGACTCCGGCCGGTGGGCATTGGCGGGCGACAACTTGTTTGTCGATATGAACCTGAGCATCGAGAACCTCCCAGTCGGCCAGCAGCTTGCTCTTGGTGACGTCGTGCTGGAAATCACCGAGATCCCTCACAACGGCTGCAAGAAGTTCGCCGATCGCTTCGGGAAAGATGCCGTTAAGTTCGTGAACTCGCCGGTTGGCAAGCAACTGCATCTTCGCGGTATCTACGCCAAAATCGTGAAACCAGGCATCGCACGCGTCGGCGATACGATTCGCAAGATCTCGTAACGCCAAAGCAAGAAAGAGAAAAAGCGTGCGAGACAGTCCCGCACGCTCTTCCATGTCGATCCCCATCGACTATTAGCTCGCGACGTTCCCATTAATTGCGTACGCCGCTGAGTTGCTTCTTCGTTTAATGAACAATGCATCACGGATGCCAACGATAAGCTCCAATGCCGCGCTGCAGCCGCTAAGTCGTTCAATGATCGAGGCTTAACCAGAACGCTCATTTTCCTCGCGTCGACCAGAGGTTTGGGAAGGTGCCGATCGTTGTCGGATCGATAACGGCATGTCTCACGGAAACCTCCGTCAGAAAAGCGAGTGGCATGCTGAAAGTAGGGGAGTTAAGCTGAGCCTCGAGAGCTTTTTCTTTGTATTGCCTACTTACTTGCCTGATTGCCATGATTCGATCGACACTGTTTGCCGTTTCCGTTCTGCTGCTGTTTGCTTCGTCACTGCTCGCTGCCGACGCCAAGCGGCCGAACATCATTTACGTCATGCTGGATGATGCGGGCTACAACGATTTCGGTGCGATGGGTTCGCCCCACGTGCAAACGCCGGTATTCGACCGAATGTGTGCCGAAGGAATGCGATTCACCGATCATTACAGCGGTTCGGCCGTTTGTGCTCCGACACGTTGCGTGCTGATGACCGGGCTACACACAGGTCATTGCCGACGCCGAGACAATCAGGCCAAAGCCAATCGTGACCAGACCGATCAGAACGGACTCGTCTTTCTGAAGGACGAAGATGTCACCGTCGCGGAAGTGATGAAGCAGGCAGGCTACGTGACCGGCGGCATCGGCAAGTGGGGCCTGGGCAACCCCGGCTTTGACGGTTCGCCTGACAAGCAAGGCTTCGATCATTTTCTGGGATACCTGGATCAGGTCCATGCGCATTCGTATTACACCGATTGGTTGTGGAACGATGGCGAGCGGATGGAAACCGGCAAACGATACTCGCACTATTTCTTCGAAGAAGACACGCTCCGCTTCATTCGCGAGAACCAGAAGAAACCATTCTTTCTTTATCTGCCGTATACGCTTCCGCATGGCAAATACGAAATCCCTGCTGACGATCCCGCGACAAAGCTCTACGCAGACAAGGATTGGCCGCAACAGGTAAAGAACTATGCCGCGATGATCAGCAGGGCCGATATGACGGTTGGCAAGATTTTGGATCTGCTGAAAGAACTGGACCTGGATGAGAACACAATTGTTTTCTATACGTCCGACAACGGTCCCAACGCTCCATTTATGAAGCACCTAAACTCGAATGCTCCTTTCAGCGGCGGCAAACGAAGCTTGAAGGAAGGAGGCATCCGGGCAGCTATGGCGGTTCGCTGGCCTGGCCATGTTCCGGCGGGAAAGACGAGCGATTTCGTTTGGGACATGCGGGACGTGTTCCCAACTTCGTGCGATATTGCCGGCATCGAGGTACCTTCGCATCTAGATGGAATTTCCGTTTTGCCGACGCTTCGTGGCGAATCGCAGCCGGGGCACTCGCACCTTTATTGGGAGTTTCCTGTCCGTTCGCAGCAAGCGGTTCGGATGGGGAAATGGAAAGGGTATCGCGAAGGCACGGAGGGTGCCATCGAGCTGTTTGATCTGACGAGTGACCCTGCCGAAAAGAGCAATGTCGCCCACGCCCATCCGGATGTCGTCCAGCAAATGGCTACGATCATGCAGCAGTCGCACGAGCCAAATCAATTCTGGCCGCTGGACTCTGGCAAAAAAAAGACGAGAATGAAGAAGTAGCCCCGCCAACTTTCCTCTTGAATCCTGCCAGAAAGATTTCGATGCTTCGTTGTTTTGCTTCGCTCGCACTATGCGCGCTGTTGGTATCGTTTGTTTCCGCGGAAGATGTTACCTGGTTGGCGGAAGTCGCCACGCCTCCGGAAGAATTTGCTTTAAAAGCGAACGGTAGCCAGGCCATCGATAAGCCATGGCCTGAACAGCGGGAAGCGATTCGTGACGAGTGGAAGCAGTTCCTCGGTGCGTACAGCTATCCCGATCTTCCCTTGAAAATGGAAACGGTCCAGGAAGAAAAGCTGGAGCATTGCACGCGTCGTTTGATTCGGTATCAAGCGGAGCCAGGCCGAATCGTTCGAGCCTACTTGCTGATTCCTCACGGCGATGCCCCCACGAAACGACCTGCGATTGCCGCTTTCCATGGGACGAGCACCAACACGTTCGACAAGCTGGTCGGACTTGCTGCAGAACCGGCTCGGCACATGGCATTGCGACTGGTCGAACAAGGGTTCATCGTGCTGTGCCCTGAGAACTTCCTGTGGGAACAAAGCTCTTATCAGAAGTCGACCGAAGCGGCCCTGAAACCTCATCCCCAAAGTAAAGGGATGGCGGTGATGCTGGCCGACTGCATGCGAGCGGTCGATGTGCTGCTGACAATGGAAGATGTCGACCCCCAACGTATCGGTGCGTATGGGCATTCATTGGGGGCGAAGGAAGCGTTTTACCTGGCCGCGATGGACGATCGCGTTTGTGCCGCGGTGGCGAGCGAAGGGGGCATCGAGATTGGCTTCTCGAACTGGGACGCCATCTGGTATCTCAGCGACGAAGTCAACGCAAAAGACTTCCAGTTGAAGCACAGCGATTTGGTACGTTTGATTGCCGGGCGACCATTTCTCGTGCTCGGCGGGGAAGAAGGACGCGGGTGTGCCGATGGCGAGCGTAGCTGGAAGGCGCTGCACGAGGGGCAAAAGGCCTGGCAGGCGAACTATCCCGGCCCAGTCCGCATGGGGCTTTATAACCACGGGGAAGGGCATTCGCTCTCGATGAAGTCTGGCGACCGCATTCTCGATTGGATGAATGCGTACGTGAAAAATCGCGGCGAGAACGAATAAGCTCGCTCCTGGAATAAACCAATGCTTCTTCGCCCTAGCACGCGGCGAAGGAGCATTGGCAATTATCGCAAATCTATTTCGCGAGTTTCTTCTTAGCCGTATTGAGTCCCTTCGAGATCGTGTCGACCGCATCAGCGGCGTCCATCTTCGCCAGCAGCAGAAACGCTTCGCTGAGGACTCGCTTGGTTTCCGAAACCGAGATCTCTGTCTTGTCCGTATCAACGTTGCGCGAAACTTCGTTGTAGAAATCGGTCAACTTCATGGTGCTTTCCCTTTAGCAATGAGTGGAAGAGTGACGGTTACGTGAGGTAGTGTAACCGAATTCGCCGAAGGGGTCATCGTTTCCTGGAGAGAAACATGCCGGCGTGAACGAAGACGCACCGTGACACAAGATTATTCGCGAGTTGCCGTGGAATCGATTACGATAAGCAGACTCGATTCCCACCGTTCCCTATCACCGAGAACCACCATGCATACTGCTTTTCGTTTCCTGCCGCTGATCGTCCTGGGACTTTTCGCCTCGTCCGTCTTCGCGGCTCCTCCGGTCGGAGAACCATCGGTGTACAAGGAAGTCGACGGTCGCAAGCTGAAGCTCTATGTCACCAAGCCAGACGACTGGAAAAAGTCGGACACACGTCCGGCGATTGTCTTCTTTCATGGCGGCGGCTGGGTCGGCGGGGCTCCAGGGCAATTTACCGAACATAGCAAGCATCTTGCCAAGCATGGCATGGTGACCGTACAAGTCGAGTACCGTTTGCTCGATCGAAAAAGCAACGATCCGCCGGTCACTTGTACAGAAGATGCTTTGGACGCGATGCGTTGGGTTCGTATGCACGCAACGGAACTAGGCATCGATCCGCAGCGTATCGCCACCAGTGGCGGCTCGGCCGGCGGTCACTTGGCTGCTTACCTCGGAACCGTTGATCAAGGGAAACAAGAGATCTCAACGAAACCGAACGCGATGGTCTTGTTCAATCCGGTTTACGACAACGGCCCGAAAGGCTGGGGAACGCAGCGAGTGAAAGACCGTTATCAAGAGTTTTCGCCGGCCCATAACATCAGTGCCGATGATCCCCCGAGCATTGTGTTTCTGGGGTCCAACGACAAGCTAATTCCCGTTGCGACTGCTGAGAATTTTCAGAAGAAAATGCAAGACGAAGGTGTGACCAGCGAGCTTCGCGTTTATGAAGGGCAGGGGCATGGCTTCTTCAACCATGGCAAAGACAAAAACCGCTGGTATAACGAAACGGTGAAAGAGATGGACAAGTTTCTCACCTCGTTGGGGTGGATCAAGCAGCCAGCGAATTAGTGGCTGACGTCAGGGCGAAATCGGAATCGTCTCTTGAATCGGTGTTTGGCCACGGATCATCTTGGTGCCTTCTCCCGTCACGCGAAGGTACCAGTCGCTCGGCATTCCGTCGTAGGTCTGAAAGTTGCCTTGGATAGGCGGATTGTTGGTGACTTTAAAGATTGCCGTTGCTTCGTCCACTTCGTCGAACATCGCAACATAGACCATTCCCGTTTTAAGTTTCGCGGCGGCGACAAACTGCTCCCAGAGGAACTTGCCGTCGCGGCGAGCAATGGTATCTCGCTGTGCTAACGGTCCCTTCAAATTCGTCCAGCCGAAACCAGGGAACGCGACCGGCATCAATCGGGCATCGACCGATTGAGCGGCCGCGAGATCTTCCGGCCATGATCGCGTGTTGGCAACTTTCTCGCCCTGAGCAGACGTGAGCACGTTGCCTACATTCCAGGGACTGATCACATCTAACTGACGGTACGCGGCCGCCCATTTCTCGTCGGTCACTTGTCGCCACGTCGGTGGCACACCTCCGATGACCGTCGCGCGATACGGCCCTTCTTCGTGGAAGAATTCGATGAGTCGACTCGCAAGCTCGCCATCGAAGCGATCAGGATAAAGCCCCCATAGGAAAACGACCGGCAGTCCGTCGTGATCGAGGTAGCGTTCGTCGCGGGTGACTTTGCGTTGATCGCAAAGCTGCCGCCAATCGTCGGTCAATCGGCGATAAATCCGTTCGGTTGGATAGCCTGACAAGTCGTAACAGATGGCAAACGTTCGCCCAGTATCCTTCGATGCGGTGCGAACATGCTCCAAAATCTCGTCGAAGGATGGTTGTCGCAGGTTCACCAAAAATCGCTGCACAAAGACGCCATCAATTCCGTACTGCTGCATCCATTGAAAATGCCGCTCGATGACAGCTTTGTTTGCGCTGCTATACAAGTACGCCGGTGAACCGTTGGCATGTGTGAAACCAGGCACGGCAACTTTTTCGTTCTGAGAGAACTCCGACAGATCGGGCCACATCTCGAACGTTAGCGAAGTGGGCGAGATGGTTTCGCGACGGCTCCAATGCATCCAACCTGAGTTTGTCCCATCGGTAGGACAGCGAAACCAGGCTTGATAGCCGCAAAGCACTTTGCCATCGAGGGTCGTTGCGTCGACTTGATTCGGCGGTTGGGCTGCCAGAAAACCGCTCGCCCCAAAGCAAAGTGCGGCAGTCAACAAGACCCACGGCACTCCCAAAAAACGTCGCTGAAAAAGTATCGGCATCAGAACGCCTACCCAGGCAAAAGGAATCGATCAAAGTCGCGACTATTCCCGCGACGCGACCGAATTCATTGTACCTGGTACCAGACTGGAAATCCTATTGTCGTTCAAATGCTCTTCATTGCCCGTGAATTGCCGGGCTTCTTCCTTTGGAATTTCCGGGGCTTTCAGCGACTTGAGAAACTGGAGAACACTGAACTGCTGCTCTTCATCCAGTTGCATGAATCTTGCCGCCGATATCGTTGCTTCGCCACCATGCCATTCAATGGCTTCTCGCAACGTTTCGGCCCTGCCGTCGTGCAGATAAGGCGCTGAGTCTGCTACGCCCCATAGTGGAGGTGTGCGATATTCCTGATATTCGTCGCGCCGCTCGATAGTCGTAAACGTTTCGACTCGATGATATTCGCCGCCGTAGTACATTGGCATAGAAATCAATTTCCGGGCGGTAACCACCGTCACAGGAATTCTAGCGGCAGGAACGGGATCTTCGAACTCAGCCCCCATGTTATGCAGCAAAAAGTCAGAATAAACACCGCTAACCGCTCCAACATCTTCGACATGGCACTGAGCACACCCGATCGAATTAAAAAGCATCTGGCCCTGACTTACGTGACTTCGCATATTCGGATCTTCCGGCAAGACTTGCTGCGGTCGCGGAAGGGATCGCACAAAGGCAACTAGTTCGTCTGTTTGTGAAGGCTCCAGATCGACGCCGGTCAAACGATAATCAGGCTGCGTGGGATCCTCGGCTTGTAACATCTCTTGAACTTGTAATCCAACTTCGGCAGCACAAGCACCTTTGACAAACAGATCAAGATCGTCCAGTTGGCCTCGCCATCCGAACCGTCCTGACTTTCTGCCTGAGATACCAGTCTGGTAACTCGATTTGTTTTGCGTATCGGCAATAGCAACGATATCTGACTCGTTGATTCCATCCGCAATCAAATTGGCACCGAATAGTTGAGGAGGATTTCGATCCGCAGTCGCAAATTGAATTTCCCTCATGTAGGCGACAAGCTGAAGTGGCATACTCGATGCCGCGGCCAAGTTTCGCTCTCGCAGCATTCGACGCAGTCGACCTCGAGATTCAAAGCTATCTTCCAGTGGCGTCGTAATGCGTTGATGGACTTCATCATAGTCTTGGTTCGTACTGTATCGGTGCAGTAGAACGCCCGTCGAAATACGCCCTTGATCGTCGACAAACAACGGATGCATCAGCTTAAGCCGATTGCGGATTGCGTCGGCGTTACGCTGCGTAAATTTGCCTGGTTCGGGAAGGAACGCCAACATCTGCGCGTTATGCTCGTTGGTGCCGCTGCCTCCCACGCCTCCTTGAGAATGGCATTCCGCGCAGCTTTTCGCATTGTAAAGTGGACCAAGTCCGTCGCCGTTCGGACTGAGTTTGTCATTGGGCTGCCATTGATGGACAAAGAGGTCGCGGCCCTTGGCAATTTTTTCAGGAGTCGTATCGAACTGGGCCCATGCCGGTGAAGCAAAAAATGTGGCCAGCATTCCGACGACGAGACATAACACGACACGATTCATCTGATTCCCTTTCTTCCACGAAGCGCTCTATGTAGCCGCACGAGTGGGGCCAACACCCCCTATCTAAGCAATGTTTTCCGACGCTGCAAACATTCTGTCCATCTTTTTCGGAAACGTTCGTAAAACGAGAAAGAGATCAAACAACACCGATATAGCCACATTGCCTATCCTTCCAAGAACCGACCGCTTGGTTCCCGCCGCATGCCTCTTAAAATGAAGAAACCCCCAGTCGATCAACTTCGAGCTTGTCAGGAAGAACACCATGTCGTCGAACTTCAATTCCCTCAACGATGCCGAGCAACATGTCATTCTGCGGAAAGGAACCGAACGTCCTTTCACCGGCGAATATACCGATTTGAAAGCGAAAGGAACGTTCATTTGCCGGCAATGCAACATGCCGCTCTATCGCTCGGACGACAAGTTCGAGAGCCATTGTGGATGGCCTAGTTTCGATGACGACCTGCCAGACTCGGTGAAACGTGTCCCGGATGCCGATGGTCGCCGCACCGAGATCGTCTGCGCCAACTGCGGCGGGCACTTGGGCCACGTATTTGAAGGAGAAGGCTTTACCTCAAAGAACACGCGGCACTGCGTCAACTCGATCTCCATGCGTTTTATTCCGGAAGGCGAGACACTGCCGGAGGTGATCCAGCCGTAGCGGATGCTCTCGCATGAACCATGCGTTGTGTGCATAATGGCGAACACGACTATGCATAACATCCTGGGATCTTCGCGGTTTGCGGCAGCATGGAAATCGAACAACTCCAACAGTTCTTAAAGCTCGCCGAGCTTGGCAACTTCACCAGAGCCGCCGAGAGTCTGGCCATGTCTCAGCCGGCGTTAAGTCGTTCGATTGCTCGGCTGGAAGAAACGCTCGGCCAGCCGCTGTTTGAACGTCAGAGCCGAAAAGTCACGCTCACCGATGCAGGGCAGATTCTATTGCCGCGAGCGCATCGGATTGTCTCTCTTGTGGAAGACACCAAAGCCGAAATCTCTGACGACGGCGAGAGTGGACGGATTCGCCTGGGTGCCATTCCGACGATCGCTCCGTTTTTACTTCCGGAGATGCTGAGCCCGTTTTCCGAAACCTTTCCCAAGGCCCATCTGACCGTTCAGGAAGACACCACCGACAATCTTCTGCGGCGATGCCAACAAGGAGAAATCGACTTGGCGATACTTGCCTTACCGATTTCGGCCAAGCATTTGGAAGTGGAGGCGTTGTTCGATGAAGAGTTGCTGTTAGTGCTTCCCGTCAATCATCCCCTGGGGGCAAAGAAGCAGATCAAGCTGGCCGACATCGAACCATATCCATTTATTTTGCTGGATGAAGCTCATTGCCTTTCGGACAACATCGTCACGTTTTGTCGCCATCGCTCGTTCAACCCGATTTCGGTCGAACGAACAAGCCAACTGGCGACCGTGCAAGAGTTGGTTTCGATGAACCATGGCGTGTCGATGATTCCCACGATGGCCAAGAAGCTCGACTCCAGCCCTCGCCGCGTTTACCGATCGTTGCATGGAACGAAACCGATGCGGAAAATTGCGATGATCTGGAATCCGTATCGGTTCCAATGCAAATTGATCGATCGCTTCAAGGAACATGTGCGGCAATTCTCAAAGTCTTACAACGCGTTGGCTGACTAAGGGCCAGGGTCAGACTTTCCGTCGAAGAAGATACGCTCGAATGCCCCGACGCAAACCAGCGTGATCATTGCCAAACCAATCGCCATCACGCCGAGTCCGTAAAACCCCATGCCACACGCGAGTCCTGTTGCGGCGGCAACCCAAATGGAAGCAGCGGTTGTCAAACCGCGGACATCACCGCGTGATTCAATGATCGATCCGGCGCCCAGAAATCCAACACCGCCGATGATCCCAGATACAATCCGGAACAAATCGACCTCTAACCAGGAAGGCTCGTTTTGCCCGAGCGATTCGGTGTAGTGCAGTCCCGCAAGTACGAACGTGGCAGCACCGAGCGAAACCATCATGTGCGTCCGCAGCCCGGCCGGCTTGGCTTTCTTTTCCCGTTCCCAGCCGAGTGCCGCGCCGCACAGCGTTGCCAACAACAGCCGTACGAACGACTCGGCACTCCATGTCGATGCGATCGCAATCAGGGAAATGTCATTCATCGTGCTTCCTCGCAAGTGGCGTCCCTCAGGGATGAATAGCTACTTGTTTTGCAGCACAAGACATGCCGAACGCTCATCAAATCTTCACAATCTAAAATGCAGCGATTCGCGCATGAAAAAGGGCCTCCCGTGGGAAGCCCTTTGTAGATGGTTGCGAGCGGCGATTTAAAGATCGCGGCCATTCCGCATTGCGCGGAGCTCTTCGCGGAGTTCGCGGACCTCTTGTTCCAAGTCGCGTACGCGTCGGCTGAGCGAATCGACTTGTTCCTGCGAAACCATTCCGGCCGGCATCTCACCACCTTCGACCGCCTCCAATGCGTTCTGCAACATTCGCAGAGCAGGGCGATCACCGTTGGCTCCTGGAGTACCGGGGCCGAGATCTCGGTCGTTCGGCGGTGGCAAGTCGCGTGGGTTGCCATAATAGAGTTGGGTCGATTCCATTCGATTGCCGTAATAGTAATTTACGGGAATCGTCCGATCAGCCGGGGAAGAGCGGACCATCTGGATCAATCCCACAGCATCATCCACGCGGCGGCCATCGTATGAAACAATCACAGCACCTACAGGAATGTTGGCTCGGTCAGCGACACTTCCGCGGCTAACGCTTTCGACATAAGCGCCGCGGCGTACCGATACGCCTGTCTGAGCACGAATTTGATCGGTCAACGGTACCACGCGCACTCCCAGAACGCGCGGCGCGTTATCAACCGGCGGTGGAAGCGGGTCGGCAGGCAGAGGCATTTCTTCTTCCACGCCTAACGGATCGTACGGAACCGGACGATCAGGGCGAGTTGGTCGTACAGGCACTTCAACCTCTTGGCTACCGAGCACCAGCGTCATTCCCACAGTCTTGCTGTTGTCTCGAATCGCTTTCACGACGATTCGATCGCCAGGCTTCTTTTCGTCCATCCAAGCGGCAAGTTCGTCGAGCGAGCCGAACATCTTGCCATCGATCGACATGATGCGGTCACCTTGCTGCAGCCCTGCTTGCGCGGCAGGTCCCCCTGGATTGACGTTGGTGACGAGAAGTCCTTGGTTTTGCTGTGGATCAGCATCCGCCACGGCCGAATCGAGCATCGCCCCTAGATAAGGACGTTCAATCGTGTCTGTTGGAGGAGGGCGATTGGGACGGTCAGGTCGGTTTTCTTGAACCTGATCTAGCAGGTTTCCTAGTCGTTCCAATGCCCCTTGTGCCATGGCTGCTTGGGGAGAGAGCAGCAGAACTCCTCCCAGAACCAGGGCGATTCCATATCGTGTTCGTGACTGCATCCGATCCTCCTTCTCTGATTACACTCAGGGGACAGTACCCCAAGCAGGTTGCCTTGCATGGTCTATTGTCCCGCATTCGCTGCAAGAAGAAAAGCAATTCCAGCAGTCAACGTCGGCAAAATCCGTAAAGACACAAATCTACTGCGTTGGTAGGCTAGAACGTATGGAATCAGAGCACCTCGACAATCTTGAGATCGGCACCGCTTCGCCTAGCCATTATGGTGCTGCGTTGTGGCTAGCTACCGGTGGACGCACTCGGCATGCGAACCGAGGCCGGGTCACCGCGCTTTTAGCCGCCGAAAAGCAGGGCCGCGTCAGCTTCGAAGGACTCTTAACCGCCACAAGAGGCAATCGCGTCGTCGCAGCACTGTGGTGTTTACAGCAGCCGGGACGGATTGCGACAGTCTGGGGACCGGGACTTTTGCCAAACGAACCAGACACCACCGCGCAAGCATTGGTGGAACGATCCGTTCAGTTTGCTCGTCAGGCCGGCAGTCACTTGATTCAAAGCCTTGTCGGTCTCGAAAACCCGGCCGCTGGCAATTTACTTGCCCAAAGTGGATTTCGATCTATCACTCAACTTAGTCACCTGCAGGCGAACATCGACGAAATCAGCGCCGAGGCTCCTCGACCAGAACTTCGCTTCGTTCGCTGCGAGGACTATCGCGCTGAAGCGTTCCGCGACTTAGTTACCGCGACGTATCAAGATAGCCTCGACTGCCCGGAACTGGACAGTATTCGACAAACTTCCGACGTTTTAGATGGCTACTACGCGACAAGTAGCCAGTCGACGCAGAACTGGTACACAATCCATTCCGACGAAGAAACACTGGGGATGGTTATCCTGGCGCATCACGAAGTCACCAATCAGGTGGAACTCATCTATTTTGGTTTGCTGCCGAAGTATCGCCGCTTGGGATTAGGGGCAGAGATCTTACGGTTCACAATCAATGTGGCGGCGTTCCTTGGCTGCGAATCGATCCTTACAGGGGTCGATCAGCGGAACTCCCCAGCGGTGGCACTCTACCGCCGCTTCGGTTTCCAGCAGGCGGAAGCGAAAGAGTTGTTTCTGCTGCCCTTAAAATCGAGCTCGATCGCCGTTGCGTAAAACGGTTTCGACATCCGGTTTACCGGCTCTTCCTATTTTCTTCACGAAGCGTGACCAACCGTGTCAGACGGTATTCTCGACGCAAAAATGTTCGTAAACTGCTATTTTTCAAGGCGATACGACACGAGATTGCTCGCAGCTTGAATCGGAATTGCCAGGATTCGACAAATTATCCACGGGCATGTTCAGATCGTGTTAGAAAATGGAAAGCCGCTACTCGTCGCAATTCTCCGGGAAATCGCGGGCATTCCGCAGGTGGCCATTTCCCCCTTCGCTTTTTTTCTACCACGGTCCATCGGAGAGGTTTGACAGGAGTGCTAGCGTGCCTACAATCATCCTCCACGCGGCTGTTGATGCCGCCTGTTTTTGCCTCTCTCCCGTCTGGGGTTGAAGGACGATTTTCGGAGTGGAAATCGCGAATTCAACTCGCTGAAAGAGTCAGCCTGTGGTCACGGAAGACATCGAAATTCTGCCCGCATTGCGTCTTGCAATGATCGAAAGGGTAGGACAAGATCGCTTCGATCTTTGGTTCGGTACCAACAACACTCAATTTCGCTTGAGCGAAGGGTGTCTGTTGATCGAATCAACGAGCCGAGTGAATCTCGACTTCCTCCGTAAGAACTTCCACGAGGCAGTTCGCCAGGCTCTTTCCGACGTGCAACTCTCGGGACATCAAGTCATCTACCGCGAAGGTTCGGCATCCGCACCTAAAGCGGCGTCCGCTTCGACCAAGGCCGCGGAAAAGAAGATGACACCTCCTCCCACTCCAGCAAAACCGGCTCGCTCCAATGCGTCGTCCAGTAGTTCGACGATCATTCAGCGGCGTCGTTTTTCCTCGCTGAAAGACTTTGTCGTCAGCGATTGCAATTCGATGGCAAAGACTGCCGCCACGATGGTGCTGCAGCAGCCGGGACAGATCTCACCGCTTTATATCCATGGTCCCTCCGGCAGTGGTAAAACGCACCTGTTGGAAGGTATCTATGGACTTGCCCAGCAGAAAAAAGAGCTCGGGCGCGTCGTCTATCTATCGGCCGAGCAATTCACGACCTATTTCCTGGAAGCGTTACAGTCTTCCGGGGTGGCCAGTTTCCGCCGAAAGTATCGTGATGTCGGTGTGCTGATTATCGACGACGTACAGTTCTTCGCGGGCAAACGCGCCACGAAAACCGAACTACTCCACACGCTCGATGCGATCACGCGTCGCGGTGGCCAGGTCGTCCTCGCAGGCAGCCAACGTCCGACGGAACTTTCAGCCCTCGGTACTGAGCTTGTCGCACGCTTCTCCAGCGGTCTGATCTGCAAAGTCGATCCTCTGGACGAAACTTGCAAGCAAGCCATGATCGAACGCCTCGCCGAGAAGCGTGGTGTCGTACTCAACGAGTCACTAATCCATTGGCTGATGCGTCAGTTGCCAGGAGAAGGACGTCTCGTTTCCGGTGCAATCAACCGCTTGTGGGCTTACTGTGCCGTCGAGGGCAACGAACTTTCGATTGCTGTGCTCGAAAACCTGCTTTCGGATTTGATCCCTCAGCGCAGCAGCATGATGCGTTTGGATGATGTCGAAAACGCGGTCTGTCGCGTGTTTGGCGTCGACACGAAATTGCTTCGGTCGCAATCCAAATCGCGTCGTGCCAGTAATCCTCGAATGTTGGCCATGTGGTTGGCTCGTAAGCATACCGGGGCTGCTCTTTCAGACATTTGCCTGCATTTCCAACGACGCAGCCATAGCACCGTCATCTCGGCTGAGAAGAAGGTCAACAAGTGGCTGTCGGAAGACTGCGTGGTTCAGATCGCAGATCGATCGTTGAAGGCCAAAGAGGCCATAGAGTTGGCCGAAGCCGAATTGCGTTCCAGCCGGTAGATTCTTTTATTTGCCGCTTCAGGCGACCATTCTTGCGGTCGCTCGCTTATTGAAGGCGATCTAAGTGCATGCCTACGAAGAGAACGACATGGCTCGCAAGCGACCTTAGAAACTTACTTGAAGCCCCAGCGGCCGGCGTGTTTGTCTCGCTCGACCAATTGAGCCATTTCGGGGCTCAGCGAGTAGTAGCGCGAGGGGCGATTGATCTCGAGATCGATCTTCAGCCGAGCGTGTGGCAGATTTTGATTGATGACCGGAGCAGGCTCAACTCGCAGCACACTCACGGGGTCGCCGTTCCACTTCACCATGTAAAGCGATCCAGCGACCGTTGGTTCTGACTCGAACTTATAATGCTGCGTCAGCATTGCCACCAGTCGGCGTTCGTCGCCGGTGCTGCCGTGAAATGTGATCCGCTGCAGTACTTTGTCTTTGTCAAAATAATACGTCAATGAACCGGCAATGTCATCGATTCGCGAGCCACTGACCAACGGGACACGCATCCCTTCCAATTGAGTATCCGACAACGTGGTACTGACGCGCGGCCAGGTATCCATGACCCAGCGAGGATTGGCATGGAAGTTAATCACATGATCCAGTTGCTGAAAGACTGGTGCAGAAGTTGGTCCGCTGTTTCCCTTCGCAGCCACGTTTGTCGGTGCCGAAAGACCAGAATTCGCCGTTTGCGGCTTTCCTTCTCCATCAATCGATGCGGCAGGAGCTGCTTCACCCGATGGCCAGAGATCGGTTGCTTTGTTCCAATAGGAATTGGCCGTTTCGCGCACGGAAGGATCGTAATAGCTATAAGGCACGCCAAAGCTGGCGGCTGCGGCTACCCAGAACATGACCGTTCGACGAAACACGATGGACTCCTTACCTTAATGATTCATCCATCAACATCATCGAACCAAGCCCGGCCGCCGCGTGAAAGACATGCCAGCACGTGCTAGGACCCGAGCGTTTGCCATGCTTTTCGCAGATCGAAGAAATGGAACAACCTGACCAATCGGAACCACTTGCCATTGCCCAGTGGATTGTCTCGCCGGAAGCCCAAACATGGTTTGCGTGGCTCGATACGGTTGATACCGCCGCAATCAGTACGCTGACAAAACTACGCAACGAATTGGATCCCGCACGCACCAAGGCGCTTCTCAATCAACGAGAACAGCGCCAGCGGGGACAACGAAAGTTCAAAGCAGCGGCGGATATGTTTTTCACCGAGATCGGCCTCCAGCAATCGACGGACCAAGAGATTGCGGCCTACAAGTCGTCTCGCTTTCCAGAACGTCAACCGCTGGCCGACCTTTGTTGTGGTATCGGTGGCGACTTGATCGCACTTGCTCAGCGAGGTCCTGCCACCGCGGTGGATGCCTCGGCGGAACATCTCTGTTACGCCGAGGCAAACGTTTATGCTCACGGGGCAAAGCTTAACGATACTCAGTGCGGATTGGCCGAAGAGACACAGCTCGAAGACTTCGCGGCATGGCATATCGATCCAGATCGACGGCACGATAATCGCCGTACAATTCGCTTAGACAGTTTCAGC
Organism: Bremerella sp. TYQ1; assembly: GCF_020150455.1. Taxonomy (NCBI): domain Bacteria; kingdom Pseudomonadati; phylum Planctomycetota; class Planctomycetia; order Pirellulales; family Pirellulaceae; genus Bremerella; species Bremerella sp. TYQ1. Next base: position 2,117,223 of record NZ_CP083740.1, read on the forward strand.
CCCAGCTTACAGCACTTGGAAGCCATGCTGCGGCGCAACCGCAATGCGGCGATGAAGCTGGCCCCTGCAAGTTCTCTTCCGGAAGCGTGGGAGCAGGAAGGTGAGTGCGAATGGATCTCGCATCATCGTGAATGCAAACAGCTGATGGTATGGTTCGGTGACTTGGCCCATTCACCAGGCCAGCGTCGTGCCACGAAGATTGATTCCACAGGCGAAGCCCATAGCTTTGTCGGCAGGCCTGACATTAACGCCTCCGTTGGCTCCGTGCAGAAATTTCTTTTCGACCCTGATCCGACACTGGGGGCTTCTGGCCTCGTGGACGCGTTGGCGGAAGAACTGGAGCTTTGCCGCGTGTCTCCACAATCGCATTATCTGACAAGTGACCGGGCAATAGACCACCCATTGCTTCAGCGATTTGAGGTTTTGAGCGACGAGAAGATCGACACAAAACGATTGAAGCGAGCCGTCGCCGAAGCGAACTGGGGAACGCTGGAGCTCAAACAAAGAGGCCTCGAGCTGAAACTCGAGGCCATGCGTAAACAGTTGAAGCCGCGTGGAGCAGGGGAGGGAACGATCGTTTTCACTCCCACCGTGGACGGCAATCGAGCCCTGCTATGCCGCAGGACGTAAGCTACTTCTTCTCAGCCGGTTTGTCTTCTGGCTTCGTCGAAGGGTCGGCCAGCGTTGGTACTTCCGCCAACTTGGCCGCTGGCTTGGTGTCTTCGTCTGAAACGGTTTCCGTTTCCGTGGGGCTCTTGGTGGCTTCCTCTTCTTCTGGCTTTGTTGCAGGATCGGCCGGAGTTGGAGCCTCTTCCATCTTCTTGGGCTTCGCAGGCACCGACGCGACTTTGGCCGGCTGCTTCTCTTGAATCAACTCTTCGGTCATGCGGCCGAGGTAATTCATCACGCTTGTTTCACCCTGGAAACCAATAATCGTTTCATCGAGATCCAACTGCTGAGAAACAAGTTGACCTGCTTCGACGTCGAACTTGACCGTCCCCTTGGTCAGCTTCTGAATCAGTTCGACCTTCAACATCGGGTCGTCGATTGGCGTCAAGATTTGCGTTTCGGTGGTGATTGTAGCGATTCCACCACTGACGCTTTGCAGACGAAAGACCTGACGCGTCTTGATGTGCTTTTGTTTGCCGTTACCTGATCGAACGGTGATGTCGTCAGGCGAGTACCATGCGGCACCCACGGCAATTGGTTCGGCAGGCAGAATCGGCAAGATCTGCGATTCGCCACTCGGTGCGCCGCCCAACTGCTCGCGTTTGACCAATCGACCTTGGGCGTCGACGGTGATTTTGGCCAGCGGAATCCCGACGCTCTTGGCCGCTTCCGAATAGATAGCCGGTGGGATCTGATCGGTAGCACTGTTGTATCGCTGCTCGGGCCGATCGGTAACCTTCTGCCACATGTCGATGTTTTCGACCGAGTGGATGAACGTCGCTTCGCCGTCGGCGTTGACTCCTTCGACTTTCCAGTTCTTCGTCGAGATGCTGCGAGACTGAGCGGTCTGCGTCGAGCCTTTGATCTTCGTTTCGACGGTCGACAGGTGGACCACCTTCGAGCGAATCACGTCGCCATCGGCGAATTTGTATTCAAGTTTGATCTTAGCATCTTCGGCCATCGCCACCGTTGCGGTAGCGGCCAGCAGCGCGAGAGTCGCGAGCGTCTTCATGATTGGCATCCTTGCACTTGGGTCATTCGGGGGTCGAGTGTCTAGTCGGACCTATCGTCCGTGATCGATTTGACCGCCCCAGCCTAGCTTTTCGCGGAGGGTGCGGTAATAGTTGTAATCGTGGGTCGCGACGAGCTTGAATCTGGGTTCGGCTTGATCGACGCGAACGCGATGTTCGCTGGTGATCGGGCTCAGCACGCGGCCATCGACCACGACCGACATCTTTCGGTCGGCACCACGCAGGTGCATCTCGAAACAGCGATCGCCGGTATCGACAACGCTTCGCATCGTCAGCGTATGCGGATTGATCGGGCTGAGGATGAATGCCCGCAAATCGGCCCGGACAATGGGACCACCTGCCGACAAGTTATGAGCCGTCGATCCGACCGGCGTACTGATGATTAAGCCGTCGCAGCTATATGATGTCGCCAATTGATCATCTACGTAAAGATCAATCGTGCGGATTTGGAAGGGTGGACCGCCGAGAATTGCCATTTCGTTGAGCCCGATCCGCTCGGCAATCACTTCGCCATCCTTAAAGACCCGACATCGCAGCATCATATGCTCGATGATCTGACATTCGCCACTACAAAGCGAAGCCAACTGATCGACAACATGCTCAGGCGTGAAAGCCGCCAGAAAGCCGAGCTTGCCCATATTCACGCCGATAATCGGCGTTTGGTTGTATCCCATGCTGCGTGCCGCGCCGAGAATCGATCCATCGCCCCCCAAGACAATCGCAAAGTCGGCTTCGACCTTTGAGAGATCTGATTCCCACTCTAAGTCGGTATGCACAATTTCGGCATACTGCGGCAAGATATGTTTGAGACGTTCCGCTTCTTCTTCCACGTGCGGACGATTGCCAGCCCCCAGCAGCATGACACGCGGCTTTTCTTTCCCAGCCCAAAGCGGTTTCTTCGGCGAAGCAGGATCGACGGTGGTCATCGTTGGCGTCCCCTCGCCCTTGAAGGGAGAGGGTTAGGGTGAGGGTTTCTGGTGTTCGGCGTCAGGGTCGGAGCAAACGTACAGGGATGCTTCTACAAGGCCTTTGTAGAAATCGCGTCGACGCTTTGCTCCTAACCTAAGTCCTCGGCCCGCAGAGGGCAAGGAAACCGGCGGGGACGTTAATGCTGAGAAGAAACCTGATCGTGTGCCGCGGAGAGCTCTCGGCAGACAGTCGCGATGCCCAGGGCGTCGAGTTGCAGCTCGGCCAGGATTTCCGCTCTATCTCCATGTTGCACAAAGAGATCGGGAATTCCAAGGCGTTTTACGTGACTGGCATTAATTCCGGCTTCATTTGCCGCTTCGAGCAGGGCACTGCCGAAACCGGTCATCAACGCCCCTTCCTCGACAGTCACCACAAACGGTGCGTCGTTCACGATCGGTAACATCGTTTCTGTATCGAGAGGCTTCACGAATCGGGCATTCACAACGGTTACATCGATACCATCTTTGGCCAGCAATTCGGCCGCTTTTTTCGCTTCGGGAAGCTGGGCTCCGTAGCAGATGATTGCGCCGTCGCTACCTCGCTTGAGGACTTCCGCTTTGCCAAGCTCCAGCGGAGTACGATCTCGGTGGATGTTATCGGCGTTGGTCTTCGGATAACGAATCGCCGTCGGGTGATCGGCGGTCACCGCGAAATTCATCATCTCGGTTAATTCATCCGCATCGCCGGGGGCCATGACGATCATGTTCGGGAACATTCGCATGTAACCGATGTCGTACATCCCGTGATGGGTCGGACCATCGGCGGCGGTGATACCTGCCCGGTCCATCGTGAACACGACCGGCAAGTCTTGCAGGGCGACTTCCTGGAAGACCTGATCGAAGCTGCGCTGCAGGAACGTGCTGTAAATGTTGACGATCGGGCGGAGGCCTGCTTTGGCCTGACCGGCCGCAAACGCGACCGTATGCGACTCGCAGATACCGGTATCAAAGAAGCGGTCGCCGAACTCTTCTCGCAGCGGCTCCATCTTGGTGCCTTGGCACATGGCCGCGGTCATGACGGTGACTTTTTCGTTCTTTCGCATCACCTCGGCGATGGCATCGCGAGCGTAATTGGTGAACGCTTTCGCCCCACCACTTGGCTTCGGTGCTTCGGTCGCGTCGTCGTTTTTGCAGATCGCCGGCGGGGTGTGGTAGTAGACGGGATCTTCCGCGGCGGGATCGTAGCCATGTCCTTTTTCGGTCACCACGTGCAACAGCGTTGGGCCCTTCTGGCTCTTCACCATCTCCAAGTATTTCCGCAGCAGCGGAATGTTGTGACCATCGATCGGGCCGATGTAGTTAATGCCGAGCTCTTCAAACAGCATCCCACCATGCAGGCCTGCTTTGACGCCTTCTTTCAATTGAGCGAGGAAGCGTTCGGTCGGATCGCCAAAGACCGGCACCATGTTCAGCGCTTTGACCACTTCGGTTTTGAACCCGGTATAAAACGGATTCATTCGGAGGCGGTCGAAGTAATCGGCCATGCCACCCACGCGCGGACAGATCGACATCTTATTGTCGTTCAAGATGATGATCAGATTGCCTTTGAGCGTCTTGGCGTTGTTCAGGGCTTCAAAGACCATCCCGCTGGGGAACGCGCCGTCGCCAATCACCGCGACCGAGTGACGGTCGTCATCGTTGTTCAGGAAGTCGCCACTGGCGAGCCCCATCACCGTCGAGACACTCGCGCCGGCATGCCCCGTCATGAACAAGTCGTATTCGCTCTCATGCGGATTAGGATAGCCCATCAGGCCTCCCTTGGTTCGCATGGTGTTGAACTGATCGTATCGCCCGGTGACAAGTTTGTGCGGATAAACTTGGTGTCCGGTATCCCAGATCAGGCGATCCTTCTTGAAGTCGAACGTGCGATGCAGCGCGATGCAAAGCTCGACCACGCCTAAGTTGGAGGCGAAGTGGGCCGTTCGTGTCGCCACCAAATTGCATAGCACTTCCCGGATCTCGTCCGCCAACTGATTAAGCTGGGCAGTGCTGAAACCTTGCAGGTCTTCCGGCGATTTGATTTTGGGGAGTAGTTCCGCCATGGCGATCAGTGATTCCTTTCCAGCACGTAGTGAGCCAGAGAAATGAGGGAGTCGCCTCCACTGGGCAGTTTCGTAGCGGCTTCACACGCCTGATGAATTAATTGTTCCGCCTTGCGCCGGCTTTCTTCAATCCCCCATACGCCAGGGAATGTCATTTTGCCTTTGTCGGCGTCTTTCCCGACGCGTTTGCCCATCGACTTCTCGTCTCCCTGAACGTCCAACAGATCGTCGGTAATCTGGAACGCCAGCCCAAGGCAATCGCCATACTTCGTCAGCAAGCCAAGCAGCGATTCATCCGCACCTGAGGCGATACCCCCCAGGCGAAGTGAAACGGTGATCATCGCTCCCGTTTTTCGGCGGTGAATAGCAGCCAAATCTTCAGCGGTGCCATCCAGCTTCTCGAAGCGAAGATCGTCGACTTGTCCACCGACAAGTTGACTGGCGCCTGCCGCATGGGTTAATTCGCGAAGGCAACGCCGAGATTGCTCAGCATCGACGATTTCAGTTGCCAAAATCTCAAACGCACGCGTCAGCAGGGCATCTCCGGCCAAAATAGCGGTCGCTTCGTCGAACTTGCGGTGACAAGTCGGGCGTCCACGACGAAGATCGTCGTCATCCATCGCCGGAAGATCGTCATGGATCAACGAATAGGCATGGACCATCTCGACGGCACATGCCGGAGCGATCGCCTTCTTCCAATCCGAACCGCATGCCTCGGCGGCGAGCAACGCAAGCACCGGCCGCAGACGCTTGCCGGGCGCCAAAAGACTGTAACGAATCGCTTCGCGCAGTCGGTCAGGGCAGTCTTGATCGAACTCCGTTAGTCGGGTCAATGCAGCGTCGATCTCGGGTCGTAATCGCTCGGAAACTTCCCGAAAGGTCTCAGTCGACACTTCGGCCATGCTCAATCCTGGGTCGTCGTGGGGGAATCTAAGGGGAAAGCGGCATGAATCATGGCGGCCTCCAAGCCGCATCCCGCTGCAACGTCCGATTTTAGAACAACTTGCGATCGTCGTCCACGATATCCGGGTCTGATTTCGGACTCGATTTCTTGGTAGAACCCCGCCGTTTGGCCCTGGATTGGGCCTTCTCGTCGAGCGACATCTCTTCGTCCTCGAACGGCTGAGTCACCGGATTTCCTTCGGCATCGACGCCCGAAAGCAGTTCGATCTTGCGTTCGGTCGTTTTCAGCACCCCATGGCACTGCTTGAGGACCTCGATCCCGCGTTGGTACTTTTCCAAGGCCGCATCGAGCCCCAATTGCCCTGTTTCCAGTTGCTGGACAATTTGCTGAAGCTCTTCCAGGCCTTCCTCGAACTTGGGAGGCTGCTTTTCTTCACTTGTTTTCTTTTTCGCCAACTTGGGATTCCTCTTCGTCAAAGCTCACTCGACGCGGCTTTTAATACGTCCTTTTTCCAAAATGGTTTCGATCTCGTCCCCTGAATTCAGTTGGGCCGGATCGCGAACGACCTCTTGCTGGTCGTTTAGCGTGACCGAATATCCCCGCGACAAAACGGCCAGCGGTGACATTGCTTCGAGCTGTGCCGCTCTTCGAGCCAACGCCTCTTGAGCCTGATCGAGCCGTCGCCGCATGGCTCTTGTCGCGGCGACATCTAATTCATCCAATCGTCGCTGATGATCGTGAACCATCTCGAACGGATGGGTAAAAACTCGGCTGCGCGACAACAACTCCAGCTTGGAAGCGGCTCGATCGTAGGTGGACCGCAAGCCGGTCGCCAAACGATTTTGCAAGCCGGTCAGCCGTTCCTGAATTTCCGGCAGAGAAGGGACCGCAAGTTCAGCCGCTTCGCTGGGGGTCAATGCACGAACATCCGCTGCGAAGTCTGACAGCGTCACATCAATCTCGTGCCCCACGGCGGAAATGGTCGGAATCTTCGACTCGGCAATCGCCCTGACGACGACTTCCTCGTTGAAACACCATAGATCTTCCATGCTGCCGCCGCCGCGACCGACGACCAACACATCTGGCCGCTCGGCCAATTGATTCGCTTTTTTGATGCCTGAGGCAATCTCGGCCGCCGCTCCGTCCCCCTGAACGCGAGCCGGAATGATCAATACTTCGACGTTTCGCCAACGGCGGTTCATCACTTCCAGAAAGTCGCGTACCGCCGCCCCAGTCGGGCTCGTCACAAAGGCAATTCGCTTCGGGAATTTGGGGATTTGCCGCTTGCGATCGGTTTCGAATAAGCCCTCGGCAGCCAACTTCTGCTGCAATTGCCGCAGCTTGAGTTGGAGGGCTCCGACACCGCGCGGTTCGATCTCACGGATCACGAGTTGATAACTGCCACGCGGCGGATAGACATCAATCTGCCCATGGCAAAGCACTTCCTGGCCATCTTCCAAGTCGAACGGAAGCTTGGCGGCCGTGTTTCGCCAGATTACGCCTCGGATCTGAGCATCGTCATCTTTCAGCGTGAGATAGACGTGCCCTGAACGTGGCTGCGAGAGGTTCGAGATTTCCCCAGAGACCCAAACGGCAGGAATTGCCATCTCCAGGGTGCCTTGGATCAATGCGGTCAGCTGCGAAACAGACAGGACTGGGGGCTGCTCACCTGGTCCATCCCACTCTGCGTGCTCGCCGTCCATGTCGATCCTAAATTCTCGAAAAAACTTCAATTCATCCCGCCATTTAGCAGGCCTCGATGATAGAACAGATTTCAGGAAATCGAAAGGGACGCCCCATCCAACAGGGCGACATATCCCGCGCAATATGCTAACATACAAATGTGCGCAGTCACTTTCCCACCTTCCTGGAAATCCCTCCCCATGACCAAGCTTGCCGTAACGTTGCTGCTGCTTCTCGGTGCCGCTGTGCCTGCGATGGCGGACGCAGCAACCCTCGCGAAAACCCTTCAGGCCCGCGTCCGAGCGTTTCATGAAGGCGCCCCGAACGAAGGACACCAACTTCGCGTGGTTTACTTCTATCCAGCCGACCGCGAACCTCAGGCCAATTACAAGGAACGTGTCAACCGAATGGTCCTCGATATCAAGGACTTCTACGACACCGAATTTGCTCGAATCGGACTGGAAAACTCGCCGCTACCGGTCGAGATGGATGGCGATCAGGTCATGATCCACATGGTCCAGGGAGCCGAAAACCACGACAGTTACGGATATGACTCACGCTATGGCCGCAAGATCTTGCGCGAGATCGGTCAACAGCTGCGTGGCAAAGTCGACCCGGAACGAGAGTTCCTGCTGATCCTGTGTGCGTTGTGCGACAAGCAGGAAGATGGCGTCTACAAGATTTATTCGCCGTACTATGGCCTGGGCGGCGCGAATCAGGTTCGTGGCATCTGCTTCGCGGCCGACTGCGAAATGCTCGACACGCTGAACCTGACAAAGACCGATGAAGTCTTTCGTTACAACGAACACAACCGCAATCAACGCCGTTCACTGGCCGACTTCAACACGGTCTTCATTGGTGGCATGGCCCACGAGCTGGGACATGGCTTGAGCTTGCCGCATAACCGTGAACTTCCGTCAGAGCGTTCCAAGGGAACCGCGCTGATGGGATCTGGCAACTATACCTACCGCGCGGAACTTGTCGGCAAGAAGGGAAGCTTCATGACGCTCGCCAGCGCGACGCGCATGATGTGCCATCCGCTTCTCACGCAAAGCAATAAGCAGCGTTTCGATCGCACCGAGTTGAAAGTCTCGGACGTCCAGTTCAGCGGAAACGGCAAAGCGGTCACCATTCGTGGTAAAGTCGAATCGAACGTCGAACCCTTTGCCGTTATTGCATACAGCGATGCCGAAGGGGGCAATAACTACGACGCCTACCAATGGACCAACGAAGTTAAACCCGATGGTTCTTTCGAGGCGACTCTCGATATCCATAAGCCGGGCAACAACGTCTTGCGACTCAGCTTTTGTCACGCCAACGGGGCGACGAGCGATGTCAGCTATGCGTTTACAGCGAACGAAAAGGGAGAACCCAACGTTCAAGCATTGAAGGATGGCATGGCGGTTGCCACGCTCGAAAAAGAGATGCTCTCTGGCCAGACCAGCGAAGCGCGACAGTTCGCTGCGAAGTACCTGCAAGAGAATCCGCAGACCGAGATCGCGCCGATGCTTCAATTCGTTCAGACCTACGAAGCCAACAGCAAGCCGGCGAAGCTTGCGGAAGTCAACGAGCCGGAAGTCTTTCTTTCCGATGTCGAGCCTGCTTCGGCGAAAGTTGGCTACGGCCGTCCGTCACGCAACGCTTATATCACGCCTGTCAGCCGATACGATAGCGGCTTCTTCCTCCAGCCTGGCGGGCAGTTCCATGCCAAGGGTTTTTATGCCCACGCCCCGTCGCGATATACGTTCGACTTGGATGGCAAATGGAAACGATTCGAAGCCGTGGTCGGCCTACAAACCGGCATTCGAGGCAACGTATCTGCGATCTTCACCGTTAAAGGAGACGGCAAAGAGCTATACCGCTCGTCGAAGATACAGGACTCGAACACGGAAACGGTCTCGATCGATATTAGCGGCGTGAAAGAACTGGAGCTGATTGCCGACACCGGCGAATCAGACAACCGAAGTTGCTGGTCGGTTTGGGGATCGCCAAAAGTTTCCCGCTAACTCGCATCTACGAGAAGCAACGAACTACTAGGAAGCCGAGCGAAACCGCAAGATGGTTGGCTCGGCTTCTTCTTGCGCTGCTTCGTCCTGCTGGATAACCGGCTTAAAATTCCGCTGAGCCGATTGTCGCCAAAAGTGCGTCTGAAGTGATGTTTCGCTCTGCGATTTTAGTGGTGTCGCCATTGCCGAGAAGCTGACTTCGTTCTCTCCGAGCAGGCCCGACTCGGCCCATTTCTCGGCGGCCACCGTCAAGTGATTCAGCACGCGTTGCACATCCAAGCGATGAAACTCGACATCTTCCTTCGTGACCTTCTTGGGAATGTGAATCGCTTCCCCCATGATCATCCGGGCCCGCGTGAAGGGGCGGGGCAGGGCAAACTTGTCCCACGTTCCGAAGCGGATCGGTCGATCCATGCCGAAGCCCATCGGAATGATCGGCATCTGTAGCTTCGAGGCGAGGTAAATCGGACCTTGTGCCATCTCACGACGTGGACCTCGAGGGCCGTCGGGGGTGATGGCCAAATGCTGCCGGCGCGAAACACGGATCAACTCTTTCAGCGCGGCAATGCTTCCCCAGTTCGACGAACCACGCACGGTTCCAAAGCCCATCAGATTGGCCGCGTGGGCCAACCATTCTGCGTCGCGATGCCGGCTTAGCAGCATCGAGATGTTACAGTGCCCACGCAAGCAAAACGGAATCGAGATGTATTCATGCCAGAAGATATAGATGCCGCGCCGTTGGCAAAACGGATTGGCGGGGTCATTCTCCGCTTGGACGTACATCGCTCGAACGTCGAGGGTGCTCATCAACGTTCGCAAAGATGACACGATGGCCATACCACCGGTGCGTGCGATCCAAGGATGATGAGTTTTTCGCATGGCTTCCGTGCCTCGACGAACCTAAACGGTTAGGCCAGTTCCGAATACAAAGGAACGCCTTGGGGAACGGTCCAAACGCCTTGGAAGACTTCTTCGGCAGGTCCTGTCATATAGACATGATTGTCCGCTTCGTTCCAGTGCAGTTCGAGATCGCCACCCAAGAGGTGATTCAAAATCTTACGCTCGAGCTTTCCTGTCAGCACACCAGCGACACAAACGGCGCTCGCCCCGGTACCGCAGGCCAACGTTTCACCGCTGCCTCGTTCCCATGTTCGCTGACGAACTTCTGTCGGGCTGATGATCTCGATGAACTCGACATTGACCCGGGCAGGGAACTGAGCCGCTTTTTCAATTTGCGGTCCAATCTTCAGCACCAAATCGTCGTCTGCTTTGTCGACGAAGATCACGCAGTGCGGATTGCCCATCGAAACACAAGTTACGTCAAACTCGCGTCCGCCAGCTTCCAGCTTCTGATTGACTACCGGCGACTGGCCAAAGGTGGTCGGAATCTTCGCGGCGTCGAGGATCGGCTCGCCCATATTCACCGTCACACGCTTGGCGAGGTTGCCATCGGTTTCTAACTCAACCGAAAGAACCCCGGCGCCCGTTTCGAGATCGAGTTTTTCTTTCTTCGCGATTCCATGGTCGTAGACGTATTTGGCAACACAGCGGAGTCCATTGCCGCACATTTCAGCTTCAGAACCGTCGGCATTGAACATTCGCATCCGAGCGTCGGCCACTTCGGACGGAGTAATCAAAATCAGCCCATCGCCACCGATGCCGAAATGGCGATCGGAAACCAACGGGGCCAGCTTCTCCGGTGCGGTGGGGAGCTGCTCTTCAAACAAATTGACGTACACGTAGTCGTTTCCGGCTCCGTGCATTTTCGTAAAACGCAATTGCGACATCAGATTACCAGGTTGCCATTCTCGCAAAGTCAGACCAAAGAAGCCTTTATCCTACCGTGAAGAGGGCCAACTGGTTAAGCCCGTTCGCGTGGTGGCCAGGAATCGTCGAAATCGGCCGCGATCTTCTCGTAGTACATTTTGCTTGTCCTTTTGAACAAGAAAAACTTTTCTCAATAAACCAAATTTCTATTGCAAGCAGACCGGCGAAATGGCATCCTTAATCTACTTCATTCAGGTGGATTATCCACTCTTCGTCTTGCCTACGCTTTTCTTGCTTGTCTAAGGACATTGCCTCCCATGAAACCATATCGTCCTGGGCCGCGCTCCGGCTTCACGCTCGTCGAGCTTCTCGTTGTAATTGCCATCATTGGGGTGTTGATTGCTTTGCTACTGCCGGCCGTTCAGCAGGCACGCGAAGCGGCTCGACGCATGCAGTGCACGAACAACCAAAAGCAGTTGGGCATTGCGATGCACAACTATCACGACACGTTCAGCCATTTTCCGCCCGGCGTGGTTGGATTGGTCAATTACGACGCAACCGATCCTCTGAACTTCCAGAACACACCACCCACATGGATGCAAATGCTGCTGCCGTTCATCGAGCAGGGCAATCTTTACGAACAAATGCAGTCTCACTTCGATCAAGGCCTTCGAGCCGCGACCGCCCCTGGTCGTTTCACAGTGATCGATGGCCTGACATGTCCTAGTGATGCCAACGCCCCAAAAATTACCGACATCGAGCCTGCCGTCTGGTCTGGCAACTTCGGCTTCGCGGGGAACTACGTCGCCTGCAGCGGGTCTGGCTATTTCACGACAACAGCCGATCCCTACATGCAAAACAGCAACGGGATGTTCTACGCCAAGTCAAAGACCGACTTCGCCGATGTCACCGACGGCACGACCAACACGTTGATGATGGGCGAAATCCTTGTCGTTCCCGACATCGCTCCGCGTAACTCGACCAATCAGGACCTGCGTGGGTCGTACTACTTCGGTCGCCGCGCCGCTGGCTGCTTTAGTGCCCGCGAAGGTCCAAATACGATTGTCGGCGATCGGCTTAGCAGTTGCCGTAATTTGCCCCGCACTCCATGCAACGGGCAGGGGACCGACAACATGATTATGCATGCTCGCAGTCTGCACCCCGGCGGTGCGAATGTGACACTCGGCGACGGCTCGGTTCGCTTCGTCCCGGAAACGGTCGATCGTGCGGTCTTTCAGGCCTTCGGAACTCGCAACGGGGGTGAAACGCCAGGTCAACTGTAGTCGGCAGATACTTGCGTAAAGCCTTTCCAATTTGCCCATGTCAAAGCGAGTATCTCCATGCCACTAACGATCTTCTCGAATTCAAAATTACTGCTATTGCTCGGCGGCCTGGCTCTTGGCGTCGGCTGTAGTGATTCCAGCCCGAAGCTGCCGCCGACGGTACCGATCTCGGCCAAGGTCACTCTCAATGGCAAGCCGCTCCCCAAAGCATTGATCGCGTTCAGCCCCGTAGAATCAGGCCCCAGCTCCAACGGCCATGTCCGCGACGGAGAAGTGGTCGAACTATGGACCAACGGCCAGAAGCAAGGGGTTATCGTCGGAGACCACAAAGTAACGATCTATGACGACGACATCGAGTCAGGCTCGATCGACTTGGTGCCAGACAAGTACGGCCGCATCGACAAAGGCATCGCCGTATCGGTCACCGAAGAAGGCCCGAATGAATTTGTCTTTGAGCTGAAGAAGTAACGAGCCAGAAAGCTCTTAGCCGCTTAGATCGATCTCGCGTCCCTTCACAGTCGCGGGATCTTTTTGTTGCGGGGCGTCGTAGGTGGCGTCCCCTTCGAGCTCTTGTTCCGGCTCGTCGGAATCGTGCCCCAGGCGTTCCCAGGCACGGCGACCGTCGGCGTCTCGGTCGGATGTCTTTTCGCTTTCTTCAGGGTCGCCGACACCGGCCGCCTTTTCGGCCTTCTCGGTCGAGTCTACCACGCGGGCCTGATTCGCCGTTGCCTGCTGATTGTTGGCTACGTCGGAAGAGTTACGCTGTGCCAGGTTCGACGCAGCGATCGAACTGGCAAGGGATGCTCCCATCGGTCCTACGCTCATAACGTTGATCCTCGTAGTGCCCCAGGCTCTGGGAAGACGTTTCCCATGCACACTCGTCTTCCCAATGAAGAGAGTGCTCTAACGTGAACCGTGGGTCAGCGATGGCTGAAGTCAAACGGCTACGGAACCATGCAGGCACATCGAGGTGTTTTCCGCTGGAATAATGCTTCCAATTGATATCATCGTCACGTCCTCCCCCCATCTTAAGGAGAGTTCGCATGCGAACCATTGGCTGCTAGCGAGGAATCGAGTTCCCACGCCGCACGCCAGCAGGTGCTTCCGGAACAGGAGGCGCGCCGATAGGAAGTCGTACGGATCTCGCGGGAAAAAGTTGTTCGAGGGTTTCATTAACCATGGGAAAAATTTCTTGTTCGGTCGTTGGATTGTCGATCGAACCTCCCACATGAATCACCATCAAACTGCGGCTCGCTTCCCCCAGCATCTGCCGCACTACGGGCATATCAAACGTTTGATTGCCGAACTCGGTATAGAAACGCATGCTGATCTGACCATCCAGATTGGCTTCGCCGTTCCCCTTTAATGCCAACGCATCGCCAGAGAGTCGCATGTCGTCGAGATAGATATAGTTGCCGGCGACGCGGTAGTTGATGTCGGCCGTATTGAACGCACTGGTGTCAGGGAATCTCGCGTTGAGCACTTTGAGCATCGCCACCGCAAGTGGCAGCTGATAAAGATTGGCATCGCGCAGCTGAAGCGACCCGGTACCATCGTACGACTGTGTCGTTTCCAGCGTTCCGGTCATGCTCAGCTGGCCGAAGATTCTGCCGGAAGTCTGCGTCCGATTTTGCTGCCCCAAGTCGATCATCATCTGACCGACCGTTCCATTGGACAGAGTCACATCGGCTTGAAACGGCTGTGCTCCGGCCAGTTCCATGCGGCTATCGAGCGAGACCACACCACCAAACGAATTGCCGGTCACATGCCGCGGCGGCTGTCCATCGGATCGAGGAACATGGCGTCCCATCAGGAACTGCTTTTCATCAATCCAGAACGGCCCTCGTACGTTCGAGATAGGTATACCACGCGACGTAACGCTGTCGAGGTGATACTCACCAAACGAACGCGCGCCGGCCTCGTCGGCCTGACCTTCGAAGCGGATCGCGCCATAGATGTTGTCGATATGCGTTCCGCGACGGATCTTGCCGCCAGCCATATGCACCGTCATGTCCCAGTTCATTTGCATTTGCCGACCTGGGTTCGGATTAGACAGCACGACGGTACCATCCGCATGAAACAGCGGTCCGATCTGCAGCTGCTGCAGCGAACGCTCCAGCTTTTCCGGCACGGCCAGAAGCAAGTCGCGATCGATTACCACGTTCTCGATTCGCAAGTCTTCAAAGCGAATCTGCCAACGACGATCTTCCGGAAAATGGCAACTGCCGTTCGTCGAGACACGAACGTCGCCATGCCGCGCGGTGACTTGACTCAACGAAATCTGCCCGTTGCGAAACTCGACGCTGCCGACCACTTCATCCAGCACGTAAGGGAAACCGACCGGTTCGACGGAGATCGCTCGCCCCGATAAGTTGCGGCTACGTTCCCACTTCTGGGCGTTCACCCACAAGTCGCAGCCGCCATTTTGATTCGGCCAATGCAGCTGGACATCCATGTGATCGATCGATCCGCGCGGGCGAAGCTGATCCCAACCTTCCTGGGCCGACGGCGGGATGGCGATCTTCAATTCGTCATCTAGCGGGATGTCCTTACACGTGAACGACAAGTTCAAGTTGCCTTGCTTGTTGCCTGGCACCTCTTGCCAGCTTCCTCGACACGTGATGTGTCCGCTGTCGTTGTATCCTGTCAGTTGTTCGATCGTGACCACGCCATCTTTCCAGACGATGTGCCCGTTGATCTTTGAGATGGGATAGCGGAACTTCTCGTACCGCACCGAAGCATCGATCACCTCCATCCGCAGCGACTTATCAGGCTTCACATCAGGCCGACTGTGGGTAACGATCGTGAAGTCGACATTCGCCGCCCCTTGCAAGTTGAAGTCGCGTGCGACGTTATAAACGTCTTCCTGTGCGACTTTCAACGCATGCTCGAACGTCGCGTCCCAGTGGACAGGGTCGAGCGAGCGAACACGAATCGGACCGCTGCTGTTAGGACCAGGATCCATCACACTACCGACAATCGCGATGCGTGACTTACCGGCATGGGCCATCAAGTCGATCTCGAGCAGGCGATTCTTGAAGTTCACTTTTCCCCGCGCATCGTTCACTGGGTAAGGGAACTTCTCGAACACGAAATTCATCCCGCGACAATTCGCGTGAATCTCAGGCGTCCATTTGTGACCGTCGAAATTGAGCTTCACCGAAGCATCGAGCCTGCCGGACGGTTGATAACGCTTCCAGCTTTCCTGCATGCTGTACGGCAACATGCCAGCGAGGCCTTTGTGCAGCGTAATGTTTTTGAGCGTCGCCGATACGTGCATCGGACTGTCGCGTCGCCAGCCGGTTCGCGACATCGACGCACTTACGGAACCATCTTCGTAGTAGGCGACCAGCTTCTCGACCTGAATCCCCGGCGGCGAAGCGACAATGCGTCCTTGAATTCGCTGGACCGAACCTGGGATGCGGGGATCGCTCCAAGTCCCTTCGCGTAGATCGACCGTGGCGACGTAATTGCTCAGCCCCTTGGCGTTGCCGGAAAGCTGAAACGATGCATCCGCAATCGCTTCTAAATGCATCAAGTCCTGAATGTGCTTCTTCCAATCTTCGGGGCATTGCTCCCACAGATGGTCGTCGATCCGCAGATTGGTGATGTTTCCCTGGGCTGCAAATGTTTGGGCCGCTTCATCGATCAATCCGGTAATCGTCGCCGATTCCCAGTTCTGACATTGCAGCGTCGCTTTGATTCGTTTCTGCTCGCGCGACTGGCCGGCATAGGCACCCATGCCAGGCGCAGCTTCCGTTTTAACTTGGAAGTCGACATCTTCAATCAAACGTCGAACGTTGCCGCCACGTCGATCGGCCAACAACAGCGAACCGTCGTAGACTTCGACGGACGGGTTGTCGTCACCCCATTTCGGCAGTGGGAATAGCTGCTGCAAATTTGTGTTGCCATCGGCATCGAGCGTCGCGGTCAGCTTCGGCCGCCGCGCGACGATCTTATCGACCATAAAATCGCCTGACGCCAACGAACGTGGATCGGTGGTGCAGTAGACCATGATCTCGTCGACGGTGACGACCTCCTGAGATTGATAAACGCTCGACCGCTGGGCAAGCGTTAAGCCGCGGATCTCGATTCCCTTGCCTTCAATGAAACGAGCCGAACGGACCGACACCAGCATGTTGTCATAATGGCTGGCGAACTTCTTCTCGACGTACGAACGAATCTCGTTGTTCAGGTTGTGATAGAGATACAACCCCAGCGCGCACGCAAGCACGGCCACGGTTAACGCGGACCATTTGATGAAGCGACACGATACAGAGAAAAACCGACTCACCCGGGATGGAATCCTTTCCAAAAGGGAGATATGTCGCTAAATCTTGGCAGAATCACGCTTTTCGGTAAACGCCGGTTTGGGTGCGTGGCGCCGTTTTCCGCCGTCAGTTTCTAGTTTTCAGCAGAACGATTTCTTACGTCCCGGTTGGCGTACTTCTGCCAAATCGCCGCCAACAGCCCCGCACTCAAGACCGCCAGGGCTAGCATCGGCGGTTGGCGATAGCGAATCGAACTTACAAACACCATGTGCAAACAGCAGAAATAGAAGATAGGCAACGCGAGTAACATGGTGACCCACACTCGACGCGCGCTCAGCACGACCGCCAATAACCCTGTAAGCACGATTGGCAGATAGCCCAAAGCAGTTACGACACCCATCTTGCCACTTACTTTCGCGTTGTTTCCTAACGGGGTCCAGTATCGCCAGAACTTTACCATGGCAAGCGACAGCACTTTGGCAGGGTTTTGCCTGGCCCAATCGATGGCGGCTTGTTTCATCTTGTCGTCCAGCCGCGACTCAAATATCCCCGGCAGTGCGGCCTCAGTTTCTGCCTCTTCCGCGAGAAGATCTTCCCGGAACTGGGGAACGTAACGCATGTCGCTGGCGCCAGTCGCCATTGGGCTGATGCCATCGTACAGACTCGCTCCGACTTGAAGCGTCGTCGGCACGAACTTGCCAGCGACGACGTAGTTGCGCACCCACCATGGCATCAGGACGGCTACCGCAACAACGGCGGCGACCGCGTAGCTAAGCAGTTGTCGCTGGCGATCAGCGTAGAAGATCAGCCCAATCGGAGCCGCGAAAAAGGGGAACATCAACCAGCTCGGCCGCATGAGAATCGCAAGCCCAAACGCCATGCCTGAGAGTGCCGCGAACTGTAACGTTCTACCAGTCCTATCGCTTCGCAGCGCCACGATCAGCCACCCTAAGTTCAACAACATCAGCGGGACGAACGGGGCTTCGCTCAGCACGAACACACTCATGGCAATCGCGCCAGGGTAGAACGCGACTAACCCGGCTGCGATCACTCCGGCAGTCGGTCCGTACAACATCCGCCCAAGCCAAGCCGCGAGGCCGATCGTGAGCGTGCCGCACAAAATACCGACCAACCGTAGCAGCAATGTCGGCGGCTCGTCCGACAGCCAATAAAAGGGAGCCAACAGCAGCGGATAGCCAGGCGTGCGCGCGATGTAGGTATCGCCGTAAACGAAGTCTTTGCCATGAGCGATCTGCCGGGCAAGGACTTCATAACTCAGACTATCGCCAAAGAAAAAACGCTCGCCCTCGGCGATTCGCGTTTCCCACCAAACGGCAGCCGCCAGCCGAATCAACAAGCCGATCACCAGGATGGCCAGCAATAGCCAGCCAAATTCTCGCTTTTGATGCTCCGCAACTTGTTGGTTACTAGACATTTAGGTTGCCATGTGGGCATTGCCTCCGATTCCCAATGCGATTTCGCAAAAGGGAAAACTGGCAAGCCAGGTAAGCTGTGCGTGCTTGTGCAATATTAGGGTCTTAGGGGAAATCTTGCCCGAAATCGCCCCAGGACAATAGTTTACTTCCAAGTTGGAGTCGGTATACTCGGACTGCCTCGTCATGCGCGAGGAACAAATTTAGTGAATTCTTATCTTATCCCGTTCCACCCCCTGGGACTGGCCAAACCTGATCAACCACTGCTCACCCACGAGCAGTCGTCAATACTGCCCCCCAAAATGCACAGCTTCGTGTAGGAGACTTTCTACTCATGTCGAATGATACTTCCGCTGCCAGTCCGACGTATCACCGGATGGCGCTTTTGATTGCCAGCTTTATGACCCTGATCGCCGCCGGCGTCGGTTTTGGTGTCCGAGCTGGTATCTTGAACGACTGGGCCATTCGCTACGGCTTCACCAAAGTCGAACTCGGTACGATTACCGGCGGTGGTCTAGTCGGTTTCGGTGTGACGATCATCTTCTTCAGCTTCCTCGCCGATAACCTTCTCGGCTATAAGAAGCTGTTGGTTCTCGCCTTCGTGCTGCACGTGCTGTCGGTGGTGATCACGTTGGCAGCGACGCCAGTTTACGGCCTGGCCGGGAAAGATGCGACCTACTGGTGTTTGTACATCGGCGTGTTCATCTTCGCGCTGGCCAACGGTGTCTGCGAAGCGGTTATTAACCCGCTTGTGGCGACCCTCTTCCCGAAAGAGAAAACGCATTACCTCAACATCCTCCACGCTGGCTGGCCGGCTGGTCTGATCATCGGTGGGATCATCGGTTACATGTTCTGCGGCGTGAACGCCCAAGTGAATCACTTGCCATGGGAAATTCCACTGGCACTTTACATGGTGCCGACGCTGATTTACGGCTTCATGGTTTTGAAGGAAGCTTTCCCGCCTTCGGAAGCGGCCGCGGCAGGTGTGACGACGAAGGAAATGCTGCTGCAATTCCTTTCGCCGCTGCTGTTGTTCCTGTTCGTGATTCACGCAATGGTTGGTTACGTCGAACTGGGTACCGACAGTTGGATCACCAACATCATGGAGAACGTCATCTCCGGTCAGGCATTCCTCCTGTTCATTTACACCTCGGCGATCATGTTCGTCCTGCGATTCTTCGCCGGTCCGATCGTGCACAAGATCAACCCGCTCGGTCTGCTGTTTGTGTGTGCCATCTTTGGCTGCACCGGTTTGTACTGGCTTGGTTCGGCGGCAACTGGTTGGGCCATCATCGCCGCTGCCACCGTTTACGGTTTGGGTAAGACGTTCTTCTGGCCGACCATGCTGGGCGTCGTTGGCGAACGCTTCCCACGTGGTGGCGCCATCACCATGGGTGTGATGGGTGGTATCGGGATGCTTTCGGCTGGTTTGCTGGGCGGTCCTGGCATCGGTTACAAGCAAGACTACTTCGCGACGCAGAAGATGGAACAACTCGACGACGCTCTGTTTGAAGAGTATCGCTCGAAAGAGAAGAAGTCGTTCCTCTTCTTCCCCGAAGTTTACGCTTTGGATGGTGCCAAAGTCGGCGTGCTGAAGGACGACGGTGCCGAACTGGCTCGCCGTACCGAGATTGAATCGGAAGAAGGGGGCGTGTCGGAAGAAACCCAGGCCTTGAACGCCTGGTGGGAAGCCAACAAGCCTACCAACGAAGAAGAGTACAAGCACGAACTCGAAACGGTCGAAGAAGCGAACATTTACGGTGGTCGTATGGCCCTGAAATGGACGGCGATCGTTCCCGCGACGATGGGACTTTGTTACCTGTTGCTGGTGATCTACTTCTGGACCCAGGGTGGTTACAAGCAAGTTGTGCTGCATGGGGAAGAGTCGGAAACCGAGAAGTACACCGGCGGCGTCGAAGGCCCAGTCGAGTAGTCGATACTGCCGAACAGAAGACTCGGTCGATCAACCGACGCCCTTCGCATCGGTTTGAAAAACAAAAAAAGGCGAGCCTCATTCAGGCTCGCCTTTTTTTATGGATTCAGATCACTAATCGAACGGAGTGCCATCTTTCGCGAAGCTATCTGGCGTACGTCCTTTCATGATGCCGAACGCGTCTCCTTCGTCGCCATACTGCCACACTTTAACGCTGGCAATATTCACACTTGCGGTCTTCCAATCGGCAGGGCCGGCCCAGTCTGGTAGCCAAACCCCCATGCTCAATTGGGCCGACAAAGCCGGCACCCACTTGTCGTTTTCCGCGACTTTCTCGCCGTCGATGTAGTGCGTAGCGATCTTGCCTGCGTACAACGCATATTCGTTTTCGCCCAGCTTCTTCAGCGGGTTGCCCAGATACGTTTCAAACGGCACCGACTTGTCTTGAATCCAGTAGAACCCTTCCGATTCGATCACCTGGTCGTCCTTAATGCCAGGCATCGGTTGCAGATGGGTTCGCCATTCCGTGACGAACGTGTGGTACTCGCCATCGACGGCCTGGGGAACCTTGAAGAAGCGATTGTCATGTCGGTTTTGGAGAAACGTGTTGTACATCGCATCGGTGAAGTTTCCTTGCTTGCCGAACTCCGGGAAGTCTAACTCCGACCAATACTCATTCGCGGCCAGGCCATAAGCTGGAATGTGGGGGTTGTACATCGGCGTCTCGGCTTGAAACTCGTCCTTGCGGTTCTTATCTCCCTCGACCCAGCGGTAGCTATAAGTCCACAGCGCCGGAATACATCCTTTCGGCTGCGTAGGATCTTTTGGGCCACCTTCGTGCGGCGTCTGATCACCCACTTTCAGGACCATCTCGAATCGACCGGACGCGAAGTGTTGATGGCTAACAATCACACCTCCGACGCGTGTCTTGTTGCCCCACCAGCCAATTATATCGCCGTCGTATTGGTCGCCATGGGCAGTACAAACGAGCACGTTCTTTTTTTGGCCGTTCACCACGTCGGTTTTAACCGTCACATTCTCCGGCACCACGCCATGGTTGCCGTTGCCCCATCGCTTGCGATAGACGTACCACTTCTTTTCGTCGATCGAGCCGCTCGACCAATCTTCTTCGAGCACCAACTTCGCCTGCGAGGGCAGGGGAGGGAGCGGCTCGGCGGCCGAAAGCAAAGCGTCCCAGGGAAACAAAAAAGCGACAATCGCAAGAAGACAGGCCCGCATGATGAGTCTCATAGAAAAGTATTAACGGCTTAGAATCAATCGATCGTTTTCGCGAACCGCGCGAATCGTGCCTGGCAGCACATCGGCCACACCATCGGCATCGGCGGTGACCAAATCGCTTAGCTTTTGCCAATGCTGCTGGGTCATCTCTTGGCGTGGCCACTGTTGTTTTCGCCAGATCGCCACCAGAAGTTCCCTAACCAGGTAAGGACGCTCTCCGGCCAGCTTTCGCAGGTCGACATGAACCACCGCGGTCTCTGGAAACATGACCGCATTGTCCATTTGGTTACATACCCATTCGTCAATCACTTCCTGGCAATCGGCCGCTTGCTGCGAAAGTCGCCAGAGCGAAGCGTCGATTGAATCGCCAAACATCTCGCGTAAATAAGGAAGCAGTTCGTTCCGAATTTGGTTTCGCGTGAAGTCGTTAACCGCGTTGGTGGCGTCTTCGCGCCAAGGCTGATCGATCTCATTCAGATACGCAACGATTTCTTCCCGGGCAAACGGTAGCAGCGGACGCACCAGCCCAACGCCTGGCAGCCACTCCCTGGCTTCGGCAATTCCGGCTAAACCGGCCACCCCTGTTCCTCGAAACACGCGGTGCAAAACGGTCTCGACCTGGTCGTTTCGGTGATGGGCCGTTACCAGGTATCGCGCCTCGACCTCCTGGGCAATCTCCCGAAAGAACGCATACCGTGCCGATCGCGCGGCCGCCTCGATACCATCTCCGTCACCGCTGTTTGCCAGTGTGCCGGCGGCAAGCTTCTTCGTTCTTACGTTCACGCCCAACCGCTCGGCCGTCTCGCGAACAAAATGCTGGTCGGCGTCCGATTCGTCGCCCCGCAGGCCATGGTTCAGATGGACAACAAACAGTCGCTTGCGCTGTTCAGCCGAGAGGGCATCGGCCAACAGTCGCAACAGGGCGATGCTATCAGCACCCCCGGAAACGGCGACCAACATCGGCCTGCCCGCCCAAGCGTCCTGTGGCCAATGCTCGAGAAATTGTTGCGAAAAATGCGTCATATCCTGCGGATCAGGCAAAAACTAAGGATCAAACGTCGATTGTTAAGACCGATTCCCGCAAGAAAAAATAGAATGCTTCCCTCTGACGGGGAACTCTGTTAATATAGCGTGAACGGACTAGGCACACTACCAATGTGCGCCTGGCCCGACGATTGTGTTGACCAAACGTTTAACGATTCCCGGCAACTTGATTGCCAGACGAAACGTTCCGGAAGCTCAGTCGATGTGCCGGATTGGTAAATCCTCTAGCCCCTTTTGGCTTTTCGGAGGGCAGTATAGCGTGCAACTACTTCTTTTCCTGATACGGCTCCTACTGGCGGTCTGTCCATGGAAGGTAGAAATCTTGAGCCCGGCTCGCGTTCGCGCGAGAACGGATCAGCGACACGCATCTTCTCAAAGAGAAACCGCAGCGGTTTATCTGCCACTGCTAGGTTGGCTAGAAATTGACGCCCGTCTTCTTCCCCACGACGCCTGCCAACGAGCCCGACAAGGCTCTTCCAAACGAGCAGGCCCAAGCTCCGGAAATTCTTCCGGTAATCGACACGACTGTTGACCCTTGAGGGAGTGCTGTGCGCCCAACGTACACACGTCCTTGGTCTTGTCGTTCGGGGGAACGATACGCGAAAAACGGCTATTCGATCGCTTTCTGAACGTTCGCTCACACCCCATTCGTGCGCGAATTGATCTCGTCTGCCAAATTCCTTGCATCGTTAAACGCTATTCCATCCAGCTACAGGAGTAGTGGAACGTGTCTGGGTTGTATTACGCATTGACGGCGTCCGTTGCAGCAATTGGAGCTGCTCTGCTCGTCAAGTTCATTGATCGGCTCCGCAAAAAGGACGTGGAGACCGAGGCCCAACAGATTCTGGACAAAGCCAAACAGGAATCTGAGAACCTCAAGAAAGAAGCCTTGCTCGAAGCCAAAGAGGAAGCGCTGCGTCAAAAGACGGAAGCCGAGAAAGAACTTTCCAAACAACGTGACGAAATTCGCGAGCGTGAAAAGTCGCTCGATCGTCGCGAAGAATCCATCGAACAACAAGCAACGCATCTTCGCAAGCAAGAGAACATGGTCGAAACGACCCAGCGTCGCTTGTCTGAGAAAATCGAAGAAAACGAAAAGCGTTCGACCAATCTCGAAAGCATCATCCGCGATCAGCAGGAACGCCTGCACCGCATGAGCGGCATGAACGCTGAAGAAGCCAAAAGCGAACTGCTTAAACTGCTCGATCAGCAGCTACAGTCGGAAACCGGCGCCATCGTCCTGAAGCATCAGCGACGAATGGAAGAAGAAGTCCGGCCGATCGTGCAGGACATGCTGCTTACCGCGATGCAACGTTTTGCCGCAGCGCATACGGCCGAGTCGACCACCAGTACCGTCGATATCCCCAGCGACGAAATGAAGGGGCGTATCATCGGCCGCGAAGGGCGTAACATTCGCAGCTTCGAGAAAGAAACCGGCGTCGACGTCATCATCGACGACACGCCCGGCGTGGTGATTGTCAGCGGTTTCGATCCGGTTCGCCGCGAGATCGCCCGGCAGTCGCTCAACAAGCTGATCGCTGACGGCCGCATTCATCCTTCGCGGATCGAAGAAGTGGTCAAGGAAACGCACACCGACATCGAAACCACCATCCGCAAAAAGGGTGAAGAAGCCACCACGGAAATCAACGTGATGGGCCTGCATCCGCGGCTGGTCGAAATGCTCGGTCGACTTCATTTCCGGACCAGTTACAGCCAGAACGTGTTGCGACACAGCATTGAAGTCGGTTTCATTGCCGGACTGCTTGCCGAAATGGTGGGCTTGGATCCGCAAATCGCCCGCCGTGCCGGCTTGATGCACGACATCGGTAAAGCGGCCGACCACGAACTGGAAGGGGGTCACCCGAAGATCGGTGCCGACCTTCTCAAACGTCACGGTGAATCGCCCGAGGTGGTTCACGCCGCGTTTGGTCATCACGACGAGATCATCACCGAGTATCCCTACACGATGCTCGTTGCCACGGCCGATGCCTGTAGTGCTTCGCGCCCTGGGGCTCGTCGAGAAACGCTCGAACGGTACATCAAGCGCATGGAAGAACTCGAGTCGATTGCCACAGGCTTCCATGGCGTCGAACAAGCGTTTGCCATTCAAGCTGGTCGCGAACTTCGCGTGATCGCTTCCGCCAAAGAAGTGAACGACGAGATGGCCGCGAAGATCTGCCGTGACATCGCCAAGGCATTTGAAGAGCAACTCACCTACCCAGGTGAAATCAAAGTGACCATGGTCCGCGAGTCCCGCTTCACGGAATTCGCTCGGTAACTACTTATCACGGAAAGGCTACTTCCTTGAGGATTCTGCACATCGGAGATATCGTCGGCAAAGTCGGACGCGACATCGTTCGCAACGTCGTGCCGGCGCTCCGCGAGAAGTACAATCTCTCCCTGGTCGTGGCCAATGCGGAAAACGCGTGCGGCGGCTCCGGGCTCACTCCGGCCGCCCATCGCGAATTGATCGATGCCCACGTCGATTGCATCACCATGGGTGATCATATCTATCGCCGTAAAGAGCTCAACAAGACGCTCGAATCGCAGCCCAACATTGTCAAACCGGCCAACTATCCCTCGGCCGCGCCTGGCAAAGACTTTGCCATTGTGCAGTCGAAAGAAGGCCTGCGTGTGGCGGTGATCAGCGTGATGGGGCGTGTCTTCATGCGTCCGGTCGATTGCCCTTGGACTGCCATCGACCGTGTCCTCTCGCAGATTCCTTCCGATATCAAAATCCGCTGCGTCGACTTCCACGCCGAAGCGACTAGCGATAAACAGTTGATGGGGCGTCATCTCGATGGCCGCGCCAGCTACTGCCTCGGCACTCACACTCACGTAGCGACCGCCGACGAGCAGATCTTCCCGAAAGGGACAGCGTTCATGTGCGATGTCGGTATGACCGGCCCGCACGAAAGCATCATCGGCCGCCGCATCGACCGCGTGCTGGAAACCACCGTCACGTTCCGCCCGACGATGTTCGACGTCGCCAAAGATGATGTTCGCTTGAACGGAGCCATCGTCGACGTCGACTCTCAAACCGGCAAAGCGACTGCCATCGAACGACTGCAAGTCACTGAAGAAGAAGCGAAGCAGCTGAAAGCCGGCATGTCCAAGTAGTGCATCTTGGCGCGTTGCACAACAACGCTACGTGAGCTTCGTGAAATCACTTGTTCCCAGCACGCGATCAAGCGTGCGAACCGCGATCGTCCCGGTAACGGCAAAACCAATGCCGGCGCCAACAACAGCCAGGCCAATCGCACAAACCGTCACGGCTGTGCCTCCCCAAATGGTTCCAATGGCGCCGCCTAAAATGAGTCCAACGCCCCCACCTAGTGCGATCCCGGCAAAGATAAATTTATCCCATCCTAGCCAGCGATCTATTCCTTGAAACTTTGCCCGGTGACGAGCGTGAAAGTGGAGAATGGGTTCTCCTGAGTGAACCCACTCGAATTCAGCGAGGGGAAGATGATCGTTACATTTCTGGCAGAATGTCGTATGGGGAGGGCTGAAGATATTGGCTACGTAATAAAAGTCTTCTCCCATAACGCTCGTTATTCCCTGGCAAGACTGGTGCCGATAAGCTCCCTCATTTTTGCCCATCCCATCGCTAACCGGCGGAGCCAATGTGGCCGATGCAGGAAGCGTCTCGTCGTCTCCTTCCGGTTTGGACGGTAGACGGATCTTGTCCCCACACTTCTTGCACTGAACCCTTTTCCCGAATAGCTCTTCACCTATGGTGTAGTTCTTACCGCACGACGGGCAGGAAAATTTTATCATTGGCATCTCCATGTAGTATAAAAGTCATCAGTTAAAGCCGCAGCTTCTTTTCCAACATCGCGGCTTGATCTTCAGTCAGCGGTTGCCACTGGATATTGACGCTCGGCATCGCTTCTTTCAGTTTCGCGACGTCTGCTTCCGAGATGTCGACCTGGCTGATCTTCAGCGTCTTCAAGTTCGGCAGGTCTTTCAGCTGCGACACCGCGTCGTAGTTCAGCCGGGCCTCGGTCAGTTCCACCGTTTCTAGCGCCGGCATCTTTGTCAGCACAACGAGCGACTCGTTATCGAAGCTGGCCGGCGTATCTTTTCCCCAACTTGGCAGTCGCTGGCCTAAGCGGATCGATTCCAAGTTCTGTAGCTTCGCCAAATGTTTCAGCCCTTCGCTGGTTTCGGTGTTGTGCCACTCGCGGAAGCTTTTCAGCTGCGTCAATTGGCCGACCGCTGCCAGCGCCTCGTCTCCGGCCGTTGCCCCTGCGAACGTCAATGCTTCAAGCGATGGCAGATCTTTCAGGTGAGCCAGCCCCGAACCATTGAATGCTTCCAGCTTCCGTGACGGGTGAAAAATCGACAGCTTCTTCAGCTGCGGAAACGCCGCGAAGTGCCGGTAACCGTCGTCGGTCAGGACGCTACCGTTGATCATGATCGCTTCCAGGTTCTTCAGTCCGCCAAGCATTTTCAGCTGTGCGTCATTCAAGTCCTTCCCACTTAATGACAGCGACTGGAGCGTCTTTAGATTGCCGATCAAGCGATACTCTTTGTCGGTATAGCCGTCGCAGTTGGCCGAAAGGGAATGCACGGCGCCATTGCGGATTTGAACTTTCGCGTTGATCTTCTCAAACGCGCCAATGTTTGGCTCGTCGGCCAGCAACAGGGCAGGGGCGAACGCCATCAACAAGCAAAGAATCGTCTTCATGGGGGCTCCTTGAAAGAATAGGGTGCTCCTATCTTCCCCGCCGCCGAACATGGTTTCAACGGTATGAGTAAGTTTTGCCCAGTGGCACAATCGAGTGGGTCATCCCGCGGCAAAATGATATCTCGAATTATCTAGGAAAAACTAGACTTACCTCAGGTCTCACGCTAGAACTAACAGCATTGCCTGCTTTCATCCTCCTGCCTGCCTGACTCCTGCCATGACATATCTTCGTCGATCTTCCGCCGCGGCGACCGGTCTTCTGATTGCCGCTGCTGTAATTGCTTCGCACGCGACTGCTGACGACAACAAAACGAAGTCGCTCAATTCGGCCAGCAACGAAGCGGTTCGCGAACATATCCGCAACTTCGAAGGGCGTGGACAAACGGCCGACTTCTCGATTCCGGCACTCTCCCCCAAAGAAGCGGAAGCCAAGTTTGTCACTCCTGACGATGTCCGTATGCAAGTCGCATTGGCCGAGCCCGACGTCCGACAGCCCGTTTGCGTCAACTTCGACGAGCGGGGACGCATGTGGGTCGTGCAGTATCTGCAATATCCATTTCCCGCTGGACTGAAGGTGGTGAAGTACGATGAGCATCTTCGAGCCGTGTTCGACAAAGTCCCCCCGGCTCCGCCGAACCATGATCGTGGCGCGGACAAGATCACCATTCACGAAGACACCAACGGCGACGGCATCTTCGATACGCACAAGACGTTTGTCGACGGCTTGAACATCACCACCAGCGCACTGCCTGGCCGCGGGGGCGTCTGGGTAATGAACCCACCCTACTTGTTGTTTTATCCAGACGAGAACCAGGATGACATTCCCGATGCCGATCCCGAGGTTCACCTATCTGGCTTCGGTTTGGAAGATACGCACGCGGTCGCCAACAGCTTGACATGGGGCCCCGACGGTTGGCTGTATGGTGCCCAGGGCAGTACCTGTTGGGCAACGGTCCAAGTGACGAAGAACCCTTCGCACGATCCCGTTCATTTCAAAGGGCAAGCGATCTGGCGTTATCATCCCGAGACACACCAGTTCGAGATCTTCGCCGAAGGGGGCGGCAACACGTTTGCCGTCGAGTTCGATGCCAAGGGGCGTCTTTTCTCCGGCCACAACGGCGGCAACACCCGCGGCTTTCATTACGTTCCCGGCGGCTACTATCAGAAGAGCTGGGGCAAACATGGGGCACTGACCAATCCGCACGCGTATGGTTTTTTCCCAGCCATGAAGCATGCCCCCGCCGAGCGTTTCAGCCATACGCTGGTGAGGTATGAAAGCGACGCGTTGCCGAGCCGTTACCACGATCGCATCGTCGCCCCGGTGCCGCTGCATAACTACGTGGCAGTCTCGAAGATGTCGCCCCATGGTTCGACCTGGCAGACCGAAGATGAGTTCCATGCCATCGAAACCGACGACGTTTGGTTCCGTCCTGTCGATATCAAAGTGGGGCCTGACGGGTGCATTTACATCGCCGACTGGTGCGACACCCGGCTCACGCATGTCGATCCGCGAGATACATGGGACCGTGCCCGGGGCCGCGTCTGGCGATTGCAGCCAACAGATTTTCCGGCGCGACAGCCAATCGATCTTCGCCAGCTTTCAACGCAGCAGCTCGTCGACATGCTGGCCAGCAAGAACAAGCTGCAGCGGCAATTAGTGCAGCGAATGCTCCGCGAACGTAAAGACACTTCCGTCGCCGACTCGCTTGTCGAAAGTCTGCCAGACGCGAACGGCCAACTGGCCCTGGAAACACTTTGGGCCATCGATGCTCTCGATCGTTACACTAGCGATGTCGCCCAAGTCGCTCTCGCTCACGACGATCCTTATGTGCGGCTATGGGGCGTACGACTTCTCAGCGAATCGCAAGCCAACGCCCTAAGCAGCAAACTATTGGCACTAACGGCCAAAGAACCACACGCCGAAGTTTGCAGCCAACTAGCTTCCTCCGCGAAACGAATTCCGGGGCCGCTAGGCCTGGCGATGGCTCAAACGTTGGCCACGCGGGACGATCTGGCCGACGATCCTCACTTGCCGCTGCTCACATGGTGGGCGGTCGAAGCGCATGCAAACGATTCCTCTTTCAACGTCACCGAGTTCGCTACATCGCTTACCAATAGCCAAACTGGCGAGCAGATCGTCCTGCCAAGATTAGCCCAACGTCTCGCCGCGGAAGACGACCCGCGAAGCCTCAAACAGTTGGCGTTGCTCCTGGAAAGCACACCCAAGCCGAAGTTACGTGGCCGCATGCTGCAGTCGATCGATGAAGCATTCAGTGGACGCAAGATCGACAATCTACCGAGCGAACTTCGCGAAGCAATCGTCGCCTCGGCCGCAGGCAATTCGCCGGCCCAGTTGGCCCTCTTGGTACGAGCCGGGCAACACGATGCTGAGCAGACTGCCATCGCCAAAATGGCCACCGACAAAACGCCTCGCGCCGAACGATTGAAACTGATTCAGCTTCTCGGCCAAGTCGGTTCCGAGCAGGCTCGCGACGCTTTGGCAGCGTTGGCCCAGTCGAACGCTCGGCACGAAATCCGCATCGCTGCAATTGGTGCGCTCAGTTCGTTCCCCAGTAGTACATTGGCGGAACAGTTCGTGAAACGATATCCCAACGAGCCAGAGGCGATTCAATCGGCGATCATCGACTATGCCACGACCAGCCCAGCGCCCGCCAAGCCGCTGCTCGACGCGATTGAAGCGCAACGCATTCCTCGATCGGCGGTCTCGGTCGACCTGGTCGAAAACCTCAAGCTGCACGGCGACCAGTCACTGAACGCGAAACTAGCAAAGCTCTGGGGCTCGACCAGGGCCACGCCAGACGAACTGGCCGCCCAACTGGAACAGACCGCGACCATTTTGAAGACAGGCAAGGGGACCGCCGAGGAAGGGAAGCTGTTGTTCACCAAGCGGTGCGGGACGTGCCACAAGCTGTTCGGCGAAGGCTCGAGCATCGCTCCGGAGCTGACCGGCTACGAGCGGACAAACCTCGACTTCATGCTGCTTTCAATCGTCGACCCTAGCGCGGCGATTCGTGAAGAGTACACGAACTATCGCGTACTGACTGTCGACGGTCGCGTGCTGTCTGGTTTTCTGAAGAACCAGGACGACAAAACAATCACGCTGCAAAATGCCGACAACGCAGCTTTGGTGATCCCGCGCGACGAGATTGAAGCGGGACCGCTCGCGCTGGACAAGTCGTTGATGCCGGATCGACTTTTGGAAGACTTAACGGCAGATCAAATTCGCGACCTGTTCGCGTACCTCCAAAGCCAGCCATGATCGAAGCCGACGCAACGACTCTCAACCCGGCAGAGATCAGGCCAGGTGGTCGCCAGCTTGCCTAAAGCGGCCTGTCTCGCATCAGACTACCTCACTTATCAATTGCGCGGAACGAGCAGTTTTCGGTTTTGGAAATCTGCCAAAGTTTGCGCGAAGTCTGCGCCTTTTCTTGAAAAGTCTGCGCGTCGACTCACCAACTTCACGCGTGGCAGAGGATGCTTTGGCTGGCTCCATTACGGTGGCGCCGGTAACGATGCCTGGACTTGCTGAGAACCGGCGTCGGCAGCCTGATACTCTTGTGAAGGTCGCCTGTACACTCTTGTATAATTGTTAACGAGTCTAATTATGGCGACCGCAGCGGCATCTGACGCACCTTTCTCGAGGGAGAAAACCGTGATAGCATCGAGAGTTAGGAATTCTGTCTTGTCTGGTTTCCAGGATTCCAGTATCGTTCGCGCCCGATGGAAGAGTAATTTTGTCATGGCTGAGTCCCCGCCAATTTCCCCGCTTCGCTGGTATCAGCGAATCCTCATGGGGTTGGGAGGCTTGGTTTTGGCCATTTTACTGGCGACAGCTGCCTGGCTCACGCCAAGCTCTGCGGGGCTCGGCACGCATCAGCAACTGGGGCTTCCCCCATGCACGCTGGTGCAGTTGACCGGAACGCGTTGCCCTTCATGCGGCATGACAACAAGTTGGTCGCACTTGATGAAGGGAAACGTCTGGGGTTCGCTTAAAGCGAATACAGCAGGCTGCTTGCTAGGGCTGATTTCCCTATTCCTGGCCCCCTGGATGTTGAGCTCGGCCGTGATCGGCAGGCTCACCCTTCCAGCTCCGAGTGACGGACTGTTGATCAGCATTACTGTGCTGGTCGTCGCCGTGACGCTGGGAGACTGGCTGATACGAATCAACATGTAACCAACCGACGGTTTGCAGGACGCAAGCCAGACGACATATCACCACGGATGAATCAAGTCATGAACCAAGGACGGTATCGACTTTCGCCGCAACTGTTTTCCGGCATTTTGCCCCTCGGTTTGATTTGCCTGCTGCTGCTGAGCAACAGTGGCTGCGTCGGACTTCTGGCAGCCATACTGCGAGATACCGAGTACGCTCCGGCTAAGTTCAAAGGCTTGGAAGAAAAGAAAGTTGCCGTGCTTTGTGTCGCGGGACCGTCGTTCTATTCCGAGAACTCCACTTCGCGACAGCTCGCTGAACAGGTCGAATCGCAACTGGTCATGCACGTCGACGAAATCAAAATCATCCCACAGCAGAAAATCGACGACTGGAAAGACGTTTCTGGTTGGGACAACATGGACTACCGTGAAGCCGGTAAGTCACTGAAAGCGGACATGGTGATTGCCATCGACCTGGCCCGCTTCGAGATCCAGCCCAACCCAGGCGTCTATAAAGGGACCGCCGAATTCGTGGTCTCGGTTTACGACATCAATCATGACGGCAAACTGGTTTTCCAGGACACCCCGAGCCCTGTCGAATTCCCGCTCAATGGGTTGGCCTCGGAAGTTAGCAGCGAACGTCAGTTCCGTAACTCGTTCCTCCGCCTGCTTT
The DNA here is from genome assembly GCF_020150455.1 of Bremerella sp. TYQ1. Taxonomy (NCBI): domain Bacteria; kingdom Pseudomonadati; phylum Planctomycetota; class Planctomycetia; order Pirellulales; family Pirellulaceae; genus Bremerella; species Bremerella sp. TYQ1. The sequence goes on from NZ_CP083740.1 coordinate 2,149,035, forward strand.
CGCACCGCATTTCACGCAATTTCTACAAGTACAATGTCCGCGAAGACTTGATGCTGGACCAGTCGTTTGTGTCCAACTAAGGGCACAAACAGAAGGTTCGGAAAAGTTGACCGGTTCGAAAACAGCGTCTACCATTTAGTAAAGTCAATTGCAGACTTACGTTGCGTCGCTTTGACGCCCTTTTCCAACAGAACCTCTCAACCCATCCGGCCAAGATGCGTTTGCTATTAATCCCGCTGACAGTCGCCCTGTGCGCGTTTTTCGCTTTGGAACCTTCCCTTGTCCATGCTCAGGGCAAGAGCAAGAAGGAAATTCCACCTCCGGAAGCGATCACCGTTTCGACTAAGGATGGCATGATCATCCACGGTACGTACTTCGGGAGCAACCTCGGCAAGAAAGCGATCCCCGTGATCATGCTTCCAGGCTGGGAACGCAGCCAGAAAGATCTCACCGGGTTAGCGCTGGCAATGCAGAAAGAAGGCCTCGCCGTTTTGACGGTCGATCTTCGCGGCCACGGCAACAGCAAGTCGATCCAAGGTCCCGGCGGTCAGATCGTGGAAATCGACTTGGACCGAATTCGCGCCAGCGACTTTGAAGCGTTCGTCGCCCAAGACCTGGAGGCCGTGAAAGGCTTCCTGATGCAAGAGAACAACAAGGGCAATTTGAACATCGAGATGCTGACGATTGTCGGCTGCGATTTCAGTGCGACGGCTGCTTTGAATTTTGCCGCTCAAGACTGGAGCTGGCCCATCCTGCCGGCCATGAAGCAAGGGCAAGACGTGAAAGGCTTGATCCTGGTTTCGCCACCGAAAACCTTCAAGGGTTTCAACGCAAACCGTGCCCTGCAAGTGCCAGCGGTGAAGAACGAACTGTCGATCATGATCATTGCCGGTCAGCAAGATCGCACGAGCTTCAGCGATGCGAAGCGTGTTTTCAGCTCGATCGATAAGATTCGCCAGAAGACGGTTACCGACTCGAAAGATCGTACTGTCTTTTTCGCCGCGAAACCGACAGGCCTGGAAGGGACCGACCTACTTGTCGATCCTCGCTCGAACTGCCTGAAGGACATCCTGTTTTTCACGAAGGTCCACCTCGCCGAGCTGCAATCGAGCGATCCTTGGACCGATCGCACGACTCCGCTTAACTAGCGGACGCTATCTCTTTTCGGCCAATGGCCGCCGGGACTGCTTAGGTCCCCGGCGGCGAAAGTGTCGTCCATGGATTGCTTCCACCGCGATTCTCACTGGCGGTGGAAACGGGACGAAGCCGCGTCATTGGCTGGACTTTCTCGGTTAGCTGCGGCGCCTGATCGGCTGTTTGCGTGCTTGGAATCGTCAGTGTGACTCCAATCGGCAACAGGTCAGGAGAATCGAGTTGCCCTCGATTCGCACGATAGATCGTATCCGCGAGAAGCGGATCGCCGAGGTACTTCTCGGCGATCGACTCCAAGCTGTCACCATCGCGTACGCGGTGCTCCCGCGTTATGTTGGAACCGCTGTTGCTTGTGCCATGATTCGGCGGAGCAATGCGGGGCAGGGGAGTGAACTGCTGCTGGACTTGCGTCGCCGGCAGTTCAGGTTTCATTACTTGCCGCGTGGCGATTACCGGGGATGTCACCGTTGGCGGCAAGGGTTTGGCCGATCCAGGAATTTCGATTGGCACCACGGCATGGCTAGCCGTGCGCGGAGTTCCTGGGGCTTCTACACGAGAAGCCAACGAGACGTTGCCGACCTGGTTGATCGGAACATCGGCCAGAATTGGTTGAGCCGCGATCGGCCGAGCTACTTCCATGTCCATCGACAGAGAAGGAATCTTCGCCGGATTATCGAGACCCATGCTGCGATCGCCGCGCGGTGTGAGCGTCACGACGTCAGGGCGGGAGACTTGCTGCTCCCAATACTGCTGCGAGTTGAACTGAGCTTCAACCGATGGCTGAGCCGTTGACTCTTGAGCAGTGTTAGCCTCGGGCGGTGCCTGAGGCGGAGTACTCCATGCCGACCAATAGGGCATGGCGGAACCAAGGCCAATCACTCCTAGTGCGGCCATGGTAAGAAACTTGGAATCGCCGTTCATCTTGCGTACCGTCGTCTTGGGGAGTCACGTGTACGCATTCCATTGCATTACTTATCGAAGACCATCCTGATACTTCGCTTCATCGACGCATGCTAGCGTCGGGCTCCTTAGTTTTTAGAGGTCCCATTCACGTTTTTCGCAGGACGAAGGTACGAACATAATCGACGCACGCATCAGGTAAACTTTGCGTTGGAAAGCTTTAACGCCTGCGAAAAACCGAGCGAACATACCAGTTGAAACAAGGTGCCGCCGCCACAAGAGACGAGCGAAGACCAGTCGCCCGACTCGACGGAAACCAAAGGGCCAAGCACATGCCGGCAGCGGCACCTGATTCAACTAGAAGGAACAATGCTCACTACATCCCAGTACGCGATGCTTGCGCGGCGCAGTTCGAGTGACCGTCGACGAATCCGGCGCAAAAAAAGAAGGCGGCATCACAAGATGCCGCCTTCGTAAAGTTTAACGGTTAGCAAAGCTGAGGGCTTTCGCCGCGATTAAGCTTCTGCTTTCTTTTCGCTCTTATCACGATTCATCAGCCACAGCAGAACCGGGCATGCGATAAACACCGTGCTGTACGTACCAGCGATGACGCCGATCACCAGCGAGAACGAGAAGCTATGGATGCCTTCACCGCCGATGAAGTACAGGATCAACACCACGATCAACGTCGTGATCGAGGTCAACAACGTACGACCGAGCGTTTGGTTGATGCTGAGGTTGATCATCTCACTGGTCAAGTCAGGGCTCTTACCGCGGACTTCGCGGATACGGTCGAAGATCACGATCGTATCGTTGAGCGAGTAACCAATGATCGTCAGGAACGCAGCCACCACCGGCAGGCTGATCTTGAATTCGGTCACCTGAAGGAAACCGAAGACAGGAGCGAGCCAGACACTCAGTGCAATAAACCCGAGCGTGACTAACACGTCGTGAACCAATGCCACGACAGCGGCAACACCGAAGGCAACGCTTTGGAAGCGGAACCAGATGTAGCCCACGATCCCGATCAAACAGAAAGCAATCGCCAAGATTGCCATCGTCTGCATGTCGCCAGCCACTTTGCTACCGATCTTGCTGGACGAGGGCCAGACTGGCGTCGAGTCGAGCTTCTTGCTGGCTTGCTCCAAGATCTTGGCCGATTCCGCAGGTTGTGTCGAAAGCTTAACTGTCCAAGTCGCCTGGCTTACGCGGCTATCAACTGGCAGCGTTTGCCCTTCGCCATCGAGGAGTGAAACCTCCGGCGGAACAACCGAAAGAGCATTGGCTGCATCCTTGATCAGCGTTCGCACCGTATCAGCACTGATCTTTTCGTCAAAAGTCAGTTCCGTTTCGGTCTGGAAGCGTGGTGCTTCCGCCTCCGCTTCTGGCGTCGCCAATGGATTTTCCGGGGAAGCCTGGGGAGCCTCTCCCATCGGAGTCGGCGTCATCGGAGACTCTTCGGCAGGAGTTTCTTCCGCGGGAGCTTCCTCCATAGGTGCCGGCGATTCTTCCATAGGCTTGGCTTCTTCCGAAGGTTCCTGCATCGGCGATTCCTCAGCAGGCTTATCTTCGGCTGGAGCCTCTTCCGCTGGCTTTTCCTCGCTTGGCGTTTCTTCTGCAGGTTTCTCCTCAGCAGGAGATTCCCCTGAAGCTTCACCTTCCGAAGCAGGCTCTTCTTCGCCCCCATCTTCCTGCAGCAGGACATCCAAAGTCACCTGCCACGGCAACAAGGCAAACAAGCGGCTGGAAACAGGAGCCATGAACGATTGCATGTCACCTTCTGGCTTTTCTTCCGATTCATCCGAGGCTGGTTCCTCTTCCGTCATCGGCTCTGGCTCGGAAGATGTCATGGGCTCTTCGGTTGCCGGTGCTTCTTCACTAGTAGCCGGCGTCGAAGCCGAAGCCCCAGGAGCGGCAGCAGGCTGAGCAAAGTCCATGTTATGCATCATCAGCAGGCTCTCGCCGTTTGGTCCGGTAAAGACTTGGGCGATCCGATCCTGCACCACTTGCACGCCCGCCGGAATTTGGCCGGTGTTGTAACGCAGTGCATCGGTACTGAAGTTCATTCGCAGATGATCGGCCGTCTGGGTGTCGTCGTCGACATTCTTGACCGACATGGAACCAGAATCGGCTCCTGTTTCGTCCTGGAATTCGACGCCATCGCCATCCGGATTTGGCAGAACCGCGATGCCGACTTCAGCCGCAGCCAACTTCTTAATGATCTCGGTCAGCGATTCGACGCCTGCAAGATCAACTTCGGCAGTTGCCCCAGTCCGGTCAGTCAATTGGACTTTGCCCAACTGACCGTATTCCGACATCGAGGTGTCGACTTTATAGATTCGATCTTCGTGGCCTTCCAACGTCACCGCACTCACCGACAGGTCAGGCAGAACATCGGTCAGCTTGCTACGAACTTCAGAAATTGGCATCGCTTCTTTCAGGTAGACCTGAACCGACGAACCACCGTTGAAGTCGATGTCGAAGATATCCTTACCGCGGACACTCACCCCAATCATGCCGACCAGGATGACAACCAACGAGATCATCGCAGCGATACGCTTCTTACCGATGAAGTCGAAGCCAATGCTGGAAGCAGAAGGCATGAACCTCAGCGTGGTAAGAATTCGCTTCTTTTCCAGAATGTCAAAGATGCCTCGCGAAACGTAAATCGCGGTGAACATACTCATCAAAATACCGACGAACAACGTCACGGCAAAACCACGAACCTGGTCGGTACCGATTCGGTACAACACAGCGGCGGTAATCAGCGTGGTGATATTTGCGTCGACAATGGTCGACATCGCTTTGCCGAAACCGTTGGACAACGCAACTCGCAGAGAAGCTCCGCCATTGATTTCTTCGCGGATACGCTCGTAGATCAGCACGTTCGCGTCGACTGCCATACCGACCGTCAGCACCAAACCGGCGATACCGGGCAGCGTCAAGTCAGCTTTAATGGCGATCATGATGGCCAGGATCAGCACCAAGTTGAACAGCAGCGCGAAGCAGGCCACCAAACCGGCGACGCGGTAATAGATAGCCATGAAGACCAACACGGCGATCAACGAAACCGTAATCGCGACGGTCCCTTTGCGGATCGTGTCGTCACCAAGTGTGGCGCTGATTTTCTGTTCGCTGATCGGTTCTTTTCGCAAGACAACCGGCAGCTTACCACTGCGAAGCACCTGAACCAGGTCAGAAACTTCCTGCTGCGTGAAATCGCCGGTGATGATACCGCTGTCGGTGATCATCGCATTAATTCGCGGCGCCGAGATCAGATAGTTATCCATCACGATCCCAAGCTTTCGCGGAATGTTTTGTTCGCTCAGGTTTTCCTGAGAAAGCCGTCCCATACGGTTTGCACCGTCAACGCCGAACTCGAAACCAACGGCTGGCTTGTTGTACTCATCACGAGCGATTGCCGCCGAAGAAAGGTGCTTACCACCGAGGCGGAACTCAGGTCGCTCGACTCGCATGAGGACCTCAAACGGAATGCCAGGCCCACCGCCACGAACGAGGTGCCGTTGGCTGTTGAGGTAGGGCGTCAGGCTTGGATCGGAGAAGTTGCTTTCGCCGACCGATCCGCGAGCATCGTCATCGACGCGAACCCAACGACCGATACGCTTACCTTCGCGGTCGGTCACGTACGTGACGCCGATCTGAGCTTCGTCTTGAGCACGCGTGATTAGATAGTCGTGGTCTTGCTTGTTGGCCACGATCATAAAGTCGAGAACACCCGCTTTGGTGATCAGTCGCTTGATCGATTCCAAGTCGGACGATTCGGCTTGCGGCACGATCACTTCGACCTGGTTTTCGCCGTAAGGACGAATAACCACTTCGGAAACACCGGATGGGTTAATTCGCTTCTGCAGCTGAGTGATCAGCTGAGCGGTCCCTTGTTCCAGTTGCTTTTGCGGCGTTAAGTCGAACGGTGTTTCGCCGGGCGAACTGTCAGCCGCCAACAAATCCAAGCTGGCTTGCTCGTCCACTTCGTAAACGAGAATGACACCACCCTGCAGGTCGATACCAAATTTCGGAGGCCACAGCAGGAAGCAGACAGTGACACTACAAACCAAGCTGGCGAGAATCACCCCCAGCTTTCTCCCCATGTCGGGAAGCCGAATGGCGCTGGCCAACCATACGCCGAGGACGTAAGGAACAACCAACGTCAGGAAGATAATTCCCAGCACGTTTAAGGTTTGAGAAGTACCAGAACTCGGCGTTTCCGCTGGAGCAACTTGGGTGCTCGGGGTAGGGACCTCGGTGGCTGGCGTTTCTTGTGCCATTGCCGTTGAGCCCAGCCACGAACTTCCGCCGGCATCCAGCCCGAAATCGACGCCCGGCAACATAGTGACCGTCAGCGTCAGCACGAGCATGACAGCAAAAATCGTGCAACTCTTCTGCATTGCGTGTCTCCAAGCCTTGGAACTTTCGCTATTCCCAGGCAAGTCGTATGGTTGAATATGGAAAGGGGAATTCGTCCGTGAATCATCCATTCAAGTCGGTGACATGGGAAATCAGGATTCGGCGTTATCGCTCGGCTTTCCCTCTTTCGAGAGAACTCCGGCGATCGCTCGCATGCGAACCCGCATCTCCGTCCCCGACTTATCGTCCAGGCGAAGTACGACCTCTTGCTGGTCTTTCTTCACGCTAACCACCGTGGCAATGATCCCACCGATCGTTTCCACGCGGTCATTCTTCTTGATCCCGTCCAGCATTTTCCGGACATCCGAAGCTTTTTTCTGCTCGGGTCGGACCAGCATGAAATAACCCAGCACCAGAATCGCAATAATCGGCAGCCAAGTAAGAGGATTCGCGAAACCGCCGTCTTGTGCCAAGATGTGAACCGGCCATGCCGTCAAATCAAACATTTCCGCCGACGCTTTCTACCGCTTGCCTGGTTCCCTGATAGCATTCCGCTGCTTAGACAACACCTGATTGGCTTAATAGCCACCACAGCGATGCCTGAAGAAGGTCAGAACCACCTCGAGAATGGACTCGTTTTGTACCGTCCACAAAGTGACAGCACATGGAAACCGCTCATGATAAGAGTTTCGTTCTATACCGGCAATAGCGGCCAATCCCCCCAAAAACAGCGAAAGGTGGCCACATCGACCACCTTTCGCCTTCCGCCTCTTGGTTCATCGCGGCAGGGCTTGCCCAAACCACCCCGATACACTTATTTGCTGCCGAGATCGACGGCGACCAGTTCTTTATCGTTTCGGAAATAACCTGTTTGATTCGCATAGGCAGGGTGAGTCCAGACCACCGATCGCCCAAATGCTTCGCTTGTCGGTTCCAGCACATGGAATCGCCCCAAAGACCTGAAGCCTTCCTTGGAGAGTTCCGCGACTAGCAGATCTCCTACTTCGCTAAAGATCAGATAGCGATTCGACTCGCCCAAACGAGTAACAAATGCGGTTCCATGCTTAATAAACCGGGTCACATCAGGCCGAGTCGCCTCGAATGTTTCCCAGTATCGCTCACCATTTTCGCCATTAACCGCGATAAAACTGCCAACGTTACAGTCGCTGCCATACAGAACACCATCCACAAAGATTGGCGTGGACGTTCCACTGTAAACGGCCTCTTTCCGTTCGCCACGCCACAGAGCCTTCGCAGCAGGCTGATCATCGGCCAGCTCGATCATGACCGACTCCGCCTGAATGCCGCTGGCATACATTCGATTACCATCCACCATTGGTCGAGCAATCGACATTTCAAACGAAGGAGTGAGTGGAATCTCCCAATATTTTTCACCCGACTTGGGATTCAGCGAAGCCACGCCTTCAGGGTGATAGATGATCAATTGACGCGTTTCACCTGCTTCAACGATCACTGGCGGGGCATAACCCATCTTGGAATCAAGCGACTTCCAAAGAACTTTTCCGGTCCGCTTATCCAGAGCGACAACCCCTTGGCCTTTTCCGCCGACCATGACGTAAAGCATCTCACCGTTCACAAGCGGATGACCTGCCACCCCCCAGATGGGAATCTCGGCCCCGAAATCCGCGACAAGGCTTCGCTTCCAAACCGGCTTTCCAGTTTCAACTTCCAGGCATACCAAGTCTCCCTCGGCACCAATCCAATACAGATGGTCTCCATCCACAGTGGGAGTGCAGCGAGGCCCTACCGCATAACTGATCGAGTAGGGCCGATCGTAGGAATACTCCCACAGCTTATCGCCGGTCTCTTCATCGAATGCCAGAACACGTTCTTTCCCCTGACGATCTTGGCGAGCCCCAGGGTTATTAGAAATTTCGTTCGTCTGGGCAACGTAATCGGTCACAAACACTCGGCCATCGGCGACCGCTGGACCAGCATAGCCTCCGGCAATCGGCACTCGCCACTTCACCTTCAGCCCCTCTTCGGGGATAGAATCAATCACGCCAGATTCGCGGTAAACGTCGTCTCGCTGGGGCCCCATCCACTGCGGCCAGTCATCTGCCAAAGCGTTAAGAACAAACGGTCCAACCAGAAACAAAAGCCCGACAACAGCCCCATAACAACGGGCAGCAAGCGAGGCGACACTCATAAGAAACTCCTTCGTGGTGGGCGCGCAGAATCAGCGTACATTCTCTTAGAGTCCGCATAACCGCGAAGGATTCACAAACTTGATGAAGAATCGAAGAGAATTAGCCGCCGGAAGCCCAGCCTCGCATCTTCTCTTCGTAATAAGACTCGAACCGATCTTCTTCAATCGCAGCACGAGCCTCACGCATCAACCGCTGATAGTACGCCACGTTATGCAGCGACAACAGGATCGGCCCTAGCATCTCTTTTGCCATAAAGAGATGCCGAAAATAGGCTCTGCTCAAGCCAGCCACTTGAGGCACGCTCTTCGGATCGAGCGGCGTCGAATCGCGCTGGTACTTAGCATTTCGCAGGCGAACGGTTCCCTGGTCGGTGAACGCTAACGCATTGCGACCGTTTCGCGTGGGCATCACGCAGTCGAACAGATCGACCCCGCGACGAATCCCCTCCAGCAAATCTTCCGGTCGGCCCACGCCCATCAAGTAACGTGGCTTTTCCGCTGGCAGGGCAGGGCAAGTCGCGTCCAATATTCGGTACATTTCCGGGGGTGGCTCACCGACACTCAACCCACCGATGGCATAGCCAGGAAATTCGAGCTCACCTAGTCGCTCGGCACATTCAACACGTAGCCCTTCATCCAGACCTCCCTGAACGATGGCGAATTGTGCCTGATCTTTTCGCGTTGCGGCATCCTGGCAGCGTTGGGCCCAGCGAATCGAGCGGTCCATCGCCTCGCGAATGACTTTGGTTTCGTTCGGCAACTCCACCACGTGATCAAGCACCATGGCGATGTCGCTACCAAGGTTTTCTTGAATCTCGATGCTTCGCTCTGGCGAAAGATGAATCTTTCGACCGTCGATATGAGACTGAAAGACCGCCTCTTTCTCGGTGATCTTTCGCATTTGAGCGAGACTGAATATTTGAAATCCACCACTGTCGGTCAGGATCGGTCCCTGCCAATTCATGAACTTGTGGAGCCCGCCCAGGTCGGCAACAACATCATCTCCCGGCCGCAAAGACAGATGGTAAGTATTGCCCAGGATCATCTCGGCCCCGGTCTCACGAACCATTCCGATCTCGAGTCCTTTCACCGTCCCCTGAGTACCAACCGGCATGAACGCAGGCGTTTGCACGGCACCATGGGGCGTTACAAACTCACCGCGGCGCGCCTTCGAGGTTCCGTCCTGATGCTTCAGCTGATACTTGAACCAGTCGCTTTCCGCTGGTCGATTGGGGGTCGTTTGTTCCAAAGTGTCTCGACGCTCCATGAAAAAAACCCACACGGCTTACCGCATGGGTTCATTGAGTGTGCAGTCTCTGCCAGGCAGCGAAAATTAGTCGCCGCGAAGCTTCAGATTGTAGGAAGTCAGCTTTTCGCGAACTTCGTTCAAGCTAGTAACACCGAAGTTCTTGCACTCCAGCAATTCATCACCGGTGCGACGAACCAGTTCGCCAATGGTCGAAATACCCAAGCGAACCATGCACTTGCGAGCACGAACCGACAGGCTGAGTTCGGCAATCGGGCGATCGAGCAAAGCCTGCTCGTCCGGCGACAGCCCGGAAGTGTCGTAAGCCACTTCTGGAGTAGAGGGCTTTTCGTTCGACATCTGACCGAGTTCCAACCCCTTGGAACGCAGCATGTCACGAATCTCGATCAACGACGTTTCGCCGAAGTTCTTACTTGCGAGCAGTTCCTGCTCCGAGCAGCGGCACAGATCGCCAAGCGTCATAATGCCCATCTTCTGCAGGCAATTTCGGCTGCGAACGGAGAGCTCGAAGTCGGTCACAGGGATGCTGAGCACCTGCGACATGCGATCGCGTTTCTTTTGCTCTTCTTCGTCGTAGTACATGTCCCCCGATGCCTGGGCATCTTTCAGGTACATGCGAGCCCGCTTTTCGGTCGGGTACGAGTCGAGCACACGCTGATAGCAGTGGGTCGCTCGGTCGTATTCACCACGGTCTTCATGCAGAAGCCCGAGATTCAGCAAAGCTCCGACGTGCGTTGGGAACACCGCAGCCGCGTTTTGATAAAGCTGAAGTGCCTGAACATCGTTGCCACGGCGGTCGTTTTCCAATGCCAGGCCGAACAATGCACCTGCGTGACCAGGATCGGATTCGACAGCACGTTCGTACAACGCGACGACTTCATCAGGATTTCCACCCAACGAAGCAATCGTGGCACCACGCTGATACAGGTAATTTGCGGTCGATTCGATTGGACCAAACATGTTGTCCAGAATCTGCAGAGCTTGCTCCGAATCGCCCTTACTTCGCAGCGATTCCACAATGCCCAGCTGGCAATCATCCTTGTTGTAGCCAGCGGTTTGAGCCGACTGAAAGGCTTCGATTGCCTTATCGAATTCCTGCATGCAGAAGTAGCTGCGACCGAGATAGAAGTGCGCCAATGCACCTCCGTCCGCGGCTGCGAGCGTTTGAACGGCACCTGGGTAATTCCCCATGATGAACTGGCAAACGCCCAAACGGACGTTGGTGGCCGGCGAACGTTCTTCCGATTGGCCTTCCAATTCGGAAACGCTGTCGCGAAGCGTTGAATAAGCGTTGTAGTCGCGTCCCACCGTTCGCAGGATCTGACGAATTTCCTCCGGACCGAAGGACGAATTCGTGAGAACAACGCTCTTGAGATCGAAATCGATTCCTTGAATCATCAACGGGGCTCCAAACGTTTTCTTTCGACGCCCAAGTGCGAAAACTCGGGGGAGATGGCCAGGGTAATCGAATCCTCGGCTGATTCAGAGCTCGCTTGATACAATCTGAATGCCGTGAAGCGAGTCGATTACCCGTTCGCATTTGGGAAATAAGAAGAGCCAGCGACGAGAGTCGAACTCGTAACCCCAGCATTACGAATGCTGTGCTCTGCCAATTGAAGCTACGCTGGCTTATTCGCAGGCTGCGAATCAAAACGCTCCAAGATACAGAAGCTCTTGGGGTGCGTCAACTTACCCTACCCATTGATTTTAGAATCATCTGAAGGATTTACCGACTTTCCTGCCAAAGGAGCGCCAGGACATTGATCTCAGGTATTGGGCGACTTCCTTCAGACGCTCCGCTGAGTCGTGAAGCAGGGAAGTCTGGGCAAGAAAAAAAATCGAGGGACCGCTGTCGTACCAACCCGCGTTGGAGAAGCTGAATCGTCAGGGGCAAGGCAAACCATCCAGCTTAAGTTCGACAGCGGCCCCACGGGCCAGCTTACCGACTCCTCCGAGGAGCCGATGCCCGCATTAGATGCAATTGGCGAACCAAACCACGAGAAAATCTTCATATTTACCCCAAGTCATTGCATACAAACACTTTAAAAATCAGTACCGGCAACGTACATAAATCCACACCGATGGGTATTTTGCAGAGCTGCAGCAAGATCCCACAAAGAAATAATACACACCCCCGCACAGGACCATTTTTCTCGCGAAATTTACTTACTTTTCGTCCAGGATCGAGACAGCTTCCCTTATCTCATATCTATCAAAAGACTTACGTCATCACCGTAGATTTTCATTTTGAGATATCGCCATACGCAGTCAAACGATGCCCCTAAAATGTCTCAATATGACACGTTTTAACTTCAATCTTCGTTTTTCAAGGGCGGCTCGATAGGATGGAGTGTCGCTTCTTAATGTTGAATAGCGTTGTTAATCACCAAGGACGTCGCTCCTGTGACATTTACCGAAAGCCCTCCTGCAACTTCGACAGGTACGGCATGGCTGTTTATTAATCGCATTGCCGGAGGCTTTGACAAACCTCAGCGTCATGCTCGTTTGCGCGCATTGCTCAGCGACATGGGGCTTCAATCGGTCGAGATGAACTCTCCCCAGCGATTGACCGACTGCTGGAACGACGATTCCCAGCCACGGCCAGATTTCATTGTTTCGGTCGGAGGTGATGGGACCGCCGCAATGATCGCGGGACAAACCGAGGGAAAAGTCCCAATCGCAATCTACCCCGCGGGCACGGAAAACGTTCTGGCGAAGTATCTGCAGATTCCGACTGACATCGGGGCGTTTGCCAAGATGCTTTCCAAACGAAAAGTCCAGCGAATCGATGCCGGAAAGTGCGGCGACCGGACGTTTATGTTGATGCTTTCGGCAGGATTCGAGGCCGAAGTTGTCCATCGAGTTCATCGTCAACGAAACGGACACCTCACGAAACTGCACTACGTCCGCCCCACGTTTCAGATGTTGGCACAATATGAATATCCGCAGTTAGAACTCGATATCGAGTTGGAAGATGGAACGCGGACGCAAACCGAAGGATACTGGGCCTTCGCGTTCAATGTGCCTCGTTACGCGCTCGGCCTGGAAATGGCTCCGAACGCCAAGCCGGACGATGGCATTCTCGATATCTGCGTTTTAACGCAAAAGGGATTTTGGTCGACAGGGTCGTATATCACGTCGCTTCTATCCGGAACCCTCGGCCGTCGGAGCGATGTGAAGACGTTTCGGGCACGGTCCGCCATCCTTACATCACCAACGATTCCTATTCCGCTGCAAACCGACGGCGATCCTGCCGGATTTACCGATACGACCATTTCCGTTCAGCCTAGCTACTTGCCGTTGATTGTGCCGCAACAGAAATCGCGATAGGCACCCCGGCCGGCGTATCCCCAAGCACTTCCCTTCTTAGTGATGGGAATTTTGCTCGTCTCGTGTCAGAATAGAGTGACTGAGCTGACCGGGCCTCCTCTTTGCGAAGAATTAACCAGAGGCACCCTGGGAGAAAGCTTGGCGGGAAAATAGGATGGATACTTCCCCTCTTTGAACGAGATCGCACTTGAACCCATCGGCCACCACAACCTCGACGTTTTCCCTTAATACCGAAGGGAAACTGCTTCTTATTGCTGGACCGTGCGTCCTTGAGTCGCGCGACTTGGCATTTCAAATCGCGGAACAAATCTGTGAAATCGCCCAGCGGTATCCTGTTCAATACGTTTTCAAAGCGTCATTCGATAAAGCGAACCGTACTAGCATTCATTCGTATAGAGGTTTAGGCCTGCAAGATGGCCTGAAACTTCTCGAAGCCGTTCGTAACGAATTCAATGTCCCTGTCACGACCGACTTTCATGAGTCGCAACAAGCGGCGGCCGTCGGTGAAGTGTGTGACATCCTTCAAGTGCCCGCGTTCCTTGCTCGGCAAACCGATCTCCTCGTTGCCGCAGCTCAGACCGGCAAAACGGTTAACGTGAAGAAGGGGCAATTCATGGCCCCTTGGGACATGAAACATGTCGTCGAAAAGCTTCGTGAGGCTGGTGCCCACGAAACATTGCTGACCGAGCGAGGGACATTCTTCGGTTACGGCCGGCTTGTCAACGACATGCGAAGTCTTCCGCAGATGCGATCGCTTGGCGTTCCGGTGGTATTCGACGCGACGCACAGCGTCCAAGAGCCTGGCGGGCTTGGCAGTCAAACCGGCGGTAACCGAGAAATGGTAAAGCCACTTGCGATGGCTGCCGCGGCAATGGGCATTGATGGCTTGTTCCTGGAAACGCATCCCAATCCGGATCAATCTCCGAGCGACGGCCCGAACATGGTGCCGCTGGCGGAAATGGAATCCTTAATCAAACGTGTATTGGCGGTTCGCGACGCGGCCCAAGGTTAAATATCCTCCCATGACTTGCACTCATCGAATCGCTGTCATCGCTTTGCTGACCATCATGGTGATGGCTGGCTGTGATAGTCGCAAAGTTATTCGCCCTCAAGTCGACAATACTCAAGCGAATATCTCGACCGATGCCGGAAGCTCGAAACAGTTCGTCGATCAGGCACTGAACTACCTGAGCGATCTCGATCGTTACCCCGCAGGTCGCGTCAAAGTTGAAGTGCTTCAGCGAATGAATCGCTGGTTGATGTCGCAAAAGTTAGATCCGACCTGGAAACCTGATCCCATGGTCGAGCAACTCCCGGATGAGATCCGCAGCCTGCCGCGGATGCAAGACTTAGAGAGTCGCTACTTCTTGGATCAGCCAGCGCAATTTCCCGAAGCGATTTTTCGTGGAAGCGAGTTCGATTTCCTCGTAGGTACCTACTGGGCGAAAACGATCTCGGATTGGATTCGGGATACGAAGATTCCTCCCGCCGACATTCAGGCATTTCTAAATGCACAAAAAAATCAGACGCTCGACGAGGGGCAAACGAACGATCTTGGGTTGGCCTACTTATTGTTTGACTGGACAGTCCGACACATTCACCCGGTTCGTCCCTTGGAATTTGAGGAAGGCAAGTTCGCGCGCGGCACAAGTCGCGATGTTTGGAATGCCATTCAGCTGAACGAAGGAGACGCCCAGGAACGAGCCCGGGTTTTTATCCACCTTTGTCGCCAGCAAGGACTCGACGCAGTGATGGTTCAGTTCGGCGACAAGGATCCGCAAGTTGTTGGTGTTGCCATTGGATCAGAACTGTTTTTGTTTGATATGGCATACGCACTTCCCATCTCACTCGCCGATGGGAGCGGTATTCAAAGGCTTTCGCAACTTGTTGATAACCCGGAAGCCCTTCAGGCAATGGCTTCCGAGAACTACAAATATCCGGTCACTGTGGAAGACCTGAAGAACGTCACGCTGTTGATCGAAGCACCTTCGACGTCTCTGACCCAGGCAACCGACTTGCTGGAAGGTGTTCTGTCTGGTGACTCGACTTTAAAGGTTCACGTTCAACCGTCTTCGATCAAAGATCGACTAGCGAGCTTTAAGGGGGTAAGCGACGTTCAATTGTGGACCGTTCCGTTCGAAGCGGAACAGGCTATCGCCAAACGTCTTTCCGACACAACGCTTGGGCCGCTCTATCAAGTCGAACGATTCATCTACGACACCATGACGCCATTTTCGACTGCTCGCAATTTGCAGCTCCTCTGTCGTTTCCGAGACGAGGCGCAAAGCAAAGGGGCTCGGTCGATGCTGATGGATGCGCGCATCATGGAACGGCAATTCCGCGTCGCACTTCCCAACGAACAACTCGGAATGCTGAAAGCGGCTGGAATGGATCTTCCGGACGACCCGAAAGTCCAGCAGTTCTTTCTAGATCGCGTCCGTAAGAATGTACTCCTCTGGCGAGAACTGGCCAGCTTTAATCTTGGCGTGATCGCGCTCAGCGACAATGAATATGAATCTGCCATCGACTATTTCGAGAATCGAACGCTGGCTGAGTTCCCCGACACACGCTTCAAATATGCGGCAAGCTATGGCATCGGCCGCAGCGCCGAGGCTTTGGCCCGAGATGATGAGGACGCCGAAATGGCTCAGAAAGCATACGACTTCTACACCGATGACGATGATGTCCTCTCGCCATACCGTCGTGGTAACGCACTGCTTGCAGAACGTCTTCCGCTATTGGAAAAGAAATCCAAACCTGCCGAGCCAGCGGAAGCAGATCCGGCCTCGGAAACGGCCGGCAACGAACAGGAGAATCCTTCCGACACACTAGCAGAGACTTCCGAAGCGAAAACCGAATCGGAAGAGTCTGACGAAAAATAGCGACGCGTTCCGCTTCCTACCAGGGAAACTTTTGCTCAGTAATTCGCTCGAAGGCTTCTATGTACTTCGAGCGAGTTTTCTGCACGATTTCATCCGGCAACTGCGGCGGGTCACTGTTCTTGTCCCAACCGCTTTGTTCCAGCCAATCGCGTACAAACTGTTTGTCGAACGATGGGGGACTCATTCCTTCGGCATACTGATCTTGCGGCCAGAAGCGTGAGCTGTCCGGCGTCAGTACTTCGTCGATCAAAATCACCTCGCCATCGACGACGCCCCATTCAAACTTCGTGTCGGCAATGATAATTCCATGCTCTAAGGCGCGTTGTGCTCCGGCCTCGTAAACGGCCAAGCTTTTTTCGCGTAACAAGTTCGCCGTCTCGGCTCCAACAATTTCTACCATCCGCTCGAAGGGGATGTTCTCGTCGTGCCCCGACTCTGCTTTGGTGGCTGGCGTAAATATGGGCTCTGGAAGCTTCGAAGCCTGATTCAATCCTTCCGGAAGGCTAATTCCACAAACCGTTTGGGACTGCTGATATTCTTTCCAGCCAGAGCCAGCCAAATATCCGCGAACAACACATTCGATCGGCACGACTTCCGTTTTGCGGGCCAAAGTCGAACGACCAGCCAGCGCGGCAAGATCCGCATCACCCTCCAAGTCCATCTGCTGGACATCGGTTGAAATCAGATGATTGGCAATGCCCAGCGTCTCGAACCAATATTGGCTCATCTGCGTCAGAACGCGGCCTTTGTCAGGAATCTGGGTCGGCAGAATGTAGTCGAAGGCACTAATTCGATCCGACGCAACCAATAAGACGCGATCCCCCAGATCGTAGACGTCGCGAACTTTTCCCTGACGGACTGGATAATTAAGACCCATAATCTAGGCGTTTTTCGATAGATGTTTGGCAAAAAAGAAATCTCCGCTCCCCCGAACCTGGGCGTCGGCAGCGGATCGCTCAGAGCATTTTGCCATACGACTTTCGCGGGAAACAGCCCGGCGAGCTCGATTACCGGCACAGTTGCTTCAAGCGACATACCCCGCTGGATGTCGATTTTCGTGGTTCATCCGAGCATCTTCGACGATTAGAATTGATAGGCGCGTGCTATCACGCGGGGACAGCTCCATGATTTTCAACCCCGATTAGCCCCAGCTTTCAAAGTGAGCCGCGGTTTTGCCTAAGCTAACGTTTCGAATTCCCAGCAACTTGCCTCTCTCGGACGATGACTGTCGCGTGATTCACGCGGTAGGCAGCGACCGATTGGTACGCACCGCGTCGATCAAACACTCGGAAGATCGTCTCGTTCTTGAATTGCTGGAAACCGACGGCGTCAAAGTAAAAATACCGTATCGCAACGAGCGACGTTCTGCGCAGATTCTTTCGACATGCTCTCTGCGAGTCGACAACAAGACACCCTACAATCTGCTTCTGGAGATTGCTCGCGGCACTCTGTTTCGTTTCCGCACGCTGACGAATGCCTGTCTCGACGCCGAGCTTGATTTGCTCGATGCGACGAAAAAACTCCTTCAAGACGCGACCAGTTATTTTGCGCGAGCGGCCACAACGAAAGATGATCCGGAGAAAGCAGATGCGATGGCCAACCGAAGCCTGAGCCAATCACTGCTCGGACTTTCGCAACTGGAGCTGGTTTACGCGACCGCATCGTACCATGCCATCGATCAACAACCGGGCGAGCGGGCATTCCTCCGAGGGATTTCGTTAACGGAACCATTGACCGCGGAGATCACGCCTCTGCTGACCAACACCCTTAATACGGTGGTGATCGAACCAAATTGGAAGCACTGCGAACCAGAGGTTGGGCATTTCAATTGGTCGGAAGTCGACACGACATTGGACGCCATTCGTGAGCAAGGACATGCGACCGTACTTGGCCCCATGTTTTGCTTGGATCGTTTTTCAACGCCCGATTGGCTTTACCTTTGGGAAAACGACTTCGACGAGATCTTAAGTGCCGTGGGGAAATATACCGAGGCACTCTTACAGCACTATCGAAATCGAGTCGATCTTTGGTACTGCGCGTCAGGCCTGAACGATCACACGACGTTAAGCCTGAAAGAAGAGCAGCGACTTCAAATCTTGCTGCATATCATTCAAACGATTCGAGGAAGCGGGCTGCGTGCGCCATTGTTGGTAAGTTTCGCCAATCCTTGGGGCGAATACACGGCGAGTCGCGATCGGGAAATGGCACCTATTCATTTCGCGGAAGAACTCGTTCGCGCCCGTGTCGGTGTCACGGGAATAGGGCTGGAACTCAATTTTGGCGAATTGTCTCCGGCAACGTACTACCGAGGCTTTTTCGAGGTGGTCGATATGCTCGACTATTGGAGCCTTCTCGGCGTGCCGCTGTTTGTGACGTTATCAGCGCCTAGCTCGTGGCGTCCCGACGACGACGCACTCTATAACGCCAATCGAAAAGAAGAGCCCCTCGAACGTATTAGCCGCCGTACCCAACGAGAAATTGTCGAACATGTGCTGCCGGCGCTGCTCACGCATCCGCAAGTGCAGGGCGTTTTTTGGAGCCAGGTTTCCGATTCGCAGCCACATCGCTTCCCGCATGCTGGCCTTCTTGACCCGCGCGGACGTCCTAAATCCGCTGTGACCAAGATGACTGATCTGATCCGCACCTACTTCCCCGAAAATATTTAGAAAACGTTAAGTCACTCGTTTTTTCGGGTTTCCACAACCCCTACAATACGTGTTATGGCTTTCCTGCCACGATAGTTTGCCTTTGATGCCTAGGAGTATTTTTGCCATGTCGATGTTGAAGTGGATGTGTTCGGCCTGTTTGGTAATGGGTTTGATGGTATTTTCCATCGGTTGCGACTCGAAGACCGCCGAACCACCAGTTGAAGAAACGTCCGAACCAGATATCACCATGCCGGCCGAAGGCGACAGCGCCCCAGCAGAAGGCGATGCCGAAGAAAAACCTGCCGAAGAAGAAGAAAAGCCAGCTGAATAAGCTCGCTTTTGCCGTTCGATCGGTTCAAAACCGAGACATGAGCCAAAAAGCACCCAGTTGCCGCTGGGTGCTTTTTTGTGCGCATACAGGAATTTCAGAATGATTCTCTCCAAACTTGATTCCTGTTTCCCTTCGAGACAAACTAGAATTCCATAGCCAATTTTCCCTTACCTCAAAGACGTCGTGGTCTAGCAGTCGTTTCGCCCCATTACCCTCAACGTTGTTTGCTGCTAACCACCGGAGCCGCCATCATGACTTTGCATCGTGCGTTTCTTGCTTTCCTTCTCATTTCCTCACTAGTCGTCGGACCTGCTTGGGCACTCGATTCTTCCCCTAAAAAGGATGAGAAGCCGGCTGCTAAAGAAGAAAAGAAAGACGCCAAAAGCAAAGAAGCATCAAAGCCATCTCGTAAAGAAAAAGACAAGGATAAACCGTCTGCGCAAAAGTCTTCCCCAAAAGAAGCCAAGCCTGCAAAGCCACCAAAAAAACAAGCCAAAGAAGGGATGTCGCCCTCGGACAAACCTGCCGAAAAGAAGGACGTTGATAAGAAACGCACCGAGAAGAAAGGCGATCAAAAGAAAGAATCGGCAGAGAAAAAGTCGGCCGCTAAAGACGACTCCCAAGAGGCTGCTCCGAAAAAGGAAATGAAGTCGGAGCCCAAGAAGGAAGCCCCCAAGAAAAACGAACCAACTCCGGCGAAGAAACCGCAACCTAAAGAAGACAAAAAGGAAGTGGAATCGGCTGATAAGCCAGAGCCGAGAATTCCTCCGCAAATGGACCGGAAGGAAGAAGCTAAACCAGAACCCAAGGAAGAATCGAAACCGGCCCCGAAACCAGAACCTAAGCCGCAGCCCAAACCGCAACCGAAGCCCGATCCCAAAAAGTTGGCTTATACCGACCCGAGCGAAGTGGACGAAGATTTCGCGTTCCAAGGGGAATACTACGGCAAGCTAATTCTGCCTGGCGGTATCGTCGAGAAAACCGGTATTCAGGTGATCGCACGGGGTGGCGGGAATTTTGTTGCTCGTCAGCTACGCGGTGGGCTGCCAGGCAACGGCTGGCGAAACGACGCGAAGATTGACCTAAACGGGAAGCGAGACGGTAACATCCTCGTGCTCAGCCAAGGCGGCTACGAAGTCACGATCGTTAACGATAAAGCGGTCGTGACCAACGCCGCTGGAAAGACGTTGGGCGTCCTCAACAAAGTTCAGCGACGCAGCGAATTGCTTGGCCTCAAACCGACCTCAGGGGCCACGGTACTCTTCGATGGCAAGCCTGAAACAGGCTTCCTGAACGCCAAGATCAACGATAAAGGGGAACTGCAGATCGGAACGATCACAAAGGACCCTGTCCAAGACTTCCGCATGCATTTAGAGTTTCGCCTTCCCTACATGCCGTACGCGACCGGGCAGGCACGTTCCAATAGCGGGCTCTACATCCAAGAGAGTTATGAAGTTCAGATCCTCGATTCGTTCGGGCTTCCTGGCGAATTCAATGAATGCGGATCGCTCTATCGCACGAAAAGCCCTGACGTCAACATGTGCTTTCCTCCACTCTCGTGGCAAACGTACGATGTCTACTTCACCGCTGCTCGCTTTGATGACGCAGGCAAAAAGATTGCTCCGGCTCGAATCACCGTTCAGCACAATGGGATCCTAGTTCAAGACAATTTCCTGATCCCTAATAAGACCGGCGCCGGCAAACAGGAAACTCCCGAGCCACGACCGATCAAGTTGCAAGACCACGGAAACCCTGTGGTGTTTCGCAACATTTGGATCGAATACCTAGGTGGCGATACCGTGACATCGGAAGACGCTTCCGCCAGCGAGAATCTTCCGACTCCAGCCAAGCGATAACGGTCTGTGAAGAATACGTTCTGCCTCGATCGTCCGAGGCAGAACATCATCCGCCTATGCTTGGCGCTGGATGGTGACCATGCACATGTCGTCGTACTGCGGGCTGTCGCCCATGAATTCGCGGCAGCCATCGATGATCGCTTTGCTGCAAACCTCGACGTCATCGGTAGGGCGAGAAACACACTCAAGCATACGATCCATACCGAACTGATCGCCTTGCGAATTCATCGCTTCGTTGATCCCATCGGTGTAAATGAAGAGCATCTCGCCGGGTTGAAGCGTGAATCGGGCGATTTCGTACTCCATGTCTTCCATGATGCCTAACGGCAGCCCAATTTCTTCTTCCGCAATCATCTGGCATTCGCCATTGGGCTTTCGCAAGATCGGCGGATTATGCCCAGCATTGATCAGCGTGATTTCGTTCGACTGCGGATGCAGGATGGCAATCGCTAACGTGACGAACTTATCTGCCGGTGTTGCGGCGGCAAAATTGTTGTTCAAGTGAAATGCTGCCTGCTGCGGATCAGGCATGGATGCCAGGCAATACCGGGCTTCGGCCGACAGCTTGGCCATCATCAATGAAGCCGCAATCCCGTGCCCGACCACGTCACCAACCAAGATCGCCGTGCCGCCATCCGGAAGCGGAATGTAGTCGTAATAGTCACCGCCGACCGAATTCGCTGCTAGATAATAGTGATAGAAGCGGTATCCCTCGAGCTTAGGTTCTTCCGAGGGCAAAAAGCCAATCTGAACCTGATTCGCCGCGTGAAGATCTCGCTGAAAAGAGATCTGGCGAATCGCCGCATCGTGCAACTGGGCCCGTTCAATCGCCGCTGCGGCTTGCATTCCGACGCTGACGGCAACTTCCAGGTCTTCTTTTTGGAATCGCTTGCGCTGATCGAGGGTATCAATCTGGATCACGCCGATCACTTCATCATCCGCATTCACCAGCGGAGCACACATGATCGAACGAATCTTGAAGTCGGTAATACTCTGACTCATCTCAAACCGCGAGTCAGCAGCAGCGTCCGCCGAAAGGACCGCTTCACGCGTTTGCATTACGTGCTTGACGATCGTCCGGCTAATGCGAATTTCTTCCTCGTCACCCTCACGCCGAGCCTTTGTCCAGCGGGGAACCATCTTGCCGGAATCGTCCATCAAAATGATGAATCCGCGGTCAGCCTGAAGGAAGATGCGGAAAAGTCCGTCCAAAACTTGTGGCAACACTTCATCCATGGAAAGCGTGCCGGTTAGTCCCCGCGTAATCTCTAACAACGCGTTCAGCTTAACCTCGGGACTAGCTGTTAGATGCACGGAACCGGAATGCGATGAAACCTCGAACTTCGACATAATTGTGGAAGTCGCGCCGTCGTCGTCGACCATCACGGTGCCAAATGCGCCGGGACCGTCGGCACGAAGCCCTACCGTCTCGTTGGGCGATGGTTTTTCTTCTTCACGCTTGAATCCGAATGAGATATCACAAATTCGGATGGTATCGCCTGGCTGAAGGAGATGCGGTTTGGCGATTTGCTCGTCGTTAACAAATGTTCCGTTGCGACTGCCTAGGTCTGCAACACGATAACCGGCGTCCGATTTACTTACTTTAGCGTGGTACCGACTTACCGCGCCCACTTCAACGACGATATCGCAATCGGGGTGGCGTCCGAGCGTGTATTCTTCTCCGGTCAAAACAAATTTCTTGCCGGAATCTGGGCCATTCAGTGCGACGAGGTAGCTGGACATGCCTTGCGATGATCTCCCGTCAGTGGTGCTGCGTCCTCGTCTTGAGGACGCCTTCTCAGAAAAGTCGAGGCAAAATGACCCTGCTGGCAAAAAACTCGCGCAGGGGCTGCAGGGGGTAGTCTACCAATTTCGGCAGGCGTCTACTATAGTTCGATGTCTGAATCCCTTGACGCCAGACGACTTAGGCAATAACCTTAATCGCTGCAAAATTAGTGGGGAATAGTGTAACGGTAGCACGACAGATTCTGACTCTGTTAGTCTAGGTTCAAATCCTAGTTCCCCAGCTTCCGTTTGGCTCGCAAGATTGGCGAGCCATTTTTTCGCGCGGAATTGAATTCCGAACCCGCCGAACCTCTAAGCCCCCGCGTGCTTCCATGGAGCCAACATCTTCCAGCGGCCCCCCAGAGGCCGCAAATCCACGTTCGTCGCAGCCCAACCCGGTCGCTTTCCTTAGGCTGTTTCTCTACTGCTTAGTGGCAGCCTTTTTCGGGGCTTGGGTGATCAGCTATTGGACCACGTCCGACAAACGTCCGGTCCTGAACCCCGACGCCGAGCCGCGCACCATTACCCCGCGTGGCGACTTGGCCGAAGACGAGAAATCGACCATCGAGTTGTTCGAGAACTCGGCTCCTTCGGTCATTTTCATTACTACCTCGCAGCAAGTCCGGATGTATGGCAGTGCCAAGATCTCGGAAATGGCGACAGGGCAGGGGAGTGGGTTCGTCTGGGACGAACAGGGACACATCGTCACCAACTACCACGTTGTCAAATCGATCGCGAATGGCTCAGGGACCGCTCGGGTCACGTTCGCCGACGCATCGACGTACGTTGCTTCAATTGTTGGCTCGTCCCCAGAACATGATCTAGCCGTCCTTCAAGTCAACGACTTTCAAGGGGATGCCTTTCAACCGATCCTGATCGGTCAATCGTCTGACCTTCAAGTGGGACAAAAGGTCTTCGCCATCGGAAATCCGTTCGGCTTCGATCACACTCTGACGACCGGGGTGATCAGTGGCCTTGGCCGTTCGATCGAAGCGGAAGATGGCCGACAGATCGACGATCTGATCCAAACCGACGCCGCCATTAACCCTGGCAACAGCGGTGGTCCATTGCTGGATAGCAGTGGTCGGCTGATCGGTGTGAACTCTGCCATTTACAGCCCTAGCGGTGCGTACGCCGGAATCGGTTTTGCCATTCCCGTCGATACGGTTAATTCCGTGGTGACCGAACTCATCCGTCACGGGCAGATCAAACGTCCCTATTTAGGCGTCCGGATCGCGCCCCCCACTATTAACGCTCGCCTTGGAATCGAAGGGGCACTCGTAGCGGAAGTCGTTTCCGGAAGTCCTGCCGAATCGGCCGGTTTTCAGCCCACCATTATTTCCGATCAACAACAAGTTGTGTTGGGTGATTTGATCGTGGCAATCGACGACAAGAAAGTCAAAAACTTCGGCGACATCGTCCAGAAGCTATTCGACCACGACGTCGGAGATAAGGTAACAGTGACCGTCGTCCGCGGACTATTCACCGAAAAACAGCGGGAAGTCGAACTTACGATCGAGTTACAAGAATCGACCTGACGCCTCCATAAGCTATTTAAAGGAACTCCATGAAAGTTTGTCTTTTCGACATCGACGGTACCCTGGTCTCCACCGGCATGGCAGGAAAGGATGCCATGATCGAGGCTTTCCTGAAGGTGGCTGAGTTAACCGAACTGGAGCACATTTTTCAGGTAAGCGGCAAGACCGATCGCGGCATCTTTGCGGAACTGTACGAACTGCATGGTAAGTCTCTTAACGAAGAAGCCTGGCATAAATTCCTCGATCTTTACCTTCATGGACTCGCTACCAATTTGCCGCAACGGCAGGGCCTTGTGCTGGAAGGGGTGACCGCGTTGCTGGCGAAACTTTCGCAGCGTGACGACGTCTTGCTGGGGTTGCTGACCGGAAATGTCGAAAAAGGGGCAGCCCTGAAGCTGGGGCACTACGGGATTCACGACTATTTCGCGTTTGGTGGCTTCGGCGATCATCACCCGAATCGAGACGATGTGGCTCGTGCTGCTTTGGAAGCAGCCGAGGCATTCCATGGGCAAGCGATTCCGCCTGAAGACATCTATGTCATCGGCGATACGCCTAACGACGTGAAATGTGCTCGAGCCATTGGCGCCAAAGCGGTCGCCGTCGCGACAGGCGTGTTCACCATCGAACAGTTGGAGGCAACCCAGCCAGACCTGTTGCTGTCAAACCTATCCGACACCGACGCGATTACCCGGTTTGTTTTCGGCGACGCCTAGTCGACGTTCCCAACCTCGAAACTTCTTCACGCGATACGACGAACGCCATGGCCCCAGCACGTAGCAAGTCCAATCCTCGCATTTCGAAGCTTCGTCGAGCCATCAAGCAAAGTGGGGCCGATGCACTTCTGGTAACGAACTTTAAGAACGTAACCTACCTGTCAGGCTTCACTGGCGAGGACAGTTATCTGTTGGTGACCTCACGCGAAGTGATCGTGTTCAGCGATCCTCGTTTTGCGGAGCAGCTTGAATCGGAATGTCCCGATTTTCAAATCGACATTCGTCAGCCTGGGACTTCACTTCTTGGGGCAGTCGCCAAAGCCGCTACTAAAGCGAAGCTTCAGCGACTCGCAATCGAAGGTACCTCGATGACCGTTCACATGCTCGGTCAGCTCAGCGGCAAACTACCGAAAGTCGAAATCAAACCAGTAAACGGCTTGGTCGAAGACCTTCGCGAGATTAAAGACAAAACTGAAATCGCTCAAATCCGCGAATCGGTGGCCATTGCCGAAAAGGCATTTGCGGTCGCCAAAGCTGGGCTTCGTGGTGATCAAAGTGAAAAAGAGATCGAGGCGATTCTCACCTACGAAATCCAACGAAACGGCGGGAGCGGTCCGAGCTTTCCGCCAATTGTCGGCGTTGGTCCCCGCGCGGCGTTGCCTCACTGCAAACCGAACATGACCAGAATCGAAGAGGATGACTTCGTTCTGATCGACTGGGGTGCCGACTACCAGTTCTATAAGAGCGATCTAACGCGTGTCCTCTTCTATGGCAAAGTTCCAGCCAAGATGAAGAAGATGTACGAGACTTGTCTAAAAGCTCAACTGGCTGCCATCGATGCTATTAAACCTGGGGCAATCATGGCCGACGTCGACAAAGCAGCTCGCTCGATTATCAGCAAAGCTGGCTGGGGTAAGTATTTTCGGCACTCGTTGGGCCATGGAATCGGGCTCGATATTCACGAATCGCCCCGACTCGGATCACTCAGCAATCGTCCGTTGGAACCAGGCATGGTTGTCACCGTCGAACCTGGTATCTATCTGACCGGCTTCGGCGGCGTCCGCATCGAAGACGACATCCTCGTCACCAAAGATGGACACGAGGTCCTTACCAACGTGCCGAAGTCGTTCGAAGAGGCAACGATTTCACTCTGAGCCCCCATTCAAGATCTGAGTACTGTATCTCCTGCGTCCCGCCACCGACGAGCAAAGGGTACGGCAAAGGATTATTCTTGGGGCAATACGCTATCCCAATCTGGCTCGCCTTCCGGTTGGGGGAGATTGCTTATGATTGGCCGGAGAGAACCCGACTCGCCCCCTTCCAGCGATCGCTCGGCAAATAAGCTTGCTTCACGTCCAGGATTGGGGATTCTCTCCACAACGAACTCACTCTCGTCGATCGGCTGATTCACGTCGGTCCAGCTTAACTTCCAGGTAAACTTCTCCCGGAATCCCTGAAACTGCCGAAAATAGGCAATTACCCAAACGTCATTCACTTTCTCCCATAGCATGTCTGAGCGAAATTCGTAACCGGCCCGATCAGGGTAAAGCTCTTCAGTACGAACCGTTGTGTAATCCTGCTTGGGGTTTAGCCACAACTGCATGGTGATATCGCGATCCCACTCATGTCGACGGGGCAGTTTGACTTTGATTCGATGCAAATCTTCCTGCATTTCCGATTCCAAAATCTCCGCCTTCTGGAACCACTCCTTCAACTCGTCATATGTCGGATCAGAAACATCTTGTCGCCGACCAGGATTGGCATAGAAGCCCAGAGATTGCGGGCGAAAGGGCAAGAGTCCTCCTCGGCCGCTAAGGTTGAAGCCCAAAGGAAATCGTGAGACGTCGGATCGGCTATGCGTCGCGTGGTATTGAAACTCCGGAGTAATCAGGAAAGCACGTTCGAGCCCCTCTTCAATCCAATACGCCGGAATCCGGTCATCGAATACAAGCTCTAATCGCTCTTCTCCCGCCATATGTCGACGGGTACCTTTTTTGGCGTCGGTGACTCCAGCAATCGAACATCGCCCACTGACCAGCTTGTCACGCGTTTCAAACAACTTTTCTATTGCTGCTTGAGCGTCCAAAACCGGCGTTTCTGCCACACAGATGCCGCAGATCATCAGAAATGGCAGCACTGCTAAGGCAATTTGGTCCATTCGCATCGCAAACCCCTCTTGAGCTTGAGTTGTCGCCCCGCTAACGAGCTAATCAGTTTCCCCAACGTTCGTCGGCGTGTCAAATTTCCTGCCGGTTTACCCATCTGGACGAGACCTACCGTTATCCCTTACGCTGTAAAGCTTTGCCAAAATACAATTCGACCATATATTCCCCTAGCGGATGATCCCGTGGGAGAGCACGAATGTCCGATTCCAAGTCGACTTCCAGCAATGTTTTCAACGTCGAGACGGTTCGCTCGCTTGTTGAACTGATGAAGCAGCACGACCTGAGCGAACTTGATCTTCGCGAAGGGGACCAGAAAATCTCGCTCAAGCGTGGTAGCCAGGCCCCCATTTATGCCGCTCCGGCTCCGATGGCTGCCCCAATGCAGGCCGCTCCGGCACCTGCCGCAGCTCCCGCTCCTGCCGGTTCCGGTGGTGGCGAAGCTGCTCCTGCCGCCGACTCGCACCTGGTGGCGATCAAAAGCCCGATGGTCGGCACGTTCTATTCGCGACCAAAGCCAGATGCCGACTCATTCGCTCGAATTGGCGACCACGTGTCGGACGATTCAGTCGTCTGCATCATCGAAGCGATGAAGGTCTTCAACGAAATCAAAGCGGAACTTTCTGGCAAGATCGTCAAAGTTCTGGTCAAAGACGAAGAAGCGGTCGAATTTGGTCAACCGCTGTTCATGGTCGATCCCCAAGGTTAATTCCCCACTCTACCGGCCTCGCACTTGTGCGGCGAGGAACGAGACGTCATGTACAACCGTATTTTGATCGCCAACCGAGGCGAGATCGCTCTTCGTATCATTCGTGCCTGTAAAGAGCTGGGCATCGAAACGGTCGCCATCTTCAGCGAAGCCGACCGAGACGCTGCTTACTTGAAGCTGGCCGACGAAGCTTACTGCGTTGGGCCTGCCAAAAGTGCTCAAAGCTACTTGAAAATCGATCGCGTCATCAGCGCCGCCGAAGTTGGCAATGTTGAAGCGATTCACCCCGGCTACGGCTTCCTCGCCGAAAATGCCGAGTTCAACGACATCTGCCGCAGCTGTAACATCGACTTTATTGGCCCCACGCCAGAAGCGATGGCAAAGCTGGGCGATAAGAACACCGCTCGCAGCATGGCTCGCGAAGCGAATGTTCCTGTCGTGCCTGGCTCGGCCGGCTTGATTGAAGACGAAGACGAAGCGCTCAAGATCGCTCACGAAATCGGCTTCCCTGTGCTGATCAAAGCGACCGCCGGTGGTGGTGGCCGTGGGATGCGTGTCGCCGCCAATGATTTGGTTCTGAAGAACGCGTTGAATCAGGCCCAAACCGAAGCAGGCGCCGCGTTCGGCAACGCTGGCGTTTACATCGAAAAGTACGTCGAACATCCACGCCACGTCGAAGTGCAAGTCATCGCCGACCACCATGGCAACGCGGTCCACTTGTTCGAGCGTGAATGCAGCACGCAGCGTCGTCACCAAAAGCTGATCGAAGAGAGCCCAGCTCCGAATCTTTCGCAGAAGACACGTGACGAAATCTGTGCCGCTGCTGTGCGAATGATCAAAGCGGCCGACTATCAAAATGCCGGCACGGTCGAGTTCATCGTCGACAAGGACGAAAACTTCTACTTCATCGAAGTGAACGCTCGTATCCAAGTGGAACATTGCGTCACCGAAATGGTGACTGGGGTCGACTTGATCCAAGCTCAAATCCGCGTCGCTTCCGGCGAACCACTTCCGTGGAAGCAGGAAGACATCAAGCTGCAAGGCGCCGCCATCGAGTGCCGCATCAACGCGGAAGATGCCGACAAGAACTTCATGCCATGCCCCGGCAAGATCAACCAACTGATCGTCCCCGGCGGCCCCGGCGTTCGGTTCGACTCGCACGTCTACAGCGGCTACACGGTGCCTCCGCACTACGACTCGATGATCGGCAAGTTGCTGGTGCATCGTAATACGCGTGAGGAAGCGATCCGCTGCATGCTACGTGCCCTCGACGAGATCCGCACCGACGGCGTCACGACAACCGCCAGCTTCCACAAGAAAGTGCTGAACCACTCAGCATTTGCCGAAGGGAAGATCGACACCACGTTTGTCGAACGAACCTGGTTCTCGTAATAGCTACGGCAGCAACACGTTACGGCATAGTCTTGATCTATTATGCCATAACAGCGTGTACATTGTCTAAGAATATTTAAGAAGTGCGTAACTCCCGAAAGTTACGCACTTCTTTTTTGCGCTCTTTCAACGTGCAGAAATAGGCACCGTTATTTCAAGGCCTCGGCTCTGTCGAATCGCCGGTAGAGCAGGGCATCTTCCGGCGCATGACCCCACAACGATTCTCGTGTTTTTGTTGTACACTTGGTCAATACTTCGTTACAATTTAGGTTCAACACAGAAGAGGCACCCTGCGACGCAAATTAGGGAATCGATTTCTCCTTAAATTCTCTGCCGCCGTCACGTTGATCGCTCACTTTTCCCGCGAATCTTGCCAAGCGATGTCGCATTTCTACCAAAAGCAAATTTCTGGGTAACCAAACGCCACGTTCCTGGTAAATATCAAGTAACGTCCCATTTTTTGCCTGCCGTGCGGCGACTCAGCTGCGACAATCTAGTTCCCCTCCTCATCGACTCGACATCCTTATCGGTGGTGCCCCATGAACCGTTTCCTTCTCGCGCTGTTCGCTCCTGCGTTGCTGTTGATCGCTGTTGAATCTGCCTCGGCGAAAGAGCAGGGAAGTCGTCCCAATATTGTGTTCATTCTGGCCGATGACATGGGTTGGAATCAGCCTGGTTTTAATCGCCCGGAAGAGAAGTCGCTGACGCCGAATATGGATCAGCTGGCCAAAGAAGGGATGCGACTCAACGAGTTCTATACTCACAGCGTCTGTGCTCCGACCAGGGCCGCTTTCCTGACGGGGCGTTACGCGTTTCGTACATGGAGCGATTGGCGAACGGAAGACTTCGGCAAACCAAGCTATCTCGCCAAGCTGGGTCTCGAATTAGCCCACACGCCAAGTGGCGAACCGACGCGGCGGATTCATGCCCTCGACACCAACGAGCGGACAATCGCCGAAGCATTGCGAGAGGCTGGCTATTTCACGGCGCTACTTGGCAAATGGCATCTGGGGGAATGGCTGCCAGAGCATCTGCCGATGGGACAAGGCTTCGACTATCAATATGGCCATTACGCCTGGGGAATCGACTATTACACAAAAACGATCGTCCACAATGCGCCCGCTCGTTACGCCGTTTATGATTGGCACCGCAACCAAAAGCCAGTCGACGAAGATGGCTATGCGACCGATCTGATCGCGGACGAAACGGTTCGCCTGATCGAGTCTCGCCGAGGAAGTGACAAGCCGTTCTTCATGTATGTCGCATTCAATGCCGTGCATGGCCCTTTAAATCCGCCGCCAGGTTTTGAAGGCGATCCGAACGATCCGCTGGCGATTCGTGACGCCATGCTCGCCCATCTCGATCAAGCGATCGGCCGGATTGAAAAGGCGATCGAAGACAACGGCTTTAAGGACAATACGCTATTTGTCTTCGCCAACGATAACGGCCCAGTGCTGGAAGAAATGAGCAAGCCGTTCCGTGGCACGAAGAACACTACCTTCGAAGGTGGCGTGCGGCAGCCTTGCGTGATCCGCTGGCCAGGGCACGTTTCGCCAGGCAGTACCAAGGATGGCCTGGTATTTATCGCGGACTTCTTCCCAACGTTCATCACGCTGGCCGGCGGCAAGCATGAGCAGCCTCGACCGATCGATGGCCTCGACATGACAGAGGCTCTGTTCGCTGGCGAGCCGAGCCCGCGCGACGAGATCATCTTCGACGTCTCCGGCAGCGTGCGGTTGCCAACCATTCGCCAAGGCGACTTCAAGTTGATGGGAGACATGCTGTTCGACATCAAGAACGATCCAGCCGAGCAAACAGACGTTGCTCTGAAACACCCACGTCTGGTCGCCAAGCTTCGCGAGCGTGTCGCTAAAGTAGGACTCGAACGTCCACCGCTAGGCGAGAAACCGCTGTTGATGGATCCGCCGCTGCCGTATGTTTATGGAGCCGACGAACAAGCCGAAACGCCTCAATGGCTGATCGACAAAGTAGACGCGGTTCGTGCGACGCAGCCCAAGGAATGGGCCCCAGGCGAAACCCCTTGGCCGAAAGCACCGCAAGGAGCCGAAGCCAGCAAAATGGATGGCCTGCGCGACGAAGTCGGTAAGTAAGCAAACGTCGCGTCTTTCATTAAGCGGCGTGATGTCTTGGCTGTGCTGGAAAGCGTTTACGTTTGTTCGCCCCTTGTCCTCTCCCTCAATGTGGCGAGGGGACCGGAGGAAATGGCAAACCTTCCGACAATTTCAATCCGCCAAATTCAATCCGCTTTGTTGCTAGTCGTCCAGCGGGCCAAGTTTCTCTGGTGGCTTAGGGGGTCGCGTTGCCTCGTCTTCGGGTTGGCGCGGCGGAGGTGGTTGGCAAATCATGACGACCAACTGAGCTGCCAGCGCCGCGATGAGCCACATCAGAAAGGCAAACTTCATTTCAGAGAAGAGGTTGTTTAAATCGTTCCTGGAACGCGTCGGGTAACCAAGATTCCACCGAAAAAACAAGAGATTCAACATGTAGATACCGCCAAAAATGGAAGCTCCCAGGGCGCCGGGGCGGATCTCTCTACGTCCGTAGACGGCCACGGCAACGGAAACACCAAATGCCGCGATGGACATGCCGAAGAACGTTCGATACCAGTTCGGGCCTTCCATCAAGTCGTAAGCTAAAAGAGCCAGCATGACGATGATCGCGAAGGCGAGTCCCACCAAAATATAGCTGCGCTGCATGATCGTTTTTAGCTTCCTGCATGAAAGAAAAGGGGAGGGTGATGGTCTGCCAGCCAGCCCTGCGAGCACCACTGGCTGCGAACAGATTAGTGGCCACGAAATGCAAAGTCAACGAACTTCGCATACGATCTGGCGATAGGTATCTTGGGCCTTCCCAAGCAACTACAATGGGTGATCAAACGAACGCCTCCTTACTTCCTGCCTGTTTGCCCACCGAAGATCATGCCCCGACTATTCGCTTGCTGTTTGTCGCTTGTCACGTTTGCCCTTGTTGTCTCGTGGACCGCAGCGGTTGACGCTCAAGAGAAACCGAACGCCGCGGTCGATTTGCCTGGCCTGCTTTGCTTCTGGGACTTTCAGCAGAAAGCAGACGATGGCTACGTCAGCCGTGGTGCCTACGCGTACAAACTTCAGCCGAAGAATGGTCCGATCACTACGTCGGAAGAAGGTGTCTTTGGTGGCAGCCTTCAAGTTCGCCAAGGGCAATGGCTGATGATCCCCAGGGCCGAATGTCCCGGGCTCAATTTGCATGGCCAAGATGAAGTGACGATCGTCGCGTGGATTCAACGCAAGAGCGACGCCGACTGGCAGTACATTGCCGGCATGTGGAACGAACGAGACGCGAAGCGGCAGTATGCATTGTTCACGTGTGCGGCCCGGCAGACAAACTTCGAGACGATGGACCGCATTCCAGCCAAGCATCAAACGCATGGCTATGCGTCGGACGTCGGCGGAGCAACGCCTGGCAAGCCGTTCTGTTTCTCGTATGCCTCTGGCGAAACGAAACTGCCCAAGGGAAAGTGGACGATGATCGCTTACACCTACGATCACGAGTTTCTGCGCGTCTATGTTGATGGAGAGCTGGACGAGAAACCTGGCTTCAATCCGTTTGCGTGGGACAAGCCGATCTTCGAGGGTGGCAAAGACGGGGCCGATTTCACCGTCGCGCGTCAGTGCCTGCCGAACTGGCCGCACTATCCCAACGCAGAGAAGCCGATGCTTCGCCAAGGCTTCGGCGGCAAGCTGGCCGGGCTGGCAGTTTTCAAACGGGCTCTTTCCGCCGACGAGCTGGCCAAAATGCATGAAGTGACGCTGGCGGACAAGTAAATCACGCCAAGCCAGTATCCTGCGCAAAGCATGCATTTTCGCTCAACCACCACTCGCAGGCGATAATTAGAACAGCTAATACATCACCTTGGCCATGGCTGTTTATCGCCTCACTGCCGCTAAAATAACGGTAGCAAATTCTTCCCTATTTCCTCTTTCACCCTGATCTAGGGAATACTGCCTAACCTGTGGCCATCACCACACCCTCCATGCGCACTATTTTTTGCGCGTTTTAACGGTTTATTCGCTGTCTAACGATTGTAACCGTTATAAGTTCTGCTTTAATTGCCTGGGTCTTGGGAACCATAGGTGACACCGAATGATTTCCCTCACTACGAGTGGTCCGCAAGACAACCTGCTACGCGTTTGACCTACCTCGCGCCGGCAGCGGAACAGCTTACCAATCCTCCCCACAGAGAAGAGACCGATGAGCAAGAGCAAGCGAACTTTCTGGAACTACATCGTCGACCAAGCGATATCACGTGAACGCCGATCCAACCGGCTTCGCCCTGACTACTCGGGGCAGCTGCTGGAAGAACGAGCGATGTTCGCGATCATTACTGGAACCGAAGGCGCCGACAATCTCTCTGGTACGTCGGAAAACGACGAGATTGAAGGCCTCGGCGGACCTGACACCATCGCCGGTAACGCTGGTAACGACGAGATCTATGGCGGTGGTGGCGGTGACTTCCTGCTGGGCAACAACGGCGTTGACCTGCTGAGCGGCGGCGGCGGCGGTGACGAGATTCATGGTGGTGGCGGAAACGACGTCATCCGCGGTGGCCAAGGACCGGATGATCTTTACGGCGAACGCGGAAACGACATCATTCATGGTGATGGCCAAGCCGATACGATCGACGGCGGCGAAGGGGACGACACCCTGTATGGCGGCGGCGGTGACGATGAAATTCATGGCGGTGACGGCAACGATACCGTTGACGGCAGCTTCGGTGATGACCGAATCTTCGGCGATCAGGGCTGGGACGAACTCAACGGCGGTGACGGCGACGACTTAATCCGTGGTGGTGTGGGTAACGACACGATCGACGGCGGCGAAGGAAACGACCAGCTCTACGGCGATGGTAACGAAGACACCATCAACGGCGGCGCCGGCGAAGACTTCATTCATGGTGGTAGTGGCAACGACATCATCAACGGTGGCGATGACGACGACACGCTCGATGGTAGCTTTGGCGATGACGAAGTCCTAGGCGGCGCCGGTAACGATGACATCGTTGGCGGTGACGGCGACGACAAGCTTGTTGGCGGCACCGGAGACGACACCATTGACGGGGGCGAAGGAGACGACTTCATCGTCGCTGGCGATGGGGACGATACCGTCTTTGGTGGTGCAGGGG
The DNA here is from genome assembly GCF_020150455.1 of Bremerella sp. TYQ1. Classification (NCBI taxonomy): domain Bacteria; kingdom Pseudomonadati; phylum Planctomycetota; class Planctomycetia; order Pirellulales; family Pirellulaceae; genus Bremerella; species Bremerella sp. TYQ1. Next base: position 2,183,417 of record NZ_CP083740.1, read on the forward strand.
ATGACGAAATCCTGGGCAACGGCGGCGAAGACAATCTCAACGGCGGTGACGGCGACGACTTGATCCGAGCCGGCAGCGATGACGACGTCGTTCGTGGTGGCAGCGGCGATGACGAAATTCACGGCGACAAGGGGAACGATAGCCTCGCCGGGAACGACGGTGACGACGTCATGTTTGGTGGCGACGGCGATGACTTCCTGATCGGCAACCAAGGCGACGACGAACTGTATGGCGACGACGGTAACGACTTCATCCAGGGAAGCGGCGGCGATGACACCATCCATGGTGGCGACGGCGAAGACATCCTGGAAGGACAAACTGGCGACGACACCATCTACGGTGAACAAGGCAACGACATCATCAACGGTGGTGACGGTGAAGACAAACTGTTCGGTGGAGCAGCCAACGACCAGTTGTTTGGCGAATATGGCGCCGACTATCTACACGGCGGCAACGGCCATGACGAACTGATCGGCGGTGCCGGCGGCGACGACATGTTCGGCGGATCTGGAATGGACCTGCTTTCCGGCGGTTCCGGCCGTGACGAGTTGGACGGTGGCTGGGGCGACGACAAGATCCGCGGCGGCCATGGTGCCGACGTCCTTTCCGGCGGCAGAGGAAGTGACATCCTGAAGGGTGACGGTAGCATTGACACTTTCGTCTTCGATGCTGACCAAATGTCAGAAGATAATAGCGATGTCGATTACATTCTCGACTTCGTCTATGACGCCGACCAAATTGACGGATCGGGCTCTCAGGATGCTGACGTGAAGATGGAGAAACTGATGTTCGTTGGGTTCGACGCAAGTCAAACCACCTTCGAATATCAGGGACAAGGTGAAGGGCGAAAGGAAAAAGCCAAGTTTACCGACGACATGGCAACTCTTGACGAAAAGATTTGTGCAACCATCCACTTGGTGAGCAACGATGGGCACACGATGTCCGTGAAGATTTATTTCGCTGGAGGAGCACCTCCCGAAGCTGATTTCCAAGCGTTCCTGAATGGACTCCAAGTCGAGTACTCTTAGTAGTACTCTGAGCGATATTCTCGCGACTTCAAGAAGGACAAAAAACAAAAAGCCCAGCCAATTTTCGGCTGGGCTTTTTTCGTGAGCAGGTTTCGTGTGTTTACCTGGCTGAGAGTGAGCTGTTTACTATAGGCCTTGCTGTTCGCGTTCGGCGATCTCTTTTAGCTTGGCTTGGATTTCCTCTTTGTTCTCAGGCGTCACCTTTTGCTCGGCGACTGGCTTACTGCAGCCGACAGAACCGAGAAAGCCGACCGTCATCAATAGGCCGAGCATGAAATGCGATGGGCGAACGAATCGCGAAATGGTGGGCATGCCGTGGTATCTCCAGGACGAAAGGGCAGGGTAGTCGTGTAAGTCAATTAGTTGGTCGTGACGATGTCGTTTCCGTGTCGCGTGCCGTACGCTTTCCACGTTTCACCATCAATCGTCTCTGGGAAGAACTGCACGCTGCCGTCACACAGCACGGCCATCGCACCGCCGGGATGGTAACTGCTGGCCGGCGAAACAATCAGATTGAAATCGCCAGGCACGAACGCCGGCCGATTGGGTGGCAGAATGTGGTTGTACCCGGTTCGCCAGACAGAGCCTTCCATCCAGGGCAAACCGCGATAACGCCAATCGCCACTCCACGGAATGCTCAGAGCTTCCCAATCATGCTGCATGAATTCGTCGCGAGCCCCGGCGAAGTCGGTCGCCGATGGCATGCTGACTTCAAAGGCATCGAACTGCGTCGGAGCGCCGCCCGAATCGCCGGCTCCGATCACCACTTCTGCGAATGCAGCGGTGTTGCTTAGGCCATCGACAATCTTGCCGAAGCGAAGTGGCGGCAACTTCTTAACACTCGATCCACCTTGGCCGTCGGCCTGGGGACCGAAGATGCCATCCCAGCCATTGAAATGAACCCAGCTTCCCCAGTTGCCGTGATAACTGGTCGATCCCTGGGCGATTCCTTCAGCAGGAAACGGATCGCTTGGGCATGCGAAGCCTGGCGGCTGTTCGTAGCTGAGCGTCAAGTTTGGTTCGCTGAAGACGCCGATATCGAGATCGATCCGATCGGCGATCGCTGTTTGCTCCATGAAATCAAGCAGCATTGCGTGGGGCGAAAAGTATTGGGCGTCGGTGTATTCGCCGCCAGGAATCTGCTGATGCGTGCTTTCAAAGTTGTGCAGTGCCAAGCCGAACTGCTTCAAGTTATTGGAACACTCTGAACGTCGCGCCGCTTCACGTGCTTGTTGCACCGCCGGCAATAACAAGGCAATCAACACGCCGATGATGGCAATCACCACCAACAGTTCGACAAGCGTGAAGCCACGTTTCTGAGAACTCGAAAACTGCATTCATGGACTCCTGAGAAATGCGATAATGACGTGAACACTTCGTGCCCACCGATCCAACGAAGAATTAAGACACCCCCACTTAAAGCAGCGGATGTGCCATTCGCTGGTATGCCTCTCCGCGGAGTCATTCAGGAATTGAACAAAAACCCGTACGTTCTCGACGCCAACTCGAATAACTAGTTTTTTTGGTGCTTAAAAATCACTATTTTGCCTTCTCCCTAGACGTGGGATTTTGCACATTTCACGTGCCCAGCATGCAAGCAACAATGCCGAGATATCAAGCGGATATCGTGATCTATCATGCCCCCAAAAAGCTTGGCATAACGACGGCAAACGGGGTGGAAGCAGCAACAAATCGAGATGCGTAATTTGAACCACTCGCTGCCCCTTGGAAGGGCGGGAATCGCTTTCGCGTTTTGATGATTTCCTGGTTACGGAATTGCCCAAAAGCCCGACGATTCTCACGGCAACGCCAAGGATTGATCCGTTACCACAGGGGTACTGCTTTCTATCTCCCCACTGCATTTCGATGGGCAAGTTGCCCCGGGGGTGGACCGTTTGGTTAGGTTGAAAACCGCCCCGTAACGCATAAAATCAGCGGTTCAGACAAGTTACCGCATCAGATTACCCATTGGATTTTGACCATGGCCAATAGCCTCTCTCGTCCTGAACAGCCTGCCCACAACTTCAAGCGCGTCGCAATTCTGTTTTCCGGCGGTCCTGCACCAGCCGCGAATGCGGTGATCTCGACCGCGGCCGTTTCGTTTCTGCGTGCGGGAATCGAAGTGCTGGGCGTCATGAACGGCTACTCGAACTTGATGCAGTTTGGCGACGACCGTCCGATGGAAGAAGATCGCGACTACATCGTCCTCGATCACAAAGCCCTCAGCCGCAGCCGTGCCAAGCAAGGGATTATGATCGGTACCGCACGAGCCAACCCTGGCAAAGCGATCTCGCACCCTGATCACTTGAAGGACAAGGAACGCTGCTCCGCGTTTCAGACCACTTACGACGCGTTGAACTCGCTGGGCGTCGACGCACTGATCTCGATCGGCGGCGACGACACGCTGAAGACCGCCAACAAGTTCAAGATGTTCCAAGACACGCTACCGGAAGGTAGCAAGAAGATGCCGGTCGTTCACTTGCCTAAGACGATCGACAACGACTACAACGGCATCGACTTCACTTTCGGTTTCTTCACCGCGGTCGACTTCCTTTCGACCGAAATCCGTACGCTGCTGTACGATGGCGAAGCCTCCAAGGCTTACTTCCTGTGTGAAGCAATGGGCCGCAGCGCCGGCTGGTTGGCTTACGGTGCCGCGATCGCTGGCGAAGCTTCCTTGGTGATCAGCGTCGAAGACATCACCGGCGACTACGTCGAGAAGGAATTCACCGACGAGAACGGCAAGCAGCGTAAGACGATGAACGTCCCGAAAGTGGTCGATCGGATCGTCAAAACGATGCTGGCACGCGAAGCGGAAGGTAAAGAGTTCGGCGTGATCGTTCTCGCCGAAGGCCTCGCCGAGATGCTGCCGGAATCGTACCTGGAAGGGGTCGCCCGAGACGATCACGGGCACATCGCCATCACCGACATTCAGCTCGGCCGAACGTTCAGCAAGTGGGTCGCCAAGGCCTACGAAGAAAAGACCGGCCGCAGCCGCAAAGTGACCGGCATCCAGCTCGGCTACGAAGCTCGCTGCACCAAGCCACTGGCTTACGACGTCATCCTCGGCAGCCAACTGGGCGTGGGTGCTTACCGAGCGTTGGTCGAAAAGAAACTGAACGGCGTGATGGTTTCCGCCAAGGGTCAGTTCGAGCTGCAATACGTCGACTTCACCGAACTGGTCGATCAGGAAAACCTGGTCACCGTCGTTCGCCACATCGAACCTGGCTGCGACTTCCAGAAGCTGGCCCGCTTCTTGGAAACCTACGTGAACGACTAAAACTTCACGTAGTCGAACCGAAGCGAATTACGAAGAGAGACCGCCCAGTGCGGTCTCTTTTTTTATTGCCACAGAGACCAACGCGTCGGAAGCCCGATTCGTTTTGTCTCAACTCAGCATCGCATATGAAAGATGGCTACCAGAAGCAGGTACTGGTCGCCGGACTGCTTTGTGACGACATTAGAAGCGGGTAGTATGATTGCCCTGAATTGTCAGTTCGCACCAAACGCCTTTACCGAGCGGAATTCGCTTAGCCTCATCTCGCTTCAGTTCGGTATGGAGATGGAAAACACGATTCGCAAAAACCTCGGTCGTTTCCCGATCTTCTTGACGAATCAGTTCACCAAGTTCGATCTTCAAATCGATCTCTGTCGGCGAACGCAGCACGCCTGAGCAATAGCCGCTGATCTTCGTTCCGACGTCCCAGCGATCTCCATCGATTTGAGAACGGCGAGCCCTCGCTTCTATGAAGTGAATGGGATGGTCGATCTGACAAACGACCGACCTGTCGATATGAACTTCTGGCTTAGCATCCGCGTCAGCCTGCTCGTAGATCCGCACTTTCAGCAGGGAAGTCGGGTCGATGTGCATCTCGGCATCGAGCTGATTGGCAATAATCACCCCGAAAACCAAACTCAGCAAAATGCAGAGATACGAATAAACCTTCATTTCTCTTTCCCTAAATTCGAGAGCATGAGCGAATGAGGAACGATCGCGAGGCATATTCTACAGCCCAGCCTGGTCTCGTATGCGATCTTGAAATTTCTTGACGTCGGCGTTGCTGAAGGTGACTTGATCGTCGAAGCGGACTTCGCACCAGCGGTGGGCGCCCAGATCAAAGCGTTTGATCTCTCCTGGAGTGAACTCACCTTCGATCGTGAAGACCTGAGCAGCATGGGCCTGATCTCCAGTCTTGGAGTCTTCGACGGTCATCGCGCCGCTCTCGATCTGCATCGTCAGTTGGTACTTGCCATCGGTCAGTGGTTTGGTCGTTCCATTCCAAGTCATCCCGACAAGCACTTCCGTATCGCTGCGGCGGAACGTTTCACGCTTGCTCACGTCCGAACGAAATGGCTGACCGACAATCGACATAATGCTCGGTCGCATCAACAGGGAAGGCCCTGAATGGGGCGCCTTTTCGACGACCCCGATCGAGACCGTCACCATCGGTTTAGCAGCCGATTGGGCATCGAGTTGTCCGGCCGTTGCGATGCCGAACAAGAGGCTTAAACCAATCCAAAATGCAGGAAATCGATCCATCAGCACGAGTCCTTTGCGAGGTAAATGCGGGGAAGCATTGTTCTAGCCCATCTTCAGCGAAAGGGTCAATTTCAACTTCCTGAGGACAGATCGCCCATTTCTGGACATTGACATCCAATTTAAACCTGCCTACACTGAACGCACAAACAGGATAAACACATCCACTTTAACCCGGTCGGGCCTTGCTCGGCTATGTTTGCCCCAACAACGAACAGGAGTCCCATCGTGCGTAAGTCGAAGTTCTTTCCGATCGTGCTACTTCTTGGATTGGTGGTTAGTCTGGCGTCGTCGCGAAGCAGGGGAGCAGATCCTCCGTCCGATGCCGCGGTTGATCAGGCCCGCAAGACGGTGCAAATGCTCGACGACATCTACAAAGGTGGCATCGTGCTGATCACTGAAAACTACGTGCACGACGAAGACGATCTGCCGGCAGGCATCGCCTTCAAAAAACTGTTTGAAGCAGCCGCAAAGAAAGGATGGCACGAAGTCCGCCTGCTCGACGCGACCGGGGAACCGTACAACTTCGAGAACGCCCCGTCCGATTCGTTCGAGAAAGCCGCCATCAAAGCCCTTTTGGCCGGCAAGCCTGGCTACGAGGAAGTAGTGGAACGAGACGGCAAGCGCTTTCTTCGCTCCGCCACCCCAGTCCCCGTCGTCATGCAGAAATGCACGATGTGCCACGAACATTACAACGACGCCAAGCCTGGCAGCGCGATCGGTGCGATGAGCTATACGCTACCGATTGATCCGTAGTCATTGGGGAAACTTTCCGCTCGAAGATCGTCGACGGGATCTTCGAGCGTTTCTCGATCAAAAGGGCAAGAAATATACGCAAGAATTGCTACGCGTTTTACGCAAATCGATCACCGCTTAGATATGGCAAATAGGGCGATTGCGGCGCAGATTGTTGCAATAGCGACACGATAACTTTTCAGTCCATTCAGAAACATTGATTGACCACCCCATCCAGGGGCGATAAAACACCACAACAGCTATGCAATAGTCATTTATTTTCCCCGCTCTTTTCTTGAATCGAGGCTCTCTGATGGCTACCCGAATTTGCGAATCGGGACAAAAGCGAGGTTTCACCCTCGTTGAACTCCTGGTGGTTATCGCGATTATTGGTGTTTTGATCGCCCTTTTGTTGCCGGCCGTGCAACAGGCCCGCGAAGCTGCGCGACGCATGCAATGCAGCAACAACATGAAGCAGCTAGGGCTCGGCGTCCATAACTTCCACGATACGTTTGGACTTGTGCCGGCCGGTGGAGCGGCGGATCAAGCTCCCTTTGGAACACATGCGTCCGGGGCCGCTTGGGGCAGCTCGTGGATGGTTTTTATGCTGCCGTTCATCGAACAGAATGCCTTGTTTGATCGAATGAATTTGGGAGGAGGATCAGGCTGGGGTACCAATGCTGCAACCAATACGGCTGCCTCTCAAAACGTCACCATCGATGCGTACCTTTGCCCATCGTCACCGCTCGAAAAATGGGCCGCCAATCCGAATTCCAACGGACCGATCATGGCTCCTAGCTATGCCGCCATTTCCGGAGCGGTCGATGGCTTGATCCCTGGCTACACCGAGTCGCGTGTCAACACACCTTCATCCGCCACCGGTTGCTGTTCCGGAGGCATTGCCAGCGGCGGTGGTGTACTGATTCCCAGTGGCGAGCAAGGGTTGGCTTCAATTACTGATGGCACGTCCAACACCGCGATCATTGGTGAAATCAGCGACGCGTTGATCACCGCAAACGGCTCGAAGCATGACTACCGCAACGGCTACCGTCACGGTTGGATGATTGGCTGGCGTTCGACGTTGTCTCCTCCCAAAGTTGGCAACGGGGGCGACCTGCGAACGTTCAACCAGGTAACGATTCGGTACCCGATCAACCAAAAGCGACGCCCCGGCACCGGCTGGCCCGATGCTCCTGGTAATTGCGGTTCCGATGGTATATGCGACAACGCAAGCACGAACATGCCGCTGATCTCAGCTCATCCCGGCGGCGTGATGACACTGCTGGCCGACGGTTCGGTTCGCTTCCTGCCAGAAACGATGACGCTCGACATGCTTGCTCGCTTGGTCACACGCGACGACGGTCAAGTCAACGAACTGCCGTAGCCTGTTGCCAATCCGTTCTTACCGCGGCATTTCCTAGGAGCGAAATGCCGCTCGGCTTCTTTCTTCTTCTCTTGTATGCAGCAAATCATGAACCGCACGATGTTTTCTGTGGGTGCCGCCATTTTACTGGGCGCCTCGATTCTGATCGGTTGTAACTCCGGGCCAGCGATCCCCAAGTCGTATCCCGTCCAGGGTGAAGTCACCCTCGATGGCAAACCGATGCCGTCCGGCGAAGTGATCTTCGTATCGGTCGCGGATGGAATTCGCGATACGGTCAAAGTCGAGAACGGCAAGTTCACCGGCGAAGTATTGCCGGGCGAACGCAAAGTTGAAATCCGTTCGTACATTGCCAAAGAAGGGAACACGAAGATGTACGGCCCTGACGCCGAGCCTTCGTACGTGAACATCATTCCCAAAAAGTACAACGAGAACACCGAGCTAACCGCGACCGTCGAGAAGTCCGACGAAAATCAATTTTCATTCGAGGTGAAGTCGAGCTAGACGCTCGGCGTGCGGTCGAACAGGGCCAGCTTGTCAGGGTTTCGATAGACAAACACGGCGGCAACTTTTCCATCGACGACATAAAGTTGGTACGCCGCGATGATTTGATCTCCCTGGCAAGAGATCATCCCCGGCGAACCATTGAACCATGTCGGCTCGAAACGCAGCTCGCCGAAACGCTGCACGTTGCGGACAACACGCACAAGGAACGTTGTCACCGCGTCGAAGCCAACTACCAAGTCCTTCGCCGCACTGATCTTGCCGCCACCATCGGTATGCATGACGACGTCTTCGGAAAGAACTGTCCGCAGTTGATCCAAGTCGCCGGCGTTGACGGCTTGGAAGAACGCGTCGGAAATTCGCTGCATGCCTGGCACATCGACGGCCGAACGCGGCTTGTTTCCTTTCAAATGATCTCGAGCTCTCTTGGCCAGCTGACGACAATGGGCCGGTTGCAGGCCCAAGATATCGGCGACTTCCGCAAACTCGTAGCCGAACAGGTCATGCAGAATGAACGCGCCCCGTTCGGCTGGTTTCAATCGTTCGATCGTCAGCATCAACGCAATCGAAATCGTTTCGTCCAACTCGGTCTTGCCGGCATGATCTTCCAGGATCGGCTCGGGAAGCCATGGCCCGATGTACTTTTCGCGCTGGTACTGCACCGACTTGATCCGATCTAAACAAAGGCGAGCACACACACGAAGGTACCAACTGCGAGGCGAATCGAGTTGCGGCCGCCCGGCTTGCTCCCAGCGGAGATATGCGTCCTGGGCAACATCTTCCGCATCCGGCAAGCTACCAAGCATGCGATAACAGAAACCGATCAACTCTTTGCGTAACGATTCAAACTCGTCGCCGGAAACCATGTGTGAACTCCGCGGAAAGAAACGCCAGACGAGAACAGTGGGACTGCTTTCGATCGCTCAGAAATCGAGCTTCGCCAATTCGCAGTGGGCCGCCATTCCCATGGCTCGCTTCAACGTAGGGTAAATCCGGCAGCCAACAATGACAACGGCCAATTCGGCGAACGCTTCGATTCCATAATGGTTGCGAATCCGTTCCATGCGATCGGCGTCGTCGTTTTCATTCCGAATCACCGCGACGGCGTGGTCGTGGATATCGCGGAGTGGCTGGGGAAGCGATTCCGGCTGAGTCACAATCGATTTAAGGAGCTCTTTGTCGATGCCGGCTTCGACTCCCATTTTCAAGCTTAGATTCATACAGGGACCGCAGTCTTCGGTTTTCATCACGGCCACTTTCGCGACGAAGTAAGCATCGTCAGGCAGCTTTTGATGATAGTTAGGCATCGCTTGAGCCGCTGCGAACGTGGCATAGGCGCCCGGCGAGTCTTCTAACAGTTGAATGATATATCCGGTGTCGTAGTGGTAGTGCTGACCGAACTGGGTAAGAGTCTCTTTCGCTTCGAGCATGTCCATGTTTATCCCCTTGGAACGATATGGGTCGATCACTGGGCAAGCCATGTGGCCCGCTTCTATTAACCAGACGAGAAGCGTCTTGGGGATGTGACATCACGCGGAAAAAATTCTTTCGCCCCTCCGCTGGCTGTACGAATTTGCGTAACCGACGAAAAGCGTTAAGATAAGTCTCGCTTGCCTGCCTAAGAAAATTCCTCCTGCCTGAGAACCTTCGATGAAAAACTGTTTGCTGCTGCTGTTTGTGGGGCTGCTTCTTAACTCCCTGATCGTTGCCGGAGCGGAAGCGGATGCTCCACCGTCTCAAGTTGTGTTGCCGCCTGGCCCTGGCAACCCTCGCAATAGCGAAGGGGACGTCGTGCAACTGAAAAACGGCGACGTTTTGTTGGTTTACACTCACTTCGTTGGCGGCGCCGGCGATCACGCCAAGGCCCATCTCGCGAGTCGCGTTTCACACGATGGCGGCAAGACTTGGTCGAAGAAGGACAAGATCGAAGTTCCCAACGAAGGAGGCATGAACATCATGTCAGTGTCGCTCCTGCGACTGCAGGATGGGCGGCTGGCGATGTTCTATCTGCGGAAAAACTCGACGAACGACTGCTGTCCCCTGATGCGAATCAGCACCGACGAAGGAGAGACTTGGAGTGAAGCGACGACGATTATTCCGGACGCCGAAAATGGTTATTACGTGCTGAATAACGATCGCGTTATTCAGCTTGAAAATGGTCGCCTGGTCGCACCGCTGGCACAGCATATTGGCCCCGGGATGCCGAAGTGGGACATCGCTTCACAGATGCTGGCCTACTATTCAGACGACGCCGGCAAGACATGGAAGCGAAGTGCCGTCGCCCCGCGTCCCCCCAAGCAAAACGACCGGAACATCGTCACCCAAGAGCCTGGCGTCGTTCAGCTTTCCGATGGCCGTGTGATGATGTTCTGCCGTACCAACGCCGGCAGCCAATTCGTTTCGTATAGCAATGATGGCGGCGAAAACTGGTCGCAGCTGGAACCCTCGGAGATCAAGTCCCCCCTTTCGCCGGCGACGATCGAGCGGATTCCCTCGACCGGCGATTTGCTGCTGCTGTGGAACGATCACTCTGACATTCCCACCGAGCTGAGAGGCAAGCGAACGCCGCTTCGTTCCGCGATCTCAAAAGACGACGGCAAGACTTGGACGCACGTGAAGACGTTGGAAGATAAGCCGACCGGCTGGTACTGCTACCTGGCGATCGACTTCGTTGATGATCATGCTGTGATGGCCTACTGTGCCGGCGACCGCCAAGAGAACAACGGTTTGGCGGTCACCAATACACAACGCTTGCCAATCGAGTGGTTCTACGAGTAACGCGAGCGGCGTTACTTCAGTTCAAACTCGAACGTGTTACCTTCTTCGTTCGGCTCGACATTCGCAGTCAAGCCGGACGTCTGGTACCGACTGTATTGCTGAGGCAAATGCTGAATCACTTTCGATTGGCCGACCGAGAGAGGATCGTCGGGGTCGGCTTCTTTCAAGATTTGAACTTCTTCCTTAGTGATTTTGACGCGGTGTTCGCCAGGCACGGCACCATCGTTCAGATCAAACGTGGTGAGCTCGGCAATCCCTTCAGCATTCGTCACCCCGGACGCACCGCGTGGGTCTCCTTTCGAGCTGAACGAGACTTTGGCCCCTTCGACAGGAGAACCCTTTTGGGTCACTTTGACTTGAGTCGGATAGACATCGACGCCAGGGTTGCGGCTGACGGTCGACTCGGAACAGCCTGAAACCACCAACGCACACAGCAAAACGGCACTGCTATAGAGAGAATGCGTAAACGAACGCATGATGAACTCCTTAGGGAAACTCCGAACGGAAACGCACCAGGTACGCTTCCGCCGAGTCAGGAAGGTAAGAACAAAACGTGATTGGACAGCCCAAGCGTACTAAGGCAGCTGGGCAACTTCGCCGCCACTCTTACTTCCCATGGCACCCCAAACGCCGTAGGGACTTTGTCCCGAAGTGACTTGAGCTTGCGTCAGGTCGCCGGTGTCGATGGTTTCCGGAATGAAACGAACCGAAGCATCGGCCAACGCCACGTTCACGCCGCCAGGATGATTGCTGGACAACGTCGTTAACGCTCGATCAGCGTTTTCGTTGGTGTCGTTCCAGCAAGAAGGACCATTCGGTCCAATCACCGTGGTGAAGCCAGTAAACGTGCTCAAGCCGTCGTTCCAGCGCTGACTTGCAGCAGGATTCGAGCCGCTGGTAAAGCGTTTTCGATCGGTTGGCGAAACGGCATCCCAGCAGGTACTCGGATCAGAAAGCGAGACGCTGTTGGCATGCGTCTGATTGATGAACGGCGTCTGAAAGTCGGTCAAGCGTTCCCCCATCATGACGGTGTTGCTCGTTCCGTCAGTAATATCACGGAACTTCTTATCGAGTTCAGAACTGAAAATCCCGCGGAACTCGGTGTTGTTGTCCTGCGGATTGTACGTATCGACGTACGAGTCGCCGATCGAAAATCGGTAGCTACTCGGAGCAATGGGACGATCGGTTCGATAGGTCTTGGTAGCCCCGGTATCGGATGGACAGAGAAGGGCTTCGAGTCGCTGCTGCCACGGGGCGAAGTTCGGATCCCATGGTTCCGGCGGCTGCGATGTGTACACCGACGTATCGTAGTTCTTAATCTGATCGGCGAGGGCGTTCTGCTCCAGAAACGGCAACAGCATCACCATCCCACCTACACGTTCGTGATAAGGACCTTCTAGGAAAGCCAATCGCGGGAACTGCTGGAATGTGTCGTGATGATTGTGCAAAGCCAAGCCAAGTTGCTTCAGCTGATTTGTACATTGGCTACGACGAGCCGCTTCACGAGCTTGCTGCACAGCCGGCAGCAAAAGGGCGACCAAGACACCAATAATGGCAATCACAACCAACAGTTCGACAAGCGTAAAACCACGCTTGCGAAGCGCAATGGTAGACATACTCTGTTCCTCGGGGGTGTTAAGATAGAGGAGAAATGCAGGAAAATACCAAGCCGAGAATTCGGCGGGCAAATCAACAGGAGGTGGACACAGCCCACCGATCGAATGCCTCAATTCGATCGGCATGCGGCAGCAGAAAACTACCACCTATTGCATAGTATCTAACACCTCTAAGACCGACAAGTTTCTAAAACCAGATAAGATTTATTTCTTTTTAGGCCGAAAAACACTTACCCGCAGGCAGCTCCGTGCGGAATCACTTACAGCTTCTCCATCATCTTTTTCGCCTGACGGGCAGGGCTGCTGGCTGACTTCTGAAGCTTCTCATATTCAGCTCGCAGCTCTTCCGCTTTCTCAGGCTCTGTCTCGGCCAGTTTCGTAATCCGATTCTCGATCGATACCATCTCGCTACCTAGCTGATTCGAGCTAAGGATGCCTTCCAAGTCTTGACGAATCAACTCCGTCACCGGCCGGGTATCGGGAGGAACCGGAGTGCTACCGGCACCGCATCCGACAACTGCGGAAAAAAGAACAATCCACGAAATATGAGTCCACGCAGACATGGCGAGTTACCTAAATGAAAGATGGTGGGCGATGCAATGACGTGAGCCTTCGCGTGGCGTTTGAGATCTGAACTCAGAAATCAAACGCACCGTTTTCGCGAATGAGTTTCTTAAGGAAGCTGGATCACTTGGCCGTCGTCGCGGCCACCAAAGTATTGCCAGATTTTGAGATCAATCGTTTCGCCGACGAAACTAGAGGAAGCGTCTCCCTTGACGACAATCACGCCGCCAGGATGCTGACTTCTTGCCGTGTAAACACCATCGCGGTCGGATGCGATACCGCTGCTGCTTTCCTGGCAATTAGGGTAACGCCAATTCGGTGGGGCGATGGTGTTAAGGGCCGTTTGGGTCGGCAGAGGCATCATCCAGTGCTGGCCATTTTCACCGTTGTGGGCTGTCTCTGCGGCACAAGCGGAACCGAACGAATCGATGTCGGCCTGACTCGGGTATTGCCACGTTGGGACGTCGGATCCAATGCGTGGTTCCGAAGTGTTTCCGTTGGCCAACTGATCGTCGTTGTTATCGCCGGTCAGATGTTCCGACATCATCAGCGTGTTGCTCAATCCGTCGGTAATGGCATTGAAACCAAGCTCAGGAGCCCCTTGCTCAACGCCGCTCAAAATCCTGACTGGACCACGGAACATTCCGTTTTGATTGTCGGGATTTGACCAGGAGTTGGACGAGCCATAGCTGACTGCATAATTACAGCCGGCACCATCTTCCCACGATGCAGCAGGATTGGTCGGATAGTCTTTATCCGAAGGGCAGCGGAACGCATCGATGCGGGTTTCGCGGACTGCGTTGTTGCTGCCAGCAGCCCAACTAACGTAGAAATTGTTCGAGGAAACCTGAAGTTGATCGTACAGATTACCTTGTTCGATAAACGGTAGGATACGCACCAGGGCACTGTAGCCTTGGTAAATGCTGATGTTTGGATCTCCAGGACGGTAGTTCATCGCAGGAAGCGTATTGTACGTATCGTGATAGTTATGAAATGCGAGGCCCAACTGCTTTAGGTTGTTGGTGCATTGCATGCGCCGTGCTGCTTCACGAGCTTGCTGAACAGCAGGCAAAAGGAGGGCGATTAAGACACCGATGATGGCAATCACCACCAACAGCTCAACCAGCGTAAAGCCGGGACGTTTTGAGGCAGGCATGACAGGCGATCCAGAAAATGGGGTAGGGTAAGGAAAGCAGAATGAAAGCGACGGTGGAGCAAGTCGCAAATATTTGGGGGGGTAAAGCATGAACAATTAACCCATGCTTATTTGTTAAACCATAACCCCAAAAAGGTGGATCGTCAATTCATACCGCTTTACTGCGATTTTGCCCTTGCCACATTAAATCCTTAAGCCAAAGAGATTTAGCAACGTTGGTCACACTGTTTAGTTACGCTGCGATGCGTCGTGGTAGGTGTCCTGATTCCAGGAACGTGGTGACCAGTTCGCTGTTGAACGTGGCATCCATTGACTGAAGGAGGCCGCGGTTCATTTTGAACTCGATGAACGAGGTGTACTTTAGCGTTACCCCGGTATCGGGATGGCGGATATTGCTGTCGGTTCGCATCACGATGAGATCTTCGCGCGGAGCGAAGAACTTCCGCAAACCTTCCACGCCGAGGTATTCAAAACAGCGGTAGAACTCTTCGATCTGCCCGCCGAGCGAACTCAAATCGAACAACCCAGTCCAACCGAGTCGCTCTGGATCGCCGTTGATCCACCAGCGAAGCGAAGGATCGATCAGCGGGTTTTCGTTCACCAAAAAGTCAGGCCGATTCGAAGTGATCGATTGCATCGCGACATCGACGATTGAGTTGGGATGATCGATGAAGTGATGCTCGTTAAGCAGCAGCGGCGGCGCGGCAGGATAACGATAAGCTGAAAAGCGATTGAGAACTTCTGCTAACGCTGCGATCGTCCGACGATTGACTCGTTTTCGAGCATGCTCGATGTTGTGAATCGTCCGCACGTCGACACCGACAGCGTCGGCTAGCTCTTTACGAGTCAGATCCAAATCGTCCAAGAAGAACGAAAGCCGCCCCGCGACGGTGTGTACCCCAGTTGTATGACGTCCCATGTTGTCGTGCCCCTGTCCCGAAGTTGCGAATTGCTACAGCGATGGGATACAACCAAGTCTAGGTACGTAGAAATGGGGGAGTCAATGCCGATCTGGGCCGCTATCGATTCTTTGAGCCGCTTCTTTTGCAAAACCACTTACTTCGCGAGAAACAAGAACGTTCCCTTCTTGTTGCCGGCGATGATATCGGTTTTGCCATCCCCGTTTACATCGTGAAGCGTAATCTGCCGGCCGGTGCCGCTATTGTCGTCGATCTCGACTGGAACAAACGTCAGTTCACTGGAAGCATTTCGATTGGCCAGAAAAACGGCGAGCACTGCAGGGTCTTTGGCGCCAGGGTCTTTGCCGTTATGGGCCCAGTAGCATTTGCCGGTGACGATATCTTCGACGCCATCGCCATTCATGTCGGCCAATTCGACGGCGTGCAGTTGGCTGAAAACCAACTTGCTTGCCGACTTGTCTGGCGTTCCCATGATCTCGTGCTGCTTGAACTGGATTTCGCCGTTTTCGCCTTGCGTTTGTTCATGCCAAACAAGTCCGTAGCCATGTCCATGCAGGCTGGTCACAACGTCGTTATCGCCATCTCCGTCGAGGTCTACCGCGTGCATGCCGGCGCCGCCAGGTGCGAAGCGGTAAGCATGTTTCGTCCATGGTGTATTACCGTCCCAATTCTCTGGCTGCTCCCACCAACCTTCCGGCATTAGGAAATCTTGTCGCCCGTCGCCGTTGATGTCGCCGATACCTAGCCCGTGCTGATAACGCCCCCAGCCTTGCTTTTCGGAGATAGGCGTCCATTGCCAGCGCTGAGTTGGATCGTCTTGACTAGGACGTGCGTAACCAAGCTGACCTTCAAAGTGACAGATCAACTCTTTCTTACCGTCGCCGGTGATGTCGAGAAATGCAGGCGCCTCGTTGTCGACGGCAGGAAACGCAAAGTGCTTCTTCCAAGGTTCGCCGGAGGTGTTGTTTTCGTACCAATGGGCAGGAGTGCCTGGCAAGCCAACAACAAGCACGTCGTCTAACCCATCGCTGTTAAAGTCGGCGACGTACGAGAAGAAATTGTCGGAATAGCCTCGGTCGTTCGGAAATGCTTTGCCATCGTAGAACTTGTGCTTGTCTTGAAAGTCAGGCCCGGCAAACCAATAGGGTCCGCAAACGATGTCGGTCTTGTCATCTTGATTGAAGTCCCCGACCGACGCTCCTTCGGCGAAGTATTCTTCGGTGAGCTGAATCTTCGCGAAGCTTGGTGCCTTGGGGACTTCCGCCCTCAGTGGACCAACCAACAGAAGCAGGGCAGGGCAGAGTAGCAAAATGCGGGGTGACATATCAGGAACTCCGAGGCGGGGTAAGCAAGAGACGAGTCGAGTCCCTTATTCTCCCAAGCCAAGTAGCCGATGTCACCCGCGAATCGGAAAGAAATTACGCTCGGTTATTCGTCGCCGCTCGAGCTCGCTTGAGCTTTTTCTTCTCGCAGGCGTTTGACTTCTTCTTCCAATGCACGACGGCTGGCAATGCGTTGGTCACGAAGTGAAAGAATGTAGGTTTTCGTCGCGAAACCATCGATCCCGGCCAGCACAACAATCCGCAACAGCAACAACGTGACGCAGGCCCAGTAGAGAACAAAGAAGACGTTGTGCGGAATGGCGTTGCTTACCAAAAACGCGACGGCGATCATCACGATGGTGCTCGTCACTTTCTTGCGACGCTTGACTTGCGAGAGCAGATACTCTCGCTTCTGAGCATCCCATTCGGTGTGCTTTTCGATCATCTTGATTGTGTGCAGATGCTGTGTGTGCATCATCCAAGCAACCACGATCAAAATGAAAGCGATCAGCGCGGTGGCGAAAAGCATTGGTCAGTTCCACCCCAAACTAAGATGGCATTGGATTCAACTTGCAGTTATTCGACTTCCTGCAGCCATGTCAGCACCACTTTGCCTACTTTGGCCAACGAATCGGCCGAGCAGTTTTCAGGCACGTCCTGCTGCGTATGCCAATATTTTGGTCCATAGCCAGGACTTGGGTAGTCGAAATCGATAATATCGATGATCGGAATGCCGCCGATATCGTGCAAGGGGACATGGTCGTCGTTAACCGTATGTCGTGGCCTGCGAACGAATTCGGGAATATTCAATCGATTCGCAACTCGCCAGACATCAATTACCAGCGGCCGCGTATCTTTCCAGGACAGGCTGTTGCGTTCCTGGTAAATCTGCAAGTCCTTATCGCCAACCATGTCGAGCAGGATGCCCCACTTATAGCGGAAGTCGATGTCGGCACTGCGATATCTCTGAGCCAGATAAGTTGACCCCAGGAAAAACGGATCGCGTTCTTTATCGAAGATGAACTCTTCGGCATCCAGGAAGACAACATCGATGCCGTATTTGGTATCCAAGTCGGCCAGATGCCGAGAAAGCTCCATCAGTGCGGCAGCTCCGCTCGCGCCGTCGTTGGCCCCCAGGAAAGGAGCTTTGGGATTCTCGGGATCTTCGTCGGCATAAGGGCGAGTGTCGTAATGGCAGCACAACAAGATCCGTTCGGTTCGTTCCGGATGAAACCGCCCAAACAGATTGGTTAGCGTGACCGGTTGGCCTGTTTCAGGGTGGCGCACTTCCCACGACTGCTTAACGACCGTTGCCCCATGCTTGGTCAGATGATCTTCAATCATCTGCTGCTGCTTTTGCATGGCCGGGCTACCGCTGATGCGGGGACCGAGATCACAGATATCTTTCAAATGCTGATAAGCTTTTTCGCCGTCGAAAGGGAGAAAGCGTGAAAGATCTTCCGGGCCGTTTACATTCGCTGCTGGAGGCTGCTGCTCCTCATTGCCCCGGTTTAATGCCATCATCACGACAATCGCGATCACGCCAATAAACCCGGCGACCATTTTGCTCCAGCGAGGGATCGGTTGTTCTTGCGGATCGGAAGGCAAAGCCAAGCTCGGTAAAGACACAGTTACAGTCCAAAAGTTACGCAGCTTTAGGATGCCGCATATTGAGCAGGATGTCTACCTGGCTCAGGACGTCCACCGTGGCAATGGCTTGCATCGCCTCGTTTCCAGCACGGCGACGCTTGCGGCAGGAAAGAGGATCGTGCACGTTTTGAACCGTTCGGTGAATGCCGCGACAAGGACTATAGTACTCTGACTTGGTCACTCCGAACAAGGAAATCGTCGGCGTTTCGAGGGCTACTCCGAAGTGTAGCGGCCCCGTATCGCCGCTGATTAACAGGTTCGCATGCCGAATCGTTTCTTTCATTTCGGCGATCGACATTTTCGGTAGGATGCTGACCGAATTCGGCGCGATGGCTCGAGCCGTTTCGGCGGCTTCTTCGGCGTACTTGTATTCGTCGTCGTTTCCCCACAGCAAGACACTGGGAATCTCGTACCGCATGCTCAGATCGGCGGCGACTTCTCCAAAGCGAGCCGGAACCCAGGTCTTCGAGAACCATCCAGCACCAACATTCAGCACGGCATAACGTCCCGAGGCAATTACCGGCATCCGTCTGGCCATCGTTTCGTGTGCCACCGCATCGTACGGCATCTGAAACTCAAGCCCTGGGTTCTCGATTCCCAGCGGTTGGAGAAGCTCGAGGTACTTCTCGGCGATGTAGGTTGATTTCGGCGTGATGTGCCTACCGGCTAGATTCGGCGCGAGTTCCCGCGCTTGCCCGCGTGTGAAGGTGATTTGGTGCTTTCGCCCGGAAAGCCAGCCAGCGGCGGCGCTTTTGGTAAGGCCTTGTACGTCCAACACGATCTCGAACTTGTGCCGCGACAAGGCACGACGCAAGCGATTGATCTCGGCCGGCTTGGTGAGCCAACCTTTTTCAACGGTGAAAAGGAAGTTGAGATCAGTTCGATCGGCCAACACTTTGGCAGCCATCGGCTCGGCAACCCAACCAATTTGTGCCGCGGGGAATTCCTTTCGCAGTGCGCATAGCACCGGCAGAGTCAGGACGGTATCTCCCAGAGCACTCAATCGCGTAATAAGAATTCTAGGGGCAGGTGATAGCATGTGGCCGACAACTCCTTTTGTCGCGTGCCACTTCTGGCGGCACGAAGGCGAGCCGTATCGTAGGGGCAATCGCCTTGCGAGGGCAATAGAGGTTCACCCGCTAATACAGTTCGCGAAGCTGCCACTTCCCCAACAACACGTCGAGCTTGCGTGTCTGAGTGCCGCGAATGGTCGTCATTTCGACCCGATCGCCAGCTTTTTTGTCCTTCAGCAGTTCGATCAAGTGCATGAAACTTTCGACTTCCGTTCCATTCACCTCGGTAACGGTATCGCCGCCACGAAGCCCCGCTTTGTACGCCCCAGTATCTTGATCGACACTTTGCACGACACACGGGCCACGCGTAGCATCATTGGAACCGCGAACTCCTAGAAAGCCACCGCTGCGAAACTTGATGTTCTCTGGCAAGCGTCCAGGCAACGCAGCCATAATGCTTTGCTGCTCGTTCTCATCCTGGAAAAGCTCTTCGCCGTCGATCACCATTCCGTAAAGTTCGGCACTACCGAGGCTATTCATCTTGGAAAACAGCGGGGCAGGGCTCCCCTTCAGATTCAAGTAATAAAGTCGAATCCAGTTCAGCTTTGGCAAGATCGGTTCTAGCTCGCGAAGCATTTCGATATCGACTGGGCCATCCTTCACCGTCAGAAGCCGAACGTTGGGCATCTTGGCGATCTCGGCAAACCAGTCGGCGGTGACTTTGTCGTTCTCGATCTGGACATCTTCAATGAACGACAAGTGCTGCAGGTAATGCAGATGTTTCGCATCTCCGGTGTACGCGTCCGTAATCCAAACGCCAGGGCCTTCGTCGACCGTTTGAAACCCTTGGATCGGGCCGAAACTAGTGAACTTCACACCGAGACTGCTTAGGATGCGAATCGCACGTTCCTGCTGAACAGGCTGAATCTTCTTCAGCACATCCCCAGCATAGGCTGCCACCCGATCATGCTCGGTCGCGGCAATGAGGGCCAGTTTGGCACTAGCTTCGACTTCGGTTTCGATGTCATCCCCAATGGCAAAAGCCCGTAGCACGTGAATGCAGCGAAAGGCTTTCTCAAGACTTCCTGTCCGCACGGCATCGGCCAACGGCTGGATCGCTTCACGCTTGGCAGAAATCAATTTCTGGGTGGCATTTTCGCGCAATAGAAACTTGTCGCTGTCGAGTTGATCGATCCACTGCGCGATTTGAGCCTTCGTTGGCGCTTCCGCAGCGTCGGCAGCCGGAGCAGCGACTGGCTCGGCGGCAGCAGCCAACGAGCACCACACGTGGCCGACCCAAATCAGGCAAGCGAACAGACTTAGAATTGGGCGAGGTGTCACAAGCGATCTCGAAACAGGGGACGACGACAGGCGAGCCATGTTCTGTTATTGTGGAAAGATACTGCCAATTATTCCAGGGCAAAACCAAAATCTCGCCCCTAGCCGTACCACTGCCAACCCATATGACCGACGCCGATCTGGCTTCCTTCCAGTATAGCTTGCTCGACTTCGGCTCTGGTCGAAAGCTGGAGCAATTCGGATCGGTAGTGCTCGATCGGTATTCTCCATCGGCGGAAGGATTTAAGGCCTCTCAGCCTCAAAACTGGTCGAAAGCGGCTGCCAAGTATGTTCGCCGAACCGAAACCCAAGGAGACTGGCTCGATGCCGATCGTCTCCCGCAAAACTGGGAAGTCGCGGCAGGCCCGCTGAAATTTCGCCTGAAGACCACCAAGTTTGGCCACTTAGGACTTTTCCCCGAGCAGTACGCCAATTGGAAATGGCTGCAAGAGACTTGCCGGAAAAGCCCGCAGCCACTGAAGATCTTGAATCTGTTTGCCTACACCGGCGGATCAAGCTTGGCATGTGCCCTCGGCGGAGCAGAAGTCGCCCATGTCGATGCGGCAGCGAATGTCGTGAAATGGGCACGCTCCAACGCCGAACTTTCCGGCATGAACGAAGCCCCCATACGCTGGATCGCCGAGGACGCGCGAAAGTTCGTCAAACGTGAAATTAAACGGGGCAATACGTACGACGGCGTAATCCTCGACCCTCCCACGTACGGACATGGCTCGAAAGGGGAAGTTTGGCGAATCGGCAAGCACCTGCCACTGCTGATGGGCTATCTCAACGAACTGTTAAACGAACGCCCCAAGCTGGTTTTGCTGACTTGCCATTCGCCAGGCTACGAAGATGGCCCGCTGAAGCAGATGCTGGACGACGCATTCCCTAGCATTTCGACCCGGCAGATCCGATCCGGTCCGCTGACTATTTCCGATACGAAGGGGCGTCAACTTCCCAGCGGTTACTACGCTAGTTTCGAGAACGTGACGTAAACATCGATGCCAGAAATCATTCGCTCACTTCAGAATGCTCAGATCAAGTCCGCAGTCCGCCTGCGCGATCGACGGGGGCGAATGCAAAAGGGACGAACCATTATTGATGGCCTCCGCGAGATTCGCCGGGCCCTGGAATCAGGATTCCCAGTCGAATCGATCTTCGTGTTGCCGGAAGCGTTCTCTGGTCCTGAAGCGGACGAGTTTGACGACGTTGTTGCCAAGCATGGGGACCTTCCATTTATCCATGTCGCTCGGAATGTGATGACCAAGCTGGCGTTCGGCGAACGAATTGAAGGGGCCGTGGCGATTGCCGAAATTCCACGACGATCTCTGCAGGACGTTCAATTGCCGGAGAATCCCCTGATCGTTGTCATGGAAAAAGTCGAGAAGCCAGGCAACGTCGGAGCAATATTAAGAACAATTGATGCCGTAGGAGCGGACCTACTGATTTCTGCCGACGGCGGAACCGATCTCTTCAACCCGAATTCGATTCGAGCAAGTTCCGGAACAATTTTCACCGTTCCCCTGGTCGATGCAACTTCGGAAGAAACGATTCAGTTCCTGCGTGACCGAAAGATACAAATCCTCGCCGCTCGTGTTGATGGTTCGGTACCGTATCTCTCGATCGACATGAAAACGCCGACCGCGATTGTCCTTGGCAGCGAAGCACATGGGCTGAGCGAAAAGTGGCACCAAGAGGGCATTACCAATATTCATCTGCCGATGAACGGGATTGCCGATAGCCTGAATGTCTCGACCACCGCTGCGGTGCTTTTGTACGAAGCACTCCGTCAACGAACGTAACCCGTCGAAACTAGAAAATGGTAGGGGCATCGCTTCAGATGGCTCTGTCCCCTCTGTGCTGTCGTACTGAACACGGTAGAGCTTCCGTTTCGCTCAGCGTCAGCCTACTTCAAATGTAGGCTATGTATCCTGCTGAATCATTGCCGCTTTCAGCGTATTTTCCAACAGCATCGTAACCGTCAATCGGCCGACGCCGCCAGGGACTGGGGTAACGGCTCCGGCAACTTCCAATAACGGATCGTATTCGACATCGCCGCACAAGCCGTCGTCGGTTCGATTGATTCCGACATCCACAACCACCGCCCCAGGCTTGACCATGTCGGCGGTGACGAACTTCGGAACCCCGATAGCAGCGACCAGAATGTCAGCTTGCCGGGTCAACTCTTTCAAGTTTGGCGTGCGACTATGAGCCACGGTAACGGTGGCATTGGCATAGTCGGCACCGCACGTTTCGCTCGTCCGCTGCATTAACATCAGCGCCAAGGGCTTGCCGACGATGTCGCTGCGCCCAAGAATAACAACATTCTTTCCCGCAGTCGGCAGATCGAAGTGCTTCAGAATCTGAACGACGCCATGTGGCGTACAGGGAAGAAAATTTGGTCGTCCTTGCGAAAGCAATCCAACATTGCTCGGATGAAAACAGTCGACGTCCTTTCGCGGATCGATCGCATCCAGCACTTCCGAGGCATCCAGATGCTTCGGAAGAGGTAGCTGAACCAGAATGCCGCTGACTTTGTCGTCCTGATTAAGCTGCTGGACAAGAGCCAGCAGATCGTGCTGCGAGATATCCTCCGGCATGCGAAACAACTCGCTGGTCATTCCCACCTTTTCACAGGCTCGTTCCTTATTGCGAACGTACACCTGGCTGGCGGGGTCCTCGCCGACCAAAACGGCTGCCAAACAAGGAGTTACGTCCGTCTTCGCTTGAAACTGCTTCACGCGATCGGCAATGTCTTCTTGCAAAGCGGCAGAGACCGTTTTTCCGTCCAGAATGGTCGCAGTCACAGGGAGCCTCGGGCAAATCGTGCGGGAATGATGGGAAACGAGACCATTTTATATCCCTAACCCAACTAGTAACCACCGGGTAGTTTTCAGTTTTCGACATCAAAAGCGATTGCTGGCCACCCCATGCCGCACTCGCTGACGTTGCTCTACGAAAACCGAGACATTCGGCTGCGGGATGTAAAGATGGGTAATATCGCCTAGGTAACCCGCGTCAAATTGACGCATTACGCAGAATTGCCCGAATGTGTATATTAGGCGCGTGATTCCACGAAATGGCCGGATTGCCATGCTTGGAATCCGACAGTTGCATGCCGAAAACCGATTTTCGCAGGCCTTTCCATCCTGCCACCCACTTTCCCCGAATAACTTTGCTCCATGGCTTCTACTGAGAAAAAGCTGAGCCCTGTCGAGGGCATCAAAGACGAAAGCAACTACCTTCGTGGCACCCTGGCTGAAGAGTTTTCCGATGGAACGGACCACTTCAGTAAGGAAAGCATCCAGCTGATCAAGCATTTCGGTATGTATCAGCAGGACGATCGTGATGCACGAGCCGCCAACCGAGCCAAAGGTGCCGGCAAAGAGTACATCATGATGATCCGGGCCCGTCTGCCGGCCGGTTTGCTGACCGGGAAGCAGCTGATGGAAGAACTGGATCTGTGCGACGACATCGGCAACGGCACGCTTCGCATCACCAGCCGTCAATCGACCCAGTTTCACGGGGTCAGCAAGGACGACGTTCGCCAATTGATGCAGCGAATGAAGGGGGTTGGCCTGACGACCCTGGGTGCTTGCGGCGACGTGAACCGTAACGTGATGTGCTGCCCAGCTCCGTTTAAAAACAACGAACTGCACGACCAAATCCAAAAAACGGCTTTCGAGATCGCCGACCACTTCGCTCCACGCACCGGAGCGTACCGCGAGATCTTCCTGCAAGATCCTGAAACCGGCGAGAAGATCCAAGTCGACGAGAACGGCAACGAAGTCGTCGAGCCGATCTACGGCAAGCATTACTTGCCACGTAAATTCAAGATGGGCATCTGCCTGCCGGAAGACAACTGCATCGACGTCTACACCCAAGACCTCGGCATGATCGCCGTCCACGAAGGTGGCAAGATCGTCGGTTACAACATCCTTGTCGGTGGCGGCATGGGTCGTACACCTTCGGCAGATAAAACCTACCCAGCGTTAGGTCTGAAGCTGACCTACGTCTCTCCGGAAGACTTGATCGGGGTTTGCGAAGCAGTTGTTAAAGTTCAACGCGACTTCGGTAACCGCGAAGACCGCAAAGTGGCTCGCCTGAAGTACACCGTTCGCGACATGGGCCTGGAAGAGTTCAAGAAGAAAGTCGAAGAATACTTCGGCCGTGATCTTCCAGAACCACACCCAACCGACGTCACAGAATTCGACGACCATAAAGGTTGGTCCGAGCAGGGCGACGGAAAATGGTTCTATGGGCTTAATGTCGAGAACGGCCGTATCGCCGACTTTGAAGACTGCAAGCTGAAGACCGCCATTCGCGAAATCTGCACGACCCTGAATCCCGGCATTCACTTCACCGGCCACCAGGACATTATCTTCAGTGGCATCGAAGAAGGCGACAAAGCCAAGCTGGAAGAGATTCTCAAAAAGCATGGCGTCGTGCTGACTTCCGAAATCAGCAACACGCTGCGGTGGTCGATGGCTTGCGTAGCATGGCCAACTTGTGGACTTTCGATTACCGAAAGCGAACGAGCTTTGCCAGGCATGGTAGACGATCTGGAAAAGGAAGTCGCCAAGCTGGGTCTGGAAGACGAAAAGTTCACCCTCCGCATGACTGGCTGCCCGAACGGTTGTGCTCGCCCGTACAACAGTGACATCGGCCTGGTCGGACGCGCCAAGGAAAAGTACACGATGTTCCTCGGCGGCCGCCGACTCGGTAATCGCTTGAACTATATCTACAAAGACATGGTTCCCGCCGATGAAGTTGTTCCGGAATTGGTGAAAGTCTTCACCGTATTCAAGGAACAACGCACCGAAGGGGAAACCTTAGGCGACTTCTGTGACCGCCTAGGCCAAGAGAAACTGCTGGAAGCTACCGGCGGTTAGCAAGTAGGGTGCGTCTTGACGCACCACGAACGGAATACTCGACTAAACACAAAACGCGTGGCAGTGCATAGTGCATTGCCACGCGTTTTCGCTTCGAATTGCGATGGATTGCCCTGGTGCGTCAAGACGCACCCTAAGAACTGGCCACCGTTTCCACGTCGCCGAGGTGATGCTTTTCGATGGCAAAGTTTCGGAAGCGGATCGTGTGGGCATCGTCGAACCATTTTTGGATTACCGGCAGTTGCCCGTCGTCCATGCTCGGTGAAACCGAGAACAGCTTGCCGAACACTTCACCACCCAGTTCTCCATCTTCGACGATCACACGTCCAGCTTGCACGACGTAGCGCGGACGCTGGAACATTTCCGTGCGATTGGTACTTGGCGTGTAAATGGTAACGTCGGCGTCGGCACCTTGGCCGAGATGGCCTTTCTGCTTCAAACCCAGCATCTTCGCAGGACCGGCCCTGGTAATAATGGCGATCTCATTCAGCGAATACTCACGATCAAGTTCCGCCAGCGTGGTACGATCCCCCAACTGCTGATGCATCTTCGCAATCGCTTCGCGGCGAAATGCCGAATCCATCAACAGGTGAATCACTTCGGGGTACCTGAAAATAGCGCCGCCATTAGGATGATCGCTACTCATCGCGATCTGCCACGGATCTTTCACCAGCAAATACCACTCGAGCGCTGCCGCCCATTGAATGGCGTGTACCAGCACTTTCTGTGGCTGAAACTCCATCGGAATCACGCCACAGCTTGCTTCCAGTTCGCTATCAGCGGCGTACCACCGATTTCCGCTTAGCTTGGAAAGAAAGTAGCCGAATGGCGCATCGCCGGTTACCCCTAAGGTTTTGCCTGGATTCACGTGCCCCACGTCGATGGTAATGTTCGGATTCTCGTTGACGAATTCCGCGAGCATCGGCGCCGCCGAGCGAAAGCTGCTCGGATCGTTTTCGTCGCCCGCGTAGCTGTGAAACTGCGTATGAGCAAAGTGCCCCCGATGCCCATCGAGGGCCTGCATCGTTCGCAGTGTGGTCTCGCTATTGCCTGGCACACCAAGATTGTTGCAATGAATGTGAACCGCATGCGGAAGATTCAAGCGATCGACCGAAGCGGCCAGGTTTCGCACGATCGCCCTGGGCGAGACGCCGAACCCAGGGACTGGTTCGTCCAATTGCTGAACCGTTTTGCGACTGATTTGTTTCCAGTTTTCGACGCCGCCAGGGTTCACGACTTTCACGCCGTACGCGTGCGTCGAACCCAACGCCCAAGCCAGATAGGCATCGAGGCAGTCGCTACGTTCTTCGCGAATCCGATCCATCACGAACTGGTTGTTGCCGAACAGCAAATAAAAGCCTTTGTCCAGCAGCGGTGTATCGAGAAAGTCTTCGTGGGCATGCCGCGCGTGCAGACCAGGAATGGCGGCATCCATCGCTGTCGTGTAACCCAGCCCGGCAAACATGTACCCCGTACCGACACAACTCGGTAGCAGGCCGCCACTCGCGCTTCGGCGACCTTCGCTGCGTGGGATGCCTTCGTCGCGGCGATACTCTGGCGTCATCTGACGACCAATGTTGACCTTCGGTCCGGCAATATGGCAATGCATATCAACCCCGCCGGGCATGACTACGTAGCCACGGCAATCAATTCGCCGATCGACAACCCGACTCTCTTCCGCCGGGGCGGGGACAATCTTGCCATCCTTCATCCAGATCGAACGTGTCTCGCCATCGACACCGTTAGCCGGATCGTGAACGGTTCCGTTTTCAAGGACGAGATATCCCAAGCGTCGATCCTTCCGAGCAGCAACGAAAATTGTCGTAGGATGGCGAATCCACTGAAAGCGCCGGATGCCATCCTACAACGTTTCACGCGGTGAGGCTAATTGGCCGCAGGGAAGGGCTTGCGGATTCCAGGCATCCATTTACACAGACCAATCCCCAGGGCGTACAGCAAGCTCAGCGGAACGGCCAGCAGCAGCATACTGATCGGGTCAGATGGCGTGAGAATCATCGACAGGAAGAAGATCACCATCACCGAGATTCGCCAGTTGTTGGTGTACGCTTCAATACTGAACAGCCCGATGCGGTTGAGCAGCAACATCACCAGCGGCAGTTGGAAACTAATCCCAAAGCCCAACGGCAACATGATCACAAATCCCATCCACTCGCTAATTCGTGGTCGTGGATCGATCCCGGTCATCAGGTTGAAGCTGAACAGGAAGTCCAACACCGGCTCGAAGGCCAGGAAATAAGCAACCGCCGCACCGCCAAAGAACAGCGTCAAGCTGAACGGCATGAAGATCCAAACGTATTTCTTTTCATGCGGATAAAGCCCTGCGGCAACAAACTGCCACAAGTGCCAGAAGATCCCTGGGCTGGCAATGATGAAGCCAAACACGATGCCAGCTTTCAGCCAAATCATAAACACTTCTTCCACGCGAAGTGCTTCAGTCGAAGGCTCGATTCGCTGCCAGGTTCGCATCCGAACAGGTTCTTCCTGCGGCAAAACTTTGGCATCCCGCAGCGCCTTCAAGATGTCTTCATCGTCAAGCGACTCATCGGTTGGCAGTTCGGCTTCTTCCTCTAAGGTCGCTTTGTCCTCTTCCTTCTGCGCCGCAGCATCTTCTTCCGCTTTTTCAGCATCGGCTTCCTCCTCGGCGGGCGTTTCGGCGGAGTTTTCCGCAAGACGACGCACTTCAGCCGGTTCGATCCACATGTCGACGGCGACCCAGTCTTTGTCGCGTAAGTGCTTGGCGACCGCGGTCTCTTGCTCGCCGGTCAGCTTGATGCCGAGATTTTCTTCCAGCTTGGCGATCGATTTCTTCTGATAATATCGCATCAGCGCCGACTGAATCGGTTCTTCAATGAACTTCACCACGTCGCTACCGAAGTACAAACCGATGGTAACTCCGACGATCAGCCAAATCACGGCGCGAAACAGACAAACACGCAGTTCCTCCAGGTGATCGCCGAAGGACATCGAGGAACCTTCGAAGAAGTCATCGTTGATTTTGCTGTTCATTCCTAGAACCTCAGTGCAGGAAGCGCATCGCCATGGGTTTGCGGGGGGACAGAAGGTCGCGGTAAGCTTAGTCCTGAACGGATCTGGGTGACCGACGGAAGCCTTCGTCAGGCAACCGCTTCACGCCTATCGAAGCGATCAGGTTGTCTTACCATGTTGGTGGATCCTGCCCGGCACCCCGAAAGAGCACTTCGCGCGACAGCAATGGGGCTTAGAAAAAGGCCGGTCCTGCCACCAAACATTGGTTTTATCCTACCAACGACTTCGATTCGTTACAATGAGGCGGCGCCCCGTCAGGCGAGTTTACCGTTTTCAGTCTTCCGCATTCAGCAAATTCGATACGACCGGAATTGAGAGGACGCACCGTGCCGTTGAACTACCCGTTGATTTTCAAGCCAACATTCCGTGACTATATCTGGGGAGGCCGACGCCTGGGGACGGTACTGAATAAACCGATTCCAGACGAAGGGGACTACGCGGAAAGCTGGGAAGTGGTCGATCACGGCGAAGACCAAAGTATTGTGGCCAATGGACCAGAAGCCGGGAAAACGCTTGGCCAACTGGTTAATGAGTTCCCGGAAGATCTCTTCGGCAGCAAAACACCGTCCGCGACATTTCCGCTGCTGTTCAAATTCCTGGACGCCAACCGCGACTTGTCGATCCAAGTCCATCCAGATGACACCCAAGGCGCGAAGCTCGATCCACCAGATTTAGGCAAAACCGAAGCCTGGTACATCCTCGATGCCGAGCCAGGGGCGAAAGTTTACGTCGGGCTGAAAGAAGGGCTCACCCAAGAAGACCTGGCTAAAGCGGTTGTCGAAGACAAAGTCATCGACGCAATGCACGTGCTGGAACCCCAAAAGGGTGACTGCTTGTTCATTCCCGCGACAACCGTTCATGCACTGGGAAAAGGTCTTTTGGTTGCCGAAATCCAACAGGCCAGCAACACTACGTTTCGCCTTTTCGACTGGAACCGCGTAGGAGCCGATGGAAAGCCGCGGCAGCTTCATATCCAGGAGTCGCTCGACACAATCGACTTTGAAAAGGGCCCTGTCCAGCCACAAGAGCCTCAGCCAACGTCAGATCCGGACATTGAACGACTTGTCACCTGCGACAAATTCATCCTCGATCGCTGGGAGTTTGACGACCGAAAGTCGATCGGGAGCGACCGCAGCTTCCATATCGTGGCGGTCCTCGAAGGCAAAGTCCGCTCGTCGCACGCCCATTTAGACCAGGCACTTGGAAAGGGATCGACATTCCTGGTCCCCGCTGGATGTGGCCCGCTGCCGCTAAGGGCGCTGGAACCAACCGTGCTACTGGACATGTATTTGCCCTAAAAAAGGGGAAATTAGTTCTCCATTGCGGCAATTTACGGAAACCGGTAAGGTTCGCGAAAAGAAGCGTTTTCGGACGCGTTCGGACCTGCCTGGAGTTTTCCTATGTTGCTTCGTCTATGCATTCTCGGCCTACTGCTACTACCTTCAGCAGGCTGCGCGTCGTTGGCGAGGCCCAATTGGTTCAACCCCGGGACGGTCGAACAGCAGCGACTACGGGCACTGCATAGCGACCCATATCCCGATACCGAAGCAGGCCCGGAAATGGTGGGCGTTCGTCCACGGGAATACAACTCCTCGCTGCCGGAAGCGGTTAAGAACCAGCCGTACAGCTTTCTCGACCCCTACGGAAACCCCGCGTTTTAGCAGGTTTGCCTCGGCTCCCCATGGGCGATTGCGATCTCAAGGCGTATCATAGTGCTATTCGCCTGAGTCCTTTTTTCGCAGTCTATTGGCCCTATGCCTGGTTCATCGTCATCGTCTTCCTTGGTCCGCCTTCACAAAGTTTTGGCGGAAGCCGGCATTGGTTCGCGCCGTAAGTGCGAAGAGATCATCGAGGAAGGCCGTGTTGAAGTTGACGGTGAGTTCGTCACCGAACTAGGGACGACCGTCGATCCAGCGAAACAGAAAATCACCGTCGATGGACAGCGAATTCGCGTTCGCCGCAAACAGTACTTCATTCTGAACAAGCCCGTCGGTGTGATCAGCACCAACTTTGATCAGGATGGGCGAACCAGGGTGATCGACCTGCTGCCTCAGGAAGAGCGGCTGTTCACGATTGGCCGACTCGATCGCCAGAGCGAAGGGCTGATCATCGTCACCAACGACGGCGAACTGGCCAACCAATTGGCCCATCCTCGTTATGGCGTGGCGAAAACCTACCACGTGGAAGTGGCCGGGGCTGTTTCTGTCGATGCAATCAAGATGGTGCAAAGCGGCGTCTATATTGCCGAAGGCTTCATCAAAGCGGAAAGCTGCCGACTGAAACGCAAGCTGCCCAAAAGCTCGATCCTCGAGATCATTCTGCGAGAAGGTAAAAACCGCGAAATCCGCCGGCTATTGGCGAAAATCGGCCACAAAGTCCTTCGCCTACGGCGCGTTGCCATTGGTCCGTTGAAGCTCGGTGAAGTCCCTGCAGGGGCATTTCGCGAACTAACGCCTGCGGAAGTCAAATCGCTTCGCGACAGCTCCGGCAAAGCACCGTCATCTGGCGGTCCCAAACGAAAAACCGCAGGGCGACGCGATGCCGGCACGAGTCCGACTTTCCGCACCGGCAAAAAAACAACCAAGAAGAGCCCCACCTATCGCGGCGGCAAGAAGAAGACCAAGAAGAAAACCGCCAAGAAGCCGCTCGCTACGGAATCTCGTCGCGGCCAAGGACGCGTTGTTAAACAGCGGGCCGAATCGCGTAAGAAACAGCAGAGCCGCCGCAAGAAGAGCTAAGAGAAAAGGATTGGAAGCCGATGTCCCAGTTCCAATTTCAAGCGACGTCGATCGTCGAGAACGTCCCGTTGGCTGCTCGCATTTTCCGAGTTCGCTTTGAAGCCCCCGAGATTGCGGCGAAGATTCGTCCTGGGCAGTTCGTGATGGTCCGCATTGCCGATTGCTTAGACCCTCTGCTCGGTCGAGCGTTCGCATTGTATGACGTCATTGCCGACGAGAACGGCCAACCGAAGTATGTCGACGTCGTTTACCAAGTCCACGGCAAGCTGACGTCACGACTGAAACAGCTTGAGCCAGGCCAGAATCTGGAAGTCTGGGGCCCACTGGGCAACGGTTTCACCCTTCCGGAAACCGAGCATTTGATCCTGGTAGCCGGGGGAATCGGCCAGACGCCATTCCTGGCCGTTGCGAAACAAGTTCTAGGGCAACAGTCGTACGGGGCAGGGGAGTCGACGACCAAAAAGCCTAAGAAGGTCACACTCTGCTACGGAGCCCGATCGGTTTCCGATTTAGCCGGACTGGAAGACTTCAAAGCGACCGGAATGGATCTAAAGATCTGCACCGACGACGGAAGTGCCGGACATCATGGCTTGGTGACTTCGCTTTTAGATCAAGCTCTCGCAGAAGACATCGGCCAAGCTCACGTGCTGTGCTGTGGCCCTGAGAAGATGATGGAAGCGGTCAGCGAACTGACGACCGAGCGAGACATTCCGTGCCAGGTTTCGCTCGAAACGCCCATGGCATGCGGTATTGGTATCTGCTTCACGTGTGTCGCCCCAGTCCATCAAGAGGACGGCACCTGGGACTATAAACGAACATGCGTCGAAGGACCAATCTTCAACGCATGTGACATTGCTTGGGAGCATGCCTGATCGATTAGCGATGCTTCGTAAAACGATCAGGCGAATTCAAACAGCTTCCGCGAACTAGGCGGCAGCTTTGTCTTTGGCGCTCTTGATGTGGTAATTCAGGCGCGACTTCAGACGCGAAGTGGTCTTGGGATGCAGAACATGCTTGGCACCAGCCTTGTCCAGCTTCTTGACCGTGGTAACGAACAATTCGTCTGCCTTGTCGAATTCGTTCGCAGCAACGGCTTCTCGAACCTTGCGAATGTACGAACGAATCGAGGACTTAACCGCACGATTGTGAGTACGGCGAACCACATTCTGGCGAAGACGTTTTTTGGCGCTCTTGGTATTAGGCATGATTGAACCGGGTAATCGGAAACGAACAGTCCTTTGTCAGACTCTTAATAGAAGCTAATCATCATGCCGCATTTACTTGAGTTTGTCTAGCCGTCGCTTGACATCTTTGTACGCTGGATCCATTTTCTCCAGTCTTTTGAGGTAAGAAGTGGCCGAAGACCACTCTTTGAGCCCCTGAGCGAGCACGCCGGCTCGGTACAAAAGCAGCTTTAATCGCTCGGAACTCAAGTTGTCAGCATAGTTTAGCGCTTCTTCGTACATCTCCATGGCAGTCATGAATTTCTTACGAGCCTGGAGGCACTCACCTTTGCCGAGGTAGCAAATTGCTAAAAGTTTCTCGTCTGCCAACGCGATTTCATCGAAGATTGCTTCCGCTTCCTCATAATTTCCCATCCGCTTGAGCCGCAATCCAAGCTCGTATTTGATGCTCAGATCGTCCGGATGGCGTTCGCTGCGTCGCGTATAGATCTCTAATTCGAGTCGGTTAAGATCATTCTTCGCCGTCTCGACCAACTCCAGCAATTGCGGGCTCGACTGCGAAGAGGCCTGATTCTGGGCCATCTGGTAGCGGTGTCGACCCTTCTGAATCAGCAGATCTTCCCGCTTTTCGGTCAATTCCATCGAGTCGCCGAAATGGGCCTGAGCCTCTTTCCAGACCGATTCCGCCTCAAAGAATTTCCCTTCTTCGACCCACAAATCGATCAACTTCATGTAGTTGTCGACTTGATCGGGATTGTCTTCGATCTTGGCTTTGAGCTTTTGCTTCTCGTTCAGCTCAATCTTCTTCGTCGCAGGGCGCTCTTGGACCTCGGTCGATTCGTTCCCTTGCTGCGTCGCTTGTCGCCGACGAACTTTCGCCGCATCGGCCGGGTCGATTCGATTGGTGACCGTCGCTAAGCCTTTCGCGCGACGTTCGCGATCGATCGTCAGCTGCGAAATCATCTGATTCGCTTCTTTGTCGCCGCGGTTTTTGTCCTCGATAAAATGCCACAGCGAGATGGCCTGATCGAACTGCCCAACGCGACCTAAGTAACGGGCACAATGCCGCATCACTTCCATATCGCCTGGCGAGCCGTCCATCGCGTTTTTCATGTAGCGCAAGCCAACTTCGTTGTAGCGCATCGCTTCACAAGCATCGACCATCGCCCTGAGCACGACGCTGTCGTAAGGGTTGCTCTTCAGCAGATCGACCCCTTCTTTGATGACGTCTTGCCACTTTTTCGCAGACAGGGCCTTCTTCAAACCACCCTTTCCACCAAAACCGGAAAAGAGCGAACCCTTCTTTTTCCCTTTGAATTTGAGGTCGAGATTTTCAAGCATTTTCTCGACATAGACGAGATTGGCAGGGTCTCGCTTGCAGCAGTCTCCGAGCAAACTATGCGCGTAGTCATAGTCGTATTTCTGCTTACTCATCATCTGCGTTGCATGGTCGAACAACCGCTGAAGCTGTTTTCGCATCGCAGGCGAGACTTCGTAGTCGGCATCTTCCGAAACCGAGAAACTTCCACCGTCAGACATAAGCTGTGCCAAATCTATCGGACTTGCATGATGAATTTACAGGGCTTGCCCAGCACAATAATCCGTTACTCCTATTGTATCAACCGCTTCCGTTAAGGGGCGGATTCGTTTTAAATTCACGGAAGAGTACCATTTCCGCGACTTAAACCTCCTGATGAGGGGCCGCCGTGACACCCAATGTTCAAGATACAACCGCCAAGCCAACCGGAACCGTATACCTGGTCGGCAGCGGTCCCGGCGACCCTGGTCTTGTCACCGAAAAGGGAATTCAGTGCCTGCGACAGGCCGACGTCGTTTTGTACGACTATCTTTCCAATCCACAGTTGCTGGAGTATGCCACCGCAGCACAGGAAATGCATTGCCTCGGCAGCCACGCTCAGCGCAAGCTTTGGTCCCAAGACCGCATCAACGAGGAAATGGTCGCTCAAGCGAAGCAGGGTAAGACTATTGTGCGACTGAAAAGTGGCGACCCAACCGTCTTTGCCAGAGCCGCGGAGGAGATCGAAGCCTTACGAGCAGCAGACGTTCCTTTTCAAATCGTCCCTGGTATCACAACCGCACTCGCCGCGAGCGCCTACGCTGGCATTCCCTTGACCCATTCCGAGCATGCTTCGGCCGTTGCGTTTGTCACAGGGCACGAGAAGCCCGGCAAAGATGGCTCAGCGATCGACTTCGGAGCACTCGCCAGCTTCCCCGGAACGCTGGTCTTTTACATGGGCGTCACCACGGCTCCACAGTGGTCAGCACAACTGATTCAACATGGTAAGTCTGCTGACACGCCATGTGCGATTATCCGCCGGTGCAGTTGGCCTGATCAAGAAACGTTTCGTTGCACGCTGGGTGAAATCCCTAACCTGCTGCACTCAGGCTCCAAAATTCGTCCGCCGGTGATTACCGTCGTGGGAGATGTTGCGGCCGATCGCAGCATTCCGAACTGGTTCGAGCAGCGTCCGCTTTTCGGTCAATCTTTCTTGATCACACGCCCAGAACATCAAGCGGCTGAGCTTCGTCGGCCACTGGAAGATCTTGGGGCGGAAGTGTACCTACAACCGGCGATCGACATCCGCTCCGCCGACGATCCTGCTCCGCTGGACAAAGCGATTTCAGACCTGAAATCGTTCGACTGGATCGCATTTTCCAGTCGAAACGGCGTAACGTTTTTCATGGATCGGCTGCTGCAGTCTGATTGGGATTACCGAGCGATTGGACACTTAAAAATTGGAGCCATCGGTCCCGGCACAGCAGAGCAACTTGAGCAATATGGCTTCAAAGCCGACATCTTACCCGAAGAATACCGTGCCGAATCGCTAGTCGAAGCGATGGGCGAAAGTGTCGCCGGAAAGAACGTGCTCTTACCCCGGGCATCTCGCGGTAGAGATGTTCTTCCGGTCGGACTGTCGGAGCTCGGGGCAAACGTGACCGAAGTAACCACCTACGAAAGTACCGACGTCACAGAAGTTTCAAGCGAAGTTATCAAACGGCTGGAAGGGGAGGGCTTCGACTGGGTGATCGTCACCAGCAGCGCGATCGCCCGGGCAACCGCGGCGCTGGTTCCAGACGCTTTAGCAAACAGCAAGATCGTCACGATCAGTCCGATTACGTCCGACACGATTCGCGAACTTGGCTACGAACCGGCCGTGGAAGCCGAAGTTTTCACCATGGATGGCATCGTTGAAGCGATTCTCAAATATGCTCAAGACAACGCCGTTTAGCGGCATCGCTTAACGCTGATAAATCGGCAGGTAGCCGAGATCGAGCTGCATCATAATCAGATTACAAGCCGTCACATAAATCGGCCCGATGCTGGTTTCGTCCCAATAGCCTTCGTTGTTTTGCTCGGTCGTAATCCGATCGTAGAGACGATTCCGGAAAGCCTCCCAGAATGTCTTGTCGTCGGTCCCTTCGCGATACACGACTTGCGAGTAATACAAGTACGAATAGTGCCAGTGGCTGAAGCTTTGGGCCTGAGTTTGAATCTGGTAGAGATTCTTTTTGCAGTAGTCGAGCATTTGCTGCACGACATCAGACTTCGCTTCCCCGGCGTTTTGCAGGCAGCAGATCGAAGCGGCCGTGATTGCCGGACGGGAAGTGCCGCGATTCTTAGAGCTGTACGAGATGCCGCCGTCCGGGTTTTGGCAATCGTAGATATACTTCTTCGCGTTCTCGATCACCTCATTCGGAACCGGAATACCAGCGTTCCGGCAGCCTCGTAGGCCCTGGACTTGAGTGATCGTGGTCGAGCCTTCGTCGAAGTCGTTTCCGTCTTTGGCGCTGACGTAACCCCAACCGCCAGATTTGGTTTGAGCGAAGACACTAAATTTCACCGCATTGGCCAAGATCTTAATGAGCTCTTCACGTCGCAGCGAGTCTTCTTCTTCTCCCAGCACTTGCGAAAGAAAAAGCATCGAGAAGCCGTGCCCATACGTGTAGCGGTTGTCGGTCACAGGATCGCCGATCAAACCATTGGGGCGTGCTTTAGAAACCAAAAATTCCACCGCGCGGCGAAGATTCTCGGAATATGGGCCCTGCATGGTGGTCGAGCCGGAAGCACACAGGGCTGTTCCCGCCAACGCGGTCATTGCCGTGGGATAGTTGGCAGCTGTCCAGTGACCGAGACGGGATTGGGTTCGCTGAACCCAACCGAGGCCCTTCTCGACGCAGGCCTCCCACGTGCGACGCTGTGAATCAGACGGGGGGGCGGCCAACAAAGGGGGAGCCATCGCTCCTGCGGAAAGTCCGCCTAGCATTCCCAACATCCGTCGACGATTCATGTTCAGCACTCGCTATCTCCCTTGATTTGCTGTGGCTTACTCCTATTTTTCCAGGCAAAGCGAACCACGTAAAGCAAACTTTCTCGATAGAAGGGGGCGAGAAGCGGGAATGCGCACGATTAATCGGGCATTTTCCACACCTGTGGGCTACACGTGCGGCTACTTCTGCTCGGCGAACGTCGTATACGAGAGGAATCCTAAGACAGCAGCACAGATGACAAAGGCAATATCCATCGTCATGCTGACGCCGCCGAATGGGACGCCTGCTAACATGTCGAGCGCGAATATCAGAAGTAGGAGAACGGAAACACCCATTCCCACAATCGTCAGCGCTTTCGACATTGGCAACTCCTGGAGCAAATCAGCGATACGCTACGGTGTGTGAAAAGACAAATTTTGACCAATTTATCCAGTCCATCCAGTATACCTCAAGCTTCGGCAATGTCACCTAGAGTGCAAATTCTGCCGTTTCAAGGGCATCCAGCCAAGCCTTGCTGGCCGCCTGGACGGTGTTGGGCGATTGGAAAAGTCTTTAAATTGGTACGATACCGGCCCGGTGAAAAACGTCCTAATTTACGACGTAACTATATTTCCAACAAGTCTTTCAGTCGATCTTAAAAGAAGCTTTTCATGACGTTTTCTGACGATTCTCGGTGGCAGTCGTTTCGCGAAGCGATGCCCGTTGCCCAAAAATGGGCTTATTTCGACCATGCCGCCGTTGCTCCGTTGCCCCTGCCGACATCCAAGGCAATCCAGGCTTGGTGCGAACAAGCAGCCCACGAGGGGGATACGGTTTGGCTCGAATGGGAACAAGCCTTGGAAAACACTCGGCAGTCCGGAGCCAGGCTGATCGGGGCAAAAACCGATGAGATCGCTCTGATCAACAACACCACGCAGGGCATCAATATTGTCGCCGAGGGACTCGACTGGAAGCCTGGCGACAACCTGGTCGTGCTGGGCAACGAGTTCCCATCCAATCTTTATCCCTGGCTACATCAGCAATCGAAAGGAGTCGAAGTCCGCGTCATTCCGGTCGAGGGCGTCGAGCCTGATTTAAACCGAATCGCCGAAGCGTGCGACAGTCGAACGCGTCTCTTATCAATCAGTTGGGTCAGTTACAAAACAGGCTGGCGAATCGATCCGAAGACGCTCGCCAAAATCGCTCACGATGCCGGAGCGTTGTTCTTTCTCGACGCGATCCAAGGGATGGGCGTCTTTCCGCTGGACGTTCACGACGCCGATGTCGACTTCCTTGCCGCCGACGGTCACAAGTGGATGCTTGGCCCGGAAGGGGCAGGGCTGTTCTTTGTGAAGCACGAACTTTTGGATCAGCTTCACCCGATCGGTATCGGCTGGAACAGCGTCGCCGGGCGGAAAAACTTCGACAACATCGATCTCACGTTCCGCGACAGCGCCGCTCGCTACGAAGGGGGCTCGCAAAACATGCCAGGCTTGATCGGTCTCGGAGCAAGCCTCGATCTGCTTCTCGAATATGGGGCCGGGTCCAAGTCTTCTGCCGTTGGCGAGCGTGTTCTCGCGGTGACCGACATGGCTTGCGAAAAGCTCTCTGCTGTCGGAGCGAAGATCTTGGCCAGCCGCCAAGGGGATGAACGCTCGGGGATCGTTTCGTTTCAAATTCCTGGGAAGCAGCCCTCCGCGCTTCGTGCCGCTGGACAAAAGTCGGGCGTCAATTTCAGCGTTCGCGGCGACTTCGCTCGACTGAGCCCGCATGCTTACAACAACGAAGCCGATATCGATCGCTTGCTAGAAACGCTCGCTTCGGTCGAGTAAGCTTTCAGCTGACGAACCTGGTGCGGGAAGCCTGGCCGTAGATGCTTCCCGCTTCGTAAACCTGGCTGAAAGCGAAACCAACGATGGTTGACTTCACCGACCGCGATGACGACTACGTCGAAGTCGTTGCCGACCGCCCTATGCGTCCCAAGAAGATCACAGTTATCGCGGTGATTGCGATCATCTTTGGTGGGCTCTACGTACTCGGTTTTCTCGGCAGTATTCCCGGTCTTGTCATTCAGTTGGTCGCCCCAGATGCGTTTAACTTCGCACCACCAGGAGACGACCCCAGCGCGAAGATGCAGATCGAAATGCAGGAGAAAATGGGGGAAGTCACGCGAAAGTACATCTTGCCGATGTTCCTGCTTTCGATCACTTCGCTTGTCGCCGGCGTGCTGCTTCTTTATTCCTCTATTCAAGTTTTGCGACGCGATGAACTCGGCGACTACCGCTTGTTTCGCAACACGACGACGTTCTGTCTTGCGTTGGTCATTGCCAATACGATCTTCACCACGCTACTGCAAATGGCCAACATGAAGGCGATCGATGCGGCGTTTAGTGCCGAGAACTTTTCCGGCAGCAACCCCCGACAAGCCCAAGTCTTTCAGACCGTCATGTATTATTCCATGCTTCTAGGCGTCGTGATGGGGATCATGTTCCAACTGCTGAAGCTCGCTTACTTCGGCATTGCGAATTGGATCCTCAGCCATTACCTGAAGACGCGTACGGCTACCTGATTTTCCTCTCGGACAACTTTCCTCCTAGGTAACAATTTAATGGCGGATGGCAAACGAATCGCCGTTTACGTTGGATCGTTCGATCCCATCACTTTAGGTCACCTGAACTTGATCGAACGCAGTAGCACGCTGGTCGATCACCTGGTTGTGGGTATCGGTATCAATGCGGAAAAGTCTGGCCTGTTTAGTCCAGAGGAACGCATTGAGCTGGTTCAACGCGTGACGGCCGACATGCCGAATGTCGAGACGAAAACGTTCGACGGGCTCGCGGTTGAATTCGTCCGCAGCTGCGGGGCAACGGTGATGATTCGTGGTATTCGTCCGCTGACCGACATCGCCGGCGAATTCACGATGATGATGGCCAACCGCAAGCTCGATAGCGAGATCGAAACGATCTTTCTAATGGCTGATGAACAGTACGGGCACGTCTCTAGTTCGCTGCTGAAACAGATCACTCCGCTGGCCAACGACGAACAGCTCGAGAAGTTCGTGCCGAGCTCGATCATCCCCGATTTGCGGGCCAAACTAGCCACCAAGTAGACGCATCATCCATTGTATCACGCTGTCCAAGCGAACCGTGCGGAACAGGATCGTGTGAAAATAGCTTCCCTTATTTTGGCGATCGGAAGCCTTATTTCGAGGTACAACTCGCCTCGTCCAGGCGCACACTTCACGCCATTTCGCGCAAACTTTTTGTACACTTGGACAATACTTCGTTAGAATAACGCGTGAGGGGCACTCAGCCGGCGGTTGTCAAAATAGCGGTGCCGAATGCATCGCTATTTAGTCGTTCCAGTCTGACTTCAAGTGAAGCTCGCCGTCATCTTTGGGAGGTTTCCCACGCAGCGCCTCTTGCGCCTGTTTGTAGAGCACCGCTCGACGACGGCGAATCAGCTGGCGAAGATCGTACGGCGTCAGGCCGATCTGACTGCCGATGTGGGCCAACACTTTTTGCTCCTTCGAGCAAACGTTTCCATCGGCGAATGCCATGTCGATCATCTTCACGAGCCAGTACTGCCCGATGGTGGGATCGCTTGGCACGCTGACTTCCAGTGTCTTGTTCTTTGCCGCAACACACATCTGCTTCAGCTGCTTGTGCGAGATTCCGTAGTCGGCGGCAAGTTGCTTGAGCTGCTCGATCTCTTTTGGGTCGAATCGTCCATCGGCGGCTGCCATGTAGACAACCCACGAGAACATATCGACCGAACGCATTCCTTCCGTCCATTCTTCCAGCTGCAATTTTCGATTGCGAAACGCAGCTTCGACATCGTATTTGCTCAGGCCCAATTCCTTGGCGGCGGCGTGAATGAAAACTTTTTCCCACGCTTCGATTCGACTATCGATCAAGCTCACGTCGACCAGGGCGATCAGCCATCGCTTGATGACTTGCGAATTCATATTACGAATCCGATTTCGATCGAGCTTTTCTTTCGAGCGCATCGCTTTGACCAGCGTCTCGTCCGGGACGTTGCATTTTTTGGCCACTTCACGAATGAAATCTTTGGCACTTCCCTTCGAGATATGGAGCGTGCCTGCGACTTCGCCGAGAAGCCGGCAAAGCGTGACGTCGTCTTCGCGCACGATCACGTTCGGGGCGGCACCGTCGATCTGCACCCCATCCATCTCGCTCTTGGTGAACTCGGGCAGCTTCTGCTCCATCATCACGACACGTTCCAGCGGCTCGTCCTCCATGGTGTTCACTTTCACGACCGAAACGTTCGTCTCGATCCCTTCGTAGGCTCGCTTCCGCAGCGCCATCGCGGGCGTGGAAGTGAAGGGGAGCACATCGGCAAGCGTCCATTCCAGCTCGCCATCGTTAAGAACCGTATGGCAGAAGTCGCACGCATGCGAAGCGTTATTCGACTCAGGGGCACCACACTTGGGGCAATGCGAACTGGTGATCGTCCGTTCGATACGTGTCTTGCAGCCATGCTTGCGGACAAGGACCATCATAGTGCTGACTTGCACAGGATCTTTTTCGATTTCAATTTCGCCGCCGCGGCGGATCGTTCCACGGCGAGCCGACCAGCGAATGTGCATCAATGTTTTATCGAACGGTTCTTCGGCAATCACGCCAGAGACATCGGCGGCCAGAATGCGTGGCTGCATGTAAACGTTGCGTTTGCCAAAGTCGTCTGGCT
Organism: Bremerella sp. TYQ1; assembly: GCF_020150455.1. NCBI lineage: Bacteria > Pseudomonadati > Planctomycetota > Planctomycetia > Pirellulales > Pirellulaceae > Bremerella > Bremerella sp. TYQ1. The sequence continues at coordinate 2,224,818 of NZ_CP083740.1, forward strand.
TCAGCTTCTTTTCGTAACCTTCGCAGAAGCGGTCGGTGGCAACTTTGCCCAGTGGATCGATCACGCCCAAACGATCGGCCAGAAACTTCCGGAAGAAGATCACGCTGGCTCGGTCTTCCAAGTAATGCGAACTGAAGCCAGGGTCTTGCTTGATCCAGTACCGCGTAGCACTGCTCATCTTGAACGGCTTGGTCACCTTCCAGGACGACTGATCGGAGATCTCGGAAAGTACCCAGTCATGCTCGCCTGAGCGAACGGTACTTTCGCACGCAGGACATTTTTCAAACTGATTCACCGAAACGTCGGCACCACAGTTGGGGCAGTTGCCATGGATCGAACCGAAATCTTTGGAGGTCGTCTTCGCCCCGCGGCGACGCAGGAACGTCCAGACTTCCGCGATCGGCTCGGTCTCTTTAATCACAACATCGGCTCCAGACTGCTGGATGCGATACTCGCGAACGGCCGCCCCGGTGACACGCATCGAGATCACTTCAAATGCGTTCTTATTGTTCTTGGACGACGTGATTTCGACAGGCGAAAGTTTATGCAGTTCGATTTTGATCGTCTTACGAGTCCGGCCGAGACTCGCCTCTTCGTCGAGTCGAAACTGCAAACGCTGGAAGATCCCATCGGAAACAAACGCGCGGATGTCGCTGAGATCGCCGGTATCGTGAGCACGCTCCATCGCGACAAATGCTTTGGCTGCGGCAACGCTGAAGTTTTTTAGATCGAAGTTCGGATCGGCTTCTTGAATCGATTGCAGCGCGGCTTCCATCTGACCGAGTTTCGATTTTTTATCTCCCAATCGAATCGTTGAGATGCTGCGAAGTCCACCATGCCAGTGCTCGGTCGCTAAGCCACCTAGGACGAAGATGACGACCACCAAATAGCTAATTCCCTCGACGCCAACGCCAAATAAGAAGAAGCTATCTGCAAGCAGGGGGATCATGGTTTCCCTTTGGGAAGAGGAGCAGGAAGAGGTGCCAGCCGTCGTTGAATACCAGGCAAAATTAGCACTGCCGATGCCGAATCGTGACGGCGGCTTTTATTCGCACTGGCGTAGCCGCATCTGAGCCGCAACATGCTGGCCCTACGAGCAATACCTGTCGTCGATTCGAAAAGGTATTCGACGAGTTTAAAGAAATATTGCCCGAAAATCGACCGAAATCGCTAGTTTCGTTCGTCGCGATGTTCTTTACCGCGATCTTGCAGGTAACGACGAAGATAGAGGGCTCGCTCGATGTTACGACCGGCCGTGTCGAGTTCGTTACCGCGGAGCTTCTGCAAGTGAGCCGGCTGGGTTTCGACAAACAGTTTGTTGATGTCGGCAATGGCCAGATCGTCGATCAGCCCCAGGTTCACCCCCATGCGGACGCTAGAAAGAAGGTGCATCGTTTCTTCGCTGCTGATCGTCTGCGCGGTGCACAGAATACCGTAAGCACGGCTGATCTTGTCGTGCAGGTCTTCGCGGTTCTGGGTGATCAGGAAGTCGCGTGCTTTCCGTTCGTACTCGATGATCATCGGGACGACGCCGCTGACCTGGCCGATGAGTTCTTCTTCCGACTTGCCGAGCGTGATTTGATTGCTGATCTGGTAGAAGTCGCCCATGGCCTGAGAGCCTTCGCCGTATAAACCACGCACGGCCAGGTTGATCTTTTGCAGGCTGCGGAAGACTTTTTCGATCTGGTTGGTAATCACCAGGGCAGGGAGGTGCAGCATCACGCTCACACGCATTCCGGTGCCAACGTTGGTCGGACACGCGGTCAAATAGCCAAGGCGTTCGTGGAACGCGTAGCTCAGTTTGCTTTCAAGCTGATCGTCGACTTCGTTGATCTGCTGCCAGGCACTGTCGAGATCGAGGCCGCTCTTCATCACTTGGATGCGGAGATGGTCTTCTTCGTTGATCATCACGCTGAGGCGTTCGTCGTTATCGATCGCGACGCTGCGCGCCCCTTCCGCTTCCGCATGCTCGCGGCTGATCAGTTGGCGTTCGGTGAGGAACTGGCGATCGACGTGGGCGAGTTCGTCGACGCGAAGGTAGTAGAGCGTGTTGAATCCGGGGATCGCTTGCAGACGATCGTGCACCATCTTTTCGATCGACTGGCGATCTTGTGGAGTGCAGCGGCGAATGAAGGGGAACTCGGCCAGATTGCGAGCCAGGCGAATACGACTGCTGATCACGATATCGGACTCTGGTCCGCTACCACGCATCCATTCGCCAGATCGACATGCCAATTCTTTTAGTTCCACGTAAGTCTTACCTTCACTCTCCAGTAGCTTGCCTACCCGTAAATGCCATCCACTTGGGGTCGCAGCTTGTGTCTGTAAATCTATCCAATGGGCATCGCGTAGGGCCCGCGTGTCGCGGGTTAGGAAGCCGACATTATGCTCGACCCGCGACACGCGGGCCCTACGGGAGTCATTTGAGCCCTGCTTATCTTATCAGGCTGAGATGCCGATCAGGCTTCTCCTCCCTCAATCTTACGGATTTCGTCGCGGATTTGGGAGGCACGCTCGTAATCTTCCTTTTCGACGGCCACCTTCATGTCGTTATGAAGCTGGATCAAGCGTGTCTGCTCTTGCGAGGTTTGCTGATGATGCTTGGGGTGTTTGCCGCTGTGCTCGGTATCGCCGTGGATGTTGACGATCAGCGGATCGAGTTCGCTGGCGAAGCAGGTATAGTCGTGCGGACAGCCGAGGCGGCCTTGGTTGCGGAACTCGTAGAAGCTGATGCCACAGATCGGACAGACCTGTTCGTCGAGCTTGGCGAGTTCCTTGGCGGTGTCGGCCACTTTCAGCTGATGATGCAGCATGCCGGCCAACGAAGGCTGAATCGGAGAGCCACCGCTGGGGTTCTGCGTTAAGTAGGACTGCGCGCACTGCTCGCACAAATGGAGTTCGTGCGGTTTATCGCCGGTAAGTTCCGTAATGTGGAACGTGGCTGGCTTTTCGCATTGTTGACACTTCATGACGAAAAATCGCCTCCTTCCACGCAAGGTGGGAAACGGCCGGTTTGCCGGCTTCCGAATCGCTTGCCCCACTGACAGCAAGCCGATCAACGTAAATCCAATTCGCAATTAGAGATACCGCGAGAGGATTATTCTGGATTCTATCGACGCCAAGGGGGGTGTCAAGATTAGACGCCATGCCGTTCAATGTTACCAGAGACCGAAAATTGTCGGGCGTGAACTTTTCAGATGCCTGCGGGGTCTCCTCCAACGGATTGGCCACGCACTACCCTTTGGCAGACAACTGACTTATGCCGTATCTCCCAGAGTTTTCCGAGTTTGATCAGCTCGCGGACAAGTTCGAGATTATTCCCGTTTATCGGCGATTGATCAGCGATTCGATGACCCCTGTCTCGGCATTCCACAAACTGGACACTGGCGAGCCTGCTTGCTTGTTTGAAAGTGTCGTCGGCGGAGAGAAAGTCGGCCGATACAGCTTTATCGGCATCCATCCCGAATACCACATCAGCGCAACGCGCGATCAGGTCACCATCAGCCGAAAAGATGGCAGCACCGAGACCTTCACGAGTGCGAACCCGCTGGAAGAGCTTCGTAAGCGACTCGATACCGGCAGCGTCGCCCATATCGAAGGGCTCCCCCCGTTCAACGGTGGTGCGATTGGCTACGCGGGGTACGACGTCGTCCGCTACGTCGAAAACCTGCCCAACGCTCCGGAAGACGACCGCAAGCTGCCAGATCTTTCGTTTGGGTTCTATAACAATTTGGTCGTGTTCGATAACGTCACGAAAACTGCCTACGTGATCGTGATGGCGAAATGCCCCCAGGGGGAATCGGCCGACCGCCAGGCCATCTACGACGCCGCTTGCCAGCAAGCCGAAGAAATTGTCGCCCAACTGACCAAGCACGATCCGACACTAACCCCCACCGATATCGACCTGGCAGGGTACCCAACGATTCCCTACCGCTCGAACTTCACGCAGGAAGACTTCGAGGCGGCCGTCCGCAAATGTGTCGAGTACATCGAAGCCGGCGATATCTTTCAGGTCGTCTTCAGTCAGCGACTGGCGGTCGACATTCAAAGCGATCCGTTCGAGATCTATCGGACGCTGCGGATCGTGAATCCGAGCCCGTTCATGTTCTTCCTGCGATCGCCTGAGACAACACTCGTCGGAAGTTCTCCAGAGATCATGGTTCGCGTGATGGATGGCACGGTAACCGTTCGTCCCCTAGCCGGCACACGTCCAAGAGGCTTAACCGAAGCGGAAGATGCTCGCCTGGCCGAAGAACTTCTGGCCGATCCCAAAGAACGTGCCGAGCATGTCATGCTGGTCGATCTCGGCCGTAACGACGTCGGCCGTGTCGCGAAGTACCGCAGCGTTCAATTGTCGGACGTGATGGCGATTGAACGTTATAGCCATGTGATGCACATCACCTCGAACGTGACCGGAGAGTTGCCGGAAGGGAAGGACGCTTTCGACGCGATGGCGGCCTGTTTGCCGGCCGGGACGGTCTCTGGCGCACCCAAGGTTCGTGCGATGGAAATCATCGACGAGATCGAACCACATCGACGCGGCCCTTACGCTGGCGCGGTTGGCTATATCGACTACGGCGGTAACATGGATACATGTATCGCCCTGCGAACAATTGTCATCCAAGATGGCACCGCGTACGTTCAAGCCGGCGCGGGGATCGTTGCGGACAGCGATCCGCAGATGGAATACCAGGAAACGCTTAACAAAGCGCGCGGCATCTTGAAAGCGATCGAGATTACCGAAAAACGTTCGGCCGCCGCGAAAAGCCAACGCTAAAACAACTGAAACACTCTAACCGAGAAAATTATGCGCACCATGATCCACGTCATCGCCACCATCGAACTGAAGCCTGATACCCGCGATGCCTTCCTGGCGCTCTTCCACGAACTGGTACCCAAAGTTCTGGAAGAAGATGGCTGCATCACCTACGGCCCGACGATCGACGTCGACGCCAACTTGGGCGACGTTCAAACCGGCCCCCGCGATCATGTCGTGACCGTCGTCGAGGCCTGGGAATCGGTCGAGCACCTGCAAGCTCACCTGGTTGCGCCTCATATGAACGACTACCGCGACCAAGTCAAAGACATGGTCACCGACATGAAAGTTCAAGTCTTAGCCCCAGCCTAAGACAAACGGCGAACGTAGGGTCGGCCTGAATGAATCGCGGACCCTGCGCCAGGCCACTCTCGAAGCTGCCATCGAGAACCTACTACTTCCGTTCAAATTGCAGGAAGTAGTTCTCTTTAAACGATGGCACTTCGACTTCGTTGACGAAACGGAAGCCTGCTTTTTCAATTTCTGCGCGGAAGACTTCTTGCCCGGCGCGGACATGATCTAACGTCCATTCGCGCGATTCTCCGGGGATGCGTTTGAAGTCGATAACGACCAGCTTCCCGCCTGGCTTCATCGCTTTATGAATCGATGCGAGCGACTGCTCAGGGTATTCAAAGTGATGGTAGACGTCGCAGATGAAAGCCGCATTAATGCTGCCAGGTGCCAAGCGGATGTCGTCTTCACTGCATAGGACCGGGGTTACATTGTTAAGGCCGCGAATCTCGGCCAACTTCTCGACTCGCTCGACAAACTTCGGGGCAATATCGAGAGCGTAGACCCAGCCTTCGTTGCCGACTGCTGCCGAAAAGGGTTCGACGAACAGCCCTGTCCCTGTGCCGATGTCGGCGATCCGATCCCCCGGCGAAAGCTTCATCCGTTCGACAATCTCCTGCTTGGCCTGAAACACCTCGCGGCTTTCGACTTCAAATCGATTCACCCAAGCCTCGACGTCTAGTTCGGGGTCGAGGAATCTCTCGTTGATCCCAGGCTTCACACTTTCAGGCGCGGCCACTTCCTGAGCGTATGCGGCAACCGAAGAAAGCAAGAGTAAAGCCCAACAGGCAAGTGCCACAGAACGCATCGAAATAACTTTCCACGCAAGAGATTCAGGAACGGTCAAAGAGGTCTTTCGCAATCTAAGCGGGACGCCAGAGAAGGTCAATCACTTGCTGCGATCCGATCGTTCGCGGCACGTCAAAGATCTACGGCATAAACCCAACCACCTCATAACGGTGGGTTTATATGTCATTAGTAGGCGAATCGTTACAGTGGCATAGTAACTACTAACAAACCCATTTTAATTGAAAGCCTTTACACAGGCACCACTGCGGGAATCCGCATGTCTATCTGTTTCCTTCTAAAAACCATTTTTCTTGCACATGAGTGTATGCGATCTAACTTTGTCATGCCGAAGATGTTCAACGGCATTTACCATCGATATGGAATTCAATCGCTCCGGGCAGGGTTCAATGGCGATTTCCGTCGAGACTAAAACACGACAAAGCTTTCTTCCGGTACCGTTAGCGACATTGTGTCTGACGGCAGATTTACCGGTGGATGTATTTGGTTGTCTTCATCAAGGCTCCGAGCCAATTCTTCTGCGGCGGCGTAACGTCGAAGTGGCAGACGACGAGTTTCCCAGACTGCTGGAGAGTGGTGTCGAGACGGTCTACATTCCTCGCGATCAAGCCGACATCTTTCAGAAGTATCTGCAAGACAACGTTCGCAACATCATCAGCAACGAAGAGATCCCGGTCGAGCGGCGACTCGACTTCTTAAACAACACCGGCCGCACGATGCTGCAAGAGTTGTTTCGGGCCGACAACCTCGACAAGACGGTCGAAAGTGTTGGGGTCCTCAGCGAGCATATGACCACGTTGATCTCGCAAGATTCGGTCATCGCCAGCGAGATGTTCGACGTGCTGCGGCATGACTATCACACCTACACACATACTTACAACGTCGCAAGTTACGTCATGCTGTTAGCTCAGGGAATGGGCATCGCGGACGAAACCGAACTGAAGGCGATCTCTGTCGGCGGACTTCTGCACGACTTGGGAAAACTGCGAATCCCCAACCACGTGCTGACGAAGAAAGAGCGATTGACCGATGCCGAGTGGAAGCTGATTCAGCGGCACCCGACTGATGGCTTTGTCGCTTTGGCTGAGCGTTCCGAGCTTTCGTACGAACAGTTGATGATGGTTTATCAGCACCATGAAAAGCTTGATGGATCTGGGTATCCGGTCGGTATCGATGGCGACGAGATCCATTTCTATGCCCAGATTTGTACGGTCGTCGATATTTTCGAGGCCCTGACAAGCAATCGCCCTTATCGCAATCCGAACACCCGCAAAGAGGCGTTCGAGATCTTGGAGCAGATGGTTCCACTAAAACTTAACGGGGAGATGGTCCGATGCTGGAAAGCATTGATGATGCCATAGCAAGCGGCCTGCCGAGACAGGGCGACAGTGCCTTTGAACGTGCGATTCGCAACGTGCCGTTCAATGTGCAGATTCCCCGCTCGAAGCTGGAAGCATTAGGCAAGTCAGGCCCTTCGACGCCGATGGTGACCGATCAGCGGCGTCACATTCGTTTCCGTCAGCTGAAACGTTGTTTGCTTCGCTACGAAGCAACATACCCCAAAGTGCCTCGACATGCCGACCTGTTTCAGGCGTTGATCATCAATGTCTCGAAGGAAGGAATCGGACTGCTGCACGAAGAACAGCTTTATCCCAAAGAGCGTTTTCATTTACGCGTTGAAGGATATGGACTGTTGCGACTGACCGTGGCACGATGCCAGAAGCTGGGCCCGCGCTGCTACGAAATTGGTGCCGTAGGAGATCGTCCGCTGGACGTGAAAACACTGATCGGGCTTTAGTCCACCGCTGCGAACCACGCCATTTGCTCGCGTGTCCAGTCAGCTTTCTGGGAGCCTTCTTTCTGGAAGTCGAAACGATGAGCCTGGACCGAGCAGCTGAAGAGATTGAACGATGGTATGCCGATCGCTGCGACGGGCAATGGGAACATAAACTTGGGGTTCGGATCGAAACGACCGACAACCCTGGTTGGCTGGCGACGTTTGACGTATTGCCACTGGACTCTTCTAAACTGGCCGACGTACTGGGGAGTCTTCTACGCGAGCATCAGGCCCAAGTCAGTACCGATGGGAAATTGGTACGTATCTTCGCTCCGCATCTGCAGCAATGCCTTCTCGCGGTCGAGGTGGTACTCAAGTGCCAAGCCTGAGCAATCGTTACGTTCGTCACAACCCGATGCTTGTGTGGCAATTTACGAGCCACGCGGAGAGCAACACCAATTCGCGAGCTAGTTTTTTCATATCGCGTTAGAGAAACGCTGAAAACCTTTCTTTCACTTGCTGCTTGGCCGACGATATGAACTCGCTGGATGGCATCATGGCTCCAGAACATCCCGAGATGGACGAACAAACGTTTCAGCAGGTGCTCAGTCGCCTACCGATCAACGTCCGCGTGCCTCGGTCGCTTCAGGGGCTGCTAACGCCGGACGAGATCACCGCTTCGTGCTATGCCGATCAACGTCAGTTTGCCCGGTTCAACAAGTTGAGCCGCGGACTGCTTAAGCGTGACGAGCAGCGTCCCAGCGAAGAAGATGCGCCAGCTTGGCACTTGGTGCTGATCACCGACATCTCGCGACTGGGAATCGGTCTGCTGCACAGCGAACCGCTTGCGCCTGGGCCGGAGCGAAACCTTTGGATCAGCGGTCCAGAGAACGTCCGATTTCATGTCGTTCGCTGCACCCGCGTTAACGATCAGTGCTACCGAATCGGTGCGAGATTGACCGAGCCGTTTCAAGCGAAGTCGCTGCGTCGACTGTAATTCTTCCGAATTTTTGCTTGGCTCAATCATCAAGCCTTCTCTCAGGATCTGGTTACCGAGGGCAGGCGAAGCGTCTCCTCGGCGGTTGGCCCTTTGACATGGCGATTTCTGATCGAGACAGGCAAGTTGCCCCCCAAAGTTGTCCTTCTGCTTGCTTCGTGGCGTTAACTTTCCTACGCTACGAGAAAGAAATAACGCCTGACGCGAGCAGAATTTAGCTCGGCGAAATGGATTCCTGAAACGGCGGCTTGAGCAGTTTCGTTTAACCTGTCGCGTTTCGACCGACTGCGGCGGCACATGTCAGCGTTGGCTGGTTTGCCTGGCCGACGTTGGCTACGCTTTAGCTTTCACGGACAACGCTCTGAAGACTTCTCCCAGTATGGCATCAACAATCGACTCGGCGCGAAACGAATTCACTCCGCTGTTGGCGACTCCCTCGCGCCGCCGGTGGCTTACTGCGTTTCTTCTTTTCGGCATGTTGATGACAACCGGTTGCTCTGGTTGTTTTGAGCCTGCCGAAACGTTGGAAGAACGCCAAGAGCGTTTGAAAAAAGAAGAAACCAAAGAAGACTTCGAGCCCCCCCAGCTGAACGTCTTACCGTCGGATGATCGGCGAACACAGCTTAACCGCGTAAAGCCAGGGCACTGGACCAACGTCAGCACGCTGATGAAGGCCAACAATTTCGACTTCCGCGGCGAGCTTTACGCTTGGACGGTTGACTCGAACAACACCCCGGTCCCCATTACCGACACCGACTATTTCTTCACGGCCACGCGACCGTTAGCTCTCCCCAAAGGACAAGAGCGCTGGTCTGACTTGCTCTTTTATCCGCCGCTGATTGCCCGTAACAGTTCGCAGTCGAGAATGTTCGCATGCGATCTTCGCCCGACCGGAGGTGGCCGTCCGGTGCTAGTCGATCGCTTGGCGACAACGCGAATGTATCCCCAGGAATATTACATGGTGGTGCTCGCGAGCGCCTCCGATGAGTACCAATTCCTGGAAGTGACCGACGTCGTTCGCCCGCTGCATCCACCACTGCTACAACAGGAAACGGCTCCGCACTATCGCCTGGTCCTTCCGAAAACGGTCGATCGTGTTTCGATTCCCGAAAACCCCATGGCGTGGACATCGATCGCGTATGTCTTTTGGGATGGTATCGATCCAGAATTGTTGTCGCTCGACCAGCAACAATCGATGCTCGACTGGCTGCACTTTGGTGGTCAACTGATCATCAGTGGCCCTGATTCACTCGATCGCCTGAAGCTCAGCTTCCTGGGCGATTATCTTCCAGCAGACGATGCCGGCAGCGTAGAACTGGGACAAGATCGGTTCGACGTCTGGAACAAAGAGTTCGTCACGACCGAACGCATTTACGAAAGTAACACGTGGCAAAACCTTCGCTACGAAATTGACCTCCGCGCTGGCGCACTACGGGGTTCAGAGTTGAAGCTCCGCCCCGAGGGAAGCTTTATTCCCAAGACTGGCGACTTGGTAGCCGAACGCCGCGTGGGACGGGGCCGCATTGCCGTCACGGCGTTTCAAATTCGTTCGCCCGACATCTCGCGGAATTGGAAGAACTTCGATTCGTTTCTGAACAATGTGCTTCTACGCCGTCCTCCCCGCAAGTTTCGCAAGACCGACGACGAAACGGCCGTCAACGCTTGGGCCGATTCTTATGCGGTCAACGATCCACGTCTGGTGACCTCGCTTCGATTTATGAGCCGCGATCTGGCCAACTTGATGCCGGTCTATCAGCAGCGTGATGCCAACTTAGTGGGTAGTCTCGATCCCGCGGAAACTGAGGTAGAAGAAGTCGCTCCGGAAACGACCAACGACATTGCCATTGATGAGGATGAAGCCCAGAGGCTTGCCGATGTCGAAGCAGAAATGAAGCTGAGCGAACGTGAACTGAACATTCAAAACTTCTCTGGCTACACTTACGACAATCAGTCAGGCGTCGCAGGCTGGAGCGACGCAAGTGGCATCTCGACTGCCGCCCGAGAGTGCCTCCGGGAAGCGGCTGGCATTAGCATTCCCAGCGGCAACTTCGTCCTCCGCGTCACCGCCGGCTACTTGCTTGTGCTTGTGCCGCTCAACTGGCTCGTCTTCTGGATAATGGGACGTGTCGAATGGGCTTGGATCGCAGCGCCGATCATTGCCATCGTCGGGGCCGTTTGCGTGATCAAGCTGGCCGAACTCGATATCGGCTTCGCGCGCAGCCGTACCGAGATTGCGTTTCTCGAAGCACACGCCGGCTATCACCGGGCACATCTAACGCGATTCACGTCGCTTTACACCTCGCTCAGCACGACGTACGACATGACGTTCACAGAATCGTCGGCGGTCGCGTTGCCGTTTGGTCGCGGGTCCGATGCTTTTAGCAATCAGTCGCGCCGCTTTGGCGATGGCTTCAGCGAAGTACGGTACCACCAGGAAGGTGGCGATGTTCAACTGAGCGGTGTGCGTGTCGCGTCGAACTCGTCGACGATGATCCATAGCGAGTACTTCCTGTCGGCGTCGATCCAACCGATGTTTACCTGGTCGGTTGACGAAAACCTGAATGGAACGTTGAGCTACAACTCGGAACAAACGCTGCACGATGTCGGGATTCTGCGGCGGAATCCGGAAACGAATCAGCTGGAAGCGGCTTGGGTTGGTGATCTTTTACCGGAAGCGGAAGAGGCCATTCGGTTCACGTCAGTAGAAGATGAATGGAAGCTGTTCGAGCAGTGGTCCGAGTCGCCGGTTCTGTCGGTCACGCCGACCACAGGCGAAGTCAATCTGCGTCACTTGTTGAATGCGGTCAAAGATGTTCGCCAACTGAAACAAGGCGAGACACGCTTGATTGGCTGGACAGAGGAAGACATGCCGGGCCTTTCCATTTCGCCGGCAGCCAATCAGCGAACCATTCGTACGATGGTCGTGGGGCACCTTCAACATGCCAACCTTCCGGCGCCACGTCGCGATGCCAACACGCGGCGTTTCCTGGGGATGGAACCAACTCAATTGCAGTCCATCGAACTTGACGCGATCGACAATTTGTAACTATTGCTTACGCACCTTCAGGACGAACCTCGATGATTGAACTAGTCGATTTCGGCAAAGACTATGGCGACTTCACCGCAGTCAAATGCCTGAACCTGAAGATCGACGCCGGCGAAATGTTTGGCTTTATCGGTCCGAACGGCGCCGGCAAGAGTACCAGCATCCGTTTTCTCGCGACCCTTTTGCGTGCCTCGCGCGGGCAAGGTTTCGTCAACGGCTTTAACGTCGCCGATCAACCGATGGACGTGCGACATAGTGTCGGATACATGCCGGACAACTTCGGTGTGTACGACGGCATGAAAGTGTGGGAGTTCCTCGACTTCTTCGCGGTGGCCTACAAGATTCCTCGCAGCCGGCGCAAAGCAGTCATTACCGACGTGCTGGAACTGCTCGACTTGACCCACAAGCGAAACGATTTCGTTAACGGACTTTCCCGCGGGATGAAGCAGCGGTTGTGCCTGGCCAAAACTTTGGTGCATGACCCACCGGTGCTGATTCTGGACGAACCTGCGAGTGGTTTGGATCCTCGAGCACGTTTGGAAGTGAAGGCGCTGCTCAAAGAACTTCGCAAGATGGGCAAGACGATTCTCATCTCGAGCCACATTCTGACCGAACTGGCCGACTGCTGTACCTCGATCGGGATCATCGAACGAGGCGAGCTACTGATGAGTGGCAGCATCGAGGATGTCTATCGCCGTATTCGCAAGAACCGCATTATCAGCATCAAGTTCGTCGATGGTATGGACGCGGGCCTTTCGATCATTCGTAGCATGCCCGAATGCGTGGATGTCGATGTCGATCGCGGCCAGGTAACTTGCGAACTGCAAACGGACGACCAAGGGGTCGCGGCTCTCTTAAAGAAACTGGTCGACAACAAGATCAACGTTCGCACGTTCGCTGAAAAAGATCCGACGCTGGAAGATGTCTTTATGATGGTGACCAAAGGTTTGGTGACTTAAAACGAACAACCTTTTGTCGTGCGATGGCCACTACCGATTCGTGTGGGGCCATGGCTGCATAAAAGATCACTTCAACCGACAACGGAAGTAGGATGCGATACGTTATCCGTGAGCGATTCTCGTCGTGGGGCGACGAATTTTACGTCTACAACGAACACCAGGATCCGATCTACGAGATCAAAGGGAAAGTCTTTTCGTGGGGGGATCAGCTCGCTTTTTGCGACATGCAAGGGCGAGAACTTGCCTACATCAAACAGCGGCTATTGTCGTTCATGCCGTGCTACGAGATATATCACGGCGGTAAACTGTTCGCCGAGATGCACAAAGAGTTTACCTGGCTGAACCAGAAGTTTACGCTCGATGTGCCTGGCCCGAACGACTACACCATCGACGGCAGTTTCTGGCTGCACGATTATCAGTTCAAGAGAAAAGGACAGATGGTCGCCGATGTCTCTAAGCCGTTTTGGACATGGAACGACACCTATGGCGTCGAAACCATTTCTGAGGAAGACGATGTCACGATTCTTTGCGCGTGCATCGTCATCGATCAGATACTTCACGACGAACGCCGCGATTAGGCCGTCGTCGTCGGCTTACATGACGATGATCTGCGGGGAATCGCCTTGCTGATCGCGGCGTTCCCATTCGCGGCGAACTTCGCCCAGTCCGTAAGCACACAACTCGAACTCGTGGCTTAGTTTGCTGAGCAGTTCCGCTTCGCTCTCGGAGTGCTCCTCGGCAGACAGTTCGCTCGCTTTCGAGTAGGCCTGCTTGCCGACGACCCAGTAATTGAGCAGGTGATCTTTTCGATCCGCCTTCTGCATTCTGGCGAGACTTTCCGGGTAAACACCGCTCCAGAACAAAAGGAAGTCCCCCACGTGATGGTGGACAGATCGTTTTGCCTCGCCGATTCGCGCCTCGGCTTCGATCAGCATATCGGCCACTTCGGTCAATGGACGACCGGTCAGGCTGCGGACTTTGAAAACCATGTCGCTGCGTACGAATCGCATCAACAATCCGGTCAGGTAGTCGATCAAATCGGTATCCGGAACGCCCAGCTTGGCTTGGAACGTTTGCTCGGTGATGCCTGCAAAGAAGCGGTGCATCGGTGTGCTGTCATGGTCGGCATGCATAGATGGTTCCCCTCCCGTACGTTTGATGTCGGTCAGCAAAACCCGTCAGGCTTTTGGCTCGTACGCCAAGCGATGCCGCATTGGTGGTATCGTCGTTGCCCGAAGGGTGAAGTCGTTTCCACACGCATGATGGGGCAAGATTGCAAGCGTCGTGCCGGATGGCCGTCGGCTCGCAAACGCACTAAAGCTACATTAATTTCGGCTAATAGTCTGAGTCAAGTTCAGTAATTTGCCTAATACAATTGTAGCTCGGAAACTGCCAGAAGGTAGCTTTTGATTTCAGAAGCCAAATCGCTGAATGGCGAGAATACTCCCAGGTAAGCATGCCGAAGCGGACCACGGCATGGTACCGAAACGCGGAATGGCCTAGCCATTGAGGGCATCGAGAAGTGAGTCTGCGTAGTCGCCTACTTCCTGAATGACTTCATCCTTGGGCTTGCTGTCCGCTTCGCAGAGACGGCGGACGATGGCCGAACCGACGATGACGCCGTCGCATGCTTCCTTCAGCATATGGACATGTTCCGGTTTGTTGATTCCGAAACCAATGCAAATCGGCAGATCGGTTTGGCTTTTGAGCCACTTGACGTTGTCGACGATATCAGGCGGCAACTCGGTGCGTTCGCCGGTGATGCCTGCGACGGAAACGTAATAGATGAACCCCGTCGACGTTTCAACGATCTTCTTGGCACGTTCTTTGGAGGTGGTTGGCGTGACCAATTGAATCAGGCTGAAATCTCGCTGCTTGCAAAGCTTGGCGAACGCGTCTGATTCTTCGACCAACAAGTCTGGAACAATCGCCCCACTGACTCCGGCAGCTTGAGCAGCATCGAGGAACTGCTCGGGGCCGTGACGGTGAATGATCGCATAACTGATCATCGTTACGACAGGGCAGGGGAGGGTCGGCGTGACGCTGCCGATGGTGTCGAGAATGGACTTGAGTTTGATCTTCTTGTCCAGAGCCCGCGTATAGGAAGCCTGAATGACTGGACCATCGGCGATGGGATCGCTGTAGGGAATACCCACTTCGCAAACGGCAGCACCACGCTTGCCCAGTTCGGTTAGAGCCGCGGCGGTAATTTCCAACGATGGATCGCCAGCGGTGACAAACGGCACAAGGGCCTTCTTGTTTTGCTGACGCAGGTTTTCAAAAGCTCGATCGACTGCGGACATCAGGTTATCAGCCTTCAAGTGGTTGGTTGAAAATTACGTTGGTGTGCCAATAGCTTTTAGTATTTCACGCCCTTCAAGCGAGCGATTTCGGCGGCGTCTTTATCGCCCCGGCCAGAAAGACAGACAAGAACGACTTCGTCCTTCGGCATCTTGGCGGCGACTTCCATCGCTTTGGCGACCGCATGCGAAGACTCGAGGGCCGGCAGAATACCTTCCGATGCGGCCAACGCGTCGAAACCTTTCATCGCGTCGTCATCTTCGCAGCAGGTGTACTCGACACGCCCGGTTGCCTTCCAGTAGCTGTGCTCGGGACCGACGCCAGGATAATCGAGACCGGCCGACATCGAATGGACGTCGCACGTCTGACCATCTTCGTCCTGCATCACAAAGCTGTAGCTACCATGCAGCACGCCAGGCTCGCCGTAGGTAAGAGGCGAAGCATGATCGCCGGCGTTGGGACCGCGACCGCCTGCCTCGACGCCGATCAGTTCGACTTCTTTGTCTTCCACAAACGGATAGAACATACCAGCCGCATTGCTGCCACCGCCGACGCACGCGACAACTTTGTTCGGTAGCTTGCCGAGACGCTCGAGGCTTTGCTCGCGGGCTTCGTCACCAATCACTGCCTGGAAATCGCGGACGATGCGTGGAAACGGATGGGGACCAACAACGCTGCCGAGAATGTAGTGCGTGTCCTCGACCGAGGACATCCAATCACGCATCGCTTCGTTAATGGCATCACGCAGCGTTCGCGACCCGGTCGTCACCGGCCGTACTTCCGCGCCGAGCAATTTCATGCTGAAGACGTTCGGAGCCTGGCGTCGGATGTCTTCTTCGCCCATGTAAACGACGCATGGAATGCCGAAGTGAGCACATGCGGTTGCCGTGGCGACACCATGCTGCCCAGCTCCGGTTTCAGCAATCACACGCTTCTTGCCCATGCGAAGCGTCAGCAAAGCCTGGCCGAGAGTGTTGTTGATTTTGTGAGCGCCGGTGTGATTGGTATCTTCTCGCTTGAGCCAGATTTGAGCTCCACCCACTTGTTCGCTCAGCCGCTTGGCATGATAGAACGGGGAAGGGCGGCCCACGAAATCACGCAGCAAACCCTTCAGTTCCTCAAAGAACGTCGGATCTTGCACGGCCTTTTCGTATTCCGCCGCCAACTGATCGAGTGCCTGCGTCAGCGTTTCAGGGACGTATCGCCCCCCGAACGGACCAAAGCGGCCAGCGGGATCGGGCACGTTACGACTGGCGGTACCTAGACTTTCCATCGGCGGATCCATGTGTCACGATTTTGGGAATGACGTCGCAGCGGGATCGCTCCCAATATGCGACGCAGGTGCCTGCGTGATAAACCTTTGAGTATCCGGGCAACCTTAAAGGGGGTCAAGTGGACGCGATAACCGCGAGCCTGCCCAACGTACAACGGAGAACAGCCAATTGCCGGAGCTTCCTGAAGTTGAAACCATGCGTCGCGGGGTTTTGGGCCTAGTGGGCGGTCGGATTGAATCGTTCGAAAAACTGGCCTGTGAACGTCGCCCCATCGGTATCACGCCCCCTGCTGACACGCTGAACAAACGCCTCGCAGGGCTGACCATTGAGCGAATCGACCGCCTCGGCAAACGAGTTCTCCTGGTGATGGAGGACCAATCGCGTTTGATGTTTGAACCGCGAATGACGGGACTCGTTCTCATTTCCGATCCCCCCACATTGGAACACTTACGCGTCCGCCTGGCGATCTCTGGGGCAAGCCACCGGGAGCTCTTGTACTGGGACCGCCGCGGACTGGGATCGGTTCGGTGGTTTTCTGAGAAGCAGTTCGAGCAGGAATTTCATGAAGGTCGACTGGGGCCTGATGCTTTGGATGTTGACTGGAACACGCTGAAGAACAAATTCGCGACCACGAAACAGCCGGTCAAAGTCGCTTTGCTCGATCAGCGGCGGATCGCAGGCATCGGCAACTTATACGCCTCGGAGATCTTACACCTCGCGAAAGTTCACCCCGCAAAACCATGTCACGAGATTTCCACCCAGGCATGGAAGCGAATCCATGCTTGTATGCTTGAAGTATTGCAATTAGCCATCAAATACGAAGGATCGACGCTCAACGATGGAACCTATCGCAATGCGTTAAACCAGGACGGCGGTTACCAGAACCATCACCGCGTGTATGCGAAAGAAGGAGACGTTTGCCGATCGTGTGGCAAAGGAGTTATCGTTCGGACGGTTCAAGCACAACGAGCCACGTTTTTTTGTCCACGTTGCCAAAAGCTGCGCCGCTGAACATTTCGATTGTTCTGGGCGGGTTTCCTCTGGTAAAAATAGGGGGACACACTCCTCACGTTTTCTCCCTTTCGGAGGTCCTTCCATGCCTAGTCGATTGTCTCTGGCCAACGCGAGCCGTCGTGAGTTTCTGCAAACGGCCGCGGCGACAACTGCCGGTTTAGCGATGAGCGGTCCTGCCATACTTTCCGCGGATGAAACCAAGCCGCAAGACACGTCGGAATCGTTGGTAAAAGTCCTGTACGATTCCCTCAGTGACAAACAAAAGAAAGAGATCACTTTCGACTGGGACCATGAAGATCCACATCTCGGAAAACTACGGACGCATGTCGAAAACAACTGGCACATTGTCGATCAGACGATCCACGGCAACTACTTCACCAAAGAGCAGCAGCACCTGATTCGTCAGATTTTCGTGGGAATGGTCAACCCAGACTGGGTCGAACGCTTTGATCGGCAACTGAAAGACGACGCCGGCGGATTTGGCAAGCAGCAAAACATCGCCATCTTTGGCAAGCCCGGGGAAGGAAAGTTTGAACTGGTCATGACCGGCCGTCACATGACGATGCGCTGCGATGGCAACTCGGCTGAGCACGTCGCATTCGGTGGCCCTATCTTCTACGGACACGCAGCGAAAGGCTTCAACGAGAAAGCGGACCACCCCGGTAACGTCTTCTGGCATCAAGCCAAAGCGGCCAACAACGTTTACCAAATTCTGGATGGCAAGCAGCAAAAGATTGCTTTGGTCGAAGATAGCCCGATCGAGCAGGAAAACAGCTTCCAAGGCCCTGAAGGAAAATTCAGTGGCATCAAAGTCGGCGATCTTTCAGACGACCAGAAGGAAGCGGTGCAAGAAGTGCTGCGAGTATTGATTGAACCCTACCGCCAAAGTGACCGCGACGAAGTGGTCGCTTGCTTGAACAAGTATGGCGGGCTCGATGCGTGTCACCTGGCGTTTTATGCCGATGCGGACATTGGCGAAGACAACGTCTGGGAAAATTGGCGACTGGAAGGTCCCAGCTTCGTTTGGTACTTCCGTGGCGATCCTCACGTCCACTGCTGGGTGAACGTCGCCGATTCGCACACCGTACCCTTCAACGCCGGCTAAGGAACAGGCTTCAGATCGTGACGCGGATATCACGGCAATTTATTTTGACGCTCGCGGCTCTGCTTACATTTGCATGGCCGCTTGTGGCATGCGCAGACGGCCCTTTGGCCGACGTGCCAACCGATAAGTTGCGACTGAAAGATGGTACGGAGCTGACCGGACTATTGCTGGAAGAATCGCCACGCGGGCTCGAGTTCTTAGAGATCAACCGCCCGCCTGGCAAGCCGATGTTCGCCGTCATCCATACGATATCCGCCAACCAAAAAGGACGTCTCGAAAAAGTAACCGGTACAGATCGGCAGCGGTTGGAAGACCTGGTCGAAGGACTCCGCAACCACACGCAGATTCGCGCCGCGGCAAAAGATTCGTTACAGCTAGTAAAAACTTCATCAGAGATACTGGAAACGGACGAGGCATGGAAGTATCAGAGCGATCGATTCGTCTTAACGACTTCACTGAGTGAAGACATGACACGCAGCTTAGCTGTGCGTGTCGATCAGATCTTTCAAGCGTTTGAACATTGGCTGCCGCCGAAACGCAAGCCGACTCACGATATTCAAATCGTCGTGTTTCATTCGTTGGGAAGCTACTCGGCCTACCTCAAGAAGATTGGCCTGCAAATCGATAATCCGGCGATCTATGTTCCCCATACCAACCAGGTACTAATTGGCTCGGACGTAGGTTCGTTTCAAGATCGGCTTTCGGTCGTTCAGAAACAACATGAAAGAATTCTGCAGCAGTGGACCGAGATCGAAAAGCAATTGCCGGGCGACTTAAATCAGTTGGCAAAACGCTTGAAAGAAGCAGGGTGGTCGCCTAACGAAATTGCTCCCGAAGTTCAAGCAAGACGGGAAGCCTGGCAACGCGACTATAAGCAGCGATTGAGCCAGATCAAAGTCACCGATCGCCGCAACCAAGCCACGCTGGACAGCTTAATGGATCAGGCCACTCAGCACCTTTGCCATGAAGCCTTTCACGCGTATGTCGAGAATTACCTTTACCCTCAAGATGAGTATGAAGTGCCGGTTTGGTTGAATGAAGGCCTGGCCCAACTGTTCGAGCACGCCCAGTTCGAGAATGGCACGTTCCGAATCGACCTGCCGCCGAAAGAACTTTTGTCGCAGCTTCAAGCACGAGTCGAACGAGACAACGGCATGAGCTTGCAACGAATGCTGCAAACCGAAGCGGGCAGCTTCCTGCTGTTCGAGAATCTGCATCGAGCGCGTCTTGATTACGACGTCGCGTGGGGACTCTCTTGGTATCTAGTATTCCAGAAGAATCTTTTCGCGGAGGATGGCCTGGATCGCTACGTCATTCTGCGGGACGAGTCGCCGCCGCCGGTCGAAGAGACATTCGGCGAATCGATTTCTCGATTGCAAGCCGATTGGGTCACGTTCATCCGGCAACTCGGCTCGTAGGCGAGCTACGAGTTCTGTTCGATCAGCGACTCGCCGAGGGTCTGCTTGATGGTCGCCAGGCGATCTTCATCGACGATCTTATTGCCATCCGAATCGGTCACGTAGAAGACGTCGACCACTTGATCCAGATGCGTCGTGATGCGAGCCACGTGCACACTTAATCCGATTTCGTACAGCAGGCGGGAAATATTGTACAAAAGCCCTTGGCGATCTTGCGTGAAGACCTCGACGATGGTGTAGTTGTCGGCGGTCTCGTTGTCGATTTTGATTTCGGTCGGAATTGGAATGGCTTCTTCTGCCATCCGCTGATTCCGGGAAGTCCATGTCGAAGTAAACTTCGGCACGTTGTCGTCAGGATCGGTCAAGTACTTGCGAATTCGCCCACAAATGTCTTCCATCCGCTGTTCTGGCGTCTGGCCGTCGTGGTCCTGGTCCTGGACGAAATAACGATCAAGCACCAAGCCGTCGGCCAACGTGTTGATCTCAGCTGCGAGAATCGTCATCCGCTGGCTCGTGACGGCGCCTGTTAAGCGATGGAAGACGCCTTGCATGAGTTCTTCCCGCGTCCCAATGGTAATCTCCAGCACGCCACGGTCTTCGCGGTACTGGCAATTCACCATCGGCAGATCGTCACGCATGGCATGAAGCTGCTCGAGATCAACAATAATTTGCGAGGCTGGCGTTTCCTGAAGGAAGCCTTCCGGCAACGAATCGATCACGCGGCGGAACCAAGATTCGTGTTCGTGTCCACGGACCAGACTGGCCAATCGATCCAGCTTCTTTCGTCGTAGCGCCACCGTATCGACGGTATCGTCTCCGCCCAGATTTTGCATCGACCGGCGATAAAGATCGGTCAATACGCGGACCTTCCAGTCATTTAACGTACCAGGACCGACGCCGGCAAAGTCTGCACACGTCAGCACGAACAACATCTTCATCCGCTCGGCAGGACCATTTTCCATGGCAAACCGCAGGACCAGTTGTTCGTCCGATGTATCGCGTCGGAACGCCAGATGCGACATCGAAAGGTGATAACGTACCAGGTGCACAAGCGTTTCTTTGTCTTGCGGCGAAAGCCAAAAACGATCGGCCACTTCGCCGGCAATTTCCGCCCCGACGATACTGTGATCTTCCGGGAAGCCTTTGCCAAGATCATGAATGAGCAATGCAAGATGCAGCAGCCAACGCTTCTTGATTGATCGACAGACAGCCCCCAGCGTATCTTCTCGCTCCAAAAATTCGGTCGCACATTCAACCGTTTTAATGCAGTGGGCATCGACGGTGTACTTGTGATACTGATTGAATTGCAGCAAGCAACGAGCATGCGCCATGCCAGGGACGATCTTCTCTAGCAGTCGCAACTCGTGCAGGCGGCGTAGCAATTGCCCTAGTCGACCAGGCTCGGAAAGGAGCGTTAAGAACGCCTTGCGGGTTGCCTCGGTCATCTCGATTTCGCCTTGGCCTTGGAACCGAGCGCGAATGACCTCCCACGTTGGATGATCGATTTGGCGCTCGAAGCGGCTGGCAGCGATCATCAGTTCCAGCACTTGATCGAGCTGTCCAGCACGATGCTGTTTCCAGCGGCGCGAAGTGCTGATGCGGTACGGCCCAACGTGAAAATCACGATCAACGCGTCGCGTCATGATCGGCCCCAACAGGGTCGTTACGACCGACTGAGGGCGAATCGAAGCGATAAAGTGTCTCGCTGCATCACGCACGCCGCTGGTATGGTGAAAGTAGGTTTGCATGAACTGCTCGACGGGCAGCAAACCATCGGTTCCTTCAAAGCCGTACATTTCCGCGATGCGGATCTGCTCGGCCCGATCGAGTAGATCGGAGGACTTGCCAGCATGAAAATGGAGCTCGTTACGCAACCGCAACAGGTACTCCCGAGCATCACGCAGGATCTTGCGATCTCGGTCAGAAATCGCCCCGAGGCGGTTTAATGAGTCGAGTTCGTTTTCACCAAACTTGGCAAAGCCGAGCCAGCGCACCATCTGAATGCCACGCAAGGCTCCGCTGGAACGTTTAATGTTCGGCTCCAGCAAGTGCACGATTTCGCCATACTGCTGACGTTCCTCGTCGCGAGCCTTCATGATCGCGTGAAACAATCCACGGTAGCTACGTCTCGCTTTGCGGCGAAATGGCTCGGCAAAATCACGGAACAGCCCGACACTACCTGCCAAGTAACGGTTTTCGGCGAGCGACGTGAAAATAGTCGCATCGGAAAGCGCCGCCGAGATTGCCTGGGATGGCGTACGCAGGCTGTGCCCTAGGATTAGCCCAACATCAAAGACGTCTTGCTGAAGCCGCTTGGTAAACTGAATGGCGGGTTCACGAAACGTCGGTGCGTGCAGCACCATCAAGTCGATGTCGGAGTAGGGGGCCGTATCACGACGTCCATATCCACCATGCGGAACGACAGCGATGTTGGACAACACACGCTCCGGCGTAAAACCAGGGACGTCGTCCGCGGCGGCGTTGACCAGATCGAGAATAATCCCATCGAAGCAATCCGTAATTTGGGCGCACAGTTGCACGCCGGGAGTTCCCGCTTCGTGCTGCCGTTTGAGTTTCTCTCGGCCGTTGGCCAGCTTTTGCTTTGCCTCGATGACCGATTCACGAAGACGGAGTGCTGCCATGGAAACGCTTCAATCTTATCGTGGGGTATACAAAAAACGGCGCCGACATGTCTTCGCAGCGCCGTTTCCAGTTTACTTCATGTCAGAATCCACCGAAGGGATTCAGATGGCATCTTGGCCGGTTTCTCCGGTACGAATGCGGATACTATCTTCCAAATTCGTGACAAAGATCTTACCGTCCCCAATTTGGCCGGTTTGAGCGGTCCGCAGAATGGTATCGATCACCTTTTGCAGATTCTCGTCGCTGCAAACCACTTCGATCTTCTTCTTGGGTACAAAGTCGACCGAGTATTCCGTGCCGCGGTAGGTTTCGGTATGTCCCTTCTGGCGTCCATAACCGGCAACCTCGGTTACCGTCATACCGAACACCCCTTGTTCGCTCAACGCATTCTTGACGTCGTCTAGTTTGAAATGGCGGATAACCGCTTCAACTTTTTTCATCGGCTTATCTCCTAGTACGCCCTAATTCTGCTCACAGGGCCGAGCCCATCTTGCCAGGCTCGGCCGCGAATATACAAACGCATCGCTCCAGGCGTGCGACATTAGCTAAAAATGTAGCCCTCTTCTCCATGCTCAGAGATATCGAGGCCGCGGATTTCGCTCTCTTGCGTCACTCGCAATCCGATCACCAGGTCGATCAGTTTCAGCAAAATGACCGTTGCGAACACCGAGAAGACGATCGTCACGAGAACGGCCACAACTTGACCGATCAACAGCGAGACACCGCCCCCTTCATAGAGACCCATTGGCTCGCCTCCCGAGAGATCGCCGCAGACGTGACGCGACGCAAAAACGCCGGTCAACACCGCACCTAACGTTCCGCCGACACCATGCACGCCAAACGCGTCCAAGGAGTCGTCGTAACCCATTTGCTGTTTCAGGACGGCACACGTGTAATAGCACAAAATGCCAGCCGCGGCTCCCATTGCCAGCGCCGGCATCGGCAGGACAAAACCAGCCGCAGGCGTAATACAAACCAAACCTGCGACTGCGCCCGAAGCACATCCGAGTACGCTTGGCTTACCACGTAGTATCCATTCCATCATGGCCCACGCAACCGCTCCAGCTGCCGCCGAGAAGTGAGTCACCGCAAAAGCGTTGGAAGCCACACCATCCGCTGCCCCGGCGCTGCCGGCATTGAAACCAAACCAACCAACCCACAACATCGCCGCGCCCAGTGTCGTGTACGTAAGATTGTGGGGACGCATGTCGTCGTGCCCAAACCCCAAACGTTTGCCGACAAAAAACGCACAAACAAGGGCTGAGATACCCGAGCTAATATGCACGACCGTGCCGCCAGCAAAGTCGAGAGCACCGCCAGCGATCGCTTCCGGGGCATCATAGGCCAAAATACCTTCATCCCAGACCCAGTGGCAAAGCGGACAATAAACGAGCGTTCCCCACAGAACGGAAAAGACCGCCATCGCGGAAAACTTCATGCGTTCGGCGAATGCACCACAGATCAGCGCCGGGGTAATAATGAAGAACATCCCCTGGAAAAGCATGAACGTGTACTCGGGAATCGTACTACCGTCGTGCATTGGGGTGACTGGTTCCCCCAACTCGGCATCCCATGTCGGCTGAACGTTGTTCATAAACAGGTATTCAAGATCGCCAAAATAAGGATTGGAGCCACCGAAACAAAGCGTGTAGCCCCAAAGACTCCAGACGACGGTCATCAATCCCATCAGGAACAAGCACTGCATCATCACGCCCAGCACGTTCTTCTTGCGGACTAAACCGCTATAGAACATGGCCAAACCTGGTGCGGTCATGAATAGAACCAACGCGCTGGAAGTCAGCATCCAGGCGTTATCACCGCTATCAAGCCCTGGCGTTTCCTCTTCAGGAACTTCGACGCCAGACGCATTGCCCCCTTCGACAGGAGCCGCTACGGGATCGTCGTCGGTTTCAGGAATAAGTTGAGCTGTCGCCGATTGGGTCAGAACAAAGCCGACTAACATACCAATCAGCGCGCAGGACAATCGCCCACGAAGGAAAAACGTGCGCATGAATCTCCACCTCGTACAAAGAATGACCAGATTGTGAATCCAACGCGCGCCGCCTGATGATTTGCCTGAATCATCGCGCTCGTATCAGCTCGCCATCCGCCGCTGAGAGCAGGAGAGGGTGCCCCCAGCGTTTTGCCTGATGCGGAATATGCATTGAGCCAGTACAAAAAATAGGGGGAGCCAAGCTCTACGTAAAGTAGATAAGTCCCGTTCTGGTAACTTTTTTCAGTTGGCGTATCGCCGTAAAACTCGGACGCCCGGTTGCCTTCTGCCTATAATGGTGCGTACCAACCGGTTCGAAACCCCACCGACTATTTCTCAGGGAGCCGCCTCGATGCTGACGCATTCGCACCACGTTTTCCTGCCTGCGATCGCTATTCTTTTTGCTGCCACAAACCTTGTTCAAGCCCAAGAGCCCGCCGAAACACCCTCGGTGGAGTCGAAATACCTGACCGACGTGCGACAAGTGACCTCAGGCATGGTAAAAGCCGGGGAAGGGTACTTTTCGCCTGATGGCCAGCAGATCGTCTATCAGGCCGTGCCGCAACAGTATCCTTTCTATCAGATCTATACGCAGCCACTGTCTGGCGGCGAACCGGAACTTATCAGCACCGGTCGCGGACGTACGACTTGTGCTTACTTCACCCCAGATGGCGAAAAAATTCTATTCGCGAGTAGCCATCGCGACCCGAATATGAAGCAGACCGAAGACGAGGAGATCGCCAAGCAGGAAGAGGAACGCCGCACCGGAAAGCGTCGACGATACTCGTGGGACTTCGATCCTTACACCGACATCTACGTAAAGGACATGAAGTCCAACGAAATGACACGACTCACCACTGCCCAAGGGTACGACGCCGAAGGGGCTTACTCGCACGATGGCCAGAAAATCGCGTTCTGTAGCGATCGTGACGGCGACCCTGATTTGTACATCATGGATGCCGATGGCTCCAACTTGAAACAATTGACCGACGCTAAAGGCTACGACGGCGGACCATTCATTTCGCCCAACGGAAAATGGATTGTTTTCCGCAGTGATCGCAAGGAAGAAGGTTTCCTGCAGATCTACGTGATCTCGGTCGATGGCGAAAAGGAATTTCAGCTAACCGATAACGTTGGCGTGAACTGGGCACCCTATTGGCACCCGACGAAGCCTTATATCATCTGGGCAGGTGCAGACCACTCGAAGCCTGGCCGACCGAATTATGACTTGTGGTTGATGAAGTACGAAGAAACCGACGACGCCATCAAGCCTGGCCCCATCTGGCGAATCACCGACAGTCCGGCCGCGGACGTGCTACCCGTGTTTTCTCCTGATGGTAAAAAGTTGATGTGGACCAGCACGCGAAGTGACGACCACAGCAGCCAACTCTTTATCGCCGATTTCATCTTTCCGACCGACGAACCCAAGGAAGTAAAGTAGCTAATCCCATGACGGATCTTTCTTTGCCGCAGACCAAAGCGTGCGGCTTTTTGATAGTGAAGGGTGACCCGATCGAGTCCTTTTTGTTGATGAAGCATCCCAAACGTTGGGATCTGCCCAAGGGGCACGTCGACAAAGGAGAATCGGAAATGGAATGTGCCCTGCGTGAACTGGAAGAAGAAACAGGGATTCACGCCGACGACATCACTGTCGATCCTGGCTTTCGCTACCAGCTTCAGTACGTGGTGAATTATAAGAAGAAGTTCGGTGGCTCGGATGCCCTGAAGACGGTGGTCTACTTCCTGGCTCGCCTCGAGAAAGATGTCGAGTTAAACCTGACCGAGCATGGAGACGCAAAGTGGTTTGCCTGGGACCCTCCGCATGAGATCCAGGAGCAAACGATCAATCCACTGCTGGCCGCCGTTGCCCAATATGTTGCAGAAAAGCCGGCCTAGAAGTTAATCGGCCACACGAATCTCTAGCTGGCCGATGACCTGTGATACCGGCAAGAATGCTGCAAACGCTCCGGAACCGCTTAAGTCGGACTGCGTTACTTTGATGTAGTTAACGCCAATTCCTCCTTGGCCGCGAGTAGCATCCAGCGGCAACCACCGATCACCGATCCAGGCTTCCGTCCACATATGGTACGCGAAGCCTTTTTTCTCGCCGTAATCGACGTAAACAAGTCCCAATGCCCCACGCGAGGGAATCCCTTTCGCACGGAGCAATGCCATCAACAGCACCGCATGTTCCGTGCAGTCTCCGGTCTTCACTTGCGCGACTTCTGCAGCCGAAAGAAAGCCTTGGGAGAAGTTTTTTTCTTCGATCGTCTGGTGCACGAACTTTTCCAACGCCATCGCCCGGCTTGCGGTGTCGCCACTAGGTATGGCTGCCTGGGACGCTAATCGCTGAATTACGGGATCATTCACTTGCACCAGAGGGCTCGCAGCGCGATCTGCCTCGGTTGGCTTAGAAGCGTTTGCCAACGCCATCGGCAGTTTTCCATTAGGTGCAATGCGCCAGACATGAAGCTTCGCGTGACGATCGTCAATTTTGGTGACGTCCTGATTCGCTCCACTCACAAACAACTGCGACGGATCGCTGTTTTTAAGGAATACCTCGTACGCCATCGATTCAAGCTGATCGAAGTTCTCCTTCGGCATTCCTTCTACGGGGACGATCGTATCGAGGGCCAAATCGAAAGAGACCGCCTTATTTGGGCTCAACGCATACTGCTTGGGGCACTTATAGATCTCGAACTCTTGCCCGACTGACTTCGTTTTCACGATTTCGCCATCTGCGTTGAGCCATACGAGCGATTCAAACGGAGATTGTCCCTCTGCTTCCATCACCTGACGGGCTTTGAGAAGACTGACCTGAGATCCGTCAATCATTGTGACTTCTTCGTTACCCAGCCCCGTCACCGTTTGCTTTGCCACGCGATTGACAGTCGGCATCAATGCCATCACCGTGCGGGTCTCTCCCACTTCAAGCGGCGAGGCCTCGAGCATTCGCTGCACGGCATGAACTCCCCCATATTCCGGCTTCCAATCAATTGATTCCGAAATACGTGGGCTTGTTCCGCTTTGCGTCGTCAATTGCAGAGTTTGACCATCTTCGGAGACTTGTCCGGTGAAGCGTGTGACGGCTCCACCCTGTCCCATCTTAGTAATGAACTGCTTCAGGAAGCCGCTGGGCGTTTCGAGAAAGACATCTTCGACCTTCAACTCTAATGGCTGCCCGGCTCGCTGAATTGTCATGTTTTTGACTTGGGTGGTGCGAACGTACGCGTTGCCATCGTGCGTCAGATGCTCGATTTTCTCGCGCATGTGGCCAATTTTTTCCCCCTGAAGGACAATCGCTCCCCATTTTTCCTCCGTGGAAACTGGTTTCTCCACAGTTTGGGTGTCGGGCTGAGATGGCTTGCCGGTGTTACAACCGGCACAAGCGGCAACGATCAGACCAAACGAAATCATCCATGCAATGCGTTGATCAGGGAGAGGCATCGGTGGGGTGGGGGGAAAAGGCTGCGGAAAAGCGACATCATTCCTAGCGGGAAGTATACCAAACGCCACCAATGTTTCTCCAACGATTCATCGAGAATCGGCTACCCACACCATTCGCCCCTTCTGAAGACATGTTGCGACGATCGTAGCGATCAAAGACTAATGCCGCAGCGCTGCATAGGTTGCGAATCGGTGTCGTGAGCGCCAAGAGTTTTGTCTTTGTTGTTTTCGAAGATTGTCACCTAAGACCTAAAAACGGCACGTTTTACGGTGCTATGCTCTCGTTAGATTCGCGTGAGACGTCTCGCACTTCGCCGCCAACGGCTAAGACAAAGACGGCCACAACTTGTCGAGAAGGCATCCGCAAGAAAAGGCGTCACGCACCAAAAATCCAACCTAGGATTTCAAAAGACAAAGAGAACAGCTTGGGCGGGACACTGAGGCTTCCCAAACGAGCAAGAACACCGGAGCAGAGGTCACTCATGGGCTTCTTGAAGCAGTTTTTCAAGAGCGTTTTTCACGAGAACGAGCTGGGTCATATGGCAAACAGTTTCGAACATCTCTCGGAAGAGCAACTAGAAGCACACTTGGATGTCGGGAGTTACAACGGTTTCGAGCTGACCGAAGCGGTTCGCCCTTCGTTCGATCTGAAGGTCGTCCCCACGCAAGGCTTTCGCCGCGAAACGTATCGCGACGATCAAACCGGCAGCACGGTTCCCGTGTTGATGGGTTCCGCCACGCGGTCGAACCTGTTTGAAACCTTCATGGACTTGCTCGACCCGCTGGGTACAGAAGTGGACGTGGTCTTGGAATCAAGCCACCACCACGATATGGCTCAGAACAGCGATATGTATCGCGAACATATCGACTTGCCGGTCCTGAAGAGCATTTTGTGGGACTACGAAGACCTACTGCTCAACGACGGATGCACTGGCATTGCGGTTCTGAATCCTCATTCGCCCCTGGAGGTCCAGTTCGACGAGCACAAGCTGTTGATCGTCTACGGCAACGACTTGAAGCCATTCGAGAGTGCTTTCATCGACCGCGACGTCTATCCGACGCCGAACATGAAATTCATCACCGAAGCGGAACATGTTCATTCCTCCTCACAGCGATATCAGCAACAGTTCGAGGAACTGCGCATGCGACTGGGCATGGACGAGAACTACGGGTAAGCGTTTCCCAACTATACCACCAGAAAACGCGAATCTGGCCGTGAGCATGCTCACGGCCTTTTTCATTTCGAAGGTGCGTGCTAGCACGAAAACGATTTGACCTTGCTACCATGCGGGCGATTCGTCAAACTCCCGCTCCCAAAGTTCCGTCGGAAAGGGAGTTTCGACTTGGTGAGGTGGTTTCCTCTAGTTTGTGTCCTGCTCGTCAGCAGTCTCGGGTGCAGCAGCTTCGTGCCGCTTTTGCATCACGCTGGAAGTGCGCCTCGCGAGCCGGTCCAGAATCCTCACTTCGTTCCGATCCGCGACCACGAACTGATGTGGGAACAGATCGTCGACTCGGTCGATACCCATTTTAAAATTCAACGGGAACAACGTGTTCGTGTCGTCGCTGGACAATTGACCGAAGGCTATCTCGAAACCTACCCCCGCATCGGCAGCACGATGCTCGAGCCATGGCACACCGATTCGACGCGTGGCTATGAGAAATTGGAAAGCACGCTGCAAACGATTCGCCGACGCTGCATCGTTCGCGTGATGCCGGAACAAGACGGCTATTTCATTGGGGTGGAAGTCCACAAAGAAATGGAAGACGTCACTGGGCCATCGAATGCTCAGATGGCCCTGGACGGCGTCCGGTTTGATGGAACGTTGCGAAGCGGTGAAAGCACACCAGAGCTGGGTCCACGCACCGACGGCTGGATTCCGCTTTGCCGTGATGTGCTTTTGGAGCAACGAATCCTGCAAGACATCTTAGCCCGACTGAATGGCATCGAAACCGAAAAGCCATCGCAGCCGTTCTCGCTACAGCATTAATCTCAGCGGCCCGCTTGAGCCAGCTTTCGCAAGACTTCGATCCCACGATCGATCGTTGCATCGGACGCCGCGTACGAGATCCGGAAGTGCGTGTTCTGACCGCTGAAAATGTTCCCAGGGATAATCAGCAAATTGTTTTCGATTGCCTTGGTAACAAACTCGGTTCCTGTTCCCCAAGGTGCCTTCGGGAAGACATAGAACGCGCCGCCTGGTTTGGCGATTTCGTACAAGTCGGAAAGCCCATCGATCAACCGATCACGTTTCGCTTTGTACGCATCGACGTGGGAAGACATATCGACTTCCATGGCCGCGGCACCGGCCCATTGGACTGGCTGCGGAGCACAAACAAACGTGTATTGCTGCAGCTTGATCATCGTATCGATGACGGCCGCGGGACCATGCACAAAGCCCAAACGCCACCCTGTCATACCGTAGCTTTTCGAGAAGCCATCGATGACGATTGTGTTCTCGTTGAACGATGCCGGCGAACAGAAACTGTCGTCGTAGGTAAACACGCGGTAGATCTCGTCCGAGATAATCGCAATGTTCTTCTCTTCGGCTAACTTCGCAAGCGCTTGCACTTCTTCCTTTTGAGCCACGACTCCTGTTGGATTCGCGGGCGTATTCAAAAGAATCAGCTTGGTCTTATCGGTGACCGCGTCGGCAACTTTCTGGACGTCGATCTGAAAATCGGGATAGGTGCTCAGCACGACAGGAACGCCGCCAACCAGCTTCACCAACGAAGAATACATGACGAAGTACGGATCGAAGATGATCACTTCATCGCCGGGGTTCACCATCGCCAACATCGTTAGCACCAAACCACCACTCGTCCCCGACGAGACGAACACTTTGCGGTCAGCGTGACCATATTCGTCGTCAATCTGGCTTTGCAGCTTGTCCCGCAGAATCGGCATCCCTTGGGTCAAAGCATAGCCATTTTTTCCGCCCTGAATCGCATCGACAGCGGCATCCTTGACTTCCTGTGGGACATCGAAGTCTGGCTGACCGATCGAAAGATTGATCGGGTCAGTCATGTTCGCCGCAAGATCAAAAACCTTGCGAATGCCACTTGAGTCGAAAGATGCGGTGCGTTCGGCGATCCAAGGATGCGTCATGGGATGGGTCGTTATGCATGGGGAAAACGTGCGAGTACCGACCCGCAAGTATTACCGACACAGCAAAAACCCACAAGAACCGCGATCGACAAAGCTTATCGGCCGCGGCGTTTAGATCGCTTATCCTTCTTTGGACGCGAGGGAGAAGTCCCTTTGCCAGACTTGCTTCCCCCACGAGCCCCCTTCTTAGGCCGGCTCGACTGCGTCGAGAACTTCATGCTCGAGCTTTGAACTTTCGGCTTATATTTGCCGCCGCCAGACTTTCCACCAAGCGATTTGGCAGGCTGCTTAGTGCTTTGCTCGCCGGTCTTCTCGATGAACTGGTAGTCGAGTTCCCGCCGATCGAGATCGACTCGGGCAATCCGTACCGTCAGCACGTCGCCGAGCCGGAACGAATTCCCTTCGTGATTCCCGACCAGGCTGTGGGTCGTTGCGTCGTAGCGGTAGTAGTCGTCGTTCAGCGAATCAATTCTCACCAGGCCATCCGCAGGGACTTCCAAGGATTGAACAAACAACCCAAACGACTCGACCCCGGTCACGACCGCGTCGACTTCCTCCCCAATTCGCGTGCTCATGTAGGTGAGCAATTTGATCTTGATCAGTTCGCGTTCGGCATCGGCGGCTCGTTGTTCACGGTCGCTGCAGTGCTCGCCTTCGACTTGCATCTGCCCGAAATCTTGCGGCGGACGGACGTCATGCTCGATCTGATCGAACATCCGGTGGATCGTGAGGTCTGGATATCGACGAATCGGAGAGGTGAAATGGCAGTAGTTCTCACTCGCCAACGCGTAATGACCGATCTCTTCCGGACTGTAGACCGCCTTCTGCATGCTGCGGAGTACGGCATAATTGACGGCCGCTTGCTCTGGCTTACCTTTAACTTGGTCGAGCACGCGGATGATCTCGAAACGGTTTTCGAGGTTCTCGCACTCGATTCCCAAGTCACGGACGAATTCGGTCAGGTCAGCCAGCTTCTTCGGGTCTGGAGAAGCATGAGCTCGGCGTAGGAAAAACAGTTCGCGATCGGCAAGTGCTTCCGCGACTGCTTCGTTCGCGGCGAGCATGAACTCTTCGATGATCTGATGGCTTTCGGTATTTTCGACCGTATGGGCACCTGTCACTTCGCCATCTTTATTGATGTCGAGCTTCACTTCCGGCATGCTCAACTCCATGCTGCCGCGAGCAAACCGTCGTTTGCGAAGCATCATGGAAAGCTCGTACATGCGTCCCAATAGGTCGAACACTTTCGGCGTCAGTTTTTCTTTCCAGGGCTCGCGGTCGGCCAGATATTCGTCGACTTCTTCGTAGGCGAAGCGGCGTTTACTGCGAATGGCTCCCTTGCATACCTGAGTGCCGACACGCGCACCTTCCGGCGTGAACTCGATTATGGCCGTTCGCGTGAAACGAACTTTGTCAGGCTGCAAGCTGGCCAAGTTGTTACTAATCGTCTCGGGCAACATCGGAATGACTTTGTCTGGCAGGTAAACGCTCGTCGCGCGATTTCGCGCTTCGGCATCCAGCGCACTACCTTCGGGAACAAAGTGCGAGACGTCGGCGATATGTACACCGAGAACCCAATGTCCGTTGTCGAGCCTCTCGAGGCTAATCGCATCGTCGAAGTCGCGTGCATCGATCGGGTCGATGGTAATGACCGTGTCGGCGGTAAAGTCTCGGCGACCTTCCGGAATCGATTCGTCAAACAAATCGGCCTGCTGACGTGCGACTTCGAGGGCATCTTCCGGAAACTCGCGAGGCAAATCGTATTCGACGATAATCGACAACAAGTCGACGCCAGGTTCGCCCCGTTTGCCGAGCACTTCGACAATGACCGCTTCGCCATCATGCGCATGCGAAGGGAACCGGACCATCTCGATGACGACTTTATCTTCCCGCTGGGCATTCTTTGCGCCGGGATCGCCGACGGGGATCGGCTGGGCAAAGATCTTGCCGTCGACCTGAACCAACGCCATGCCGTGCGTTTCG
The DNA here is from genome assembly GCF_020150455.1 of Bremerella sp. TYQ1. NCBI lineage: Bacteria > Pseudomonadati > Planctomycetota > Planctomycetia > Pirellulales > Pirellulaceae > Bremerella > Bremerella sp. TYQ1. The sequence goes on from NZ_CP083740.1 coordinate 2,257,795, forward strand.
TAATAGGTCCCCACGAAACGGTGCGTCTCGCGTTCGACGATCTCGACCACTTCGCCACATAGACGCTGATCGCCTCCTGGCCCACGGCCGAGGTACGTGCGGATTAACACCAAGTCGCCTGTGGCAGCATCCATTCCTCTCCGGGGAGGAATAAAGACGTCAGCCTCGCGTCCCTTAGAGGGGGCAATGTTCTGCGGCCGTACGAACCCAAACCCTTTGGCGTTGCGCTGAAAGCGTCCGGTAATCCGTTTCTCGCCATCTTCGACCGATGGCTTTTTAACTAGATGATTAGCGCCGTAGCGGACCAATCCTTTGCGAATGAGCCGCTTGAGGGCTCGCTTGAACGGTTTTCGGTCATCCTCGGTGACGCCTAGCTTTTTGGCGATAACTTTCGGCTTGACCGGCTGATAATTCGGCTGATTAACGTGACTAAGGATCTTTGCTTCGATTTCTTCTATTTCCATATTCCAAGTTTACGGCTCGCATAAGAAGCGAGCAATCATAAGAACCGCCCTGCTGGCGATTTAGAGAGAATTGATTAGACCAACGTCGCGGATGGCAAATGCCTACGAATGGCCGCCAAAGCAGGCGGATTTCCGTTGGTTTGGCCACGGTATGCGGCCAGATTCTCGCGAAATTTTGAGATTCCGTCGAGAAACGAAACGAGATTGGACTTCGCGAACGATTCGATCGCGGTCCAGCTTCCCACACCCATCTCTTTCAGGAAGTGGGAATTGATCATCTGCTCGTGGTGCGACGACTCTGGCAATGCCAACACTGGCTTGCCCAAGTAGATCGCCTCGCCGAGCGATTGATTGCCTGCGGCGCCGATCAACGCGTCGCAGTGGATAAAATCTTCGGTGAACTTCTGCTCATCAATTTCATGGAACGTCAGCGGACCATCGCTGGGGCGTTTTCCGAGACCATACACCTTGACTGGTCGATCGCACGACTTGAGAAGTTGCAGCGTATCGTCGGTGGTTGCCTTTCGCACGTACGAGAGGATGTAACCTTCTTCCGACGGCGTGGCGTTGCACACGTCGGGGCGGAGCAGGGGGCCGACCTGAACCACATCCTTGTAACCCGGCCGAAGCTCAGGGGTGAAGAACGACGATACGACCGTCGACTGCTTCTCGACATGATGCGCCTTGACGACAAACCCCATCGCCCACGCATACCACTGCAAACTGGCCGGAAGCGACGATAAGTCGTACGCCAACAGAAAGTCTTGATGGTTCAAGCTGACGACCGGAATCTCGCACGCTTTGCCTGCTTTGGGCAAGATCGGCTCGAAGTCGGAGACGATCAAGTCAGGCTTTTCTGCTTTGAGGATCTCCGACGTTTCGCGAACATTCCGTCGCAATTGCCCCAGGAACTTGAGCCCTTGATAGATCGACTTGGATAAATCCAAGCGACGTTTGGTGTAATAAAACTTCAAGCCCGGCAAACGGCGAACTTCCACTCCAGGAAAGTCTGAAGTGTTATAAATCGGGGCGAGGAAGTCGTATGCTTCATTCGGAGCGAACAAAACCAACTCGTGCTCGTGACGAAGATGCTCCGTCATCGTACGAACTCGGGCTGCGTGTCCGCGCCCTTCACCCGACATGCTGTAAAAGATTTTCGCCATGGTAGTTGGGAAGAATCCTTTAGGCGAAACGACTTGAGCATGCTCCTCATGCCTATCAAGTCCATTTCGCGGAACGATCACCGCTGACGCCGTGAATGTAATGTATAAGCCGCGAATATCTTGTGAAACAAGACAATTTCTTTGTTTCGGTGGTTCATCCTTGATACGCGAAAACTGTCCTCAGACAGGTTGATCCGCAGAAAAAGGAACTGCTAAAACGGGGGCCTCGTCCGATCCCCGCAAATCGACTCCCAGTGCTGCAGCCATCAATTCCTGCCGGCGACGCTCGACTTCCGCCGGATCCAATGGGATTACCTGGGCCGCATCCCGGTTGGTTTCATGGGGTGCTTCGATTATCTCATATCGCCCGTCGGCATACTCTAGCAGGGCGGTGCTGTTTTCAATCCAATCGCCGGTGTTGTAATAAGTGACGCCATGCTTTTCGACTACAATCGGCGTATGAATATGGCCACAAATGACGCCCTGGCACTGCAGCGATTTGGCATGCAGCATCAGCGTATCTTCAAAATCGCTGACGAACTGAACGGCTGACTTGACGTTCTTTTTAATCGAAGCGGCAATCGGCAGTCGGCTTAGGTTGTAATGACGTCGCCAGCGATTGATCCGTTCGTCTGCCCAGCAGATCGAGTCATAGAGGAACGACCCGAGCACGGAAATCCACTTCGCTTTCTTCTCGACTTGATCAAACTTATCGCCGTGCGTTACCAGAATGCGCCGACCGTTGGGACAGTGGTGGATAAACTGATCCGCGATGTCGACAAAGTCGAACTTGAATCGGAAGCTGCGGAGGAAATCGTCGTGATTCCCAGGCGTATAGAAGATCTTGGTTCCTGACTGCGACATCTCGAATAGCCGGCTGAGGATCGCGTTATACACCGGCTCCCAGTGCCAACGCTTGCGTAACCGCCAGCCATCGATGAAGTCCCCCACAATATAGATGTACTGTGGTTCGTGTTCGTTCAGCAGATCCAAAAAAGGTTCGACCCGAGTATAGGGACAACCCAAATGCAGATCGCTGAAGAATAATGTTCGTACCCGATCTCGATTTCGCGACATGGCACCCATAATTTGACAGGCTCCATCCTGATCGAAGGTCTGAGGACTCGAAAGGAATCAGCCGTCGGGCCGCCGAAACTTGCTGCAATCCTGCAAAAGTTTCAGCGATAGCTTAAGGAAACCTTTCGGAACATTAGCTGTTATGGCACGAGATCGTTGAGAAGTAGTGAATCGGTGATAAAGGTCTCATAAATCTGAAACACCCTCACTCGCCCACTGTGCGGCGCCCCACGACAGCAGACTGCCACCCACGTGATCGCCGTAAGGCATTTCCCATAAATGACTTGCGCAACAACAACTCGATTTCGGCGGTGACAAAACCGATTAAATGAATTCGGAAATTCATATCGATTAGCGCAGCAATTATCGACAATGAATCGACAATTGCCTCACGTGGATAAAATGTCGCTGAAAATCCGCGAACGCTAAACTGCTCGCAATTAGCGGTTAAGAGCCACTTCCTTTGAACAGCTTGCGACCGAACTGCGGACTGTACGACGTCCAGTTACTATCGCTGTTCATGTCGTCGGCGAGCAGCTTATCGAAGCCATGCATATGAGCGTCGAGGCTGTCGATGTAATGAAGTGCGAGAGCTTCGGCCGTCATCGGAACTTTAGGGCTACCGAATTCCAGCTTGCCATGATGGCTGACGACCATGTGCTTGATTCGCAAAGCCAATTCCTCGGGGAATTTCTCGCCAGAGAGCTTCTCCGCTTCGGCGGTCAAACGGTCGACAATGCTGACACCACTGACCAAATGCCCGATCAATTGCCCCTCGTCACTGTAGGCCAGGCCCTTATCGCTGCTCAGTTCATCGACTTTGCCGATGTCGTGAAACAAGACACCCATTACCAACAAGTCTTCATCGACCTGCGGATAAAACGGGACAATCGCTTTGGCGACTTTGATTAGGCTGACGACATGCTCAAGCAAACCACCTTCATAGGCGTGGTGGTTTTTGATCGCGGCTGGCGACTTACGAAATCGCGAGATCAAATCTTCGTCAATCAGGAAGCATTCTGCCAGATTCCGCAGGTGGATATTGCGGATTGCCCGCAATTGATCGCCCAGCTCCTTCAGCATTTCATCCATACGCTGCGGGCTGACCTGCATGAAGTCAGACTCGTCGACATCCTTGGCCTCAATACGTTCAACGTGCGAAACGATCACTTGCATCGCTCCGTTGTAGAACTGCGACGTTCCTTGGATGCGGACGTAGTCGCCATCCTCGAAACGCTTGTAGATCGCATCACTGGCGTTCCACATCATTGCATTGACCGAACCTGACTTGTCGGACAATTGCATCTGAAGGTAAAGATTCCCTTGACGGTTGGGGCGCAATTGCTTGCCTGATGCCACGTAAACTTCGTTGATGTTTTCGTTCTCGCCCAGCTGCGTAACGCTTCGTCGCGACATCCTCAGTCCTGTCTATCTAATATTGGTTTGGCCATCCCGGCTCAATTTTTTGCGGTCCCCCCGAAAGGTAAGACGCTGGCGATTCTAGAGACGCCCCAGATTCTCAACAAGGACCCGCCTTTCAGGTTGCATGGATCCACACCGACACCTCGGCTGTCCCCATATCGCAGATTTTTTTAGAATGCCGTTCCTCCGTAATGTCAAAGTCTGCCTTTATTAACGTCTAGAAGCATAGGCATCCCGATGGCCAAGGCGCCCAAGAACGCAATTAGCCCGACCCGAGAAGTCGATTATCCCGAGTGGTACCAACAGGTCATCAAAGCGGCCGACCTGGCAGAGATCTCCCCCGTGCGAGGGTGCATGGTGATTAAGCCATGGGGATGGGGCATTTGGGAAAACATGCAAAAAGTTCTCGACGGCATGTTTAAAGACACCGGCCACGAGAATGCTTACTTTCCACTCTTCATTCCGATGAGTTTTCTCGAAAAGGAAGCAGAACATGTGGAAGGTTTTGCAAAAGAATGCGCCGTTGTTACGCACCACCGACTCGAGCCTGGTCCCGATGGCGGCTTGGTCCCTGCCGGCAAACTGGACGAGCCGCTAATCGTTCGCCCCACAAGCGAAACGATCATTGGGGCTATGTACGCGAAATGGGTTCAATCGTACCGTGATCTGCCGATCCTGATTAATCAGTGGGCCAATGTAGTGCGCTGGGAACTTCGCACGCGAATGTTCCTGCGGACGGCCGAGTTCCTTTGGCAGGAAGGCCATACGGCCCATGCGACGGAAGAAGAAGCCCTCGCAGAGACACGACAAATGCTCGAAGTCTACGCGGACTTTGCCGAAAACTACATGGCCATGCCGGTTATCAAAGGGGAAAAGCCTTCCTGGGAACGCTTTCCAGGGGCCAACATGACGGTCAGCATCGAAGCAATGATGCAAGATCGCAAAGCCCTACAAGCTGGTACTTCCCATTTTCTGGGGCAAAATTTCTCGAAGGCCCAGGAAATCAAATTCCAATCAGCCGAAGGAACCGAAGAGTTCGCCTGGACCACTTCCTGGGGTGTTTCCACGCGTCTGGTCGGCGGGCTGATCATGACGCACAGTGACGACGACGGGCTCGTTGTCCCACCGCGATTGGCTCCAAAGCATGTTGTGATCTTGCCGATCTACCGTAGCGATGAAGAAAAAGCTGCCGTGCTCCAGTTCTGCGACGATTTGGAATCGAAGCTTAAGGGTCAGACTTACGATGGCTCGCCGGTTCGTGTGATGATGGACGACCGCGATTTGCGTGGTGGCGAAAAAACCTGGCACCACATTAAACGGGGTGTGCCGATTCGAGTAGAAGTTGGCCCCCGCGACGTTGCCTCAGGCAGCGTTTTCGTAGGTCGCCGCGATCAGAGCCCGAAGGACAAGCAGGGAATCCCCGTCGATCAGTTTGTTGCTGAAATTGCTGATACGCTGGCTGAAATTCAAAACGGCCTGTTTGAAAAGGCAAAGAAGCTCCGCGACGACAACTCGCGCAAAGTCGATAGCGTCGATGAACTTAAGAAATGGTTCACGCCGAAAAGCGACAACAAACCTGAAATCCATGGCGGCTTCGCGTTCGTCCACTGCGCGGATGTTCCAGAAGTGGAAGAAGAGCTGAAAAAGCTTAAGCTCACCGCGCGATGTATTCCTGTAGATGGCGAGGAAGAGCCAGGAAAATGCCTTTTCACAGGACAGGACGTTGCCAAGCGAATGGTGATCGCCAAAGCCTATTAGGCATTGTTGTTCGGACATCTCAAGAAATAAAAACGGGTGCGATTTATCGCACCCGTTTTTTTGTTTGTTCTTAGCTGCCAGCGGCGCCAACTTAGTTGATCACGGTACCGTCAGCCATGGCGGTACGCTGAATCCAAACGGTGTTGTCGATCGTCAATGGAATGGAAGCGACCGAACCGTCCCCGTTCACACACTGAAGCGTAGCATGACGCGTGCTTGCCGATCGGGCCGTCGTATTGATGGCGTCCACCGAAATAAACAGTGGAGCAAACAACGTAGACGCTGGAGTACCAGAGGTTGGCACATAGCCAGCGGAGTCAATCAAATCAGTCGGTGCTGAAGTCGCTCCTGGGTAGTAACCAATGAATGAAGAGCGAGCGCTACCAGCAGTGATAAACGCCGGTGAACCTTCATTGGTTTGCGTTGTATCTCCACCAGACGGAGTCGTAAATCCAGCAGCGGCAACTTCGGCGACCATCACGGTGTTCGACATACCGTCCTTCACGTTAGCCGTGGACGTTTGACGCGTCGGACCTGGACGGAACATGCCGCTAAGATCTACCGGCCGTGTGAAATACGTAGTGGACGAATTGACGAATGCAGGGCGCGTGAAACTACCAGAGGCAGCATCGTTGTCACTTGCATTAAATTGCTGTCCAGCAACAAGCGAACGCCAGCCCTCGGCACCTGCGTAGTTCGTAATGCCAACTTCCTGAACCGAGGCAAAGTCCCCCATTTCTGGATCAGATGGACACTGCAGGATTTCTAACTGTTGATTCAAAAAAGCTTGATCGTCAGCATACGCATCGAAGTTCAGGCTTTCGTACAGCGCACTTTGTTCAAGTTCTGGCAAAATCTTTGAGAGCCAAGTAAATCTAGCCGCATCAACAGCAGGTGGAAGTTTCCCTTTTTCTGACAGGTAGAGATTGAGAGCAATCCCCAGTTGCTTCAGATTATTCTGACACTGAGCACGTCGAGCCGCTTCGCGAGCCATCTGAACGGCTGGGAGCGTCAAACCGACGAGAATTCCGATGATCGCAATAACGACCAAGAGTTCCACAAGTGTGAAACCGCGACGTGCGCTCGTCGCGCGAGAAACATAACTGTTCATACGAATAGACCTTCCGGGCGAGTCGAGAGCCGGCACAGATGAGTTGTTGGCTAAGAAAGCTGGCTGCTTTGTATTTCAATTTGATTGTTACCGAATCATCGACATAACTCAAGTGATTTGTCGACTTAGGCCAACTTGCACGCACATCTGTACACTAAATCATGGCCAATACCCCCACCATTAGACCAAACCCACCGCCACATAAGGGTTTAGTTCTCGTCCAAATGTCAAAAAGGGGCACTTAGGCACCTTTTGCGGATATCGCAAAGATACCGGGCGAAGAATAGCGGAGTGAATTTCCTCGGCGTCTGTCTCGATAAACCAACTAAACCTGGACTAGCTGCGAGAAGCTACGCACCTCCTGTCGTGCCCCTTGGCGGCGATGGATCTTCTGGTTTTGCCCTGACAGGCAAGTCATTCAGAAGATCAATAAAGAGGTTCGATGGGACGCGTAAGTTTTATTACCCGCCCCGATGGACACGGGCGTTTAAGCATTCCGAGCGGCGGGTTGGGTAATTCGCGTTATGGACGCTCACGAATTCCTGGGAATTGGAGGGAGTTTTACGATGAAAATGGATTGGAAGGCCGCCATGTTGGCAGCCGCAATGATGGTCGGCGGTTCGACCGTCGCTTCGGCTCAGGAAGCTGGCTACTACGACGCCAGTCAAGTGAGCTACAACGCAATCGCTTCCGATTGTGGTTGTGCGACGGACGTAGCTTGTGGCTGCGATGCAGCTCCGACCTGTGCTTCGGATTGTGGTTGCTACAGCGATTGCTGCTGTGGTGGCATGGATTGGTTTGGTTGCTGCGAACATGGCGATCCCTGGACGCTGTTCGGCGAAAACGATTGCGGGCTGACCATTGGTGGTTGGATCTCCGGTGGTTACTACGGTAACTTCCGTGGCGTTAACACCAACAACGGCAACGCTCCTGTCGCTTTCCGTCAGATCTCGAACGCTGCCACGCTGAACCAAGCTTGGATTTACGCTGAAAAGGCTGCTGACGCCGAAACTTACTGCTTCGATCTCGGTTACCGAGTTGACGCAGTCTTCGGTGCTGACGGTCCAGACACGCAAGCCTTCGGTTACGGCGATCGATATCGCTGGGACAACGGCTGGAACTCGGCCACCACGGCTGATGGCGAAGACCTTTACGGTTCGGCCATTCCACAGGCTTACGTGACGGCTGCTTGGGGCGATTGGGAAGTCAAAGTCGGTCACTTCTACACCATCATTGGTTACGAAGTGGTTCAGGCTCCTGACAACTTCTTCACCTCGTACGCCTACACGATGAACTACGGCGAACCATTCACCCACGGTGGTGTGCTCGCTACGTACAGCGGTATCCAAGACACGACCCTGTGGGGCGGTTACGTTCAAGGTTGGGACACGGCTTTCGACAACTGGGAAGCTCAAGCGACCTTCCTCGGTGGTATCAGCCGCGACCTGTCGGATCGTACGACCGTCACTTGGGCTGTCAACGCCGGCGACTGGGGTAAGACCAACGGTGGTAACATCTACATGAACAGCTTCGTGCTGACTCATGACATCGGATGTGGCTACAGCTACGTCTTCCAGCACGACTTGGGCATTCAGTCCAACCTCGGTGCTGCAGAAGCCAACTACTGGTACGGTGTTAACCAGTACCTGTTCAAGGAAATCAACGACTGCTGGTCGGCTGGTATCCGTGCTGAATGGTTCTGTGACGAAGATGGTAGCCGTGTTGGCTTCGGCCCAGGTAACTACTACGCCACGACCGTTGGTCTGAACTGGAAGCCTACCGCGAACATCACCGTTCGTCCGGAAGTTCGCTTCGAGAAGTTCGACGACCTCGATGGTGCCGGTGGCACGCCTTACGCTGAAGGCACCCACGACGACATCGTCCTGTACGGTTTCGACGCTATCTTCACCTTCTAAGGTGTAGACAGTCGAAAGACGACATAAAAAATGCCGCGGGTGGCAACATCCGCGGCATTTTTATTTCTTGTAAGATAGTCCGTATTCTAACGTGTCGTTCGTTTTCTCTCTGAAAGGTATTTCCCGTTGGGAGCCATCCAAGATCCCCGCCTGGTGCTGCCGATCATTGCCGCATTCAGCCGCTACCCCGAAGCATTGGCATGGGGAAAGCAAAAAGCGGAAGCCGAATGGGGTGAAATTGCCCTGACAAGCGAACCATTTCTGCTCACTGAAACGACGTACTACGACAAAGAAATGGGACCGGGACAATACAAACAGTTCTGGGCTTTTTCAGAATTGCTGTCTCCTGGAACGCTGCCGGATTGGAAAATTCAATCCAACAAATTCGAGGAAACCTACGCCCAGGAAAGCGAATGGCCAGAGCAGCGGCCCCTGAATCTAGATCCAGGATATATCTCGGAAGCGAAGTTAGTTCTCGCGACCACCAAAGACCGTGACCATCGGCTTTTTCTTCGCGACGGGATCTATGCGGAAGTAACGCTGCATTACCGCCGCAAGGCTTGGACTTCATGGGAATGGACCTATCCCGACTATCAGCGAAGTGAGTACCACGCCTTTTTTGACAAGTGCCGTAGCTACCTTCGACAAAAGCTCAATACCTAGAAAGCCTGAAGACGGTCTACGAATCGGCTCCACTTTAAATAGAATGGAGTCTTCCCTTTTTTCTTTGATCGACCACCAGTGTAGGAAACATCGTGACCTGGAGCCCGAGCATTGCTTTTGCGTTTGTCGTTGCGGCAATGCTGCCGGGGATGCTCTTATCGCTTCTTACGACAGCTTTAGTTCGCCGCTGGGCCCCAAAGCTTGGCCTGGTTGATCTCCCCAACGAGCGAAAAGTTCATGTCACTCCAACCCCGCTTGGTGGCGGAATTGGGATTTGGGTGGGACTTGTTGTGCCGTTTGCCATTGCCCAAGGCGTAGTGTGGCATGCGGTGAATCACCCCGACATGACGTTCAGTTCTGGCCTATTGCAGCGGGGCTGGGAATTCGCACAGCCTCATTTGGCAGGCTATCAAGACAAAGCTCTTTCGCTGTGGACTTTATTGACGCTCGCAACCGTTTTGGCCACGGTTGGCTTGCTGGATGACCTGACCGGACTTGGCTGGAAAATTCGGTTGGCGGTTCAGTTTGCAGTGGCGGCGGTTGTTGTCTGGGTTCTCGACTGGAAACTGAGCTTCTTCATTGACATTCCCTGGCTGCCCGATGTCGTCACGCTGTTTTGGATTGTGGCGTTGATCAATTCGTTTAACATGCTCGACAACATGGACGGGCTTTCCGCGGGAATTGCCGGAATCGGATCCTTCATGTTGGCTTCGGTATTGTTGCTTGCCCCAGATCCCACAACAGCAGGACCACAACTGTTCGTCGGAGGATTTCTGCTGGTGTTAACCGGCTCGATCATTGGATTTTTGTATCACAATCGTCCGCCCGCCAAAATCTTCATGGGCGACGCCGGTAGCTATCTCATTGGGTTTTGTATGGCCGTGATGACAATCCTGGCAACGTTTGGCAGCTATGAAGAGAATCGCCAACACGCGATTTTGGCCCCCCTTTGTATCTTAGCGGTCCCGCTCTACGACTTAGTGACGGTGCTTTATATCCGCCTGCGTGAAGGTCGCAGCCCGTTTCAAGCCGACAAATGCCATTTTTCGCACCGCCTGGTCGAGATGGGATTCAGCAAGACCAGCGCCGTCTTGGTAATTTATCTGCTTACCGCGACATGCGGCTTGGGAGCGTTACTATTACATCAAGTCGACTTGGTTGGTGCTATTTTAGTGCTGCTCCTGGTTTTTTGCGTGCTTTGTTTGATTGCGTTGATTGAAAAAGCCGCGCGACGAAAAGAACGAAATCGAATCGATGGCAGCGAAAACTAAACGCGAGAAACATTCCTCCAACGGCGAATCCCAATCCTCGCTGTTACCTCACTTGGTCTTAGGGGGAGTCGCGTTTCTTGTCGTTGTCACGCCGCTCGTTTCGAGCGAAGGTTCGCCCGAACGCGGTGCCGAACTTTGGCTAGCCGTAGGCTGGTCTCTCTTACTTACGCTGTGGGGTGCCACAGCTATCATGAAACCAAAACTCGAACTTCGCTGGAGTTGGCCAGAGACTTGCCTTCTCGGATTTGTGCTATGGCTCGCGTTGTCGACCTGGTTCGTAGCTGGTGAAGGAAATCTACGCTCGGCATTCAATGGGTTTTGGGATCATGCCCATTTATTGATCGCCTATTTTTTGATACGGCAATGCATTGTCACCGAGAAACAGCGAAGTGCGATTCTGTCAGCGATGATTTGCCTGGCAGTGTTTGTCTCAACGTTCGCCATCTATCAATATCGAGTCGAGCTTCCAGCACAGCGTGCGGCCTACGATGCCAATCCCGAGCAAGTGCTTATCGAGAACGGAATCGATCCTGATCCGAATAATCCAGTTCGAGCTTTGTTTGAAAGCCGTCTCGACAGTACCGAACCGACGGCGACATTTACGTTGACGAATTCGCTGGCCGGATTTCTCGTCCCGTGGCTCTTGCTCTCGATCGGATGGCTGAAAAACGCTTTCAGTGATGGCCCAAATTGGAAGCGTGTCGGTGGACTCACGCTGGCGGTGACGGTTGTCTGTATCTGTTTGCTGTTGACTAAGAGCCGAACCGCTTGGCTGGCAAGTTTGTTCGGTCTTACTGTCTTAGGTTTCTACGCGAGTGGGATTGGCAGACGGGTATCGTGGGTCATTCCCGCAGCTGGCCTCACGGCAATTCTCGGAATTTTCATGCTCGGGTTTGCTACCGGCGTCTTAGATGTAGAGGTTCTCAGCGAAGCCCCCAAATCTGTTCTCTACCGACTTCAATACTGGCAAGGAGCTGCGGCGATTGTTGCCAGCAATCCCGTTTTTGGATGCGGACTGGCGAACTTCCAAGGCTACTATCCAGAGTTCATGTTGCCGATGGCGAGTGAAACGGTCGCCGATCCTCATAACTTTGTATTTGAAATCTGGGCGACGGCTGGCACCCCCGCATTGCTGCTCTTTCTAGCAGCTATGACATTTTGGGTGATTCGACTTGCGAAATCTCACGACCATCCGCCGGAAGAAGTTGCACCGCAACGAGAGAGTGAAGACGTCCCGAATTCTTCCACGCCGATTGCTCTTGGTGCCGCTCTCGCATTTCCGTTCGCACCGATGCTGCAAATGATCATGCAGGAAGTCTCACCTGACTTCATGCCACAAATCGTTGGCCTGATTCCGACGCTTGCCGTTGCGTTCGCACTGAGCCAGGGAACATCACAAGCTCGCAACTTGCGGCTGTATCTAATCGTCGCGATATCGGCACTGGTTGTCGACCTTTTAGCTGCCGGCGGTATTAGCTTTCCCAGTGTCGCAGGTTCACTATACCTTTTGGCGGCAGTCGCATCTCCGGCGAAACCAACCGTGGTGCTTGACGACTGGCGAGGAAAAGGGCTACCGCTGGCCATTGGTGCCGTTGGGCTTCTCGTTGTCACATTGTGGGGAATCCAACCATCTCAGGCGCGTAGAACTCAAATGGGTCAGTCGACGCTCGCCGCTCGACAAGGAAATTGGAAGGCGATGGAGCAACATGCTTTGCTCGCAACTCAGGCCGACCCATGGAGCAAAGAAGGGCCATCGGCTCTGGCAAACATTTACTACCAAGGCTGGACGAACAATTCGGATGCTCCGTTGAAAGCACGAAAGCCGCTGCTCGATAGCTTCGACGAAAGTCTGGCGATGACGTTTCGCAGAGCCGGCCGTTCCTTTCCTTTGCACTTTTCGGCTGGGAACTGGTATCTCGATATCTATCGGCAGTCCAACAATCCGCAGCATCTTTTGCAGGCAACCGATCATTACCGGCAAGCGGCTAAGCTTTTTCCTAACCGAGCGATTCACCATGCTCAGCTTGCCTGGGCCCTCCATCTGGCGGGTCTCGATGAAGAAAGTTCCGCGGAGGCAGAAGAGGCGTTACGCTTGGATGCCCTGAATCCCCATGTCGAACGAAGCCTTGAAAAGCTGAAAATTCATGATCCAGGGCCATTCAATCCTAATGATCAAGCAAAAGCAGGGCCTTCGCAGGAACTTTCTGCCAAACAAGTTGTTGAGAATTTGCGTACAATGGGAGGATAGCTATCATGCAACTTCCTCCCCTCAACTGACTACTTTTCCCATAGACGCTTCATGAAACCGATTGCACTTCTCTTGGTCTGTCTACTAATCGGATCCGCTGCGGGCTTTGGATTCGCTTATCGTGACGCTTCGCTTCCCAATCATTTTGGGCCTGTGACCGATCCCGATCAGTCCTGGAAAGAAGTTCAAATTTCCGAGGACGCTCCCAAAGTCGAAGTGGAAGGGGGAACCGTCTACGCGTTTGGTCGCATGGAACTGAACTCAGTCGGGAAACATACCTTTATTGTCAAAAATGTTGGGCAGGGGACACTTGAGCTGACCATGGAAGGCACCACGTGTAAGTGCACTATGGCCGACTTAAAAGAAGGGGATACGCTGAGTGTCGCTCCCGGTGAATCGACCGAAATCAAACTCGAATGGCGTCCCAAGGCTTATCAGGAAGATTTCGCTCAAACCGCTCGCATCGCGACTAACGATCCTCGGTTGTCAATGCTGGAACTTCGTATCACGGGAAGTGTCGTTCAGGCCATTGTCCTCGATCCGACCGAAGTCCGTTTCACCAACTTGGCTGCCGGCGAAACAAGAAAAGCTGCTACCAAAGTGCTGAGCTTCAAAGAGGCCTCATTTGAAATTGAAGACCTAAAAGTAGATGGAGACGATTCCAAGTTTCTCTCCGCGACTCAGCGTCCACTTAATGAAGAAGAGTTGGAACAGTCCAATGGAGCGTTAGCCGGCTATTTGGTTGAAGTGGAAGTCAAACCAGGCTTGCCACTGGGTACCAATCGTCACAAGGTGATTGCTAAAACGACGAGCGAATTTGCCCCCGAACTTGAAATCCCGGTAACAAGCTACATCGTCGGCGACATTTCGGTTATCGCTGTGAAAAAGTACGAACGGGAAAAGTCAGTCCTTTATCTCAATAAACTGAAGAAATCGGAGGGCACGTCGACCAAGCTCTTTTTGATTGTCAAAGGGCCGCATCGAGACAACGTCGAGATCGAACTTGCCGAAACTCGCCCTAGCTACATGAATGTGGAAGTTGGCGAGGCAGAGTCGATCAATCAGGGAAATGTGCGAAAAATTCCGCTTTCTATCGAAATCCCTGCCGGATCGCCTGAAGGTAATTTTCTGGGTCCAGAACGGAAGGATCTTGGAAAAATTGCGTTATCTGTGAAAGGACATCCCGAGATCCAAGAGGTCAATATTGGTGTTTATTTCTCAGTCGAGTAGATTCACCCATGAATCTTTCACCTCGAGCTGACTATCTTTCCAGACCTAGAGAGACTGGCAGCCATTCGCCGAACCAGCAACCCCCTCAAACGTATGCGTCACGAACTCGGTTACATCGCTTCCGTTATCGCGATCGCGGCTTTCACTTTAGCAGTCCATTCCGGCTGCAATTCCAGCCAGCAAACGCCTGAGACTGCTCAGCAGAGCGACCCCATGCCAATTCCTCAATCGGTGGAACACTCTTCCAGCGATGGTGCGTTCGTTCGTGATCAAACAGTTGTTACCCAGGCCGGAGCGGAAGGCCCTGTTCAAGGGAACGTCACTTCGCCTCAGTCGGAGTTGCGTCCGGTTTCTTCGCCTGCGGAACTGCAGCCCCCTCCCACGACTTCCGATTCAAGTGCCGAGCAGGATTCGGCAAAACCCAAACTGCCACGCCGGGAACTCTTCGAAGGCTGGGAAAAGCCCGTTGCCGCTCTCTTTTTGACCGGTCAACAGCATGGCTACATCGAACCGTGTGGCTGTACAGGGCTGACCAATCAAAAGGGTGGCCTGATGCGTCGGCAGACTTTTCTCGATCAGCTGAAGAACGACCGTGGCTGGGATGTTGTCGCACTCGACGTCGGCAATCAGGTACGTCGCTTTGGCCGCCAAGCGGAAATCAAATTCCAAACGACCGCAGAAGGCCTGAAAAAGATGGATTATCAGGCCATCAGCTTTGGCCCTGATGATCTGCGACTTTCGGTCGACGAAGTCTTCGCAGCCGTTGCCTCCGAAGATCCTGACGACATCAAATACATCTCCAGCAACGCAAGCCTACTTGGCTTTACTCCGAAGCATCGCATTGTCGAAGCTGGTGGCAAGAAGATTGGGATTACTGGGGTTCTCGGAGCGAAAGAACAACAACGCATCTCGAACGCAGAAGTAGAGATGGGCGACCCGATGCAAGAGCTGGCAGCCAGTTGGAATGCCTTGAAAGCAGAAGATTGTGATCTGTATGTTCTTTTGGCCCATGCATCGCTGGACGAGAGCCGAGAATTTGCGAAAGCATTTCCTGGCTTTCAAATTGTTGTCACTGCCGGCGGAGCAGGGGAGCCAACGCTAAAGCCGGAGATAATCGAAGGCTCGAACAACCAGATGATTCAGGTCGGTACCAAAGGGATGTACGTCGGAGTCGTGGGAATTTACGACGACGCGGATAATCCTTTCCGCTACGAACGCGTTGCGTTGGATGCCAGGTTTGCCGATTCGGAAGAAATGCTCCGCGTGATGGCAAGCTACCAGAAACAACTTGAAACACTGGGTCTCGATGGTCTAGGAATTCGCCCTCAACCGCACTCCAGCGGCTTCTCGTATGTGGGTTCGGAAACGTGTGCCGACTGTCACTCGGAAGCATACGAAGTTTGGGAGAACTCCAAGCATAGTCACGCTACCGAAACCTTGGTTCATCCACCGGAACGCTACGAAGTGCCTCGCCACTTCGATCCGGAATGTTTGGCTTGCCACGTTACTGGTTGGAATCCAAGTCTATACATGCCATTTCAATCAGGTTATCTCAGCCTCGACAAGACACCTGAGATGAAGAGTGTGGGCTGTGAAAACTGCCACGGCCCTGGCTCTCACCATGTGGCTTCGCAAATGGGTGAAGGGGACTTCACTGAGGAGCAAACGGCTTCGTTCGTCGAGAAAATGCGTCTGCCGCTCGAACGTGCTCGGGAAACGTGTCTTCAATGCCACGATCTCGACAACAGCCCCGACTTCCACGCAAAAGGGGCATTCGAGGAATACTGGGAAAAGATCAAACACTAAAGCCGATTCCTCGTATCCTCATCAATATTACGTCAGACCGCGCGTGGCTACTGCGCGGTCTGGGAATTTCCCGATCGTGCAGACGACATCTACAAAGCCATGCGCATCGACGCAGCATTCTTTGGCTGAACCCTCGGTCATTTCATTGCCAAATGTGGCTTCATTTGGCCCACTTTTTGACCGCCCTCTCTTAAACCGTGTCCTGGCAAGTAGTTACACGGATCGCTGATCGACAAAAGATTCCTCATCTCCGCCGGGCACACCGCTTGCGTTATCGATCTCGGCAAACTGCGCAAGTGTATTCGAAACGAGGAATCTCAAGCTCATGGTGACAGACGATCCACAAACCATCGTAGTGATTGGCAACGGCATGGTTGGGCATCGCTTCGTTGAGAAGCTTGTCGAATTTGACCAGGCCCGCCAGTACAAGATTGTCACCTTTTGCGAAGAACCGCGTGCGGCATACGACCGAGTCGGGCTCACCTCGTTCTTCGCCCACCGCGATGCCGAGAAGCTAATGATCGCTCGCATGGAGTGGTATCAAGAGCAGGGCGTCGAACTCCATCTAGGAGACCGTGCTCACAAAATCGACCGCGAAAAGCAAGTCGTCTACTCTGAAAAAGGTGAGGCGATTCCCTACGACTACGTGGTCCTCGCCACTGGATCGTATCCTTTCGTCCCGCCAGTCGAAGGGATCAACAAGCATGGCGTTTATGTTTATCGAACAATCGAAGATCTGGAAAAGATCATCGAGCATGGGAAGACGGCGAAAACGTGTGCAGTGATCGGCGGCGGTCTGCTGGGCCTGGAAGCAGCCAAAGCTGCGTTCGATCTCGGCATGAAAACTCACGTTATTGAATTCGCACCACGCCTGATGCCTCGCCAGGTAGATGACCGAGGCTCCAAAGTCCTCGTCAGTAAGATCGAAGAGCTAGGCGTTGACGTTCATCTCAATAAAGGGACCAAAGAGGTCCAGGGGGATGGCAAAGTCGAACGCATGGTCTTCACCGATGACACCAGTCTCGACGTCGACATGATCATTGTCTCGGCTGGGATTCGACCTCGTGATGACGTAGCAAAAGACGCTGGACTCGATATTGGGCCTCGCGGTGGTATTTCGGTAGACGATCACCTCAGAACTTCCGATGCCAAGATTTTCGCGATCGGGGAAGTGGCTCTTCATTCGGGGATGATCTATGGCTTAGTCGCCCCTGGATACGAGATGGCCGAGATTGTCGCAGGTAACCTTTGCGGTCAAGAACTGAAGTTCAGTGGCACCGACCTTTCCACGAAGCTCAAATTGATGGGCGTCGATGTTGCCAGCTTTGGAAACTACGAGTCGAGTGACGATGTAAGCACGTCGTTGGTTGTCGAAGATCCTTTTCAAGGCACCTACAAAAAGCTGCTGTTCAGTAAAGATGGCCAGAAACTCCTCGGGGGCATCCTTGTGGGAGACGCGTCAGAGTACGGAACGCTTTCTGTCTTCGCAAAAAGCGGTGATGCGTTACCTTGTTCCCCAAGCGAATTGATGGGAACAAGCGGCGATGGAGGCGCAGCAGCGTTAGGTGGTGCCGAAAGCATGCCGGACAGCGCCCAGATCTGTTCGTGCAACAACGTGACCAAAGGTCAGATCTGTGCCGCCATTCGCGATAACGACCTAATGACGCCAGGTGAAGTCAAAAAGTGTACTTCCGCAGGAGGTGGTTGCGGAGGCTGCATGCCGATGGTGACCGACATCCTGACGGCAGAACTGGCTGCGGCCGGCAAATCGCTTAGCAAAGATCTTTGCGAACACTTCGCCTACTCTCGGCAAGAATTGTTCGAGATCGTCAAAATCAAAGAGATCAAGTCGTTCGATGACTTGATTGCTTCTCATGGAAAAGGAGATGGATGCGAAATCTGCAAACCGGCCGTCGCTTCGATTCTCGCATCGCTCTGGAATGATCATATTCTGGAAACCTCGCACAAAACACTGCAAGACACCAACGATCGATTTCTTGCCAATATCCAACGTGATGCAACTTACAGTGTTGTCCCAAGAGTTCCTGGTGGAGAAATCACGCCCGACAAATTGATTGTGCTGGGAGAAGTCGCGAAGAAGTATAACCTCTATACGAAGATTACCGGCGGACAGCGTGTCGATCTCTTCGGTGCCAAAGTACAAGACTTGCCAGATATCTGGTCCGAATTGATCGACGCCGGTTTCGAAAGTGGACATGCCTATGGAAAAGCGGTCCGAACCGTGAAAAGCTGCGTCGGCAGCACATGGTGCCGTTACGGTGTCGGCGACTCGGTTGGGTTTGCCATTCGGATCGAAAACCGATACCGCGGCATCCGAGCTCCTCACAAACTGAAGTTTGCCGTTAGTGGATGCGTTCGCGAATGTGCTGAAGCTCAAAGCAAAGACGTTGGCTTAATTGCAACCGAAAATGGTTACAACCTCTACGTCTGCGGAAACGGGGGCGCCACGCCAAGGCATGCCGATCTACTCGTAGCCGACATCGATGAAGAAACGGCGATTAAGTATATCGACCGACTACTGATGTATTACATCATGACGGCTGACAAACTGACACGTACCAGCGTCTGGTTGGAAAAATTAGAAGGAGGACTCGACCACGTCCGCGATGTCGTCTTGAATGACTCGCTGAATCTTTGCGACGAACTAGAAGCACGGATGCAGATGCTTGTCGACACCTATCAATGTGAATGGAAGTCGGTCGTCGACGACCCTGAGAAGCGAGCCTTCTTCAAACAGTTTGTAAATACCGATGAGAGCGAACTTGGTATTGAAATCATCACCGAGCGTGACCAGCAACGCCCTGCCGATTGGCCAGACGGTGCGGTATCGCTGGTCGAGCTTAAAGGCCTGGATGGCGAAACTATTTCGCACGACCTCTCAGCCGAAACCGATTTGACTTGGGTACCGGTCGGATCCGAGGGCGATTTCCCGACCAACGGCGGTGCCGCGATCAAATACGGGGACGTTCAAATTGCCGTTTTCCGAGCGACAACGCACAGTGATTGGTATGCCTGCCAAAACATGTGCCCACACAAAAACGCGTTCGTCTTGTCGCGCGGAATTGTCGGTGATGCCGGCGGAATTCCCAAAGTTGCCTGCCCACTTCACAAGAAGACTTTCTCGTTGGAATCGGGCGAATGTCTCTCTGGCGAAGACTTCAAGTTGGAAACATTTAAAGTTAAAGTCGAAGAAAGCCAGGTTTTCGTGCAGCTCCCGCCTCAAGAGACACTCAACGCCAAACTGGCAACGAAACTCCACTGCATTTCCGCTTGCGATGCGGACAAAAGTCGCCAAATGAGTTGCGTCGGTAGTTAAGGAAGTCATCTTCCCTCGACGTAGCCTCAAGAACGATTATGAGTTCAAAACAGGCGAGGTTCGTCGCTTCCATTGCGGGGAACCTTCAATTCAGTTGCAGTGTCTTCCACCAGCGCAACTCGAGAGAAATCGCGTTAGTGAGACCGGGTGTCTTTTAGTCGGCGACGAAGAGCATTGAGTCTTTCTTCCGACTTGCTGAGTCGATCATTCGTCGATGAAGCCAGCGAAGATGGCAACTCTGGAATCGATCCGAGTGAGTGCCGGCTGTTCTCAGCGATATCTCGGATGCCGCCAAGTTGGCTTTGAACATCGGCAATCCATTTCTGGGTTTCTGCCTGTTTACCGGAGGCATCCTGGAAGAATAAACAGGCGGCCAGGGCCATGCAGGCCAATGAAATGACTGAAATAGGAAAGCCGAGATTAAAAAGCTCGGGACGCTTTGCCACGACGCTCCAAACAATCAGCAGGCAACCGCAAACCAGCAGCGTCACGCCGCCAGCTAAACTAATCGCTGCCAACCAGGGAAATCGGTTTTCGGCTTTCGCATCTGAGAGCATCTTGAGTGATGCCGGTTTGGCCGATGTTCGATTGCCAGAAGATTGCGAACCAACCTCTTCAAAGTTAGCTGGCTCGCCGAGCCGCTGAACCAAGTTATCAACGCGACTAAGCGTCGCTTGCATCCGCGACGAATCAAACCGCAGTCCAGGCAACACGACGCTTTGGGAAGACCCGTGAGCAGCTTTTCGGGATGGCTTGCTCTCAGCACCTGCCTCCAGACGTGTTTGGCACTTGGCGCAAACGAGGCCTGATTGCTCTCGAGACGAGGCAATTCCGGCAACTTGAGTTTGACACTGGGGGCACCACATCTGCTAGCAACTCGTAAACGATAACGGGTTCAGTCTCTCTCGTTATCGGATACGAAGGGGATACAGATTGAAACGATCTGGCGAAATGGGAAAAAGATTCCGCCAGCAAACTCGCTTTGTGATACTAATTCATCGCTTTTTGAGTTGCTTCGAGTAGCATCGGGACGACTTCGTCCAATGGCTTTTGGACCAATGCCCCCGCGGCGGCAACGTGACCGCCACCACCAAACTGCTGGGCAAGCTTAGCGACATCCACGTCAGATCGGCTTCGAAAACTTGCTTTGACGCCTTCGCCGTTGGGTAGTTCGATGAAAAGTATCGCCACCTCAACACCAGCCACGGCCATTGTTTTATTGATGGCATCTTCTGTATCGCTAGGCGTCGCTCCAGTCGCTTCGAAGTCTTCTTTCGTCGCCAGACTGTAGGCTAACTTGCCCTCTTCGATGATCTTGGCACTGGACAAAATCCTTCCTCGAAGATTAACTCGCTGAAGCCGTTCCTGTTCGAAGAGCTTGCCGTAGATCTCACTCGGATTGGCGCCAACATCGATCAGATCGCCAATCGCACGATAGGTAGCGCCACTGACCGACGGAAAGCGAAACCAGCCGGTATCGGTAGCAATCGCGGTAAACAATACGCTTGCCATCTCTTGAGTCAAAGGAACATTCCAGGCCTTGGCTGCTTCGTACACCAAACGCCCGGTGGCTTCGCATTTCGGATCCTTAAACATCTCGCCGCCAAGATCGTCTTGGCTGACGTGATGATCCAAAATGAGCTTTACGCCGTCGAACTGTTTCATCACGTCGGCCATTTCGCCGAGCTGAATCCAAGCACTCGTATCGAGCACCATAAAGGCGTCGAAGCCTGAAACGATTTCTTCAGCCGAAATATCTTTACCAAGTTGTTTGATCTCTCCAGCAGGATCGATGAATTCGAGATGCTGTGGCGTTTCTGAGTCGTTGACAATCGTGACTTCTTTTCCCATCTGGCGAAGCATCGCGGCCATCCCCAGTTCGCTGCCCAACGCATCGCAATCGGGTCGAACGTGACTCGTGAGAACGAAACGTTGGGGGGCGTCGATCGCCGCTTTCAATGCGGCCCAGTCAATACTCATGGGAAATCTCGTTGTGCGTCGTGCACTCTAATGAGGAGCGTGCGACTGATAGTCTTGAAAAGCTTTTACGGTAGCTTGGATGTCGCGTTCCAACTGTTGCTTTAACGCATCGACATCCGGAAAAGTAACGACGTCTCTTAGCCGGGACAGGAAAGAGACTTCGAGTGGTTCTCCGTAAAGCGAACCACGATAATCAATCAAGTGAACTTCTATTTTACGAGCTTTCTCGCCGAACGTTGGATTAGGTCCAATGTTGATCGCCGCGGCGAACGTATCTTGCCCACGATAACTAATGCCGGCATAGACACCGATCTCTGGAACCAGCGTATCTACGGCTTCCAAGTTTGCGGTTGCAAATCCCAGCGAAGCCCCTCGGCCAGCGCCATGGGTTACCATGCCACGAATTCGATAGGGCTGAGTCAACATCTGCCGGGCAGTCTGAACATCGCCGGCAGCAATCAACTTACGAATACGACTGCTCGAAACGTATTCGCTTTCGCCAGTTCGGGTAAATGGTTTGACAATATCTAAGCGAATGCCGTGCTGCTCGCAAAGCCTGGTAAGCGTGGACGTGTCGCCAGCACGATCTTTTCCAAAGTTGAAGTTTGGTCCCTCGACCATTGCCTTGGCTGCCATCTTGTCCACGATGATCTGCTCGAAGAACTGCTCTGGGCTCAACTCCAGCAAATCCAACGTGGTTGGATAAGCGATCACAGCATCGATACCAAGTTGTCCCAAGAGCTCAACTTTTCGTCGCGTCCATGTGAGCGGAGGCGGTGCCAGCTCCGGGCGAAGAAGTCGCACCGGATGGGGATCGAAGGTAAAAACAACCGCAGGACCGCCAACTTCATCAGCACGTTGGCGCACTTGTTGCGCAATCTTCGCGTGTCCTAAATGAACGCCGTCGAAATTGCCGATCGTAAGCGCACCATTGCGGATTTCAGTGGAAAGCGAATCAAGGTCCCGATAAAGTTGCACTGCTCGTCTTTGTGATAGGGCGACAAGTTCTGCCTAAATGGCTTGGCCGATCAAAGGAAAACTCGTATTTTGCTTCGTTCCTTATCGAATGACAACCAAAGCTTCATCCGAATTCTAGCTAACTTCCTTAGCAGATTGATGTTAAATCGAGACAATCGGTATAAATCGGCGTTTCTTCCGAGGCCAGCAGGGGCGAAAACCACAAGATTGGCGTGTATGGTGCGAAATGCCGGAGATGCCGATTGAAAACAACGTTCGGCTCGAATCACGATAGAATAGTGATAAGAACGCCCATGCCGCCAATTGCTAGAAAGTCCGACTCGTGACTGAGCACTCTTCCTCAAATTTCAAAACACACATCGTCAAATGCCCCATATGCTCCACACGGATGTCGGTGCGTACCGTTGATGTTGGCCGCAAAACCGAATGTCCCGATTGTGGTCACCGGTTCACGATCGAGAAGTCCGAGATCAAGCTCGACATTCCAGATCCGATCATCCCGGAAGATGAGTATGGCCTGAAAGACGTTTCCGCAGACGATGATGAAGCGCGCCGAAAAATGGGCCAAAGCATCATGTCACAGGCCCACAAAGAACTCAAAGAGCAGGCAGAACGTAAAGACCTGAACAAAAGAACCCAAGGTGCCTTCGAGGAGCGAAAACCTCGCAACTACCAAGATTCCGATGACGAAGAGAAGAAGCCGCGAGAACAGCTTACGCCTATCGATTACGATCCGCGTGCAGAACTCGTTGATTTCCCCGTGGCGTTCACTCCGCACGAATTAAAGCGGGATGCAATCCTGTTTTCGGATGTTGGCTTGTTGATGCGTTGGGTGTTTCTTTCGATTTTTACTGCCATCACCATATACGCCGTCGCAAATGCGGTGTATTACGGCATGCAGCCGACGCAGAATCTTGTTACTTATGTGGCCAGTCTTCTTGGTACTGCCGCCGCTGTTATTATCGGCTCGGCGACCTTGGTGTTTCTGGGAAGTAACTTTCTGTTTCTCATTATGTCAATTTCCAGCGGCATCGATGAATGGGACTGGCCGGAACTCGGCATTTTCGATCGCTTGATGGAAGCCCTTTTCCTTGTCGCTGCCCTCATGTTCAGCATGATCCCATTTGGAATCGTCGTGACAATCGACTTCACCATGGCGATACCTTTGTTAGCGTTCGCCTTCTTTTCGTTTCCTGTTTTCTACCTGTCGCTTCTCGATCAAGGCTCGATCTTTGTTCCGTGGAGTTCGCCGATTGTTGGCTCACTTTTTCGGATCGCTGGAAAATGGACGCTCTTCTACTTGGCGACGTTCCTCCTCTTCACCGTCATCCTGATAGTGGGTTACGGAATCTACTTTTTCGCTGGGATTGAACGCTTGGCGTATATAGCCTTGCCTGGCGGAGTCCTCGTCGTTGGCGGTAGTTTTATCTATGCATTATGGCTAGGTCGAATTAGCTGGGAAATTGCCGTCATCAATTCAAGAGAACTCGGGGAAGAAGCGGACTAAACGCGATTTCCCCAAGTTGCATTGCACGTGTTAGACGTTCCAGACACGATCTGGCCGCCTGCTCAACCCGTTGGCAGCAGGATCGTCGACAAACGATTCCTTTCGCGGATTGATTGTCAATTTGCGGTTGAAGATCCACGCCGTAGCGGCCGCATGGCAGGCAATGTGCGACTTCCGCATCACGTTTTGGTTGGCAGCGGTTAGCTTACGGGAACGGATGCAATCGAGGAAGTTTCGGGAGTGGCTGGCAACGTCCAGACCACGAACCCGCGTTGTATCTTCCGTTATCTCTTTTTGTAGAGAAGGGGATGAGCAAACGATCTCTCCACTGTCTCCTGTTTCGACCCAGCCATCACTTCCAACGAATCGAACAGGACAAGTTCCCAGACGGGTTATGTAATGTGGCGAGCGATCCCCAAACGGATCGTCTAAGAAATCGATTTCAAGCTTAACTCCGTTTTCGTAACGACCGCTAATGCCATCCTCTCGCGGTTCGAATTCAATCGGCATAGTATCGTCCGCTTTGTTCGCCCATTGGCAGAGATCGACCGTATGGGCACCCCAGTCGAGAAGTCGAGCGCCGGAATCGAAATCCCATTGGCCTCGCCACTTCCCTTGAACATAAGCCAAATTAAACGGCCGCCATGTGGCAGGGCCGAGCCAGAGATTCCAATCGATTTCATCTTGCGGGGGCTGAGCCTGAGCGGGAAGCCAACTGTTATCGAGGACCGGCCGATACACGGAAGCATGTAACGTTTGCAGTTCCCCGAGCTTGCCGGAATGAGCCAGTTCGACCGCTTTTATAAAGTTCGGCACGCTCCGACGCTGTGTACCTGCCTGAAAAACCTTTTGCTCGCCTGTAATCGTATCGGCTAGTTGCTGACAGTCTTCAATCGTGATGCCGCAAGGTTTTTCGCTATAGACATCTTTGCCGGCTTTAGCTGCCAAAATGGACGCGGCGGCATGCCAGCGATCACCGGTGGCAATTAGCACAGCGTCGATATCGTCTCGTTCAAGAAGTTCGCGAAAGTCTCGCATGGTTTCGCAGTCGTTGTTGCCGTAGTGCTTGTCAACGATTGCCTTACCATCGGTGCGGCGTTTGTTCCAGACGTCAGCAATTGCAATACACTGAACATCTGCGTGGGGTAGCGTTCCTCCCATCACGTACTTGCATCGATTTCCAAAACCGATCACGCCTAAGTTAACTCGCTCGTTCGCGGACGGTACACCTTCGGCACCGAGCACATGCCGCGGAACATAGCTGGCAACCCCAGCAATTGCCGCCGCGGTACCAGCTGTTTTAAGAAACGTTCGCCGAGATGCATGTGGAGAGTGATTCACGAGCATGATCCTTACATTCAACACAGGGCAGGGTGGGGGATGAATCGAGAGAGGTCAGCCCTCAATTTAACCATGAAAGAACAGGGGATGTCCAAAAAGAAATTCAGGCCGGTCCCAAGTGAAGTCTATTTCGTATAATGCGAAGTTCTCCAATTCCTTTCCGTCATCCTATTTAGTCTCTGCATGTCCATGAAACGCCACGAACTGGAACGCCTAGCCAAACACTACCGTGCAGGCAAAGTCACCCTATCCGACTTTTGCGCTCAAGTTTTGCAGCCCAAGTCTGAAGAACTGTCCGACACGACACTCGATATTGATCGCGCGCGGCGCTGTGGATTTCCGGAAGTCGTTTATGGTGAGGGGAAATCAGCCGAAACGATTCTTCAGATCATCCAAGCTCAACAAAAACGCGGCGATAAATCACTCGCTACGCGTGTGAGCTCAGAGAAAGGCGATGCCCTTCAACAAGCATTACCGGAAGGCATCTACAACGAAAAAGCACGAACGTTTCGCGTTGCCTCTGAGGAATCGACCTGGGGCAACGTAGGGCTGGTAACCGCCGGAACCAGTGATTTACCGGTCGCGGAAGAAGCACGCGAAACACTTCGCTGGATGGGCATTGAACCGGTATTCATCCAAGACGTTGGCGTCGCTGGTCCGCATCGTTTTGTCGAACAAGCAGACAAGTTAGCCGATTGCGACGTGGTGATTGTCGTGGCTGGGATGGAAGGCGCACTGCCGAGCGTTGTCGGCGGCCACTTATCGTGTCCCGTCATCGCGGTGCCAACGAGCGTGGGCTACGGCGCAAGTTTTCAAGGAGTTGCCGCGCTGCTAGGGATGCTCAATAGTTGTGCGTCCAACGTTACCGTCGTCAACATCGATGCGGGATTCAAAGGCGCTTACTTAGCAGGTTTGATTTCACTGAGAGTCCTGCAGGCCCAATCTTCCGCAAGCCATTAAAGGCCCTTCAACGATTATGCCTAACCAAAGCCTTCCTGCCGGACTTCCGATCCTGCCTCCGCGTGATCAACAATCGCATAAAGGTTCTTTTGGTCGTGTCCTGCTTGTTGGTGGATCGCAAGGCATGCCTGGTTCGATCAGTTTGTCGGGTCGAGCTGCGCTGAAAGCTGGAGGTGGACTTGTTACTGTGGCTGTCCCCGACGCCATCATCAACACGGTCGCAAACTTTGAAGCGGCCTACATGACATGGAGCTTGCCAACCGACAGAGAGGGACGAATTCCATTTCATGCCAAAGCGAGACTTCAAGGAAAACTAAGAGAAGCGGACTCGATTGGTATCGGTCCTGGCCTAGGAAAGTCGCGGGGGCTATTTCTCTTGGTCGAAGAGTTGTTTCAGTCATACGGCAATCCGATGGTCGCGGATGCCGATGCATTGAATCTTTTATCACAACGCAGCAACCCTCTTTCTCATAGTGCGGGACCACGTGTCATTACACCACATTTGGGTGAGTTCCGTCGGCTTGTCGGCAATCCGCAGCTCACCATGGAAGACGCGCGAAAGCAAGCCGTTGAAATTGCGGGAGACCAGCAAGTCGTGGTTGTTTTGAAAGGACCACAAACACTTGTTACCGATGGCGAACGTGAGTGGATAAACACCACCGGTAATCCGGGGCTTGCTACGGGAGGAACCGGCGATGTCCTTACCGGAATGATCGCGACATTTTTAGCCCAATCTCTTAACGCTTACGAGGCAACCGTTTTGGCGGTGTTTATGCATGGTTTGGCTGCCGATATCGCCGTTGAGTCGACTTCGCAACCCGGCCTGACGGCATCGGATTTGCTCGACTTCATCGAGGATGCATGGTGCAACTACGAAGCACGATGTGGTCACCAATCAGAATAAATGTTCCCTCGGCGAGACGATGGTTGTTCACACAAAGTTTGTTGCGGTTCATCTAACCTAAGCATGTGAATAGCACCATCTGATTTCTCTTGAAAGAGTTCGCTACGGACATCCACACGGTTTTTGCGATTGGTTCCCAGGATGGAAGTGAGTATTCTTTCACAAGGTCTGACGGAACTTCGACTCGATTGATCGCGTCGGAGTGGTTCACCGAGGTTTCGTTCAACAATCACTTAAACATCGCGACTTGCTGGAACAGAGGCACAGAGAGGCAGGACGCGAAGGAGGGCGACCTATGGTAACGATGAACGCAGTGGTTTACGAGAAAGATGGTCAGACGTACGTTTGGGCATTCCGAGAAGGGGATGAAGAGCGTGCGTTGGAAGCAATTTGCCAGACCGCAAATTGTGACGAATCGAATCTGACATGGGACGATGCCAACATCATCTGGCAACGAATGGGAGATGCACCTGATCGCGTTGATATCCGCGAAATGGGCTCATACCTTTCGCGAAGTCCTCGACGTTAATGCTCCCCGGTTCTAACGCACTCCGCTTCTCAATTCCGGCTGAGTGCAGGCTGCTTTTCCGATGGCAACCTCCGGTTGTGACTGCCCTGGGGGGGCGGTTAAAATGAGGGCGTCTTCAAGTCCCCATTTTGCCGAAGGTAATCTGCCTGTCATGCTGGCTCGAAAAGAAATCTTTCCCAACGTCATCGAACTCAATTTCCAGGCCGGTGAATTGCTCGGCTGCAACGTCTACCTCGTTTATGACGGAAACGAGTGGATTCTCATTGACATTGGTTTTGATGAAACCGTGGAAGACTATATCGATGTGATCCGCAACATCGACTTTCCATTGGCCAACTGTAAAACGCTTGTTGCGACCCATGCTGATGTCGATCACATCCAGGGACTTGCGAAAGCAAAGCAGATTCTCGGCACGACGGTTACCTCCCACCCATTGGCGGTCAAAGCTCTTGAATCAGGCGACAAGCTGCAGACATTTGCTGAAATCGCCTTGCAAGACATCCACCTCGACATGCCCCCTGTTAAAATTGAGCATCAAGTCAACGACGGCGATAAACTTACCGTCGGCAAGCTGGAACTCGAAGTCTGGCACACGCCAGGCCATACCAACAGTCAGCTGAGCTTTCGCATGGGCGACTTGCTCTTCTCAGGCGACAATATCTATCGTGACGGATGCGTTGGTGCCATTGATGCCCACCACGGGAGCGATATTCCGTCATTCATCAGTTCGCTTGAACGCATCCGCAAGAGTGATGTGAAATGGCTCCTTCCGAGTCACGGACCAATTTTCCGAAAAGACGACGAGCTTCTCGACAAGACTATCGCTCGCTTGAATAGCTATCTTCACATGGCCGACTTCGGCACCTGTGCTGTTGATTGGCCGCTAATGGATGAGTGGGAAGACGAGATCGTTAAGGGCGAGTTACCGAAGTAGACACCTGTTCGTTAAGTCCGAACAAGCTTCCCAGGGACCTCTCAGGTCCCTTTTTCTATGCGCATTTTTTTATGAAAACGTCGTCCACGACGTCTTGCTAGCAAATTGCATTGCGCCGTTTCGCAAGCCTTTAGGTACATGATAGAGCCTGCCAAGGGCGTCTCAAGCGTGGCGATGTGCGCCAAGCAAAAGTGCTGAGAATCGTGGCAAGCGTCATGCGCGCATTCTTTGCATGCCACGTCTCGGCCAAAAACCTCTAAGGAAATACCTAAATTCGCACTTTCTCTTAAGTCGTTTCCTGGCCATGACATAAATCGTCGTTGTTTTGTCTTCAGGGGTTTTCGCCTGCATAGTCATCATCAATGGCACAACGCTTGCAAACAGGGGCTCCCGTGCACACGACCCTGCGTGGGAAGGCGCACTCACAGATATCCCACGTCGGATCGATCCCTGGCCCTGGCATATAGCTGGCTGATGTTTGTTTCATCTTCTGAAAAAGGTACGAATCACATGGTAAGTTCCCTCTCCCTCCCCAACCGAGTGTGGTTTGCGATGATCGCAATCGCCCTCGGCCTCATGATCTCTTACCCGCTTTCAGCGCAAGACGCTGGAACCCCGGCATCGGAAGAAGCTCCGATGGCCGAAGCTGGCGAAGAACGAGCTGAAGAAGCCGCCGCCGAAGAAGGCGACACCGAAGCTGTCGAAGAAGCTGAAGAACCGCTCACTGCGGAAGAACTCATGGGCGACGTCGACGCGTTGTGGACTTGCTTGGCAGCATTCCTCGTGTTCTTCATGCAGGCTGGTTTCGCCCTTGTCGAAGCTGGTTTCACGCGTGCGAAGAACGCGTGTAACATCGTGATGAAAAACCTGATGGACTTCTCCATCGGCTCGTTGACATTTTGGCTAGTCGGTTTCGGCCTCATGTTTGGCGCATCGAATGGCTATTACGGCCACGACATGTTCCTTTTTGATGGTGGCAGTGAAGAAGCACTTGCAGTTAATGGTAACGCCGCATTTAACTGGGCATTCCTAATCTTCCAAACGGTCTTCTGTGCGACTGCTGCAACAATTGTTTCTGGAGCCATGGCTGAACGAACCAAGTTTTCCGCATACTTGGTTTACACCGTCCTGATCACTGTCATTGTCTATCCAATCTTTGGTAGCTGGGCATGGGGTGGATTGTTCGCCGGTGAAGGTTGGCTTGAAAACTCCTTCGGCAAAGTCGAAGGGACTGACGACAACTGGTTCTTCTACGACTTTGCTGGTTCGACTGTTGTCCACTCGATTGGTGGCTGGGCCGCTCTCGCTGGTGCCATCACCATCGGTCCTCGTATCGGTAAGTACACTGCTGACGGCAAAGTGAAGCCAATTCCTGGTCATAGCATCCCACTGGGTGCCCTGGGTGTTTTCATCCTGTGGTTGGGTTGGTTCGGATTTAACCCAGGTTCGACCACCGCTGTCGGTGGCGGCTCGTTCGCTTACATCGCTGTAACTACCAACCTGGCCGCTGCGGCTGGCGTTGTCGGTGCGATGATCACCTCCTGGATCATGTTCAGCAAGCCGGACACCTCGTTCAGCTTGAACGGAGCTCTTGCTGGCCTCGTTTCCATTACCGCTGGCTGTGACGGAATGGCTCCGCACTTTGCTGCTCTGTCTGGTCTAATCGGTGGCGTTCTCGTGGTCCTTTCCTGCGTCATGTTTGACAAACTAAAAATTGACGATCCTGTCGGTGCCGTCTCGGTCCATGGTGTGTGTGGTGCCTGGGGTACGCTTGCTATTGGTTTGTTCCACATGGACAACGGTCTTCTACTTGGCGGCGGCACCAAGCAGTTCGTGATCCAACTGATTGGTATTGCTGCGGGCTTCGTCTGGGCCTTCGGCGTCAGCTTTGTGATCTTCAATCTGATCAAGTTCACGATGGGCTTGCGAGTTAGTGCTGAAGAGGAAATGGCCGGTCTCGATATCACCGAGCACGGCATGTACGCCTACCCGGCACACTTGGTCACGGAAGGCACCAGCCAAGCAGGCCACGTCGCCTCCTAAGGCTGCATGTTTGAAAGTCAACCTCGCAGGCTGTGCTTTTGGCATGGCCTGCGAAGTTCAAGAAGACACTTCGGCCTTTGCCTGGGCCAGAAGTTCTACCCCAATGACTTGGAAGGGTGTTCCGCCTCGCTCTTCCAAGTCGGGGTTTTTTTTATGCGCTATGCTTTAGCCAAAAGTACTTAGCCGGATGGAATGGAAGTGGCACTTGGATTCTGCTGTTCAGCTTCTTGCTGTATTCGGAACGCCTAAACTTCTCTACGGCCTAGTCAATTTCTGTAAGTCTCCAGCGGCCCATCTGGCTGGCACTTGCCCGTTAACGGCACTCGGTTTACATTCGACTGTTTGGAACCCCATCGATCGTTCTCTCTGGACGCCCCCATGAAACTTGTGATTGCCATCATTCAGCCGAGCCGATTAGAAGCAGTCAAAGAAGCTTTGACCGAAGTGGAAGTCTTCCGCTTGACGGTGATGGATTGCCAAGGTTTTGGTCGCCAAAAAGGACAAACTGAGGTCTACCGCGGGCACGAGTTCACAGTAAACCTACTTCGCAAAGTCCAGCTTCAAATCGCAGTTAACGAAGACTTTGTTGAGCCGACGATCGACGCGATCGTTAAAGGGGCTCGGTCCAGCGACAAAGGCGAAATCGGCGATGGCAAGATCTTTGTCGTACCAATGGATGACTGTATCCGTATCCGCACCGGCGAACGTGGCCCGGAAGCGATTTAATTATCGCTTCCTTCTGTAGACTCGAGCTCTTCTCGGATCTTCTTCGACATCTCACTGAGATCGCCGCTGTATCCAATCCAAACCGCCTTGATTTGGCCATCGCGTCCCACGAGAAAGTTGGTTGGGTATCCAAACTGAGGGGAAGACTTGACCAGTTCACTTCGCAGCTTTGCCGTGCGATCTAAATAGACGGGCAAGTCAGAATTGTACTGGGCAAGCACCATCTGTGAGTCATGCTTAAGCCCCTCGACACCTTCCTCGAACGGTTGTATCTGCCCTGGCATCCAACGTCCATCAGCTGCGATGGCAATTAGCTGGAAATCAGGATCATCTGCAAAGCGCTGACGAATTTCCAGCAGTTCAGGAAACTCCATCAGGCACGGACCACACCACGGTCCCCAGATGTTGATCAGCGACACTTTGCCCGACAGGTCGCTCGTATCAATGGCTTGCTCGGCGTTGATCATGGCCTCTAATTCCGCAGCAGGCACCGGCATTCCTACCCAAGCATGAGACGCAGAAGGGCCATCGCTGCCAGGCCCCAGCAGCCAAGCCAACAACATGACGGCCAATCCGGCCAGAATACAGAGTAGAACGAAAAGGACTGTCTTGCCCCGACGACGTGTACCGCGAACCGGGCAATGAATGGAGAAGTGGGGCATTTCAGACTCGAATTAAGGTTGCATGAAGTTGCGGCAGAACCGTGCCATTTGATTCTATTTTAGAGACACACCGACTGCTCGTGGCAACTTGCTCAGGCATATTCCAAAGCGAGTTTCCGCGACCAAATCGCCATCTGACGAGATCACTCTGGTATCGATTCCCCCGTAAGGAAATAATAGAATATTGTGTTCCCGTCAGGCTGTTGTAAAACAGCGGCGGACTGCTTCTGTGTTTTAGAAGCTTAACGCTGCTTGAAGGATTCACTTTCACGATGAATTTCGAGGTCGAACTAAAATTTCCCGTCGACGATTTAGCCCCCATTGAATCGCAATTGGAGGATCTGGGCGGAATCATTGAAGTTCCCAAGCGTCAGGCGGACAGGTATTACAGCCATCCATCGCGAAACTTCGCCGAAACAGACGAGGCCCTGCGAATTCGCCGAGTTGGCGACCAGAATTTTATTACCTACAAAGGTCCCAAAGTCGACGATTCGACAAAAACTCGCCGAGAAATTGAGGTTCCGCTCATTTCTGGGGCTACTGGGGCGGCCAATATCGTCGACATGTTCGAGTCACTCGGCTTCACACCGGTTGCCGAAGTCACGAAAGATCGCCGCAAATCCCATATCCAGTATGAAGGTTTCGACGTACTGGTTGCCATGGACGAAGTAAAGAATCTAGGCAAGTTTGTGGAACTAGAAATCACTTCTGGCGAAGAAGAGATGGAAGCCGCAAAAGAAGTTTTGTCGAAACTGGCGGAGCAACTCGGGCTGTCCGGAAGTGAACGCCGAAGTTATCTGGAACTGATCTTAGGCTCTGATTAGGGCCGAATTTTCCCTGTGATCTTTCTGGGAAAATTTCCATTTCGGGCAAAACCTTGCCCGAGCCCCGGGGTTTTACCTCTCACCGCGACAATTTTCTGTGTGAAGGACCTCTTTTCACGCAGCGATTGTTTGAGGAAGCCCTGGGTCGTTAAGTTACCGCGCACTCGGCCTGGGGCTTCCTCTTTTTCTTGCTTTTAGCCCATTTTGGCCCCCGTCGTCGCCTTATGACGTCCGTTTTATAATGGGGCCTAATGAGTATTCACCCAAATTCTACTCCGGCGGCTAAATCGATCGCGGATTCTCCGAGCAATATCTCGAATGCTGACAACCACCAGCATGGCCTTCCGATGAATGAAGGTGTCTCTCGTAACTTTATGCTTTTGACGCTCTATCAAGTCGTCCTACGTTGCGGCTGGATTTTTAAAACCGAGAGCATCATTATTCCGGCCGTGCTGGATTTGATCGCCGGTTCAGGTTGGATTCGTGGCTTTCTGCCCATCCTCGGACGAATTGGTCAGAGCTGCCCACCACTGTTATATGCAGACCGCCTTCGTAATTTGCCGCTGAAGAAGTGGTCTCTCTTCGGAACGTCGCTCGCCATGGCGGTCGCCTTTGGGGGACTAGCCTCGCTATTCATTCCTGGAGTTGATTCGGCGATTGGCGAATCGGCTATGGTTGTTGGATTCCTGGGGTTCTACTTTCTTTTTTTCTGTGCGACGGGGCTCAATCAACTTGGCTTTGGAACCTCGCAGGGCAAACTGATCCCGCCTCATCTGCGCGGTCGCTTGATGTTGGCGTCGAATGTTATCGGTGCAATTATCGCCATATCACTTGCTGCCACATTACTTCCGCGATGGCTGCAAGGAAACGCGATTCAGGTAAATTGGATTTTCGGTTTCGCCGCATTGTCGTTTGTACTCAGCGCGATGACGGTTATTGGCCTACAAGAGAAACGTGATCGCACCGAAAAAAAAGCTTTCTCACCGAAGAAATTGTTTTGGGAATCGTTTCTCGTCGTTCGAAATGACCATCGTTTCCGTTGGGTCTGCTTAATTGCAGGTGCATTTGGTTTTTCGTTGATGCTTTTCCCGCACTATCAAGCCCTCGCACGCGAGCGTTTAGATGTCGACTTATCGCGGATGATCTTCTGGGTCATCATCCAGAACGCGGGGACAGCCGTCTTTAGCCTACTGGGCGGTCCATTGGCAGACTGGAAAGGGAATCGCCTGGTCTTGAGAACGATGCTTTTCGGCGTGATGATCCTGCCGCTCGGCTCGGTGCTCTTGGTTCATTCCGGCGAAGTCGGCTTACACTTGTTCGACTGGCTGTTTCTGTTTGTCGGCGTGACGCCTATCACGTTTCGCGCTTTCACCAACTATACGCTGGAACTTGTTCCCGCCGAATTGCATCCGCGTTACCTGGCCACGCAAAGCCTGTGCATTGCCGTTCCCATGGTGCTTTCACCACTGGTTGGCTTACTGATCGACCTGACAAGCTTTGAAGTCGTCTTCTGCGGAATCGCAGTTATTTTGTTTGGGGGCTGGCTTATGACATGGTCACTCGTCGAACCGCGTCACGAGCCTGGACACCACGTTCAATATGGCGAAATGGATGTCGACCCCGAAGACGAAGTCTAGCTACTAGCGCTTCGGTAGCTCTTTAGCGACATCTTAAAGACCCAGCGAGAGAACAACAGGCTCATCGCTGTGGCAATCACCATGTAGCCAGACAGCAGCCACTTGTCGTAGGGATCGACGCCCATGGGCTGAGCCAATATTCGTGCCGGCACATTCACGACGATTAAAATCGGAACGGCAAACGTGAAAATCATTTTCAACGTCAAGCCAAGTGTACCGGCGTTGTAGATCTCCATCGGGTATCGAGAAAAGCTGGTGATGTAAAACCAGAAGTCATAGAGCGAAGTATTTCTGCCGAGCCAGATACTGGAAGCGGCGAGCACAATCATCAGGCTATATAGAATGGCGACACCGCATGCCAGGAAAACCAAGTACAAAGCAATCATGCCGACGGTAAGCTCGATCGGTTCGTTCACGCGATGCGTCAGCTGAAACAAACTAATCGACATCAGCAAAATGCCGAACAGAAAGTTAGCAGTCGATGGCCAATTTACTTTCTCGAAGCTGATTAAAAACTGAGTATCGATCGGCTTCAGCAGGGCAAAATCAAGCTTTCCAGTTCGGATCAGTTCGGAGAATTCTTGAATGTTCGGCATGAAGAACATCTGCACCAGACTATTCACTAACAATGTGGTCGCCAGGAAAACAAAGAACTCCCACTTTCCCCAACCGGTGTTGTTTCCTATGGAACTGGTGTAACTGAATATGAGCAAATAGAAGCCCAAGTTCATGATCACCCAGGACAGACTCGAAACACATTCGATCCAAAAGTTCGAGCGAAAGCTCAAGTCTCGAACCAAACTGTTCCGCAGGAACATGTAAAAAACGCTGCCGTACGAAGGCCGTTCGTTCATCTGGCTTAACCTCCGTACGCGCTATATTGCTTCACGCCATAATGAAACGCGAACCGTGAAGCGACAATGAAAAAGACGACCCAGCCCACTTGGACGATCAGCCCCCACATCAACTCGGCTCCGGTGATTTTCTCCAGAAACACTGCGGCGGGGAAATAGGCGAGGTACATCAGCGGCAACGATTTAACAATCATCGACCACGGTCCACCCAGTTCGTTCAACATATCCAGCGGGAACATATGCCCCGACAGGAAAAAAGTGAACAGCATGTAGACGAACAACAATGAACGAACTTCGAGAAACCAAAACCCAATCATGCCGATCGTGGCTTCCATAAAGAAGCCCAGCATGAATGCCAAGATGAGGGAGAAAAAATATGCCGCTAAAACATTCGCTGGCGGCCAGCCATCGACGAAATAGCCACGGCACAGAAAGAACACAATCGCGAATGGAATCAGTGCGACAATGTAGTAGGTCAGTTTGTGGGCAATACGATTTAACAAAAAGAACGAGATCAAGTCCAACGGCTGGATCAGGTACTTTTTGATTTCTCCTTCGCGTATCTGCAGCGCGATTCCAGATGCCAAACCAGGCATACTCGAAAAAGCTCGCGAAACCGTCGAAAGCAAGTAATACGCAACAATGTTGTAGTACGTATACCCAACAATCTCTTCGCCGGCCGTGCTTCCTTCGCCACGAGCCGAAAAGATGGCCGACCACAGAAAGATCTGCGTAACAATCGGCAGGAATCGCATCAACGTTCCCAGCATGAAGTCGCCACGATAGACGAGCTTCTCATAGAAATTGATCTGAAAAATGGCCCACCAGGTGGAGGCCCTTGCGGCGAGATCCGCCATGTTCCTCTCCTGTGCTTAGCTCGACGCTTCGGCCATCTTCTTTTCGTTGTCCGAGGTGTCGCCGGGATGGGCCAACGAGAACACATCGGCAATGACTTCTTCCAACGGCGGATCTTCCACGCCAACGTCGGCAAGCTCGTACTGATCGAGGATGGAAGCCAAAACCTCGCCGACTTTAGCCCGATCGACGCGTAGTTTGACTTTCGGGAAGTCCTCGGAAATCAGATCGCCGAATCGAGATAGATTGCTTGAAGCAGCATCTTCGTTGAATGTCAGCGTCAGAATTTTATAACCGCCAAAGCGATCGATAATGCCGCTTAGCGAGCCGTCATAGATGATCAGCCCATGCGCGATGACCACCACACGCTGGCAAAGGGCGGCGATGTCTTTCATGTAGTGGCTTGTCAGCAGAACAGTGATTTTACGTTCCTGCTGATAGTGCTTCAGAAATTGCTGAATATTGTGCTGGGCGACCACGTCCAGCCCAATCGTCGGTTCATCAAGGAACAAAACATCGGGCGAGTGGAGCAGGGCGGCGATCAGCTCCATCTTCATTCGCTCGCCGAGAGACAACGCTCGAACCGGCTGGGCAAGTAATTCCTGAACACCTAGCAAATCAACCAACTCGTCCTGCGTTCGCTGGAATTGATCAGCATCGATCCGATATATTTTCTGATGAAGCCGGAAACTATCTTGGGCTGGCAAATCCCACCAGAGTTGGTTTTTTTGGCCCATCACCAACGCAAATCGGCGTCGGTAGGCGTTATCTCGATGCCACGGAACGTGCCCCATGACCTCGGCGGAACCAGAAGTCGGATTAATGACGCCTGAAAGCAGCTTCAGCGTGGTCGTTTTTCCTGCCCCATTGGGGCCCAGGAAGGCGACGAATTCCCCCTGGTCGACCGTCAAGTCGATTCCTTTGACCGCCTCGACCGTCTTGTATTGCCGGTGAAACAGCCCGCGAATCGAGGAAAGCAGGCCTTCTTGCTTCTGATAGACCTGATAAGTCTTAGTCAGCTTTTCTATTTGGATGATCGGTGCCATGTGCAGATTATAGACCAGGGGGGTAAATCCGGACAGTTGTCCGGGGCCCCTCGCGTTGTGGCAATATGGGGTATTCGCTATAATCGCCGCGCTTTCGGGCGTGTTTTCCGGTCAGGGAGATCGGAACGTGACCCAGCGAGGAACGATCGCTTCGGGAAATATTAGGGATGATACGTATTGGGCTCGGACACGACACCCATCGTCTAGCCGACGGGGGGCCATTGATTCTTGGTGGCCTCGAAATTCCGCACGATAAACACTTGGTCGGACACAGCGACGCCGATGCTTTGATGCACGCCATCACGGACGCGTTACTCGGTGCGGCGAATCTTCCAGATATTGGGCAGCTTTTTCCCAATACGGACGACCTCAACAAGGACCGAGCGTCGAGCGAATTTCTTCAGCTTGCCTATCAAAAAGTCCTTGACGAAGGTTGGACACTCATCAACCTCGATTGCGTCATTCACTCGCAGCGTCCCAAGCTGGCCGATTTGAAGTCGCTGATGCAAATTCGTATCGCCGAAATCTTACATGTCTCGCCAGAAGATATCGGTATCAAAGCCAAAACCGGTGAAGGCGTTGGAAGTGTCGGTCGTGAAGAAGCGATCGAAGTTCAATGCGTTTGCCTGCTGAAAAGAGCCTAATCCCCCTCCAACTTAGCCGAACCACCCGCACCTATTGCGGTCTAAAGGAAGATCATGAGTAATCTCCGGGTCTACAACACACTGAGCCGTACCAAGGAAGAGTTTAAGACCGTCCAGTCTGGCAAAGTCGGTATCTACCTCTGCGGTCCGACCGTTTATGCCGAAGCCCACATTGGTCACATGGTCGGCCCCGTGATCTTCGATACGGTAAAACGCTATCTGGAACACAGCGGCTACGACGTTCGCCTGGTGGTCAACATTACCGACGTGGACGATAAGCTAATCAATAAAGCGAACGAGCGCAAAATGACGATGCTCGAAGTCGCCGAAGAAAATATCAAAGATTATCTCGACAACCTGGCAGCGCTCAACGTCACGACAATCGATGATATGCCACGCGCGACCTCTTCGATGGACGACATCATTCAGTTCATCAAGGACCTCGTCGACAAAGGCTTTGCCTACGATGTCGATGGCGATGTCTTCTTCGAGGTCAGCAAAGATGCACAATACGGCAAGCTCACCAATCGCAGCGTCGATGCGATGCAAGGAGAAGGGGGCGGCGCCGCTGCCAGCAAACGCTCGCCAGGGGACTTTGCTTTGTGGAAGAAGGCCAAACCTGGCGAACCATCCTGGGAAAGTCCCTGGGGCAATGGACGACCAGGCTGGCATATTGAATGCTCGGCAATGAGCAAAAGCATCCTCGGCGAAACGTTCGACATCCACGGTGGTGGTCTCGATCTGACATTCCCACACCACGAAAACGAAATCGCCCAAAGCGAATGCTGCCATGGCAAGCCGATGGTGAATTACTGGATGCACAATGGACTGCTGCGAAGCGATCCAAGTGCCGGCAAGATCGGCGGCAAAGCGGAACGCGACAAAGACGCGTCCGCCGGTGAAGCTGGCGGCAAAATGAGCCGAAGCGGTGGTGCCGGCGGCTTGCACTCGCTGATCGATCGTCAAGGCGGCGAACGCATTCGATTCTTCCTGCTGCGAACTCATTACCGTAGCACGATTTTATTCAGCGAACCGGCGATCGAAGAAGCTGGCACAGGACTGGAAACGTTCTCCCGCTTGTTCGAGCGTTACGAACGTATCACCGGCAAGAGCTTTTACGACATCGAACCTGCCAAAACGCGTAAAGCAGGTGAATTTAACGCCGAGGGGGACGAACTTCTGGCACTCCTCAAGAAGCATCGCGATGCCTATCTCGAAAAGATGGACGACGACTTCAACACCGGCGGTGGTGTCAGCGAGTTGTTCGAGATCGTTCGTGGTGTGAATAAGTTTATCGACCAAAACAAGCTCGAAGAAACGAAGGGAGCCGATACCGCCTCCTTAGATCAAGCGATGGCAACACTTCGTGAACTGACGTCAATTTTGGGTCTGTTCGCTCAGAAACCAGAAGCCGATTCGAGCGAAGATGCCGGGCTCGTTGATTCGCTGATGAGTCTGGTCATCGAGATTCGCGCCAACTCTCGCAAGAGGAAAGACTTCGAGACAAGCGATCTGATCCGCGATCGCCTAACCGAATGCGGTATCACGCTGGAGGACCGTAAGGACGGAACTCTTTGGCGCAAAGGCTAAACCATTCCTGCCCCCTCTCTCATGCATTGAGAGAGGGGGTCAGACTTTTTGTGCCTCCGGACTAACATGAAGAAACGCATTCTTGGAATCGATCCCGGCCTCAACATCACCGGATATGGTGTCATCGACGTGGGACCATCTGGGATTTCTATTGTCGAGGCAGGAGTCGTCCGAGGCAAAACTCGTGGAGAAGTCCCGGCGCGTGTGCGTGAGATCCATGAAGGAATTACCGATGTCATCACTTCGCTCAAACCAACGGTGATGGCAATGGAAGAGTTGTACTCTCACTACGAGCGTCCCAAGACGGCCATCATCATGGGACATGCTCGTGGTGTGCTGTGCCTGGCTGCCGCTCAGAATAATTTGACGTTCTACAGCTATGCAGCGACGCAGATTAAGAAAATTCTCACCGGCAGCGGACGAGCTCCCAAGAACCAAATGCAAGAGTCCATTCGCCGCGAGCTTGGCCTTGCGGAAGTCCCTGAGCCTGCCGACGTAGCGGACGCATTAGCCGTAGCGCTTTGTCATTATTACCTCAGCAAGATCGCGACGACTATTTAGCGACTTACCTCGAAACGGAATTCACCTTTGATTACCAAAATTACCGGCAAGCTTGTGTCCGTCGACGTTACCAGCGTTACGATCGCCGCTGAGCCGTTTGAGTACGAAGTATTAGTCCCAGAATTTGTTCGTCGCCAGGTCCAGTCGCAGATCGGCCAGAAAGTTTCTTTCCATACGATTAACTATCTCGACGGCGACCCTTCTCGCGGTCGCATGAGCCCTCGTTTGGTGGGGTTCTCGAATCATATCGAAAGGGAGTTTTTCGAGCTCTTTTGCTCCGTCGATGGGGTCGGTGTTAAAAAAGCTTTGCGAGCAATGGTCCGCCCGGTCCAAGAAGTTGCCAATCAGATCGAACAACAGGACGCCAAAGGTTTGTCCGCGCTTCCAGGTATTGGACCAGCGACGGCAGATCGGATTGTGGCGAAACTGCGCCGCAAGGTTCCAAAGTTTGCCCTGCTGATCTCAGGCGCTGATGGCGAAAGCCCGGACGTTTCGCGAGATGTTGTCACCGAAACATTCGAAGTACTGTTGCAGTTGGGCCACTCTGAAACCCAAGCTCGAAAATTGCTGGATGCGGCCGTTGCCGAGAAAAAGAACTACAAGGACGTGGATTCCTTGGTCCAAGCAGTGTACAAAATTGCTCATCAAGAAGGATAATTGGCCTGTCCTTCGCCATTAACTCCTCATCACTCCGCCTACCATGCAGGACATCGTCGAAAACGAAGAACCTTTGGTTGCCGCCGAATCGGTCGCGGACGATGGGTTAGTAGCTGCGGAGATTCCTCAACCGCATGGCGAGCCTTGTCCCGCTTGCGGTTGTCCAGTCGAACCGAACGACAAGTTTTGCCCTGCATGCGGAACGCCTCACGAGGTACAAGTTCCTGCCAAAAGCTCGACCGGCACAGCGGCTACCATCAAGAAGTACTTTCACTGCGAAACTTGTGGTGCCAATGTTTCTATCGATCCACAAGAGCTGAGCTACGTTTGTCCATTTTGCGATTCGACCTATGTCGTCGAATACTCGCCCGAAGTCAGCGGAAGACAACTCCCTGAGTTCGTGATTCCGTTTCGCGTGACGCCTGAGATGGCAATGAAGAAGTTTCGCGCGTGGATCAAAGGCAACGACTGGTATCGCCCCGGCGACTTGCACTTGGCAGAGATCGAAGACAAGCTACGCGGTGTTTACTTGCCGTTTTGGAGCTTCTCGATGTTGGCCGAAAGCCATTGGCGTGCCTCCATCGGCGAGTATTGGTACAAGACCGAGTCTTACACCACCATGGAAAATGGCAAGATGGTTCGTAAGACGCGCCGTGTTCAAAAAACCGAATGGTGGCCCCTCAGCGGTCGACATCATAAGTACTACAGCGGCTACATGATTTCGGCCAGCA
The DNA here is from genome assembly GCF_020150455.1 of Bremerella sp. TYQ1. NCBI lineage: Bacteria > Pseudomonadati > Planctomycetota > Planctomycetia > Pirellulales > Pirellulaceae > Bremerella > Bremerella sp. TYQ1. The sequence goes on from NZ_CP083740.1 coordinate 2,299,224, forward strand.
AAGGTCTCACGCAAGCCGATGCTGATCGTATCAAGCCATTCTCTCCTCTCGCCGCCAAACGGTACGAACCTTATTTCCTCGCCGGCTGGGCGGCTGAAGAATATCAGATGGAAATCGCAGACGCTCAGAAAGTTTGCTACGAGGAATTCTACCGCCGCGAGCAATCAAACATCCGACAATTTTTGCCAGGCGACACAAGTCGTAGCTTAGTGGTCCAAACCGAGTTTTCCTACGAAAACTCTGACTTGTATCTGCTTCCAATTTATGTCCTTACCTATCGGTACAAAGATCAAGTCTTCCGTTTTCTCGTGAACGGCCAAACCGGACTGATCAACGGCGATAAACCTGTATCTTGGAAAAGGATTTGGGCGGCCGTCGGTGGTGGTGTCGGTCTGTTGATTCTTTTCATTCTGATCGTGCTTCTCTTGTCCGCAGTCTTGAACTAGTGAACCTTCGATGAGCGACCTCCTGGAAAAATGCACCGTCTGTGGTGGCCTGATAGACGAGGAAGATCTCTTCTGCGGCAACTGCGGTACGGAAGCTCCACATCGCGAAGACGCACACCTTCCAAGCTCGACGTTGGCGAAACACAGCTTCAGCTGCAGTGGCTGTGGTGCAGCAATGAGTTATTCCGCAGAGGCCGAAGCACTTCGTTGTCCATTCTGCGGCTCGACCAATTTGGAAAAGGGGAAAGATCACAAAGTAATCGCCCCTACCAAGGTGATCCCTTTTCGCATTACTGAAGAAGAAGCTAAGAAAGAAATGCGGGAAGCGATTGGACAGGGCTTCTGGCGGCCGCCGGATCTTTCGCAAAAGGCAGTCATCAAGAATATGGTGCCTGTTTACGTTCCGTACTGGGTCTTTTCTGCTGACGTCGTGACTTTCTGGACGGCAGATACAAGTCAAACTCCATCTGGTGCTAGTGGAGACTGGTATCCGCTTTCGGGAGAGCATCGCGCTCGGTATGAAGGGGTGCTCGTCGGCGCCAGTGGGGCGTTAACGCCCAATGAAACTTCCAAGCTTTGTCCATTCGACATGAGCCAAGCAGTGCCGCCCGACCACGACGAGCTTGAGGACTACACGGTCGAACAATTCAACGTCGCGCGAAAATATGCACGTCCGATGGCTAAGTCAGGTTTAGAATCGCTAGAGAGAAACGCCGTCGATATGAAGTTCGTACCGCCCCGAAGCCGCAACGTTCAGGTCAATCTTCGGATTCAGAATATGGCAAGCGATCCCATGCTTCTGCCGATCTGGATCATGGCGTATCAGTACAAAGACGAAGTCTATCGTTTTCTCGTCAATGGTCAGAATGGTCGATCGACCGGGCACGGTCCCACGTCCTATCACCGACTCTACATGGTGATGGGAACGGTTCTAGCGGTCGGATTGGGTATCGCCATCATTGCCGTTTTATGTGGCGGACTTGGCACCGTGCTCGGACGCTGACTTCGGATTTGCTACTCGTACTCGTCGACCACTTCGTCGTACAGCATGCCTTCGAGCACAACTTCCGCTTCGCATTTATCCATGTGAAGTTGGTCCGATACATCATTAACCATGTCATGAATCACGATTTCAGTCATTGTCAGGGTTCCTTTGCATTGAAGGAGGATGGGGTTAAGGTGATCCATCCAATTGCAAAGAGGGTGCCAATGGTCCCACACCCAACAAAATTTCCTTTTTCGTGTTCAATGGTGGTCTGACGACAGGCAATTCGATTTTAGCGCGGCCAAGATCGCTTCTAATTCATGGCTGCAATTGTGAAATTCAAAAGGGAAGCGAACGACACCCAAGCGAGATACGGCACCAGCAATATCGCTGCCCAGCGGCTGTACTTCCAGAAGAGAACTATCGTCGCCACAATAGCCCCCCACAACAAAACGATATCCACGGCCGCCGCTTCGGGGTTCTCCAGCCCGAAGAACAGGATCGACCAAGCCGTATTAAGTGCCAACTGAACGCAAAATAGGCCAAGAGCAATCGGGGCATGTTTCCAAGTAGCGGTTCGCCAGACTAGCCACGCCGAAATTGCCATCATCAAGTAAAGCGTCGACCAGACTGGCCCAAAGATCCAATTCGGTGGATTAAACGATGGCTTATTCAGTTCGGCATACCAAGATGCGATTTGTGGTGTGGTAAATGCCGAACCAATTCCCGCGGCAGCGAAGCACAGGACAAACCACCCGAGGAAACCGGCAATCTGCTTCCAAAGTGGGGTACTAGGCATTGAATCGGTCTGCATGATGAGACTCCAGGGGGCTTGATTCCGAACTTTTCGACCTCCTCTCCTATTTGTTATAGTGGAGGCCAATAGTCAACACTTGTTCAGTTACCACTTCGAACAAACGTCGCGTGTGTCGAGCGGCGCCGTTTTCAGGGACAAAGGTTTTCAGGATGGGCAGGGAAGCAATTTTACAAGGCGAAGAGGGCCCTCATGAAGAAGACAAGAGCCTTCGTCCCCAGTCCATCTCGGAAATGGTCGGCCAACTGGAGGTTCGTGAACGCTTGAAAGTGGTCGTCGATGCGGCCGTCAAACGGGACGAACCGCTAGGGCACATCCTTTTCGATGGTCCACCTGGCCTGGGAAAAACAACGTTTGCAACTTGTATTCCCAAAGACCTGGGAGTCAACTTCCAGCTAACCTCTGGTCCAGCATTGCAGGCCCCGAAGGATCTCGTTCCTTATCTCACCAACGCCGACGAGAAATCGATTCTATTTATCGACGAAATCCATCGCCTTCCCAAAGCGGTCGAGGAGTATCTTTACACGGCGATGGAAGATTTCCGAATCGATATCGTCCTCGGGGAAGGAACCAACGCCAGAACGATCAATCTGCAAGTCAAGCCATTTACACTCATTGGTGCAACCACTCGCAGCGGAATGCTAACCGCTCCCCTGCGCGACCGTTTTCCGCTACGCGAACATCTCGACTTCTACACGTACGACGAACTAGCCGAGATCATTCGTCGCAATGCTCGCAAGTTAGACGTAACCATTGACGATGACGCCGCCATGGAGATTTCACGGCGAAGCCGTGGCACGCCGCGCGTGGCCAATAATCGACTGCGGTGGATTCGTGACTACGTTACCAGCAAAGCAGACGGACATATCACGCATCAATTAGCGTTAGATGCGATGGGTATGCAAGAGATCGATAAGCTGGGGCTCGATAATCAAGATCGAAAATATCTAAGCACGATCGTGCGCGTATTCGCCGGTGGACCAGCTGGGCTTGAAGCAATCGCACACACAATGAATGCGGCGCCAGAAACACTGGCGGATGAAGTTGAGCCGTACCTGTTGCGGACAGAATTATTGGTACGTACGCCGCGAGGCCGGATGGTCACGACCAAAGCGGTCGAACACATCCAAAGCCTGTTGGCAAGTAAGGGTAAATCTTTACTGGAGTAGCGATTACTGAGTGGCAGCGCCAATTTCAAATCGCAGACGAGCAGCAGCAGGGCACTTCTTTTCTGGGAAATCGTTCTCTCGAACCACAAACACATCGCCACCGTTCTTTAGAGTCTGCACGGCCGCGTCGTCAAGCAAGTCATGGCTGATCTCGCATGGCTCGCCGTCGTCTTGTACATGCCCGTCTCCGTCGACATGTCCCCATAGCGATGCGTTCTCACGGATGAGAAGCGTTTCAATCGCCCCCATCTCGGAGGCCCGAAGGATCGTCTCCAAGTCGTGCGTTGCTCGATTCTGTCCGTAGGCATCATTGTAATTCGAGATCGCATCTTCTGAGGCCTTCTCGAAGTGAGGCTGAACCACCTCCCAAGCCTTTTCGTGCAGCTGCTCTGGCGTGGCGTTGTCCCAGTTGCCATTGACGCTGTCTGGCAACAAATGAGGATAGTCGATCGCCTCTTTAAAGATTGGATAGAGATATTCGACGCCCGCGAAGACGAGCGGATCGGTCCGTCCTTCCATGAACTCGCTCAGCGGTTTGTCGATGCGATGGAAGAACTGCAGAATGTTTGCTTTATGGTCGTCTTCCCCAGCCCCCTGTCCGTGATACATCGTGTCGACGTCGGAGCCAGTGGAATAACTGAAGTGTTGAATCGATGTGATGTAGTCATCGATGTTCAATGCATCTTTCAGGTTCTCCGGCATGTCATCCGGCACACGCTCATGCAACTCTTCCGAATTACCTTCAAACAAGCGAACATGCTTCTGACTCACCGCGATCAGTACAAACTGGCCGTCGCCATGCAATGCCGGCAGCAGAGGGCGGAGGTAAAATCGTTCGCCAACGTGAACTTGTTCCATCAACGTTGTATGCATCTGCTGAATCTCGATCGAATCAGGCGTGACAAACAACGCAAGTCCTGCCGTAGGATGCTTCCAAACATCGTGGTTCTCGTCGCTTCCCAGGTCTTCCAACTTCTGCAGTATCGCTGAGCGTTGCTCTTCGCTGCAAACTTCGTCGCTACTCAAAAGTGAGGATGCATCTTTGATCAAATTCTTGTAGCGGATTTCATTCTGCCGTACTTCGCGTCCCCAACGAAACATGGGCATATAAATTGACACACAAATTTCGCTTGGCTCTTCTAACAACGTTTGAATTAGTTGGGGTTCCATGGCAAATTATCTCCTGCATCCGACTCGAAGCATTGATGTGGTTGGCAAAAAGCCAAACTGATCGCGAGGCCTCCGCAGGTATCGCGATTTGCTCCTAAAGTCTTGTATCAATGGTCATTGGGACGATGTAACGCTGAAAGTGCAAAGTTTGCGCCGAGCGGCAGAAAAGTCGTCTGCTGAGTCCATCCTCCTTCTAAGAAAACATCGCATGCCTACTTGGATCACCGTAACGCTTTTAACGTTGATGGCAGGCTTATCCATGCCAATTGGTGCGTTGCTGGCCCGCTTGGAACATATCCATCCTGATTGGCTCGAAAAAGAGTTCCGTCATGCGGTGATGGCATTCGGGGGAGGGGCCTTATTCTCGGCGGTGGCGTTGGTCTTAGTTCCCGAAGGCATCAAAGAACTGCCGGCCCACTATTCGGTTTTTTGGTTTGTCCTCGGCGGCTTAATCTTTTGCGGGCTCGATGTCTTGTTGGCACGCTACCACAGTCCTACGACTCAGTTGGTTGCGATGCTCTCCGACTTTATCCCCGAAGCGATGGCTCTTGGAGCTGCGTTCGCCGTAGAGGGCAACACAGGATTGTTGTTGGCCCTGTTGATCGCGCTGCAAAACTTACCTGAGGGATTCAATGCCTACCGAGAAATGAATGAAGGGCCTGGCATTTCTGGCTTTCGAATCGTGATGGTGTTTGGCTTGCTTGCCCTCTTGGGCCCCGTAGCTGGTTTGGGCGGATTTTTCTTTCTCGCGAAGTTTCCTGCGGTTGTTGCGGCCATCAAACTTGTCGCCGGCGGAGGCATTCTGTTTCTCGTCTTTCAAGACATTGCTCCTCAAGCCCGACTTGAAAACACCTGGGCTCCAGCACTGGGCGCGGTGCTTGGTTTCGCTCTTGGCTTGCTGGGACACGAACTGCTCCCGTAGTAGCAATTTTCTTTTTGCGCCGCGAACCTGCCACAAAAGATGCCGTCTATCTTTCCAGAACGATTAATCCATGCCACGCAGGCCTTCGCCCTCTGGCATTTCCCTGTGGAGAGAACACGTGTCATCCTTGCTTAAACGACAACCGAAGCAACCATCGACCACGCTTGGTCAACCGAAGGTGAGCAAGCCGTCGGGTCCCCGTCTTGTACGGCCTCGCATTTGATGCGTCGACCTCTCTGTCTCTTGATAGAAGGCTCCTCGTCAAATGTGATGAGGAGCCTTTTTTTATTGCGTTGCGGGATATTCGCTGCTGGCATGCGATCTTCGGCTTTGAACCGAAGCGTCGTTGGTTCAATTCCAACTCCCGCAGCCTCGCCGCTTCCCTAGCGGATGCCGCGAAAGGAAAGACCGACTGCCGATTGGAGTACATGAATTACGATCCGTAGGTTACAGGTTCGAGTCCTGTCACCCCTACTTTTTTCTCCGGGGGTGTAGCTCAATGGCAGAGCAACGTAGTGCCTCTGATCAATTCCTCGTCGATCTTTCCTTTATTTCAAACATCTCAAGCACACTCTCGACTGCCGGTTGGGAGTCCATGGTTTTCAAGTTCGATTCTTGACGGCCCGACTTGCATTTTTCACGGGCCGAAGCTCTCGCCATCCCTTCGTCGAGTGTGCATTTTCATTTCCTAAACTTTGCCAAGGAGAACATTCCATGGCCAACAAGCAGCTATTTCAGTCAGGTAAGTCCAAGCAGCCTCGCGCGAACGCACGCAATGAAGCAGGCGGTCCTGCCTATGCACTTTCGCCGAAGCATGCGTTGGCCCAGCTGGCAACAACCGGCTGCTTGAACGGAACGTTCTACGCGTCGGGTCAACAACAGTTGGACCAAATCGTTAAGTTGGTCGATAAGATCAATGACGACAACTTCCTGGCAAAGCTTGCCATCTACGCGCGGCAGCGCGGAATGATGAAGGATATGCCAGCTGCCCTTTTGGTGCTGTTGTCGGTTCGCGATACCGATCTAACCCATCGTGTGTTCGATCGCGTCGTTGATAACGGCCGTATGCTACGCAATGTGTTCCAGATGGTACGTAGCGGACAATTCGGGCGAAACGGTCTGTCTTCAAGTTTGAAGCGAGCCTTCCAACGTTGGCTCAACGAAGCCTCAACTCGAAAGCTGCTTTCCGCTTCGATTGGCAATGACCCTTCGTTGCGCGATATCCTGCGTATGGCTCGTCCTAAGCCTGAAAATAACGAACGTCGTGCGCTGTATGGTTGGTTGACGGGAAAGTCGGTGGCCCAGTGGGCGCCAGCAACAATCGCTGATCTACCGGCAGAAATCCGCATGCTTCTGGCATATCGTGAAGCGAAGAAGGGCGCCGAGCAAGCGCGGATTGTCCGCGAGCTTCCAGTTCGCTGGGATCTGCTGGCAGATGCAGCTCAAGATGGACATGCCTGGAAGGCAATTGCTCAGCAAATGGGGCCACAAGCTCTGCGCATGAACCTCAACACGCTCCTGCGTCATGGAGTTCTGCGTACCGAATCAGGTAAGCCTGATGCCCACATGGTTTCTATCGTCGCCAAGCGATTGGCTGATGAGAACGAAATCAAGCGGTCCAAGCAGTTCCCCTACCAATTCCTTGCGGCCTACAAGCACGCCTCGAAGGATGTGCCACAGGCGATCAAGTCGGCGCTGCACCGCGCCGCAGAAATTGCGTGCGGTAACATTCCAAAGTTGCCTGGCCCAGTGGTGATTGGTCTCGACGTTTCCGGTTCGATGCATAGTCCAGTGACAGGATATCGTGGCCAAGGGGCAACCTCGGCTATGAAGTGTGTGGACGTTGCAGCACTTTTCGCAGCGGCTATTTTGCGGCGTAATCCTGACAGCGTTGTCATTCCTTTCGACACGACTGCATATGAAGCCAAGATCGATCCGGACGATTCGATTTTGAGCTTGTCAGATCGACTTGCCCGTTACGGAGGTGGCGGAACCGATTGTTCCAAGCCGCTGGAAGCGGCCAACGAGTGGCTGCCTCATCGGCAGTTCGCCGGTGCGATTTTGCTGAGCGATAACGAAAGCTGGATTAACAGCGGACGGCCGTATGGGTATGGACGTCGTGGCCAGACAGGGATGATGGATCAATGGCAGAAGTTTGTTTCGAATCAGATGAAGCTGCGCGGTTACGATATCGCATCGCCGAAGTTGATTTGCATCGATCTTCAGCCATACACCACCACCCAAGCTCCCGAGCGAGCCGATATCCTGAATGTGGGTGGATTCAGCGATGCCGTCTTCCAGGTAATTGCAGCATTCCTGGAAAACGACGCCGATCGCTTTGTCCAGCAAGTTGAAGCCATTAATTTGGCGGAATAAACAAATTTCAATCCCTGAACGCCTCGGCTGCCCAGCTCAGGCGTTTTTTTGTGCTAGCCGGCTATTTCCGCGACAGATTCCCCCATCATGCGCCGTAATATGGTTGTGATCACCACGTGATGAACCACAATAGAAGCGTACCCATTCCTGCCACTTTCCTTTTCCCCGCACAACATCATGAAGCTCTCTCGACGTATTTGGATGAAAATTTCCTCTGCTTTCGCATGGGGTGGCCCTGCCGCGATGGCATCTGCCGACGAAACGACGGCGTCTGAAACTGTAGATCCAGCCATGCCGTTCGGTAGTGAACACAAACGACTCGATTCGCTGGCCGTCGGTAACTGGTGGGACAAAAAAGCAAAGGGGAATAATGCTCCTCCTTCCATGATTGTTCCACGCAACGAAGTGGTCGCATTTGCGGTTTACACGCAAGACAATGGCGTCATGAAAATGACCGCTCAGTTGTACCCTTTAAAGCCTGACGAGCCGCGCGAAGCTCGCCTGGAAATCAAAAAGGATGACGAGTGGGTCGAGATCGCCAAGGAAGAAGTGTTGTTTCCTGGCTGGAGCGCCCACTTCCGTGTTGAAAATTGGGATGGCTCAAAAACGATTCCTTACCGTGTTCGACATGGTAAAGAAGCGATGTTCGAGGGAACCATCCGGAAAGACCCAATCGATAAAGACACGATTGTTGTCGCCAACATGTCGTGCAACTCGAGCCGGACAACTGGCGAGCGTCACGAGATCGTTGAAAACTTGCTTCACCAAGATCCTGATCTTTTATTCTTTGCCGGCGATCAAACCTATCGCCATACCGAGCATACCGCTGGTTGGATTGAATTCGGATTGCAATTCCGTGACGTCATCAAAGACCGTCCTACCATCTGCACCCCAGACGACCACGATGTTGGCCAGCCGAATCTTTGGGGTGAAAATGGCCGGCTTTCGACGCTGCGAGGGAATGCCGACGGCGGATTCATGTTCCCTGCCGAATATGTCAATATGGTTCAACGGCAACAGTCCTGGCACCTGCCAGATCCGCCTGATGCAGAAACAATCGAACGGGGCATCACCGTCTATTTCACCAGCATGAAAGTGGGTGGTGTCGACTTCGCAATTCTCGAAGATCGCAAGTTCAAGAGCGGTCCTGCCGGCAAGATTCCACAGATGGGTCCACGTCCTGATCATATCAACGATCCGAACTATGATCCTGCGACGATCGATCTGCCTGGCCTCGTCCTGTTGGGAGAACGTCAGCTCAAGTTCCTCAAAGAATGGGGGCAAGATTGGAGCGATGTTCAAATGAAGTGTGTTCTTTCGCAAACCGCGTTCTGCGGTGCTGTTCATATGCACGGAAGCGAAACGAGCCGCCTGTTGGCCGATCTCGACTGCAACGGCTGGCCGCAAACTGGTCGCAAGAAAGCGCTCGAAGAGATTCGTCGTGCCAAAGCGATTCACTTGTGCGGTGATCAGCACTTAGCCGTCGTTGTGAAACATGGGATCGACGACTATGGTGATGGCCCTTACGGATTCACTAGCCCAGCATTGGTCAACACTATCTATGGCCGCTGGTGGCACCCAGAAGATGAAAAGCCCGGTCCAAACCCTGTTCCCAACAGTCCGCTCCCTTGGACAGGCGACTTCAAAGATGGCTTGTCCAATAAGATCTCGATGATGGCCTACGCCAATCCGCCGAACATCAAGGACGAAAAGCAGCGAGCCGATGGCTATGGCGTCGTGCGATTCAATAAGAAGACGCAGGAAGTCACCCTCGAATGCTGGCCACGTTTCTCAGACGCCCAAAAGGGCGATGGCGAACAGTTCCCTGGTTGGCCGATCACCGTGGCAGTTGCCGACTACGACGGACGCAAGCCGGTTGGCTTTCTTCCTGAACTGAAGTTCGACGGAGAAGCTAACCCAGTGGTTCAAGTCGTCAATGAAGAGACAGGCGAGATCCTGTACACGCAGCGAGTCTCCGGTACGTCGTTCCGCCCGCCTGTTTTTGCGGAAGGTACCTATAGCGTCCATATCGGCAAAGCCCAAGCAGGGGAGATCAGCTTCACTTCCTTGGCCGCCACCGAAGATGCTGCCAGTATCGACGTTGTCTTCGCGTAATCCGGCAGAGAAACGAATCCCAGAAAAGCCTGTCGCTCAGCGGCAGGCTTTTTCTTTGCGCAGAAGGGATATTCAATTGCGCAAGGAATCGTTGTTGCAAACGGCCACACGACCTACGATGAAATCGGAAATCATTGACATGTCTTTCTGGGAGTGGTGAATTGCGTATCTTTCTTGCTGTTGTTTTCTCACTGGCTATTTCGCTCACCACCCAAGGTCAGCAACCGTTGTCGAAACCTATCGTTCTTACGGAAGAAGCCAAGCAGCTTCACAATAGCTGCCTGGTCATTGACGGCCATAACGATCTCATGTGGGAGGTTCGCAAGCAATCCAGCGGTGACTTTCAGAAGCTGGACATCGCGAAACGGCAGCCACAGATTCATACCGATATTCCCCGGCTTCGCGAAGGCAATCTTGGTGCTCAGTTCTGGTCCGTTTGGGTTCCCGTTGAAAAGGGAGACACCTCTTTTTTAACGACGCTCGAACAAATTGAACTCGTTCATAAAATGGTCGAGACCTATCCCGATACCTTCGAGCTTGCGACGACCGCAGCTGATATCGAGCGAATCAGCCAAGATGGCAAGATCGCTTCGCTGATTGGCGTTGAAGGAGGGCACTGCATCCAAGAATCGCTTAGCAACTTGAATCACTTCTACGAGCGTGGTGCACGCTACATGACGCTGACTCACTCCGATAGTTTAAGCTGGGCCGATTCAAGTACCGATGCGCCTCGTAGTGGGGGCCTGAGCCCATTCGGTCATCAAGTGATCCAACGGATGAATCAGCTTGGCATGATGGTCGACATCTCACACGTTTCTGTCGACACAATGAACGCAGCCATGGACGTGAGCAAAGCACCTGTCATTTTTTCGCATTCATCTGCTAGAGCGGTCGCGAATACTCCTCGCAACGTCCCGGACGAAATCTTGAAGCGGGTTCATGACTCCGAAGGGATCATCATGGTCAACTTTTATTCCTCCTTCGTCGTTCCCAGTTCAGCGATTCGCTACACCAAGCGTAAAGACTTGCAGCGCGAGTTGAGTGAGCGACTTGATCCAGCTCAAGTAAAAGTGCATCTTGCCAAGTGGGATCGAGAAAATCCTGTAGAGCAGGGGACCGTTCACCATCTGCTGGATCATATCGATCATCTGGCCGATGTGGCAGGCTGGCAGCACGTAGGGCTTGGCGGAGACTTTGATGGAGTCGATACGCTTCCCAAGGGCATGGAAGATGTCAGCAAGTACCCCTACATCACGCAGGGATTGCTCGACCGCGGTTACACGCACGAGCAAATCCGCGGCATCCTGGGCGGTAACCTGATTCGCGTCATGAAGCAGGTCGAACAAGTCGCCCAAGGAATGAAAAAGAGCTCCAGCTAATTCTTGAAGTCTTGCCGCCGCTGCTTTTGCTTCGGATCGGCCTTCTTCGTAACAGCCAAATGCTTCGCTAATGCATCGCGAAGCATCGAAACGCGAGCAGCATCAAAGACTGGCTGCTTTGCTTGGGCAAGATCATTCTTCTCGAGCGGATCTGACAAGACATCGAAAATGGCGCCCGTCGCGTACACTTTGTACCTTGCGTCACGCACGTGCTGCGAAGCCTTGCCACGCATGCCGTTTCGTTCGTACCAACAGAAGATGTAAGGCTTTTCGCGTGGCTTGCCTGCGAAGGTAGGCACTAAGCTAATGCCGTCAACTTCAAGCGACTTCGGTACCTCGATGCTTGCCGTTTCCAGCACCGTTGGAAATACGTCGCTAAAGTCGACCAGATCATCTACGACACTCCCGGGCTCGATCGTTCCTGGCCAGCTTGCCACAAATCCGACGTGCGTTCCGTTATCCTTGGTGCTTCCCTTACCACCTCGATACTGACGACCATGAAACGGCGTTGTAACGCTCTCGTACGTGCCGTTGTCTCCGGTCCAAATAACCAGCGTGTTGTCGCGCAGTTTTAACTCGTCAAGTTTGTCGACTACTTTCCCAACCATCTTGTCGGTGTAACGAACCATCGCGTCCCAATACTTTGGTCCTTTGAATCCACCAGGCTCGGTCTTAGCATCTCGCCACATTTCCGGGTCCCAATCGGGATGATCCGGCGTCGGTAGAAATGGCCAGTGCGGGGCAATCATTGGATAGTAAACCAGAAACGGCTTGTCACGATTCTCTTCCATGAAATCACAGACATAATCGCTGACGACGTCCGGGCCGAATTCTCCATTTTTGAAATCGACCTCTTTGCCATCGATTTCCAAGCCAGGGTTCGGGTAACGACTAGGCCGACGAGTCAATTGCCAAAGACAGTAACGGTCGAAACCAAACTTCCCCGGTCCCTCAAACCCACCTTCGAGCTGCCACTTGCCTGCGATACACGTTTGATAGCCAGCATCGCGCAGAACGTTGGCAAACGTCGTCGCCTTCGGATCGAGCAGCCCGAATCGTATATAGTTTCGATTGTTGTAAATCCCTGTCATGATCTGTACGCGAGACGGTGTACAGATCGGCTGCGAATGGGCATTTTCAAACCGCATTCCCTCCGCTGCCAAGCGATCAATATTCGGCGTGGGATAGGCCTCGCTTCCATAACATCCCAAGCATTCGTAGCCAATATCATCTGCCATGATGACAACGATATTCGGCCGCTTGGGTTGCTCCGCATGAAGAAACGTTCCAGCCAAAAGCAGCAGCGTCAGACTAGCGAGACATCGGATCATAGGTAGGCCTAACTGGTTGGAAGGGGAGGGAAGAGGTGCCCCCATTCTATCCAGCATTTGGCAGGTTTGCGAACGCTTTCGATACGCTCACTTAAGAGAAGCTTCGCGTTAGTCGATACGAATCCCGTCGCCAACCATCTTGGCAACTTCTTCCTCGCCGCGATAAACCCAAGCTTCGAGATCGTCACCATGTTCCGTTTCGATCTGTTCGCCAATTTCATTGACGCGAGATAAAGCCGCTTCGAATGTTGCCTCGATCTTGGCGTCGGCTCGGCGGAAACCCTTCGCGCTCCGGTCATCCTCATCAAACTGAGCCGTCCAAGGCTCGAAGACGATATTCACTTGGTGATTGGGAGCATCCGCATCGTATGCTTCTTTGTCGGCCTTCGTTGGGGTTCGTCCGCCGAAATCAGGCACCGGACTCCTCAGTGCGGTCCATGCCATTTGCCCGCCGCGAGAGAACCGGATCATGATCATGCCTGGCAGCCATTCCACGCACCAGTAAACATCGTTGCCGTCCAGCACGTAGCTGTATCGTGAAAGCATATGCAGGATCGCCGCAGGTCCGTTCATATACGCTTCCGGCGAAAGTGGCTGCAGTGTTTCAGCCGCTTTGCGAAGGTATTCGGCGTCGTCTTGATCCACCGGTGCCGTGTACATGGCAGGGGCTCCCCGCTTTTGTTCGACCAAGATGACATACTGCATAACAAACCCCAATTGGCGGACGAAAGAATCGACGAATCATGTATTCTAAAAGGCAAACGGTAAATTCGCGAGAGCCCGCAATTGGCAGATCGGTCGGTTGCTATCTGCCCACTACGGCACGCCTCACTCCCTCGGACGACACCACGGGCGTCGAGTTTTCCTCTGATCGAACCGAAGGAATACGTAGCCGAAAACGGTCCTTTTCCACGCAAGCGACAGATCGCGGATGACCGATCTGAAGAGAGTAAGAGCTTGCATTTCCTAAGTTGTCGATGTACGATTTGCTTCATCTTGCTTAAGAATTTGTTCCAATGGAACGCTTGGCGAATGTCCTTCCCGCGTAAATTGACGACCATCTCGAAACCGACTTCCTCGGAAGTTTACGGGACGTTTGGTCGTTGCCGCACAGGACTTCGCTCGAATCTCGCGGACAATATCACGCCGCTTCATGCGTTTCTGGTCATCTTTTACGCACTTTGGGTCGTCGGAGGGCTGCTGCAAACCGACTTTTCTCGCAGTGGTAAGCTGACCAGCCCGCACTCTCACGATAGCGGTCTTGCCGAGGTTTCGGAAACCGAAGCCGAAAGCAAAATCGACGTCGAACTTTGCACGCTGACTCCGACATGGAGTACCCCGTGCTACAAAGTCTCGGCGACTCCGGTCATTAGCGACCGACAGCCAGCCGTTTGCATTCAGTTTCATACGGTCTCTCTCCGACGCGGGCCCCCAGTCGCCTAAGCGCGCCTGGTTTCTTGCACCTTCATGCATGCCCCGTTGTCCTTAGCTTCGCGGTAACGATTGGAAATCTCTTCCAGCGATCGATGCGCCTATATTTCGCGCTAGACGTCCACGAGAACTCTAATCGTCCGCGTGACTCCTACCCACTGCAGTAACAGCCAACGTCTATTGGTCGCTTGACTTAGACACGATGGCTGTCTCCAACCCGAGTTTCGCGACACAGGTCAATTATGCGCCGAACGTTTTTGCCTGAACGATTCAGGACATCACCTTTCAGATTCTGGTTCCTTGCGACAGTTATCGCAGGAGTCTGCCTGTTCGCTCCACCAATGACAACCATCGCGTGGGGCCAACAAGACAGCAGCACATCGCTGCCGATCATCGTAGGTCAGTCGCTTCAGACCAAAGAAAACAAAGCTGACGCCGTCTCGCTAGATAAAACCAATCGCACTAAACCGGCCAAGGGGGAAGAGCTTAAGACGCGTCCCATCGGCAGTCGTATTTTCAAAGCAATCGTCGAGGTGGCCCATCCCGACGAATTCAAGCCCGGCGAAGCAGTCGACGTCTCCTTGGTGACTCTGACCGCAAATGGATCTCACACGGAAACGATCCTGAAAAAAGTGCTGATTCATTCCGTTGATAAAGTGCCAGGAACGGAAACGGAGTCGCCACCTCCGGAGGAAGCAGAGGATGCTCCTGTCGTTATCGAACATGGACACGAGCACCCCGAAGTCTTTCCAACGCGTGTGGTAAGCCTGGTCGTCAACGGCGGGCAGCTAGAGAAAATCCGTTTGGCCGAGGCCCACGGTCAGTTGCGTTTGTCGATTCATCACGACACCGCACCCTCGAGCATCTTCGGCTCGATTGCGCACAACTTCGTGGCGAACTTGTTTCAGCCACTGCTGCTGTTTTTCTTCATGGGATTTGCCATCCCGTTGTTGAAAGTCCCTTTTGAATTTCCCAAGGCTCTTTATCAGAGCCTCACGATATACCTGCTAGTCGCGATCGGCTGGCATGGTGGCGAGTTGATGGCTGAATTGCCATCATCGGAACTGGCGGTTGCCGGCGGGTTGGCCGCAGTGGGGTTCATCGTGAACGGTGTTATCGGATTGACCGCGACGTGGTTGTTGCGGACATTCACTCCGATGCGTCGGATCGATGCGGTGACCGTCGGTTCCTATTATGGATCAGACTCGGCAGGGACGTTTGTGACCTGCTTGGGTATTCTTGCGACACTGGGACTTCTGCACGACAGCTACATGCCGGTCATGCTGGCCGTCATGGAAATCCCTGGCTGTCTTGTGGGTCTGTTCCTCATCTCGAATCTGCGTCGAAGCGGCATGGACAAGCTTGGCAATATGCCAGGCGAACAAGGGTATCTCGGGGATGCGCTCGCTCCGGCCGATCCCTATGAAGAGCCTGCCGCTGTCTCGCGCGATACAGAAAGACCACAGCCGGTGGCCAAGAGCGTCGGCGCGGCAGTCGCGGCTGGCCAGAAGGGCGGGGCACTGAACTTGAAGATCCTCCATGAAGTCTTCTTCAACCCAGGTCTCTACATGCTTTTTGGCGGAATCATTGTCGGCTTTATCAGTGGTCGCCAGGCGCTAGTCGATCCCCATGTCGTTGAAGGCCCCAACAACTTGTTCCTGATGATGTTCAAAGGGGCTCTTTGCTTATTCCTGCTGGAAATGGGGATCACAGCTTGCCAGCGACTAGGCGATTTGAAGACAGCCGGCTTTGGATTCATCTTGTTTGGAGTCCTTGGTCCGGTGCTGTTCGCAACGCTGGGCATGGTCGCATTGCATGCGTACAGCATGGCTTTAGGGCATGCGTTTGAAACAGGGACTTATGCGTTGTTTGCTGTGCTATGCGGAGCAGCTTCCTATATCGCGGTGCCGGCCGTGCAGCGAATTGCCATTCCCGAAGCGAGCCCAACTTTGCCACTTGCAGCATCCTTAGGACTGACATTTACGTGGAACGTGACTCTTGGCATTCCGATCTATATCGAAATCGCCAAGGTCATCATCGAGTGGATGCCGATTGCGTAACGCCCAACGCAGTTCATCCAACTTTGTTCACGCTCAACAACTCAAGGGAACCTCAGATGATTACCACGAAAGTCGCGCGGCGCGTTACGATTGTGCTCGACGCTTCGCTAAAAGAATTGGTATTCGAGCAAGTACAAAGCCTCGGCGCTTGCTGCTTTCATTACATGGAAGTCAACGGCCAAGGGCTGCATGCGGTCACCGGCGATCCCTATAACGGGACCGGACTTCTCCGTATGGAAATCGTCACCACCGAGGCCATCGGCGCGAAGTTGCTCGATTGGATCCATGCCGCGCAATTTGCTCAGCTGAATCAATACGCGTTGTTTGCTTTCGCCGACAATGTGGAAGTAGACGAACGTGACCAGTCCATGACCAAACTAGGGTAACGCAGCCAGATTGAACGATGTCGATGTCTCGACATGCAAACAGCCGCGGTCATGCCTCGATGACTGCGGCTGTTTTGTTTTTCGGATTAACAGCGACAACCTAAGAAGCAGGGGCTGCGTCTTCGGGGCTCGAGCCTGGCTTGGCGGTTGCCGATTCGATTTTATCAACGATCTGACCGATGGTCATTGCCACGGAAATCAGCGCGATCCCCGTCATCAGCAAGTTGACCCCCACCAGGATACCGATGGCCCACATGCCGGACGCGGGCCATTGAACCCAGATCATCGCCCCCAATACCCAGGTAATGATGCCGCTAAAAAGCACGGCGATCCAACCTTGGGCAGGTCGAAAGCTGAACGAAGCGACCACTTTCCAGATGCCTTCTGCGACAAAGTAGGCCGCGAGAATCATCGTCAAGATTTCCATCCCCAGCACTGGATGAGCCAGAGTTGCGATGCCGCCCAATGCGGTCACGGTGCCCAGAATCAGGGGCAATAGCTTATGCGAAAGTCCTTCGGCTTGCAGCCCTGCAACGACTTGCGTGATACCCACGATCAGCATAATTCCGCCGACAATGTAAACCACGGCTGTTCCCGCTACGGCCGGCGAGCCGATTGCCACCAATCCCAACAGCGCCGTCAAAATTCCCATTACATAAAGCCATGTTACGCTTGGCTTCTTCTTTTCCGTCATGATGTTTCCTCCCCAATAGAAATGTGCCCAACTCCCCGATTGTACCGCCCAGAATCGAGCACGCTCAACAAAAACTTGAGGGCTTGCGCACCAAGCGCCGGTAACATCGGACCAATCGGCACAAACACTCCCTTCGACCGTAATGGGAGCCGCTCGGCAGTCAATGGCGAGCATCGCAGGAAGTCAGATTACTCGCGATGCGGAAGTCCTATCTCGATTCACTCACGAAGCACTTCCACTTCGCGTTCTCCTAGTCGTCCACCGCGAGGAGGCATTTGCGGAACGTTCGAGTAGGTCGTCGCGACGACCGTTTTCAGCAAATAACTTTTCTCAGGTTTGCCTGGCACGGCGGCAGGGCCGACGTAACCGCCCACGAGAATCTCCTTACGTCGGTTCAGCGAGAGATCTCCCTTTTGCTGTTTCTCGGTCGAATGACACCGATAACACTTTTGCCTTAAGATTGGCTCGACTTTTTCTTTAAAGAATGCGATCTCTTCGGCGGAGAACTGCGGCGATTCCTCCTCCGCCCACAAGACTGCGGGAGCCATCAACAGCAGCATTATACCAATCGAAAGTTTCATCGCTGTTGGCACCCCGTCGAACAGACAAGCGAAAAGTATGGCACTGCAAAATTGCAGCCATTCGCTCTATCTAACCCCGTAATCTCGGCAAAGTGTCGCAGCACTCACTTTCGATCGCCTGCTCTGGGAAACGGGGCATACCAAGACTTAGCGGCCGACGACACGTTCCACGACAACACGGTCCTTGATGCGTGCGTTAATCACCGATGTGCCCGCCGGCAAATCCAGATCGTCGAGCGTGAAGTGACGTTGGTCGATCGGTTCGTTGACCGAATCCCATCGAAACTTCAACGTGTGCACAATTCCGGCGGGTTCTAACGTAAGTCTCCAACGGGTAGGGACCCAAATCTTCTTTCGCGGTTCCCACTCGGCCGAATTGATGCCAACCGGCTGGAACGTGCGTCCCTTTTGCTGGACATACATCACATTGAGCACCGGCACGTAATCTCGCGATCGATCCAAACGCAAGAGAATTTTCGTAGGACGTTTGCGGCTTATCGACCCGACCCAAACTAGATCGGTGAACATCGGATCCGATTCATCGAGAAAGCTGAGCGTGCCTGGGAAAAGGCTTCCATCATTGGCGATTTGCTCTTGAAATTTCGGCCACGTCCAATCGTTTCGAAAATGAGCCAGATTACCAATCCCCACCGTGCGGATATCGAGCGGCATGGTACCAGGAATATCGGATTCGTTTTCCCGAGCATCTTTTGATACATAGCCTGGGCAAACACGAGGTGGCCCCAGGAGAGGCGAAACGACGCGTGGCAAATGGACGATCACTTCTTGCTCGTTACGAATCCGCTGAGCCATTCGTCCCGACCGCTGATCGAAACGTTCAAGCTGATGATCGTAGTCGAACATCAGCCAATTCTTCTGGGCATAGCTTTCGGTTCGCGGCGTAACGTCCTGTTCCATTTGCACGCTGCCTGAGTGAATTTCACCGAGCGTTGCCATCATGGTGTTAATGATGTAATCGGCTCGATCCTGGTCTTGCACACTGAGTGGAGTCGGAGTACCAGGCCAAGTCTCGGCATCGGGAACAGGCTCGGCAGACAGTGTCAGCGCGATGAGAATCGGCAAGCAGCAATGCATGGTGCATCCTCCTGGATAAGCGGGCACGATTGATTAGAACCGATACCGATTCCGCTTACCAGGATTTTGCCAAGTCGGTGTCTCGTTGCGTTATTTGCTTAACGCGAACTGCCACGCATCTCCTTTTTCCATGATCTCTCGCGGACCAGTTCCTTGCAGCCAGGCTTTGGCGTCAACATCTTCGCGCAGATATGTGTCCCAGAAAGCGGTCGTTAGGCCCAGAATGACACGATGGTGATTCGCATTCCGATCTCCATCTTGAATACCAGCCAGCCGGACGTTGCTTTCGATATATGCCATGTGCGTTCCACCATCGAGAACAACTTCGTACCGATCGATAGTCGTTGGCATCGCGGGATAAACCTTCCGGCGAGACTCGGCCGTGTTGCCGCGAGGCGTATCGTCCTTGGTGCCAGTCATCAAAAGCATCGGGCGATCAATTTTACGAAAGGCCTGTTGCTCGTTTCCTTGTCGCATGACCGAAGGACTGTAACAAATACCAGCTTTCACCTCCGGCACTTCAAAGGAACGCTGCACTACGGGAAACTGTTGCCCGACAGTGCCGAGCGTGGTCAGCGCTCCGAAGGAATGCCCTGACATGCCAATTCTTTTCGAGTCGATTCGTCCCTCCAGTGGATGGCCCGGCTGGCGGTTCCAATTTGGAATCGCATCAACAACAGCTTGAATATCATCAATTCGCAGAACCCAATTCTGGGGATTCGAGGCGGCCTGCATACTCGCCTTCTGATCTGCTTCGCTCCAGCCGCGCCAGATGGAAATATCACTTCCCGGATGT
Organism: Bremerella sp. TYQ1; assembly: GCF_020150455.1. Taxonomy (NCBI): domain Bacteria; kingdom Pseudomonadati; phylum Planctomycetota; class Planctomycetia; order Pirellulales; family Pirellulaceae; genus Bremerella; species Bremerella sp. TYQ1. The sequence goes on from NZ_CP083740.1 coordinate 2,318,974, forward strand.
TGAACGAAAACAGAAACGTAGCCTCGCCCGGCTAGGTGCTTACCAATATAAGCACAGTTGTCTCGCGAGCCTCCCAAGCCATGGCTAAAGAGGACCACAGGGCAGGGGTCTTCTTGCTTTGGAATATAGAACCGAACTGGAATCTCGCGCTTTCGTTTCGAGTCTTCCAGCGCGAATGTTTTGGTGACAAATTGTGGCGATGTTGCAAGCGGATCGTATTCCTCCGCGCTGAGCGAACCGACACCCAAAACCAACGCAACAAGCAGTCCCATGGCGACATCGCGATATGCCGATCGAAAAGTAGTAATCACAGCAACCCCCAGCAGCGGATTTCGTAGGTAGTCAGACTTATCTCGTCAAACCACCGCCAGGGGATCAAGGTTTCAAATTTTCTGCCAATGAATACCAGATGCGCATTTCTCGCAACAATGGTGCCTGAAGCATTCAGTCAGGCACCATGCATCAGCTATTCAGCTGCAACGTCGTAACACAACAGCAAGTCATGATCGCGAATGTACAGCTTGCCGTTGGCGATCACGGGGTGAGCCCAAGCAGGGCTGTCGGTTCGATCTGGCTGATCGAAGCGGCCACGTTCAACGTATTCTTCCTTGTTCGGTTCGATCAACAGAACGGTGCCATCTTCGGTTCGCAGATAAAGCAAACCGTCGGCCATGGCCAGGCCACCTTTTTGGGCGCTACGTTCTCGCCAAAGAACATCGCCGGTCTGGAAATCCAAGCATGCCAGGAAACCGCCGCCGTTGCCGCCGTTGGCACCATACAAACAGCCATCGACAACGATCATGCCGCCATGGTGGTTTTGCATGTTCGACGTGAAATAAACTTCTTCCGCTTCGATGTTGCCGTCGCCGGTTTCCTTCAATTTCACGGCCCCACCTCCGTTGCCGTAGGCCGATGCGGCGAAGATCAAACCATCTTGGTAGATCGGTGTCGAGCAGTTAATGCCCATTGGATTCGCTGGTCGGTCGTACTTCCAAAGCAGCTTGCCATCTTCCGCCGAAACACCGACCAAGGCATTCGCCGTCAACTGAACGTATTGCCGCTGTCCACCAAAGTCGATGGCGATCGCCGAAGCGTATGCTGCGTCAGGGCGAGGACCGCCACGTCCGAAACCACGACGTCCACGACCTCGGCCGCGGCCTTCGTCGCGAGGACGTTCTTCCCGGGCCTCTTCCGCCATCGGTTCCGCAACAGGCTCGTCTTCTTTCGTCTTGGTTTGCCACAAAGTTTTCCCGGTTCGCTTGTCCAACGCGACGATCGTTGCTTCCTTGCCGCCAGGGGTAACGATCATCTTGTCACCATCGATCAGCGGCGACTCACGATAACTCCAGCGTGGAATGGTTCCTTCAAACTCGCTCTTCAGATCGCGTTGCCATACGATCGAACCATCGTCGACTTTCAAGCATGCGACATTTCCTGCCATGCCCATGACGAACAGCAAGTCGCCGTCGATCGTCGGCGTGCAGCCAGGTCCTTCTTTCGATTGCGGCATGTCTTGCTCGTAGGCTGGTCCCAGTTTGGCCACCCACAGTTCTTTGCCATCCTTTTCGGATAATGCCCAAACGACTTCGTCTTCGCCCCGATTGCTCATGCCGAAGATCCGACCGTCAGCAATCGATGGCGTGCTGTCCCCGCCACCCAGTTCGGTGACGCGCCAGGCCAATTTAGGACCACCGCTGGGCCACTGCTTCATCAGCCCTGTCTCTTGCGAAACGGCGTCACGCTTCAATCCTTGCCATTGCGGCCAATCGGCGGCCTGCGATTTGTCGGCGAGAAATAAACAAGCCGCTCCAGCGGTCAAGCACGTCACAATAAAACGATGCATGGGTGATCTCTCTGTCGTTCACGATATTTTTGGTGCCAAAGGAGGTTGCCTTGCGCCGAGTCGGCGCAAAGCTTCCCCCACCCAATGAAACACACACGAGCCGGCAAAGTTTTGCTGACTCGGTCAATTTATTCATTCTTGAGCGATGCCATATCGATGCAGAAGCGATATTTCACGTCCGATTTCAGCAAACGCTCGTAAGCTTCGTTGATCTTCTGGATCGGAATCACTTCGACATCGGCGGTAATGTTCTTTTCGCCGCAGAAGTCAAGCATTTCCTGCGTTTCGGCAATGCCACCGATGATCGACCCGGACAGGCTACGCCGTCCAAACAGCAGCGAAAACGCAGAAACCTCCATCGGTTGCTCGCTCGCACCGACCAGCGTCAAGTTGCCGTCGGTTGCCAACATCGCCAGGTACGCGTTGATATCATGCGGGGCCGAGACCGTATCGAGAATAAAGTCAAACGTGCCGGCATGCTTTTGCATTTCATCTTCGTTACGAGAGATAATCACCTCGTCGGCACCTAGTCGCAGGGCATCTTCCTTCTTGCTTTCCGAGCGGGAAAAGACCACCGTATGAGCCCCAAATGCATGGGCAAACTTCACGCCCATGTGCCCCAGGCCGCCCAGGCCCACGATTCCAACTTTCATCCCCGGACCGACGCCGTAACGTTTGATCGGCGAATAGGTCGTAATCCCAGCACAGAGCAGGGGAGTGGTCCCTGCAAGATCCAAATTATCTGGCACGCGCAGTGCGAAGTGCTCGTCGACGACAATACTGTCCGAGTAACCTCCATAGGTGACCGGGGCGGTTCCATGCTTGTCAGGCGAGTTGTAAGTGAACACGCCATGCGGACAAAGATTCTCGCGATCCGAATTGCACTCGCGGCAAGTCCCATCGGAATCGACCATACATCCGACGGCGGCCAAGTCGCCAGGCTTTAAGTGGGTGACGGCCGAACCAACTTTCGTTACCCGGCCAACGATTTCATGCCCCGGCACCACCGGATAGACGGTCGGCATCACGCTGTTCCATTCGTCGCGGACCTGGTGCAAGTCGGAATGGCAAACACCACAGAACAAAATCTCGATCTGCACGTCTCGATCGGTCGGATCGCGTCGCGGAATCGAAGCCGAATCTAGCACGGATGTCGCACTTTCTGCCGCATAAGCTTTGGTTTGATACATAAGATAGGGTTCCTGTCGAGCGTTCGTATGGGAAACGGAAGCGATCCCATCCCACGTCCCACCATGGACTAGCAATAGGATCAAATTCCAGGCGAACTGAAGTCTTTCGAGGTGCTGAATGCCTGATGAAGAAAATACTAAGGCTGCAAACGCCCAGTACGGTATGCCGATCCTTCAGGGTCATTGTCTAATTCTCCAGACGCGCCATTTTTTTGGTCAACGATCGGTCAATCGACGTTAAATTTGAGGTATGAGCATTTCATCGGAAAACCGACCCTCCTCGCGCATGTTGGCTGATCAGGAAGAACTCTCTGCACGCATTGCCGAGAACCAGCAGCAAGATGGCAACCAGCAGATTCAGCCTGGCTTGTTCTTCTATCGTGCGGCGGCCCCTTCCAAACCGCACCACGCAGTCTGCGAGCCATCGCTTTGCTTGATCGCCCAAGGCAGCAAAACGGTCACGATGGGAGATGCCTGTTTTCGTTACGACCCGGCCAACTACCTGATCACAACGATGGGGGTTCCGCTGGTTGCTCAGATCGTGGAAGCATCGCCGGAAGAACCTTACCTCAGCTTGCGACTACAACTCGATCCTTCGGTAATCACTTCGGTGGTGGTCGAATCGGGTCACGTTCCTGCCAAAGGGGAGGGGAACGTCAAAGCGGTCGACGTCAGTCAACTCGATGCCGAACTGCTTGACGCCGTGCTGCGATTGGTTCGCTTGATCGACAAGCCAAACGACTTCGAAGTCCTTTCGCCCCTGGTGACTCGTGAGATTGTTTACCGCTTGCTGACCGGCGCCCAAGGCGAACGGATGCGGCACCTGACACGCTTCGGTGGACATGCTCATCGGATGGTTCGCGCGATCGAATCGATCCGCACCAACTTCGATCAACCGATCCGGATTGAAGACCTGGCCAGAGACCTGAACATGAGCGTCTCGGGCTTTCACGTTCACTTCAAAACCGTCACCGCGATGACGCCGATCCAATTCCAAAAGCAACTTCGTTTGCAAGAGGCTCGTCGATTGATGCTCGACAATGGCCTCGACGCCGCCCAGGCCGGATTCCAAGTGGGCTACGAAGATGCGTCTCACTTCAGTCGCGAATACAAGCGGCACTTTGGCAAGCCGCCGATGCGTGATGTCGAAGAGCTTCGCGCCACATCAATTGCCGATTAACTCATTCTTGCTTTGACGAAATGTATCGTCACGCGCAGCCGAAACAGGGCATCGTGAAACGGTCTCGACGAGCAGTTATAATCAAGGGCCCCACGGCCGCTGGCCGAACGATGATCCCCTGCCTATTTATGCGCGAGTTGACGAGATCTTATGAAGCGACGAACCTTTCTCAGCATGTCTGCGTTGGCCACGGTGGGCCTTACTTTAAAGTCGACTTTGGCCGCAGAAGGCAAGCAGGCCCCGAAGATTTTGCTGCGTTCTTCGTGGCAAACTGTCAACATCGGCGACATTGCCCACACGCCTGGCGTGCTGCGAATCCTTAAGCAGCATCTACCGGAAGCGGAAGTCACGCTGTGGCCTTCCAGCATCGACAATGGTGTCGACAAGTTGCTTCTCGCCGAATTCCCTGGTCTCAAGATCGCGAAAAAAGGAAGCCCTGAACTGCAGCAAGCCTTCGAAGGATGCGACTTCCTGCTGCACGGTTCCGGGGCGTCGATCGTCGCCCAGAACGACTTGATTCGCTGGCAAAAAGAAACCGGCAAGCCTTACGGCATCTACGGGATCACCTTCCCGATGAAGAAGTCGTCCTCCACTTCCCCCCAAAGCGAAGCGGCGTTGAAGCGATCGGTTGAGGTGCTGAACAACGCGAGCTTCGTCTACTTCCGCGACGGCAAGTCGTTGGAACTTGCCAAGAGCCTCGGCGCGAAAGCTCCTGTCATGGAGTTCGGTCCCGATGGTGCGTTTGCCTGCGATCTACGCGACGCTGAACTAGCCGAAGCGTTCCTGGCTAAGCATGGCCTGGAAGAAGGCAAATTCCTTTGCTGCATTCCCCGACTTCGCTATACGCCATATTGGACGATCAAAGAAGGTCGCAAGTTCGACGAAAAGAAACATGCTCGCAACGAAGAAATGAAAGAGCATGACCACGCACCGCTACGTGACGCGATTGTCGAAGTGATCAAAAACACCGACATGAAAGTGCTCGTTTGCCCGGAAGATCGCACGCAAATGGCGGTCGGCAAAGAGATGATCTACGACAAGCTTCCTGCCGACGTGCTAGACCGCGTTGTTTGGCGGCCGGACTATTGGCTGACCGGCGAAGCGGTGAGCGTATATGTTCGCAGCGCTGGACTGTTTGGCAACGAAATGCATTCGCCCATTATGTGCATCGGCCATGGCGTGCCGGCAATCGTCTGCCGCTTCGAAGAACAGACCACCAAGGGCTTCATGTGGGAAGACATCGGCCTCGGCGAGTGGCTCTTCGATCACGACTCTCCGAAAGACCAAAGCCGAATTGCCCCGACCGTATTAAGCCTCGCTCAAAACCCTGAGCAAGCAAAAGCGAAAGCCAATCAGGCCAAAGCGTTTGTAGAGAAACGCCAACGCGAAACGATGGAGACATTGAAACGTTCGCTGGCCTAGTCAAAGCGGCGTTTCCCAGAACGGCTGCTTCGACAGACGTTCGCCATCCCAAGACCACGCCACGATCTCTTTCTGCTTCGAGCAGTCCATGCACGCTCGAAGCTCGTCGTTGGCGTTTGGTATCCATCCGGCACACGCCAACAATCAATGTCCCCGCAAAGTCTGACTAGGCATCGCTTTTCTTGGCCGGCGATGCGGTGCCGATGCCGACTTCTTTTCCATCGAACTCCGTGAAAATCTCTCCGGAATACTCTTCGTCGAACTGAAATCTCACCGCCGGAAACCCGTCCGGCTGCAACGTCATCTGAAAGCCTCCTTCGACTTCGGCAAATTCAAAGCGGTGCTCTCCACCGACTTTCAGTTCGGAAACGACCAAACCTAGGCGGCTGTCGATTCCATCGGCAGAGAAGGGGCTCAGCATAAAGACGCAGTCTCCCTCGCTGGCCGAACGAGGCGAAAGCAACATGAATCCAGCATGATGGCCTTCCCCGGAGAATAGATTAAATGATTTTGGTAAACCCATTTTTACATCCTTACACCAGCCAAATTAACCAGAAACACTCCAATACATTCACCACGAAAGTACTAGAATTACCCCCGCATACATAGGGATTCCCGCATTTATAGCGCGAAATCATTCTAAGCATTCTTTCCTTTCTTTGTCACTATTCATAAACTACGGAGCACGGATTCACCCACTATTGTGGATCTACTGTCATCTATTCTCACGTTACCTCTTTTTCTTTCCGGAGTGCCTTAATGGGTCTAGTTTCCCGTCGCCGCAGTCGAGCATTCACGCTTGTTGAGCTTTTAGTGGTCATCGCCATCATTGGCGTATTGATCGCTCTTCTTCTTCCTGCCGTGCAGCAAGCACGCGAAGCAGCTCGTCGGATGTCGTGCAGTAATCAGATTAAGCAACTTGGACTTGCGCTGCATAACTATCACGATACCTACGGCAAACTTCCGCCTGGGTTGGTGACCAATAACCACCTCAGCTGGCAAGTTCAGATTCTCCCGTTCCTGGAACAATCCGCATTGCTGGATGCGATTCAAACAGTGGGAGCAATGAACGAGAACTGGGAAAATATCGACGAGATGACCACGCTCGGCAACCCTCCGCTGGCCAAGACCGAAGTCCAAGCATACGTTTGCCCCTCGGACGTCGGTGGCGGTCTGAACGAACGCGCCGCTGGCTACGCCAAGTCGAACTACGTCGGCGTTTTCTCGGCTTATTACAATCCCACGAACCCGACCGCGACCAACGACAACGGCGGCACCGATCGTCAGGCCACATTCTTCGACAACTCGAAAGTCAAGTTCCGTGACATCGTCGACGGCATGAGCAACACCATCATCGTTGCCGAACGTCAAACGTCTCCACGATCTGGCCCGGCCGGTTCGCTTTGGGTTGGCTACACCCAAGACTCCAGCGCCGCGATCAACAGCACGATCGCTCAGTTCCAGATTCGGCTTCGCATGGAACGTGCTTCCAACGATACCGACTACGTCATCAACGGAACGACCAACTACAACCCCAGCAGCTACCACCCCGGCGGCGCTCAGTTCCTGCGTGGCGATGCAAGTGTTGTCTTCCTGCCAGAGACGATCAACCTTCGCACGCAAGCCGCACTCGGCACCATCGATGGCGGCGAAGTTCTCGGCGAATACTAAACCGTCGCCTGACGAAACCTATCAGGTCTCGAGGCAAGCGACTTAGCCTCGAGACCTTTTTCATTCTTGATCATCACCCCGGAGAGCACTCAACATGTTGCGCCAGCTCCCTCTTTATTCGTGTCTTTTGTTGTCGGTGTTGTTGCTGACGGCCGGCTGCCAATCCGGTCAAGACTTCTCCAGCGTCTCTGGCCAAGTCACGATGGATGGCAAGCCACTTGCCGATGCGATCGTTGCGTTCGATCCCGGCAGTGGCAATCGCCCCGCGATCGGCACAACCGACGCCGACGGCCAGTACCAGTTGCAATACACGGCCAATCAAATGGGCACCGCACCTGGCAGCTACACCGTCAGAATTTCCTCCGCTGCCAGCCAAGGGGAAGGGCAACCACAACGCCGCTCCTCAATTCCCACCAAGTACAACGAACAGTCCGAACTGACCGTCGAAGTCACCCCCGGCACTAACCGCAACGTCAACTTCGAGTTGCAATCGAAGTAACCCACACGCAGCAACACCCACCAAGCCAAACAAGTCCGCAGCGAAGCCATTCGCCCGCGGACTTTTTCATGTCCCCACGTTCCGTTTTGTAGGTCCGCCTAGTCAGACGTAATGCCTAAGACAGACTTTCGCAAGTGCGTGTGGAGGAACAATTTGGCGATCACCCACTACTCATTAGGGACATTTGCGTAGCGCGCTAGGCTTCCTCCCTCGTCATAGCCAATGCAGCACCACCAACCATTATTTCGCAGTTTCTGACATTTAATGAGAGTTCTCCCCCTTTACGACCTAGTACGCGGCAAATAGACTAACCAGCTATTGAGACCGAGTCTCTCAATCAACTTTGTATTGACTCGGTATTCATTGACGTTGATTTCTAAATGTAGGTGTCGCAATGTCGTGATGGGTTCTTAGGGAGATATAGCAAGCCTCTCTTCGCCTGCCAAAACCCGTAGCCATCGGCATTATCCCGAAACGAAATTCACCGTTTGAGTGCGGCTCGCACGACGTTGGTCGTGAAGAGTCGGGGAATCTACCACCACGATTTTGTACTGATCCAATTAGGGGAAAGAAATGCGATTGCATCCCAAAGCAACGCTGTTGCGGCGTGCATTTACTCTGGTCGAACTGCTTGTTGTGATCGCGATTATCGGTGTCTTGATCGCTTTATTGTTGCCGGCTGTGCAACAGGCCCGTGAAGCTGCTCGCCGAATCCAGTGCACCAACAATATCAAGCAAGTTGGCTTGGCGATGCACAACTACCACGACACGTTCCTCAGCTTTCCGATTACCTATCAAAACGACTCGGCGAACTGGACCGTTGCGATCTTGGCGATGATGGAACATGGCAACCTACAGGAACGCTACGACTACGATCTCGACTGGGACGAAGGAACCAATTTGGATCTAGCCGCAGAAATGCCAGAAGCATTCGTCTGCCCTTCCAATCCATCGGCTGGCAACGTGCTTAGTGGCAACGGTTTTGAAACGACCGACTATTCGGTCCTGCGAAATGCGTCGAACTGGGAGTTCACCAACTCGCTGTTTCAATCGTCTGGCCCTTACAAGATGCGTGATATTACCGACGGCACCAGCAACACCTGTATGACCTACGAGTCGGCAGGACGTGCGGACTGGTGGGTGGAAGGAAAACGTAACCCTGGCCAAAGTGGCTACACACATTCCTACGGCACCACTCGCGATGGTTGGACATCCCGCACTAACGCCGGCTGGATGTTTACCTGCGAAGTCGACATGAATGCCGCCGGCAATGACATGACTGCCGTCTACTGGTCAACAGGCAATCGCGTCTTCAACGTCAGCAACTGGTTTGGAGCTCCTTATTCGTTCCACCCTGGCGGCGTTCAAATGGGTATGGCCGACGCTTCGGTTCGATTCGTTCCCGAAACAGTCACCTACGAAAACATCGTGGCATTCACGTCGATCAATGGTGGCGAAATCCTGGGAGAATACTAATGCCAAACGCATTAACTTCCCGCTTTTTTGCCGCGGTCGTTCTGCTTTGCGGATGGTCGCTGGGATGCTCGAGCCAGCCAGCCTGGCAATCAGATACCCAGCCCATCCAAGGAACGCTGTCGATCAACGGTGAACCCGCCCAAGGTGCCATCGTAACGCTTCACCCTCAAGGGGAAGCGATCGACATTCGCAAGTCGAAGCCATGGGGCGTCGTCGACGAGACCGGAACGTATCAGTTGCGGACGTACGACAAAGGCGACGGTGCTCCGACCGGAACGTATAAGGTCACCTTCGTTTGGCAAGACAACCCATCGGTGATGGGTTCGCCTGACCAACTGCGAGGCGCCTACAACAACCCGGCCAACTCGCAGTGGACGTTCACTGTCGCAGACGACACAACGGAACTTCCGCCGCTGGACGTTACCGGCGCCAAGGTAACCAAGACCGCTCCTCGCAAGTCTCGGAAGCCTTCGCCATTCGACGACCCTGGCTAAGCCGAAACGATTGCCCATCAACCGGCAATCGTTGGCGTTCGTCCTTTCTTAGATTTGCTTTCTCATCAGGACTCGCCGTAGGAGTCCTGACACCCTGGAGTGTCACCGCATGTCCCTCGACATTGCCGAAGCTGTCCCTGCCACCGATGCTGCGGACAACGCCACCGCCAAACCGGCACGGCCGCAGAAACAGCCGAAGCCGACATCCCTTTATCGCGTGATGTGGCGTTGGCATTTCTATGCCGGGATGCTGGTGTCGCCCATTCTTATGGTGGTCGCGATCACCGGGGCCATCTATTTGTTCGCGGCAGAAACCAGCGACATGGTGCACCAGGATCGCCTGTTCGTTAAATCGATTGGCGAGCCCGTTTCCTATCCGCAACTGATGGCCGCTGCAGAAGCCGCCGTACCAGGCGGAACGGCTACGCGTTTAACGGCCCACGCTGATCCATGGCGAACGTCCGTCGTCAGCGTTGCCCCGCCGAAGAAAGAGGGAGAAGAAAAGCCAAAACGTCGAGGCCGCAACCGTGGCACGTCCGTCTACGTGAATCCCTACACCGCAGAGATTCAGCAAGTCGACAATGGCGAGCCTGACCCAGTCAACGGGTTCTTTCGCACGGTCCTCAACATTCATCGCCGCCTACTGGCCGGCACTACCGGCCGAATTGTTGTGGAACTCACGACTACGTGGACCATCATCTTGTTCATCAGCGGCGTCTACATGTGGTGGCCACGCAAGAAAGAGAAAATCAAAGGTGTCTGGATTCCACGTTTGACCGGCAAGTTCTATACCGTCCTCCGCGACTGGCACACGGTCCCAGGAATCTACCTGGCACCTATTTGCATGATCATCATCGTGACAGGCTTGTTCTACACCGTCGTCTGGGGCGAGTCGTTTTATCGCGTAACCAATCCGCTAATTGGCAGCGAAGTCGTCGAAGCCGAGTCGGCGAAAGATGAAAAACAAGCCGACGATAAAGAAGAAAATGAATACGTCGCCCCCCAATACGAATTGCAAACGGCCATGACTAAGGCCCGCGAGCTATACCCCGACCGCGACGTGACGATTACATTGCCGAGCAAAGCGGAAGATCATTACGACGTCTCCGCCATCAACGACTATGCACGCGGTACATACGGAGCCATGGACTCGACTGGCTTCAAACTGCATCGCGACACCGGCGCCGTTGTTGAAGAAAGCGATCTGTGGAATAACGATCGCTACTGGTGGCACACGTGGGCCTACCCACTGCATGTTGGAAGCGTCCTCGGCATGACCTCAAAAATTTTCTGGTTAGTCGCCTGCCTGATTTTAGTCGCCATGCCATTCACCGGCATCTGGATGTGGTGGAAGCGTCGCCCAAAAGGCAAAACCGGCTTCCCCGCTACGCCAACGCCTGGGGGGGTATCGATGTGGGTCTGGGGCACGATCGTGGCCCTTTGCTTCGTCCTACCAACGTTCGGCCTCTCGGTACTCGTAATTCTGCTACTCGACTTCATCGTGACACGCTTCACACGCCGTAACAAACGAGTCGCCGCGTAACCCCTGGCACCTAATCCCGCGAAAGCATCAACAAGCCATGCCGTCACGATTGCCGGTATGGCACTTTGCATTCGCTACGCAGCGGCGGGAATCAATCACCCCAGTCGTCGAAAAATAAGACAACATTCTCGCTGAGCGTTTCAAAAGGATCCTTGCCCTCAGATTTTGCGAGCTCTTCAATCGCATTGGCCCATCCTGCCCCTGTTGGCGTATCTTTCTTTTCGGTAAGCCAAGCACTAAATGCGAGATTAAATCCGTCCCTGTGCTGGATAGCTGAAAGCTGCTCGAACCCCTCCTGGTGCCCATACATAAGTGTTTCGATCTCCCTGAAGTTTCGAACATACATCGCAGGGCGTGCCATTATGCGATGAATGAACTCTGAGCAGAAACGCCTGTAATCACATTTCGAAATGGGTATCACCAACAAGCTTCCAGAGTCACGAATAGTTGATTCATTGGTTCCGATTAGAGCGTCATGGACACGAACTTGCCGGGAAACAACAACATGCTCACTCCAGTGTATTCACTTCCACTTCGATGCCCCAAAGAAGAACCTCGCCGTCGCCATGATCGGCATGGTACCGTCGCCAACAAAGACAAAAACGGCATTCAATCTCATCCACCCCTTTGGTCTCTGCTGCGTTAGGCTTTGATCACCTTGGCAGGGACTGGCATACCGTTGGGATCGAGCGTGTACGCGTACGCTTCTTTCATATCGGCCTTGCCACTGTCGGTGTAAATCAGGAGCCGATCGCCGTCGGTTCGGACTTTTACAATGCCATAGGCCGCTCGGCTGAAGCCGAAGAAGGGACCTCGCTTGGCGTGATCGTCGTCGTCGAGCCGACGCGACCAACCTTCCATGCTGAAGAACGCTACGAGCTCGGTGACAAAAATGAGCGGTTCCGGGACGCGGGAAAACTTGCCGAGACTTCCCATCAGCGTGGCCCTGGGGTGGATGTATTCCTTGCGAGCCGATTCGTCGCCACTTGATACCACACTGATTATCGGGGAAACCATTTGAAAAAAGGCTCCCGAGAAATCGGCCGAACCATGATGCGGCACCTTGAATACCTCGGACCGCAGGTTGATCTCGCCATGCTGATGCCGCTGGGCCAGAATACGTCCTGCTTCCTCGTTTAAGTCCCCTGAGAAAAGAAAGCTAAACCCACCATACTTAAGGCGAAAAACAATCGAATGACCGTTGATCGTGTGCCCCGCGTCGAGCCCCTTGAACTCGCTTTCGTCCAGGCTCATCGACTCGTGACCGATACGTGGCCCTTTGGGCGGCTTGCCGAGAAACTTCAACCCGGTCGTCGAACCGACTGTGGTCAGCAAAGGCCCCAGCACTTGCATCTCGAGCCCTTCGGTTTCCAGAAAGTCGAACGCGTCGTCGTCACCAAAGGAAAGCTTCCGGAACTCAATCGGCGATCGCTCGTTCCACGCCGTGAGAGCTTTTTTCCAAGCTCGAAAGGGCGTATTCATCTCGTCATCGGGCACGGCCAGCAAGTCGTCGACCAGTCCCGTAATGATGGTTTCTTTGCCAACTTTCTTCGTCGAGCCGAGCATATCCTTATCGGCGGTACGTTTACTGTTTACTGTCCGAGGACGCTTGACGAGCCCGTTGTGAAAGACCCTTTGCGGCGCGATGAATAACCGCTTTTTCGATTCGCTATTCGTTTCCGAGCGGTGTATTTCGACAAGTCCTTTAAAGTGATCAGCATCGCCGTGGGTCACCAACATACAGTCGATCTTCTTCGGTCGCGCCTCGGTACTCCCTCGAAACCGCGCCGCCAGATAGCGGGCAAACAGCTGATTATCTCCACCATCTACTAAGATGATCTTTCCGTCGGGCGTCTCTATGACGGTGCCGTCGCCTTGCTGAACGTCGACGAAATTTACCTTGAGCACTCGGCTTTGCTTTTGAGGAATGACGAGATCAGCCGGCTTTAACTTCGATGACTTCGTCGGGCAGATGAAAGCTTCGGTCGTGATCGGCAAGATGCTGCCATCCTGCTGTGTCTCGAACTTCGCCGTTTTGATTTTGATGTGCTTGTCTGTCACCTCCTCGACATTGACGTAGTCGCCCCACGCCATCGTATGCAGAAAGCCCTTGCGGTTAGGAGATGAATAGACGTTGGCCAGATCGACATTGATTACCGATTTCGTACCCATTGAATCCCCCTTTGCCGGGAACACCGACTTCAACGCTCGATCAATACCGATGCTTCAGTTTGTCGTGTTGCCCGATCACGATCATTCTCCATTCAAATATCTGGTGCCCAGCGAGCGCCGGTTCCAGGAACACACCCCTCTTACGAAACAATGAGCATAGCCCGATCGGACCACCGATCCCATTACGAAACTGAGAAAACTTGAAAAGCCAGATTACGTTGACCCAAACCGCAGCAGCTGGACGATTAGCGGGAGCGCAATATTGCTGCCTCGGTCGTTATCTCTCGCCCCATGGCGGACGTAACTTCACGGCCTCAGATGCACCAAACGGCCTCACTATTGAGACAGACTCGCCACAAGAGCCGTCTCAACAAGATCGCTTATTGAGAGCGGCTATCTTTTGGCACAAAATGCAAGTCTTAACCACGTAACGGGTTAATGACCTATGGATTTTGCCGATACGAGTGATACCATTCGGAAGTAGTTGAGACTGCACACGATGATGTAGCTACCGCCAAGTATCGTTCAGGCTCGCGATTTGCACCGTAGTTTCGGCGACCTAAACGCTTCGCCTCGCGGTGATAACGCACCAAACACGAGCGACGATGATCGCTCTTCAGCCAGAATGAAAGGACACCAAAATGGATCAGGCCGTAATTGACAAGTTGAACGAAATTTTGAAGCACGAGTGGACCGGAGTCGCTCAGTACTCGCAGGCCGGATTTGTCGTGAGCGGGCTGTGGCGAGAAGTCTACAGCGAAATGTTCCTGGACGCCGCCAAGGAATCGTTCGGCCACGCGAAGATCATCGGCCAGAAGATTTCCGCGCTGGGTGGCGTTCCGACCATCGAACGCAACCAGGTCAAACAGACCGACGACCTCTACGAAATGCTGACCAACGGGCTAGAGTTTGAATCGAAAGCGGTTCAGCTTTACCAAGAAGTGCTGTCAATGGTGGATGGCAAGAATCGCCCGCTGGTTGTCCTGCTGGAAGAAATCCTTCTGGAAGAACAAGAAGGCGTCGACGAGTTCACGATGATCCTGAAGGATCCGTCGGTCGCTGCCCAAGCCAAGGGTGGCAGCGCGTCGAAGGCGGGCTAAGAAGTCTCGCAAAGTTTGCGCGAAGGTTACAGGCAATCTACAGGTGTTGTTGAGGCAATGACCCAGGTAATACCAAGGCAATTGCCCAACAATGCTTGTTTTTCGCGCGACGGCTAAGCGGACTCGGCGTGCCAAATACGAAGCGAAGGTGCCGCGGGGGCAGGAATGCGTCCCGTAACAATCGCGTCATCTTCCTGGCGACTGGCCTTCAGTGTGACACGCTCACGCTTTGCCGAAACCATTTCAGGCAAAGCACTTGCGATACCAAGAGCCGTTCGCAAAGCAGCGAGTGATTCTGGCGGAACTTGAACACTGGACTGAGTAAACCAACCGACCCGTTCGCCACCATAGCTTTGCTGGCGAATTTCAACGAAGGCGTAACCCTCGCGGTCGGAACAGTTTACGACGAGCGTTCGATCGCGGTCTCCGGTCGAAATCGTTTCGACCACTTGTTCAGTAGGGTAGGGCATGTGCGGTGAGAGTGCTATCTGCTTGAGCAAAATTGATATCAAGTCTCAGTTCGCTTCTATTTTGCGAATGTCCTGCTCTCACGTCAATAAGAAAAAGTACCGATTGATCCAAATCGCTTGGCTTATTGACGGTTATCGCGAATCGCAGTATCATTTCGCGTTTCCCCCGGCATATTGTGCCTCACTTGGTGAGGCTTTCATCGGACGATAGCCCCTACGACTCTTGGATGGACGTTATCCAGCGAGACCCAAAGGGGCGTTAAACTGAGTCTGGGAAGCGACTTACGCTTTCACCAAGACCTCACTGGAACCACGGTCATGGCAGTACCTAAAAGAAAACAGTCGAATTCCCGCACCGGCATGCGTCGCGCTCACGATGGCCTGAAGGCTCGTGAATTGACTTTGTGCCCTCACTGCTTGCACGAACGCCGCGTTCGCGTTGCCGTCCCGACCCACGTAGTCTGCCCAGAATGTGGCTACTACCAAGGTCGTATCGTGATGCCAACGAACGAAGCCGCCGAATAAGCAACGTTGCCTTCCAAAGTGAAGTAGACCGCTGGGAAAATGCGCACCTTGAAAGCATACAAGGCTGTGCAATCTGACAGCGGTCTATCGCCTTCGAAGGACCAGCAAGAGAAGGGCACCTGCGATGAGCAAGATCGCATTCCTATTCCCAGGACAAGGCGCGCAATCAGTCGGAATGGGCAAAGCCCTCTACGACACACTGCCCGCAGCGAAAGAGTATTTCGATCGAGCCAACGAGGTTCTCGGATACGATCTCGCTCAGATTTGCTTTGAAGGTCCAAGCGAAAAGCTCGACTCGACCAATCACAGCCAACCGGCATTGTTTGTCACCAGCATTGCGGCACTCGCCCAATTGCGGGACCAAACGCCCGACATCTTGCTCTCTGCAGAAGCAACGGCCGGATTGAGCCTTGGCGAATACACAGCCATGGTCTTCGCTGGCGTCATGGAATTTGAAGACGCCCTCAAGGTCGTTCAAGTCCGCGGCGAAGCAATGCAGGCCGCCTCGGAAGCTGTGCCTAGCGGCATGGTTAGCATTCTCGGGCTCGACCAAGATGCCGTCGAAAAGATCTGCGACGAAGCACGCGAAGATGGCATCCTGCAAATCGCCAATCTGCTGTGCCCAGGCAATATCGTCGTCTCGGGAACGAACGATGCATGCGAACGAGCCGCTGAAGTTGCCGAGAAAAGCGGTGCGATGAAAGTCATCCCACTTGCGGTTGCTGGGGCATTTCACACTGAGATCATGCGGCCAGCGGTCGAGAAGCTGACCGAAGCCCTAGCGAATGTAACGCTTAAAAGCCCGAAAATCCCTGTGATTTCCAACGTCGATGCCCAGCCGCACGACAACCCCGAGGAAATCCGCTCGTTACTTCAGCAACAAGTTTGCTCGCAGGTCCGCTGGGAACAGTCGATGCGACACCTGCTCGACGAAGGATTTGACGAGTTCTACGAAATCGGAGCCGGCAAAGTCCTTCGCGGACTAATGAAGCGCATTAATCGCAAAGTTGCATTCACCGGCGTCGAGGCTTAGACGCTACGCCCATCCCACTAAACCTATTGATCTTATAACGTTAGGCATTTTTCTCATGAGCGACGCTGACTGGAACGCACTTCCCGTTGATTTGACTGGCAAAATTGCCATCGTCACTGGCGCCTCGCAAGGTATTGGCCAGCAGATCGCCATTGGACTCGGTAAACGCGGCGCCAAAGTGGCCTGTGTCGCCCGAAGTGCCGACAAGCTGGCCGAAACGGTTACCGCCATCAAAGATGCCGGCGGCGACGCAGAAGCGTTTCCCTGCGATGTCACGTCGCGAGAGAGCGTTGAAGGCCTGATCGACAAAGTCGCCGACGAGTGGGAAAAGATCGATATCCTGGTCAACAACGCCGGCGTCACGCGAGACAACTTGCTTCCTCGCATGACCGACGAAGAATGGGATACCGTTATCAATACAAACCTGCGCGGGATGTTCCTGTTCAGCCGTGCCGCCTCGAAGTACATGATGCGTGCCCGTTTTGGCCGAATCATCAACATCAGCAGCGTGTCAGGCATCATGGGCAACCCTGGCCAGACGAACTACTCAGCCTCCAAGGCTGGCATGATTGGCTTCACTCGCAGCCTGAGCCGCGAACTGGCCGGCCGCAAGGTCACCATAAACGCCATTTGCCCTGGCTTTATCGAATCGGACATGACCAAAGCCCTTGGTCCAGCCGTCGAAGACGAAGTCAAAAAACGCATTCCTGCGAAACGCATGGGCAAGCCAACCGAGATCGCTGACGCGGTCCTGTTCCTTGCCAGCGACAACGCGGCATACGTTACCGGGCAAGTCCTCACTGTCGACGGCGGCATGACGGGCTAGCACAATTTGGAAACGCCTTAGTGGCATTGACTTACACAACGCAAATTATCTAAGAGCGTGTTTCCAGAAATTTAAGATGGATAGGGTGGTGTCCACCTTGACCCGTTTTACTTGGGTCATCTATCTTGTTGAGCTTGAAACTTCATAAAAAACCAACTTAGGTCACCTATAGCAGGCCGAGCTTTCGGCCTCTTGCCCCAAAACGGAGGACACGTCGTGTCGGTTGAAGAGCGTGTAATCGAAATCGTCGCCAGCCAGCTGGGTGTGGATAAAGAAAAGGTTTCTCGTGATAGTTCCTTCGTGAACGACCTCGGAGCCGATTCCTTGGACATGGTCGAATTGGTCATGGAACTGGAAGAAGAATTTGATATCGACATCCCGGAAGATTCCGCGGATAAGATTGAGACGGTCGGTCAAGCAATTGACTACCTGGAAGAAGCCAAGAACTCTTAGTCGTTAGCGACTGATCTTTCCTTCCCGCTTTGTACTCCTAGCGTCCATCGAATCATGAAGCGTCGTGTTGTCGTTACCGGAATGGGGATTGTTTCCTCGCTTAGCAGCCAACTAGATCAGTTTTGGTCGAAGTTGATTGCCGGCGAGAGCGGTATCCACGAAATCAAAATCCTGGATACCTCCCGATTCAAGGTGAAGTTCGCAGCGGACGTTCACGATTGGGCACCGGACGAGTACATCGACTCGAAAGAGCAGAAACGACTCGACCGTTTCTCGCAATTTGGAATGGTCGCGGGAATCGATGCCATCACACAGTCTGGCCTCGATTTCTCGCAGGAAGATTCTTACCGCTGCGGCGTGATTCTCGGTTCCGGTGTGGGCGGCATCGCCACCATTGAAGAACAGACCGAGAAGCTACTCACCAAAGGTGCGGATCGGGTATCTCCGATGACGATCCCGCGCCTGATGCTCAATGCGGCCGGCGGAAACATCTCGATTCGCTATGGACTTCGCGGACCCAACTACACCGTTGCCACCGCATGTGCGAGTGCGACGAACGCTCTGGGCGATGCTTTGAAGTCAATCCAATACGACGAAGCAGACGTCATGATTTCTGGCGGTACCGAAGCGGGAATCACCCCGATGGGTATCAGCGCTTTCTCGAACATGAAAGCTCTCTCGTTCCGCAACGACGACCCCAAAGCTGCCAGCCGCCCGTTCGATCTTGATCGAGACGGTTTCGTGATGGCGGAAGGAGCCGGCGTGGTTGTCCTGGAAGAACTCGAACATGCGAAAGCTCGCGGTGCGACTATCTTCGCCGAACTCGTCGGCTTCGGCTGCAGTGGCGATGGTGGTCATATCACGTCGCCTGATCCTGAAGGCCGCGGTGCCGCTCGAGCCATGCAGAACGCATTGAACGACGCCAAGCTGGCCCCCGAAAAGATCGACTACATCAACGCCCACGGCACGAGTACTCCGCCAGGCGATAAAGCTGAAACGACGGCCATCAAAACGGTCTACGGCGATCACGCTTACAAGCTGGCCGTTTCCAGCACCAAAAGCTCGCTGGGGCACTCACTCGGGGCTAGTGGCGGTATCGAATTGATCGCCAGCATTAAGGCAATCCAAGAGGGAATCGTTCCTCCGACGATTAACCTGGAAAAGCCAGATCCTGCGTGCGATCTCGACTATACGCCCAACGAAGCGAAAAACCGAAAAGTCTGCTACGCGATGAGCAATAGCTTCGGCTTTGGTGGGCACAACGCCTGCGTTATCGCCAAAGAATACACCGAGTAAGCTTCCCTCGCTGCATTAACGCAGGGACATCAAAGCGGAGAAACACTTGAGTTTTTCACGGCTTTGAGAAAAGATCGGTATAGCAAAGAGCCTCGCCGTTGGCCAACCGCGAGGCTCGATCTCTATCTTTACCGAGAAACTCGCGACCATGATTCGCATAACCTGCCCTTGCTGTGGAGTTGGCATCAACGCCGAAGAGCGGCTGGTCGGCCAAACCGTTCGTTGCCCGAAATGCTTGGGCATCACGAAAGTCGTTCGCCCTAACTCAGACGACTTAGCCCAAGTCGTCGAGCCGAGTTACGCCCCTCAGCCTCAGGACGACGACAAGCCGCAAGCTACCCATTGCCCCAAGTGCAGTGCAGGCCTGCCTCCTGGAGAATATCTCTGCAAAAGCTGTGGTTACCACACCAAGCTGGAAGCCTACTTCGAGGATCTGACGGAAGAGGCACTCGCCCGCGGTTCAGAACCAAAAACCAAGATGGAGAAATGGCTAGACGAGCAACTCCACGAACTGGCAACACCTCGTGATGTCCTGATCGCCTCGGGACTATGCGCCGCCTTCGTCGGCTTCGTTGCTGTCGTCGCAGGACGAATCTTCTTCGGCCCAGCCCTGGGCACGATACTCGGGCTAATTGCCGCTGGGGGAATCGGCTACGGCTGGTACGTCCTCATGCAAAGACTTGGAATCTTGAAAGACCCTCAACGGGAAACAAGGCTGCAGCGCGAACGGATGAATGATCGAGCCAAAGTACCGCGCAACTCTGAAAAAAGCCGATCGCCCTCCGAGACATTCGCCAAACCGATCCCTGAATCGAGCCCAGCGTCCTCCACAGCACCGGAACGCATTAGCCTTTCTGATGAAGAATATGACGTGGACGATATCGATCTGTTTGCCGACGAATCGAATCCAAAGAAGGCCAAGCCAGCTAGCAGTTCACCTGGGAGTCAATCGAGCAGCCGAGCCGCAAAAGACGACGATTGGCTGAACGACCTGCTTTGACGCGATGAAGTCGCCAAGGTGCGACGATTCGCCTTGCCGCAAGCGGAGGCGATACCTATACTCCGGCGACTATCGACGAGAAGCCTCAGCCACGAAGGGAATCGGCGAGGCGAAATTTACGTCGGATCACGGAGGATCGATTCATGGTACGCTCGTGCCTTTTCAGCATTCTTTTTATCGCATTGTCTGCCCATGTGGTCTCTGCCCAGTCAGAACCGCGACCGATGCCGATTAGCGGCACTGCGACTCCATCCTCCGATTCGTCGCTGCAATGGCGAAATCCTGGCGCAAGCGTTCCCACAAGAAACAACGCCGCCGTTCAGCCAGCCGCGTACGCTACCGATCCTCCAGCCAAACAGGCGGAAAACGTCTCGAAATCTGGGACGCTGCTTAAAGTAACTTCAGGGCTGCAAGAGCTTCCCAACGGAGCAGGGCAGGTCTGGCGTGACTACGACATCACTCCGTATACCAGCCGAGTCACCACGACCGCGAAACCGGAACAAGCAATCATCGACTGGATCCTGCGCGAGACAGGCACCGACGTCTGGTTCGGTGATCCACTTGGCATGCTCTCGGCCAACAAAGGCACCCTCCGCGTTTACCACACCCCAGAAATGCAGGAAGTGGTGACTGACGTCGTCACGAAGTTTGTCGACAGCCAAGCCGAAGTCAAAAAACTAGGCGTTCGCTTGGTCACCGTGAAGAGCCCTAACTGGCGTCGACTGGCGTATCGCATGATGCAGCCTGTTTCCGTCAAGACGCCAGGTATCGAAGCCTGGCTGATGAGCAAGGAAAACGCGGCTGTCCTGCTTAATGAGCTTCGCCAGAGAAGCGACTTCCGAGAGCACCATGCAGCCGATTTGCTGATTCACAACGGACAGTCGAGCACCATTTCGATGCTTCAGCCACGTTCTTTCGTACGTGGTGTTCGAGCCACGTCCACGTTCCCTGGATATGAATTGCAAACGGATCAAATCGAAGAAGGTTTCGCGATGGAAGTCAGCCCGCTGCTGACGCCTGACGATCGAATGATTGATGCCGTGCTGAAATGTAGCGTCGATCAAGTCGAAAAATTCGTGACGGTCGACGTCGATGTCCCGACCGCGGGGGCACAGCGTCAAGCCGTGGACATTCAAATCCCCCAAATGGTGAGTTGGCGATTACACGAACGATTCCGCTGGCCTTCAGAGCAAGTGCTGCTGATCAGCTGCGGCGTGGTAGCCCGGCCTCAATCAGGCATTGCCTCCGCAGCCCAAGTCCCGAGCCTGCCGAGCTTCCTGCCCACCGGACCACCTCGTGCCGACGGCCTGATGTTTGTGGAATTCAAAGGGGATGCCAAAACCGGTGCCGGAACTCCCGTTCCCACAGCTCAACCCAATGCGGTAGACAGCCGAGGACGCTATTAAGCCTTCAACCAGGGGTAGCAGCATCGGCAAATATGCCCTCCCTGTTTGTGGTACAGATCCACACAGTCGAAGCGAGTTTACGGCATTCGACATGCCATCACAGTTCCTCCTTCTCGTACTGGCTCCCATCGACAGTGCCGCCCTGGTGGCCTAAAATTTTGGGTCACCCTTACGAATTCACCACACCTTAGGCGTACCACTGCTGCTTGGTGTTGATAGGCGTACGAATGCAATCGAGACGAGTAGTCATTACCGGCATGGGTCAGATCAGCCCCCTGGGCATGGATCTGGATTCCCTCACTAAAGCGTTTGAATCGGGCACCTCTGGAATCCGCAGGATCGAGAGCCTTCCTGCCGACGCGTTACCATCTCCCTATGCCGGAGAAGCGACCGAATTCACAGGCAACATTGCCGACTTCGGCGAAGTCGACAAAGTTCAAACGCGGTCGATCCGTAAGAACCTCAAAGTCATGTGCCGCGAAATCCAAATGGGTGTCGCCGCGGCTCAACGAGCCCTGCAACACAGCGGACTTTCGCTCGGCTCCTACGATCCAGAGCGTTCCGGTGTCATCTTCGGCTCGGACTACATGATGACGCTGCCAGAAGAGTTCGACAAAGCAACCGCCGCGTGCGTCGACGGGGCAGGGGAGTTCGAATTCGAACAATGGGCACAAAAAGGGCTCCCTGAAGTCACGCCGCTTTGGCTTCTGAAATATCTTCCCAATATGCCAGCTAGCCATGTCGCCATTTTTAACGACATGCGAGGCCCTAACAACTCAATCACTTTGCGCGAAGCTTCCGCAGGAGCAGCCCTCGGCGAGGCAATGATGACCATTGCCCGTGGTCACGCCGATATCATCGTGGCAGGCTCGACAGGAACTCGAGTTCACGAGACACGAACTTGCCATTCCTACCTGCAAGATCCCATCGCCCAGGGAAATGACGAATCTTGCGGGAAGTGCCTCCCGTTCGATCTCAACCGCAAGGGCATGATCATCGGTGAAGGGGCAGGGGCATTGATCCTCGAATCAAAGGAACATGCCGAAGCGCGTGGCGCCACGATTCTCGGCGAAGTCATTGGCCAGGCGATCTGCACCGGCTGGAATGCCGACCGATCTCCTGATCGCGCTCAAGCGGTTACCAATGCCATGGCCACTGTGTGCCGCGATGCTGGCATTCAGGCAGACGAAATTCAGCACATTAACGCCCACGGCCTCGGCAGCCAGCAGTCCGACTGGGACGAAGCAGCCGGCTTGGCCGAATTCCTGGGCACGTCCACCGAAAAGATCCCCGTAACCGCCCTAAAAAGTTATTTTGGTAACCTCGGGGCTGGTTCTGGCGTCATAGAAGTAATTGGCAGCCTGCTATCTCAGAAGAAGAATCGCTTGCCTGGCACCCTCGGGTATTCGACTCCTGACCCAAAATGCGGCCTGAATATCTCTGCAGAACCTCGAGAAATCAGCTCGGACGGGGTTTTTGTGAGCCTGAATTTCAGCCCCCAGGGTCAGGCTTCCGCGATTGCAATCCGAGGCGTTTAACGTGTCGATACCGACGATTTGAGCATTTCGCTAGCGTCGGAGTTGGTTGACATTGTCCGGGGGAAGCTATATCCTAACGGGATTGTGACTGCCACTAAGTTCAGCATGTAGGACGGCTTTCATTTTTGAGAG
This sequence comes from Bremerella sp. TYQ1, assembly GCF_020150455.1. Lineage (NCBI taxonomy): Bacteria > Pseudomonadati > Planctomycetota > Planctomycetia > Pirellulales > Pirellulaceae > Bremerella > Bremerella sp. TYQ1. Next base: position 2,342,243 of record NZ_CP083740.1, read on the forward strand.
CCGTTTTCCGTTTGGTAGACAAGCGAAGTGAGTAGCGGCAGCAGGCAATCATGGCGAGAGTCGTTCTAAATCAAGTTAGCAAACGATTTTCGGACACGGTCGCTGCTGTTAGCGAAGTGAATTTAGAGGTCGCTGATCAAGAGTTTCTGGTCCTCGTCGGTCCCAGTGGTTGTGGAAAAACGACCACATTGCGGATGGTCGCTGGACTTGAGGAAGTCTCCAGCGGTGAAATCACAATTGGTGACCGGAAAGTCACGCACGTCTCGCCGAAAGATCGGGACATCGCCATGGTTTTTCAAAACTATGCGTTGTATCCCCACATGACGGTGCGGCGGAACATGGCTTTCGGTCTACAGCTTCGCTACGGAGGAAACTTCGTTTCCCGCTTGTGGCGTCGCTGGAAGAATGCCGAGATGGCAGCGGAACGAGACGCACAGTTTCGCCAGATTCCTGAGAAGGTCGATCAAGTCGCCAACACATTGGGAATTCGGAAACTGCTCGATCGTTACCCGCGAGAACTCTCGGGTGGGGAACGTCAACGAGTTGCTTTGGGACGCGCGATTGTGCGTGAACCATCCGCTTTTTTGTTTGACGAACCTTTGTCGAATCTTGACGCGAAACTTCGTGTCGAGATGCGACGCGAATTAAAAGAACTTCACCGTCGCCTAGGTGCGACGATGATATATGTCACTCACGATCAGGTCGAAGCGATGACGCTCGGCGATCGGATCGCAGTGATGGACCAGGGAATTCTTCAGCAGGTCGGTCCACCGAGCGAGGTTTATCATAAACCCGCCAATCGGTTTGTTGCCGGCTTCCTGGGAACACCTGGCATGAATTTGCTCGAGGGAGAATTGATCGAAGAAAGCGGTCAGTTTCAATTCCGAAGTAACGGAATCAAACTGGCCCTGAACGGCGATCTTCACCCCGAGTTGAAATCAAGCAGTTCAAGGGAGATTACCCTTGGCGTTCGACCGGAAGATATCTTCGTCGCCGAAGAGTCTTCTGCTGGTTTGTCCTATGCGGGCCAGGGAAGCGTCGAACTGGTCGAATCGCTGGGAGACATGGGCTACGTCCATATCCGTCTTCCCAACGCAGATTCCGGTCGTGATCCATCACCTCAGATCACCGCCAAGGCCAGCGGAGAAGCTTTAAACGGCAATCTGCAAGGTCAACCGGTTTCCGTAGCGTTTCGCGAGAAAGCACTGCATTGGTTTGACGGAACAACAGGTCTTCGGCTTGCGTCAGATGGACACAGCTAAGATCGAACTACAATTTGGTAAACCGCGGCTTTGAGTCGCCAGTAAGCCTGCCCTAGAGGACTTTGTTAAAGGGACCGCCTTTGACTGGTTCGCGGCAGCACCCATCGTTGAAAGTGAAGGAATCATGAATCCGTCTGAAGTCTTGCGAATCGTAGATGCGATTCATCGGGACAAAAAGATCGACAAGGAAATCGTCTTCCAGGCGATCGAATCGGCATTGGTATCCGCAACGCGGAAATACCACTCCGAAGACGCCGAGGTGGTGATCAATATCGATCGAAAGGACGGGTCCATCAGCGGTCACATCGACGGCGTTCCCATGGATCCTGAAGAGACCGTGGGGCGCATCGGTGCGCAAACCGCCAAGCAGGTCATCATTCAGAAAATCCGTGAAGCCGAACGAGATGCGCTGCACGAAGAATACGACGAACTCATCGGACAAATGGTCAACGGTGTCGTTCATCGTAGTGAAGGGGGCGCGACGATCGTCACCCTGGACAACGTCGAATCGATCCTGCCTCGTAGCGAACAAATTCCAGGCGAATCGTTCCATGCCAACGACCGCGTTCGCGCTGTCGTGTTCGAAGTGCGCAAACAGGGAAGCCGCGTCAAAGTGGTTCTCAGCCGCACCAATAAGAAGTTCGTGGAACGCCTGTTCGAACAGGAAATCCCGGAAATCACCGAGAACGTGATCGAAATCCGCAACATTAGTCGTGAGCCTGGCTACCGCAGCAAGGTTGCCGTCGATAGCTCCGACCAGCGCGTTGACTGCGTTGGTGCGTGTGTTGGTGTGCGTGGTAATCGAATTAAAAATATCGTGGATGAACTCGCCGGCGAACGTATCGACATCGTTCGCTGGAGCGAAAATCCGCAAGAACTGATCACCAATGCCCTGCAGCCGGCAGAGGTCGAGGAAGTGATTTTGTGCCAGATGATGGGTCGTGCCATCGTCCTGGTTCGCGAAGATCAACTTTCCCTCGCCATTGGCCGTCGTGGGCAAAACGTCCGACTCGCCAGCAAGCTGTGCGGATGGGACATCGAAATTATGCTCCGCGAAGAACTCGAGGAGCAGATTGACCGCGCCGTGACTGGCTTCAGCTCAATCGAAGGCATCACCGACGATGTAGCCGAACAGCTTGTCGGGGAAGGTTTCCTTTCCTACGACGACCTCTCGGTTATTGAAACGGACGCCATGATGGAGATGGGAACTTTCACGGAAGAACAAGTCGAGCAGATTCGTGACGTCGCAGAGCAAAAAGCGGAAGAGGCTGAAAAAGCCATGGAAGCAGAACGCCGGCGAATTCGCGATGAGAAACTAAAAGACGGCTCCGCCCAATGATCGAGCGGAGCCCCAATATCGTATTTCCTCGGCAGCGAGGCCTTTCCCGATGAGTTCCAACTAACGAAACGAATCGGGCAAATGGCCGCACTCGTGTGCGACTGCCGGATTCGCCAAGGCGCGATTGTAACGATCAGCGAATTGGCTCGTGGTTGGCAAAATAATTGGCGGGACGTAGGATAATAGGTCCCGGTAACAGGTGTCTCGTGAGGTGAATTACCTCCGACCACCCCAAGAAAACTCAGCAGGAAGGCCAAAGTGCCCATACGAATTTACGCGTTAGCTAAAGAACTTCAGGTAGATAGCAAGCAACTTGTCGACATCTGTAACCGTGCAGGTGTTACCGGGAAGGGGTCCGCACTTGCCAGCCTGGACGATGACGAACTCGTCAAAGTCAAGGCATTTCTCAACAAGGACTCCGGCGGCAAAAGCAGCAGCCAAAGCTCGCCCAGTCGACCTACTGCCGACGAACCTATTCGTCCGGAACGCCCCGTCCAGCCCGCTAAACCGAACAAGATTCGAACCCTTGGCGGTCCTCTGGGCAACAAAATGCGTTCCAAGGACGAGGATTCTCCAGATCAAGAAGATGCCACTCCAGACGAAGGCGTGATCGCAGCCGAAGAGCAAGCGGCGCCAGTCGAGGAAAGTGCCGCTCCGACCGAAGAAAAACAGCAACCGGTCGAAGTCGAAGCGAAATCGGAAGAACCCGAAACCAAGGATGCTCCAGACGACTCGGCTGAAAAGCCTGAAACCGTCGAAGCGGAGGCAGAAAAGCCCGAGGACTCGGCTGAGCCTGAAAAGGCCGATCCCGATGCTCCTGTTCGTAGCATTCGTCGTGGCGATTACATTGCCATCGGTTCGCAACGTAAAGTGCGAACCCTCGGCAGCGGCGGTGGCGCCAAGAAGGCAGACGAAGACCGCAACAAGGCTAAACCAAAGCCGAAGAAGGTTGGTCCGGTCGTGAAGATCGCGAAAATGCCGACCGCTCCGGCTCCGAAGCCGCAAACGGAATCGAAAGAACCAGCCGCCCAAAAACCGATCATGCAGCTTCCTAAGGAAGCGATCAAGGGCGCCAAGAAGGGGCAGAAAGCTCCTCTTGAAGAGTTCACCAAGCTGCACGAAAAGAAACGCAAGTCGAAGGATCGCAAGTCGGTCTCCGATATGGATGACACGACAGACATTCGAGAAGACGGCGATTTCTCCAGCAAGGGGAAGAAAAAAGGCAAGTCGACCGGCATGGCTGGCATGGCCGGAAGCCGTGACGCTCGAACTCAGGGTCGAAAGCGTTCCAAATCGATTTCCCAAGACATGGGCGATTCGGATGATTTCCGCGGACGCCGTAGTCGACCACGCCGTGATCGATCGAGCTCCAAGGTTTCGACCGCCGCGCCTCGAAAGACAGACGTCGCACTCGAACTGCCATGTACGTTGCGAGAATTCTCCGAAGCTTCCGGGCTACCGGTCCAGTTGGTCCAACGCACGCTGATGTCGTTTGGCCAGATGGTCACCATTAACGCCAGCCTCGATGCCGAAACCGCAGAGTTGATTGCGGCTGAGCATGGGGTCGATCTTAAGATCAAAGAACCGGAATCGATCGAAGATACCCTCATCTCGCAGATCGAAGATCAAGTCGACGACGAGAAAGACCTCACGGAACGTCCACCCGTCGTTACGTTCCTGGGTCACGTCGACCATGGTAAGACGTCGCTGCTCGATAAGATTATCGGTCTCGACGTGGTGAGCGGTGAAGCTGGCGGTATTACGCAGCACATCCGAGCTTACATTGTCGACAAGGACGACAAGAAGATCTCCTTCGTCGATACACCCGGTCACGAAGCGTTCACCGAAATGCGAGCCCGTGGTGCCAATGTCACTGACATTGCCGTGCTGATTGTTGCTGCCGACGACGGCGTGATGCCGCAAACGGAAGAAGCGATCAGCCACGCCAAAGCGGCCGAAGTGCCAATCATCGTGGCACTCAACAAGATGGACGTTCCTGGTGCCAACCCCGACAAGGCTCTTCAGCAGCTTTCCCAGCATGGCATTTTGCCAGCCGAATGGGGTGGTGACGTGGAAGTGGTGAAGACCAGCGCCATCACGGGCGAAGGGGTCGACACGCTTTTGGAAACGATCCTTTTGACCTCGGAAATTCACGAATATCGTGCTAACCCCAGCCGAGACGCAGTCGGTGTTTGCTTGGAAGCCGAACAGGAATCGGACCGAGGTGTTTTGGCGAAACTGATCGTCAACAACGGCACGTTGAAAGTGGGTGACGTCGTTGTTTGTGGTGACACATTCGGTCGTGTCAAAGCGATGTACGATACGCTCGATCCGCGCAAACGCTTGGACGAGGCAGCGCCATCCACGCCTGTCAATGTCACCGGCTTCGATCAGGCTCCTGGCGCCGGCGAGAAGTTCTACGTGCTAGACGATATCGCCGATGCACGTGAAATTGCCGAAATGCGGGCCGATCGCAACCGCGAGCAACATCTCGGCGGTCACACTGTCAAGGTTTCCTTCGAGGACTTCCAAGAACGTTTGCAGTCGGGGAACCTTGCTGGAGATGAAGCCGGCATTGCCTACCTCAACATTATTTTGCGAGCGGACACGCGTGGTTCGATCGAAGCCCTCCAGAAAGAGCTGGACAAGCTTGATCACCCTGAAGTCAAAGTTCGCGTCATGCAGGCCACCGTCGGTGGTGTGACTGTTGCCGACGTCACATTGGCATCGGCTTCCGATGCCGTCATCGTGGCGTTCAATGTCATTCCAGACGAAGCGGCACGAAGCCTGGCAGATGATCGCGGTGTCGAAATTCGTCGCTACGACATCATCTATAAGGTCACCGAGGACATCAAACTGCTGCTCGAAGGTCAGCTTCGCCCAGAATCGCGTGTTACCGAATTGGGTCGCGCCCTGGTCCAGCGAACCTTCAGCATCAGCCGACTCGGCACGATCGCCGGTTGTCGCGTGCTAGGTGGGATCATCGAACGTGGCTGCCGAATTCGCGTGAATCGCGATGGACGTGGTATCGGTGATTACCCGCTCGACTCGCTCAAGCGAGAAAAGGACGACGCCAAGGAAGTTCGCGAAGGTTACGAGTGCGGTATCAAGCTCTCGGGCTTCAACGACATCAAGGACGGGGACATCCTCGAAGCATTCAAGGTCGAGGAATTCGCTCGAACCTTGGATAGCTAATTACCCCAACTGGAGTTTACCCCAGGCATTCGGGGAAAGGACCTTATGGCGTCTCGTCGAACTTTAAAAGCCGCATCTGCGATTCGGGAAGTTGTCAGTATGGCAATCCTGACGCAGCTGCGCGATCCACGCGTCCAAGACGTGACCGTGACAAACGTAGAAGTGGCAGGCGATATGCGCAATGCCAAAGTCTATGTTTCGATCATGGGAGATGAAAAAAAGCAGCAGCTCTGTCTGAATGGGCTGCGACGATCGGCTGGTTTCCTGCAGTCCTGCATCAAAGACCGAATCGATACTCGGTACATTCCCAAGCTCGAATTTGAAATCGACAAGGGCGTGAAGCAGTCGCTGGAAGTCAGTCGCATTCTGAAAGAAGTTCTGCCGCCGTCGCAAGACGAGGACGACACGGAAGAGGAATTGGCAGACGAAAGTTGGGAACCAGAAGACAACGACGCAGACGAGTCTTCTTAGTTGATCCCTGATTTCCCTTGCCATTCATTCTGCCAATTATCAACAAGAGAACGCATACAACACCATGGCCGCCGCTAACCGAGCAAATGTCTTCACTGCCTGCCAAAAGATTGTCAAGAAGCACTACGCTTCGGCAGGGCCCGACAAACGGTCGATTCTGGAACAAATGGTGTTTGCGGCCGTTTTGGAAAATGCTCCACGCAAGATTGCGGACGACTGCTACGCGACTCTGCAAAACGAGTACTTCGACTGGAACGAAGTTCGTGTTACCAGCGTTCCCGAACTTGCCGAGCAGTTCGCCAAGCACCCAATGGCCGATTCAGCTGCATCGCGTGTGAAGACACTCCTTCAAAATGTCTTCGAATCGATCTACAGCTACGATTTGGAAGGCCTCAAAAAGGGCAACCAAGGTAAAGCTGTCGCTACGATCGAAAAGTATGGCGCCACCCCTTTCGTGTTGGGATATGTCACGCAACACGGACTCGGTGGTCACTCCATTCCGATTGATCGTTCCTTGTTGAAATTGATGTTCGTGCTTGGCGCAATCACCGACAAGGAACTGGAAAAAGAAACCATTCCCGGAATGGAACGTGCCATCCCGAAGACCAAAGGGGTCGAATTTGCCGACATGATCCACGAGTTGGCCGTCGATTTCCAGATGGCTCCGTTCTCCAAAAAGATGCGTGACTTATTGCTCGAGATCGCGCCGGATGCGAAAACACGCTTCCCGAAACGCGTTTCGGAAGAGTCTGTAAAGCAAGAGGCGACGGACGAGTCGAAGAAGAAATCGGCTCCTAAAAAGTCGACTTCCAAAAAGGAAGAGCCTGCCAAAGCAACCAAAACGACAGCTCCTAAAAAGAAAACCGCTAAGGCCGCACCTGCCAAAAAGAAAACGACGAAGTCGACCACCAAAAAAGCTGCCCCCAAAAAGACGTCGACTCGGATTACGAAAAAGAAGCCTAAGTAAACCGAGTCGCTCTTTCCCCGCGTGGTGATGTCTATTCGTCTTGGACCGATCGTTCTGTCCTGGATAGAATTGAAGGCATTCGGAATCAAAGCAGGTTTTCCTGCTCTTTCGCTAAGCCTACCACTCTGCTTTCAGCTGGGGATTCTATGATATTTCGGCAACACCTTGGAACCGCGTTACTCATAGCGTTCTCTGCGGTCTGCTTAGCTTCGTCCGTAGTCACAGCGGAAACAACTTCCGCAAAAAACACTTCGGAAGAAAAGCCAGGGAAGGATGAATTTCCGTTCTCGCAATTGCCTGAGGCTTTCGTCGAACAAACCCCTCGCAATGAATCGGCCGAGAATCGTCTACGCCTGACAACTCTGCTAACCAAGGCACGACTCCAAGACCATCGTGGAGACGTAGCGGGGGCACTACAAACCTATCAACGTGCATATCGGCTAAGCCCTGGCTCAGCAACGATCCTCCAAGAAATAGTGCGTCTAGGTTTTCTACTTCAGCGGAATGAAGTAGCCTCGCGGTATGCAATTCTGCTGGCAGAAAATCAGACGACCATGACCGCGGATGCCTTGCAGCGTGTGGCTCAGTATTGCCTGGAAGATGATCAAACCGAACGTGCGATCGATTTGTATGAACGTGCTTTGGCGTTACTTAAAAAAGAAAACGCCCATGCTCAGGCCCTCGGAATTCATTTCCGGTTGATGAGTATCTATGAATCGCACGACGAACCCAAGATGGCGGCGCGCCACGCGAACGAAGTCGCCAAGATGATTGGCGCCCCAGACAAGTTTGAGTTGGATGCTGTTGTGAAGCAGTTTACCAATGGTGGTCTCCGCTCAACCTACGAGAAACTTGGCGACACCTACCTTTCGGCAGGGCAACCTGACAAAGCGGAAAAGATGTTTGCCAAAGCGGAGGAGACCGAATCCAATCCGGCCCAGCACTTGGTGAACCAGGCTGCGGTTGCCATTGTCCGCGAAGACTGGGACACGGCGAAAGCCAAACTCGACGAGTATCTTGAAGCCAATCATCAAAAAGCTGGCCAACGTCCGTACGCTCTTCTGTTGGAGGTCGCCCAAAAGAGTGCTGACACCGATGAAGCAGCACAAACGAGCGTCATTGAGCGACTACAAGAGAAGCACGAGCAAGCCCCTGATTTCGCTCCGTTAGCTTTTTACCTGACCCAACTCTACGTCAACGACAAAAATTGGGGTAAAGCCATCGAAGTTGCTTCGCCGCTCATTCAAGATGAACCTGACGCACAAGCTCTTGAGAATCTTGCTACGTCGTACGTAAACCGGAATGATTGGCCAGGTCTCGTCAAGCTTCTTGCGGAATCTCTTGACGGTCGATACGAGCTTGATTCGATTGAAAAGCCGCTTAAGACAGTCATCGATAATGAAAAGCAATGGGAGGAACTCAACAAGCATCTGAAAGAGCTTCAACCTGCCGAGCTTTCTTTGAATCAGCGAATCGGAATTGCGCGGCTCTACCAGTTGGCTTTACAAGGCGAAACTGCGTGGCAATGGACCGAAGCAGCTCTTCCTGATCTCGACAGTCAAGAGAAAGCACGGCTGCTGATGCAATTCGGATTGCAGGCCTTTCGCGATGATCAAGAAGCGGTCGCAGAGAAAGCATTCCGCGCGGCCATTCGGCTCGGATTGCCAAAGTCTCAAACATCGTTGTTCTACTTCTATCTCGCCACAACCCTCGAGATGCAAGACAAGACGCGTGATGCACTAAGAACAGCCAAACGGGCCGCGCTTTTGGACGAAGAATCGGCACTTCTTCGTAGTCGAATACCGTGGACGCTTTACCATGCCGGACAAACCGACGATGCCGTCAAGGAATACCGCACCCTTCTGGAGAAATTCTCTGACGACTACGACAACTCGCAAACGCGACAAGTCATCCGAGATGCCAAGCGACTGCTTTCTGCAATCGCCAGCGAGAAGAAGGACTATCCCACGGCAACGGAATGGCTGGAACAAGTGCTCGATGAGTTTCCTGATGATGTTGGAGCCATGAACGATCTCGGCTACTTGTGGGTCGACAATCAAATGAATATCGGTCGCGGCTTCGACATGATTCAGAAAGCGGTCCATGCGGAACCAGACAACTACGCATTTCTGGATAGTTTAGGTTGGGCATACCACCGTCTCGGGCGAAACGACGAAGCCATCACAACGCTAGAGAAAGCGGCGAAGCTGGCCGAAAACGAAGACGGAACGGTTCTCGACCACCTGGGCGATGCTTATCTAGCAGCCGGCCAAAAGGAAAAGGCGATCGCAAGCTGGAAGAAAGCAAGCGACATCCTTAGCGAAGAGGAAGATGCAGCGATTCTTTCAGAGGTTCAAGCCAAGCTTAAAACAAACTCGTAAGCAGAAAGCTGCAACGGATTCGTTCCGCGTAGTTATTCAATTCAGAAACCTCGGACAGGCAAACGACGATAGACGAAAGATCATCAGATGGCAGGGCATTCCCATTGGGCGAATATCAAACGCAAGAAAGAAGCGGTCGACAATAAGCGAGGCAAAATCTGGACGAAATGCTCTAAGGCCATTTCGGTTGCCGCACAATTAGGTGGCGGAGATCCTGCTGCGAACCCGCGACTGCGTTTAGCGATTTCTGATGCCAAAAGCGCCCGAATGCCTAACGACACCATCGATCGCGCCATCAAAAAAGGCACCGGAGAATCGAAGGGCGATGCCTTCGAGGAAATCTTGTACGAAGGCTACGGCCCCAATGGTGTCGCGGTGATGGTCGATGCGTTGACAGACAACCGTAATCGTACTGCCCCTGAACTTCGTAAGCTTTTTGACACCCATGGCGGCAACCTGGGAGCTTCAGGATGTGTGGCTTGGAACTTTGATCGCAAAGGAGTGTTCAGCATTCCGATGGTCAATGTTTCCGAGGATCGACTCATGGAAATAGCACTGGATGCTGGTGCCGACGATATCCAGCGAGACGAGGAAACTTTCTCGGTGTTATGTGAGCCCGAAGTTTACTCCGACGTCCAAGAGGCTCTGGAGAAAGCTGAAATCGAAGTCGACAGTTCGAGCGTGACTAGAATTCCGAAGGATCACGTCGACGTCGATGGAGACGATGCTAAACGTCTCATGAAACTTATGGCTGCCCTTGATGATCACGAAGACGTTCAAGGTGTCTCGGCAAACTTCAATATCTCGGAAGAAGTCATGGCCGAAATTGAAGACTAGTTAGTTCGTCTTTTCATCGATTCGAACTTGGATCTCGTCGTCTACGACACGGACTTCGAAACAATCGACTTTGATCTTCGGATTATCCAGCCAGGCACCGTCGCAAAGCTGAAATCCCCATGCATGCCAGGGACATACCACGACGCCATCCTCGAGAGGGCCGGAAGCCAACGATGCCCCCATGTGTGGGCAAAAATCGTCGATCGCCTGATAGCCTTCTTGGGTATTGAATACAGCAACCGTTCGCCCTCCGACATTGAAGGCTTGGCCTTGCCCCTCGGGAATATCTCCCACTTTGGCGACAGTATGAAAATCGGACATTCGATCAATCTCGCAGGTCGGTCGAAAACTTTCGCTATCGAAGCCACGTATGGCTAAAATAAAAGACTGCATTGCATTCTAAATTTTTCCCGCTCAACCGGACAGGGCAGAGCAGGGGAGGAGTCCGCTAGTTTGACGATTCGTTTTGCTATTCCGTTGCCTCTGTTGCTGTTGAGCATTTCGTGGATTTCAATCGGCAATATTCGTGCGGCCGACCTCGATAAGCTCCGCATCGACTTCCAGCGGGGCCGCTACGCTGAAGTCCTCGAACGTATCGGCGAAAAACCAAACGATTCGGAGACGGCCATTATTCTTGCGCGCACCTACGAGTCGGTGGGAAAGCGGGATGAAGCTGTTGAATCGCTGCAGACCTATGTCAAGGATGCAAAACCCAATGCACTACTTCTAGCAGAAATTGCTCGTCTTCAGCTCGCTCGTGGAGCACTTGATAAGGCGGCTGAGAATGTTGAGCGTTCTCTTGCTCTGAATAAAAATCAAACACTTGCCAGATGGCTTCACGCGGAACTTGCACGCATGCGGGGCGATCTCTCCAAAGCGGAGAAAGGATACGAGTGGTTCATCGATTTCTACAACCAGAACGACAAGTTCGATTCCGCTGAAGACCTCTATTACGTTGGCAAAGCGGCTGCTCAATATGCTCGCTGGACACATAACAGTGGTCAGTTCCAGTTTCTCGTCAACGATCTTTATCCGAATGTCTTGCGGGTCGATCCAAACTATTGGCAAGCCGAACTCGCTATGGCCCAGCTTTTCGCCGAGAAATACAACATGGCGGAAGCGGCGAACCACCTCAACAAAGCACTGGCGATTAATTCCAATAGCGCTGACGTCTATGCTCAGAAAGCTGAAATTGAGTTGCGTGGGTATCAGGTCGACGCCGCGTTAAAGACCGTGGAACTCGCACTCAAAATCAATCCGCAAAATATCCAAGCAGTACAGTTGCGTGGCAAAGCAAAACTAACCGACTTCCGCCCAGAACAGGCAATTGAAATTCTGACGGAGGCTGTGGAATTAAATCCGACAAGTCAGACATCGAAAGGCTACTTGGCCTCTGCGATGTTGGCTGCCGATGGCAAACAACTGCTCTCGGAGAAAACAGGTGAACCCACGCGGTTCGGCAGACTACTTCAAGAGGCGGAAACCGACCACAACAACCCCGGCGAATTTTACGCTGCATTGGGGGACGGCTGCGACATCGTACGCAAATATCCAGACGCGGTGAAATACCTGCAAGAGGCACGAGATCAGATGCCTCAGCTAATTGGCGTTCATGGCGACCTAGGCATGGTGTTAATGCGAATGGGTGAAGAAGCCACCGCCAAAGAAGTACTGGATGACGCATTTGAAGCCGATCCGTTTAATGTTCGCGTTAAAAACTCGCTGGAAGTGCTCGACGTTCTTGCGACTTACGAAACATTAGAGACAGAACACTTCGTGATTCGTTTCGACCCTGCCAAGGATCGGCTTCTAGCGGTTTACATGTCGCGGTTTCTCGAAGAGAACGTCTATCCGCTGGTGTGCGAAGGCTTAGGTTATACGCCCAAAGATAAATCGCTCATCGAGATCTTTAACCAAGCCAAGAATACCTCTGGGCATGGCTGGTTCAGTGCCCGAATGGTTGGACTGCCGTACATTGGTACCGTGGGAGCGTGTGCTGGGAAAATGATTGCGATGGCGTCGCCCGATTCGATTCCCGAACCTTACAACTGGGCTCATGTCATCCGCCATGAGTTCGTCCACGTCGTGAACTTACAACAAACGGACTTCAACATTCCGCACTGGTTTACCGAAGCATTAGCCGTCAGTTACGAAAGCGAGCAGCGTCCTCCGGAATGGAAAACGCTATTGGCAAGACGCTTGGCGGAAGATCGTGTCTTCAACCTCGACACGATCAACTACGGCTTTATTCGCCCCAGCGATCAAGATGACTGGACGATGGCCTACTGCCAATCTTTTTACTACTCACAGTTCATTAAGAAAAAGTTCGGCGAGGATGCCCTCGCACGGATGCTATCCGCGTATCGCAACTACCAAACGACCGATGAAATTTTGGCATCCGAGTTCAACGTCGACAAAACTAACTTCGAATCAGAGTATCTCGACTTTCTTCGCGAGGAAGTCAAAGACGTCCAACTTTCGGTATCCAATCGACAATCGTTCTCGGAACTTTATCAGGCCGCTCAAGACAACCCCAACGATGCTGACGTTCAAGCAGAGCTCGGACACATTTACCTGAAGCGAAAAGCTCTTCCTGATGCACGCAAGTATGCCAAAAATGCTTTGCACGCAGATAAAGACAATCCATTGGCCCATTACATTCAGGGGCGACTCTATCTGACGATTGGGGATACGAAAGAAGCGATTTCTGAATTTGAAACGGCAGCGAATAGCCCTCGCTTCGAACGCAATGCGGTCGCCCTGTTGGCCGGTTTGCGGGTTAAGCAACAACGCTTCGACGACGCTCTCGCACTCTATCAGCGTGGCGCTGCGGAAGAGCCAGGCGAGTTAGATTGGCAAGAGTCGATTTTACGAATTCACCTTCTTCAGAAAGACAATACGGCCCTCCAAGAGCTGATTCCCAAAATCGCCGTGCAGAAGCACCACGATGTTTTACTTCGTAAGAAGATGGCCGAAATCCTTCTTCAAGAAGAGGCATGGGAAGAAGCTGCCCGGTGGGCGTACGAAGCGATCGGAATTCGCGTTACCGATGCCGACGCCCATGCGTTACTTGCCCAAGCCTATCGCGGTCAGCAGAAATGGAAACTGGCTGCCCGAGAGTACGAGGTTGCTGGTCAGCTGAAGCCAAAAACGGTATCGTGGTCGGTCGAAGCCGCCCAGCTTTACGATAAAGCTGGCGACCACGCAAAGGCCCAAGCCATTGCCAATCGTATCTTGGAACTAAACCCTGATAACGCGGCCGCGAAAGCAATCCTTAATCAGTAAATCGAGAGCCCCTATGACCTCGTCGGAAGATACCCCTCAGCGAGCCCAGCCACTAGATGGCGACGTCGGTTTCCGGCAGATGCAAAAGCTGATCCACGAGATGTACTACGAGAAAGATGAAGCTCGAGGGATCGAAGGAACGTTTATGTGGTTAATGGAAGAAGTGGGCGAACTTTCTTCCGCACTTCGAGGGGGTACTCACCAGGAACGCAAGGAGGAGTTTGCCGACGTGATTGCCTGGCTGTCAACCATTGCCAATGTCGCGGGAATCGATCTGGCTGAGGCTCTTAACGAAAAATATGGCAGCGGCTGTCCTGGCTGTGGAAAGTTTGTCTGCACGTGTGACGATGCGGAAAAACCGTAATTTAGGGTGTTAACTTCCAGCAAATTTCGGTGATCCGATTTCCCAAGTGACTCGCTCTGGAAGCCTTCGGTGACTATCCTAAAAGGTTTGCCCTAATGAAGTTAATCGATTAGTTGGCAACCTGACGACTTTGGGCCTGGCAAGCCTCCTTTCATTCAATTCGCAACGCGTTAAGAAACAGCCCTGAGCTTGTTTGGTACCACCATGCGGAGTTTCACTCCAAATTTCATTCTTACCTGGCTGATGGCAGCTTTCAGCCTATCGGCCATAGCATTCGATTCCCGAACTGCGTGCGCAGCACCAGATGAGCGCGAAACGATCACGGCCAACATGGCCGGCTACTGGGTAGCCAACGAACACGAAATAGCGAATCTCGATATCGCCCTTGGGGTTGGTGGTTACTTCAAGCTCGGTAGTTGGACGGAAGCCAGAGTCGAAGTTGCCTCTTCCGCGTTCCCATCTGATCCTCAACTTTCGATCATTGCCCTCGACAGCGATGGGGTACCAACCGAGATCCTTGCCCCAGAGCCGCAAAGTCGGAACGGCAATCTCGTTTTCCGAATCCCTTTAAAAATTGGACGGCGTTCTTCTAATCTGAAAGTTCAATTCCTGACAACCGAAGGTGGTCTTGAGAAAACGTCGATACGTGAGTTTCCTGTCTCGCAACTTGCACAACCGATCCTGGCCACCAATCGGCTTTTCCTGCAGCTAGGCCCCAGTATCGGTCTCAACGATGCTTTACAGCGATACGACTCCGATCTTAGTAATTCCACCACAGTCGCGACGCTAGATGACGTAACGCAACTACCGTTTGATTGGTATCTTCTCGAAGGGGTCGACCACATCGTGTGGATGGCCAACGACGTCGCTTCGGTAAACTCGATTAGCGATAAGCAGATGGCCGCTTTGTTGGAGTGGCTCAAACTTGGCGGCCAGATGACATTATCGGTAGGTGGTGAAGTTGCCGAAATTATTGGCGAGAATAAACCGGTCGCTCGCTTCGTGCCGGGAACTTTCCGAGACGTCCAGAACCTCCGGAGTACGACCGAGTTGGAAGCGATGGTCAACTCGGTCGCGCGGGTTGATCGTCCCGTTGAAAAGCCACTTCCCATTGCGGTTATCCAAAGCCCTAGTGGTGTTGTAAGAGTCCAGGAAGGATCACGTCAGGCAATGACCCCGCTTTGGATTCGCAGCGCGGTAGGCTTTGGTACGATTGAGTTCTTTGCGTTCGATCTTTCTGTGGATCCGATTGCCAAGTGGCCCGGCAGAGAGCCTCTCCTGAAGCTACTTCTCGACGACATTAGCGATCGACTTGATGAGTCCCAAGTATCCATGCAGTCCGGCAGCAGCGTGGCGCACTATGGATATACGGATATTGCCGGCCAACTACGACGGGCACTCGATCAGTTTCCAGGTGTCCGAAACGTTTCGTTCTTTCTGATCGGTGCGATCATCGTTATATACCTGGCCCTGATAGGCCCTGGCGATTACTTCTTCCTCCGCAAGCTAGGGCTACGCATGGAATGGACCTGGCTCACTTTTCCAGCAATCATTTTGCTGGCGAGTGCCGGCATCTGGTCGCTTGCTACGTGGTGGAAGGGAACGCAGTTGAAGATGAATCATGTCGAAGTGGTCGACATTGATCTATCGAACCAACTGGTCCGCTCCACGAGTTGGTTTCATCTCTTCAGTCCTGACTCGAAGCGATACGATGTGAAAATGAAACCAAGCACGATTCCTTCAGGTGCGTGGAATCAGCTTCTCAGCTGGCAGGGCCTTGCCGGGTCTGGGCTTGGAGGTATGAGTGCCCGCCAATCGATTTCGACGGTTCCTACTCCGTATGACATCGATTTCCAACTAGCGGACGAAACGACGCAAGTTTCTCTTGAAGAACTCCCAATCCAGATTTGGTCATCCAAGACACTCATGTCTCGCGGGTGGGGACAGCTCGACGAGACCGAATACGAGCCATTGGTCGAACGAGACAGTCAGCTGATCGAAGGTCTACTGACCAATCCGACCAATGTTGAACTGACCGACTGTTATATCTTCCATGGCCGCTGGGCATACTTTGTCGCGAAACTGCCAGCCGGTGGAACGGCTCGTATCGTTCCAGGGCAGTCCGCTCAGAACACAGAGAAAGTTCTCAAACGCCGACGTGTTCAAGAGTCAACCGATGGAGGTGAACTCTGGGATCGCCAAAGCAGTGATATCCAACGCATCATGGAAGTCACGATGTTCCATAGTGCTGCGGGTGGTCGCAGCTACACCAATCTTTCCAATCGATTCCAAGGCTATGTCGACCTTTCGTCTCATATCGAAGGGGATCGAGCCGTCTTGGTTGGAAAAGTTGAGAACCCTCTCACCAGTGTGCAAGTCGATGGCCAGCCGATCGATCCGTCTGAGGCCCAGACATGGTCGTACGTGCGAATCGTCTATCCGGTCCAGAAACGCAGCCAGAATGAGATAGCCCAACGATGATCAAGACCGTTGACCTGACGAAAAAGTATGGCGATTTCTTCGCAATCAAGGGAATCGAACTCGACCTGGATCAAGGCGACGTGTTTGGTTTTATCGGCCCTAATGGTGCCGGCAAAACGACCACGATGCGAATCATTGCAACGCTCCTGAATCCTTCCTGGGGCGAAGCCTACGTTTGTGGCAACTCGATCTATACCAAGCCGAAAGAGATTCGCCGACTGGTCGGCTACATGCCAGACTTCTTTGGCGTCTACGACGACATGAAGGTCATCGAGTACCTCGAGTTCTTTGCAGCGGCGTACCGCATCAACGGCAAGGAACGCACAAAAGTGTGCAACGAAATGCTTGAACTGGTGGACCTCGAATTCAAGCGTAATGCATTCGCGAATACACTTTCCCGTGGTCAAACACAACGACTCGGCTTGGCTCGTGTGATGCTGCACAACCCTCAGGTTCTGCTGCTGGACGAACCTGCTAGTGGTCTAGACCCTCGCGCACGTATTCAAATGCGTAACTTGCTCAAGCGACTTCGCGACATGGGCAAAACCATTATCGTTTCAAGTCACATTCTTCCAGAACTAGCCGACGTTTGTAATAAGATCGGGATCATCGATCGTGGTGTTTTGGAAGTGAATGCTTCCGTTGCTGAAGTAATGAAGCAAGTGAAGCAAAAGACGACGTTGCTCGTTGCCGTTCAGGGTGACAATGACGCGGCCGGCAAAGTCCTCGAGCAGTCAGACATTGTCGAGAACATAGAGTCCCGCGTCGATCACTTACTGGTAACCCTCAAGAAAGAGGCTGAAGACTATAGTGATCTTCCCACGATGCTCGTCCAAGCAGGGCACAAGATAACACTTTTCCGGGAAGAAGAGATCAACCTCGAGTCGGCGTTCATGGCATTAACCAAAGGCATGGGTCAACAGGTTTCGACAGAACCGGCTACGTAACGCGGATTGACGAACTGCACGTCTTCTTCTTATAGCCCCAAGTCCCGTCACAACGATAATGTCGGTTAAACGACGCGTTCCGTTCGATCTATCGCTTCTTGCGCGAGATGAAAAATCGGGAAAATGAGGGCTTTTCAGGCGGAAGAACCTATAATGGCAGATTGTTAGTTTGCTCGATTTCTGTCATCTCTTCCGTGCTGGATATTCCATGATCGGACGATCCCACTTCACCGCTTGGCTGGTTCTCGCTTCTATTCTGGGGGGCGTAAATGCCTCCTCCGCTGATGCCCGTGATCCGTACGAGGCTGCGCGCAATCACTTGGTAGAAACTGCCGTGATCGCTAACGGCGTGAAAGATCCGCGTGTCATTGCGGCGATTCGTAATACACCACGCCACGAGTTTGTTGCTTCCAATCAACGGAATCAGGCTTACTACGACATGGCTCTGCCCATTGGGGAAGATCAGACCATTTCTTCGCCGTTTATCGTGGCTTATATGACCGAATCACTCGAGCCTAAGCCGTCTGATAAAGTGCTGGAAATTGGTACAGGGAGTGGCTATCAAGCTGCTGTTTTAAGCCCTTTGGTCAAGCAAGTCTTCAGCATCGAAATCAAAGAACCACTGGGACGAAAAGCGGCTCGCACACTGCAGCGTCTCAACTACGACAATGTTTATACCAAAGTAGGCGATGGCTACCTCGGCTGGCCTCAATACGCGCCGTTCGACAAGATCATTGTGACCTGTTCGCCAGAGAACGTTCCCAAACCGCTCGTCGATCAGTTGAAGGAAGGGGGCCGGATGGTCATTCCTGTCGGTGAACGTTATCAGCAAACACTGGTTCTTTTCACGAAGAAAGATGGCAAGCTGGAAGCAGAGCCACTACGGCCAACCCTCTTTGTTCCTATGACCGGTGAGGCGGAGTCTCGCCGCCAAGTGAAACCAGATCCAGCCAATCCTCGCTTGGAAAATGGCGACTTCGAGCTTGAACTGGAAAAGAACGGCAGCGTTCCAGGATGGTACTACCAGCGTCAGCTGGAACTAGTAGAAGACAGCAGTTCCCCCGGCGGTACCAAAAGCTTGAAGCTCTCGAACGAAGAACCTGGCCGCGTTGCCCTGGCGCTGCAAGGGTTGGCACTCGACGGACGAAAGGTTCCCCGCCTCAAGCTTTCCGGCTGGGTCAAAACCGAAGGCATGGGCTTGGGGCCAGACCGAACGCTAGCCCCGATGATCATGATTTCTTTTTATGACGAACAGCGACGAGACCTGGGAAAAGCCGCCATCGGTCCGTTCATCGGAACGCTTGACTGGCATGAAGTCGAAAAGGTGGTCAATGTACCGCCGGCGACACGTGAAGCACTTTTTCGGGTCAGTACCTTTGGCGCGGTCGGCACTATGTACGTCGATAATCTGGCAGTCGAAGCAGCCCGTTAAAAAAGGGGGTACGGGCCAATCTTGCACTGCAAAGCTCCTTTTTGGCTCGTAACTCTTTTCTGTACAGGGACTTAGATGCCATTTCCGGCGATCCCTCCAAATTCTATCTATTCAGCAAATTTTGCCCATTCTGCTTGAATTGAAACCTACACTTGCTAAGTTCAAAGAGGGCAGCGTTGTTGCTAGCCTCGCAATGAATGCAGATCACGTGTTTGGAAAAACGGTAGTTGGAGTGAATCCGGGTATGAAAAGCAGCATTGGCCGAAAATTCGCAATGGCCGGCGCGCTGGCATGTGCCGCCATGGTAGTGGGCACGAGCCAGGTCGAGGCCGGCTGGGGTTCTTGGGGATCAAGTGGTGGTTCGAGCGGCGGTTCCAGTGGTGGATCCAGCGGCGGCTCGAGCAGCTCGTACTGGAGCGGAAGCAGCGGCTCCAGTGGTTCGAGCGGTTCCAGCAGTGGCTACTGGCGTGGCGGTTTGTTCCAACGATGGTGGGACAATCATCGCGCTGCCAAAGTCTACGGTAGCAGCGGCGGAAGCAGCAGCTCCAGCTATGCCAGCAGTGGCGGTTCGAGCAGCAGCAGCTGGGGTTCCAGCGGTGGCTCGAGCGGCGGTGGCCTGTTCGGTCATCACCGTGTGAAGCGAAGCTGGGGATCCAGCGGTGGTTCGAGCGGCGGAAGCAGCAGTTCCAGCTACGGTAGCAGCGGCGGATCGAGCGGTGGTTCCAGTGGCGGTACTTATCAGTACTACACTCCGATGGAGTCGGCTCCGGCAACGGATGCAGCTCCTGCCGACGTCCCACCAGCAATTCCTGCCGAAGCAGCTTCTTACCGCGGCAACGACGCTGTCATCAACGTCAGTGTTCCTGCAGGTGCTAAGATCTACGTCAACGACAAAGTCACCTCGAGCACTGGTACCGTTCGACGTTTCGTCTCGCGAGACCTCGAACCAGGTTACAAGTTCGAGTACGAAGTTCGCGCTGAAATGCGAATCGATGGCCGTCTCGTTCGTGAAGTGAAAACGATCGAAATGACCAGCGGCGACAGCAAGGAAATCGAGTTCCAACTCGATCCAACTGCTCAGCCTGACACCCAGGTCGTCGGTGCTCCTGTCGAAACCAAGGTCACCCTGAACGTTCCTTCGAACGCATCGGTTACCCTGGCCGGCAACGAAATGCGAACCCTTGGTCCGCAGCGTATCTTCAGCACCGTGGCTCTGGCCGCTGGTGAAACCTGGAAGGATTACGACATCGTCGTGACGGTCCTTCGCAACGGTACGCCGATCACTCAGCGTAAAACCATCGATCTGACCGGTGGTGACGAACGCGAAATCAACTTCGATTTCAATTCCGACTCGGTCGCTTCGCTCTAAAGCGGATTTCGCCCGAATAGTTTGACTAAACCGAAAAGCCCTCGCCTTGGATAATCTCCGAGCGAGGGTTTTTTCTTTGCAGATCGACTGATCGTTACCTCTTCTTTTTGAAGCAGCCTGCCGGCAGTTTTGGTCGATACGTTCAATACCATGAACGCTCGAACCACTTCACCCGCCGAAAAGAAGGCCGTCGCGCCTGCAAAAATCGCTTGGAGTCCAGCTTTCCGGGGCTTCATCAGCGTCTTGTTGCTAATTCACTTGACGGCTGTTTTCGTAGGGCCGTGTGCTTCGCCACCGCCGTCCAGTTATTGGGCCCAGGGAACCGAGCAATTTCTAGCTCCTTATCTTCACGCAACATTTCTGCGAGGCCATGGATATCGCTTCTTTGCTCCCAATCCTGGGCCAAGCCATTTGGTGCGCTACGAGCTTTTGAACGAAGCGGATGAAGAAATAGGGGAGGGCACATTCCCAAATCTCGAAGAGCATTGGCCGCGGTTGTTTTACCACCGTCACTTCATGATTAGCGAATCCATGTTCAATACGGCAAACGTTCCTAGCGAACCTCCGCCACCGGAAGCGCCCGCGAGTGCGCGTGCCGAGTTTGAAGCGGCTACCAGCTTACGAGATGCTTACCTCGATTCAATTTCACGATACTTGGCCCGACAAAATCCAGAGGCAGATAAGATTCGCATCGTCATGGTGCAGCATGCGATCCCGATGCCGCAAGACGTCGCCAATGGACGGCCATTAAATGATCCGAGTCTGTACGAAGAAGTCGTCCTCGGTGTGTACACCGTTCAACCGGAGGACCGATCGTGATCAAAACATACCTTCACGAACTGTACTCCGGCATCCGCGACGGTTGGAATCGGTTCTGGTTTACGCCGACAGATCCCGCAACGCTGGGCTTGGTGCGTATCTTTGCCGGCAGCATGCTGTTCTATACTCACTTGGTTTGGTCGATTGACCTGACAGGGTTCATGGGAGAGCAGGGGAGGTTTTCGACCGATCTTGTCCAGCGGATGCACCAGGGTAGTACGTTTGCGTTCAGTTATCTCTGGCTATTCGACGGCAACCCAGCCATGCTTTGGTTCGTGCACATCGCGGCGTTGTTCGTTTTGCTGATGTTCACGCTCGGTTTTTATACCCGGATCACAAGCATCCTGACGTTCATTATCGCCGTAAGCTATGCCCATCGAGCGCCGGGAGCATTGTTTGGGCTCGATCAAATCAATGTCATGCTGGCGATGTACTTGATGCTCGGTGGAGCAGGGGAGGCCTTCAGTCTTGATCGCCTGCTGACGAAGTGGCGTTACCCGAAACGAGTACTTCCCGAAATAAGCACCGCCGCCAATGTTTCGATTCGCTTGATTCAACTTCATATGTGTGTGATCTATCTGTTTGCGGGGACCGGCAAGTTGCTCGGCGAAACCTGGTGGGAGGGAACGGCAATTTGGGGAGCGGTCGCCAACAGTGAGTACCAATCGATGGACATGACCTGGCTGGCCAGCTATCCCTTGCTAATTGCCCTGATGACTCAAGTTTCTCTGGCCTGGGAAATGAGCTACTGCGTGTTGGTTTGGCCTCGCCTGACGCGACCGCTTGTTATCTTGATGGCGATCCCACTTCATCTCGGTATTGCCATTTGTATGGGGATGATCACATTCGGCTTGGCAATGTTGATCGGAAACCTGGCATTCGTCAGTCCCTGGATCATTAGAGAAATTGAAGCTAGTCTCCGCCAACGACTTGCCCCAGAACCGACTCCCGAACCTGCCTAAAGAGAAGAGCAGGGGGGCGAGACATGGCATTTATCGCGAAAACCGCATGAATTCTGAAAGAATCTGACGGCGCATCTCGAATCGCGGTAACGCACCATGAAGCTTGGGGTTACCGGAAGATTCGTGATGCTTCTAATCTTCCTCGAGCGTCGCTTACCGCCCAAACGAACCCCATTACGCGTTGAAGTGTCCCTGGGCGAGCACTTATAATGCAGGTTTTGGATATCCGCTAGGATCCATACAGGTAATTTGTTCAACCCCATAGGAACTCCCCGTGTACGAGAATCTGGCCATTGTTGGAGCCACTGGAGCCGTAGGACGACTGATTCGTCAGTTACTAGAGGAACGCAAGTTTCCTTACAAAACAATCAAATTCCTCGCTTCGAAACGTTCCGCCGGCACAGAAATCACGTTCAACGGCACCACGCACACGGTGGAAGAACTAACGCCTGATTCGTTCGAGGGTGTCGATATTGCTATCGGCAGTACGCCTGACGACGCCGCTGCAGAGTTCGCTCCCTGGGCCGTCAAAGCAGGCTGCATCGTCGTCGACGAAAGTGGTTATTGGCGGATGAAGGACGACGTGCCGCTTGTTGTTCCTGAAGTCAATCCGGAAGCTATCCAAAACCACAAAGGGATCATCAGCAGCCCTAACTGTTCGACCACGCAAATGGTTGTCGCGATGAAGCCGCTGCATGACGCCGCGAAGATCAAACGCGTCGTTGTCTCGACCTATCAAGCGACCAGCGGTGCCGGTGTTGTCGGGGAAGAAGATCTCGTGGAAGGCGCCAAGGCAGTCCTCGAAGGAAAGCCATACGAGTACAAGGCCTTCAATCATCAGATCGCCTTTAATCTCATTCCACAGATCGGCAGTGAAAAGCACGAAGGCTACACCTCGGAAGAAATGAAGATGGTGTGGGAAACGCAAAAGATCTTTGGTGATGACTCGATCAAAGTTTGCCCGACGTGTGTTCGTGTACCTGTGACCAAC
This sequence comes from Bremerella sp. TYQ1, assembly GCF_020150455.1. Taxonomy (NCBI): domain Bacteria; kingdom Pseudomonadati; phylum Planctomycetota; class Planctomycetia; order Pirellulales; family Pirellulaceae; genus Bremerella; species Bremerella sp. TYQ1. The sequence continues at coordinate 2,365,345 of NZ_CP083740.1, forward strand.
TGCCACAGCGAAACGATCATGGTCGAAACGGAACGACCGATCTCGCCGGCAGAAGCTCGCGAATTGTTCGAGAAGACCGAAGGCATTACTGTCGTCGATAATCTCGGGGCAGGGGAGTACCCAATGCCTAACAACTGCACTAACAAGAACGAAGTATTCATCGGTCGTATTCGCAAAGACATTTCCTGCGAAAACGGTCTGACGTTCTGGTGCGTTAGCGACAACCTTCGAAAGGGTGCCGCAACGAATGCTGTTCAAATTGCGGAACTTCTCGTTCGCAGTTCGGCCGCCGTCTAATCTGAGCGTGCCATGGAATCATCGGAGCATGCGGCGGCCAGTTCTTCCGGCCGCTGCATCAAGCTGACTGTCGCTTACGACGGCACAAACTATCAAGGTTGGCAGCGCCAACCCACCGGTCCGACGATTCAAGCGGCGCTCGAAGCCGCCATCAACAGCATATCCCAAGAAGCCGTTCACATTGTTGGCAGTGGACGCACGGATGCAGGCGTTCATGCCTGGGGACAAGTGGCCAGCTTTCATACGCAGTCTAAATTGCCTGCGGATGTCTTTCGCAAAGCCCTCAACGCGACGTTGCCAGAAGATATCGTCGTTCGGCATGCCTGCGATGCTCCGATTAACTTTCGGCCAATCAACGACGCGATCTCAAAACGTTATCGCTATGTCCTTCAGCCTGGTCGGATCAATGATCCCTTCTCGCTGAAGCATGCCTGGTTCGTCAAACGTGTACTCGATGTCGAATCAATGCAATTCGCCGCTCAGACGTTGATCGGCGAACATGATTTCGCCGCATTTCAAGCAACAGGTTCGCCGCGTCAATCCACCATCCGAACTATGCTCGATGCCTCGGTCACCGTTCACGATGCCGACGAGCGTGCGAAAATTCATATCGAAGTGGAAGCGACCGGCTTTTTATACAACATGGTCCGCATCATCGCCGGCACTCTAGTCGAGGTAGGGCAGGGGAAGCGAACCGTAGAGTCGGTTGCCGATGCCATAACCTCTTGCGACCGCCTGCAAGCCGGCATGACCGCGCCGGCCCATGGCCTATACTTGCTTAAAGTCCATTACCCGCCGCACGAATAAATTTTGACCGAAGGCCAACGACCTCATGCGTGTTGCTCATGTAATTACCCGAATGATCATCGGTGGCGCGCAAGAGAACACGCTTTATAACTGCCTCGATCTAATTCGAGACTTCGACGATGACGTCTTACTGATCACGGGGCCCAGCGAAGGACCGGAGGGAAACCTACTGGAACAGGCCCATGCCCAGGGGCTTCCGGTAAAGCTGCTTCCCAATCTAAAACGCAACATTCATCCGATCACCGATTGGAAAGGGTACCAGGAAGTCAAAGCCGCCATTCGTGAATTCCGTCCTGACGTAGTTCATACGCACAGTGCCAAAGCAGGCTTGTTAGGCCGAAGGGCCGCGATGACGCTCAAAGTCCCCGCCGTTATCCACACAGTACATGGCGCGCCTTTTCATCCTTACCAATCAGCACCGGCCCGCAAATTCTTTATTGCCTGCGAACGATACGCTTCAAGCCAATGCCATCAATTGGTGAGTGTTGCTGACGCCATGACCGATCTGCTCGTGGAAGCGAACGTCGCATCACGCGAAAAGTTTCTGACCGTCTATAGTGGAATGGAAGTCGAGCCGTTCCTGGAGAGCAGGGGACTGCGCAACGAAACTCGAGAGCAACTTGGAATTCAGCCAGGCGACGTCGTCATCGGCAAGATCGCTCGACTCTTTCACTTGAAGGGGCACGAGTATGTGATCGAAGCAGCCAAGCAGGTTGTCTCCGAGTGCCCGAACGCCAAGTTTCTCTTCGTCGGCGACGGTATCCTTCGCGGGAAGTATGAAGCGGCGATCGCGGAAGCTGGGCTGACCGATCATTTCATCCTCGTGGGACTTGTCCCCCCCAAGGAGATCCCGAAGTACATCTCAGCGATGGACGTTCTCGTGCATACCAGTCTTCGCGAAGGACTAGCCAGGGCACTCCCGCAAGCTCTTCTTAGCGGAAAGCCAGCCGTCAGTTTCGATATCGATGGGGCCCGCGAGGTGGTGTCCACCATGGAGACCGGTTTTCTGATTCCGCCGGGCGATATCCCGCAACTCATATCGGCACTAACACAGCTTTGCCACGACGCTGCACTTCGCGAAAAGCTGGGAGAAGAAGGGCGACGTCGCTGCAGCCAGGTGTTTCCGCACCAAGTCATGACGCGTCGCCTGCGGGAAATCTACCAGGAAGTCCTGCTAAGAAATGGGCATGAACTTGCCTAACCTTTTAAAACGGCAACGGTTACGGCATTTGAAGGGGTAGTTCACTCTTTTGAAACTCGAATGATTAGGGTAAGATTAAGAGGCCTGTCGACTGGCCAGGTCAACGGAACTTTAGGGGCAAATCCTCGTCACGGATAATCTCATCGGTGTCTACCGCAGGAAGAAACTATATCGGTCCATACCGCCTGATACGCATGCTGCGCGCAAGCCAGACGTGCCAGGTATGGGAAGCGATTCACGACTTAGACAATCGTCGCGTTGTGATTAAAACGCTGCGTGAAAATTACATCAAAGACAAAGGCGAAATTGCGGCGCTGAAACATGAGTTCAGTGTTGCCGGCAAGTTCGACCATCCCCAAGTCATTCATGTCTACGAGTTCGATAACTTCCGAGGCGTTGCCTACCTCGTTCTTGAATTCGCAATTTCTCGCAACATGAAAATGGCGATTCGAGAAGGGGTTGAAGAACTAGCCTACTGGACGCCTAAGATCATCGAAGACGGAGCCAAGGGCCTCGGCTATATGCACCAGCAAGGCTGGGTTCATTGCGACGTGAAGCCTGACAACTTCTTGCTTGGCAACGAAGGCAACATCAAGCTGATCGACTTTTCGATTGCCCAGAAAAAGAAGTCTGGTCTCGGCAAGCTGTTTGGTGGCGGCTCGAAGGTGAAAGGCAACGTGCAAGGAACTCGTAGCTATATGTCACCGGAGCAGATACGAGGCGCCTCATTAGATGACCGTGCCGATATCTATTCATATGGCTGTACCATCTATGAATTGATCTGCGGCAAAGTTCCCTATACGGCAACCAGTCCAGATCAACTACTTGATAAGCATTTGCGGGCAGGGATTCCATCTCTGCAAGCAGCAAACGATAACGTCACGCCTGAGTTTTCAGGCTTAGTCGAACGCTTAATGGCCAAAGACCCCAAGCAGCGTCCCGATACGATGGACGATGTCGTTCGATTACTGAAGAACACAAAGATTTATCGCATTCCGCCGCGCAAGCCGGCCGCTTTAGTCGATCGAGAAAAAGCGGCGGCAACTAGTGGAGACGACTCCACCTCGGCACCTGACAACGGATAACAACGCACTCGGTGCACGATTTCATTAACTGCCTGGAGCATTGAAAGCTTTCATGAGCACTTCGCTTTATCTCGACTTCGAACAACCGATTGAAACGCTCGAGAACAAACTGAAACAGCTAGAAGCTGAGAAGAACGACTCGCCGGAACACCACGATGAGATCCGCAACGTTCGCAAACAGCTGACCGACACCATTCGCCAAATCTACAGCGACTTGTCGCCATGGCAAACGGTTGAAGTCGCTCGCCACCAGAAGCGTCCTCAGTCAGCGGACTACTTGAACTTGGTCTTCGACGAGTTCGTCGAACTGCATGGTGATCGAAAGTTCGGCAACGACCGCGCACTTCGCACTGGCTTCGCGAAGCTCGACAAGCACAAAGTCATGTTCCTTGGTCACTTTAAAGGACGTGACCTGAAAGAACGCAGCGAGTGCTACTTTGGTTGTGCCAATCCTGAAGGCTATCGCAAAGCAATCGAGAAGATGGAGCTCGCCGAGAAGTACAACCTTCCGGTGATCGCGTTCATTGATACGCCAGGCGCGTACCCAGGCATCGGCGCCGAAGAACGCGGCCAAGCCATGGCCATCGCCGACGCGATGTTCGTCATGTCGCGACTTAAGACACCAATCATCTCCGTCGTCATCGGCGAAGGTGGCTCAGGCGGTGCCTTGGGAATTGGTGTCGCCGATCGAACGGCGATGCTGCAGCATGCCTACTACTCCGTGATCAGCCCTGAAGGCTGTGCTGGCATTCTGTGGAAGAGCCACGAGTTCAAAGCCAAAGCGGCGGAAGCTCTGAAGTTCACTTCCAAATACTTGCCCAAGTTTGGGATCGTCGATGACGTCATTGAAGAGCCTCTCGGCGGCGCCCACCGAGACCATCACCAGATGGCTGCTCGCCTGAAAATGTACCTGACCAAAACAGTCAATGAACTGGCCGCCAAACCGACCGACGAGCTGGTCGAAGGACGCTACGAAAAGTTCCGCCAGATGGGCATGTTCCTGGAGCGTGAACTGGAAGCCACCGAAGGTGAACCAGCGAGCTAACTGGACGCCACCTGGCAACGAAATTCATCAAAGCATGAAGCCGTCGCGAATGAATCTCGCGGCGGCTTTTTCGTTTCGAAATTCATCCGCCTGAGAGGCGCTGGAGCAACCTCGCTGGACCAACGAACCACACCGCAAGCTTCGCGGCTCTTAGAAACGATCCTGGAACACCAAGCCCGAGTGCCTGGCAATGAAGTTCATGAGAGAGTAGGGCCCAGAAGTCGATCAACCAGGAATAACCCAGCCCCCATAGAAACCCCACTGCAACGTCCGATAATGTTTGTTATGTGCGGTTCGAGGCCTATTTTTACCGAATCAAACGTGATTCGCGAAATCCCGGCACTTCTCCCCTGACGTTGCCCATTGCCCACTTAATAACGTGGCTGCTGTTGGTAGCCCGGCTGACCGTTCTGCATGGGATATGGCGTCTGCTGTTGCGGCTGCGAGTACTGCGGATAGTAGCTACCGCCCTGCTGCTGAGGCGCCGGAATGTTCATTTGTGGTGGGTAATAACTTGGCTGCTGCGGCGGCTGATATTGCCCTGAATACTGCTGCCAATTCTGCTGCACATTTTGCGGATTATCGATCGACTGATTCACGAAATTCTGGAACTGCCCTACCTGGCTCTGAACTTCATTCTGTAGCTTGTTCTGGACCTGATTCTGCACATTATTCTGGAAGTTCTGGAACTCCTGCTGCAGATTAAAATTGGCAGGATCGACCGCCGAGCCACCACCGCTGGGAACACCATTCCCAGAGTCGGCAAACCATTCCGGATTCTGACCGTTGATCCGCTGGTTGTAGCGATCGATAAATGGCCCCACGACTTCATTCACTTCAGCTGGCATGACGCCGTGCAGATTGTGAATGACCTTCGTGATGTAGAACCCCGACTTCGACTGAACGATTTGCTGGCGGCTATCATCTTTGGTCAATGCCACCGCGAACATCGTCACGATGATGCACAGAAGCACGCCTTTCACGAGACCAAGCCCAGCACCTACTTGGCGGTCCCAATCTTTCAGCTCGAACTGGGCCAGCGTCTTGTTGATCATCGAGAAGACGACCCAAACAACCAACGAAGTCGCCATGTATAAACCGAGCATCGCGGCAAGGTTTCCCCACGGAGGCTGTAAGCCCAACGCGTTGGCAACTGGTTCGCGAAGCTGCATCGAGACGAAGTAGCTGGCGACCAACGAAGCGAACGATGCAACTTGCCAGGCCATGCCTTTGTACACACCCCACAGGATCGCACCTGCGAGAATCGCCAGCATGAGGAAATCGTATGCAACCATTGTTCGCTATCCATCGCTAAAAAAACTTCGCCCCAGAAGTCGCACGAGTATACGGACGTTGCGCGAAATCTCGAAGATCAGTTTCTGGCACTGCTAGCGAGCCGCACCAAAGATGCTCTGGAAACGTAACCCATCCATCAGGTACAAGTGCCGCTTATCCATCCCGCCGCGCAGCAATGCACTGGCAGGGGGGCGCAAGAAAACTATTTCGAGGCAGGAGATCCATGGCCGATTTCAATACGCACATTTCGACCAGCACGTTTGTCGGAGTTGGCGTTGGTGTTGCTGGCTACTTCATTCTCGATACACCAGAACCATCACGCATCATCACGTGCATGCTTGGCGCTGGTTTGTGTAGTCTCGCTGGAATCTTGCCTGACTTAGACTCCGGCTCCGGTCGACCACTCCGCGAAACAAGCAATGTTCTTGCCGCGGTCGTTCCTATGCTGATGGTCGATCGCTGGCAGCATATGGGTCTTACCGCCGAAGCAATCGCTCTGGCAGGGGCGCTGGTCTATATCACGATTCGTTTCGGTGTCGCTGAAGTTTTCAAACGCTACACCGTCCACCGCGGCATGTGGCATAGTATTCCCGCAGCCGTTTCATGTGGTTTGCTGGCATTCATTGTTGTCTCGGGCGAAAATCTGGACGTTCGCATTTTCAAAAGCGCGTGCGTCTTCATTGGCTTCATGGTCCATCTCATTCTCGACGAAATTTGGTCGGTGGAATGGAAGGGGGCTCGCATTCGTTTGAAAAGCTCCTTTGGAACCGCCATCAAATTCTGGTATGGCAAGAACCTATGGTCTAATATCTCGACCTATGGCAAGCTCATCATTCTGGTAGTCGCAGCCGTTGGAGATCCTCTATTGATGGAACATTACAAGTTCCATCCTTCGCACGATCCCAACCAACCCCAAGTTCAAACGCAGCAGATCGCTTCCGAGCCACAGCCAACCATTCAACGATAGCAGCATCGCTGTCGTTTGGTTGTTTTAAAGAATCTTCGTGCTATCAAGCACCAGCGTCACCGGTCCATCGTTGACCAGGTGAACTTTCATGTCGGCCTGAAAGATTCCGGTCTCGACATGCACGCCCTGCTCGCGAATTCGTTCAACAAATTGTTCGTAAAGCTGATTCGCCTCGTCTGGCTTCGCGGCACCGATAAAACTTGGCCGGCGTCCTTTGCGGCAATCGCCTAGCAGTGTGAATTGACTGATTGCCAAGACACTGCCCCCGGTATCAAGCAAACTACGATTCATCTTCCCATCGTCATCTTCAAAGATGCGAAGATTGACCGTCTTTTCGACGAGGTACTTGAGATCTACCTCCGTATCTCCCTCGGCGACTCCCAGCAGCACGACTAAGCCTCGTTCGATCTGTCCGACAATCTCCTCATCGACTTTCACATGGGCCTCTAAGACTCGTTGGACTACGCCGCGCATCAGTAACGCCCCCCTGCCCCAGACATGACCGCCATTCGATACGACTCGGTTTGATCTTTGGCGTCCGGAACGATCGTTCTCGGTGCCAGCAGCTGCTGGTTTTTCGAGACACCGCTACGAACCTTCAACAGCTGAACGGTCACCAATGGCTCGCGACGATCCTTCGTCACTGCCTCCCACTGTATTCGGTACGGAAATCCCGACGCGGCGTCCAGCAACAAACTTGCACCGTTGGCGTCTTGATTTAGAAACGGTAGCAGTTCCGAACCCTCGGCCCATTCCGTTCGCTTTGTTCCTTGTACTAATAGGAACTGGCGATCCCCCTGAACGATATGTTTCACGCCGTCAAAGGAATATGTCTGATTCAACCGCCATACGATATGAGCGATGCCAGCACGCGGCATCGCTTTTTCATAGGCAGCAATTTCGTTCAAGCGAACCATCGATGCCGACTGCTCGACGCTTGTTTGCCACTGAGACCAAACGACTGGCTCGCTGGCAAGAATTGCCTGTTGAAAATAGACCGGAGAACTTTCGTCTCCCCCTTGCAAAACAATCCCGTGGCGTTGCCGCGAACCTTGGCCGGTTTGCGTGTACTGACCAATCCCTTGCAAGTTGTGCCCAAACAGGTGTACTTCCCATTTCACATCCGCCGTTAGGCCATCGACCTGCTGCCATCGCTGAATCACGTTTTGCAGAAGCAGATCGACATCCAGCCCCAATGCATTGCTAGCAGATGGGCTCCCCCCTGCCCCGAGCCGTTGCCCATCGAGCGCACGAAGCCGCTGCGAGGCGTATCCCAAACCGACTCCAACGGCTAGCAGTGCTACCGCGATCAGGGCTGTTAATTTGAAACGATTATCTTTCATGGCCGGGATTTACCGGTTTTCCCAAAGAATCCTGTACGAACGCGCCGAACATTAATGGCAACAGGGATAGTCTTGCGCTGCTGTCGTGCGTGGCACGGATGCCAAAACGACGGCAGAGATTGTAAGGATTTCCCTGAGGCCGGGTCCACGTCAGTCGGTGAGGTTCTTCGGAACCGTTGGCGGCGTTGCCCTAAACCGCTCGCAACCATTGGTCACTTACGAATACCTGAGAGGATCTCCGCTCTTGCCATGGAGAATGCCGCGATGGCGCGGCAGCAAGGGTTTAGTGAGGGGGAAATCATGAAACAAACTTTGTGGATGTGGACCTTGATGCTTCTGACTGCGGTAGCCGGTACCGGCTGTCAGCATGTCGGACACCAAGCTGCCGGTGGCTACAACTTGCCTCCAGCTCAGCAACTACGTCATCCAGGACCAGGCGTCGACGGCCCTGGACCTGGCGTTCTGGCTCCGCCGGCAATCGCCCCGGTCTCGGCTCAAATGCCGATCGGTGGTCCCGGTGGCATTCCTCCGATGCCAGCTCCAAGCTGGACCAGCCAAGTGCTGTTCGTCTCGCCAGACGGCATGCAAGTTAGCTGGGACATCGGTGGCATTGGACTGTACGATTCCGATCCGCGAATCGTTCCGTTCTCTAAGAACTTCCCACAGGGCGGTATCTATCGCCTGAAGATCACCAACATCGAAGGCCAGCCTGGCGTCGAACTGTACCCGACGTTGGAAGTTGGTTTCGCCACGCCGCGAACCGAAGCCTTCTTGGCTCACAACGCCATTCCTGTTCAGTTCACCGAAGACGACTTCGCTCAAGTTCGTAGCGGCACTTACGTGACCAAGGTCATCTACCTGCCAGATCCGAACTACCAAGAGCTCGCTTTGGCTAACGTCGAAACACTTGTCTCGACTCGCCTCGATCCAGGCATCGACCCAATCGTCGAAGCAGATCGCCGCGGTTCGATCATGGCAATCGTTCGCCTCGGTAACAAAGACCTCGAAGTTCCTGGCGAAGACCTGGAAGGCCTGATGGCTGGCGGTATGCCGATGGGTGTCCCTGCTGCAGGTGCTTACTGTGGTCCAGCCGGCGGTCCCGGTTCGCCTCCGCCACCAGGACTCTCGGCAGCTCAACCGAGCCCATACGCTGTTCCTTACGTCGCTGGTGTCACCACGCCAAGCTACGGCATGCCAACCACCGGCACGCCGATCGGTTTGCCTGGCCCACCACACATTCCGCTGGGCGGTCCTGCAGGATTGCAGAAGCACGTGATCAAGAATCACACGCACATGCACATCCCTGGCCCAACGCCGAAAGTTGCTCTGCACGTCAAGCAGCGTCCCGGCCTCAGCTACCCACAGCCACCAAACCGTGCTTGGATTACCGAAGAGAACATTCATCCTTCGCCAAACCTGAAGCAGCCTTACGGAGACATGCACCAGCACGTTCCTCCAGCAGGCGGTGGCTACTACGACGAAAACGGACAGTGGTGCCCAGCTCAATAAGCTGAGCGACTGCCCAATCTCCATGGCAATGGAACAGGGTCGCGGACAAGATTCCGCGACCCTACTTCCATGCCGGAAGAAACAGACAATCTGGCCAGATAAGTACGACACCAATCACTTTTCAGGCCCAAAACTTTCCATCCCCCGACCTCACGCAGACCTTCAGGGAAGAAGATCGCCGTGAAACAAAATCAACTGCAAAGCCTCTGGCTGCTCGCCACCATCCTGGTGCTCGCGGCATCGAACATCGCCAAAGCTCAATCTGGCGCGGTGCCTCTATACACCGAACGCCTCATGCCTGGCGCGATCGGTCAAATGCAGAACATTAAAGGCCGGGGCATTCCTGGCTATGTTCAGCCGATTAAAATCGTTCTGCCGGAAGGTGCCAAGGTTTCTCCAGTCATCGATGGCAACTTCGCCGACGATCAACCGGCTCCACAAACATATGGCTGCCTGATTGGTGCCGTCTATCGCTTTCGCGTTACCGAGATTCCGTTCCGTCCAGGAGCCGAACTCTATCCTACCGTGGAAGTCATCGACCGCACTTATCCCCCAGCTGGCATGGAACTGCAGTTCCCTATTCCCGTGCATATCACTCAGGAAGAACTGCAATATGCTCTTGAAGGAAAATTCGTGACGCGTGTCGTGTATCTGGAAAATCCACGCACAGCGATTCCTTCCGCGTACGAGCCAGGCTTCCAGCCTTGGTTTGAAGTGGAACCGGGCACCGATCCAATCATCACGGCAGACTCCCTAGGACGTCCCGTGGCCATCTTGCGATTGGGTTCGCGACGTCCGACCGCGGAAGATCTTCCTGGCGAGTTCACTTATCAGTCGCCGCCGATACAACTGTTCGGCAATCTCCCCCCTGCCCCGGAAGGTGGCGTGGAAGTGCCGATGGGGCCGCAACAAGCCAACGTACCGATGCAGGCTCTTGTACCTCAAACCGCGCCACGTACGCCGTTTCAGCAGCGTGAAGAAATGATCCGCCGCAATACGACCGGACCTTGGCCGACGCACCCGATGTACATGGCGCAGCCCGGATACCCTTCGCAGCGATAGACCGACGGAACTTCGATCGATGAATACATACATAGCTCTGCGAAAAATCGTCACGCTTACTTTGCTGGTCGCTTGCGGATCGGTCTTTACCGCTTGCTCGCTCGACCGACAGGCCAAGAAGCAGGAAGAGGTGCCTGTCAAACCAGAAGCCGGCATGTCCTTCAAGCCGCACGTTCCTGAATACGACTATGCTTCGGCCCCCTCCCCTGCCCAAATGCGTTCAGCAGAAAACACAGGGCTCAACGGCGTGCCAGAATATCAGCCACGCTACCAAGGGCAACCATTCCAAGCCCCAGCTGCCAACACCGCCACGGCTCCGCAGTACCAACAACCAAGCCAAATCCAACGCACGTCCGCCGAGATGCCCATCGAGGGTCAACCGGTCACGCCGCAGGTTCCTGCCCAGCAGGTGAACTATGCCTTTCCGCGTGGACAAATGATGCCACCGTGCGGACCTGGCTGCAGCCATCCCAATTCCATCTGTCAACATGGCGCGACGTTCGGTAGTTGCCAATCATGCCAGGCAGCCGGTCCCCCATTCCAAGCAGGTCCTTGCTGGCCGGAAGATGAATACCTTTACGATGGTGGCGATCGAAACATTCGTACAGAAATTGATAGCGAGTTCGGCGTACATGGCCTCGATATCGAGGACACCATTGGGCACTACGATACGCTCGATGGCAAACGCATTGTGACGCCAAGTAACCGCGTCTGCGTTTACTCGCCTCGCTTCGCGGCGGTACGCAAAGTGGCTGGTCTGAACCAGGAAGTACTTGGCCGACAAATCGCTGGTATCGATGCCGATCTTCAGCTGATCAATCAACAGCACAACGGAACGCCAGTTGGTGTCGTTCAGCCATTGGCCCTGCAAGGACAAATTGGCGGCAAGTTGGCCAACGCTCTGACCGAAGACCTGCCACCACTGATGGCTCACAACTGGCAGAAACCTCATCAGTTCATCGAAGAGTTCAAAGCTTACGAGAACCTCAGCCTGATCCGCTACGGCATCTTCGAGCAAGGCGAAAAACCACGCCTATCGCAAAGCTTGCAAAATGCGGTGACATGGACACGCAACCAGCAAGTTCAAGTCGTTCTCGAAGGTCGCAAGGCCTCCGAAGTTTCCGAAGGGGACAAGCCGTACGAATTTGTCTGGTCTGAAATTCCAGGAGAACCTCGACTGCGTGTGATCAAAGTCGCTGACAAGGGAGCCGCTCAGCCTGGTGAAATCGTCGAGTTCACGCTTCGATTCGATAACGTCGGCAACCAGGTCATGGGCAACGTTACGATTATCGACAATCTGACACCACGCTTGGAGTATGTCAAAGACTCGGCTCAGTGCAACATCGACGCCCAGTTCATGACGCAAACCAATGAAGCTGGCAGCGAAGTCCTTCGCTGGGAAATCCAAGATCCGTTGGCAGCCCAAGCCGGCGGCATCATTCGCTTCAAGTGCCGCGTGCGGTAATAGAGCCGATTTCAGCGTTCAGCATGAACGCTCCAAAATCGATAACTGTAGAAAAATCCTTCCGCACGACGCTCTACAAATCCAATCGGCTCACGTAGAAGCAAGTGATGCCGAGCATGACGACGATAAAGATCGTGTTGTGCACGATCGGCATCACAATGTTATCGGCAACGCGGATTTCTCGAAGGTCACCAGAAGTTTGTAGCCCTTGAATCGATGTCGTTGATTCATCGGTGACGAGATACTTCAGCAGATTGCTTAGTTCACCAGGCTTCGGAAAGACATAGTAGATTGGTGAAACGATCCAATCGTACGAGAACCGCCACCAGTCGGACGTCGGCCAATAGGTTTCGACATCTTCTCCCGTAGCAATATCTCGAACACGAACACGCGTTTTGTTATCGGCGAAGATCAATTGCTCGTCTCGAAACGTGATTGCAGAAGCATCACGATCGATCACACTCCCCTGCCCTGCCCCGACGTCATACAGCCACAACACACCATCATGAAACAACACGGCGAAGTACTTTCCATCGGAACTTGCTTCGACAGCGGTGGGTGGCGTGTCGCCGGCAGGTCGAAACGTCTTTTGGACTTCCAGCGACTGCCCATCGCGTAATTCGATCTTTCCGAACTCGTCGACTACCACAGCTAACTTATCGCTCAGACCGACGGCGACTTCTCCGTCTCCTTCTCGCTTTACCTGGTGGTCTACCACGTACTGTTGGTCCCCTTCCCGCTTCAATAAGTAAAGCGATCCTTGGTTCTCGACCAGCAAGCGGTTGGCCGACAAATCAATCGCTGCGGCAAAGGGTGGAAAGTAAGGAACCCCTTCGGTTGGGCCCAAGCGTTTGAACGAATCGTTTCCGCCGAATGGCAACTCGAATCCGAGAATCTTCGCCTTCTTTTGCTCCCCTTTGCCTTCGTACAGAAACACGCCGGCGGAACTGACTACGACGACGTCATCCTTTGCATCTTTGAATATCCATGATGCTCCGGTCGGTGGATTGGGTCCGTCTTCGGCGACCCAGTTGCCTGACCACTTGGCCGTTTTGAACGACGCCCCGTTCATCCCCATCCGGCGACGCGGACCACCAACGGTTGGCTGCTCGAGATACATCAGCGACTGCGATGGGGCATGATAAACCGGGCCAATCATGATCGACTGCATCGCAAATTGTTCCGGGCCGCGTCGTTGCTGAAAGAGAACTGCATCCCAAATCCGTGACGTTTCGTTCCACTGAATGAACTGCCCCGACTGCGTTACGCCGACTAAGCCTTCGTCGGTATCCACCACGCGAACGATGCGAGTAGGGTTAATAAAGAACGGCTCGAAGACAGAAACCTTGAGTGTTCCGATCCCAAAACAGGCATAGAAAAAAAGTACCGTCACGACAATCGAAACAATCGAGTTTCGCCACATCACGCCGGCAAGCACCGACACGCAGTAGTAAATCGCAAACTGAAAGACAAAGACGGGGACACACAACAGCAGTGCATTGCTCCACACATCAAACCGCCATCCCACAATCAGGTACAGTCCTGTCAGAAAGTAGGTCACACTCAAAAGGACGAACGCACAACCGCCGACGTATTTGGCAATGATCAGCAACGAGCGAGAGATTGGTTTGCTCAGCAAAAGGTCAATCGCGCCTGGTTCGAAGGTTCGAGGAATGATCGGCGCGGTGACGAGAATCGCGACAAACATCGCGAACATGCCGATGAACAAGTCGATGAACGCAGTCAGGATGATCTTCAACGTCGTGTCGAAAAGCTCTTTACCAAATGGCAGCGGCATCGGCTCCCACATCAGCGGATAAGTTAAGTAAAGTTGCTCCGCAGGCACATTGCCAAGGTAAATTGGGAACGCGTCCCGTAGTAGCAAGCGATTGAAATAGGCCTGATCGTCGGCATCTAACGTATCGATTCCTTTGTTTAGTAACGCTTTTGTTTCCTGGCCAAGCCTGACATCGGCCCAAGCGTTTTCGTCATAAAAAGCTTCTTCTCGGAGCAAATCGTTCAGACCGTCGACAACATCGTTGATATTTCCTCGATCGATCTCGGGTGGTTCTTCCGCTTCAATCAATTGCTTCAGCGGAGCATCTGCTAACGCGACCACTTGTTTCGCAGGATTCGCTCCTTCCGTTTTCACTTGCTGACGCAAGTCCATCACAAACGCCGGCACATCTCGCACGCTCGTTCGATGAAAGCTGAGCATCCGCTTCGACTCGTATGTCAGTGGAGCAAGCACCAACAAAACCAGTGTTAGTTTCAGAATCAGAATATAGAGAACTCGCGATACGAAAGCTTCGTGAAACGAGTCGTTGATAACGGTCAGATAGGGTCGCATCAGCAGGGGCTTGTTCTAAGAGACTTGCGAAGGGGCTTACTCGACCGTTTCGGCAGAGACAATATTCAAGAAGGCATCTTCCAGGCTCGTGCGAAGTCGTCGCATCTCCAGGATGTCGATTCCCTTATCTCGCAGTGCATCGACACAGCGGTTCAAATCAGATTGAGCTTCAGCAGAAACGATGACTCGGGCCAGATGATCACCATCGGTTTCCCAAGGCTCGGTCTCGGCGAATGTCAATGCGTACTGCATGTCGTCGAGAGAACCTTTGAGAACGAACTCAATCCGAGCATTGGGGTGCTTGGTAATCTCATCAATTGAGCCCATCTTCTGCATTCGGCCGGAAGCCAAGATCGCGGCTTGGTCACAAACCATTTCGATCTCTTGAAGCTGGTGGCTATTAAGAAAGATGGTCGTGCCATCTTCTCGCAGGTCTTTCAGCAATCGTCGAACATCCGCGCGGCCGACAGGATCGACCCCATCGGTTGGTTCGTCCAAGATCAACAGCTCTGGATTATGCAGAAGAGCCTGAGCAATCCCCAGCCGCTGCTGCATCCCTTTGGAGTATTTGTGAACTGGCGTCTGCCCCCACTTCGAGAGTCCGACGCGTTCCAATAGACCAGGACGCTTACTTAAGACTTCTCGTTTGCTCAATCCGCTTAGCCCGCCGTAATAGACCATCGCCGCGTTACCGGTCAAATGACGAGGAAAGCGGTGATGCTCTGGCAGGTAGCCAACCTTCGTGCGTCCTTGGCGATCACCCAAAGGGCGTCCCAGCATCGAACCTTCGCCGGAAGATTTCCGCACGAGCCCGAGCAGTACTTTGATCAATGTCGTCTTCCCTGCCCCGTTCGGGCCTAGCAAACCAAAGATCGAACCGCGCGGCACCGACAGCGAAACGCCTCGCAATGCGTTGACCGCTTTTCGCCGAAAGAGACCTTCACGATACGTTTTATGAAGATCGTGGACTTCAATTATGTTTTCTGACATGGAGGCGCAGCGTTGGCCGTAAACAGACAAGAGGACAGGATGCCGAGACATCGATGGTAACCATTCCACCTCGGTATACCAGTTCGATTTCACATTAGCTTCATCTCATCCAGAGAATTCACTCAGATTCCTGAAAATTGATCCGTTAGAAATGGCACGCCACTTGCAACTGATCGGCTGCAGCAATTCAGAAGAGTGCCTCGCGGCGGTGACCAAGTCATTACCACAGCCCGAGCCAGGAACACATACGAGGAGAAGCAAAATGTTGTTTTGGATGATTATCTTGCTGGTGGTGATGCTTGTTGCTTTTAGTGGCGCCAGTTACGGGTACGCATCGCGTCCTGCAGATGGCCCCTACCCTGCTTACTTCGCTCCACTGAGCGGTTTGGCCAGCATTTTAATGATAGGCCTGGTCATCCTTTTGGTTCTCGGCCTGCTGAATGGGTTCGAGGGCTTCACCATTGATCTTCCTACGATCACCGTCGATAACTAACGACGAAAAACAACCGCCCGCCCTCCCAGGTGTGCGATCTTGATAAGTGGTAGACGTCAGCGCCATGGCAACGTCTGCCACGAAAAAGGCCCGAGCGAAAATATCGCCCGGGCCTTTTTCTCATTCGAAGAGATCGAAACGTTATCTTGTTTGAACACGATCGGGCCGATTGGCAAGCGACCAGTCTTGCGACTCTTCTCCTGGTGGGCCAAGCCATTGCTCGATGAGGCAAAGCGGCGGCATCGCCCCTTCCTCGTCCCAATGCTCCTCAGAAGGTTTTTCCCACTTCTCCGCTTCCGCTTCCAACTGTTTCCATGCTTGGGTGTACGTTCGCATCTGCTGAGCACTTAGCTTCCACGAAAGTGGCGGTTCCCCTTCGGCCATGTAAGGAATGCTGACCACTTGGAACTGAATCGGGTACAGCCCCGGTCCTTTGTTCCAGCGGTCCGATTGGCCATCGCGCTGACGAGAAACAACCTGCGTGGATCGTTCTCGACCAGGCTGTGGTTCGCTCGGATTGTCAGACTGCTCGGCCCCCAAGCGGGACATCCGCTGCATCGCTTTTTGTTCTGCCAACTTACTGATCGGCAAATGACCTGCCATTTCGGAATGAGAGGGCTCCTTCGGCGTCGATGGCCCACGTCCGCGGCGTGATCCAAATTGCCGCAGCACCCACATCACTTCCTGCTCGGTAACCGTTCGATCTTTCAGCAGGCTGACTTCCAATCGACCACGTTCTGCCTGCGACGCACCACGGACATTGCTCAAGCCAAGTAGCGGCCCTAGCGTGGCATAGCTGAGGGCTTCAACTTTGCCGCCTGATTCGGCGAACTCGACGTGATCGGTGCTTGTTCCATAGTTATCAATATTGATCATCAAGATCCGATCGAACGGACGCTGCTCTGGTGGCATCTTGCTGAACTTGTCGATCAGTTGATTCACCGATTCTAATGCCGTCATGATGCCATCGTTGTCGGCGTAGGCACCATCACCCATCCGAACGGCCGGCATTATGTCTTCCCCATTTTCGTCGGCCGCGGGACGACTGATGGGAGTTACGTAAGGGAAAGAAGCAGACAAGCGAACTGCCGTCGCCACCTTCATGTCGAGCTGACTTTGACGCAGATCGTATGCGCAAGTGTGCTCGGTCGAAGCAGAGTCATGTGTCGAGTGAACGTGGTCTTGATCTCGAACGGCAGTCGATCCTAACAACACGCGTCGGCCCGACTTGACATCGGTCGCATTGAAAACCATCACCGGTAATTTCCCTTGGCCGGCCAGCTCACCCCATTTTCCGAGCGTTGGCGAATCGCCTCGCTTGGTTCGCAGGATGATGTCCCAGAAGTGCTCCGCCGCATGTCCCCGATCAAATGGTGTCAGCGGAAGCAAATCGTGGAATGTCGCCGCGAAGAAGATCGGCTCCAATGTCGATGACTTGGAACGCTCGCGAACTTCTTCCATCGAGACTGGGTTTTCTTCCGAGCTGATCGCGTCCATGTAATACATCGAACCAACACTCCCGCCCGAGACCGAACTGATCAGCCCCAGTGATTTGCGGAACGTGCCAGGCCATCGTTCATCGAGTCGCGTTAAAACCTCGGCAGACCAAGCCGAAGCATGGATACCGCCCCCAGGAGCGGTCACAACGATCAATGTTCGTTGGTCGCGTTCTCGCGGGTCGTTCGATCGGCTACGAGGAATCTGCTTTGCCGCAATTGAATCGACAAGCGTTGGCCCCGGCGTGGGCGACTTCTGAACTTCAAACTCGTAGTCACGAGACAAGAACAATGCGAGTGCCAAACACATGGCCGCCAAAATAGTCGATGCACGAAATCGGTCCAGCCAGAACGCCATCCCGGAAGTAAACGTCGAGAGGATCGCTACCATCAATGCGAAGTGGCCGACCGTCGGAATCATCTTGGCAAGCGTATTGCCTGGCATCAGGACATGCTCGAAAATCCCCAGGCCAAAGGTGATGACCAGTAGTAAAAACAACAACAACGCCAGTTCCAAGTGACCGGCCAAAGGACGTTCGACCCCCTTGGGATCACGAATCGAGTAGCCTGGCCCACGCACCAATCCGACGCGTGCCAGCAGTACCGCGATGCCGCGTGGAAGCTTGGCGACTTCGTCGGGGTTATCAAGCAAGTTGTCATGCAGATGGTGCAGGCACTCAAAAGGAAAGATCCCACGCAGCGGAACGACGCCCGGCAAAACATACTTTCGTAAGAAGCTTAGAAGCATCAACGCGACCGTTGCCAACAATCCCCCAGCCAGGAAACCACCGTACAAGCTTTCTACCGTGATGAAGGTGTTGTTCACGCGCAGATTGAAGTCGGCAACCATCGTTAGCGCCGGCATCGGAAACAAGACCCACAACAGCCATAGCCACGCCGGCCATCCAGCGCCGCGGCGATGGGATGCTTCCATGAGGTCGGCCAAGTTGCGAGGTTGGCGGTCGGATCGTTCTCCGGAGAGTTCGTTCCACCACGTGAATCGTTCGGGGCCGTGAGCCAGCGCAATCCGAATTTGCAGGAATAGCATCGCGGTGGTCACATACCACGAGAACGAAGCAAGGATCGCTTGTGTGAAGCCATCCAGCAACAAACCGTTCTCGAGCAGAAGCGGTAATGCAAAGCGCGAGACAGGTACGATCGTCGCCAGCAGAATCAGGGCCATGATCGAGAAGCGGCACCCGCTGGAGATATTCAAGAAGTCCGCGAGCTGTTGCCGCCAGGAGTCATGCTTCTGCCGCTCTGCGTTTCTGCCACTGGAATGATTACCAGACACCATGCCTACTCCACATCCATGTTTCCCCAGCGAGGCCCCTGCCCCGCCCCTAGTTCGCAGCTCTCTGCAACGAGAAAGCTATTGCCCTGTTTCTCTTATCGGCAAGTTAGAGAAAGATTGCCGATTGTGGGTTGGTTAACAGTCACAGATTTTGGCGAAAATATTCCGATGGCACGGGCAATTAGCCTGCCATCAACGCTGGATCCGCTAGCAAATGGGCCTGATTCTCTGCCCGTAACGGAACAAAATTGGCCAGTCATCTGGCCAGACCAAACTGACGCGGTTCGCTTGGCCGATGTCCGAATCGCAACAAATCAACGCGTCGTAAGTCACAAATAGCAAATCAATTGAGTCATTTTTGCCGCCGAGGTTAACTTTCTTCCTTCCTGAGCAAATCGCGCTTGCCACCAGCGGTCAGGCGTGAAAAAATGAAGGAAAGCAGTTGGGAACGATTCGTCGACTGCTTCCCTGCCTTACTCGCCTGCCTTGCGGCAGGTATTCCCGCCTTCCCAATAAAAGTGCTCCGTTTTTCTTGCTTTAGGCCGAGAAAAGTGGCGGCAACGGAAGAGTAATTTCAGACGCTGCACCGCCTCATTACTTTCGGAGGTGGATTTTCAAACGTGAAATTGCTCGATAAAAACGCAGTTCTTAATCTGCCTGCCTCTAAGACTGCGATCGCCAATCGACAATCAGGAAGCTTCGATGCACCAGCGCATATTATTTGGAATACTGTTCGCTCTGATCACCACGCCATTTCTGCAAGCCGAGAAACTGGTCGACTTTCGCAAGGACGTTCAGCCGATCTTGAAACTGCGCTGCCTGGAATGTCACGGCCCTGACGAGGCCAAGAACGACTTCCGTGTCGACGATGAAGAGACGATGTTCTATTACATCGAAGCAGGCGACATCGAGAACAGTTCGCTCTGGAACGACTACCTCATCACCGACGATCCCTCGCTGAAGATGCCACCTCCAAACTCGCCGCACGGCAAAGGGCTTACCGGTCCTGAGTTGGCCACCATCAAAACATGGATTGAAGAAGGTGCTGACTTCGACTGGGAAACGGTTGAAGTTGAAGTCGATCCCGAGAAAGTCGACGCCGCCGATTCCGTCGCCGAGATGAGTACGCCTGAGAAGGTTTGGATTTTCCAAGGCTTGTTCCATCCTGCGATGACTCACTTCCCTGTTGGCTTGCTTTCGATCTCGGTCATTTTCCTCGTTCTGTCCCGCTACGGCGGGCCTTCATTCGAGTCGGCCGCGTTTCATTGCTTGTGGGTTGGTGCACTGGGCGCTTGCGGGGCATGTCTGTCCGGCTGGGCCTACGCTGTCCACGAAGGATACGGCCTCAATTTCTCGCTGGCCAACAATATCGATCGTCATCGCTGGTTGGGTGTGGTCGTGGCGGTTGGTTCTCTGCTTTTGGTTCCCATCGCTTACTCAGCCGTGAAAAGTGAAACCGGTAAGGAAAAGAAGATCCTGGCCTGGTTCATTGGCTCTTGCCTGGTCGCTTTATGCGTTTCAATCGTTGGTTACCAAGGGGGTGAATTGGTCTACGGTGAAGGTCACTACGAGAAAGAATTCAACGAGCTCTTCCTCAATGACAAAGCAGAAGTCCAACCTGAAATTGCCGAAGAGTCGATTGAAGAAGTCGCTGAAACAGAACCTGCTGAATAAATATAGATGCCCACGTTGATTCGCACCCTTGGCTGTACATTACTACTCACCCTTTGCTTCGTCGATCTACATGCCTTTGCCCAGCGGCCGGGCAATACGGACCGAAGCCCTGAGCGTTCGCGACAATCGCGCGGGCGCGAGAACGGCGGTCGGTCTCGCGCATATGCACCACCGATTCTCGACGTGAATTTCATTCAGGAGAAGCTGCCTGAAGGAGTTCGGTATGTGAGCGATGTCGTTTTCAAAAAGGTGGACGACATCGAACTGAAACTCGACTTGCTGCTTCCGCCGGCGAAGGCGAATCAGAAGATGCCGATCGCCATTTGGATTCATGGCGGTGCTTGGATGCGAGGTAACAAAGCAAACGACCTGCACCGTTTCGATCAAATGACCGCACGCATCCTGGAACAAGGCATCGCGTTCGTTTCCATCGAATACCGACTTTCCGGTCAGGCCCAGTTCCCTGCGCAAATTCAAGATTGCAATGATGCAATCTCGTTCGTTCTCAGCAACAGCGACCAATACGGCCTCGATCCGACGCGTGTCGTCGTCATGGGAACTTCTGCCGGAGGGCACCTCGCATCGCTCGTCGGGGCAAGCACCCACCACGCGGTTCCAGAGTTCTATTCCCCGCACAGCAAGCCGGCGACCGGCATTGTGGGCATCGTTAACTTTTACGGCCCCAGCGATCTATTAGTGTTGCAGGGAAAGCGAGACGAGATCGATTACGAAAACGATGTCTCTCCCGAGGCCCGATTCCTGGGGCACTCGCCATTAAAGCGGCCAGACGTCGCGACGGCAGCTTCCCCGACACATTACGTCAGCCCGAAAACGCCACCGTTTCTGATCTTTCATGGCGATCAAGATGCCCGCGTGCCGATCTCGCAAAGCATCCTGCTGGACGCCTGGCTGAAAGCCAAAGGAGTGGAAAGCAAACTAGTCGTCGTCCCTGGCGCCGATCATGGCGACCAGAAGTTCGACGACGAAGCTTACAACGAAGAAGTCGTCGCATTTCTCAAAAGCAAAATGCGGATCCCCTAAGGGCGTTTTTGGAGTAGGCGCCTCGTTCTACCGTTCCGCTTTCGATCAACGGATACCACAGTCGTCAAAATTAGTTTCAGTTTAGACCTATCTAATTCGCAGCTTAACGCGTACACTTATGCCCGGTAGGTCAGTCGATCGTGACAAAGCTTTCACCCCTTCTCAAAAAGGGTTGGTCCCCGACGCTCTTTCGCCCGTCCCGCCTTTTTGCACCGCACTGTAGCGGTCACCTCTTTGTTTCGCGGGCTCGGCATTGTGCCATCTCCCCGGTACTCAATATTGGAGAATCACGTTGGGTAAAAAACTTTATTGCGGCAATCTAAACTACGACGTTAGCACGGCAGACCTCGAACAGTTGTTCGGACAGTTTGGTGAAGTGCGTGAAGCACAGGTCATTACCGATCGTGATACCGGCCGAAGCAAAGGTTTCGCTTTCGTCGAAATGGGCTCGGATGAAGATGCTCAAGCTGCCATCGAAGGCCTGAACGAATCCATGCAAGGCGGCCGCAGCCTGACCGTAAATGAAGCCAAACCGCGTGAAAATCGTGGCGGCGGCGGTGGTGGTGGTCGCGGCGGCTATGGCGGCGGTGGCGGACGAGGCTACGGCGGCGGCGGAGGCGGCGGTCGACGATATTAATCACGTCGCGCGTTTCTACATCTGAACCAGAGTGAATTTTTCGATGGCATGATCGTCGGCGTAATATCTACGCGCGCATGCCATCGAACCGACCTGAGTCGATCGGAGGAACCGTGGCCAAAAATCAGAATACCATCGAAAAACGCCGACGCGAATCGGAAAAGAAACGCAAAGCGGAGGAGAAACGCGAAAAACGACGCGTGCGCAGGGAACAGCCAGACGCTTAGACTTCCGTCTTCACAAGTAATTCTGACGCAACGCTTCCCTTTATCTGTGGCAAGATCGAAATATGATGTCTACGGCCGAAAAAAGTGTTCTTAAAACGTTTCGGATTTTCCAGATGCAGCCAGGTGAAATGCTCTGCTTCAACGGGCTGGACCTAGACACCAAATCTCCCGCTCTTGATCTTCTCGTTGGAAAAAAGTTCCTTACCCGAGAAAAGTTCAAGGGAGCTTTTTCGCTAACACAAACTGGCTATTTTCAGATGCGAAATACGACTTAGGCCTGTCGCCATATTCCTCTCTGTGCATCGAAAGCCTAACGAGCTTCCACCTCAGATCATTCCCAAAGACATCAGCCACAAGATTTCTTCGGCCGTATCGACGGTAATCGTCGCTGGATCAAGACCTAGCGCAATCGTCGCCGATTCAAACTCTTCCACGAATTCGCCCGATTCGTCCTCATCGAACAACAAAACGTTTTGGGCATAGTCATCCACAAAGTCTTCCACGTCGATCGGCAAGTCGCTATCGTCGTCGAAGCCATCTCCTAGTCCGTCTCCGAAGCCGAAATCGTCATCGTCTCGGCCACCGCCGGGAAAGTCTATGTCGTCGTCATCCGGTACCGTGTCGGCTTGCGGCACATAAGCCGGAGGTGTTGTGGTGTACTCGGCCGGAGTGGTCGTATACCGCTCAGGCGTCGTCGTGTATTGAGGTGGTGTCGTCGTGTACTCAGGCGGAGTGGTCGTGTATCGCGGATCTTGCGTCCCAAAGTCTTGCGCGAACAAAGCCTCGGCACTTCCCACAATGAATAGCACCACAGCAGAGAGCAAAAGTTGTTTCCACATAAAATTCTTCCTGAGGTTCCGAAGGCAGATGCCCCTAAAAATGCATTGCCCTTTCTAGAATCGCAAATTGCGTGCGCAGACTCAAGGATTTCTCGGAAGTGAATCTTCTGAAGCGATGGCTCCGACCAACCTGCCCCAATCGAACGTATCCCCGGACAAGCGGTCGCTTCCTCACCAATAGAGCTCAATCTGCGCCTCTTAATGCTCCCAATGGAAACAAAATCGGCACGGACAAATTGCCCGTGCCGATAAAACGTTGACCAATTTTGCATGTCACTTGTTTCCAAGCGAACGCTGAATGTTTAGCGAGGCTTCAACGATTCGAGGTTCTTCAATCGTTCGATTGCGTCTTGCCGCTGTAGCATGCCGTAGTTGATTCCGGCCGCATTCAACGACGAGCCTGTTTGATAGGGGTAGTCGTTGAAGTCAGCGAAGAAGTTTTTGATCTGCTGTTGGATCGGAACCAGCAACCACATCTGCTTGGCATACCATGTCCAGTAGCCGCCCCCTTCTTCTAGCGCTCGCTCGTACGGATCCATTCGCAGGTTCGTAATCCCAGCCCAAGCCGGCTCTTCACGTGTCGACGTCGCGATGTTGCCTCCTGCGTTGACGGCAAAGCTCACCTTCCAGTCGTTCCAGCGCACTGCGTTTAAATTGCCACTTTGGTCGAAGTAGTAAATCTGCTCGCGCGGCCCTTTCTCTTGATCACCCTTCAAGTAAGGCATCAAGTTGTAGCCGTCCAAGTGAACTTTAAAATCCTTCCCGTTCAAATTCGTTCCTTCGGCAAGCTTCTCTTTCACATCCGGCATACCAGCAGCGGCACATAGTGTTGGAAACCAGTCGAGATTCGATACGATCTCGTTGGAGATCGTTCCTGGCTTCACCACGCCTGGCCAACGAATCATCATCGGAACACGAAAACCACCTTCCCACGTAGTTCCTTTTTCACCATGGAACTGCGTCATCGCGCCATCTGGCCACAATGCAATTTCGGCACCATTGTCGGTGCTGTAAATCACGATCGTGTTGTCGGCAATTTTCAGTTCATCTAACAGATCGAGCAGCTGCCCAACGTGGCCGTCATGCTCGACCATCCCATCGGCATGAATCCCCTTCCCGGTCTTGCCGAGCGATTCTTTCTTCAGATGCGTAAAGACATGCATTCTGGTCGAGTTGAACCAAACAAAGAACGGCTTGTCGGCTTTCGCTTGTCGCTCAATGAAGTCTTTGCCAGCCGCCAGAAACTCTTCATCAACCGTTTCCATACGCTTCGTATTGAGCGGCCCGGTGTCTTCGATCTTTCCATCGGCCGACGACTTGATCACTCCGCGCGGACCATACTTTTCCAGAAACTCGGGATCCTTCGGGTAAAAGTAACCTTCTGGCTCTTCTTCCGCATTCAAGTGATAGAGATTTCCAAAGAACTCGTCGAAGCCATGATTGGTCGGTAAGTGCTTGTCTTGGTCGCCAAGATGATTCTTGCCGAACTGCCCTGTCGCGTAGCCCTGCGTTTTTAACGCGTCGGCCAGCGTCGGCATCCATTCCGTAATCCCGTGCGGATCGCCAGGCATGCCGATGGTCAGCAGCCCGGTACGAAAAGGTTCTTGCCCCAGGATGAAACTGGCCCGACCTGCAGTACAGCTTTGCTGCCCATAGGCGTCGGTGAAGTAAACCCCTTCCTTCGCAATACGATCGATGTTGGGCGTTTGATAACCCATCATCCCGTGCGAATAGACGCTGATCTGAGGAATGCCAATGTCATCTCCCCAAATCACAAGAATGTTTGGCTTGTCAGCCGCTTTTAACGAAGCGGCTGCGAACACCGCACTGACAAGCGCGATGCCCATTGTTGCAAAGAAGCGTGATCGGCGCATTAGATGCCTTCTCCTAGAACCGTAAACAAGTGGTTGCCGTAAACGAGACGCACCTCAAGCTTACAACTCCTCCGGAAGGAAATCACCTATTTTCCTTCGCCGATCAGAAGCGATTGATGATGATTTCACAAAACAGGAAATCGGCGGTTCCACGCCACAAGCACAAGCCATCACGCGTTTGCTTGTGCTTGTTTCTCATTGGTAAACTTAATCCAACTTCAATTCCAAGTCGGTCATATCTTCTTCGACGGTGATCGTGAATGGCGAAGTCTCTTCCTTGCCATACTTCTTCAACACGGCCAGGTAAGCCGGCTTCGTGCTCGTCTTGCCCCCCTGCACCGCGGCAGGATCTTGGACGTAAACGGTATGCACTCCCGGCGCAACGCCTGGCGTGTTGACCACCTTCATTTCAAAACGGCCATCTTCATCGGTCGTTGCATAACTTTCAGGATGGTTGGCCGTATCTTCCGGGATGAAATAGACCTTCATCCCGGGGATTGGTTCACCTTCGTGAGTCAGTTGCCCTTTGACTTGATACAAGCCTGAATCGTTGCCGCCACAAGCGGTGAAAGCAAGAGCCATTGGCACGATGGCCAACAGCAATAAGAACGAATGCGCGTTGGTTTTCATGATGGAGCAATCCCATGGGTTGGTGATAACGAAACAACCTCAGGCAGGCCTGAGACACTCTCCAGCGGAAGCTTAAGGAAGCCTCACCACTTCGTTACCATCACGGGTATGCAATGCTCGCCATGGGTCGCGGGCAATCGTTTCTGGAATGAACGTCACGCTGCCGTCGCACATGGCTGCCAAAACACCGCCGGGGTGATCGCTACGCGATGTACGACATGCCACGCCGTCAATCACTACGTTCGGAGGAAAACTGGTTCCGCCTTGATGCGAGATTGTCAGGCCTTCCGAGTTGTGATTGACCCAGAAAAACGGATTGGTCGCCGCACCACGATCGGTGATCGTTTGTTCGTCGTTGTTGTGCTTTTGTTCCAGCAGCAGAAACGTATTGGTCGTACCGTCAGTGATCATGCTGAAATCGACTCCGCTGTTCTTGTACCCAATGCCGTTAAATCGCAGGGCACGTTCCGGGCAACAGCTACTTCCCGCGTTGCCGGCGTTCATCGCGTAGTCTTTGAACTCGTTCGCAGGTCCACGACGCGCAGCACTCGGACATACAAACGTGGGTGGCATGTTCTGCGCGGCAAACTGATTGGCCGTGTCCCCATCCGAACCCCAGTCGCTGAAGTAAGAATCAGCCTTTTCGCTCGTCCATGCTTTTCTGCTGAAGTCGATCCGGTCGGCTAGATTATTGGCTTCGACGAAGCTCAACATCATTGCCGGCCAGCCAATCATTCCCTTGTAGAACACACCGTTATTCTCTGCATTGCTCTGGTGACTATTCAAAGCCAACGTCCCGCACGGGAACGACTTGAACGTGTCGTGATAGTTGTGCATGCCGATCGCGATCTGCTTCATGTTGTTGGTGCACTGCATCCGTCGAGCTGCCTCACGGGCCTGCTGCACGGCCGGCAATAGCAATGCGATCAGCACTCCAATAATGGCGATAACGACCAGCAATTCGACTAGCGTAAAACCTTGTTTGCGCATGGGAAAACCCCGCCTGAAAAGAATAGAGAGATAAGACAAGAAAAGAAAAGATTACCACTGACACCATAACAATACCGGGATATCACCCCTATTACAATAAGAATCCTTCACAAAACCACCCTGCAGATGAAACCAAACCCCTGCCAGAGGTATATCCTGGTAACTTAATTCGGTCAGCCAAACTCCCCGATCGGGTGTTAGAATGTGACCATCAAAACAGGTCTCTGATCCCGTGAGTTTTCTGCCACATGACGCCCAACAATCTATGTCAATCGTTGATCGTTTACGGGTCGTACATGCCTGGCCGACCGAACCATTCTGTCGTCGCACATCTGCCTGGCACTTGGCGAAAAGGAATCATCGCCGCAAATATGATCCTGCCGCCCGATGGCATCGGTCCCGGTGAAGAAGATGCTGTCGAGGCGTGGACGATCACGTTCGACGACTGCCAGGCCCAAATGTTCACACCTGAATGGGATGCGCAGGCACGACTTCTATACGACCGCTGGAATGCTTTAGATGAAGCGATGGGGCCAACATGGGCGCGTAATCAACGGCGATGGTGGCCAGCAGGGTCGGACATGGTTCCCGGCGGTAGCGACATGATCGTTGTGAACATTTACTTGCCGATCGAACACTTCCCTTATCTGGCTAATCAAAATGATGTCCCCTCCCCCGACGACGAGGACAACATCTTCGCGCTCTGGCAGCAACAAAAGTCTGGCGAAAAGCAATTCGACGAAAGTCTCTTCCTTGGCTTGATCAAAGACAGCCTTCCAGAACAAATCCCCGAACTGTTCGGCGACCTGCCTGGTGGCGAAACATTCGTCGCTCGCCTTACGCAGTTTTTTAAAGATCATCAACTTAGTGGTAAGAGCGTTCTCTCGACCGACGATGGCGACTTTTACTTATACTGCTCACCCCTAGACCAAAACGCCCTGCCCTCTTCCAAGCTGATCGAACTTGCCAAAGCCGACGTCCAACAGTTTGCAATTCTGCTGCAGCAGGAAGCTCGCATGAAAGATGTCCGCAGGCTTGCTGAGATGCCTTACGAGTTTGTCGAAGATGGCGATGAGTTGTCCGACTTCGACAGCAGCCCAGAAGCGGTCGCTTTAGATCAAGCCCACGAACTTCTCTTGGCATTGCAAACGTGCCATGAGCCTTGGTTCTACGCGTTGTCCGAAGCGTGTTATGGCATCGCAGCCACCTACACCCTCCGCGACTGGCTGCTGCAAGGCTGGTTCGACGTCGCCATCGATCTCACGCCCAGCTATGAACTTTGGAAAGCGGGAGGGCGATACAAAATTGTCGATGGAACGTGCTACGTCTTTGAAACCGGTCGTCGCGAAGTGTAACCGGAGGCTCATTTCTGACTGTCTCGGAGCGATGCTTTTCCGATTGCCTGGCAGCGTTTCTGCACGCGCTTGCTTCATCGACTCACGATAGAAATTCAATCAGGCTCGCCGGGCCTGGCGTCAGAAAGTCGTTGGGATCCTGATCCGCGTCGTATCGGTATTGCTCGTGCAGGAACGTAACGAGGAACGGAAAGAACGTCCTGTCCGGCTGCTGTAGATAACCCATCGCGTCGCCGTTCTCCCAGTCGACGAATGCCAGAAACCGCGAAGCCAAGTCACTGTGCGTCGTCGCGAAATCAGCTCGTGTCTCTCTGACAAACGCTGGCAACTGCTCGATGGGACGAATGAACCGGGGAACATCCGGCTCATCTCCCGCACTCAACCCGAGTCCGTTGCAGTTGAGATAAAACTCACGCAGTTCATCCGGCAGACGAATCCCGATCTCAGACTCCGTCACCTGAATCGCATCAAGCGACGCCCCATCTCCCACGCAATGCCGAAACGAATTCTCCGGATCGGCCTTGCCAAAGAACGCCGCCACAATGGAATTCCAATTGGACATTTCTAGGAGCTCATAATAATGAGTTACGAAAGCAATCTTGCCAGCCTAACTGTCATCGAGCTAGACATCGAACTCCGCTCCATGTATTCACTGCAGAAGGAATCACGATGACTCCCCGTCTTTCAACTACCCAAGCCCTGCCTGCTCGACTGTGGGCATAGCACCTCCGACTATTTATCAGTTTTGATCCGTCGCAATTCCAGCACGACATCGGCAGCCGGCAGCTTAAACTCCGTGGGACGTGGCTTTCCTGTCCACTGGTCTTCTTTCCAGACACCGACGACGCAACAAACTTTTAGTCGATCGCCGTCAAGCTGGTAAATCCCCAATGCATCGCCGCCTGTCTTCTGCGATTCGTTCGAGCGGTGATCCCAGACTTTCGGCGTCGCTGTCGGATCTAGATCAAAAGTTCCAGCCCACAACTCCTTGTTGTTGGCGTCGATCGCGGAATACGTTAGGTCGTTTCGAAAAACGAGCCGCTTGGCATCTTTCGTTCTGCCTGGCGGTTGCACGTCAACGATCTCCCACGTTCCCGAGAAGGTTTCGAGAACTTGCTCAATCGCCTTCGCTTTGGCGTGATTCTTCTCAGGTTTGTCTTCGGTCACTCCAAGGCACACGGCCAACATAGCCAACACTGACAAAGTAGGTTTCATGAATCTCTCCTAATTCGACGTGTAAAAAGATTGCGTTACTTCAACCCACCGGAGGCAAGGATGACCTCACCGGTCAACCAGCCAGAGTCGTTCGACGCGAGGAATGCAACAACCTTGGCGATATCGTTAGGCGTGCCGATTCGTCCCAGCGGGGTCATCGAGACCAATCGCTTTTCGAGCTCGCTACTAACTCCGTAAAGCCCTGCAGTCTTGGTCCCTTGGCTGAGGGTCGCTCCAGGATTGACGGAGTTTACGCGAATCTTTCTCGGCGCTAATTCCTTGGCCAACACGCCAGTTACAGCATCGAGCCCAGCTTTGCTGGCAGCATAGATCGAGTATCCAGGCGGGTGCGAGCGTGATGCCCCAGAACCAATGTTAATGATGCTTCCGCCATCTGCCCCAAAGTGCTTGAGCGACTCGCGAATCACGAGCAGCGGTCCCAAGAGATTGACGTTCATCTGCCGATGAAATTCTTCCTCGGTAAACTCCGCGACCGACATCTCTTGGTATACGCCGGCATTGTTGACGAGGATATCGAGCCTGCCGAACGCTTCGGTCACCTGCTCAAATAATCGAATGACGTCCTGCTCCTTGGCAACATTTGCCTGAATGGCGATCGCCTGGCCTCCGGCCTTTTGAACTGCTCCAGCAACCGTTTCGGCACCAGTGCGATCCCTCGCATAGTTCACCACGACCGCCGCTTGGCGAGACGCGAGTTCCTTGACGATTCCTGCGCCGATCCCCTTGGATGCGCCCGTTACGACAGCGACTTTACCTTGCATGTGTGACATGAATTGTCCTCCCTTACCCCAGAGACACATCGGAAAAGAGACTGTGACGAGTGATCGAAGAATATTTCAATTGAAATGCCTCGGTGCCATGCCGTTGTCCTCGTCGGCATGTGAATTTCGGCTAGGTTTCAATCACATTCGCATGTTACTAACAGCGAGATTTTTATTCCGTTGTAAATCCCGCACGGCATGCCGACGATGACGACGGCCATGGCTCGCGCCTATCCCAACAGGGCGTTTCCATTCTAAGGTGGGGGCGTTCAATCTAACATGATTTATATCTTGGCCAGAGCCTCATACCTCACAGGATGGTGTGGCTGATTATTCTCGTTCCAGCATTCATCACTAGCACCTGCTGCGCTTCTGTTGCCGTTTTCTTGGGATTCCAAATTGTGCCTTAATTCGCATATGCGAATTGACGAATATAGCCTACAAGGCGTTCTCGCTGACGATCGTTTGTTGGCGTGCTTGTTTGTTGAGGAAGGATTGTGAACGGCCCAAAAGAATGGTCGTTCTGGAAAGGAGTTCCGCTATGTCACTAACGATGTTTCGTGCCCAATGGGGACCACTGACGTTATGTTTCGCAATTGCTTTTGGGGCTACGGTAAGTGCCGCTGACCAAGCTTCGAGTACCCCTTGGAATGCCAACGGCGGACCAGGAGTAAGCACTTTGGCAACGTCAGCCGATGCGGGACGTTTCTCGTACGTTTTATTCTGGCGTGACAACGATGTCGCCACACAGAAGTTCAACACGGCAATTCAGGAAGCCACCACGCAAATGAGTTCGCCGGTGAGCGTCGTGAGTGCTCAAGTGACCGATTCACGAAATGCCGACCTTGTGGAATTGTTCGGCGCCGATCGAGCCCCCCTGCCCCTTTTAATCGCGATCGCCCCCAACGGCGCAGTCACGAAAGCTTGGGTTAATCATGTCGAAGCCAATCAACTGCAAGAGGGAATTGTTAGCAATGGCACTGCTGCCTGCCTAAAGGCGATGCAAGAACAAAAGCTGTCGCTCATCTGCGTGTGCAATAGCCAGACAACACACAGCAGCAAAATTCGCAATGCTGCAAAAGCCTTTCTCGCGGACGAGCGATTTGGTGCCGCGACGGTAGTGATTGAGATCGATCCAGCCGATCAGCGCGAACGGGCGTTTCTGGGAAGCTTGCAAGTAAACCCAACCATCAGCGACGCTACGATGCTTCTCGTTTCGCCGGCAGGTCAAATGATCGGCAGCTTTGACGGTACTGCTACGGCAGCGCAAGTTGTTGCCAAGATCGAGGCCGCACAGCAAAGCTGTTGCCCCGGCGGCGTCTGCGGTCCGGAAGGTTGCTGCCCCGGCGGTGTTTGCCCACCTCAGGAAAAATAACGATCAAGGAGCCCAAGTTATGAATCTCCGTACGCTTGTATGGCGCGAATTGTTTGAACGAAAAAGCCAGATGGTCACCATCTTTTTGGGCATCTTCCTTGGCATTACGACCGTCGTCGCAATTCGCAACATTACCCATTATTCGGAAATGGCCGTTGCCAGAGAGCTGGACAGCTTAGGTGCGAACGTTTTGATTCTGCCTAAGTCGGTTTCACTGCAAGACTACTACGCTGCCGACATGCACGAGGAAGTTATCCCGGAAGAGTATGTCATGCGACTGACGATGTCAGACTTGCAAGGCGTCGATAACCTATCCCCTAAGCTCTGCGTTCCTGTTGACCTGGGAGGCCGCAACTATTCCTTCACCGGAATCTTGCCCAAAAGCGAATTCCAAGCCAAAGCAGCTTGGGCAGGAGCTGGCATCTTTTCGCGTCCCATCGGCTGTGGCGCCCTGGATCTGGGGACGGAACCAGAAGTAGACGACCAGAAAAGCCTTGTCCGAAAGCGAGTCATCAAAGACTTGGCCAAAGACGAAGTTCTTATCGGTGCCGATGTCGCCGAGCTTCAAGGTCTCACCGAAGGTGCGACGATCGACTTGCTCGGTGCCTCATTCCGAGTGATCGCAGTCCTGCCGGAAACTGGTACCGTCGACGATTCTCGCGTGTTCGCTCATCTGCACAAAGTACAGGACCTTGCCGGTAAAGGCCCCGTGGTCAATTGCATTGAAATCGTGGGCTGCTGCAAAGAGATCTCCTCGGGTCTCGTTGGTGAAGTCAATAAATTGTTGCCCGAGGCAAAGGTGGTGACCATCAAACAAATGGTCGACACGCAAGTCAAAGTGCATTACATGATGGAGCGGCTCTCCCAGGTCTTCGTGGCAATTATTGTTGTCGTCGGCGGCGCGGGGATCGCAAACTTCATGTTCGCCAACGTTTCGGAACGTCGCCGAGAAATCGGAACCTTGATGGCTATGGGGGCTCGCTCGCAGCTAATCCAGCGCATGTTCCTCGCCAAAGCGTTCTTACTTGGCCTCGCCGGAGGCATAGGAGGCTTTGCCATCGGTACCATCTTGGCGGTCACTATGGGGCCTCAACTTGCAGGTGTCGTTGTCCTGCCGATGCCATCGTTGTCCCTTTGGGCCGTCGGTATCTCGGTGGGGGTCGCGCTTGTGGCAAGCTATTTTCCTGCTCGCCGAGCTGCAATGCTCGACCCTGTCGCTACGTTTAGGGAGATCTGATCATGTTGTGTATGGAAAACGTCAGCAAAGATTACACACTACGGAAGCAGAAAGTTGCCGGCCTGGTCGATGCTTCGATCGAAATCAAGCAAGGCGATTTCGTCTCGCTTGTCGGCCCTAGCGGAAGCGGCAAGAGCACTTTGCTGCTCATGCTCGGAGGTATGCTCTCGCCGACGTCCGGACGTGTGGTGATCGATGGCAACTCCTTTTACGAAAGGAACGCCGACCAACGTGCCGCATTACGTCAGCAGTATATCGGTTATGTATTTCAGACATTTAATCTGGTGCCCTACCTAACGGCACTCGAGAACGTGCAGGTCCCGATGTTCCTGGCCGACATTCGCTTGTCTGAACAACAGACACGTGCCGAAGAGCTTCTTCACCGGGTTGGGCTCGGAGAACGAATGCATCACAAGCCGAGTGAACTGAGTGTCGGGCAACAGCAACGGGTTGCCCTGGCGCGGATGCTTGCGAACGATCCTGCTGTTATCCTTGCAGATGAACCGACGGGCAATCTCGATCCCGAAACGGCTGCTCAAGTGATCACGTTTTTCCAAGAGTTCAACGCCGAAGGGCGAACGATCGTCATGGTGACTCACGATCCCAAAGCAGCGGAACGAGCGAAAAGAATGATTCGGTTGACAAACGGTCGCCTGATCGGCGAATCGCTCTCGCCAAGCTCGCAGTGTATAGCATAAGATATCGGAAAACTTCGTATATCTATGCCTAGGTGCGGCAATGCCTGTTAAAACGAAATCTCGATCGTGCTCCCAGAAATGTGGTAAAGGGAGCACGGCAGCAACGCAATCATCGACAGCAGTTCTTTCCAATCATGGCATCGATGAAATGTTTCGTGCGTTTTCAGATCGCACGCGGCTACGCATTTTACACCTGCTTCTGCGAGGTGAAGTCTGCGTCGGAGATCTCGTCAATATCTTAGAACTTTCTCAGCCCCGCGTCTCGCAGCAACTTACTTGCCTACGCAACGCTGGCCTGGTCGTCGGCCGCAAGGAGGGTCTGTGGACGTTCTACTCGCTCACCAAACCTCAGACCCAGTTTCATAAACAACTGCTGAAATGCCTCAAGCTTTGTTTCTCGGAAGTCCCAGAACTTCAAGAGGACGAACGCCGAGCGGATGATCTAAGTCGCGAAGGCCGCTGCTGTCCCTAATCTAAACCAGCCCAACAGAAACACACCTGGGCTATCCCCCACGGTTCGGCTTCATCGCCTCTGCGCGGCTAACTGAGCGTTCTCTACCCCGACAAGTTTTTTTGCCGCGTATCTTATTGTCTTGTGATGGCTTGCGCTAAAAGTCACGAAGTTCATGCGCCAACTGCTGCCAGCAATTTCCCGCAATATCTTGCTAATTAAAGCGTCAAAACTAGATTAACCGCATATCCGGTTCGGTTGGCGTCCCCTGTCAGCTGCTCGGTACGACCACATCATGCAAATCGATTTATTTTCTATTTCCTAACGAGGTTGAATATGTCCGGTCGTCGTCATGCTGGTTTTACACTTGTGGAGCTGCTGGTGGTCATTGCGATCATTGGAGTTCTCATTGCATTGCTTCTGCCCGCGGTTCAGCAGGCACGCGAAGCTGCTCGCCGAATGCACTGCACCAACAACCTGAAGCAACTTGCATTGGCTTGTCACAATTATCACGACACCTACGGCAGCTTTCCTTCCGGTTGGATTGATGTCGGTGGCAACAATCTACATGCATGGGGCACGATGCTGCTGCCGTTCATCGAGCAGAACAATGTCTATGAAAATATGGCCCCAGATTTCGGCACCGCGAGGTCTGCCACTACGTCGGACAAAGCAGGCGCATCGATCGAAGCGTTTCATTGCCCTTCTTCGATTCTGGCTGATTTCAATGACGACGGCCTAGGTCGCTCGAACTATCAATGCAACAAAGGGGCGTTCTACAACGACGGAGACGACGGCGGCCCTTTTTGGCAAAACAGCGACTGCTCGTTCAAAGACATCACTGATGGAACAAGCAACTCGATTCTTCTGGGTGAAGGTGAAGGCCTGTCGACGACGAGTAGCGACAAGTTTCCGGTTTGGTCCCAACTGATGAGCAACGCAGGTTCCAATCGACAAAGCGTTCACTCGTTTGGGTATCTCGACATCTTCATCAACATCGATCTGGAAGGTGGAAAGTGCGAAGGTCAGTGTGCCGCTGGCTGGTCAAGTCGTCATCCTGGCGGTGCTCAGTTCGCGTTTGCGGATGGAAGTGTTCATATGGTGATGGAAACTCTAGACACGGGCACGCGGGACCATACCGATCCGAATGGTCCTGATGGAACGTGGCTCCAACTGATCGTTCGCAACGACGGACAAGTGATCGACGGCTCGAAGCTGTAAGCGTTGATCCGACGTCTTAAATTGTCGATTCCAAAACCATTCCTCTCCCACGCTCTCGCAGCATCGGCTTCAAGCTATGCAACGACTCGTTGGCTGAACCCTTTAAGCTTCAGCCAACGGTCGGCGTTGTTAGCGTGGGAATTCTTTTAAAGAGCCATCGCGATAATGTCATCGATTCCCTACAAAATGTTGCTCATCCTGTTCCTGCTTTCGCCACTGTGCGGATGCAGCCAGCCAGGCAATGTCGTTCCTGTCACCGGTACTGTTACCATTGACGGTCAACCGCCTGTCGGCGCCACCGTTAATTTCACACCAACCGAAGGTGAACAACGCACCACTTCACGCGGTACGATCGGCGAGGATGGTCGTTACGAGCTTCGCTTGACTTCGCAGCAAGACGGAGCACTAATTGGCAAGCACCTGGTTCAGATCCGTTTTGCTCCGACCGGCGACAACCCTCAGCAGATGAA
The DNA here is from genome assembly GCF_020150455.1 of Bremerella sp. TYQ1. Lineage (NCBI taxonomy): Bacteria > Pseudomonadati > Planctomycetota > Planctomycetia > Pirellulales > Pirellulaceae > Bremerella > Bremerella sp. TYQ1. Next base: position 2,400,761 of record NZ_CP083740.1, read on the forward strand.
AATCCCTCGCGAGTTTAATAAGAGATCGGAACTTTACGCCGAAGTCACATCGGATGGGGACAACACATTTAACTTCGAGCTCTCCTCGAAATAACGCATCCACTTACGTCTGAGCTGCCGGCGTTTGGTGCAAAGCATTTTCATGCTTAGCGATCGGTCCCCTGATTCGATCGATGCCGTTCTCGGTACTCCGAAGGGGTCATCTCGAGCATGCGGACCATCATACGACTCAGCGTCGAATAGTGAGTGAAGCCAATTTGTGTCGCAATTCGCTGCGTAGAAAGATCGGTCGTCTCGAGCAAATGCTTTGCCCGCTCGAGTCGCAGCTGCTGAATCATGTCCCCCATCGTTCGCCCTGTTGACCGCTTGAAATCAATTTCGAGGGTTCGCAGCGGTACGCTGACGGCATCGGAAATGTCCTGCAAACGGATACCTTCCAGCGCATGACGTTTGATGAAATCAATTGCGTGGTCAATATACGTTTCGAGCTCGGGAACACATTTCATCGTCGATCGCCGGACAGCGATATCGATGGCCGGGACTTCATAGAACATCTTGTCCAATTCGACTCCTCGCAAGATGCGATGCATGTGCTTCGCGGCCTGGTAACCGATCTGCTCGCGATCGACTCGCACGCTGGAAATAGGAGGGTCACTGATACGGATCACATCGGTATCACCCACCCCCAGAATGCCAAGCTGCTCCGGCACTTTTCGCCCTGTCTCTAAAGCCAACTTTAATACCGCCGCCGCAATCGAGTCATTGAGGCAAATGATCAGCGTTGGCTCGTCCAAACTATTCAGCAGCGAAAGGATAGCGTTGTACGAGACCTCGCAGTCAGGCTGGTCGTATCCAATACGCGGAATCGTATCGAGCTCGATGCTACGCAAAGGAATCTCGTACGCGGATAGTTCCTGCTCTAACATCCGACATCTCTGCCGAGAAATATCGTAGTCTATCTTGCCAATATAAGCGGCGAAGCGGTAGCCAGCGTCGGCAACATGCTGAGCGCTCAGTCGCGCGATCGAAATGTTTTCCGAACTAACACACGGAATACTTGTACCAAAGAAGTCGGCCGCGGTTGAAATGGCCGGCACCTCTCCCCGCTCCATCCACGCAACCGCCCCCGGCCCATTGGCTGCGTTGAGGATGACTCCGTCGACCTGTCCCTTCCAAGGAGGATCGCCCGCGTAAGCACGATCATTTTTCGAGAAGCGGAAATCACGTATCTGCAGCGCCGGCTCCTCTTCAATATAACGCAGCACGCCATCCATCAGCTGCCGAGCCGGCTCGGTCCACGTGGGCGCATGAAATCCTAAAACGAGTTTGGTTTGATTCGGCATGCAGATATGAAAGGGACGTGATTCACCAAATAGATCCGCCGCTGCCAATTATAAACCAAAGCGTTCGCAGAAAAGAGTTCCTCGCGGTCTTCCCACCAAATCGCGGACATCCCTCAACAGAAACCAGTTCGGCCGCCCCACTCAATTCGCAGCCACCTCTCGACACGCCATCGATCCCGCAAGCCAACATGCACCAAGCCATCCCCCAGCTACTACTGCAAGCCGGCCGATGATTCGTTCGTGGTGTTGATCGGGACGTCGCGGCAAAGTTGGTCTAGTTGGTGAGCGATTTGCTGGACTAACTGGGGCGAGAGAACGGTTCGTTTGTGAACGAAAAACCTGGCGGCATTGAACGGGTTGATAACGCAATACGTTGGCCGCCCTTTACGCCGGACGAACCAGCCTGGCAGTGCCAAGATCGGTTCGACTTCAATCGTTGTTCCCACTGCCTGCGACAACAACTTCGACAGCGACCTTTGACAGGTCTCCAGCTGTTTCGCATGGATAGGAACCTGGCGATCCGGGAAGCAAAGCATACCGGTGTTGTAGTCGACCCAAACTTCTTTCTTCCCCTCGGCGACGACTAACTCGCCGAGCATCTTCGTTTCGACCGCGAACACGCCACTATTGCTGATCACCACATGGTCGACGTTGCCATACTCGATCGGAACGTCATGAAAGACCCGACACCCATGCAGCATCAGTTGGTTCAACTCTTCCCCCACGGCTTGCTCGCCTTCCATGCCGAGCCTGGCATACCGGTATTTCGGATAGAGTTTCCAGATACGAAACCAGCAATAACCTTCCGAGATCAGGATCATAACAGTCCAAAGCAGCATGCGAGCCGTTGGATCGTTCGGCATGTCATCGAGCGTGAAGTAGGCCAACCCACCGTACAGTGGCATGATGCACGCGATGCAGCAAAACGCCATAAAGTCGCCATGCAGGTCCTCCGCCTTCTGCTGCAACGTGAAGCCCGGCGGTCGTAAGAGATGCCGAGTAAGCGGCGACTTGCGATGCGCGTGTCGACGTTTGGCGAAATAGATCACCGCAATTACCGCCGCAAACGCAAACACGAGAAACGCAGCAGGAATAAACATCCGGACGATTTGCGGAAGAGCGGCAAACAAAGAAAATCCCCTGGAACCCGATGACCGATTGACGAACGAGAATCGCAAATCTTATAGGGGTAGCACCACCGCCCGCAAGGGTTATCTTATAGAGGCGATCGTAAACACGAAATCTTCAACGTTTTTGTGACCTACGTATCGCCGCACCGATAATCTGGGTGCCATGCCGTCGTCTTCGTCGGCATGTGAATTCTAGATAGGTTTCAATCGCATTCTCATGCTGGTTGAAAGCGAGACGACGAGTTATTTCTTCCGTTGTGAATCGCGCAGGCATGCCGACGAAGACGACGGCATGGCACCCTAGGCCCTTTTACTATTGGTCGGAGAATAAATATGCCTGAAAAGAACATACTTTCAGCGGATCAAATCGTATTGGGAAAAGAAATAAGCTTAGACGAATGGCTACACTATCTAGACACTGACAAAAAAGTACGTGTATTCCCAAATAATTGTTTCCCGACTGCCCAGCATAAAAGTGAATATCTCTCGCGAGCCAATGACATTGATGAGTTGTCGATAAGAAGACTAGCTAGGCACTTCTTAAACAAAAGTGCGAACTATGGCGTCGACAGCGATCGTTTTCGTTACGTCGTACAGAATTATGACGTACATGCTTTTGAAAGAGACGATTTCAATTCAGAATTTGACCGGCGATCCGTACCAATAAATGGTCCACAATGGGAAGGCATAACTTGGATCCTTGACTTGCTTCCGAAAAACCCATTGGGAGCAATAAATTCACTTCGTTCGTACATGCAAGCGCATCTTCTGTACTTTACAGACCAAATGATTTACGGACACCATGACGTAATAGACATTATTAAAGCAAGGTACAAAATCGTGAATAGACTCTCCTGTTTCATTAGTTACGGTAGGCCAGACGAAGCATTTGCAAGTAGAATTTTTGATTCTCTTACCCAAAACGGTGTACAGACTTTTTTCTTCCCAACTCATGCAATGCCAGGTAAAAAGCTACACAAAGTTATGCGTGAGGGAGTCAATCAATATGATCGAATCATACTGATATGTTCTAAAGCTTCTTTGAATCGTCTAGGTGTACTCAATGAGCTTTCAGAGACTTTACAGCGTGAGGCTCGCGATGGCGGTAAAGATTATCTGATCCCCATCAGATTAGATGATTACGTATTTACCGACTGGGCACCTGACGATCCACAACTTGCTCAGGCAGTCCGAGATCGGGTTGTCGCCGATTTTTCCAAAGCATCAGGCGACGAAGAACAGTATGAAGTCGCTTTGAAAAACTTAATAGTTGCGTTAGAACAACCATTTACCAGTTAACAATCTGCCCACAAAAAAAGGCTCGAACGAATTTCGTTCGAGCCTTTCTGCGTTTTACTGGTTAGCGGAAAACGTTACTGTGGCAGACGGCCCGGTTCGATTTCTGGGAAGTCGCCGGTTACGGCTTTCATGAAGTTGACCAAGTCCTTTTTGTCTTGCTCGGTCAGGTTCAGCTTTTTCATCTTGTCGCTGAGGTAAGGATTGGGGTGGCCACCTTTGGCGTACCACTCGACTACTTCCTCCAGCGTCTTTTGGCTGCCGTCGTGCATGTACGGAGCGGTTTGCGTGATGTTGCGGATGGTGGGTGTCTTGAAGGCGCCCTTATCCTTTTCCTGCTTCGTCACTTCGTAGCGGCCCAAGTCGGGCGTTTCTGAATCCATGCCGACGCCCAAGTTGTGGTACAGCTCGTCGGTGAAGTTAGCGCCCGCGTGGCAGGCAGTACAGTTGCCCTTTTCGCTGAAGAAGATCTCGCGACCGCGGCGGGCACTTTCCGACATGCCGGCGGCGTTCTTTTTCGCTTCGGCGTACTTCTTGTAAAGCTCAGGATCGTCTTCTTCGAGGTACTCCAGTTCATCAGCGGGGAACTGCTTCTCGAAGCTGCGAACGACTTCGTAATAATCGTACGGAGCCGGACCGGTGACGATGGCTCGCTCGAACGTGGCAATCGCTTTGCCGACGTTGTCGATGTTGACGCCGTCGCCGAAGATCTTCTCGAACTGAACTTTGTAGCCAGGAATGTCGCTGAGCGTCTTCACACAGACATCGTGCGTGTTGGACATCTCGATCGGGTTTGCGATCGGCCCAACGGCTTGCTCTTCCAGCGTCGCGGCACGGCCATCCCAGAACTGGGCGGCACTAAGAATTCGATTGAACGAGACCGGCGAGTTGCGATTGCCTTCCTGTCCATCGACCCCAATGCCGAACTGCGACTCGAATGCCCAACCGAATTGCGGGGCATGGCAACTGGCACAGCTGATGGTACTGTCGGATGAAAGACGTGGATCGAAATAGAGCTGACGCCCGAGCTCGATCTTGGCTCGCGTCATCGGGTTTTCATCCAGCCCGGTGATTTGCCCCGACGCGGCGTTGAGCCCGTACGGCAGTTCGACGTCGAGCGTTTCATGGTTGGCAGGATCGGCCAGCCACGCGTTGATTTCTTGCAGCTTCAAAGGACCTTCCCCAGGAATGCCGGCAGTGAGTGCGGGATCGCCCAGGGTCACGGTGTTGGATTTTTGGCTGTCTGCTTTTTCTGCAGCGATAGCGCTGCCGGTCAACATCAGCGAAGCAGCGGCAATGGCCACGGCCAGGCAAGTCGATTTCATGGTGTTGAGTTCTCCGTTGCTTTTCATAACAACGCCAGGCAGATGGTGCCCCAGTGAATGCCGATGGCACTTGGTAACATGGCTGGGAAAAATCCTGGCGAGCCTGAAACCCCTTCGCAGAATTTTGAAGGGGCGATTGAAAGGTGGGTGAAGGACCGATCGACGTGTGGGAAGCGTCGGAACGTCTACTTCCATTATGGCAGAAAGTCCGCCGATGGTGAAATCGGTTCGGACATTTTCATGTGAAATTCAATGCGGGCAACCGCACCCGCCTCTTGAGGGATTAATTATACGCTTTTATGCGCGAAGTCTTCAAGATTTTTTGTACAAGCGTAGGCGAAAATCAGGGAAATATGCATGCGATATGCACGAAAAAAGCCCCGAGCAAGGGCTCGGGGCTTTTAATTATTTTGCCTTGGCGTCCAGGCTTAGCTGGAGTATTCGGCTTCGAAGAATTCCTTCGAGGCGTCTGGCGAGGCCTTGATACTGCGAGCGCCTTCCTTCCAGTTGGCGGGGCAAACTTCGCCGTTGACTTCAAAGAACTGCAGGGCCTGAACCATGCGGAGGGCTTCCTCAACGCTACGACCCAGCGGCAGATCGTTGACGACCTGATGACGAACGGTGCCTTCCTTGTCGATAAGGAACAGCCCACGCAGAGCGATGCCGCCAGGGAGCAGAACGTCGTAGTTCTTAGCGATGCTCTTGTCCAAGTCAGCAACCAGCGGGTACTTGATTTCGCCGATACCACCTTGGCTGCGAGGCGTTTGACGCCATGCCAGGTGCGAGAAATGACTGTCGATCGAGCAGCCGAGAACTTGCACATTCAACTGCTTGAAGCTTTCGATAGCCTCGGAAAATGCGATGATTTCGGTTGGGCAAACGAAGGTGAAGTCGAGCGGGTAGAAGAATAGAAGGACGTACTGGCCTTTGTAGTCGGACAGATTAATCTTCTTGAACGAACCATCTTCCATTACCGCTTCGGCGGAAAAATCCGGAGCTGGCTGTTGAACTAAAACACTCATCAAACTCTCCCTGGTGTTGGGGTACTACTGAAATTATGGTAGCTGGAGAACCGGATTTAATCGGGACCAAGGTCCATAGTGCCAGTTTCCTGACCACCTCGCAAGGGGCAGTTGGCGATCGGTCCTCACGCGTCACGATGTGGGAGAAAAAGCCGCCTGCAGGCGATCCGTCCGCAGAGACTTCCGGTGACTTGGAATCCATTATTCGCATTCCCAATCAATAGGCAATACCCATGGCCAAATATTTTTCCATAGGCATTTTACTCACCAGTATCGCCACCCTAGCGGGCTGTTCTGCGGCAGCTCATCCGCTGGAAGGAACCTGGCAAGGGACCATCTATGTCTCTGGTCCGGTCAGCAATGAAGCCCTCGCCGAGGGGCCGAAAACCTCGCAAAACGAGGGAAAAACGGACGTCGCCTTGCTGACGCTCAAGTTCTTAGAAGGCAACGAATTGCGACTTCAAACGGAACCCATCAAGTCGCAGAGCATCCTCGCCCCGGCAGAGAAATCGGGGCCATATGTCATTGTTGAAGAACTACAGGACCAACTTACCATCGACCTTCAAGACGGCGATCAGACGCGGCAATTTCTGCTGCGGTTTACCAGCGACAACACACTGACAATTACAGAAGTGAACGGCAACGCAAGGCTGCTTCCCGTTCGCATGACGCGTGTCGACGAGCTATAGAAAACACCTAGTTGACCGAGTATTCGCGTGGCCCATAAACGCGTTCGCGGTAGAGGACCAAACCGTGGGCTGCGTGGTACAACGCCCCGCATTCGAGTGAGACCTGTTCGGTTCGCTCAAACACTTCGCACTGATAAGAAGCGGCCCGGCGAACCCATTCCTCTTTCAGCTGCTCGTCGTCAAGTGCGATCGAAAGGAACTCGAGCGTGTGCCCAGTCGTGCCGAGATTTTCAGCCAAATCCGGCGAACTGCCAGGACGCTGAAAGTAGTTCACGCTGAGGGCGCCATTCGGATTTTGATACTGGCGAGCCGTGGTAATACTCTCCTGAATCAGTGCTTCGGCATCAGCCCAAGGGCCTTCGATTGGCAGGCCCGACTGCTTGCGACGCTTCAGTGCCATCGCCAATCCAATCAGCCGATGCGTCCCGCCACATGCCCCGTTATCGAGCCCTTGCTCGACTTCAATTTGAACCAGGTCGGCAATGCTCCACTGCTTTCCGCTCGAGTCGGTCCATGTGTGATCCGTCGGGAAATACTTGGTCAAACCGATCAGCGTCCAACTGAATTCTCGTAGGTGATTCCGCGAGGTGTCCAGCTGAACCTGCTGCACGAAATTGGTCATCGTGAACGTGTCTGGACCGACCTGAAACGTCGCTTCCGGCGGGACATCGCATTGCGAGAGAATCGCCAACCATTGATCGTAGTGCCCCTGCCCTGCCCTGGTGCCCGGTTCGGTAACGGCACGCATGCCGAAGTTCTCAGGCTCCCCTTCTTTGGTCGTCAGCTTGTTGCCCCGTTGAATGGTCCAGCCATTCATCTTGCCACCTTCAGCGAGGTAATCGACCACTGGAATCGGTTCGCCTTCATGCGTGACAGGAAACGCCCGACCATAGGCCAAACTGCCATGCAGAATCTGCCAGGCGGCGTGATCTTGCGTATTCAGATGACGATGCTTCAGTGTGAAGTCGAGTACTTTATCAATTCGTTCGCGCAGCTTTTCAGGCTCAATTTTCTCGGCAGCAGAAATCGGCTTTGCGTCCGGAGAGATCTCTGGCGGCAAAGGGCGACAGCTGGTCAGCGAGAGCAGACAAAGAAAGCCCAAGAAACGCTTAAATACAGGCGACATAGAGACAATTCAGGGGTGAAAAACGCGAATTACAGGCAAACGAGGCAAGACTATCTACTTTAACTCAGAATAGGTGCCAACGAATGGGGTTTCGCGGGATTTAGCGAAGATCGGGGTTAGGTTTTTAAAAGAAATAGCCCTCCCGCATTTGGGCCGTATAATTGTGCGATGGTCCGAAGTTTGCAATGTCATTGTTGTGGCAAATTTCGCCTGCCAAAATTGCAGTAATCGGCACCACCTGCCGAAATGCACAGTCCACTTTTGGAGTGATAAACCGTGTTCATATTTGACTTTCGATACCTGCTGTTCATTGCCCCGGCAATCATCTTAGGGATGATTGCTCAGCTTTGGCTACGGTCGGCGTACGCCAAGGCGATGAAGCAAGCCGCTCCGCTTTCCGGTGCCGCGGCAGCACGTCACATCTTAGACTCGGCCGGATTGCAAAATGTTGCCATCGAACGTGTCGCTGGACACTTGTCCGATCATTACGATCCGCGAGCGAAAGTGCTTCGATTGAGCCCTGAAGTTTACGCCGAACGTACTGCCGCGTCTGTCGGTATCGCCGCTCACGAAGCTGGCCACGCGATCCAGGATGCTCGCAACTACTACCCGCTGATTATTCGCAACATGGCCGTTCCAGCGGCTCAATTCGGCGGTAATTTCAGCTTCATCCTGCTGTTCGCCGGTTTGTTGCTGACATTCAAACCACTGATCTGGGCAGGGATTGCGTTGTTCAGCTGCGTCGTGTTTTTCCAGCTGATCAATCTGCCGGTTGAATTCGATGCGAGCAGCCGAGCTCGTGGTATTTTAATCGACATGAACATCGTTCCGCGCGATGAAATGCCGGCCGTTCGAGGCGTTTTGAATGCTGCCGCACTGACATATGTCGCCGGAACTTTACAGTCGGTCATGACGCTGATGTATTACTTGATGCTTGCATCCGGACGTCGCGACTAACGTCTGACGACTGCCAACTTGCGAAGGGCGATCTCCCCCAAAGATCGCCCTTTCCTTTTTCGAATGATACGTAAGCACCCACGAAACTTTCACCCCCAGGAAATGGATGCCCGACGCGAATTACAACTCCGGCGATCCTCCCCCGCTGTGGCTATACGTAGGCGGTTTTTTGCTCTTCTTGGTGCTGATCTTTGCCCTCCGTAGCTGTTAATGCACCCTAGCTTTACCTTCTTCTTATCGATGGTTCGTTTGTCGCTTTTCTAAGCCAAATTGCGTAGGATGGCAGAAGCTATGCACCGCCCGTCTCCTGGTTGCTCGCAAGGTTTCGCGATGAAATTTGGCAAATTTGCTTCTTCCTATTCGAAGATCAGCGTCTGCCTATTGGCAGTGCTGGCGATCTCTACTTGTGCCGCTGCCGACGATCGCCGGTACGAGTCGCCCGAGATTCGCGAAGCGGTGCTTCACCTGCGAGACAACGGGGCACGCGTCTATTTCAAGATGCCGCAGAATGGCGTTCGTGGAGTTCCCGACGACACGCCTCGGCCGATTCCGTATACGGTGAACTTGTTTGCCATGAAAGCGACCGACGAGAACCTCGCGGCGTTGTTAGTCCTTCCGCAAGTTGAACGCCTCTATCTTTCGCAAGAGTTCGAGCGTTCGGAAAAGTCGTGGAAGATCCTTTCGCAATTCGGCGAACTCGAACACTTGTACATCATGGACAACCTCACCAACGAGGACATGCAGTACATTGCCGAGTTCACGAATCTTCAGTCTCTCGAAGTTCGTATTGGCGGTGTTGATTCCGAATACCTGTGGTACCTGGAAACGCTAACTAATCTGCAGCGACTTTCAATCCACGTTGACGGCGACGATACGGCCTCGTTTCAGTCCCTTCCCAATTTGCCGAAGCTTTCGCAGTTGCTCTTAAACCTCAGGGGCAAAAACGAGGTTGAACTGGATGGAATCGAAAACCTCACACAGCTGAAGACTCTGAACATCAATTCGCGGGAAGTGCAAGGGAAAGAACTGCAAGGCCTCGCCAAAATTCCTCAATTGGAAATGCTGACGATCTCGAACGCAAAGTTTGCCGACGGCGAGCTTGAGATGTTCCGTAAGATGACCGACCTGAAGTCGTTGAACCTGACTAACAGCAAACTGGCATCGGACGATCTGACGCCTCTGGCCGATCTTGCCAATCTTGAGCGGCTGCAAATCTACAACACGGAAATCTCTGACGAGTCGCTTCATTCTTTGGTGGAGTTACCGAAACTAAACTACTTATACATCCGTGGCTCTCCGATCTCGGATGAAGGCCTAAAGCACTTAGCCGAGATCTCTAAGCTGCAGCGAGTCTATCTGTACAGCACCGACATTACCGACGAGGGAGTGAAATGGCTAAAAGAGAAACGCCCTGACATGAAGGTCTCAGCCCCAATCAAGAAGGGCTAATTTGCTTAGTTTTTCTCGCACTGTGGACAAACTCCGCATAAGATGAAAACTCCTTCCCGCCCCGGGTTGATCTTGTGTTCCCCAAGGATCCGGCGATGACTTGTCTGAAAAAATTTCTGTCGTGCTTCGTAGTTCTGCTTAGCTTGCTGCTGTGCCAGGCCAACACTTACGGTGACGGAACGAAGTACGAATCTCCCGAAATCGGCAAAGCGATTGAATTCCTTCGCTCGAAGGGCGCCACTGTCAGCTTCTATTCGTCACGGTTCTTCCAGTTAGGTAATCCACAGTCCAAGCCAGACCCTATCTCGTACAGCATCAACATTCATTCATTGAAGCCAACGCCAGAAAACCTGGCCCCACTGCTGGTCATCCCTAAGGTCGATCGCCTGTCGCTGAGTCCAAGTTTTAAACGAGACCAATCGGCGTGGAATACGCTGATCCAAATGAGCGAACTAGAGACGCTCACGATCTCGGGCCATGTCCAAGAGTTTGATCTGCGAAATATCGCTCAGTTCACAAACCTTCGCAATCTGACGTTGCGGTCCGACAACTTAACGCCGGAGGATCTTTGGTACCTGGAAGAGCTGGCCGAGCTGCAGCATCTGTCACTGACGGTTCCTGGCAATCCCGAACTTTATTTTGAGTATCTTGCTCGATTGCCCAAGCTCAACAGCCTTTCCCTACGGACTCAAACTGGCAGCACATTTACGCTGACAGGCATCGCCCAGTTGCCGAATCTGGAAACGCTGAGCATCGACTCACAAGAAATTAAAGACAGCGACCTGTCTGAAGTGGGCGAATTGAAACAGCTGACTTCACTCAGCTTCATGCGTTCGTACTTCAGCAAGTCAGACATGGAACTCTTCCACAATTTGGACCAGGTAACTTACTTGAATCTGTACCACTGCCACTTCGGCAAGAATTCTTTCGAGAACCTTTCCGGTATGAAGTCGCTCGAACGTGTGCAACTCTCTCGCAATGAGGTTTCCGACACGATACTCGAACCTCTGGGCAAGCTTCCGCAGCTGCACTACCTTTACATCAGTAACTGCCCGATTACCGACGCTGGGCTCAAGCATTTGAGCAACGCCCGCTCGCTCGGCACGTTGCAACTGAACGTTACCAAGGTCACCGAAGAAGGTGTGCAAGCTCTGCAGAAAGCACGCCCCACGACGCGGATTATCGCCCCGATTAGGAAGTGAGAGAAGTCGAGTGCCTCAAGATCCCAACGCCTCGTCGCCATGGCTTGAGCACCATTGGCCGGCGCATCTACAGATTCTTCTCGACTCGTTTCAGAAACTTCTCGGCCGAGAGCTTGTCCCGCGCACTGGCAGTCCGCAGGAAGATGCCAAACATGTTTTCGAGGCTCCCTTTGTCGTCGTTTCTCATACGGCGGCGACCGATCCGATCCTTAACTTCGGCAACCAGACGGCGCTCAACTTGTGGAAGATCGATATCGCGACACTCCTTCGCACACCCTCGCGGATGACGGCCGAACCGATGCATCGTGACGAACGCGCTCAGCTTCTCGAGCGTACGACGCGTGACGGATATGTCGACGATTACCAAGGCATTCGCATCGCTACGACCGGCCGTCGATTCCGTATCGAACAGGCCATCGTCTGGAATCTTCACGATGCCGAACAACAGTACGTCGGACAGGCAGCGACATTCGATCAGTGGACCTATCTCGACTAGCTTGATGCGGGCTTAGGCGAGTTGTTCGACGTTTCCGGCGACGCACCAAAAAGCCCCTGCATCGTCCACAAAAATATTCCACCGAAAGCAAATAAGATGGCAGCAACCGCGACGCCAACGCTAAGGTAAGGAACGCACGTGAGAACGACGTAAAAGACCAAGCCAAACGCCAATGCAAGGATCTGCCGGCCCCGCGAAGCAATGGGATGATCCGAAAAAACGATGCGTCCCAATGTGATGCTCGTTATCGCCGCAGCTCCGAACACAAAGAAGTACAGCAAGCTACCGACATACAACACAGCCCCGAAGCTGGCAATCATCGCGCCGGCAACCGCCAAACCATCGAGTGTCAACCAACCAAACGCCATGGGTACGGCAACGATCAGCGCCGCTACGACACCTAACGCGATGACCGAAAGCGGGACCGCGAGAACACCGGCCAAAAAGCTAAGCACTGGACGCTGGACAATCTGATCGACAGTACCACCGCTCGTTGCCGGACAGCAAATAACCATCAAGATGCCCATCACCAGCAATGTTGCATATCGCTTGAGCTGTGCCCAAAAATAGTGTGTGTTTTCCTTGGGACCTGACTGCGGTGGCTTTTCTGGCTTGATCCATTCGATCGGCCCGGCGACGCTCGCCCCCTTTTCGATAACGACTTCATCCGGCGAATGATACGTCAGCTTTCCTTCTACGCGAGCATTGTCAGAAATAATCAGCCCTGGTTTGACAACGGGCATGCGGATCAACTGCTTCTCTTGCCAATAGTCGCCAGGAGCAGGCCCATTTTCCTTCGACGAATTAACGGTAATGCTAAGTTCGCGGCCGATCGTTCCCTCGACCAATGCTCGATTCACGGCAGCCCAGACATCTTCCTCAATAGCTCCATTGAGCACCGTTTGAAAGCCGGCATAGACAACATCTCCCTCGACGACCGCTCCTTTATCAATTTCAAGCGAGTACCCTGCCGCGACAAGATCTCTCTCCAGCTTCGCCCCAGCGCCGACTTTTGCCGTCTGACATGCAACCCGGCAAGTACGTCCGCAGTTTCCTTCAAGCAAGATCTCTTGGCCAGCGGCGATAACGCCTCCCTCGACCGTTCCGGTGACATGGAGCTGCTGTGAATAAACGACCAGGTCACCACGTACGGTACCGTCGACTTTGACCGATTGAGCGAAGATATAAACGTCGCCCTCCCAGGTTTCATCGGCGTTGATCGTCACCGTTTGACCACTGAGGAACTCAGCTGCCATGGCGTGGCTGTTAACTCCGAAGCAGGCAAACGCTCCAAGCAAGAGAATGGGTAAGCAGCGCACCAGTCGGTTCTCCAGGAAATTTCAGCGGACGATACGAAACAGCGAACGGTCCCTATCGCATCGTAAATAAGGCATCCAGCGAATGCAAAAGAGTTACCCGATTTGACTAGAGCGTCGGTCCCACGAGCCATGGGACAAACTCTTCGTCACCAATGCCATGCTGCTCGCTCTTGGTTTTCTTTCCGCTAGCGACGGCCAGAATCTCGTCGAAGATGCGTTCGCCGGCAGAAACGATCGATTCCCCTTCGAGAATCGTACCGGCATTGATGTCCATGTCGTCTGCCATGCGATGATACATGGGCGAATTGGTCGCGATCTTGATCGATGGCGTGGGCTTACAGCCAAAGCAACTTCCCCGCCCTGTCGTGAAGCAAACGATGTTGGCTCCGCCAGCCACCATACCGGTGACGCTCGCAGGGTCGTACCCTGGGGTATCCATGAAAACCAGGCCCTTCGATTCGACCGGTTCGGCATACTGAACCACATCGGTCAACGCAGTACTTCCCGCTTTAGCTACTGCTCCGAGTGATTTCTCGGCAATTGTTGTCAGACCGCCTGCTTTATTGCCGGGGGATGGATTGTTGTCCAGCTCGGCCCCGAACATGGCGACGTACTTCTTCCACCAATCAATCCGGTCCATCAACTTTGCCGCCACTTGGGGTGAAACGGCTCTCCGCGTCAGCAGATGTTCGGCTCCATAAACTTCCGAGGTTTCACTCAGGATGGCCCTTCCTCCGCACGCGACAATTCGATCACTGGCGATCCCTAACGCAGGATTCGCCGTGACGCCTGAGTTGCCGTCGCTCCCTCCACATTCCAATCCCACCGATAAATGGCTCGCCGAAACAGTCTGCCGTTCAATCGCATTGACTTGCGGAAGCATTCTTCGCACTTGCTCGACGCCAGCTTCGACAGTGCGTAGTGTACCTCCTTGATCTTGCATCGAAAGAACGAGCGGCCCTGGTCGACCTTCGTGACCGACGCCATCGATCTGCACGAGGTTTTGCTGCTGAAGCAAATAGCCCATCGAACCGGTTTCACAACCCAGCCCTACGAGAAGGAAACCACCCACGTTTGGATGTCGCGCGATGCCGGCCATCAATCGATTGAGAGTCGTGTGGGCATCGCCACCAAATTGCATTCCGCAACCGGCGTTGTGCTTCAACGCGATCACGCCGTCAACGTTTTGATATCGCTCAAGCTCCTCCCTGGAAATCCGCTCCGCAATGTACTTCGCAACACTCGCCGAACAATTCACCGTACTGATGACCGCAAGATAGTTGCGTGTTCCGACTTTTCCGTTGGGCCGCAAATATCCCTCAAACGTCCGATCATGAATCGCCTGCGGCGGCTCGGGAATGGCGGAGCATGGAGCCTCTTCCGACGCCACTTCAACCATAGCTAGATTATGGGAATGGACATGTTGTCCTGGCCGAATGTCCTGGACTGCCTGACCGATGATTTGCCCATACTTGGTGATCGGTTCGCCCTGCTTAATTTCCTTCAAGGCAACCTTATGACCGAATGGAATTGCATCGACGGTGGCCACCTCGCCGTTGGGGGTCACAAGCGTTATCCCTTGGCGAATTCCATCTCTAGCGACGGCGACATTGTCGAAAGAGTCCAGAATGACGAGTTGGGATGAAATTTTCTCGTCAATCATTTCGAGTGCCCTATAATTGAAGTCCGTTAAGCCTTCCGTGAATGGCGGCGTTATTCAGGGGATTCTCAGCTATTTTGGCTGACTCCTGCAAGATGCCGTCCACTCTCCCTCATCAGGATGACGCAAGTCGCTTGTAAGGAAACCTGGATGATTTCTCCTTCCAATATGCTTCGCTGGGCCCTGTTTGTCGTTTTGGTGGCAGCTGCCGTTCCAACGTGGGCGATCGCAGACGAACGTGATTACGAGTCTCCCGAGATTCGTCGAGCGATCCAGTTGCTGGAGAAAAATGGTGCGCACGTTCAGTTTTACCAAAACTACGACGAGCAAACCTCTTACTACGTCAATCTTTACGCCACCAAAGCATCGCCTGAAAACTTGCAATCTTTGCTCGTTTTGCCACGCGTAGAGCGTCTTTGGCTGGGGGCAAACTTCGAGCTCAGCCCCGTCACGTGGAGCACGATCACACAGCTCGGCGAGCTGCAGCATCTTCATATTTTCGGAGCTCCGACCGATGCGGACCTAATGCAAGTGGCTCATTTATCGAATCTCGTTTCGCTTCAGATGGGCGGGAACAACTTCACTCCAGCCGGCCTCTGGTACTTGGAGGAACTAACGGAGCTGGAACAACTTACGTTGAAAATAGACGGTAATTGCGAGCCTTATTTTGGATACCTAAGCCGGCTGCCGAAGCTTAGCCAGCTTACGATTTACGATCCGGACTCGAAGGATGTCTCGCTGAATGGCATCGAGAACTTTACCCATTTGCAAACGCTGTCGATTCGCTTTGGCAATATACCTGGCAGTTCACTGCGGACGATTCCGCAGCTTCCGAGCCTCAAAGCGCTGACATTGACCAATGTCTCCTTCCAATCAGCCGACATGGATATCTTCCGTAAGCTCAAGCGACTAGAGCACTTGAACCTTCAGCATTGTGAGTTTCCTTCGAGTAATTTCACCGCGTTTGAAGGACTCGAAAAAGTCCAGCACCTGACTATTTCTCATTCAAATTTGATCGACGACGCGATGACGACACTCGGTAAACTGCCGTCGCTCAACTATCTGTACTTGAATTTGACGCCGATCACTGATGTCGGACTGAAAAATCTCCGGGGTGCTAATGGTCTAGAGACACTTCACTTACGCAGTACGGATGTGACCCAGGAAGGCGTCGACTGGATTTCCGAAGAACTCCCCAATCTTCGCGTGATTGCCCCGCTCAACAATTGAGCGAATAGTTACAGACGGATTTGATATTAGCGGTATTTGAATTCGCGTTGCGACCTTAACGATTGTGCGGGTTGTGCGAATTCTGCTAAATACGTGGCTTCCGATATTGAAAGTTCCCCGCTTCTGGCGTTCAATAATCAGTACGTCAGGGGCAAGCAAGGACGGAACGTATCGGGAGTCGCAGCGGCGATTTTCCCGACAATCAGGAGGGTATTCCATGCGGCGCGGGGCTTTCTTACTTATTGCGAGCGCGATTTTTCTGAGTCAGGCCGACGGTCTAGACGCACAGCCTCCGGTTGCCTTCCCTCCTGTTCCCATTGATGTTGGTGGTCCAGTCGACCCCGAACTGGAACGCATCGTTGCAACGCTGGAACAAAGCGGTTGCCTGTTCGGTTACGGCGCCTCGTTGTCTGACGAGATCGTCAATTGGCCAGAATATGGTTGCATCCGTGTCGATGGTGCCAAAATGAAGGATGACCACTGGGACCTTCTGTTGCAGCTCCCTTCGGTCAAACTCCTTTCGCTTCACAACACGCCTCCGGAAGGCAACGTCCGCAATTGCTTGCGGCAGATGTCTCAGCTCGCCGAACTTCAGCTGCACAACAGCTTGGACGACAGCGGCATGTCGACCGTGGCGGAACTGCCGAGCCTGGAAGCAATTCGTATTGCCGAAACCAAAGTCTCTGACCACGGCATCTGGTACCTCGAAGAACTCCGAAACTTGAAGCATATCGAACTGGAAGAACTGCCGGTTACTCGACAGAGCTTTCATTACCTGAAGCAGTTGCCGAAGCTCAACACGCTGACGGTCTTAGATGCTGATTTGACGGGTCCTTGGTATTTGCAGAAAGGGGATTTCCCCAGCCTCGGCAAGCTTTCCCTTCAGGGGGAAAAGGTAGACGACGAAGTTGCAGGCCAGGTTGCTCAACTGAAGAGTCTTGCTGAGGTTTGCTTCGAGCGTTCCAAGATCACGATGGATGGACTTGCTCAATTGGCTGGGATGCCAAACATCGAGCATCTTTCCGTGGCAAAATCGTCTCTCGAAGATGCTCCCTGCCCTATGCAAAACTCGGCCTTGAAACTTCGAATGCTCGATGTAAACCACACCGACGCCGGCGACCAGTTTTTGGCTTCGCTCGAATTCTTCCCATCGTTGGAAGAACTCGATCTGTCTGACACAAGCGTAACCGACGAAGGGATTGCCCAAATTAAGTCGCTGAAGTCGCTCCAAACCCTTCGCTTGAACAACACGAACGTTACAAGCACCGGAATTGCCGCGATCGCCTCGCTTCCTAGTCTTCGCGAGATCCACTTGCACGGAACCAAGCTGAACTCTGATTCGTTGGATCACCTCGTCGGTGTTAAGTCGCTGGAATGGATTGATCTGAGCAACACGAACGTTAGCGGCGAAAAGCTCTTGAAATTAGCGGACCTGCCCAACCTGCGTGGCATTGCACTGTTCAACACACCTATCAGCAGCAGCGATCTTCCTTACCTGCGCAAATTGTCCCACGTCGACGAGGTGTACGTGGACGGCAGCCAACTGTCGATTGCGGAACAGCAGCAACTTCGAGAATTTTACGCGACCGCAAAGTCTTCGAGATTATCGCGTTAGCCGCTTCGCGTTGGCGAGACAAAGCGAATAATCGGCATAACATACGATTCAACCGATTCTGCCAATAGTGTGCTAACCGCTGGAACACCGCACACTTCCGCAGAGGGGATCTGTCGGCATATATTTCGTGCGAAAACCCCGACGCTGGCAAAGTCGTCTTCTATAATAGGGAGTCTCCCACTTTTCATCCCAAACGCGCGTTTCCCTTGGAAAATCAACGCGTTTCCGGCAATCGCCGAGAGAATTCATGTCGACTGACGCATCCAGCAATCTGACGACCACTAAGCCTTCTACAAAAGTAGCGGTCGGTCCCGACTTCATTCGCAACAAGATCAACCGGACACGGCGAAATGTGAAGCTCGCCGAGCTCGCAGCAGGGCTTCTTCTTTTTGCTGCGGGGTCGCTCCTATTTCTTTTGATTCTGGCTGTTGTCGATCATTGGATTGTAGGCCTAAGCTTCACGGCTCGTTTGATTGCATTTTTGGTATACGTGGCCGCAGCAGCAGGCTTCCTATGGGTCTATGTTGCTCCCCTGCTCTTCAACTCGATCAACCCGCTGTACGCAGCCAAGATGATCGAGCAAGGACAGCCAACTCTAAAGAATAGCCTGCTCAACTTCTTGTTCCTTAGCCAGAACCAACAAGGCACACGCAAAGCTGTCTTGGATGCCGTTCAAACGCAAGCGGCTTCGGACATTTCGTCGCTCTCGCTAGAACATCTCGTCGACTATTCCAAGGCAATCCGTATCGGATACGTCCTCGCAGGTCTCGCGGTACTTTTTGGATTGTATACGGTCTTATCCCCCAAAGACCCATTACAAACGGCAGCACGAATTGCGATGCCGTGGAATGACATTGCGCGTCCTTCCCGCGTCAAAATCATCGACGTTCAGCCCGGCGATGCGCAGATCTACCAGGGCGAGGAAATCGACGTGATCGTCAAGTTACATGACGTGACCGATGACGATCGACTGGAAGTGATCTACTCGACCAAAGATGGCCAGCTGACTGACCAAGCCATTCCGCTGGAACTTAGCGAAGATGGCTTTAATTATGTGGCCAAGCTACGTCCTTCCGAGTCTGGCATCCAACAAGATTTGACCTACCGAGTCGAAGCCGGGGATGCCGCTACGCGTGACTTCGAAGTGACCACGTTGGAAGCTCCATCAATTGACGTCACATCTTTGCGGTACGAGTTCCCAGCCTACACCGGCGAGTCCCCCTGGCAGCAAGATGGTGACGGGCATATCCGCGCCCTTGAGGGCAGCATGGTCACGATTCGCGCGAAGAGTAACCGGCCCATTCAAAAGGCATACCTCGAATTCGATCCCATCGAAGATTCTCCGGTCGTTTCCCTGAATACACTTCCGATGAAAGTCGATTCCGAAGAGTCGACAATCGCGTCGGTACGATTCCCCTTGGAATTGAACGATGCCGGATCGGCAGGCAAGTTTCGTTCGTACCAAATTCGATTCCGTACCGAAGATGGTGTGCTCAATCCTCATCCGGTTCTGTACCACATTGACGTCGTCCGAGATCTTCCGCCGGAAATTGAATTCATCGAACCAACGGCATCGGAGCTAGACCTCCCGATTAACCAAAGCTTGGCGGTTCGCTTGCGAGCCATCGATCCCGACTACGGCATTCGTCAAATTCGTGTCACCGGCACAGTCTCGCGCGATGCGGCATTGAATGGGAAAGCCATTTTTAATGAGTCAATCCTCAAGCAGCCGAAGTCGGGACAAGTCATTCAGGCTTGGAATTTTCTACCCAAGGACCATCGGCTGAATGTGGGGGATGTCGTCAAACTGACCGGGATTGCAGAAGACACCCGTACCGATTTCGCTGGCAACCTGAAACCCAATCTCGCAGAGACACGCCCTCGCACGATCCGCATTATTGAAGCGGTCGAAGGCCAGCCAGCCGACAATTCCTCGGAAGGTGGCTCCGAAAGTGAAGAAGAAATGCAGTCGGAAGAGCAGAACGATTCGGGCGAATCTGGTGAACAAGGTGGTGATTCGGGAGAAGGCTCGGAAGACGGTGAGTCTGGCGACATGTCCGATGGCGACAAAGGAGAAGAAGGTGAGCAAGGCGAAGGTGGCTCAGACGGAGATTCCGGCGAAGAGGGCATGAAAGGCCAATCCGATAATCCGCAGGAAGGCGAAAACTCTGGCGAGTCGGAACAGTCGCAAGATGGTCAGGGGAGCGGCAGTTCTTCGCAGAAGCAGGAAGGCGATCAAAACCAAGATCCGCAGCCAGGTGAAGGATCAGAGTCGAAAGATGGCGATCAGTCTGGCCAACCCCAGATGGGCGATCCACAGCCAGGGGAAGGTGGCCAAGGCGAATCTCAGCAAGAGGGGGGCGATCAGCAGTCGCAATCACAAAGCAGTGGCGGCACCGGCGGTGAAGCTTCTGAGGCCTCTGATGATCAACAACGCGAACAGAACCAATCGGAGTCTTCCGGGAACCCCAGCGGAAAAGGGACCGGTAAGGCTGGCGATCCGAATCAAAGCGGCGAGCTTCAAGAAGGTGACTCTTCGACACAACCAAACGAAAATTCAACCGTAGAAAAGCAAGACGATCCTATCGCGTCGGATGGTTCTCAAGATGGCGATGCCTTCGAGAAAATCCAGGAATACCTGAACGATAAAGAACAGCAGCAAGGAAAACCGTCTTCCCCAGAAAATGGCGATGCGAATGCCCAGCAAAAATCGGGAGATGGGCAATCGACCGGCGAATCGCAACCATCTCAAGAGGGTATGTCGGACGGCTCCGGAGGAAATGAGGAACAAGAAAATTCCAATCAAGATGGCCAGTCAAAACAAGGGTCAGGAAATCAAGGGCAAGCAGGACAAGAGGACTCGAACGGCCAAAAAGATGGTACGCAG
Source organism: Bremerella sp. TYQ1 (assembly GCF_020150455.1). Classification (NCBI taxonomy): domain Bacteria; kingdom Pseudomonadati; phylum Planctomycetota; class Planctomycetia; order Pirellulales; family Pirellulaceae; genus Bremerella; species Bremerella sp. TYQ1. The sequence goes on from NZ_CP083740.1 coordinate 2,421,507, forward strand.
CCTGAAGAAGGAAGTAACGGCGACGGAATGACGCCAGAGGAGTCGGCTGGCGGCGAGAACGCTTCTGGTACCGAAAAGCAGGAAGGCCAACCAGGAACGAAAGATAATAACGAAGGCAAAACCGGACAACGAAATACCCGAAACAACGAAGAAGGCGCCGGCGAAAACAAAGGTGGAGCAGTTCAAGAAGATAACGAGATGAACCCCTCGCAAGATTCCGAACGCTCCGGCGACAACGGGATGGGCGACAACACCAGTTCCGGTGCTGGAAGCAAGGGGAACGAAAGGGAATCCGGAAGTCCCGAGTCAAGCGAGAAAGCGAACGAGCAAGACTCCAATAACATGAAGCCCGAGGACCGTAACTCGGAAGGCGAAGGGGACCAACCGAAGTCTCCTTCCAACAGCGATAAACAGTCTGACGGTAAAGGAGAAACTCGCGGCGACCAAAGTGGTGACGGCGGTTCCGGCGGTGGGCAATCAGCCAAGCAAGCTGGAAACGACAGCGCCGGCAGCACCAGTGCAGCTGACGAAGGAGCCGGTGCGGCCAACCAGCAAGGCGAAGGAGAAACAGGCCAAGAAGGAGGCGAAGGCCCCCAAAGCGAAGAGTCGACAGGATCGACCAGCGACCAAATGGGAGAAGGCTCTAGCACAACCAACTCTCCCGCAGGCCAGCAAGCCGGCATGGAAGGCGCGGAATCGGAGCAAGGGCCACAAGATTCACAGCAAAAACAATCCGATCCGCAACAGTCAGGGCGTGGCCCCGGAAATTCAGCCATTCCTCAAGGGGGCGGATTGGAAGGAAACAACACGCCGCAGAATTATGATGGCCCTCGCGTTGAGCCTGGCGAGGATGCCGCGAATCTTGAATATGCCAAAAAAGCAACTGATATGGTGCTGGACGAATTAGAACATCAAGCCACGCCAGACCAGGAGTTGCTCGACAAGCTGGGATGGAGCAAAGAAGAGTTCGCTCGCTTCGTCCAACGCTGGCAGCAAATGAAACAGGCTGCTGACTCAGAAGATTCCGCCGCAACGCAAGAGTTAAACGACGCACTAAGAAGTCTTGGGCTGTCTCAAGGCAATGATACAACACGCCGCGTCGAGGCTCGCCAAACGACCTCTGGTGGCACGCGAGATGCCCAGCGTAGTAGTCCGCCACCCTCGTTCATGGAACAGTATCGCGCCTATCTTAAGGGGGCTTCTCAATAAAGGCTCTGTTAAGGCAAAATAAGAGATTCCCCTGACTTTCACCTAGCCGCGCATATTTCGCAGGGAATTTGGCTGACCGCTACCCCAAGCCAGTCATCACTTTCCTGTCATGCACGATACAAACGTCATCAGGCGCATGGCACCGCACGTCCCTCGATACCTCGTTCCGTTTCATCCCAAAAGCGTCTCGCACTATTTCACCGACGTTCTCATCATCGGTGGAGGGATTGCCGGACTTCGAGCTGCTCTAGAGATCGATCCCAAGCTCTCAGCTTTGATTCTCTCCAAAGAGCAAATTCAGGAATCCAACAGCAATTATGCGCAAGGCGGTATCGCGGGGGTCCTGGACGATGAAGATCGCTTTGAAGACCATGCCGCCGATACGATCGTAGCTGGCGGAAGTTTGTGCGATAAAAATGTTGTCGACTTGGTAGTGCATGAAGGTCCCGAGTGTATTCGTGAGCTGATCCGCTGGGGTACCGAGTTTGATCGAATCGATGGTCGGTTGGCTCTGACCCGGGAAGGTGGGCATGGCCGAGATCGTATCGTTCATGCATTGGGCGATGCGACCGGCAAAGAAGTGATTCGGTCAGTGGTCGAAATGGTTCGATCTCGCGCCAATATCCAAATTTGGCAAAACGAGTTCACCCAAGACTTGATCACCCATGAAGGTGTTTGTCGCGGAGCGTTGGCCTCGGATGAAAAGCATGGCCGAACGCTCATTTGGGCCAAACAAACGATCCTGGCTTCCGGCGGCGTCGGTCAAATCTATCGTGAATCAACCAACCCAGGCGTCGCCACAGGAGATGGCATTGCGATGGCCCTTAGAGCCGGAGCACAAACCCGCGACATGGAATTCATGCAGTTCCATCCGACGGTGCTATACATTGCAGGTAGTAGCCGCAGCCTAATCACCGAAGCAGTCCGAGGCGAAGGTGGTCATCTGGTCGACCGAAATGGCCATCGGTTCATGAAGGACTATGACCCACGCGGAGAACTCGCCCCACGCGATGTCGTTTCTCAGGCCATCGTCTCGCAAATGGAGCTCACCAAGCATCCGAACGTCTATTTAAAGTTAGATCATCTGGACGCCGACTTTGTGCGTGGCCGCTTCCCAAGCATTTATGCCGGGTGCAAGAAATTCGGAATCGACATTACCACCGATCGTATCCCTGTTCGTCCAGGCGCACACTATATGATCGGAGGAATCTCCGTCGACACAAACGGCCAGACTTCCATACCCAATTTGTGGGCTGCCGGCGAAGTAACGAGCAGTGGCCTCCACGGCGCAAACCGTTTGGCATCGAACAGTTTGCTGGAAGGACTCGTATACGGTAAGAGGACCGGTAGCAATGCGTCCCAACGGGCCCTTGCAACGCCCGATCGTTTTGAAGCGGTCAACCTGACCCAATCCGTTGCTCCTCCCAGCGAACCACTCGACTTGAGTGACATTCGAAACTCGCTGAAAAGCCTCATGTGGCGAAATGTCGGCGTGCGACGTGATGCCCGAGGGTTGGAGGATGCCATCGAAACGATCGAAGCATGGTGCCGATACGTCCTCCCGCAGCAGTTCGACCACCCAAGCGGATGGGAACTGCAAAACATGTTGGTCGTCGCCCAGGTAATGGCCCGAGCAGCCTACCTGAGACAGGAATCGCGCGGCGTTCACTTGCGAATGGACTTCCCTCAAACCGACGACGCAAACTGGAATCACCACCTTCCGCTACGGTTGTCAGATCTTCCGTAGCGACTTTTCAACAAATCCTACCTGGATGACTTTGAATTTCGGCAAGTCTTAACCAGTCCGGAGTTTGTGTCATCCTGTGCTTGCGTTACACTACGTGTTTTAACTTACGTTAACGCAGCGGCTCATCTCATCCTCGGGCCCCTGCCCTGTACCTTCGGACAGCCAGAGAAAACGAACTGCTATGGTTGATCACAATTCCGATCTTCCGATGATCGAGGCCGATCGGCTTTCCAAGTTCTACGGAATCTTCGCCGCTTCTCGAGAAATCAGTTTTAAAGTCCATCGCGGCGAAGTGGTCGCGTTTCTCGGCCCAAACGGCGCCGGCAAAAGCACGACGATGAAACTGCTGACGGGATACCTTTCCCCGAGCGAAGGGGTTGCTCGCATCGCCGGATACAACATGGCGACGCAGCGGTTGCAAGGATCGTCTGTCCTTGGCTATCTGCCAGAAAATGGCCCGCTTTATCCCGATGCGACTCCGCATAGCTTGCTTTGGTTCATCGGCGAAGCTCGCGGTATGAGCCCCGATAAACGTACTGAACGCATCGATGCGGTGGTCGATTTGTGTAATCTCCATACAGTCTTACACAAACCGATCTCAAAACTTTCCAAGGGGTACAAACAGCGTGTTGGAATGGCTCAGGCCATTTTGCACGAGCCAGAAGTGCTTATCCTGGACGAACCAACTTCAGGCCTCGATCCCAATCAAATCCGCGGAGTGCGCGACATGATTCGTCGGTTGGGCCAAGAGAAGACAATCTTGCTTTCCACCCACATTTTTCAGGAAGTCGACGCGTTGGCGACACGTGCCATCGTGATCAACGAAGGCCGCCTGATTTATGATGGCAAAGTCGACGCGATGAAACAGCCCGGCGAGTCTCTGGATGATGCGTTCTATCGCATGACCAAAGGCGTGAATGCTTTAACGACGCCGGATGGTGAAGAACCCGCTCCGGCCAACTAGGCACCGCTGCTCGACGATTTCCTGATCGAATATTCCTAACTTTCGCAGACAACACGGTAACGCAACATGTCCGCCGAGTTTTACTTCAAACTTGCAACACTTGTACTGTTCGACTTGCTGTTCGCGTTGGCATTCTTTGTTTTGCTTATTCCGCTTTCGATTGCCAAAAAGGCTTCGTATGCGGTGATGAAACGCAACTTCAAATCTTACTTCAGCAACCCAACTGGCTACGTCTTTCTAGCCATCTTTGTGTTGCTGACGTCGATGGCTGCGTTCTGGCCGCACGAGTTCTTCAATGCCAACCTGGCTAATTTGAACGAACTCAATTCACAGATCACGCTCATCATGCTCATCTTTATCCCAACAATTACGATGGGGTTGTGGGCAGACGAAAAACGTCTCGGCACGGATGAATTGCTACTCACGTTGCCGGCAACCGACTTTGACATTGTGATCGGTAAGTATTTGGCTGCTGTCTCAGTGTTCAGTGTTTCGCTGGGATTCTCGCAAGTCTGTAATTTCCTCGTCCTCGACGCTCTTTCGATTGGCTCCCTGGATGCCGGTCTGTTCATCACGACATACATCGGCTACTGGTTTATTGGCCTGACCATGATTGCCCTGGGCATGGTGGCCTCGTTTATGACCAATAACCTAACGCTTGGATTCGTGCTTGGTATTTTGGTCAACGCTCCGTTTGTCTTGCTACAGTACTCTGATGCGTTTGTTACGCAGAGCGAATGGGTTGGCTTCCTAAGCGAAGCAAGTATGGGTAAGCAGTTTGCCGACTTCGGCCGCGGTGTGATTTCGATCAGTTCGCTGGCCTACTTCCTGATGATGATTGTTGTCGGGATTTACTTGGCAATGGTGTTAATTGGTCGGCGTCATTGGCTTGGCGGTAAAGATGGCGAATCCTTATTAGGGCACTATCTCGTCCGTGCGACGTGCCTCCTGGTGATTGCATTTGCCGGCACCCTTTTCTTCGTTATGAATGACGTTCGGTGGGACTACACCGAAAACCGCACGAGCAGCTTGCTTCCTGAAACAAAGGAACTTATTCGCAATCTCTCGACGGAACAACCGGTGCGCATTGAAGCGTTTGTTAGTGGCTCGGTCCCCAAGCACTATGCCCAAACCAAGCTCGATTTGATCAATTACCTGAATGAATTCCGGGCCCTAAATGGATCGAAGATCAACGTCGTCATTCACGACGGTCTCGAGCCATTTAGCGAAACGGCCGATATCGCCCGCGAGACGTACGGTATTGTTCCTCGCGAAGTGATCTCTCAAGAGCGTGGAGCCCTTGCCCAAGAAGAAGTCATTCTCGGAGCAGCCGTTCAACGAGGACTGGACAAAGTTGTGATTCCATTTTTCGACAACGGTGTTCCTGTCGAATACGAATTGGTTCGCTCGATCGGTACGGTTTCCGAGAAGAAACGTAAACGGCTGGGCGTTTTACAGACAGATGCCCAACTGTTTGGCGGTATCCAACAAAACCCGCTCGGTGGTTTCCAAAACATTCCGCCGCAACAAGTGATCACCGAATTGGAAAAGCAGTATGACGTGATCGAAGTCGATCCGACATCCGCGATCGATCCAACAGCCTACGATGTGCTTCTAGCGGTACAGCCGTCAAGTCTTTCACCCCAGGGGATGAAGAACCTCCTCGACGTTATCAAGGCCGGAACTCCCACGGCCATCTTTGACGACCCGGCCCCAGCGATGATGGCTCAGGCCACGCCGATTGGACAGGATAAACGCAACCCTTTCCCAGGCCGACGTCCCCCCGAACAAAAGGGTGACATTCGCCAACTTTGGGACTTGCTTCATATTTCAATGCCAGGCAAGCAGTTGCCAACCGATCGTTACTTCCAGCCCTATGTAATTTGGCAAGATTACAACCCGGAAGTTCGCCTGCGGAACCTGGGAGCGATTACGAAGGAATATGTCTTCGCGGACCGTGTCACTCCCGGAGCACCTGAATACACCGCACTGAACGAAACCGTAGATGTAACAAAAGATCTGCAACAACTGTTGTTCCTTTACACCGGTGCCATTAAGAAGCAGCCAGACTTTCCAAAGTCGATGACATTCATTCCGCTTGTCACTACCGGAACGAAAGTCGGTACGGTTACGCTTCAAGATTTGACAAGCTCGCGGCAAGACCAACGTCGATTGGAAGCAAAACGACAGCCTGCTTACGGCCCCAACGGAGCTCCTCCCACTCCGTTCGTGCTCGCTGCGATGATTGAAGGCATGCCTCCTTCTATTGCTGCCAATGCCGCAGAAGCGGAAAAGTCGAAAGAAAAGGAGGAGGAAGGCTCAGAGGAAGAAACGACGGACGCAAACGAAGATGTGACGCCCGATGGTGCCATCCATGTCGCCATGGTCAGCGATATTGATCTGCTGCATAGTGCCTTCGTGCAACTTCGAGCGCAAAGTGCTGATAGCTCAGAAATGCAGATCGACAACACTAACTTCTTGCTCAATCTGATCGACAAACTAGCCGGCGACGACGAGTACATTCCAATTCGTAGTCGAAGCGCACCGATTGCCCGTTTGGGACTGATGGAAGAGCTAACCGAAACGGCTAAGACCGAGGGGGATCTAGCTCTTCGCGAAGCGGCTTTAAATGCTCAAGCACAACAGGAAAAGCTCGAAAAAGAACTTCAAAAGCCACTGGAAGAGCTGAACAAAAAGATCAACACGCTCAACGCACGGGCCAACCAAGGTGGCGAGATTCGTCCCGAGGAACTTCGTGAAGTGCAAGCGTTGCAACTGGAACTTGCCCAGCGTCAACAAGACGTCGACAACAAGCAACGTGCTGCCGTGAAGAAGATTGAAGCCAATCTGGAACGGGAACAACAACGCATTACACGTGAGCTCAATCGAAAGGTTCTCTATTATCAGAACCAGGTGAAAACTTTGGCAGTAGCCCTGCCTCCGATTCCACCAATTGTGATTGGAATTATCGTCTTCGTCTTGCGTCGTTTGAAAGAACGTGAAGGCCTGTCGAAGGACCGCATCATTAAATAAATGCGTTCCACAATCACCTTTTGCATAAACCATTTTTCATACTGATTGCAAAGCAATACGTCATGAGTGAAGCCGTCAAAACTTTGGTTTTTCTGGCCGTTGCCTTAATCGTAGGTGGCTTGGCATATGTCTCTCGTCCAGCAACGGCAACGAGTGCTCCGGAAGAAGAAGTCAATCAAGCGTTGTTCCCAGACTTCACCGATCCGCTACAAGCGGAGTCGATGCAGATTACGCAGTATGACGCCGAGCGAGGGCAGATTCGCCGCTTCGAAGTCTCGAACACTTCTGACGGATGGCAAATCACTTCCAAAGGAGGCTATCCAGCCAACGCGACTCAGCACATGACTCAAGCTGCCAACAGCCTGGTCGACTTAATCGTGCTGCGAATTGTTAGCGACTTGCCTGGCCAACATGCTGAATATGGCGTTGTGGAACCGAATGCCAATGCGGTTTCCTCCGCCGACGAAGGCGTCGGTCAAATGGTCACTATCGACGATAAATCAGACAAGACGCTCGCCAACATCATCATCGGTGCTGCTGATAAAGAGGACCCCCAACTTCGTTACGTTCGCGTTCCAGGTCGAGATCGGGTCTATCTTGTACGTCTCGATCCATCCGTCTTTTCCACTGAGTTTTCAGACTGGATTGAGAAAGACTTGCTGCAAATCAATCCGTTCGACGTCGCTTCGCTTCGCTTCCGGAATTACACCATGCAAGTTGCCGGCGGTCGTATTGAAGTTTTACCCCAAATGGATGCCACCGTTGCATTTGATGCCGAAAAGAGCAAATGGGAGCTGATCGAACTGCAGGAAGCTGCTGACGGTGATCAAGCTCAACTGACCGCGGCAGAGATCCCTGCCGGCCAACAATTGAACGCTCCCAAACTGGATGAAATAAAGAATTCTCTTGATGATCTGACGATCGTCGACGTCTTCCGCAAACCAGAGCAACTGGCCGAAGCTTTGAAGAAAGGGAACGGACTGCAGGATCTTAAACAAGAAGATCTACCAACGTTGGTGGCCAATGGCTTTTTCCCTTTTGTCTTACCTGGCGAAGATGAGGCTCAGATCGTCGGCTTAAATGGTGAACTTGTGATCGAAACGCAAGATGCAATTCGATATCGCCTCTTGTTTGGTCTCGAAAAGCTCGGTGGTGACAACAAGGACGAAAAGCAACAGTTCCTTTTCGTACAGACCGAATTGGTTGATGAAATGCTACCGCCCCCTAATTTGCAGGAAGTCCCTGAGATCAAAGAAGGTGAAGGCGAAGACATTGAGGCTCAAGCAAAAGCTCGTGAAAAGATTCTGCAGGAAAATGATGCCGCAATGACGGCGTATCGCGAAAAGAAGAATGCTGCCCTGCGTAAGATCTTTGATCTCAATACCCGCTTCGCCGATTGGTATTATGTCGTCAAAGCCGAAGATGTCGCCAAGGTTCTTCTCAATCGGAATCAGCTTTCCATTCCAATCAATCAAGCCACCACTCAGCCAAGCGGCGGGCCTGGGCGAATGTTCCCGAACATTTCAGGCGGAAATGGCATGTTGCTGCCAACGACTCCCGCTCAGCCTCAGCCATCCGATTCGGCAAGCGAAGGCTCCACCCCAGCTGATGACACCCCCGAAGAATCTGACGAAAGCGAAAAGCTCGATGGTGAAGAAGAGTCCAATTCGCCTATGAATCCGGAAGAGACTGCAGATGAAGCTTCGGACGAAGGTTCCGGCTCTTCAAATGAACCTTCCGAGACAGAGGATTCGGCAGACAGTTCGGAACCAGACACGACAGAAGAAACTACGGACGAATCGCCGTAGATTCTTCACGAGAACGATTTCTTCGCGATAATCAACCAAAGGTACACTGCCTGAAATGGCAGAAAATCCGCCGACCTGATATCCGAGGAACGTCTCGATGAGTATTAAAGCTTTCGCTGCTACCGCTGCTGGAAAACCACTCGAACCCTTCGAATACGACCCTGGCGAACTTCTGCCGGACGAAGTCGAAATTGATGTCGACTATTGTGGTCTTTGTCATAGCGACTTAAGCATGGCCAACAATGACTGGGGCATTTCAACCTACCCGTTCGTTCCCGGTCACGAGGTTGTCGGAAAAATAGCTACGGTTGGAGAGCAAGTTAAGCATCTCCAAACAGGGCAAAAAGTGGGCCTCGGCTGGAAGGCTCGCTCTTGCATGGTTTGCCCTGAGTGCATGTCCGGCAATCATCACCGTTGCCCTAATGGAAACGACACAATCGTCGGTCGCAACGGAGGCTTCGCCAATAAGGTTCGCTGCCAAGGAGCCTGGGCGATTCCCATTCCCGAAAACGTTGAGGCTGCCAAAGTTGGCCCCATGTTTTGTGGCGGGATAACGGTCTTCAATCCGCTAATCCTTAGTGATGTTTCTCCCATGCACCATGTGGCGGTCGTCGGAATTGGCGGACTCGGTCACATGGCTCTTCAGTTTGCTAAAGCCTGGGGCTGCGAAGTAACTGCCTTTTCAACGTCTCCTGACAAGGAAGAAGAGACGAAGGAAATGGGCGCCCATCATTTTGTTAACTCTAAGGACAAAGAAGCATTAGGATCGGCGGCCGGCAAGTACGATCTCGTATTGGTTACCGTCAACGCAATGCTCGACTGGGACTCCTACGTAAATCTCCTGAAGCCTGGAGGTCGCCTGCACATTGTCGGAGCGATTCCCAAAATCGAGGCCACATGGTTCCCGGTTATTGCAGGGGAACGCACGATCGGAGGTTCTCCCATCGGCAGCCCTGAACTTTCGAGAAAGATGCTCGAGTTCGGGGGCCGACATGGTATCGCCCCTGTCGTCGAGGAAATGCCTATGTCAAAAGTTAATGATGCCTTGGAACACCTTGAGTCTGGCAAAGCCCGGTACCGAATCGTCCTGAAAAACGATCTTTAGCAATAGCTGAATCCCAAGATTACCAGCTTGCCGCCGATCCTTTCGGAGCCCATTGTGTCCCCTCAAAGTACATGTTCCATAAATAGGCAGTATTATCGGGAGAGATTTGCCCCTTTCCCGATAAAGTCTGCCTTGGCGATTCGGCTTCATTGGCTAGAATCAGAGGAACTTGTATCTTCACAAGCTTTTGCGCCCATAGCTCAGCTGGATAGAGCAGCGGTCTTCTAAACCGCAGGTCGGAGGTTCGAGTCCTCCTGGGCGTGCTTTGATTGGTCTAATTGGATTTCTAGTCCACGATAATTTCTGTCCATCAAGTCTAAGACCTTCGTAGCTGAGCCTGGATTTGATGGTTTCTATGCGATAGTCATGCAGGCATGAGCGACGAAAATATCACCGATCGCAAACGCGGATGTTTCTTTGGGCTGGCCATTGGGGATGCCCTGGGGGCTGCGGTGGAATTTAAGCTGCCAGGCAGCTTTCCACCTGTAACCGATTTTCGAGGAGGAGGCCCGCACGATATTGGCCCAGGTGAATGGACCGACGACACAAGTATGGCGTTGGCTCTAGCGGATAGCATTGGCGAGTCAGGCTGGAATCTCAACGATCAAGCAACGCGATACCTGAACTGGATGCAACATGGCAAGTACTCCGTAACAGGTACGTGCTTTGACATCGGAATTGCAACACGAACCGCCCTTCTCCGTTTTGCCTCGTCAAGAGATGCTTCTACCTCGGGAAACACCGAAGCAAGTTCCAGCGGAAATGGGTCGATCATGCGACTTGCACCAGTCCCAATTCATTTCGCTCACCTCCTGCCAGACTGCGTTGAAGAGCTCGTTCAATATGCAGAAGAATCGAGTCTTCCAACACATGCAAGCGACATCAGCCGCTCTGCTTGTCGTTACATTGGCCTGATTCTCGCCGGTCTTATATCTGGGCACGAACGCGAAGAAGTACTTTCCACGAAATGGCTTCCCTTCCAAAGAATGACGATCGCCGCTCCATTAACGTCGGAAGTCGCCGAAGTTGCTCACGGAAGTTTTCGCGAACGAAAGCCCCCTGAGATTCAAGGCAGTGGTTACGTTGTGAAAAGCCTGGAAGCAGCGTTATGGGCTTTTCACGATGCTGACGATTTCCAGGAAGCAGTCCTCAAGGCCGTAAACCTTGGAGATGATGCGGACACTACGGGCGCGATTTGTGGCCAACTTGCTGGCGCCTATTGGGGAGAAATCGGGATCCCTAAGGCCTGGAAACAGAAGTTGGCAAAGCGTGAGATGATTGAACGAGCCATTTCGTCGGTAATTTAGGGATCGTTGTTCTAATGTGCTACCCTGCCTAAAATTACTCTAGTGTTCTAGTTTGAGCCCAATGCCCTGCCTTTTTCGCGTAGATTGAATGCCAGCCCCTCCCCTGCCCTCCGCTAGTGATCGACTTCTCGCCTGGTTTCAGGATCTGGAAACTTGCCTCGTAGCTTTCTCTGGGGGCGTAGATAGCAGTGTCGTCGCCAAGGCAGCCGTTCTGGCCCTCGGCGACAACGCATTCGCGGTTACGGCCAAAAGCCCAAGCGTTGCCCAGAGAGACTTGAAAATCGCCAAAGAAGTCGCCACCGCGATTGGCATTCGCCACGAGATCATTGAGACATCGGAACTTTCGCGACCTGGGTATGTTGCCAATGCCTCCGATCGATGCTTTCATTGTAAATCTGAGCTATACGATCACCTCACCGAAATTCGTTCTCGCTTTCAGACGGAAGTAATCGTCAACGGTGCCAATCTGGATGATCGTGGAGACCATCGCCCTGGGATGATTGCCGCCGAAAATTCCGGAGTTCGCTCTCCTCTCTTGGAGTGCGAAATTGACAAAGCCACTTTGCGAGAGATCGCGCGACTATGGGACATTCCCGTATGGGATCGACCTGCGTCACCATGTCTTGCCAGCCGAATTGCCTACGGCGTGGAGGTCACACCAGAGCGACTCAAAATGGTGGAGCGAGCGGAAGACTTCTTGCGTGAGCTTGGCATTCGAGACCTAAGAGTTCGCTTTCATGAAGGCGACTTAGCCCGGCTGGAAGTCCCGCTCGAGTCAATCGAGACTATTTCCCGCGATGAAACACGACATGCTATTCACGAGGCACTGACCCAAATTGGCTTCAAGTTTGTCGCCCTTGATTTGGGTGGACTTAAATCGGGCAGCCTGAACCAACTTGTTCAAGTCGCTATCTCACGTCAGCCAAATGTTCATTAGGTATGACTTACGACTAGGGCCAATTCCTGAAGTCGCAAAGTTGCCTGCGGCCTAGGCCAGGCAGGCAACTATTTCCATTTTTTGCCATTCCAACCTAGCTGGCGAAAATACGGTCCATTCGCTCCGAAATTTCCGTCAAACGCTCTTTGCCGCCACCAGAGATTTCAGCGGTTGCCCATCCCTGATAATCAATTTCTCGAAGCTCTGCCATGACCTTCGGCCAATCGACATCTCCCTCTAGGAGCTTGGCGCCAAACCCCTTTCCTTTACCGTAGTCTTTGATGTCGAGCTTCTTAATTCGCTGGCCGAGAATCGGCACCCATTCATGCGGTGGTGAATACTTCACCGTATTCCCGACGTCGAAGTAGGCACCCACCATTTCGCTATCAAGCTCGTCAATAAATCGTGCGGTTTCCTTTGGATCTGTAAGAAAGTTATTCCAAACGTTCTCCATCAAGATCTGAATGTTCAATTCCGTGGCGAGTGGCAAAGCCTTTTTAATTTGCTCGATTGAGCGGTCCCAGCATTGCTCGTAGGTCGCATCCTTATTGACGACCCCAGGAACCAGCAAAACGCTTGTGCCTCCATAAGCTTTGCTGGCCTTGATGGCGGTCAGCAATCCTTCCAATCCTTGCTGCCGCACTTCTTCGCTTGGATCCGACAGACGCGTCTTCCAGTGAATGGAGTCCACGACACCATGGACAGGAATACCGGATGACTTCACGGCTTCCTGCACTTCGTTCGGCTCAGGTCCTCCAGGAGAATCCAACTCCAAGCCATCAAAACCAAGTTCCTTCAGAACCGTCATCTTCTCAGCGAGGGTTCCAGGCACCCCGACCATCCCAATTTTAACCGCCTTCTTGATGCGTTTGCTCTCACTTGTATTTTGTTTTTCTACAGCGAGAAGCGAGCCAGGAGCGGAAAGGGTGAAACCTACCGCAGCAGCGGTTGAACAATGAGCAAGGAATTCGCGGCGGGAAGAGACCATCGATGAACCTCTAGGCAAGAAACAAAAAAGGTTGGTACGAATGCCATCGTACCAACCTCTGCGCTGAATTGAATGCTTGGGACGTCAATTATTAAGAAGGAAAACTGCGTAATTTCCTACTCTAGTCCCAACTTCCAACGAAACAGGCCTAGCTTCCGTTCGACTCGCGAGGGTCGTGAGAAATCGGATCCATTGCCTTAGTATTTCTTTCAACCGCCAGGGCAATCGTCCGTTGCTCGAGTCCATCTTTCGAGCGAGCAACGATTGGGAAGATCTGTCGCTTGTCAGGAAAGTCCATCTTGACCATGAACGTTCCATCTTCCCGAACTTTCACCGGTTCGCCTGACAGCGTGACATACGAGCCCGCTTTCGTCGTACCACAAACGATCATCTCGACTTCGATATTCAAGTCGAAATCGTGATTCGGTTTGCCATTGGTAAATTGATCGCCGACGAGCCCCAACCGAGCAGCCATCGGCATACCGACAGGCCGACGGAAACGCTGCTCCAACATTTCTCGCAATTCACCATCGGCGTGCTCTTCGTCTGATCCACCGCTAAGTGCGTAGATCTTTTCGACGTTTTCAGCGACGTCGTTCCAGTTCTCGTCAATCTCCTCGCAGGATCCCGGGCGGGGCGTCGTCACGACATTGCTTCGAGCAATTGCATGGAAACGTCCATTTGTCGCCAAGTAACCGAGATGGCAACGATATGTCTTGGGCGGATCGACAACGTCGATGTACCAGTTTTTAACTCCACCATGGATTTCAATCTGGCGAACCAATCGCTCTGAGCCACTAGTCATCACTTCGCCATCGACTTCTGTGACTCGCAGAACTGGTATTGACGTATGCCAGTCTTGAGCGAGGGCTGCTTTAGCCCGTTCGATCGACTTGCGAGAGACTTCCCAGCAGGCGTGCAGCCAATAGGAGTCTCGGACCATCAAGACAAGACGATCGCCGTTGCTATTGTCCGAATCGTTCGTCCCGAGATCCTTCGCAGCCTGACGTTGTTCATGCATGGATCGAATCGATTCGACTACCTTTGGATCAGACTTCTTGACCGGCTTAGCCTTGGTCGATCGCTTTTTCGTTGGTGCAGCTGCCTTCGGCTTTGCGACGGAAGCCTTCTTAGCCTTGATGGCCGGGGCAGTGGCAGGCTTTGCTTTCTTAGGTTTTGCAGTGGCTTTGCTCTTACTGGTCGTCCCGCTTGATTTGGCAGCTTTGATGAGCGCCTTCACGAGCTCGTCCTTCCGCATCGCGTGCCATCCGGTCACTCCGCGACGCTTCGCCATTTGAGCTAAGTCCTTTGCTGTATATTCTTTGAGAGAAGCGGCGGTGATCAAGACTAGTCCTCCTGGCTCAAAGGATGTGCGGCCAATGCCAATTGAAAACGACCGAAATCGCCTCGAGACAAAATAAATTGGGGTGGTCGTCCATGACATCCGTCATTCGACTCGCCCCGCTCGATCCCTGAGCAGAAGCTTCACCTGATACGCAAGTGAAAAGGAAGGGAAGTGAACTTGCGAAAAGCAGGATGCCGGTACGACATCCCCAAGTTTGGTTGTTGGTGGGAACGTTTATTTGAGTGCAATACTCAAATGGCAGGTCCGTCAGTTGCCGAAAAAGCCTCCACTAACCCAAGGATAAGAGGAATAGTGGAGCGAAACCCCGCTCTGCTTATGAGCGAACCACAAACAGCTCTGCAGGGTGGCTTTCCTAGGACATGTTACACGCCCAATTGTAGCTAAACTGAGGTACAAATGCAACGTACCACTGCCCGGTGTTACGCCTTATAACTTCGACTGGTTTAGTGATTTCCGCTAAATTTTGCCGTTTATAGAAAATATTAGCGAAGCAAATCGCGAGTTTGCCAAGCAATCTGCCCAATCACCGCTGTGGAACTACTTTTGCCCACCCCTAAATGGCACGTATTTCTACCTCTTTATTCAATGGCGGCGGACTTTGTGAAAAATTCCACGAATTCCCTCTCTTCGGCGGTTTCACCTAATTGACCCTCTGCAAGCGATGAAATAGATTGACCGCCATGAGTTCACGGCAGATCTAACTGACCACTGGGCAGTTCGTGCCGGAAGCTACCTCTACTTATAGAGGAATGAGCCTTGGCTCCACCCCTCGAACCGGAAATGAATCCGATTGCGAGAGCTTACCTTTGGGTAGGACGGATCTTTACGATCTGTGGTGAAATGATTGTGCCTGGCTTATTGGGCTATTGGTTAGACCAATCCCTTGGCTTCCAATTTTCGATCTTTGCTCTGGTCGGTTTTTTAGTCGGGCTCATATTTGGCATGACCCACTTAGTGGTCATGGCGACCTCGTTGCAAAACAGCGGACGTGTGAAGGACACCCAATCAACTCAGGATCACGACGACTCCTGACTCCCTTCACTAACCCCAACGCCCCGCATGACGAAGCGATGACTGATACCGAAGCGACAACCCCCGAAAAGCAATCTGCTCCGCTGAAATGGCAAGACTTCCTGCCATGTCTATGGATGCTGCTGGGTGTGCTCGGTGTATTCCCGCTTTTCGCCGCTTATGGCTATACCCGTTTTGAGATCAACGGTATCTTCGCAGCAGCAACGGCCGCGTCGGTTGTTCTGTTGGCGATGGAAGCAGCACTTCTGCTGACGATCCTCTTTCGCGACAGTGAAATGAAGATCCAATCCGTCCTCTTAGGCATGTTTTTCCGAGCAGGAATTCCACTAGTTTTCGGAATGTTGATGCACAAAGCCGGTGGCCCGCTTGCTGAGGCCGGATTGTTTGGCATGATATTGGTCTACTATCTTTTGACCCTCGCGGTCGAAACTATATTGGCAGTTCAACTCGTATCGCAGACATCCACTTTTAAGAAAGCCGTTTAGCCGATGGCCGCCGACGAGATCCTGCTCCACATTAAAGACAGTTACTACTTCGAGGTTCCGAAGTGGTTGTGGAGGCATGGTCACGAGTCACATGCCGATTTCCCCGATGTGTGGGTCCGACTTGACCCTCACTTCCAGACTTGGCAAGCCAAAAAGGTCTATGGTGCCCTGAAAGAAGATGGTGCCAAGGGCCTGCCAACGGAATCGGAGTTCATTCATAACTGGGAACATTGGCAGCACGAATTCGGCCACCATGGAGCCCCAGTTAAACGCTACTTAGCGGAACTGGCTCAATCGGACAAGCCTGAAGCAGAATGGGCCGCTCAAGGGGAAGCACTTACCAATTCCTTTACGGTTGCCGAGTACCGGCAAATCAAGGATATCAAGTGGACTCCCGAGAAAATAGAAGCATACAACAGTGCACTGAGTGGGAAGATTCTGATCCCGCAACCGCCTGGAGTTGAGCTTCGAAACCTTTACCAAAAGGAATCGGGTTTCGCGATCTCGAAGTTCATGGTGATCGAGCTCTTCGTGGCAATCATCATGGCATTTGTTTTCATTGCCTATGCCAAGCGAGTTTCCAAAGGACAACTCCCTAAAGGTTGGCTCTGGAACCTGATCGATGTCTTCATGGTGTTCCTCCGTAAGGATGTCGCCAAAGCAAACATTCACCACGGTGCCGACAAGTTCGTTCCGATCTTGTGGACGCTGTTCTTCTTCATCCTAGGCTGTAATTTATTCGGCCTGATCCCTTGGATGGGCTCGCCAACAGGCTCCATCAGCGTCACGGTAACATTAGCGGTTGCCGTCCTATTTATAGGCATGGGTGCTGGTGCCAAAGAGTTTGGCCCTGTCGGAGTTTGGATGAACCTGGTTCCTGGCATGGAACTACCTACGGTCATTGCCGTGGTGATCAAACCGATGATGTTCATCATCGAGCTCTTGGGCTTGTTGATTAAACATGCCGTGCTCGGCGTTCGTCTTCTGGCGAACATGGTTGCCGGACACGTTGTGCTTTTGGCCATCATGGGCCTTGCCATTGAAATTCAACACCTGTCTGGAGCCATTGCCTGGCCGGTCGGGATTGTGATTCTGATTGGATGTGTGCTTCTGAGTTGCCTCGAACTGTTCGTGGCGTTCCTACAAGCTTACATCTTTGCGTTACTCTCAGCTCTGTTCATTAACTCCGAAACCCATAGCCATTAAGGGCTATGTTCCTCGGTTGATGAGCAAGCGAGTTTCGCTTCCTTGTGACGTTAACTTTGTTTCAACGAGATACGCGTTAAAGCCTTTCGCTACGGTTGAGGAGACCTGTTCCGTGATCAAGTTCGCCAAATTGAGCATCTTGAGTGTTGTTGCCCTGTTGGCTTGTGCCATGCCTGCTCTGGCCCAAGAATCTGGCGATTCGTTCGTCATGACCAACTACTTCGGTATTGGTTTGGTCGTTATCGGTGCTGCCTACGGTATCGGTAAGCTGGCCAGCAGCGCTCTGGAAAGCATGGCTCGCCAGCCTGAAGTTGCTGGTAACATCCAAACCGCGATGATTATCGCCGCGGCCCTTATCGAAGGTTTTACCTTCTTCGCCCTGGTTATCTGCTGGTTCGGTTAATTCGTTCCAGCAGCAATCCCTGCTGGTTTTGAATCACCAACCCGCCTTAGGTTCGTTTCCTGGGAATGATAGACGATGCGCAGCGCATTTATTAATCAAACCGTGTGGAGCCCATTTGTTGCTCTCCTGCTTTTCAGCCTCTTAGTTGCTCCAACATGGGCGCAAGACGGTGGTGAAGAAGGAGCTGCTGACGACCCCGCTCCCATGGCTGCTGCCGAAGAAGACAATCCTTCGGAAGACGCTGAGCATGAAGAAGGCGAAACGGCGGCGGAGCATGCCAAACATGACCCGCTGGAACCTTCTGAAGGAGCCCATGCTCCTGAAGAGCACGCTCACAACGTAAACGATCTTTCGCACAACGATGCAACTGCGATGATTTCTGCCCCGCACGAGGCAAGCCTCGACTTGGCAGCGTTTACTTTGATCGTGTTTCTCGTGTTGGTGATTGTGTTGGGCAAGTTCGCCTGGGCACCGATTCTTAACGGCTTGAAGGCCCGCGAGAATTCGATGGAAGGCAAAATGAAGAAAGCCGAAGAGATGTACGAGCAGGCCAACGCTAAGCTTGCTGAATACACTCGTCAGCTTTCCGAAGCTCAACAAGAGATCAAGCAGATGCGTGACGAGACGATCCAAGCAGCCGACGAAAAGGCTAAGCAGATCGTGGCAGCCGCTGAGAAATCGGCATCGGCCACTCTCGACCGCGCAACGCGTGAAATCGACGCAGCTAAGGGTGCGGCGATCAACGAACTGGCCCAAGCTTCCGTCAACATGGCGGTTGATCTTGCCGGGGAAATAACCCGAAAGGAATTGAAGCCAGAAGATCACGCAAACCTTATCCAGGATTCGATTTCCAAGCTGCCTAGCAACAACTAGTCCGCCGTTAGAAATCGACGACCAAGTACGTATTCACCTCCGTCAGGATATCCTTCCGCATCATGGCTGGAACATCTTCCGACAAACAAACGTTCGACCTCGGCCGGCAGCGTATCGGTGCCGTCTATGCGAAAGCATTGCTAGGCGCCGCGGACGATGCAGGTCAAACGGACGTTGTCCTCGAAGAATTCGGTTCCCTTATCCATGACGTCGTCAATCAGCGTGAGGACCTTCATCACGCGATTACCGGGAGCATTCTTTCGGAAGAACAACGTATTGCGGTTCTGGATAAAGCCTTTGGCGACAAGATGAGCCCTGTGCTGTTGACTTTCCTGAAGGTCGTCACTCAGCATGAACGGCAGGATTGCCTTCGCGAGATTTACAACGCAGCCGTTAAGCTCAACAACGAGCGACTCGGATTGGTTGAAGTCACCGCGAAAACAGCTTCCGAGCTTCCCCAAGAGTTGGCCGACAACTTGACGGCAGGTCTGAAAGCGAAGCTTGGCCGAGACGTCGTACTGAAGTCGGAAATCGATCCATCTGTGATCGGCGGACTCGTCCTTTATGTTGGCGACACCGTATTTGACGGAAGCGTCGCCAACCAGCTGAAGCAACTTCGGCAGAAGGCCCTTGAAACAACGGCTCAGCAGGCGAAGGCGTCGCTCGAGCGATTCACCAATTCAACGCAGAGTTAAAGCAGTAGACGGTAAGTTCCATGAAATTCAACGCGGACGAAATCGCTTCTGTCATCAAGCAGGAAATCCAACAGTTCGACACGCAAGTGGACGTGCGAGAAGTTGGTCGTGTCCTGGAAGTGGGTGACGGTATCGCTCGGGTCTATGGCCTGTCCGGCATCATGGCCGGTGAAATGGTCGAGTTCCCCAACGGCACAATCGGCCTGGCCTTCAACCTTGAAGAAAACAGCGTCGGTGTGATCATTCTCGGCGACTACCTCACCATCAAAGAAGGTGACGAAGTCAAAGCCCTGGGTACACTGCTTTCCGTTCCAGTTGGCGATGCGGTCCTCGGTCGCGTAGTCGACCCGCTCGGCAACCCGCTGGACGGTATGGGTCCCATTCAGACCACGGAAACTCGCCCTGTTGAGTTCCTGGCTCCTGGCGTTTCGGAACGTCAACCAGTCGCTGAACCAATGCAGACAGGTATCAAAGCGGTTGACGCGATGACTCCTGTCGGTCGTGGCCAGCGTGAGCTGATCATTGGTGACCGTAAAACAGGTAAAACGGCAATCGCTATCGACGCGATTCTCAACCAGAAGAACACCGGCGTGAAATGCTTCTACGTCGCTGTGGGTCAGAAAGACTCTTCGGTTGCCGGTGTCGTTGAAACGCTTCGCCGTTACGGTGCGATGGATTACACGACAGTGATCGTAGCTGGTGCGAGTGTCCCCGCTCCGCTTCAGTACGTCGCACCATACGCTGGTACGGCCATGGCTGAGTACTTCATGTTCAATGGCCAACATGCTTTGATCGTCTATGACGACTTGTCGAAGCAAGCCGCTGCTTACCGCGAACTCTCGCTACTGATGCGTCGTCCGCCAGGTCGTGAAGCCTACCCTGGTGACGTGTTCTATTGCCATAGCCGCCTGTTGGAACGCTCGGCTAAGCTGAATGACGAACTCGGTGGTGGCTCGTTGACCTCGTTGCCTATCATCGAAACGCTGGAAGGCGAAGTTTCCGCTTATATTCCAACCAACGTGATTTCGATTACTGACGGTCAGATTTACTTGCAACCTGACTTGTTCTTCTCCGGTATTCGTCCGGCTATGAACGTCGGTATTTCTGTTTCTCGCGTGGGTGGTAACGCCCAGATTAAAGCGATGAAGAAAGTTGCCGGTGGTCTGCGTCTCGACCTCGCCGCATTCCGCGAATTGGAAGCGTTTGCCCAGCTTGGTACCGAACTCGACGAAGCGACCCAGCGTCGTCTTGATCGCGGTTACCGAATGGTTGAGCTTCTGAAGCAGGGCCAATACAACCCACTAGTGGTCTACGATCAAGTTCTCAGCATTTATGCTGGCACCCGTGGCCATTTGGACGAAGTCCCAGTGAACGATGTCTTGCGTTGGGAAGAGGAATACCTCGACTTTGTGAAAGCAAAGTACCCACAGATTCGTGAGAAGCTCGAAGAAACCAAGGACCTGTCCGACGAAGTTCAGCAACTGATGGAAACAGCAATCGCTGAGTTCCAGAAGACATTTGTCCCGTCGGAAACTGCCGAAGTTTAATCGCCCTGTCGCGATCCTTTTAGCTACCAGAAACTATGGCCAATCCAAGAACCCTCGACAAACGCCGCAAGTCGGTTCGCAACATCAAGAAGATTACGCGAACGATGGAGCTTATTGCCACGGCCCGCTTCAAGCAGGCCATGGATCGAGCTTCTGCTGCAACGGCGTTCACGCAGCGGATCACGCAGTTGGTGAAAGACCTGACGGCAGCCGATCTACAGTTCGAGCATCCACTGCTGGAAAAGCGAGACACCAAGAAGAAGGCCGTACTCCTCGTCCTTACTTCAAATCGTGGTTTGTGCGGTGGCTACAACGGTAATATCTGCCGAGCTGCATTCCCTCGACTCGCTGAACTCCAAAAGGAATACGACGAAGTCGAACTGCGAATCTCCGGCAAGAAAGGGATCGCGATCTTCCGGATTCAGAAGAAACTGACTCCGGACGAAAGCTACCTTCAATTTGAAGACAAGCCGAAGTACGAGGAAGTTGAACCAATTGCGGTTGATCTCCTCGACTCATTCCAAGCTCACGAGATCGACCGTCTCGACGTTGCCTACATGAAGTTCATTTCCAGCGCTCGCCAAGAGCCCACCCTGGAAACGCTGCTTCCGCTAGGCGCCCTCGAGGGTGCTTCCGACGCAAGCGAAGATGCGGCATTGGCAGGGTCGATGTACGAGTTTATCCCTTCCGCGGAAAGCATCCTGGAAGAAGTCGTTCCGACAAGCTTCAAAGTCAAGCTGTTCAAGTGTTTCCTTGACTCGGCTGTCTGCGAGCAGATCGCACGTATGGTCGCGATGAAAGCAGCCACCGAGAACGCAAACGATTTGATCAAGTACCTGTCGCGCGAATACAACCGTGCTCGTCAGGGTCGAATTACCAACGAAATTATGGAGATCATCGGCGGCGTTGAAGCTTTGGCTAGTTCCTAACAAGCCTCCGCGTAGCCCGAATCCCCAAACCTATTGGTCTGAATTTCCATCGAGAATAGAAATATGGCGACTGCGACCGAACAGAAAGTCGGAAAAATCACCCAGGTTATCGGTTCGACCTTTGACGCTGAATTCAGCGAAGGCGAACTGCCGGCGATCTACAACGCCGTCAAGGTGACCGGCGACTACAAGGGCGTCTCGATCAACCTGACCGGGGAAGTCCAACAACACCTCGGTGGCAATCGTGTACGTTGTGTTGCCCTGGGTAGCACCGACGGTCTGATCCGTGGCTTAGACTGCGTCGATCAAGGCAAGCCTATTTCGGTTCCTGTTGGTAAAGCAACCCTTGGACGCGTGTTCAACGTTACCGGTGATCCGATCGACGGTCGTGGCCCTGTTGAAACCGAAGACTACCTTCCCATTCACCGCCCTGCCCCAGCAGTCGACGAACTTTCGACAAGTACGGAAGTTTTCGAGACCGGGATTAAGGTGATCGACCTTCTCACGCCGTTTGTTCGTGGTGGTAAAGCAGGTCTGTTCGGTGGTGCTGGTCTCGGCAAGACGGTCATCCTCACCGAGTTGATCGCTCGTATTGCATCCGCACACGGCGGTTTCTCCGTGTTTGCTGGTGTGGGCGAACGTACCCGTGAAGGTACCGACCTTTGGCTCGAAATGCAGGAAACGGAAATCGGTACGACTGGCCGTTACGTGATCGAACAAACCTGCATGGTGTTCGGCCAGATGAATGAGCCACCTGGTGCTCGTCTTCGCGTGGCAATGAGCGCATTGACAATGGCGGAACATTTCCGCGATGCAACTGGAACAGACACGCTGCTGTTCGTCGACAATATCTTCCGTTTCTCACAAGCAGGTTCGGAAGTATCCGCACTCCTCGGTCGTATGCCTTCGGCGGTGGGTTACCAGCCGACGCTGGCAACAGAGATGGGTGCGTTGCAAGAACGAATTGCCTCGACGAAGAAGGGTGCTATCACCTCGGTTCAAGCCGTTTACGTTCCTGCGGACGATCCGACTGACCCTGCTCCTGCAACAGCCTTCGGCCAGTTGGACGCGTTCATTTATCTCGAACGATCGATTTCGGAAAAGGGTATTTACCCTGCCGTGGATCCACTGGCATCGTCCAGCCGAATTCTCGATCCACAGTATGTGGGCGATCGTCACTACAACATTGCCCGACGCGTTCAGACCACTTTGCAGCGTTATCGCGAATTGCAAGACATCATCGCAATTCTCGGTATCGACGAATTGAGCGAATCGGACAAAATCATTGTCCATCGTGCTCGTCGAATCGAACGCTTCTTGTCGCAGCCGTTCCTCGTGGCTGAAAAGTTCATCGGTAAGCCTGGTGAAATCACGCCACTGGAAGATACCATTCGCAGCTTTGAAGAAATCTGCGACGGTAAGTGGGACCATCTGCCAGAATCGGCGTTCATGTACGTTGGTTCGATCGAGCAGGCGGAAGAACAAGCCAAGAAGATGGCCAAAGAGAAGGGTTAATCTGTGCCTTCCATTCAATGCATCGTGGTCACGCCGGAAAAGACCGCCCTGGAAACAACTGCCGACTTCATCGCCCTCCCACTTGCGGATGGCGAAATGGGTATTGGCGAGAACCATGCCCCGGTTATCGGGCGTCTTGGGTACGGCGAAATGCGAATCGTCTCTGGCGGTCAGACAGAACGTCTGTACGTTGATGGCGGGTTTGTTCAGATCTCCAACAACGAAGTCAATATTTTGACGGGGAAGGCGATCCCTTCCAATGAAGTAGATGTCGAGCAGGCCGAGAAGCAGCTCAAAGAAGCTTCCAACGCTCCGGCACCAACCGACGAACTGGCTGTAATTAAGTCTCGCAATATCGAGCAGGCTCGAAATCAAATTCGAGCTGCCAAACGAGCTGCCAAGTAACTTAAACGCAGCCACGGATACTATTTGATAGCACCGGCGTTTGCCATTGGTGCTATCACTCTTATGCGTTTCGACCGCAATTTTGCCAGCCAGCAGATTGTCTAT
Source organism: Bremerella sp. TYQ1 (assembly GCF_020150455.1). NCBI lineage: Bacteria > Pseudomonadati > Planctomycetota > Planctomycetia > Pirellulales > Pirellulaceae > Bremerella > Bremerella sp. TYQ1. The sequence continues at coordinate 2,445,166 of NZ_CP083740.1, forward strand.
CTTACCGAAACGCCACCGCTGGTAACGTCTGCACGAAAAGCAACGTCTCGCTGGCATTTCCTTGCGAAATCTTATCCTCCGCTGGTCGATCATTCGAAAGTAGCGAAGGCAACGTCCATTCGCGAGAGTTTCGCAGGCGAAGGTAGAATCGGCATGGGACAACAACCAAGTCTTGGAGCCTCCAGACTGAACCAGGCACAATCCAATCGGCATTCAGAGGTGAGCTTAATCATTTCTCGCGGCTGCGTATCAGAACCGCTGCGATCGATCGATTCACCTGTGTTTACTTTGGGATCTGGCCATGACTGCGACTTAGTCCTTGGCGACGATCAATTTCCCGAACTATTTGCGTATATCCTCCGTACCCACGACGGCTATCGGCTTCGCTGCTTAGCCGACGAGCCAGTCCTAACGGTGAATGCGGAGGATGTTGTTGCCACACGCCTGGAGAACGGCGATCGTATTCGCTGCGGTCCTTACGAATTTCATTTTCAGAAAGCAGCCTCAGTTCCCGCAGCCCAACCAAGCGATGCACACTCGTCAGAGTCGACTCCCCCGGTAGCTATGCGGTGGACGGCAACCGATGGGCAGGGAACGGACGGCATCGAACGCGTACACCGCCTGCTACGAGATATTCAACTTAAGATACAGCGCAAAGAAATATACACTCAAACTCATCGACGATCTGCCTGATCTGGTGAGAATCCCCAATCATTGGAAGAATAGATTTGATGCAACCGAATTCCTCGATCCTAGGCAACGAGCCTGTTTCGCTCATGCCATACGACGATGCGGTTCTCCAGTCGCTGCAGCAGAGTCGATCTGTCTTGGCCAAAGGGGAGGAACCGACGGTTGTGATCACCGCGCGTTGTGATTTACTCAAGGATGAACTTCGCGAGCTTTACGAACAGCTACTGAACACCAACTAGTCGGCTCTCTTAAAGTTGCCAAGCGGGCGTCCTCTTATTAGCATCGAGAGCGTGAACTCCAACGCTCTACCATCTCGATCACACGTCCATCCACTCCAGCGTTTAATCAAATGCCTGGGAATCGCTTTGCCGTTTCTGCTCTTGTCGATCATTTTCTTCGGCGAAGCGTTTGTATCAGAAGAACAGTTTCTGTTTCGTGATGCGGCTCATTTCTATTACCCTCTTTTTCATGAAGTCACCCGGCAATGGAAAACTGGTGAAATCCCGCTTTGGTCACCCTGGGATGGCCTGGGCATGCCTTTGGCAGCTGATGCAACTCCTAGTGTTTTCTATCCCGGCAAAGTTCTTTTGCTGACGCCGCTCGGTTTCGATTTTGGCATGCGGCTCTACGTAGTTCTCCATCTGGCATTGGCATACGGAAGCATCTACTTCGTTGCGAGGAAATGGAATTGCTCAACGATTGCTTCCATCCTTGCCGCCACGGCATACGCGTACGGCGGCCCGACGCTGAGCTATCATGCGAACATCATCTTTCTCGTGGGAGCATCATGGTTGCCCTTAGCGCTCTTCTGGGGCTGGCAATTGGCTCGCCGCCCTGCCCTGCATTCAGGGACTGGACTAGCGTTTTCATTATCGATGATGGTGCTGGGTGGTGATCCACAACTTGCATTTCACACCATGATGATGCTGACGATTGCGGCGATAGGCTTCGTCCTGCCTTGGAGGCGTGTGGACTGGAGGGCTTGGTGGCAATGGCGTGCCTTTCGAGTGGGTTCGTTAATCATTGCCGCTGCATTCGCCGCTGGATTGGCGGCCGTTCAAATCCTGCCAACTCAGCAATGGGCCTCAAGAAGCCTTCGCTCGACGAGCGATACCCCGCGAAACATTTTCGAGTGGGCTACTCAACCCAATAAAGATCCGTCAGCGTTGTTGGGACAACCCAAAGCGCATACGCACGCGATACACAGCTACGATTTCAGCATCGGCCCTTGGAACTGGCCGAACGTCTTCATCGCGAATTTTAGTGGCAAATTGTACCCGCGGAATGAACGCTGGATACGAGCCATTCCAGCAGAAGGACGGGTTTGGTTTCCCTCGCTTTTCATGGGAACCATCGCAACATTTTTGGCATTGTACGCTTTTATCTACGGTTGTCGTCGAAGACTCGATCGCTGGATCATCTTGATGGGGTTGTTTGGACTCATTGCCAGTCTCGGCTGGTATGGCCTAGGTTGGATCTTGGTTGAAATCGCTCACGCGACCGGTCAAGATTCCGATTCACTTCCGGTCGGCTCACCATTGGGTGGATTGTACTGGGCGATGAATATGTTGATCCCAAAGTATGCTCAGTTTCGGTATCCGGCCAAATGGTGGATCTTCGTCTCGTTCGCGCTATCGCTGTTAGCAGCGAGAGGACTCGATCACCTGCGAATCAACCGTTCTCTCGGAAGCGTATCCGCGCTATTGACTTTCCTGTTTATGGTTGCCGGTTTGCTGGGTGTCATCTTCTCGTCTTCGCTAAGTGATCTTCTCCCACCTACCCCGAATGATCCTCTATTCGGGCCGCTCGATTCGACGACTGGTTTCTTCCAAATGGGGACGGGGCTTATGGCGGCAGGCGGAGCAATTCTGATTGGGGTCGTTTGCATGAGCATCCTCCCTCGGCATCTTCGAAAAACGGCAATCGTCGTTGTTACTGCCATCGAACTTACGTTTGGAAATGCTTGGCTCGTCCAATCGGCACCACAAGAGATATGGCAACCACTTGGATTTGATTCGACATCAATCCCGCTCGAAGTACGGCATTTTCGTGCGGCAAACTACTTTGATCGGTCCGACAACACCTACCCTCCTCACTTCGCGACAACTGGATCGAATGATCGCATGGTGGAAGGACTCAAGCATGACAGGGCGAATTACTACCCTCGCTTCCACTTGATTGAGACCATCCGTTTTGCTCCTTCGGTTGTCAGCATTACTCCGAGAGATTACGAGACGGTTTGGAACCTCGCGAAAGCCGATCCTGAGGTAATGAGGTTCCTCCGCGATATGCATGGGATCGATTGGCAAACAACCCACGGCGCTTGGCCAGCGGCATGGTGGCAGCCCAGTGTGGACTCGCATAGGGCTATCGACGAGTTGCCTCCTGAAGAACAAACCGACATGACCATGGCACTTTTGGAGAAGCTGGTGCAAGATGACAATCCGCACACGTTTCTCAGTCCGGACTGGCGTGTTTGGCCAACCACTTACATTTGGGAATCCACAAAGGAGTTCCCGGTGATTGTTGAAACAGAAACCGATTCGCTCCCCCAAACTCCGTTAGCACCTGTCGGCGCTAAGATCGAAACGAAACTCATTCGTACTCGATCAGGTCAACTGGAATTGCATCTGACCAATTGTCAGCCAGGCTGGGTCGTCTTCCGCGAGTACTTCGACCCTGGTTGGCAGTGCGAAATCGTTGACTCGAAAAACACGGAACGTTCCGACGTTTCTATCTACCGTGCCAATCGTATCTTGATGGCAGTTCCCGTGAAGCGGGGCGACAAAAAGATTGTGCTCACCTATTGGCCAAATGAGTTCGTAGCCGGAATGATTATCTCGTCGATAAGTTGGCTACTCTTCATCGGACTTCTACTTGTACGTCCGATGAAGAACCTTCTGCCTCAACGTTAGATCTGAAAATTGAGTTCGGGCTTCAATTCTTCGACCGCTTCAGAACGCAGTCGCAGACGTGGTTTTTCTAGCAACACAGTCGTATTGGGGTCGACACTTCGCGTTAACCAAACACTCGATCCGACCACGCTATGATTGCCGACTACCGTTCGCCCGCCAAGTACAGTGGCGTTAGCATAAATAACGACATGATCTTCAATCGTCGGATGCCGTTTCATGCCGCGGACGATGTTGCCTTCGTTGTCGGTGTCAAACGACAACGCACCAAGGGTCACCCCCTGGTAAAGCTTTACATGCTTGCCGATATCACATGTCTGACCAATCACCACGCCGGTTCCGTGGTCGATGAAGAAGTAACTTCCAATCGTTGCACCGGGGTGAATATCGATGCCGGTCTGCTTATGCGCCCATTCGGTCATCATTCTGGGAATGAACGGTACTCCCAGTTTGTAAAGCGTGTTCGCAACGCGATAAACGGTGATCGCTTCGAGCCCGGGATAGCAGAAAATGACTTCGTCTAAGTTGGTGCAGGCAGGGTCGCCATCGTAAGCGGCTTGAATATCGGTAGCCAGGATCTCGCGCAGGTCAGGGATACGGTTCAGGAACTCGATCGCCATCGCTTGCCCCTTGGCTTCGTAGTCCGTTTCCTCTGCCGGATTACAGGCATCACCGCCACCATTGACGCGTTCATCATGCCGTAGTGCTCTAGCGATCTGGTTGGTCAACTTGTCATGCAAACCGTCGACCAAGTCCCCCACATGGTAGGTAATATTGCCCATGTGAAGCCCCTCGCGGCGTTGGTAGCCAGGGTACAAGATTTCCTTGACGTCTTCGATGACCGAGATCACCACGTCATAGTTAGGCAGTGGGCAATGCCCGAGGTGATTGATCTTTCCAATCTTTTGATAGGTACTGACGATGCGATCAGTCAGCGTGGGCAGGTCTTCCTTCAAGCGTGCATCAGATGCCATAACATGTGTCCTTAGTGGGGGGCGAACCGGCGGAGAGAATTGATACTGTTCGACGTCAGTTGAAACGCACAAAGTGCGAGTAATTGCTGAAGTTAGCAACAACAGAGGCACGTTCGACAGTAACAGGTAGCCAGCAGATGCATGGTTCGGTTCAAGTTTGCCGGTTGCATGGACTTTTCCACAGGGTATTGAAGGTTTGGATGCCCGGCCTGACAAATCGTCACCAATGTTTTCGACGTGATCGGCACTCAAATTGACCCTTATACGAACAATCAATAAAAATGCCCTCACTTTCGTATTTTCGCAAACTTGAAAGCGAGGGCAAGCACCGTTCAGGGGTCAGGGCACTAGGAAACCTAGCCCACTTCTTCCTCCTCGACGTGATAGCTGTACTTATTCTGAAGATGCATTGGCATCGGAGCATAATGTGAGAAGCTCAGGCTATAGCTCCCCTGCCCTCCTGTCAGACTCGATAATGTTCGAGCGTATGACGAGGTTTCTGCCAAAGGGGCAGTACAAACGACTGTCTGCATGTCGCGCCCCGCGTCCTGAGTCCCCGAAATCTGACCGCGTCGTGTTGCCATGTCGCTGTAAACGTCTCCGACACAATCCACCGGCACGGTAACGTGCATTTCTACCATCGGTTCCAGTAACTGAGGCCCTGCTTTTTTGCATACTTCGCGAAGAGCAGCCGAAGCTGCGATCCGGAAGGCGGTCTCCGAACTATCCACGGGGTGATGCTTTCCGTAGTGAACTTCGACACACAAATCTTGCAATGGAAATCCGGCCAGGACGCCTCTTTGCACACGATCAAGCAATCCTTTCTCGACAGCAGGCATAAAGTTTCCGGGGATCGATGCTCCGACAATGGAATCAATCCAAAGAAAATTCATCGCCTCGAAATAGTGGACGTGCTTCAGGCTGGGGAAGTTCGCCTTCGTAGCAAACTCGGAAATATCAGTTCCTTGCGGTAGCGACTGCACACGGATATGGACTTCACCAAATTGCCCTCGCCCGCCAGACTGTTTCTTATGACGATAGGCCCCTTCAGCCGGGTAAGTAATCGATTCTCGGAACGGAATTCGCGGTTCGTAAGTCTCGATTTCCAAATGATCGCGTCGGGCAAGCCTCTCTTGAATTAGTGACAAATGGAGCTCACTCATTCCCCGAAGCACTAGCTCGTGCGTTTCTTCGTCGTGTTCGATCTGAATCGTTGGATCTTCTTCGACCAACTTATGCAATGCTACGCTAAGCTTCGCTTCGTCATTTCGACTCTTCGGACGAATTGCAATTCCGACCATGGGCTGTGGAAAATCGATGTTGGGAAGTTCCACTTCCCCTTCGTTCGTGCCTGTATGGAGTTGATCCATTTTGGCGACCGCAACAATGTCGCCTGGTCCCGCTTGATCGATCGGCTCGAGGCGGTTCGCCTGGACATCGAGAAGTTGACCAATTCGTAACCCTTTGCGACCGTTGGTGCCTGGTAACGTCATGTCCTTTCGCAACGTTCCATTGTAGACACGAATGTAACTGAGCTTTTGAACGAATGGGTCGATTCTCGTTTGGAATACCTGGGCAGCAAGCGGTCCATCAGGATCCCCAAGCAGTTCGATTTCTGAACCATCCCCGTTTTTCGCCTTTCGATGGATCATCGACGGCGGCAGCGAACAAAGGGCCATTGCGTCTAAGAGTTCTGAAATGCCCACCTTCTTTTTGATGCTACAACAAACGACAGGAATCAACGTGCCGTTTGCTACGGCCTTGGGAATCAACATTTTCAGGTCGTTATTCGTGGGAACTTCGCCTTCAAAGTATCGTTCCATCCATTCTTCGTCAGATTCAATAACCGCCTCGACGAGCGATTCTTTATAGATAACGGGATCGATAGGGGTGTTCGACGTGTCTGCCTTTTCGTCGAAGATATCGACCACGCCAACGATGGTATCGCCGTCAAGCTTGGGGAAGCTGATCGGCACGCAAGCTTGGCCAAAGGTTTCTCGGATCGACTGCATTAACGACGCAAAGTCGAGATGCTCGGTATCAATCTTGTTGACGACAATCATCCGGCCAATACCTGCTTTTTCCGCCTCTTGGAATACGCGCCGCGTGTTAACGGCGATTCCGGCGTGGGCATCAATCACGATCATGGCCGTATCGGCGCCTCGCATCGCAGAGATCGTTTGCCCGATGAAATCAGGGTAGCCAGGAGCATCAATCACGTTGAAACGCAGGCCTTGATGCTGAAAGTGGGCGAGAGTCGCCTCGATCGAAAGATGGTGAGCCTTTTCCTCTGGCTCGAAGTCGCAAACGCTCGTTCCATCGTCCACACTGTGAGTTCCGTCCACCGCATGAGTTGTCTCGAGTAGGCGGTCGATCAGGCTCGTTTTCCCTGTCGAGCCATGACCGCATAAAACAATATCGCGGACGGTCTCTGAAACACAACTTGCCATAACTAAACTCCTTTCGTGCTCGGAATTGACACGAGAAAAGGGTTGTCCCACGTGGGGAATGCCACGGGGAACCTCTTCTCCGTGGGTGATTTGTCTATGGCTGCTGAAAGCGAATTTCAGTGTCTAGTTATCGTTTGTCCGAACTCCCTGCTCCTTCATTAGTCTCACCAACGAACGTTGGCTGTTTACCATTAGGAGTATTGCTCTTTGATGGTGACTTTTGAACTTCTTCTACGTGAAACAAAAAAGAGTGGTAATGATCAGGGCCCAGTGGTGCCGCGACGACCAGGTAGCCTTTCGGGGCTTGTCCCTCGTACACAAATCTGTCGTGCAATTCGTGGGTGACACTCTTCTGATTTTGTACCCAGCTATCGCGGTCATCCTTCATCGAGCTGGCGTTAAAGAAAATGCGCAGCTGAAGTTTGCCGCCAGCTTTTCTGACTCCGATGAAACCGCCTGCCGAACCAATGCGGTGCATGAACTTGGAGTGAGTATCGGATTCGTAGTGCTCGATATCAGAATAGGTAATGGACTGCGCAGTTCCAGCAGGCCATTCCGTTACCAAAGTGCTTTTCTCTTTAAGAGGCTTAGGGGAACTCTTCCGCAGCTGTTCTCGCTCTGATTCCGAGATCAACTTCCACGCGAATGGACCCTCAGGAAATTGATTCCATGAGCCCCCTAACGAATCCAATTCGGCACGGGGGAGATCGATGACTTCGTAGGTAACTTGAGCTCGCGCCGGACGATGGTACCCCCACACGCCAAAAGCGACACCGCAAAGTGTCACCATGAGCATCAATGCGCCCAGGCTAAACCGGACACGTCGAGAGTTGCCCGAGCGTTTTGCAATCGTCATTCGATTTAGCATTTGCTCAGGCATGGGTCGCTGGTTACCTCACACTGCCAGAGGCTTCGACCGCCTGGCGAACGGTTAATCGGCCTTCGTAGAGAGAACGTCCGACAATCGCTCCGTCGAGTCCTGCAGCCGCGAGATTTTTGACGTCTTCGACCGAAGTGACTCCTCCCGAAGCGACGACTGGCAGCTTGACCGCTTGCTTCATAGCCTGCATCGCTTCGACATTCGGCCCAGCCAGCATGCCGTCGGTGGCGATATCGGTATAGATCAGGGCAGCAATCGGCAAATGCTCGTATGTCTTAGCCAGATCGACAGCCGAAGTACTGCTCACTTCAAGCCAGCCATCGGTAGCGACCATACCTTCTTTGGCATCGATTCCGAGCACCAACTTTTCGGGGAACTTTTCACACATCGCAGCAAACCATTCTGGTTCACGCAAGGCCTTAGTACCGATCACCAGGCGAGCCAGTCCGAGATCGAGCAGCTCTTGAATCGTCTTCTCGTCCCGAATTCCGCCGCCCACTTCGCAGGGAATATCAACCGCGGCAACAATTGCGGAAATTGCGTCGCGGTTCTTCAGGCTTCCATCCTTGGCCCCATCCAAATCGACCAGATGGAGACAGTCAGCCCCTTCCTCGACCCAACGCTTGGCCATCTCGGCAGGATCGTCGCCGTAGACCGTTTCGCGATTGTAATCTCCCTGTTGGAGTCGCACGCAATTGCCACCAAGTAGGTCGATCGCCGGCCAAATCTGCATTGTGGGTCCCTTTCTCCGCCGAACGGCCGAACCCTTCGGCGTTCTGGCAATATCTCACATGGGTTAAGAAACAGCAAGAAAATTCCTGCCGCTAGATGAAGTTAGTGCGGGGGATATCTACGCCAACTGGGCAAAGTTCTTCAATACCGTCAGCCCAGCTTGTTGACTCTTTTCAGGGTGAAATTGAGTCGCATAAAGATTGTTTTTCCAAACGGCCGCACAGAAGGGGCCGCCATAATCGGCCGTGATGGCGACGATCTCTTCATTCTCAGGCACCACATAATAAGAGTGCACAAAGTAGAAATTCGTCCCCTCGTCGATTCCCTCAAATATCGGTGGTTTATGCGCGAAGTTTGCCTGATTCCATCCCATATGTGGGACTTTATACCCCTGCGGAAGATCAAATTTGACCACTTTACCAGGCAAAATCCCCAGCCCCTCGTGCTCGCCACCTTCGTAGCTCACATCGAAAAGCATCTGAAGACCAAGACAAATGCCGAGGAATGGCGTTCCAGATTCAATCTGATCCTTGATCGGGCCAACCAAATCGCGTCGACGCAGCTCGTCGACCGCATCGCCGCATGCCCCAACGCCAGGCAGGACTAACTTCGTCGCCGAGGCAATTTCCTTCGGGTCGCTGGTAATGTGTGCCTCGTGCCCGGTTCGCTCAAAGGCTTTTTGAACACTCCGGAGGTTTCCCATTTGGTAGTCGACGATCGTGATCATCAGGCGAACAAATCTTTATGCGAGGCAAAACAACGACGTATCGGCGAAAAACGGAGAGCTTCTCACCTGCGGACACTAAATCAGGGCACAAGTTCGCCCTTACGCCCTATTGTAATTCGTTTTGCGTCATTTCGTTAGACGGTAGAGAAAGCCTCTCAAAGAAGCTCTATTCGTCTGACTGCGGGTAGATAACCAGATCAACGCGGCGATTCCGCTGCTGTCCGGCCGGGGTCGCGTTGGAGACGACAGGATGATTGGCACCATGGCCCACAACGACGATTCGAGCGGCATTCATACCATATCGGCCAGTCATCTGATCAAACACCGTTTGAGCCATACTGGCCGAAAGTTGATGACTGGAAGTATACGGAGCTCGCGCTGGCTGATTGTCCGTATGCCCTTCCACACCGATCTTATTCTGAGGGAAATCTCGCTGTAGCGTACTGGTAACCTGGGAAAGAATCGCATCCGAGTTAGCAGTTAGCGAATTGGTCCCTGGCTGGAAAAGCGTGTCCGCGGGAATCTCGATCCTAAGAACATCTCCGTCCTGACGTGCGGTGACTCCAGGTATCTGAATCTTGTTGATTTCGGCCGTAAGACTATTGTTCGGTCGAATAACCGCCCCTCCCCGGTATTGGGTCGAAGCCATCAATGTCTGGACTTTTTGCTCGCGTTCTTTAGCAATCTCTTGCGATTGAGCCAACTGGCTGGTTGTGTCGTTTAATTGGCGACGAACGAGATTCAGTTCGTCTTGCAAGATCTTCGACTGCTGTTGAGCCTGAGCCAGTTGCGAGTGCAAATCTTGGTTCGACGCATCCAATCCGGAGGCTCGACGTTCGAACTCGGCGATTTGAGCCTGGGTTTGCTGTTGTGCAAGCACCTGCTGCTGACGCCAGGCTGCATTTTGATTGCAGCCCAAGCCAGCGAGTGCTAGCGAGACGATGGTCAAACAGCAAAAACGGAACATGGCAGGCCGTGTCGACAAAGGGCCGGATAAACTTGAGGCAAAACTGGGAATTGCGGCGGATATTAACAACCCACCCGATCATCGACAAGATCGATTTCAACGTTCGCGTGCAAAGGGTGACTCGAAAGCCCCTCCTGCGTCAGCCTATCTAATAACTCAGCATACGGATCGATCACTTCCGGCAACCATGCATGTTGCGGGTACTCGCCATAGAATCGCTTGATGAAATGTCGCCCTGACAGATGTTCACAGTGAACTTCCCACCCAACACGCTCCATTGCTCGCTGAGAGATTTTTTCGTTCGATAGCTCGCAAACATTGGCATTGGCCCGACGAATTTGGGCGATCCAGTCCAACACTTCCAAGCTACGCCGAAGTGTTTTCCAACTCGTCTGTCGTGTCGATTCGACGTACGCCAAACTTAAAAAGCCGGGAGCACTGAATGGGAAATTATAAAACAGCCGGCACCGATCCCCGGCTGCCGCGTGTTTCCATCTTCCCAACGTTTCGATCTCAATACGTGAAATTAGCTTCGGCCAGGGTCGAAACGACAAACGCCGAAATTCGCCGGACTCTATTTCGATAACGCCATACCGCCGCCGGCGGACGAGTTCCTGGGCATCGTTTAGATTGTCGATCGATTCAAACCAAAGCATGCGTGAGTTCCTTGTCGAAAGGATAGCTCACCATTAATGGTCTGCATTTAACGATTATTCGGTTTACGCTTCATCCGGATAAATGAACGTGAACTTGATCCAGACCCAAGCCATTAACATTCCACCAAGCACCACCGGCAACGCGAGAAACAACGCTGGAAGCCAAGGTCCCAAGCTAAGAAGTGGCCCATATTGCTGCCAAAGACGTCCCCAGAAAATCATGGAGACCAGAGTACCGATACACAGATACGGCCCGTAGGCCAGGTAAGCATCTCCGGTCAAAAGATAGTTCACGACAGCGAAAACGCAGGCGATGAACGGCGCGAGGAAGAAGATCACCATCACCGGCTGCCAACCGATGTAGGCGCCGATCATGCACATCAACGTCACATCACCGAACCCCATCGCCTCTTGCCCCATGGCCAAGCTCGCAAAGAAACGCACCAACCAAATCAATAGCCCGGCAAACGCCATCCCCAGCAACGCCGAAAAGACAGACTGCCATACGGCCGCCCCTCCCCACAGCCATGCCGCGGTGACAAATGCCACCAACAACACGAGCATGCCAAGATAAAACCAGTTCAGCGAATACCGAACGAAACTTGCGACCAAGTACCGAAAGAACTTTCCGACGCCACCTCGAAACCAGATCAGCTTCGGACAAAGGGCAAACCACCAACCGATGGCCAGCAAAATGCCGACAGCAAACGCAGCACTTCCATTCCACGCCTCCGGCCACGCTTGCAACGCGGCCGCATGAAGCGGAATGGCTTCTATCTCACTACCAACGGATGCGAGCCCGAAAAACGGCGGTCCGTTGGGTATCGGCAAGCCAACAAAGGGAAGCACCCAGCAAAGCCCCAGAGCAATCAGAAACCCCGGCACAGTGACATAGTCTGGTATGGTTCGCGAGTCGAAGTCAACAAAAGTCGCGATCACCATAAAGCTGACCAGGACGACATGTTGGAGATAGAGTGCGTGCAAAGCGGCAGCGGTCATCGGCACACTGATCGTGACGGGAGCCAATTCTCCCCCGATTACCCAGTGATAATACCAAGCGAAAAAGAATCCACAGCCCAACTCAATCAACATCGGCTGTACCCAGTGGGCGGTACCATGAACGTTACTCTCACGAGCGAGCCCAAACCAACCGAAGATCGGTACTTTATCGAAGAAGGTTCTTGGGGGCACATCAGGATGAGATTTGGACCAAGGATCGATATTCTTGGGAACCCATGTCCATCGATAAATGGCCCGATTCAATTGGCCACCAACGACCGCCCCAATCAAAAAGAGAATAATGAGCCGTACCGAAAGAGACAGTCCAACCCAAGCCGCAATAGCGTTTGCCCACCAATCCACGTTGCTACTCTTTCTCGACTAAGGACGCAGGTAGTTGGGACAGAACCGATTGAGTTACTTGATCAGGCGTCAGACCAGCGGTATCGATCGTGATGTCGGCACATTGCTGGTAGAGCGGCAGGCGAGCGGTCAAGACCTCTTCGACTTCATCACAAGTCGACTTTCCAGTCAAACTTGGACGACGTGCTTCTGTCGAAGCATCAAGTGAAAGCCTACGCACAATTTCCGATGGAGAAGCCGTTAGCCAGACCGTGAAGCAATGATCAGCGATTCGCTTCCGATTGTCTTCCCGCAAAACGACTCCCCCTCCGAGCGATAAAATCTGCCGCGAGTCATGGGTCAGTTGCTCGAGAGCTCGTGACTCCAGATCTCGGAATCCCGATTCACCGTTCTCGGAAAAGATCTCGGCGATCGTTTTGCCAGCCTGCTGCTCGACGTAGATATCTGCATCGACCATTGGCCAATTCAATTGCTCGGCGAGTAGCCGTGCGACATGCGACTTGCCGGTCCCGCGGTAACCAATCAGTGCTAGGTTCATTACGTTCGGTCCACCTAGTTCGTACGGACCGCCCCGGTCAATCGTTTTAGTGTGCTACGCATCAAGTCGCGCGACGTTTCGATACCGGTAAAGTGCTTGAATTGCAGAGCCGCTTGCCGAACGAACATTTCGACACCCGTCACGACTTTCGCACCGACGGCGCGAGCCTCTTTGATCAGCAACGTCTGCTCAGGATTGTACACGGTATCGAAGACAAGCATGCTTGGTTTGATCCAACGCTTCTCGAAAGGAGACTCGTTGACATTCGGATGCATACCGACCGGCGTTCCGTTAATAAGAATGTCAGGCTGAACAGATCCTCGGTCTTCCCAATGAATCGAGCGGCATTTGAAGTGAGCTGCCAGCTCCTGGGCATTCTCCAAGGTTCGACCGGTAATAACGACGTCGGCTTTGCGTTGAATTAAAGACCAGACCAAACCTCGAGCGACGCCTCCAGTGCCGAGCATTAGCACCTTCATCCCCTCTAGCGATCCTCCCTGACGCTCAGCGGGGAGCATTGTATCGATGCTTTCCATCGCAGCGTCACAATCGGTATTGAAACCAGAAGGGCCCTGCTGGTCGAAGATGATGGTATTCGTCGCACCAATGCCTTTGACGGCGTCATCAGGACGCTTCAAGAACTTAACCGCTGCTTCTTTATGAGGAATCGTTACGCTCAAGCCTTTCACGCCTAAACGAGGACAGACCTCGTTCAAGAACATGGTTAAGTGCTCTCGAGGAACACGAAATGGAAGATAACGCCGCTCCATCCCCTGTTCGCTGAAAGCTGCGTTGTGCAAGTGAGGACTCAAGCTGTGACCGACAGGGTCTGCCACGACGCCAAACAATTCGGTCTCGTCGGTAATGTCTTCATACCGATAGAGATCGATCATCTGGCGAAATCCAATCTGCCCCGGTGCCAACGTCCGCTCATTGGAACTGGTTGCGTAAGTGAAAGGACAACCGAATCGTCCACCGAGAATGCGTGACGGCATTCCCATATCTCCCATGCACAGTCCAATCGTGGGAATTTCACTGTTTCGCGCGAGCTCTAAAATTCGCACGTTGTCCTGCGGAGAATTCGCCATCGTGGCGATCTTGATAATGTCAGGGTCCATCTGCTGCATCCGTTTATGCAGCCCTTCAAGATCTATCGGCGTTTCCCGGAAGTTGTGGTAGCTGATGATCCGCTTGGTCTTGCCATATCGCGGAATAGATGCAGCGATATCTTCTTCGATATCAACATAGTCTGCCCCTTCCGCGATTGCTGTCCGCAGCACCAATTGGCGTTCCTGTTCGTCGCCAGCATAGCGTCCACCGTCACGTTCACGTCGATGCGTAATAACGACTGGGCTCGGGCGATTATCGAGCAGCCGCTTCAGCTTGATCGTACCGTTGATGTAGTCAAGACGAAGCTCGCAAAGCTCAGCCCCTTGCTCCACGAGGTGCTTGTGCTCGGCGATAACATGTTTGTGGCGGCCGCGGCCGATACTGACGCAGATCATGGGTGTAACTCGAAGTCCAACGATCTCAATAATCGAGGTGGTTGAATGCGCCCAAAGGAACTCCGCTGGGCAAAGCAAACCTTCTATCTTACGTGCGTTGGAACCGCCGGTCGAGTTCCTCTTTCGTGAACACCAACGCGGTAGGGCGACCATGGGGACAATGGTGCGAATCTTGACACAAATGCCGAAGCTCAAGCAAAGCGTCAATTTCTTCGCTTGAGAGCCGATCTCCCGCTTTGATGGCTGCTTTACACGACATCATGTGCAGCAACTCGTCCAGCAAATCCCGTTTTTCCAGGTTTTTGCCTTCGGTAAGTAGCTGATCGACCACTTCGCGGACAATTTCCGCCGGCTTTCGGCGACCGAGAATTGCCGGATAACTTCGGATTAGGATGGTGTCCCCGCCGAAGGCTTCTACCTCGATCCCAATTTGCTGGAGTGTTTCCGTGGCCCCTTCCACCGCCGCAAACTCTTGGGCGGAAAGATTCAGCGTTTCCGGGACTAACATCCTCTGCACTTCCAGACGACGCGCTAAGGCCTTTTCGCGTAGCTCTTCATACAAAATGCGTTCGTGCAACGCGTGCTGATCGATGACGGCCATTCCCTCGTCAGTTTCCGCGATCAGGTAACGATTGTGTAACTGAATTGCCCGCTGCTGGAAACCTATGCCACCTCCTTGCGTCTCTTCGGCAATAGCATCTGATTGTTCTTCTGGCTCGGCATCTTCCTGGTCGCGAAGATGAGCCGGAGTAACACCGCTAGGAATGGGCGGAAGAGGCAAACTACCTGCACCAACGGCCGAACGATTAATGGGCGTCAGCTGAAGCGGCGTGTGATTATCCGAGCGAAAGTCCAAGTCGAAGTCAGCTTGCCGACGCGGTGCCGCGTTCGTGGACGAGCCTTCCGAATCGACGGCCCCCTTCGCCCAGGCCACCAACTCTTCTCTTAGGTTCTCCGCTTTTTGCGAATCCATATTGGTCGCCGCCGATTCGTCATTCGACGGACGATACGTTGCATCAAGATCGCTAGTGAGGAACTTGGTTCGCAGCGTTCCCAAAAGTTGGCTGTAGATTCGCCCACTATCTTGAAAGCGTACTTCCAGCTTGGTCGGATGCACGTTCACGTCGACCATCTCCGGCGGCATTTCCATGCGGAGAAATGCAATCGGATAACGGCCGGTCAGTAGCAATCCACGGTAAGCTTCCCCCAGTGCATGCTGCAACGCACGGTCTTTGATGAACCGTCCATTCAAAAACAGGTACTGCATCCGGTTATTGCTGCGGCTGAAACGCGGATTGCCGACAAAGCCACGAAGCGTGACACGATCGTTTTCGCTTTCTACTTCGATCAGCTGATCCGCGATTTCCTCCCCAAAAAAGACACGCACGCGGTCTCGCAAATCGGCACTTGGCGGCAAATCATGAACCTGACGCGAGCCATGCTTCAATGTGAAATGAACATGCGGATGAGCCAGGGCCATGCGAGTGAACGCTTCGCTGATATGCCCGAATTCCGTTTGGGTGGTTTTCAAGAACTTCTTGCGAACCGGCGTGTTGTAGAACAGGTTGCGAATCTCGATGATCGTACCTGGCGGACAGCCACACGGTTGAGCTTCCTGAACGCTACCACCATGCACGAGCATTTCGCTACCGCAATCGGCGTCATGGGTTCGACTCCGCAGCAGAAAGTGACTCACTTCGGAAATCGAAGCCAAAGCTTCACCGCGAAAGCCCAGCGTTTGTACGTGAAACAGATCGTCTGCGTTGCCAATCTTGCTAGTCGCATGCGAGGCAATCGTCAGTGCTATGTCCTCAGGTGCGACGCCACACCCGTTGTCCGCAATGCGAATCAGTTCGGTCCCACCATGTTCGACGGTAACATCGATTCGCGTCGAACCGGCATCGAGCGAGTTCTCCATCAACTCTTTCACGGCACTCGCGGGGCGTTCGATCACTTCCCCTGCCGCGATTTTGTTGACGACACTTGCAGATAGCTGTTGAATCTTCGGCATCCGCTGCCTACTCCCGTTGGTTCGGCTAGACGAGATCAGTCGCCGCGCAGTCCGTATTCTTTAATCTTCCGATACAGAGTTCGTTCGCCGATGCCTAGCATCTTGGCGGCCTCTTCACGATTGCCCCCAGTCGACTTCAACGTCTCACCAATCAGCCATTTTTCGACTTCACTGATCGGCTGCCCGACCATGCTTGCGACTTCTCCGTTACTTGAAACGGCCGGCTTGGGGTCGGTGGGTGGAACGAGTTCATCCCCTTCTTGAATCAATTCCGGCGGCAGATCGTCGAGCCCAATCGTACCGTCCAGATCCAGCACCACCATGCTTTCGGCAAAGTTACGCAGCTGGCGAACATTGCCAGGCCAGTCGTATTCAAGGCATCGCTGAAAAACGGTTCGATCGATTCCCCGGACCTTCTTGTCATGCTTCTTAGAAAACAGTTTCAAGAAGTGATCGAACAACGGCAGGATATCGTCGGGGCGATCCCGCAGCGGCGGCAATTGCACGGTCACAATTCGGAGACGGTGATATAGGTCGGAACGAAACGTACCCGCAGCAATCGCCGATTCCAAGTCGGCATTGGTTGCCGAAAGCAGTCGAACGTTGATACGAATCGGCTTGTTTTCGCCAACCCTCGTAATTTCGCCCGATTCAAGAACGCGTAAAAGCTTCACCTGGGTTGCCATCGGCATGTCACCGATTTCGTCCAGAAACAGCGTGCCACCGTTGGCATATTCAAGTCGACCGATTCGTTCGCTTGCCGCGTCGGTGTAAGCTCCCTTGGCGTGACCAAACAGCTCGCTTTCCAAAAGGTGCTCGCTTAGCTCGGCACAGTTGAGTGGGACAAATGGCTTCTTCTTTCGTGGACTGTTTTGATGTATGGCCTGAGCAACGACTTCTTTCCCTGTTCCTGTTTCACCCAGGATAAGCACGCTCGCATCAGTGGGAGCGATACGCTGCAGCCGCTGGACGACTTGGCGCATTTTGCTGCTCGAGTAGATCAAGCCTTCAAAGCCGAACTTCTCGTCGAGCCTTCGCATCAGTTCCGAATTTTGGCGTTTGAGCTGAATCGTTTCCGCCGCTTTCAACGCCGCGGCTCTCAGCTTATCGGGAGTCAGAGGCTTTTCGAGAAAATTGATCGCCTCATTCTGCATCGCCTCGACCGCAATCGAAACCGTCGCGTGTCCTGTCACGACGATTACTTCACAGTTCGGCCGGTTCTCTTTGGCAATCTGCAGAATGCCCATTCCGTCGACATCGTTCATCACCAAGTCGGTAATGATAATCTCGAACGGCTCGGCCAAAATCTTGTCAGCCCCTTCAGGGCCACTCGTTGCAACAGTACAGACAAAACCAACACGTTCCAGGCTCTCCGCCATCGTCATGGCATGAGCTTTATCGTTATCGACGACCAGCACTCGGAACTGATCCGGCTGGACATCAATGGCGTCGGTTTGCGATTCTTCTGGCGGAGTCGTTGTCATGTTCACATCCTACCGAAGATCAAGCAAATCCTCTAGAACCATCCCTGCATCTTCCCCCAATCGCCGTGCTTGATTGGCGCTAATCTTCCGGGGCATCACTTTCCCGCGAAGGCGTACTGCCGATACGTTTCGGCAACGGGAATTCGAGCGTGAATTGAGTCCCCCGCCCTAGCTCGCTTTGGACATCAATAATGGCGTGGTGCGCTTCGATGATCTTCTTTGCCAGCGGCAATCCAAGTCCAGAGCCGCCATCTTTGGTCGAATAGAACGGATCGAACATACGAATCGCCGTCGTATCGCTCATCCCGCATCCGGTGTCGACCAGGCGAAGCAGAACGCCGGTTCGAAACTCCCGGGTCTGAACCATCAGCGATCCCCCATCGGGCATTGCCTGGATGGCATTGACCACCAAGTTCAGTAGAGCCGAGTAAAGCAACTCTGCGTCGAGATCGATACTCGGTAGCTCCGAGTCGAGATAGCGAATAATATCGACCCCTTGCTGATCGGCTTGAGGTTCGACGAAATTCAGAACACGTTCGATCTGCTCGTTCAGATTGCCTGGCAGTAAGTTTAAATCGCGAATCCGAGCAAACCGCAGAAAGTCGTTCAGCAATCCCTGCAGTCGTTCGCACTGCTCCTGAACCGTCTGAATCTTCTGTTTTGCGCGTCGCTGTTGGGGTGTTTGCGGATCGTCTAAATCCTCGGCAAGCAGCTCCATGTTCATCCGAATCACGGAAAGCGGCGTCTTGATCTCATGCGCCAAAGAGCCAGCCAACCGGGCGATCTCGTTGTACTGATCGACCAGGTACTGATCGCGCGACTTTTCGCGAGTCGGTTCGGAAGATTCGTGGGAAGAGGAATGATGATCCATAGTGGTTCTCACGAAAACGCCCGGAGTACTTATGCACTCCGGGCGATTCAATATTCAACGGAACTGGGGACGAATGTCCGCGGTTCTTAATCTTCACGACGTGGACGACGTCGACCTCGGTCGCCGCCACGGCCACCGCGATCACCACCACGGTCACGTCGATCGCCACCTCGCGAACCACGATCACCACCGCGCGAGCCAGCCGTTTCGAGATCTTCGTCGCCTTCGCCAGCTGGGGCATCGCCGCCAGGCAGCGTCGCTTTGTGGCTCAGCTTGACGCGATCATGCTCATCGACGAGCAAGACTTTCACGGCAAGGATATCACCAACTTTGACCACCGAGTTGACGTCCGAGACGTATTCGGTCGACAGTTCGCTGATGTGGCACAAGCCGTCACGGCCAGGCAGGATTTCCACGAAAGCACCGAAGTCCTTCACGCTGGTGACTCGGCCTTCGTAGATCTTGCCGACTTCGACTTCGCCGGTGATCGCTTGAACGCGAGCCATTGCAGCTTCGGCCCATTCCAAGTTGCCGCTGGCAACAATCACAGTACCGTCGTCTTCGACGTCGATCGTCGCACCGGTTTCTTCCTGAATGGCACGAATGGTCTTGCCGCCGGGACCGATCAGCAGGCCGATCTTTTCCGGGTTGATCATCGTTCGCATCATGCGCGGAGCCCATTGCGAGGTATCGTCCTTCGGCTGGCTGATGGTGGTCAGCATCTTGCGAAGGATTTCGATACGAGCTTCGCGAGCTTGAACGAGCGTCTTGCGAATGATCTCTTCGTTGATCCCCTTGATCTTGAGGTCCAACTGGATGCCGGTGATACCGTTTTGGGTACCAGCGACTTTGAAGTCCATGTCGCCATGGTGGTCTTCTTCACCGAGGATGTCGGTCAGCAGGACGTAGTCGTCCCCTTCCTTCACCAAGCCGATGGAGATACCTGCGACTGGATTGGTAATCGGCACGCCAGCGGCCATCAAACCAAGCGTCGCACCGCAAACCGATGCCATCGAGCTGGAACCATTCGATTCCAAGATGTCGGAGATCACACGAATCGTGTACGGGAAATCTTCCGAGGCTGGCAGGATCGGGTTCACGCTACGTTCAGCCAGAGCACCGTGACCAATTTCACGACGGCCAGGGCCACGAATCGGACGACATTCACCCACCGAGAAGCTCGGGAAGTTGTAGTCCAACATGAACTTCTTCGAGTACTCGTCGATCAGTCCGTCAACGCGTTGTTCGTCACGCGGGGTACCGAGGGTAACGGTGATCAACGACTGGGTTTCGCCACGTTGGAAGACGGCCGAACCGTGAACGCGGGGCAGAATGTCCACTTTGCATTCGATCGGACGCAGCGTCTTCGTATCACGACCGTCGGTACGAGTACCGCTCAAGATCAAGTCACGAACAACGCGTTCTTCCAAGTCGTGCCAAGCGGTGCCAAATGCACCTTCGTCGATGGCACCTTCTGCTTCCGGATCTGGAATCAGCTCTTCTTTAACTTTGGTCTTCAGCTCACGAACTTTTTCGGCTCGGTCCTGCTTACCGACGGTTTGCTTGGCAGACTTCAAGTCGGCGTAGTACGAATCCATCAGTTTCTGATAGAGACCGCCGTCGTCTGGTTCGGCGAATTCCATCTTTTCGGTACCGACTTTTTCCGCCAGTTCGGCTTGGAGGTCGCAGATTTCCTTGACGAATTCATGAGCCTTCATGACGGCGTCAGCCATTTCGTCTTCAGGAATCTCTCGCGAGAAGCCTTCGATCATCAGAACCGACTCTTTGTTACCCGAGATGATCAGGTCCAAGTCGCTCTGTTCCAACTGCTCAAAAGTTGGGAATGGAACGAGTTCGCCATCAACGCGACCCAAGCGGACAGCAGCCAATGGGCCCTGGAATGGCAAGTGCGAGATGCACAAAGCAGCCGACGCACCATTCATCGCAAGCACGTCACCGTCATACAGACGATCGCTGGCGACAACGCTGGCTTGGATCTGAACTTCGTCGTGGTATCCCTTGGGGAACATAGGACGAATCGGACGATCCATCAGACGCGACGAGAGAATTTCTTTGGTCGTTGGGCGACCTTCTCGCTTGATGAAACCACCGGGAAACTTACCAGCGGCAGCCGTACGCTCGCGATAATCGCAAGTCAGAGGAAAGAAGTCCGTACCAGGCCGAGATGGGCCGGAAACGGTAGCGACGAAAACGACTGTTTCGCCATATTGAACGAGCACCGACCCGTGGGCCTGCTTGGCTAAGAAGCCAGTTGTAAAGGATAACGTCTCATTGCCGATCTTCTTCTCTACACGAATTTCTTCCACTTTTTCCGTCCTACACAGCGCACCAGAAACGATCCGAGAGGTCTTGCGCCAAGAGGGTATGGGCCTGGAGGAGAGAGGGGCCCGGCCATTTGGAACATCCAGTGCTTGGTTCAATATAAGTTGAGGCCCGCCGCAGGAATTTTGATAGAGCGGCGCCTCGTAAGGTTGCCTCGCCAGCCATTGTTTTTCCACCACCAGCGAGGCGTGGTAAAGACGCGCGATAGCCCCTGGGGCGCGCGTCTTCAGGCTAATTCCATTGCCAGTAACTTAAGAGGCTCGTCCGAAATTGGGAGAACGAGCCTCGTTCGACCAGACCGAAGTAGTAGCAACTACTTACGAATACCAAGCCGTGCCAGCATATCCAGGTACTTCTGAGGATCGTGCCGCTTCAGGTAATCAAGCAAACGGCGACGACGGCTCACCATGGCAAGAAGACCACGACGCGTCGCGTAGTCCTTCTTGTGCTTCTTCATGTGCTCCGTCAGGTTGTTGATGCGATTGGTCAAAATCGCAATCTGAACTTCCGGGGAACCCGTGTCCTCGCCACCACGCTGGAAATCTTGGATGGCATCGTTCTTCTTTTCTTTGGTAATCGACATGGGCGACTTTACTTACGTCCGCAAGTAGGGTGACTTCTTCTTAACCACAACAACGACAAGGACTTGTGAAGCCGAAAGGACAACCGCGACAACCAATTTCGCGGACACCAGCGCATCAAACTCATCCTCAATCTCTTGATAAGACCGTTAATTTAGCAGTGAAAGCTGATATTGCAACGCCTAATAGGCCTTTGGGGGGCAGAATGGGGGCGAGTTTACCCGCAAAATCGCCCATGCCACCTATTCTTCCACAACGGACGCGGTATCTCGCCATGATAGGACGGCAGCCGGCAGTCCGTCCTTGGTAAGCCTTACTTCGACCAAGCCGTTCTCCGCTGTATTCATCCACTGGGGGCCATCATCATCCTCTATGTTTGGCCCTTCAATATTTCGAGAGCCGCTACTGACGACGATCCACTCTGGTCGACACCATGCATAAAACGTTTCTGGGTTGCTGTAACGGCTTCCGTGGTGCGGGGCCATTACCACGTCGCACTCGATCGGCCGTTCCAGGATCACCGCTTCGGTCCCCGGAGACTCGAGATCTCCAGGCAATAATATGCGGCGTCCGTGATACTCAATCAACAGCACGATACTGTTCGCGTTGTCACGCCCCAGCACTCCCTTCCGAGTTGGGTGCAGCACCGTTAGCCCCACTTCCGGATGCGTACGTAAACGCTGGCCGGCTGAAATTGTTCGGAGCGGGATGTCGCGCGAGTCCAAATCCTCGAGCAAGATCGTGACCAATTTGCTCGGAATTCGCTCCATCAAATCAGAACAATAAACGGTCCCAATCGAAAACCGCTCGAGCAGCTCCGGCAATCCGTTGAAGTGATCGGCGTCGTCATGCGAGATCACCACGGCATCGAGATGCGAGATTCCTTTGCTCCACAAAACGGCCGACAACGACCGAGTCGCCCTCTTCGGCGAACCTAATCGCCCGCAGTCGTAAAGCAGGTTCTGGCCATCCGGCAATTCCACTAGTACACACGTCCCATGACCGACGCTGACAAACGTACACGTTAGGTCGTCTCGCGTCTCTGCTTTAAGTTGCTGAATAGTTCCCCAGGCGAAACCGACCGCCAGCCAGACCGCAACAGTGGCGACTCCCCAGCGAATCGGAAATCGCTGTGCCAGCAACAAGCATCCCACCAGCGTGATCACTGCGTAAAAACCAACGACCCACCACACCGGCGGGCCTGCGGACCAAAACGTGAGCGGCATTCGGGCTTGGGTTACTTCGACCAACGTTTGCATGAACCACAACGCCCCCGTCACCATCCACGCCACGCTCGGCGTTGCCCACGGTGCGATGACTGATGTGACGACAATCAACAGAATGCCAGCAAGGGCTATCCCCATCGGAACCACTAAAACGGGCGAGAGTATAACGGTCCACGGTGACGCCGCATGAAAGTTCAAAAGAACGAGTGGTAACGTCATCAGCCAAACGACCAGCGAAGCAATCACCAGCTGCATGGCGCCTCGGCGAATGGCTCGCCACCACTTGATCGGTTTCGGCCGCGTCTCTTCGATCAGCCGCTTGAGTGGATCGTACTTCTGATGAATCGACTGCATCCCGGCCAACCAGGCAAGTGTTGCGACAGCTACAAACGAAAGCTGGGTTCCGGCTTGAAAGATCTCTGTGGGACTCCAGCAAACAACAAAGATCCACGCCGCTGCCAAACTGTTCCAAAAGGAATTGCGGCGATAGACCATTAGCCCGATACAAAGCGAAGTCACCAAGATCGAAGCTCGCACGATCGGAGGACGTGCATCGACCAACACAACGTATCCCAGCGTCAGCACCAACATACAAAGCCCCGGCAGCCAAACAGGCCCAGGCAAGTGCCGCAGAATACCGTACGAAAACATGGCCAAAATCCCGAGGTGTAATCCCGAGAGAGCCAGCAGATGGACTGTGCCTGTGCCGCGAAACGCTTCGTCTGTTTCATCCGCCAAACGTTCGCGACGGCCGAGAAAAATGGTTTCGGCCAAGCCTTCTAAACGGGGTGGCACCGCCGCGATTAATTGCTGGCTGACAAAGTGCCGAGCCTCCGCAATCGGATGCCAGGCCGAAACGCCTTGAGCACGCTCGATCGTTGACAGACATTTGACGTAGTTGGCCCGCAAGAAGGTGCGCCGCCGTTTCCCACGAGCCCAGTTCGCAAAGTCGAACTCGCCAGGATTTAGCGCCCCTTCGCTGCATGTCGCTTGAGCAAAGACACGTATCTTCTCGCCGGGCCGAACATGAATCTCATCGCCGGCAACGTAGACTTCGGTGAATCCAGAGGCATCGACCCACTGCGTACCGCTACGGATTTGCTCGATCCGAAATGGGACTTTCCACTGGTTTGGCAATTCAAACTCGAAGGCTGAATCTGGCGATTTCGCTGGCAGAAAACGGGGATAGTCGGTGACCAATCCTCGCAGTGCAACCGGACGTTTGTCGGGCGATAGACTAACACTCAGTTCAGTGGCAAGAAAGAAATTCCAATGAACGTGATAAACCATGCCGCCGAATGTTCCCACGGCCATCAGCAGCAAGATGCTTGCAGACTTTTCATTCTGCCGTCGCCACAACGCAGCCCAGCCCAATAAGACGGCGAAAAATGCCAGCAGCCAGAACACCATCGAAACGTCCAGCCAGGCATCTGCAAGGACACCAACGGTTAGCGCCGGCGCGAGCAGCACGAGCGGTCGATAGACGATTCGCTGGTGGCGATTCTCCGAGATTTCATGTCCCGCGGTGGCAGCCAACTTGATTCCGGATGCGAAAGCGATGAAGCTGGAATGAGCGAAACTTGACAGTATCGCATGGCTGGTCAATGCACTCAATTTTTTCGTGCCGAATGATCGGAAATTTGGTAGGTTAATTCTCGCTTCTATTCCCCTTTCCTTCCTGACGATGAACTCACCATGATGCGAAATCGACTACTCTTGCTGACCTGTTTGGCTGTTGCTTCCCTCACGCATGTCTGGCAGACGGTCTCGGCTGCGGATCGTCCCAACCTGATCTTCTTGCTGACCGACGATCAGCGTTTCGATGCCCTGGGATGCATGGGCAACCCGGTTATCAAAACGCCTCATATCGATCGCCTGGCGGAAGAAGGCGTTGTATTCGAGAACGCGTTTGCCACCACCGCCATTTGTGCGACAAGCCGGGCCTCGTTCCTGACGGGGCAGTACGCTCGCCGACATGGCATTGTCGATTTCGGAACCATGCTGACCCCGGAAGCGTTCGAGAAGACATTTCCGGCGATGCTTCGAGCCAACGGTTATCGCACGGCTTTCATCGGAAAATGGGGCGTCGGCCGCAAGCTGCCTGCCGACGAATACGACTACTGGAAAGGCTTTCCCGGGCAAGGAAAATATTTCGTCGACGGCGAGCCGCACATGACGAAACGACTCGAAGATCAAACGCTCGAATTCCTCGATACCTGTTCGCCTGAAAAGCCGTTCTGCCTGCAAGTAAGCTTCAAAGCGGCACACTGCCAGGATGGGCCTGGCTGGCAGTTTCAGCATGCTCCGAAGTACACCGATTACTACGCCGAAGACACGATTGTTCCGGCAAAAACGGCTAATGACGAACACTATCAAAAGCTACCGAAACAACTGCAAGGAGGCGAGTCGCGTGTTCGCTGGGAACGCCGTTTCGATGGCGAAGAGATGTTTCAAAAGAACGTGAAAGACTACTACCGATTGTTGACCGGCGTCGACGACTTTGTGGGTGCGATGGTCGACAAGTTGCAGCAGAAAAAGCTGGCGGACAACACGGTGATTATCTTCACGTCCGACCATGGATTCTTCCTCGGAGAACATGGCTTGGCCGGCAAGTGGTTGATGTACGAAGAGTCGATTCGTATCCCGATGATCGTGTTCGATCCGCGTCTGCCGGAAGCGAAACGAGGGCAGCGCCGCGACGAGATGGTGCTCAGTATCGACGTCGCTCCGACTCTGCTGGATTTGGCTGGCGTGGAAGTCCCTTCTGTCATGCAAGGGCAAAGCCTGAAGCCCCTTGTCGCCAGCAATTCTGGCGACGATTGGCGAACCGAATTTCTCTACGAGCATCTCTTCCCGCACGCAACCATTCCGCAAAGCGAAGGGGTTCGGGGCGAGCGTTGGAAGTATGTTGCTTACGAGCTGACGAAGCCAAAATTAGAGCAGCTGTTCGATCTGGAAAACGATCCCCACGAGGTCCACAACCTAGCGGACGATCCTCAGCATGCTGAGAAATTGGAGGAGCTTCGCGGCCAACTTCAGCAGATGCGAAGCGACCTGAAGTAAGCGATCCGTTTGTTAAATTGTCAAAGAGCGACGGCTGATTTCACGCGAGAAGTCAGCCGTTCTTGACCTGCAATTGCCAAGACTTGCTCAACGATTATACAACTTTACCTGCACGCTTGTACAACACTTCATTACAATCGATATATCAGCGGCGAGAAACGGAGACGGCCAGCACCCTAGCCCTCTCCTTCTACCCAAGTTCCGGTGAAGTGATCATTCTTTTGCCTATCCCTCGACGATAGTTTTGCGATTGTCGGCGCGCTCGATACGATGAAGAAAGTTCGCATTGGATTCTTCTCGCAGAGCAACTCCTCATGACGCCAGACTCTTGGCACAACTCAGACCCTCCTCCGTGTTTCTCGCTGTGGGCGTTGGCTTCGGCCATGGCGATGTGCGGCGTTGTCTTCGCCGTGCTGCGACTACTGGGGCCATTCGCAGCGTTCATGACCATTCTTTTTCTCGCTGTCGCCCTGGTGCATCTTGGGGCCTCTTATCTCAGCTTGCGGTTGGGACTGAAGCGAAGGCGCAACGATCGAAATCCGCCCACGCCCGGCGAACGCGTACCGCCCCCTGCCCTGCCGCGGAAATGGAAGGCCTCGAATTTGGCCGAGCGGTCAGGGCTGTCGGCGAAACAGATTCACCTGATGACGCAAGCTACGCTCGCTGGTGGAATCTTAGGAGCAAGTGCGAGCACCTGGCTTCCCGCCCATCAGTTCAACGCCGCGGTGCTGGGCGTCTGCTTGATCAGCGGCGCGGCGTTATGCGGCATGGGCTGCTTTGTGCTGAGCAACTTGATTGAGCATGCCTGGCGGGCACTCGCGTCGGCCAGACATGCCGATTGCTCTCAGCCGGTGGAATAGTACCGACGTAAGCCCACGAGGTACCAGGGCTTTAAGACATGCCCACGCGCACGTGAGCATGGCACCTGGTACTTTTTGGCACCCATTGCTTATTAAGAGAATTTGTTCGCTGCGATCAAGCTTAGTCTTGCGGCTTTTCGACGCGGTGGACCACGACGATATACTCGGCCGACTGCATGATGCCGCCGCCGGTGATGAAGACTACGCGGTCCCCTTCTTCCAGGTAGCCATTGGCGAGGCCCCACTGGTCGATGAAGCGGCGAAGCTGAATGCCGTTATGAACC
The DNA here is from genome assembly GCF_020150455.1 of Bremerella sp. TYQ1. Taxonomy (NCBI): domain Bacteria; kingdom Pseudomonadati; phylum Planctomycetota; class Planctomycetia; order Pirellulales; family Pirellulaceae; genus Bremerella; species Bremerella sp. TYQ1. Next base: position 2,472,282 of record NZ_CP083740.1, read on the forward strand.
GGAGCGTTCGAGATCGGCGTGACACCCCAGTAAAGGCTCATCCGTCGTAATGCCGCGTCGGAGTCACTCACGCTGATGGTCGGGATCGAATCGCGAAGCTTGGCTTTGGTAAGTGCGGTACCGCCGGTACGTGTGGCGGTGACAAGCAGTTTCGCTCCCAGATGTTCGGCAGTAATCGATGCCCCGGAGACGACGGCCTGCGTGATGGGATGCACCTGGGCGACGCGGTTGTCGATCTTACGAGCCGGCCCACGTTCTTCCATCCACATCTTTTCGGTGGCCAGCATGATGCGGTTCATCATCTTCACAACCGCCACGGGGTGAACGCCCACGGCCGTTTCGCCGGAAAGCATACACGCGTCCGCACCATCGAGAATGGCGTTGGCCACGTCGGTTGCTTCGGCACGCGTAGGACGGTTCGAGGTCGTCATGCTGTCGAGCATCTGCGTGGCGACGATCACAGGGCGACCGATTCGCGAGCAAGTCGAAACGATCAGCTTCTGAGCGGCAGCCACTTCGGCGACGTCGATTTCCACACCTAAGTCACCACGAGCCACCATTACCCCGTTCGATTCCTTGACAATTTCTTCCAAGTTATCCAGGGCTTCTCGCTTTTCGATCTTAGCGATGATGAACGCTCGCGATTCGTGCTGCATCAGCAAGTCGCGAAGGACTCGCAAATCGTCGGCCGAACGCACAAAGCTCAAGCTGACGTAGTCGAGATCGTTCTCGGCGGCCCACTTCACATGTTCGATATCTTGCGGGGTGAGGGCTTCGACGCTCAGTTTCGTGCCAGGCAGGTTAATCCCCTGGCGGCTACGAATTGGGCCGGTCTGCACAACTTTACAAGTTGCCGTATCGGACGACTTTTCGATCACCGTCATCATGACGGTTCCGTCGGCGAGCATCACGTCGTTGCCAACTTCCAACTCGTCGATCAACGGTTCGTAGTTGCAAGTCAACGTATTTGGCTTGGTGATTTCGTCGCCACGGACGAACGTGAAGATCTCGTCTTCATGGCAATGAATCATGTCGTCCGGTAGCACACCGAGACGAATCTTCGGACCGGACAGGTCGGCCAGCGCGGCGATCGGACGATCGACTTTGGCGCTGATCGCACGAATATTCCGAACCACTTCCGAGTGATCCTTCAAATCGCCATGGGCCAGGTTCACGCGGAACACGTCCACGCCGGCCATGATCAGTTCTTCCAGCATCTCAGGCGTGCGACAAGCAGGACCAACGGTCGCCACGATTTTCGTTCGGGCACGGTTCGGGAAGATGCGAGCAGCAGACATAGTTCGTGGCTTGGTTAAAGTCGGTGCGGAAGAAACGTAAGGACACGCATAAATCTAGCCCATCGCTTAGCGAATGACGATGGGGTTTTGAGAATCGTTAACCATTAACATTCCGCAAACAGCGTGGAATATTCTCACTTTGAGCCTTATTCCATTTGAGAATCTTATGCGCATCGAGCGTAACGGAAGCTGAAACAACCTTGGCACCGCGTTACGGTGACAGATCCTGCGCCGTAATAAGGGATCGATGGCTACCATAGAGATCATGAAGACTTACGTTTTTTTGATTTTTATGGCACCGCGGCCATGAAATCAGTATTATAAAGGCCCCTATTCCATTACTTCCGGTTAAGCCGGGCCGTTTTTCCCTTACCCCATCAACGGGGAAAACCGTTCCCGTGCCATCCACGGATTACCACACCTGTGGAAACCATTCCTACCTTTGCCCATTCTCCCTGGGAGTCACCACTTTGAGTCCACGATCTGATCGCCGAACGTTTTTGAAGTCGTCCGCGGCCGGAGCTGCGGCAATGTCGGTTCCTTATATCTTCACCAGTCAGCCCGCGATGGCCGACGAGCAGAAGGCCAACGAAGCCAACGACCGTCCTTTAGTCGGTTGCATCGGCACCGGCAGCCGTTGGAATGCTGTCGGTCCGAACGCCATGCAATTGGGCGACGTCGTGGCAGTTTGCGACGTGGATGCGAACCACGCCAATGCGGCGAAGAAGAAGACCCTCGAGATTCAAAAGAAGCGTGGCGTGGAACGCGACGTTGACGTTTACGAAGACTATCAGAAGATCCTCGACCGGAACGATATCGAGATTGTCACCATTGTGACGACCGATCACTGGCACTCAAAGATCGCCATCGAAGCGATGAAAGCCGGGAAAGATGTCTACTGCGAAAAGCCGCTTACTCTGACCATCGACGAAGGCAAAAAGATCTGCCAGGTCGCCAAAGAAACCGGCCGAGTCTTCCAAGTCGGTACCCAGCAGCGAAGCGAAATGGGCCTCCGATTTCTGCAGGCCATCGCACTGATTCGGGATGGACGCATTGGCGACATTGAGCATATCGCGGTTGCCATCGGTGGATCGCCCAGCAGCGGCGAGATCCCTGTGACCGATGTCCCCAGCCATTTGAACTGGGAAAAGTGGCTCGGTCAGGCCCCCATGGTCGACTACCGCTACATGAAAGAAGGCAAGCATGCCAAGACGCGTTGCCACTACGAATTCCGCTGGTGGTACGAATACTCAGGCGGCAAGCTGACCGACTGGGGTGCTCACCATGTCGACATCGCCCAGTGGGGTCTCGACCAGGTCGGCGACGGGCAAGGTCCTACCTCGATCGAACCGATCTATGCCAAGCATCCTGTCGAATTCAAAGATGGCATGCCGCAGCAAGACGATCGCTACAACTGTGCAACCAACTTCCATGTCAAAGCGACGTTCGGCAACGGCGTGGTGATGGACATCAAAGATTCGCACGACGATCTGGGCTTCGGCAACGGCATTCTGTTTACAGGCTCGAAGGGACGCTTCCTAGTCAATCGCGGCAAGATTGTCGGTTCGCCGATTGATGAACTGAAAGACAATCCGCTGCCGGAAAACGCCATTGCCGAAGTTTACGGCGGTGCAATGCCGGCCAAGAGCAACGCCCACATGGCGAACTTCTTCGAATGCGTGAAAACGCGGAAGCTGCCGATCTCGGACGTCTTTACGCATCATCGCGCGTTGACGACGTGCCATCTGTCCAACATCGCTATTCGCTTGAACCGCTCGCTGAAGTGGGATCCGAAGAGCGAACAGATTATCGGCGACGATCAAGCCAATGCGATGCAGGCCCGCGAAGCCCGCAAAGGTTACGAGGTTACCGCCTAGTCGCGATCGACTCGTCACACTCCCCTGCCCCTGGTTCGAGATTGCCTCGGACCAGGGGTTTTTATTTGTGAGCTACATCACATAGCGACAAAGCGGAACCGAGCCGTTTGATTTGCCAACGCCGCCCATGGATATTTCGTGTCCGCTTTCCACAGAGAGGGTAAGAAATGCTGACCGGCGTGGTATAACTTAGTGATCTAAAATCCCCACTTTGATTCGCACTCTTCGAGACATAGAACGACAACGGTGACGTACTGGCAGGATAAAGTCGCGGTGGTAACCGGGGCCTCGCAAGGTTTTGGGAAAGCTCTCGCAACGACACTCGTTCAGCAAGGATGCCATGTAGTTTTGGTAGCGCGTGACGCCACCAAATTGACGGCGACCGCAACGGAGATCGACCCGGGCGGCATCCATACGCTGTGCGTGCCGACCGATGTGACCAACGACGACGCGGTAACAGAACTGTTCGAGCAAGTTCGGCAAAAGCATGGCAAGCTGAACGCATTGTTCAACATTGCCGGCGTCAGCTCGCGAGGTTTGGTCTGCGAGACGTCGATCGACGAGTTTCTCTGCTCATACGACTTGAACGTTCTTTCCGCGGTTCGCTGCGTGCAAGGGGCACGGCCTCTGCTGGCCGAGTCAAAGGGGCACATCGTCAACATGGGCTCGCTGGCTTCGAAGAGTGCGTCGAAGTTCATTGGGCCGTACGCCGCGTCAAAGTTCGCCCTTGCCGGGGTCAATCATCAACTGCGGCTGGAACTTGCCGAAGCCAACATCCACGTAATGCTAGTTTGCCCTGGCCCGATTGCCCGAGAAGATGCCGGCCAGCGTTACGACGCCGAAGCGACCGACCTGCCCGATTCGGCTCGCAAACCTGGCGCCGGGGTGAAAGTCAAAGCGATCGATCCTTCCAAGTTAGCGGCGAAGGTTCTCAAGGGTTGTGAAAAACGTCAGACCGAAATCGTCATTCCTGGCAAAGCACGACTGCTGTTCGCAATCGCGCAGCTTTCTGGAGCCTGGGGAGACTGGGTTTTACGTCAATTCACGTCTTCCTGATCCTGGCGAAAACGCTTGGAAAATTTCTAAGATCTGTGCGAGTTCGATTGGTTGAATCGGGCTCTCGGAGGGCTTATCATGGCGTGCACCTACCCTCCCGTTCGCGCTTTTCTTCCATCCCCCGAGAAACCTCATGATTCGCCATCCACAAACGTTGGTGCTTCGCTTCGCGCTGTGTGCGTCGTTCCTCGCATGCAGTGTCGGTATGCTTCGCGCTCAAGAGACTTCCGAAACTCGTAAACCGAACTTTGTCGTCATCTTCTGCGATGACTTGGGCTACGGCGATTTGGGATGCTTTGGCAACCCGACAATTCGTACGACGTCGCTCGACCGCATGGCCGCCGAAGGCATGAAATTCACGCAGTTCTACGTGGCGGCGTCGGTTTGCACGCCGAGCCGTGCGGGGCTGATGACAGGGCGTCTGCCGTGTCGCAACGGCATGTGCAGCAACAAGCGTCGTGTGCTGTTCCCTAACTCCAACGGTGGTATTCCGGCCGAAGAGCTAACGCTGGCGGAAGCATTGCAAGAGGGTGGCTACGCGACAGCATGCATCGGCAAATGGCACCTCGGTCATCACAAACAGTTTTTGCCGACGAACAACGGCTTCGATTATTACTTCGGCATTCCATACTCGAACGACATGGACCGTGTCGCCGACGCACCGAAGGGACGCATCGCGCATTTTGCTCCGAAAGTGGAATACTTCAACGTTCCTTTAATGCGGAACGAAGAGATCATCGAGCGACCAGCCGACCAAACGACCATCACGCGGCGTTACACCGAAGAGACCGTCAAATTCATCGACGAGAACCAGGACAAGCCGTTCTTTGTGTACCTGGCCCATTCGATGCCGCACATTCCGCTGTTTCGTTCGCCTGAGTTTGAAGGAGTAAGCCGTCGCGGATACTACGGTGACGTGATCGAAGAAATCGATTGGAGCGTCGGCCAAGTGCTGCAGAAACTGCGTGACACAGGCCTCGATAAAAACACGTTGGTCGTCTTCACGAGCGACAACGGACCATGGCTCATCTACAAAGATCACGGCGGAACGGCCGGCTTGCTGCGTGATGGCAAGGGAAGCACGTTTGAAGGTGGCATGCGCGAGCCGACGATTTTCTGGTGGCCAGAAACGATTCCCCAGGCATCGGTTGCCATGGACATCGGCAGCACGATGGACTTGATGGCGACGTTCACATCGCTCGCTGGCGTACAGCTTCCCCCAGATCGTCCTTTCGACAGCTACGACTTAACACCGGTGCTAAAGCAAACCGGCAAAAGCAAACGCGAAACGATCTTTTACTATCGCGGCTACGAATTGATGGCCGTGCGTCATGGTGCGTGGAAGATGCATTTAAAGACGCAAACTGGCTATGGGCAACCGAAAGCCGAAGTTCACAATCCGCCATTGGTCTACAACTTGGAAGAAGACCCAGGCGAAACCCGCAACGTAGCCAACGACTATCCGCACGTGATTCATGCACTCAATCAAGTGATTCGCGAACACCAAAAGGAAATGGTGTTCGCCGATTCCCAACTCGAACTGTAAGCGACAACACTTCACACCCCTAACTGGAAGAAACCATGACCGCTTTTCCTGAAGTCGGAAAAATCGAATACGAAGGCCCCGAGTCGCGCAATCCGCTTGCATTCCGCTGGTACAACCCAGACGAAGTCGTTGAAGGCAAGACCATGAAGGAGCACTTCCGCTTCAGCGTGGTTTATTGGCACACGTTCCGCGGTACCGGCGCCGATCCGTTCGGTCCTGGAACAGCCGTTCGCCCTTGGGACGATGGCACCGACTCGGTCGAGAACGCCGTCAATCGTGTGAAAGTCGCTTTCGAGTTCATCGAAAAGCTGGGCGCACCGTACTATGCGTTCCACGACCGTGACGTGGCTCCCGAAGGTGCCAACTTGAAGGAAACCTACAAGAACTTTGACACCGTCGTCGCCGCTTTGCAGGAAGAGCAAGAACGTACCGGCATCAAACTGCTGTGGGGTACGGCCAACATGTTCAGCAATCCACGCTTCATGCATGGTGCTGCGACAAGCTGTAACGCCGACGCGTTCGCCTATGCCGCTTGTAGCGTGAAGAAGGCCTTGGAAGTCACCAAGCAATTGGGCGGCGAGAACTATGTCTTCTGGGGCGGTCGGGAAGGTTACCAGAACCTGCTCAACACCGACATGAAGCGCGAGCTGGATCACTTGGCGAAGTTCTTCCACATGGCGGTCGACTACGCTAAGGAAATCGGCTTCACCGGTCAGTTCCTCATCGAGCCCAAGCCGAAAGAGCCGACCAAGCATCAGTACGATTTCGACGCGGCAAACTGCCTGGCGTTTCTCAAGTCGTACGACTTGGACAAGCACTTCAAGATGAACCTGGAAACGAACCATGCCACGCTCGCTGGGCACACGATGCAGCACGAGCTGGAATACTGCGGCGCGAACGGTATCCTCGGTTCGATCGACGCGAACACCGGCGACTTGCTGTTGGGCTGGGATACCGATCAATTCCCGACCAACTATTACCTGACCACCGAATGCATGCTTTCCATCTTGAAGTATGGCGGCTTGGGTAGCGGCGGTGTGAACTTCGACGCGAAAGTGCGCCGCGAAAGCTTCGATCCGATCGACTTGTTCTATGCCCACGTCGGTGGCATGGACGCGTTTGCCAAGGGCTTGAAGGTCGCCGCAGCGATCCGTGCCGATGGCAAGCTGGACGAGTTCGTCAAACAGCGATACTCCAGCTGGGATTCCGGCGTCGGTGCCGATATTGAATCTGGCAAACACGATTTCAAGACGCTCGAAGCTTACATGCTGGAAAAAGGCGAAGTCAGCCCGAACGAAAGCGGACGGCAGGAATTGCTGGAACATATCTTCAACATGTACCTGTAATACCCGCAAAGTGGGGCCCATTGGCCTCCCGCAAAATGGATGAATAACTAGAATGGATTGTCGACCTGCGGGGCGGCAATCCATTTTTATTGTTGCGGCCCCCCACATCTCATCGGCGGAAGGGGATCGGACGTGCAACCAGAGAAAGACAGCTGTTATCGCGGAGAAACGGCCGAGACAAGAGCTTGGCACGCCGCCGAAGTCGAACAGGAAAACAAGCGTCTCAAGCAGCGCGTCGCCGAGCTAGAGCACATTCTGGAATCGGCCCCTGTCTATGTTGTGACGATTACGCCTGAGGGCGAACTCACGTTCCTCAACCGCTATCCGCAGAACCTCTACAACAATGTGCTCGGCCGTAACGTGCGCGAGTTCGTTTCACCCGAAGATGGTGTCGTTCTGGAAAAAGCGATTGAACGAGCCCTCTCAGAAAACAAGCTCCAGCAAGTCTGGGTTCGCAGCGTTGCTTCCGACACGATCCAGCAAACTCGCTACGCTCCGATGACTACGCTGGATGGTAAACCAGGGATCATCGGTGTCACGTTTGATGCGACGGTCGAACAAGAGCATGTCTCGTCGCTACAGAAGAGCAAAGAGGAAATCGAAGCGGCACTGAACGAGAGCGACAAGCGTTTCCAAATTATGGTGGAAACGACTCCTGTCCCTGTCGTGATTTCCGACATGGAAACAGGCCGCGTACTGTGTGGCAACGAAGCATTGGCCACAGCGTTCGATACGCCGCATGAAACACTACAGGAACAATTCACCGGCGACTTTTACGCCGACCCAGCCCAGCGACGCACGCTTGTCGAACGTGTTGCCAACGGTGACATCATTCGCGGCACCACCATGAAGCTGAAGACCGCGGAAGGGAAAGTTTGGTGGGCGGCCGTTTATCTCGACCGAATCATGTATGGTGGTCGTTCGGCGTTGCTGGCCTGCTTCCTCGACATTAGCGTTCGCAAGCAGCGTGAAGATGAAATCTTGCAGGACCGCAAAGCCCTTCGCCGACTGCTCGATACGAATGAGCGCGACCGTCGCCTGATCGCCTACGAGATTCATGATGGCGTTGTGCAAGACATGACAGGCGCGTTGATGTTCATGCAAACCGGTTTAAGCCTCGTTCCGTCGGAAACAGACGGGCACAACGAGATGAACCGTGGCTCGCAACTTCTGTCGAATGCGATCGGCGAAATCCGTCGGCTCCTCAATGGCTTGCGTCCGTTGAGCCTGGAAGAAGGAGGCGTGATCGCTGCGATTGACGATTTGATTACGCGGATGCACGAAGAAGGATTCCGCATCGAATTCGATCACGACGTGCAGTTCGATCGCCTGGCCCTTTCGCTGGAGATGGCCATCTATCGCACCGTGCAAGAGAGCATCAACAATGCTCGCCGACATAGCGGAACGGATCAGGCCTCGGTCGAGTTAGCTCAACAAGAGAACACGATCATCATTCGCGTGCATGACGCAGGATGTGGCTTCGATCCTGAGAAAATCAATCCGCGTCGCTGCGGCATTTCCGGGATTCACGAGCGAGCCAATTTGCTGGGAGGAAGTGCCGTCATCGATTCGGCACCGGGGCGAGGGACGAAGATCGAAGTCGCCCTGCCGTTCAGTGATTACGTCGAAAACGACTAAGTCGCCTCGCCGGCATGGCGTTCGTTAAGCAACGATACTTGGCGTCATCCCTTTAACCAGTTCCGGCACGCTGACGACGAGCGACAAATGACCGCCACCCAGTTGGGCAACGCCACCAATTCGGTTGCAGTTCTCCAGCAGGTTTTGCAGGTCGTTGACAACCACTTTGCGTTTGCCGATCACGCGATCGACCAACAAACACGCAGCCCCTTGCTTGCTGGCAACCAGGACGGCATGGTGCCGCTGTTTTTCTTCCCAGTTGGTGTCGTAGCAAAGTTCCATTTGCTCGGCGAGCGACATGACCGAAACCGTTTGCCCGCGAACGACCGTCATCGGCAATCCGTGGCATGTCTTGATGTCGGCGGCATCGATTTCCATCACTTCGCGAATGTTTTCAAATGGCAAGACGAACTGCTCTTTGTCGGCCCCAACCAACAGACCTTCAATGACCAGCACGGCCTGGCGAATTGGAATCTCGATGGTGAATGTCGTCCCAACACCAACGGCCGATTTAACATGCACGTCGCCGTCGTGATCGCGTATGGTCGTACGCACCACATCCATACCGACACCACGGCCGGAAACGTCGGTGATTTTTTCGGCGGTCGAGAAGCCAGGGTGGAAGATCAGATCGACTGCCTCGGCGTCTGACATGTTGTTCAGTTGCTCGATCGGCATGATCTTCTTATCGATCGCCTTTTGGCGAATGCGTGCCGCATCGATACCACGGCCATCATCCTGAATGGTAATGACGACATGCGTACGAGTCGTTTCTGCTTTGATCCACAGATTGCCAGCCTCACCGACACCTCGAGCGAGACGTTCTTCCGGCGTTTCAATGGCATGGTCGGCCACGTTCCGAATCATGTGGGTCAGTGGCGAATCGAGGTCTTCGATCAACGACTTGTCGACTTCGACTTCATCTCCTTCGATATGAACGTCGATCTGTTTGCCCAAGTCGCTGGCCAGCTTTCGAGCCATCGGCGGAAACTTCGACAGCAATCCACGCACAGGGACTTTTCGCAGGGAAACGACACTCTTTTGCAGTTCGTTGGCCTGAGTCGAGAAGGTGACGTTGATCTGACGTAACTCTTCGACCAGTTCGCCAATCGTCTCTGAGACCGCCATCCGACTTTGAACATCCTTAAGCCGTTCGCACGTGATGAACAAAGCGGATACGTCGTCGAGGAATCGGTCGAGGTGATTTTCATTCACACGAATCGAACGAGCTCGCTTCGCTTGCGAGGCATTCGCGGAGGTGTTGTTTTCGGCTGGAGCCGCTGCTTCGGTCGGCTTCGTGGGCTCTGCTTCAGGTTCTGGCAAAGCGACCGGCTGCGGCTTGAAGTGCCCAATGACGGCCGCCGTTTGATCCCAAACGACCGACAACAACCCTTGATCGACACCAATGGGGCTCTCGTACAGAACTTTGAAATCTTTCAGAGCTGCTTGCAGCTTGGCTTGATCTTGCTCTTTACCATGTTGCTGGCAAAGCATTGCAAAATCGGCGAGGCGGTCGACGACCTGGTTTGAGTTATCGTCGTTCCAGGAACCATCGGCTGGCCAAACAAACGCTTTCGCAACGTCATGAATAAACGATGTCAGGTCTTGATCTTCCAACGCATACGACTCTTCCAAGACCGCGTCTGGCAGAATCGCTGCGCCTTCGTCGGCTGATTCCTCTTCTGCCGACTCACCTAGCAAACTGGTCAGCTTCTCCGACCAGCGTAGCGACTCCGGAAAACCAGCCGCATTCATTTCTAATGCCAACTCTTGCAGCTCGCGCAGCATGGCATCTTCGCTGGAGGCTCCCCCTTCGGAAGCCGAGGCCAGATCGGCAATGCGTTCCAGCAAAGCGAGCTCTTCGGTGGTCAGCTCATCCTGACAACTGTTTTGCTCGACTTGTTGCAGCAAAGAGTTCAACCGATCGAACGCATCGATCAGCGCACGGTTTAAGTCTTCCGTGAGGGTCAGCTTTTGATTACGAATATCGTCGAGTGTGTTTTCCACGGAGTGGGCGAACTTCTTGATCGCCGATAGCCCGAAGAACCCGGCGTTCCCCTTAATGGAGTGCACTGTCCGGAACACGCCGTTGATCGGATCCGCATTGGCCGGATTAGCCAGGTAGGCGGTAATTTGATCGGCAAGTCCATGCATCGAGTGCAGCGATTCATCGATGAACGCTAACAGCAATTCGTCGTTGGTATCCACTTGATTCGACATGATATACGTGGGGGTTCGTGGGGTATCTGAGAAGAAATTCCTAGCGAGCCGTTGCCACCCGGGTATCGCCCAATTCGCTTAGCCTTCGGTTCTGCAACTCGTGAAGCGATCGCCACCAGCGTTCCGCTTTGACGAATGTTGCATCCAAGGCATCGACCAGGGGCGCGAAGTCGGTCATTGGCTTGAAGAAACAGGCTTCCGCACCGCCGCGAAGCGATTCCAAAACCGTCATCTGCGACACAAGCCCAGTCATCATGATGACCTGAATGCCGCCGTCGTACGATTTGATTTCGTTAAGCAGTTCTAAACCATTCAGCCGCGGCATATCGATGTCGAGAATGCAAACGCGACAGTTATGATTCAACAGGTGTTTTAGTGCCGATTCAGGTCGCGAAAGCGACGTCACTTCGTAGCCGGCACTCGTCAAACGACGATTCACAAGTTTCAAGAACGTCTCGTCGTCGTCGACGTGCAGCACTTGCTTCTGTAACGATGGTGATACGGATGCCATCTATATGCCCCAATTCCATTGACAAAGCGCATTGATAAATCTGGGCAAAGTTAGGTTAGAATCGGCCGGTCGCAAGTCGAAACTTTCCCGCGACAGAAAAGCTTCCCCACAGGAGTGGAATCGGGCAGTCCGACCGTTAGAAAGAGACGCCGCGGGCCACCAAAGCGTCGTGCAGCGACTGCGGTCCCTGGAACAAAACGGCGTCATAACCGGCACGCTTGGCACCTTCGACATTATCGGCACGATCATCCACAAAGAAGATCGCTTCCGGAGAAACCCCACAAAGCTGTGCCGCTTGCAAGTAGATCTCTGCGTCTGGCTTCATCGCACTTAAGCGAAAGCTGAGAGCGTGAATTGGAAACAGATCGTGCAGAAAGGGAAACGGTTTTTCCAGGCAATATTCCCAATGGGCATCGCACGTGTTGGACAGTATGCCCAACCGATGCCCTGCGGCGTGCAGTCGCATGGCGATCTCCACGGACCCTGGAATCGGTTCGAAGATATGCGACGCGGCATGGCAGACGTCTTCCAACTTCGCGTCGACGTCGTAGCGGTCACACAGCCACCGATGAAGATCGAGCGTGGTGATCTCGCCCCGCTCGTATTTCCACTGTTCGCCGGAGTGGAAGACATCGTCGAGGATGACATCAGGAGTCGTCCCCAACACCTCGGCCAATTGCCGACATGCGATGTCGTGGTCGAAGTCGAGCAGGACTTTGCCGAGATCGAAATAGAAGAACTGCAGGGTGGAACTCATTTCCGCCGGGGCCGATTACAGCTTTTTCAAGCGAATGTTGCGATACCAGGCCTCGCACTTCGGCCCGGAATGAATCTGCAGGCCAATCACGCCAGACTGGGGAATGTTGTCGTCCGCTTCTTTATAGTCGACCGTTTTGACGTCGCCCACCCAGATTTGAATGTGCTTGCCTTGGGCTCGGATCTTGAGCGGGACAAACTCGTGCTTTTCCAGCACTTTCTTCACTTTGGTGGCATCCCCTTCAGCCAGAAATGTGCGGCGGCGTGACTCGTCGTACAGCGAGCCCCAAATTGGCTTGTCGCCGGCCCAGCCCATATCGCACTGATAGCCGATCACTTCGTGGTGGTCGGGAATTCGTTTGCTGCGGAACTGTATGCCGGCATTTTTGCCGTCGCCGACCAGCTTTGCTTCCAGAGTCAATTCAAAGTCGCCGAACTCTTGCTCGGTGCAGAGAAACTCATTGCGTGGGATATCTTGATCTAAACGCCCAGCGACGACGGCTCCATTTTCAATTCGAAACCAATCGAGGTTTCCTTCCCAGCCGGCGAAGGAGTTCTGATCGAAGAGCAGGTCGTCGTTCTGAGCCGTGGCAACGGCAGGCAAACCGATCGCCAGCAGGCAAACTAGCAGCGGAAAATAATTTTTCATACTTGCGGTGGGCTCCCAGGGAGGGTCGCACGGAAGAGTTGGGGGTTGGCCTTACGCTTAATTTTACCTCAACGTCATGCCTGGGGTCAGAGCAGAAGTTCCTGTAATTGCCCGGTTACGGCAGTTTTTCCGCAATTCCTACCGATCCTGGCAGCAATTCCGTTGTCTGGCTAAAATATCGGATTCCTTATTAATGTCTCCCGCCCCTCAAGTAAGTAGCAGGAACCGCCGCGTGTCCCAGCCCCTGAACAAGTACAGCTCGCGTATCACCCAACCCAAAAGCCAAGGTGCTTCCCAGGCCATGTTGTATGGAACCGGGATGACCGACGAAGACATGCAAAAGGCGCAAGTCGGCATTTGCAGCGTGTGGTACGAGGGCAACACCTGTAACATGCACCTGAACAAGCTGGGCGAAGAAGTCAAAAAGGGTGTCGTCGATGCTGATCTCGTCGGGATGCGGTTCAATACCATCGGCGTGAGCGACGGGATCTCGATGGGGACCGACGGGATGAGCTTCTCGTTGCAATCCCGCGACCTGATCGCCGACTCGATCGAAACGATCATGGGTGGCCAGTGGTACGACGCATTGGTCGCCATTCCTGGCTGCGATAAGAACATGCCAGGCTGCTTGATCGCGATGGGCCGACTCAACCGCCCTGCCCTGATGGTTTACGGCGGCACTATCAAGCCAGGGATCCGCAACGGCGACAAGCTGGACGTTGTGTCAGCATTCCAGTGCTACGGACAATATCTCGCGGGAACGATCACCGAGGACGAACGCAAGGAAATCGTTCGCAAGTCTTGCCCAGGGGCTGGTGCCTGCGGTGGGATGTACACCGCCAACACGATGGCCTCGGCCATTGAAGCGTTGGGCATGGCTCTGCCGTTCTCGGCGAGCATTCCAGCCGAAGCTCCGGAAAAGATCGAAGAATGTATCCGCGCCGGGGCGGCCGTTCGCAACTTGCTGGAAAAAGACATCAAGCCGCGCGACATCATGACGCGTGAAGCTTTCGAGAACGCCATGGTCATCGTGATGGCCCTGGGTGGTTCGACCAACGCCGTGTTGCATTTGATTGCCATGGCGCGCAGCGTCGACATCAATCTGACGCTCGACGATTGGCAAGCGGTGAGCGACCGTGTGCCGATGCTGGCCGACTTCAAACCGAGCGGTAAGTACGTTCAGGAAGATCTCCACAAGATCGGCGGTACTCCTGGCGTGATGAAATACCTCCTGAAGGAAGGGCTGCTCAACGGTGACTGCCTGACAGTAACCGGAAAGACGCTGGCAGAAAACTGCGCCGAAGTGCCTGACCTGACCGAAGGGCAAGACATTGTTCACCCATTGTCCGATCCGATCAAAAAGAACGGCCACCTTCAAATGCTCTTCGGCAGCCTGGCTCCGGAAGGTGCTGTCGCCAAGATCACCGGCAAAGAAGGCCTGCAATTCAGCGGCCCTGCGAAGGTGTTCGACTCGGAAGAAGACATGCTGCATGCCTTGGAAGACAAGAAGATTGTCAAAGGGGATGTGGTTGTCATTCGTTACGAAGGCCCCAAGGGTGGTCCTGGCATGCCAGAAATGCTAACGCCAACTTCCGCCATCATGGGTGCTGGGCTTGGTAAGGATGTGGCCCTGCTAACCGACGGTCGCTTTTCGGGCGGCTCGCATGGCTTCATCGTCGGCCATGTGACCCCGGAAGCCCAAGTGGGCGGTCCCATCGCATTGGCCCAAGATGGCGACACCATCACGATCGACGCCGACCGCCGCGTGATCGATTTGGAAGTCACGGAAGAAGAACTCGCCAAACGCAAAGAAGCCTGGGTCGCCCCGCCTTACAAAGTAAAACGCGGCACGCTCTACAAGTACATCAAAAACGTGAAGAGCGCCTCGGAAGGTTGCGTTACTGACGAGTAATCGCATTCGAGGCTTGGTAAAAGCTTGTTGCTAACTTTGGTCATCGGTAGAATCCGTCAATAGTCCTACCGACTTCATGAGGTTACCGATGACCCCTTACACGTTAGATACACATCCTGACGCTCTGGAATTCCAATTGCAGATGTTCAGAGGCATGACAGGTGAACAGCGCGCAAGCAAAGGGATTGCCCTGAGTGGTCTTATGGTTTCGATGGCCAAAAATGCCATCCGACGGCAGTTCCCTGAGTTCACCGAACAAGAGGTCGTCCTGAAATTCATCGAACTGAATTACGGTGATGATCTGGCAAGATCGGTGGAAACCCGTCTGAGGTCGGCGTAACGCCGTGAGCATTCCCAACGACTTAGTTACGGCGTTGCAAGCAGTCGTAACCACCTTGGACTCACATGGCATTCCGTATTACGTTGGTGGAAGCATTGCAAGTTCCTTTCATGGGGTTCCTCGCAGTACAATCGACGCCGATCTGGTCACCGACCTTCAGCTAGAACAGATCTCGCCGTTCTTTCGGGCAGTTAGCACAGAGTTCTATGCGAGTGAAGCAACGATGCGTGATGCGGTTCTTCGCAAATCATGCTTCAATCTGATTCATTTAGACACTGGATTTAAAATTGACATCTTCGTCCAGGAAGGTCGTCCCTATGATCGTTCTGCATTTTCTCGGGCACGGATCGACAGCTTAAGCCAAGACTATTCGCTCCGCGTGCGAATTTGTTCAGCGGAAGACAACATTCTCGCAAAACTGGCGTGGTATCGGGCCGGAGGAGAGACTTCGGAGCGTCAGTGGAACGATGTTCTTATGGTGGCGAAGATTCGCAAGACATCACTTGATTGGAACTACTTGCAAGACATGGCTGATGGGCTTTCGGTCGCTGACCTTCTGGCACGACTATTGAACGAATCCGAAACCTGACACCGCAATTCTACCGATCGTTGGTATCGACTTTCGCCCAAAACGGATGGAGTCGGTCGGCTCGGGTTCGGGCGTCTTCCAGCATTACTTCGGTAGAAGGCTCGACGCCGTTGCCATAATTTCGGCCGCCGTAGCTGACGGTCATTCGTTCGTCGAAATTGACGATGTCTGGCGTCAGGTAGATGTTCGCTTTTCCGGTGCCGCTGTTGACCAGAACGCCATTGGTGGCGAGGACCCTGGCAGAGATTTTAACAGGCGACTTTCGGGCTTCGGGATAGTTCGACGGCAGCACGATGCTGCGTTCCGGGAAGTCGCTTACTTCCAGCCAGAAGAAGAAGTTATCCCATGGCCGCATGGCGACCACTTCATATTCCTTCGGGAAGAACTGCCGCTTGTGCAAGTCCATCCAACGAAAGAGATCTTGAATTTCGTCCTGGAAGTGCTCGTGCCCTCGGCCGCGATATTCCACGATCGTTGTGTCGATATTCGTTTTCGTAAGATAGCGGTCGAAGTCACGCGAGTTCGTTTCTCGCTTGTTGCCGTCCAATTCGCCACAGACGAAATAGAGCGACACGTTTCGGGCATTCTCCCAGTAGCGTGCGATGTACTTGTCCGCTTTAGCGACAATCGGGATTACCCCGGCCCACAAATCGGGATGGGCCAGGCCGATGTCCCACGCAGCGTCGCCTCCCATCGAGTGACCGCTGAGAAAGACCCGATCGGTATCGATCGAAAAGTGTCGCAAAGCATGCCTAAGACTAAACAGCACCGCCGCATGCTCGTAGGCGGAATAGTTGTACTCGAACTGATGTTCTTCGGCCCAGATCGGTGCGATCACGATGTATCCGTTTCGCGCTGCCTGGCCGGTGCGAAGCTTTGCTTTTTCGCTGTGCGATCCAGCCCACCAGTCAATTTGCTGTTCGGCACTTGTGCCGGCTCCATGCAGAGTAACAATCGTCGGGTACTTGCGATAAGGATCGTACCCCTGCGGCAATTGCACGTAGTAGAAGAAGTCGGATCGACCGGGCACGCCTGGCACTCGCATGAGAAAATAGCCAGGGATCTCGGACGATGTTTCCGGCTCGGCATTCCAGAGGGGCGGTTTCATGAACTGGAGGATCTTCGCGACATATGCCGGAGCTCCGCCTTCCATACCCTTCAGCTTGTCGAGAATCGCTCGACGATCGACACCATCTTTGTTGCTGATGTACTCGCTCACCAAGTCCCGAGCCTCGTACACACTTAACGCGACCGCCATGTTTTCGAGCGAATCGTTGGGACCTAGAATCCATCCACTGATTGCCAGCGAGAGCTTCTCGTCGACCTTTAATTTGGGATCGTCCGAGAGCCGTAGATAAGGGCCAAGTCGCTCCATGTTGTTGATGTTCAGTTCCGCTTCGATTTCAGCGAGTGCCTTTTCCACGATCGGCTTTTGCGTAGGGTCGGTGAACTCCTCGAGATGCTCCTTCAGTTGCGTGAACATCGTATCGCGACGCTCGTAAGCCGTTTGATACTCGGTAAGCATCGACTTGACTTTCAACAGCGTCGCGCTGGCAACGTTTTTGTCCGGGAACTTGTTGAGCATCCCATAAGCCAAGTTGTGCTGTCCGGTATCTTTGCGAAGCTCGACTTCATCGATCAGGCTGGTCGCGCTGAGTTGGTTCAGTTCGTCGAACTGTTTGCCGAACTGCTGCTTGAGTTCGTCGAAGTCATTCATCAACGCCCCAAGCTCCGCAGCCGCGTCGCGATAACGTTCGGCTTGCAGATACAGACGTACGATCTGCAAGCGTTGAGCGGAATCTTGCGGATCGATGCGGCGCATCAGTATCTGGCTCAGCTTATCGCGCGGAATGCTACTCGTTCGGATTCGCATGTCCCAGACGTAGGGATTGTCGGCCATCAAGCCTTCCACACGCGTCCACTGCGGTGTGATCTCGGTGATCCCTTGAATCACGTCGATCGGTCCTCGGGCAGTTTGCATCGAGAAAATCCGGCGGCCAAATTCGTCCCATGGTGAAACACGAATGCCTTCTCCTACGGCGTGCACCGATCGTCCCGATGTCGCAACACGTTGATCGATCTTGACTCGTTCGACGGGAGTTGGAGCAGCCTCTTGAACGTCCTGAACCTGGTAAGTGGAAACGAACGTTCGTTTCAAGTCGTTATCGACGAAGACAATCAGTTCGTTATCGACTGCCCCAGCGGTGGGTGTCTTGAGCGGGTCGTCGCTCATGCTGGCGATCTTACCGACCGCACCTTCCAATCGCATACCATTTTTGAGTTCTACAATGGTGCCCCAAGACATTGCCGGAAAGCAAAGCCAAGCAGCACACAGCGTCAACAGAAAACGGGTCGATCGTTTCATAGATGCACGGAAGAGGGAAAAGGGATCGAAACTATTCATAGCAGTATAGATTAGGTCAAACCGGCGCAATCCCATCGAATTGGTCAACGCAGGTCTCTTTCCATTATCAAGGAAGCTGCCAGGGTGGCAATAAAATCGTTACAGATAGGCTATGTCTTACCCCCTTAAAGGCAAAAAATAAGGGGACAGCAACGGTCCAGTTTCCGTTGCTGCCCCCTATGCCTCGATTGAGAAGAGATAGAGAGAAGAGAATTCTTGTCGTTCAGTTAGAAATCGCCCAGCACGGCACCATCTTGGGTTGCCATCAGGTTTCGCCAGGTGTCGACCTGAATCGTTTCGGCGATGAAGCGTGCCGAACCATCACAAAGCGTCACTTGAACGCCACCAGGATGACGGCTGCGAGCCGCGAACATCGTAGGTGCACTCGATGTCGAAACATCGCACGGCAGATTCTTCTGCGGCAAGTTGTTGCAGTAACCGGCATCGTAAATACGATCAGGCTCGGTCGAGTTTGGCGTCTGGTAGCCGGTCACCGAACTGCCGTCGCCCCACCAGGAATAAGCTCGCAGGTCTTTTCCTTCCCCTTGCAGCTTCTCCGCAAACAGGATGGTGTTAGCCGTGCCGTCGGTGATGTCGCGGAAACCAAAATACTTGTCCGGAGAGTTGGTCGAAACATACGCGAATGGAGCCCCCTTGAACGTCACACTGTTGACCGTCCCCTGGGCGTAGCCGGTGTTGCCGTAGTTGGCACCATAGCTGTGCGATGTCACCGAACCGAGTGGGCGATTGGGCGTATCGCTCGGACATGTCAGCGCGTCGAGTTCAATCGTCGTTACATCGGTATTGTCCGCGCCGCTATAGCGTGAGTCACTCGTCGCAAACTTGTCGGTGATGTTGTAGTTCTCGTACATGGCCGATTGCTCGATGTACGGCAGAATCGACACTTGCCATGTTCCCCAACAGCAACCGTAGGTACCGCCAGGAAAGGAATTGTAGGTATCGTGATAGTTATGAATTGCGAGTCCCAACTGCTTTAAGTTGTTGGAACATTGCATTCGACGAGCCGCTTCTCGGGCTTGCTGGACCGCAGGTAACAAAAGTGCGATCAGCACACCAATGATGGCGATCACAACCAGAAGTTCAACGAGGGTGAAACCTCGCGTAGGACGCATGGAACGAAGCACAATAAAGCTCCTATGAAGGAATAGAAAGGGAGTTCGGGAGCAGAATAGGGTGTTGGTGCTGGATGGTTTACGGAATGGACAGCTCGAAGTGATTCTCCTCGCCATCAACGACCGTAACGGTCTGTTCACTTTTGGAATTCCACTTGGATGGAATACGTTCTTTGGCGACTTGGCGTGACTCGCCTGGCTCACCGACCGCCTCGGTCGCGGACGAATCGGCACTATTAACACGAACGGTGTAGGTACCTGGCGGCAATCCTCGCTCGCGATCTAATTCGAACTTGCCACTGGAAATCGTCGCGCCGCCGGGGCGACCGTTTTCTCGGTCTTGGGGATCAAAAGAAATTGAACCGGTGTCCAGCGGTTGGTCCTTGAGGGTGACCTGACCACTGACTGCCTGGCGGTTGAGCGGATCGCTCGTGGCACCGCAACCGGCAAGGCCAACAAAGAGAATAGTGACGATCGTCCATCTCCCTGTTGAAAGAAGACTCACCTTCGTCATGAGGCAACTTCCTTGAATTTGAGAAGAGAAGTGGGAAATTGATGCCACGTGACATCGTAATATGATTTAATGCGAAAGGAATACCAATTTTCGTTTTTTTGTTGGCAATCCTTACGCCGCTGCGCTGTAACCGCGTGAATTTGAATCGTGACATCAACCGATCAAGATGTTGACTTTCACGAATGCGCAACATCATTCGATCTTGATGAACACGTCGGCAACTCGATTTCAAGGATTGCCTGCTTAAAGAGCCACTTGAGGTGGAGATATTTAACCGCTTCCAAACGTGATCGAATTCGATCCGCACTTGTTAGGGGCAAGATTTGAATGGCATGCGAAGACTCGCGTGTTACCGCGATTGTGCCGTCACATTGAAAAGTTTTTTTGCGCTCTCACTTTGTCGCGATCCACAAGCAACGTGCGAACTCCCTAAAAGCATGGGACGACGTGCTACTTCCGAGGGCAGTTGCTTAGAAGGTAAGCACACGAATGAATCGAAATGCTTTGATTATTCGCCGGCAGCAAACGACTTGAGAAGCATCGAGAGTTGCGTCATTTGTTGGAATTTGGTGACACCCTCAATCTCGGGAAAGCTGCCGCTGGGATCATAGCGGAGCACACGCATTCCAGCCGACATGGCCGCCGCTACACCGACGTCACTATCTTCGACAACAATACATTGATCGACAGTGCGATTCATCTTGTCCGCGGCATGCAGAAAGATGGCAGGGTCCGGCTTCCAAGCGTTGATCTCGTAGCAACTAAAAACCGCTTCGCCGAAAAAGGAAGCCAATCCGCAAACATTCAGGGCCAATTGGATCTTTGCCGGAGGGGCACTGGAAGCAACGCAGCGAGGCAGCGTCAACTGCTGAAGCATATCGACCACGCCAGGCATGGGCTGCAGTTCCGTTTCGATTCGAGATGCGGCGAAGTCTCGGTATTCGTTCTCGAAGCCCGTCGGTAGCTTCCGCCCTAGACGCTGCTCAACATCCAGCATGATGTTCGCCATACGTTGGCCGCGGTAACGCTCCGAAATTACATGCAGCGGCTCGTTCAATTCCGGAAGCATGTCGAGCAGTGCCTGCGAACCGAGCGTTTCGCTATCGACCAACGTGCCGTCTAAATCGAAAATGACACATCGGTTCGACATCAGTAGCGAACAACTCCCTTGAAGATGACCTGCGTGGCGGCAGGCCTACCAGACGCGGCGTGGCGAACAGGCAGCCAATCGCTTTGAGGCAAGTCGAGGATGGGCGTTGTTCAAACGAAGATTGGCACGGCCTTCCAAGTCTTCCTTCGCAGCGGTACCGCGTAAGAGGAAGCAAAGATCATCGCCAGCGGTTGTCGTGACGATATCCATCAGGCCAGCCGGCGAACGCACCAGGCGTTGTTTCTCGACATCCATGCTGAAATAGGCCAGCAAGTCTTGTCGATCAGAGAGATAGGTGATCAGGTAAGGATGATCAACCGATCCGTCGCCCGTTTCCAGCAAACCACGCAGGATGGTTTCGGTAAGAAAACGTTCCAGTTCCGCGTCGTCTTCGCAGCCCATTTGCTGAGCGGCAATCGAAGCGTACAAGTGTGCCGAAGGAGAAGCGACCCAGGCAAATGGCATCAGTTCGGTTAGATCGAACATCTGTTGATAACCACCACAACCGCAAAGGTCGGCGAGTTGGTCTACGAAGCTCCCCACCGCACAGAAGTCGGTTTCCCCTTGGACTTCCTCTTGAAGTTTGAGGAAGCCTTCTCGGCTGGGTGCTTCGAGAAATGCCTGGTAGTGATCGATCATTCAAAGCCTTCAGAACGTGTTCGCTCGGGAGCAAACTTGCGAGTTTGTTTTCGTCTCGCGATGTTTGCTGTAGCGACTTTCGTAACATGCAAGCATGTCACTCTTCTTTAGACTAACGACGACGTTTTAAAAACGCAATAACTTACGCGTTGTTTGTCGCATGATTTTGTAACGCGTGTTGTTGTGTTGAAAGTCAATCAACAGCGCGCCGTCGATTCCATTCGAACCATAGCTCTTGCGATGACGATGGCAACTGACTTGTTGTAGTCATGCATCAACTTCAACAGGAAACAACAACCATCAAGCAAGAAACAAAAACGCCGCAGGCACATGTTCGTGTCGCGGCGTGTGTTGTTTTGGTTGACAGCAGGCAACTACCCGGTCGTGTTAATCAAGTTTCCCGTGCCTGGCGACTTGCTGATCCGAGCAGCCGATTCAATCAACTGAACGGCGGCATCGCCTTGCTGCTTTTGGGCGTCGAGTGTCTTCTTTGCGACGGCAATGTCGGCCTGATTCTGAACTTGAGCCTGTTGAATCGCCGTGGCCTGCGACGCGATACCATCCACACTTGTCATTTTCTGCTCCCGAGGGTGTTTCTGAGTCTTCGGCGAAGTCGTGTTTCCCTTCAGAAAGTGAGCACGCCGTATCCATTTCATCGGCAATCGAAGCGGAAACCCTTCGAGAAAACCTGCTTGGGGAGAAGTTGTACCCGTTTTTCGGGTTAGATGAGGCAAACCGCAGCACCGACCGGCCCAATCGGCCACTTAACCGAGCACTTCTCGCTTGCGATTGATGTAATCCCAAACGACATAGCGATCTAAATCGTTGCCGGCAGTAAAGAAAACGCGTCCCTTGGTCGATTCGGCCAGCCGATAAGCAAATCGAATATCTTCTTCGCTTTGCGACCAACTGGGGATCAGAAACATGTTGATCGTAATCCCTTCCTGCTCGCACAGCTTGCCTTCTCGCATGGTCGCCGCTTCGGTACGAGGATCAGGCGGGTAAAGCAAAAAGAGCTCGCTTCCTTCGAAATGCGCCGTGGGCAAGCCATCCGTGATCAAAATAATCTGCCGATTCGGCGTATCTTGAGTCGCCAAAAACAGTCGAGCTTGCTGCAACGCGTGCTGAATGTTGGTGAAATGAGGTGGAATGCGGTACTCGCTGACTTCCGGCTTGCTCATATCGGCCCGAAGCCGCACGACAGGATCGTGAATCGTGACTGGTTTCGGCAACAAGCCAATCACTTCGCCGGGGGCAACCGGCTTGGCGAATGAGTACATCTCGATCATCTGCAGAAAGTCCCCAGGGAATTCGCTACGAATCAGTCCCTGCATGGCCAACGCCATTCGTTTGACGTTCGCATACTGAGCGTCGTACCGCATGCTGCCGCTCATGTCCATAATGACGCACGTGGCACACTTTGGATTGTTTTTCGTCTTATGAATGACGATGTCTTCGCTGCGCATTTGCAGCGGTCGCTCGTTGCCCTGACGCAGCATGGCGTTGATCAGCGTCTGAGGGATATCCATGTTGGTCAGCGAATCGCCGAACTCGTAGTCTTTGGTCGCTTGAAGCTCAACGGCCCCTTCCCCGACAATCGGCCCCTGATGCCGTCCTGATCGCGACGCCTGAAGGTTACTGAAGATCCGTTCGAGCAGCTTTCCCTGGAATATTTTGTAGGCCTGAGGCGAAAGATGCACGTTACCTGATTGATTCGTCAGGCCCTGCTGTTCCGCTTGCTCTCGAAGATATTGCTCGACTTGGCGCTGCAGCTGCATCAGCTGTTCCATCTCGCCGGGATCGGCATATTCGGAAAGCTGTTCCATATCGATGATGCCGATCTGAGCATTTTCACGGGCCTGTTTCAGCTGCTCCAGCAGTTCGTCGATTTTCTCGAGCTCTTCTTTGACTTCGATCGCTTTATCAACGGTCATCGTCTCGCGTCCGGTGAAATCGTACTTGGCGACCAACTGATCGACTTCGTACTTTCGGCTCAGATGCTCGATCAGCATGACCAAGTCACGCCCGAACGTTGAACGTTCGTCGTCCAGCGCATACCAAACGCGTTCTAAATCGTAGAGCTGTTCCTGTTCAAACCCTAGCTGGAAGCGTTCTCGTTGCCGCTTGGGGGGCTGGAGCGGCTCCCCATGGTCTCGGTAGGCTTTCTTGGCCGCTTTCTGGGCGGCGTCGGTTTCATACGTTTCCAGAATCTTCCGCTTTCGCTCTTCCAACATCTTGATGAGCGAATCGATACTAGGTCCAAGCCCTGAAATCTGGCTCGGATCAATCTTCACCGCGTTGGCCAACTGCTCTGGCGTCAATTCGAACTGATCGCCATACATCAGCCAATGCTCCATCGCCGGCGAAACCAAATCTGGCGGCGGTGCTTTGGGGCTGGGGAACTTCGTCGGATCGTACTTCTGGTACGTATGAATGATCCCGCCAGGCGTTTGTTTGCGCTGAGCCATGACGTTCGTTTCCTGCTAAGTGATTCGGGAATTGGCTCGAAAGGTTTCGCCTACTCGAATTCGTAGGTGATTTTGCCGTGATGTTGAGCTCGGCTGATACGGTCGAGGGCATACAATCCAGCGAGCACGAATTCGACGCACGATGCTCGCATCGCGGGGTTCTCGGAAGCATTCAACTCGAAGGCTCTGTCCCAGACCGGCGGCACTCGCTTCAACCGATCGGTGTAGTGCTCTGAAGGTAGCAAATCGCCTACCTCGATTTTGACGCCCTTCTGGAAGATCTCTGCGATTTGCTCGAGTCCATGCTCTTGAATGTATTCTTGAAAGACGGTTCCCACCGCTTCGGCAATCAACGCATCCAAGACCTGACGTTCCGACATCTGATGGCTGCCCATCATGTCGAGTTCCAACTTGCCAAGGCTGGAAGTATAGATATGACCAAAGTCACTCAAGCGAACCACCGCAGGCTTTTCGTTAAGCAGAATGCCTCGATGCCGTGCCGAAGCAATTACCGTACTGTAGTTGGCGATGCTGAAGCGAGCACTGACGCCTGACTGCTGATCGACGAATTTGCTACGGCGAGCCGCTTCGGTGATCTGCTCGAGCACTTCTTTCATGAAGTACGGCATCACCACGGGATAGTCGCCTTCCAACTGCACTTCCGCCTCTTGCTCGATGATTTGAATTCCCAAATCTCGCTGACGCGGGTAATGGGTGTGAATCACCGAACCAATTCGGTCCTTCAGCTGCGGGATGACTTTGCCGCTGCGGTTGAACGTGGAAGGGTTGGCCGAGAAAAGCAAGACTAAGTCGATATCGAAGTTAACCGGATAGCCACGGATTTGGACGTCTCGTTCTTCCAGCATGTTGAACAAGCCAACTTGAACCAGTTCGTCCAGCTCAGGCAATTCGTTCATCGCGAAGATACCTCGGTGCATGCGAGGAATCAGGCCGAAGTGCAATGCTTCTTCCGTGCTCATGCTCACCCCGCCGGCTAGTTTGGCAGGGTCGATTTCACCGATGACGTCCGCAAACTTCGTCCCCGGGGCGAGTCGTTCGGCGTAACGTTCTTCCCGCGGCCACCACGCGATCGGGATTTCCTCATCCCCATGCTCGGCGACGAACTTTTTAGCGACCGAAGTGATCGGATGGTAAGGATCCTCGTGGACAGGGCATTCCGGAATGTTCAGGTACGGAATCGCCTCGTCCAGGAAGCGAACCATCGTTCGCATCATGCGGCTCTTCCCCTGCCCTTTTTCACCCATGAACAACATGTCGTGCCCGGCAATCAAAGCCAGGTGAATCTCTGGCAAGACGGTATCTTCATAGCCGATCATGCCGGGGAATGTTTCTTCGCCGGAGGCCAGCATGCGAGTAAAGTTGTCTTGAATCTCTTGCTTCACAGATCGCGACTGCCAACCGCTCTCCTTCAGCTCTTTCAAGTTCACGGGCCGCGAAGAAGTCTGGTTCACGTCGTTCGAGCTTGTCACTATCCAATCTTCCCTGTGGCTGATGTCATTTTTGAAACTCCCGGAATTATAGCGCGACCAGCCTAAAGGCCAAGCTTTCGCCCATCAGGGGAGCCTATTGCACCGATAGGTCTTCACCATAACCGCATATCGCGGACACTTTCATCCACCCCAAGCAAAAAATGCGATACCGAAGCCTTCGTGTATACTTCTGACGAGCGGTCGGCTAGTTTAAAAGCTATCGATCCGCCCCCAGCCGCCCTCGTAGGTGACCATGTCCTCCGAATCGAACATCGAACAGCCCGAGGAACGCCCGCAGCAGTTTCGCTTGATTCACCTGATGACGCTCATGTCAGGCTTGGCCTTCTTCTCCGCGATGGCTGCTCCTTTGTATCGCGCGATGGATACCGGACGGCAGTTTCAGTTCATCCTTGAGCTACTACTGCAACTGCTGATCGCTGGCGGGACAGCCTTTTTTTTCTCGTATCGCCGCTCGCAATTGCTGAAAAAGTCGGGCCAGTCGATCGGGATTGGTTATCCGGGGAATGTACCGGGAAAGTATGGCCCGATCATTTTAAGCAGTGTCGCGATACTGTGTTTGGCCACCATTCAATTGGCGATGGCCTGGTTTTTGACGATGTCGTCAGACTCAAGCACGCGCCCGATGTTTCTCATTCAACAGGTGCAGCTTTCATTTTTTGCCGGTGCAATGATGATGCAGCTGGTCTGGGGACGAAGCATCGGTACGACCGAGTTCTTTGAGAACGGAGTCGCTGCTGGCTCTTTTGAATTGGTTCCCTGGGAACGTATCACGTTGAGACCGAGCCAGTTCGATGAAAACCGCATCGTGATGGTCAACCAAGGGGTCGCACGTCCGAACTATCGTGTCGGAGCGATTACCACGACACTGCTTGTGCTTGAGCCGACCAGGAGCATGCTGTTGTCACGTTACGAGAAGCAGACGCCGGGCCATGAAAAAAGCCCCGGCTAGGCCGAGGCTTCTTGTGGTTTTCAATTCGGTTCGGTGCGATTTACTTCTTCAGCATCGCCCCGGAAACGTACCAGCCATCTTTCTCGGTACGTCCGTACGAACCGGCTGGTCCAAGGTAACCTTCGACTTTGGCGAATGGTGGCAACTTGGTGGCGTCGATCTGCTGCTCACGCGTCGCGAGTTCATCCTCTTGGCCCATGCTCCACAGCTCGTTGATGATTTTGCCGAGGGCCGATTCCGATTCTGGCATTTTCCCTTGCTGCATCAGTTCGTAGGTGACCTGAGCGGCTTGGTCGGTGCGAGCGAAGTGGCGGAAGCTGTCTTGCCCGCTACCCAGGGTCGACAACACTCCTTCAATCCGCAGGAAGTCAGCTGCGTTGGCCAACAGTTCAGCGTTGCCGTTGGCCTGGTTTGTGAGGATAACCTTCTTCAGCAGTTCCTTGTTGTTGCCAAAGAAGAGCCAATCGCCGACAACCGCAACAGCCGCATTCGGAATAGCAGGCTTGTTGTTGCCACCTTGAGCGAATTGATTGTTCGCGGCGAATGCGTCAGGAAAGCCAGGACCGCTGATCACGAGCGTTGGAATTTCTTCTTCCTCTTCGTGAATTTCCCAGATCTCGTCGTCGCCAACAGGATGCTTTTCGGCGTTCGGATCTTGCTGCATGATCTGCGTAATGGCTGCTTTGACAGGACCAGCATTCAGCAAGTGAACGGCCACCATACGCTGTTCTGACTGCGGCGTGATCGGCGTCTTCACGTCGACCAGCATGCAAACTTTGTCATCCAGATGACGGACAATCTGATTGACGACGTCGACCTTAGGACCAGCGGGGTCTTTTTCGAGGCTTTCGATCAGTTCGTCGAAGATTTCGTCGTCGGCATATTCGTTGACGATCGTTTCGCTGAACTTGAAGGCGTCCTGAACGTTCCAGCGGAAGTCAAGGAACGTCGCCACGTCGGCAGGAACCCACTGGTATGGCTTGAAGCCTTTGTCATTCGGGAATGACAGAACGCGAGCACCGAGGCGGTACTTCTCGCCGTTTTCGGCCTTAGGATCTTGCGGAGCGTAAACGAACGAGCTGTGGACCATTTCCATTTCGTCGCCGTTGCTGACGATGAAATTAACGTAACCACCGAGCCCTTGGATGGCATCGAAACCTTGGTTACGCAGCAGCTGTAGCATGTCGGTACCACGTTTCTTGCGGCCACCTTGCTGCGAACGAATCACTTCGGCGTAACCGAACGGCTCGACAAACCATTCGAAGTCGTAGGTATCTGGTCCACGCCCAGCTTCGGCACGGGCCAGAACAGCTTTGAACGCTTCCAGCGAAGCAAGGTTGTCTTGCTTCGGGGCGGCGATCGCTTCCAAGATGTACGTTAACGAGGCCTTAGAGTCGGTCGCGATCAAAAGATCTTGCTCAATGGCGTAGTAAGCTTCGTTCGGGCCAGGCTTGTCTTGATTTGGCGGAAGATCGAACTTGGTAACTTGAACCCCGGCGACGGTTTCCTTCGATTCCTTGGCACCGTTGCCTTGCTGATTGCGAGAAATCTTCGCCAGCAATGCATCGACTTGGGCCTTCTTACCCGTAACGTCGACTGTCAGAACGACGCCATCCGACTTGGGGCCGTTAGGCTGATCGGTTGCGAAGCAGATCTCGCCGCCGTAAACGTCTTTCAAGTCATCCAACGTCAGAGCCAGCTTCACGCCGCCGGCGATCAGCTTTTGTTTGACTTGCTCTTTCAGATCATCCGTAAACGGCTTCATGACGGGGTCAGCCATCATTTTACCGATCTGCGTTTCGTCGAAATTCGCGGAGGCCTGATCGTAATCAGGAATCGAAACGTAGCTCTTGGTTGTCTGAGGGAGCACGGTGGCTGCCTTAGGGGCAGCTTCAAGCTGCGGCTGAGCAATAGAGACAATCCCTACACAAAGTAGGACGAAACGGGCCCAGCGATATGCTTCCATCACAATCAAAACTCCTCCGCCTGAGTAAAGCGAATTCCCCCAAAAAGCTGCCTGACGACCAATCGGGAAAATCCGAGGTGCTATTTCTATCGGCAAATGCGTTTAAAATTCCAGCTTGGAACTGCCTCGGTTCCACCCATCTACCGGTAAAACGACAATCGATACCTGTAAGATGTAGCGATTAAAACAATTAACGAATCTCCCTGATTCTGCGAAACTAGCGAATCTGGTGCAAGCTCTGCTAGTCTGCTTGCACCGTTTTAACCCCAAAGGAGTAAGGGTGAATCTCGATAAATTTGCCGCCGAGAGTCTCTGCTACGATCCTATCCACGGTTATGTTCCCTTCGTTTCGGAAGGTTCTTCCCCCTCGGAAGTCACCGAAAGGGACATCATCGATCATCCGTGGCTTCAGCGAATGCGACAGATCCACCAACTGCAGACCGCATGGTGGGTCTATCCAACCGCCGAACATACGCGGTTTCAGCACATCCTCGGGGTGATGCACCTGGCCAGCCGACTGATCCAACAGCTGTATCCCAGCCTGAAGGAAGTTTGTCCCGATGTTCCCTCTCGAGGGCATGTCGAATCTCTCCTGCGAATGGCGGGCCTATTGCACGATGTAGGGCATGGACCGTTCGGACATTTTTTCGACAGTCACTTCCTACAGCACTTCGGCCTGACCCACGAATCGCTGGGGGCCCATATCATCCAGCACGAGCTGGGGGACATGTTGTCTCAGCTACGGCGAAACCCTTATTCCCAAATGGAAGAAGGCGAACGAATCGATCCCCATCAAATCGCATGGATGATTCAACGCCCCAAGCCCGGCGATACGGCCGAGCATCCAAAATGGCTCGGTTTTCTGCGCAGCTTGCTGAGCGGCATTTACACCATCGACAACATGGACTTTGTCCTGCGCGATGCCTACATGACCGGGTACAGCCAACAGTCGTACGACTTGGAACGGCTGATTCGGTACAGTTTCTTTACCGAAAAAGGACTCACCATCCATGAACGGGGGATGGCAGCACTAATTCGGTTCATGAACGTCCGCGCTGAACTTTTTCAAACCGTCTATTTTCATCGCGAAGTAATGGCGATCGATAAGACGCTGGAAGACTTGTTCGCCGAGAGCCGGCCCTGGATGTTCCCAGGCAATCCGATCGAAAACCTTTCGGCCTATCAAGGCTTTACCGAATTTAGTTTGCTAGTCGACGCCGCCCGCTGGCATCAGTCGGAAGATCCAAAACAAGCGGAAGTGGGGCGCAAGTGGAAAGATCTTCTAAGCCGCAACATCCCCTGGCGATTCATCTGCGAGCGTTCTCTCCGCTTCGATGAAGGAGAAAGCCAAGAGATGACCATCTTCCGCAACGAAAGCTTTGCCTTAGCGGCACTGCGCGAAGTGCTGCCTGCAGAGCTGAAAGATACCCCGCTGAAGATCGCCCTCAACCGAACCGTCTTCCGTCCCAACACGAAGGGCCCCAGCGATCATCAGAACTTTATGTATGACGCAGCTCAAAAGCAGATTAAACAGTTGACCACCGACAAGATCTTCCGATCGTTGCCAGTGAGTCGCTTGATCTGTCGCATCTATGCCCAAGATGCATCGCTGGCTCCGCAGCTGGCTTCCGCGTTAGACCGCCTGGTGGGCAATCACGCCGTCGACGACTTGACGAACATGTAGTTCCATCTGAGCTATCGTTCTTCCTCTGCCTCTTCGCGTTCAGGGGCAGAGTGATCTTTTTCGATCGCATTCGGCGATTTGGTGGGTCACTATCCATTATTAACGCGTTCACGATTAGACCAGCCAGCGTTGTTATGCTTACCAGTCCCAATAAGAGAAGCACCATCCCTCGCGATTGCTGCGGAAACTCATAAACCAGCCGTCCCACGCCGAACAAAGCACCGAGCAAAAAAGTGATACCCAACAGTTGAGAAATGGTGAACTGCCGTTGCCATCCGTCCACAGCATCACTCGCCGGTTTTCGCCGGAGGAATACCAGGAGCAAATACCAGATACCGATCGCGATACCTAGATTCGAAAACCCGAAACAGATGGCCCCAAATATAAGAGCAAGCGGATCGCGTACGGCATGTGGCTCGATGAATGCCAAAACTGCCATCCCTCCGATCAATAGAAGTGGGATGGCGATGCCGATACCGATTCGATGGCAGACCTTTGAGTTCCGTCGATTCGCTCCCCCGAAAATCCATGGGAGTGCAATCAACAGAAGCAGGACCGCCAACATAGCCGCGGCCCAACCAGATCTGGGAATGTCCTGAAGCATTGTCCTGGATATAGAAACAGTAAGCGGCTGACACCACCGTTGCGAAGATTCTAGTCGACATGCCTTAGCGAAGCGAAGAGTCTTCCTTTCGCTTTTCTTCCAGTTCTCGCAGGCGATTGAGTCGCTTGCCAGACCCGCGGCCGAAGAAGAGATTCTCCATGCCGATGTAAGCGACCGTTCCGAGCAGGGCAATGATCAGCATGGCGCCACCAACGGCGTACCAATAAAGTGACGTCGTGTCCTGTGTGAGAGGAATTCGCACGACATTTACGATCACAGCTATTACTAATAAACCGATGAAAAGGTATTTCAGGCGAAACTGCTTGAAACGAAACGTTTCCACCCAATCGTCATGGCGCAGTCGATCACGGATTCCCCAGTAAACGCCGCACCCAATTACGATCAGCAGCGAGAGAGCCAACACAGAGGAAACCGCAAACATCAGCGAAATCTGACTGGCGATAAGAAAGAGAAATACAACAACCAATACCGGGAGTGCGCCCAAAACCACGATCCACGTCACAGTTTTCCTGGGACGAGAAGGGGCGTCTTTTTTCGATTCCTTCTTGAGGCGAAGCTGCTCACGAACACTCAGATCGCGATCCCAGACAAACGCGCTGATCGCCAGCACGAGAAATAAAAGAGACCAGCCTATAGCGGCGGTTAAGTTCATCGCATGAGGTTCCCCTAGCCCGACTCTTTTCCTTGGGCAAACCGTTATTCGTCAGCGAGCATCATTTCTTGGGGCAAGCGGCTTCGTACCCTGCCGAAACGCCCCTTTCTACGCTAAAATCAACCGGTTCAGACGTTCATTTGAATCCACACAGGGGAATTCCACGTGTCGCACGAACAATACGAAAACCCGTTGATCTCTCGGTATGCCTCGCGGGACATGAGCTTTTTGTGGAGTCCCCAGAAAAAACACTCGACGTGGCGACGTTTGTGGCTTGCCCTCGCTGAATCAGAACAAGAGCTCGGCCTCTCGATCACTGACGAGCAGCTCGACGCGATGCGAGCCAATCTTGATAATATCGACTTCGATCTCGCGGCGAAGCATGAAAAACGTCGCCGGCACGATGTGATGGCCCACGTGGAAACGTTCGCCGAAGCGGCCCCCGTTGCCAAGCCGATCATTCACCTGGGTGCGACTAGCTGCTTCGTCACCGACAATACCGACTTGATCTTGCTGCGAGACTCGCTCGAATTGGTTCGCGATCGGCTTGTTCGCTGCATCTATCTGCTGGCGAACTTTGCCAAACAATACCGCGACCTTCCTTGCCTCGGCTTTACCCACCTGCAATCAGCCCAGCCGACGACGATCGGCAAGCGAGCCACGCTTTGGTGCTACGATCTGGTGTTGGATTTGGAAGAAGTTGAACACCGCTTGGAGCTGCTACGTTTCCGTAGCACCAAGGGTACCACCGGTACGCAAGCCAGCTTTTTGGAGCTGTTCCACGGCAACCACGACCAGGTCAAGAAGCTTGAAAAGCGGGTCGCCGAGAAGATGGGCTTC
The DNA here is from genome assembly GCF_020150455.1 of Bremerella sp. TYQ1. Lineage (NCBI taxonomy): Bacteria > Pseudomonadati > Planctomycetota > Planctomycetia > Pirellulales > Pirellulaceae > Bremerella > Bremerella sp. TYQ1. The sequence goes on from NZ_CP083740.1 coordinate 2,504,555, forward strand.
GATCAGTTGTATGCCGTCACTGGGCAGACTTATTCGCGCAAAGTCGACACCCAGGTACTCGACTGCCTAAGCGGTATCGCTCAGTCGGCTCATAAGATTGCGACCGATCTGCGAATTTTGGCACACCGTCGTGAAGTAGAAGAGCCGATCGAAGAAAACCAAATTGGTTCTTCGGCGATGCCTTACAAGCGGAACCCTATGCGAAGCGAACGCATTTGCGGGCTCGCTCGCTACGTGATCAGCAATCAGGCCAACGGTGCCAACACGATCGCGACCCAGTGGATGGAACGTACGCTGGACGACAGCGCCAACCGTCGTTTGAGCTTGCCCCTCTCGTTCCTGGGAATCGATGCCATCCTGATTATTCTGGCTAATGTGTGCGATGGCTTGGTGGTCTACCCTGCCCTGGTCAAACGACACCTAGCGGAAGAGTTACCATTTATGGCGACAGAAAACTTGATGATGGCTGCCGTCAAAGCTGGTGGAGATCGCCAAGACCTGCACGAGAAAATTCGGGTTTATTCGCGAGAAGCTGGGGCACGCATCAAGCAGGAAGGCCTGGATAACGACTTGCTCGCACGAATCAAAGCAGATCCTGCGTTCCCAGAGTTCGATGCCGAAGCCATCCTCGAGCCGCTTCAATACGTCGGACGAGCTCCAGAACAAGTCGACGACTTCCTGGCCGACGTCATCCAGCCGATCCGCGATCGTTATCCGAACGTGACACTGGAAAATGAAGAGCTAAAGGTCTAAGTAAGATGCCGGACCCGCGACATACGGGCCCATCATCGATTCGTACTAGATCAAATCGACGCGTCGCTTTTTGCGGCGCGATTTCTTTTGGCAATCGTCGCAAACCCCATTCACGATAAAGCGGTGGCTGCTGGCACGGAATTGATGCAAGCGGGCCACGCTGTCGCGAAGTTCTTTCAGTTCCGCGCTCTGAAACTCGATCAGCTTCTGACACTGCGTACAGTAAAGGTGATCGTGGTCGGGATAACCATAGTCGTGCTCGTAGACGGCACGACCGCCGATCTCCATTTTGCGAAGCAGGCCTGATTCGACCAATTCATTCAATGTCCGATACACCGTTGGGCGGCTGACGCGGTCGGCACCTTTGCTGTGGTGCGACAGTTCGTCAATTAACTGATCAGCATCGAAATGCTCGTGGTGGCTAAAGACGTGCTCGATCAGGATACGCCGAGGCTGGGTGATTCGCTTTCCCTTACTTTTCAGGTACTCCTCGAACCGCTCCATTGGGGTAAGAGCGACGTCGACGGCTTCCAAAGCAAACGGATCGGACATGAGAATCTCAATAGGAACAACAAGGACTTCCGCGTTATTGAGACTGAGTTGCTATTTCTATCTAATTGCGGAGTAACGAGATACGCAACCACGTTGGCTATCAGTCTCAACATGGAATTCTAGGCCAAAGTTGCCTTGGTACAAGCCCAGATGGCGTTGAATTCGCTGACACTTAAACCGAACGATGGCGCGCAAAAAAACGGGCAGACATTGGCGGTCCAAGTCTGCCCGTGAAGGTTGAGTTGCTAAGTTGTTCTACGGCAATTGTTTAGCCGATTTCGTCCAACAGACGTTCCAGTGCCAGATCGAGCTTGTCGTCCGACAAGTACGTTCCGTCGGCGATCTGAGCCTTGATTTGGGCAACGCGATCGGCGCGAATGTCTGGGATGTCTTTCACTTGGCTGGCAAAGTCGGCTTCGTGCGAAATATCGAGCTCATCTACGGTATCAAATTGGGCGCGATTATCGACGGCCGGGGCCTGCGGTGCATGGTGCGGACCTCGGATGGACTGTGCCGGGTGAACTGCGGTTGGGCCATTAATATGCATGGTAAATCCTAACTCCCTTTGGACGTCTCGATCGTTTGAGCTTTGCGGTGATTGGGTCCGCTCAACGGGACGTCCCTAAAATCATGACCGGAATCGGAGGTCTGGGTTTTCCCTAAAAGGTTTGCCTGGCTTCTACAGACAATCCGCGGGAGGCAGTTTCCCGACCTCGCAAATATAGTTCATTGGCGTCTTCCATGGTGCCGTATTCCGTGTCAGTAATAGCCATCCGTGTGAAGCAAGTGACTCACGGCGAAGAGTTTGTCAGGAAGTACCCTTCTTATCGACTTGCTAGCACTCGAGATTAAACCATCTCTGATGCGGTCTTATTATGCAGTCCCTGGCAACGTCGCCGACCAGGCGGTCTCTTCCGACCCAGCAATTGACGCGGATTATCCGGTTTATGCAGGGCCATTAAGGGCCATCGGCGGCGAACACCTGCCTTGCGTGATCGCAAAATCGTTACGACTGCTCCACGCAAATGGTTTGCCAAAAATTACGGCATACGTCTACTTGGTGGCATTTTTCCACGCCCCCAGGCAAACGAGCCCGAGAGTACGCGAATCATCCTGATCGCTCAATCGCAATTGCGACTGTCGCTGCCCGAATCTTGAGAAATTCCGGTCCCTTCGGACGCTTTTCCTTCATTTATTTCAACATAAGTGGAAACCATCGCCCTGGATCACACGTTAACCTTTGATAGAAGGACTCGGTTTCCAGGTAAGTTTGCCTGAAATCGTACCGATATTGGGCGGCGAGCAGCGAATACCAAGATAAGCAATCGCTTTTCCATGATCGTACTCCAGAAGCACCCCAATGGGGTATTCGCCCTTCCCTCACCAAAAGTCCTTTGTGGTTTTCGCCCCCATTAGAAATATTTAATGCAACATGAAACCACATTAGTCCTATTGCACCGGTAGGCCTTTTTTACTAAATCTAAGAATCACGTGAACACGCAGAGCCGTTTTCACGTCATAAAGACTGAGTAGATACGCACCAAGCAGCGAAGGATACGTTGCGGTCAGCTACAGGGAACGTAGCGAACTTTCCCCAGGGAGTTCGCTAATGAACGACTCGCTTTTCGATACCATGCAAATCAAGCTGGAAGACGCCCGAGACCGGGAAGAAGCCCCCATCATGGTAGGCTTGGCCCCGTATATGGAATTGTCCAACTGGATGGACCAAGAGCTGGTAAAACTGCGTCTAGAGTTCCACGACTTCGAGACCACCAAATCCCACCGCGCCGGTGACTGGGCCAAGGTAGCACCGAATTCGTAGATCAAATCTAAACGCCGCTATCCATTTCATTCCTTATTTAACTCGGCGGAACACAATCGTATTTTCATGACCTAAAATAAGGGTGCTTCAGCACATGGAGCGCCCTTTTTTGTTTCTTGCGAGTAGGAAGCCCACATGTCCGAAGAAAAACCTTCGCTCGATGCCATCAAGCAGTACCTTCGCCAAGGGCAAAAGATCCAAGCAATTAAGGCTCTGCGTGAAGAAAGCGGCATCGGCTTAAAGGAAGCCAAAGATCAAGTCGACGCGATTCAGGCCAAAATGATTGCAGACGGAGAATCCCTGCCGAAAGCCAGTGGCTGCGCCGGCGTGCTCATCCTGTTTGCAGCCGGCCTCGGTACAGTCGGCGCATGGATGCTGACGTAACCGCTCGTCTTTTGATGCTAGAACTTGCGAGTCCCTCTCTTGGTGGCAACCTCTTATGACCACCATCGACTTCGCTAACTCTTAATATCCGCGTTCTCGTGGCACAAAGCATCGACGTTTCCGTACGATGTCCCTAGTTTTTCCCTGCTTTCACGCGATCGCTGAGACAAATCGTCCTCGCGATTTCCGCAAACTAAGACATTGTTGCAGAAAAAACGGAAATTTATCGGCCAAACTAAACCACTTGGCTGCGAGTGCTTGCAGAAAGAAAAAACTTTCGATTTCGATAACGTCTTTGGGGGTGGTGCGGCCCTCGAGAACTATGGCCACATCTTCTAGCGACAACACTACGAAACAGACCCGCTTCGCTGAGGTGTACATCACCAACCAAGAGCGACTGCGAGGTTACGTTTACTCGCTAGTGGCGAATTGGAACGACGCCGAGGAAGTTTTCCAACGTACGAGCCTCTGCTTATGGCGGAAATGGGAGCAATTTGATCAAGACCGAGACTTCCTGCCCTGGGCATTCGGTATCGCTCGAATCGAGGCGAAGCGATTTTTGTCCGAACGAAGCCGCCAGCAAAAAATGCTTAGCGACTCCGCCATGGACGCCCTGGACGTTGCCATTATTGAAAACTCGGAAGCCTTAGACGAACGCCTCGCAGCGCTCGAACATTGCGTCAAAAAGCTCCCTGCACAGCAACGCTCGATGTTGTGGACATCCTACAAGACTTCGATCTCGATCGAACAAGTCGGCGAACTGTTCGGGCTGTCTGCGAATGCCGTTTACAAACGACTTCGCAAGATTCGCGAGCAACTGCATCGCTGCATCGACGTACGACTCTCAAGCTGGGGAGAAGGCCTATGAATTCCTCGCCTAAAAAGATCGTTGGCCAGATGATTGACGATCCGAAAATCTTAAAGCTTGTCGATCTTTGCCTCAGCGATCAAGCCTCGCCAGAACAGTGGCAGGAACTCAGCCAGCTGATTGTCGAACGCAAAGACGTCTGCGAGTACTACGCCGCCCAGGCCGTCACTGGAGCACGCCTGGCATGGATCAGCAAGATCGACGAAGAGAGTGAACGAGAAATCCTGGAACGGATCGAGAAGGACGACTTGCTCGCTGCCATCGAGGAGCCTTCCGCCACTCAGTTTTCTTATCGTCGTGTGACCCTGACTGTCGGTGCATTTTGTGCTGCCATGTTGATCTTGTTTGGCGGACTAGCCGTTTCGCTGCTCTACCAAAACCACTCCCTTCCCAAGTCCAATGTTGCTTCGAGTGGCCCCGTCCCTCCGACGATCGTTGTCGCCAACGTTCCGGGACACTCTAAACCACTTGAGATCTACGGCGACGATGTGCTTGATTTGCCGGAAGGTATTTTCGATGCCACGACCGCGTCAGGCATGACCGTCCAGTTTTCTGGTCCCCTGAAACTTCGCGTTGACCAGCCCCTTTCCTGGCGACTCATCTACGGAAAATTGATTGCCGAGGTCAATTCCATATCAAACGGCTTCACTGTTCATACACCACACGCAAGCGTAGTCGATCTCGGTACAAAATTTGGAGTGGCGTTCGGCGAAGATGGCCAAACGAAAGTTTTGGTCTATGAAGGAAACGTGTCCGTCACGTCTGGAACCGTCGCTCGAAAATTGGTCAGTGGCGAAGGTCTTTCGATCGCAAGTATCGGCAACTTTCAGAAGCTCGATCCTGTCAGCGCGGAACAGTTCCTGATTCCCAGCGGAATTCCTACTTCGATCATCGCCGACGTTCAGCATAACTCGGTTAACGATGCTCAACCATTTTCCATTGTCCGCGGTGGTTTCCGTGAAGGAGCGCCTGCTTATGTCGATCGTGTTCACCAATGGAGTGGAGTCGATGCTGGCGGCATTCCGAAATGGATGGCCGATCAAGACTACGTTCAGTTTCCCAACGACTGGAAATTCGATAGCGATTGGAATCGCCGCAGCGACTTGGAAATTCGTGTGCAATTTAGTGGGCCGGTGGTCGCCTATCTATTAATGGACGAGCGATTGGAAGAGCCAGATTGGCTGACTCAACGCTTCACGAAAACAAGCATTACGATCGGACTCGACAAGGGTTCGCATGAAGACCCTCGCACAGGCTCCAACTACAAACTTCCGCAGGAGAAAGGGCCTGGACGATCAATCGATGTCTCTCTTCGCGTTTGGCGAATCGTATTGCCAGACGGAGGCGAACTACAACTCGGCCCTTTGGGTCAGCGAAACAGCGACTGGGTTGTCCCTGGTCTCGTCGCTCGACCACTTTAATTCTCTCGACACCTAATTCGTACGTTCTATTTTCAAAGGCTTATCAGATCTTATGAACATCACTCGCCGCAAGGGATTTACCCTGGTCGAACTGCTGGTCGTGATCGCCATTATTGGCGTCTTGATCGCATTGTTGCTGCCAGCCGTTCAGCAAGCACGTGAAGCAGCTCGCCGAATGCAGTGCACCAATCACTTGAAACAAATTGGGCTCGCGCTGCATAACTATCACGATACGTTCGGTGCGTTTCCCGCAATCAGCTACGACCATGAAGTCAACGGCGGAGACGAAACACGACACTCTAGCTGGAGCTGGGGAACGTTGATTCTGCCGCAAATGGAGCAAGGATCTGCCTACGACATTCTCGCACCGAGCAGCCCCGATCGTCTGCATGAGGCAGTCAACAAGCCTGAAAAGCTGGCCGTTTTGCAAACTCCACTTTCCACATGGCGTTGCCCGTCCGATACCGGTCCCGACTTAAACACGCACTTTGGGATCAACAATGGTTCCGGGAACCAGTCGCAAGACGTTCAAATCGCTACCGCCAATTACCTGGGCGTTAACTCGCAAGGGAACATTGATCGCCAGCGTTTTCACAACGGCGTGTTCTGCCCAGGTACCGACGTCCAAAGCAATGCTCGTCGCGTAGTCTCGATGCGGCACATCGTCGATGGAACGAGCAATACAGCTATGGTGGGTGAACGTGCTTGGATGATGCAAGGTGTCGAACTGGGCGCTGGGCTTGTATTCGGACATACCGGTAACGAAGACATCACCAACAGCCACAACTACGAAGATGGTTTTATCCAGGTCGTCGGCGGCGGTAAGACGCACATCAACACGATCGATACATGTGGCTCGTCATGCAACGACGTTGATGGTCGCCAAGGTTTCTCGAGCCTGCACCCCGGCGGAAGTCAGTTTACGTTCGTTGATGGTTCCGTCCATTTCATCAGCGAAAACATCGATGACAACTTCGGTGGCCCCACCGATTCCACCTACGAGCGTCTGCTGAACACCATCGACGGTCAACCTTTGGATTTGACCTTCTAAAGCTTCTTTAATCATTCAGCGATTCACCGAATTGTTTTGGTGAATCGCTTCAGTCAGAAAGCAATCTTATGTCTCGCATTCACACATTCTTTCCCCTGTTCGCGGTGCTGCTGCTGATCGGCTGTAGTGGATCAGGGATTCCTCCTGTTGGTGAAGTCCACGGTCAAATCACGCTCAATGGCGAGCCGGTACCCAACTGTCACGTCATGTTCGAGCCGATCGCCGGAGGCCGTAGCTCTTCCGCAATGACCGATGATTCCGGCCGCTACGTTTTGAAATATAAGGGAGACGCAGATGGTGCGTTGTTGGGGAAACATCGCGTCCGTCTAATCACTTCACGTGATCCCAGCCGGGACGATAACGGCCGAATCACCGATCCTGGCGTCAAAGAAAAACTTCCCAAGGAATACAACTCAGAAACCACACAGCAGGTCGAAGTCGTCGATGGGGACAACCCGATCGACTTCGTTATTCAAACCAGTTGAACGAACTCGACCCGACAAAACCAATAAGAAAACGCGTCAGATGTCCCTGACGCGTTTTTTTCGTGCGCAACTCATCCGCTTGAAGAATAACGTTGACGCGCGTCGTGCTGCCGGGCAAGATAGCTTTCCCCGCCCAATTCCTACCGCACGAAGAACCAGCCCATGACTTTGCTTCGTTGTCTTGTCGTCTCGATGATCGTTGCCCTGGCCCACTCGCTCGTTTACTCGAGTGAACTTCCTGCTGTTTCCGATAAGTCACCGGTCCCCGTCGATCACTTTCCAGATCGCCTGCACGCCGTTGTATGGCGAAATTGGGGATTGGTTCCCACGGATCGACTTGCCGATGTTTTGCAGACATCTCCCGAAAATATCGTGGCGATGGCTACCTCGATGGGCTTGTCCCCTTCGCTTGATGTTCCTGACGAAATGTCAACGCGTGGTTACATTACCATCGTACGACGCAACTGGCATTTGCTTCCCTATTCTCAGCTATTACAGCTGCTGCAGATCGATGAAAACGAGTTTGCCCACCGCCTTCGCGAAGACGACTTCCTGCTGATCAAGTTAGGTAATCTCAAGCCCAAATGCTCGCCGGTTATTTATCAGCCACCCTCCCCTGCGGCAAAATCGAGAGCGGCTGAAATCAAAGCGGTTGTTCAAAATACTTTCGGTGACTTGCTAAACATCGAACAAGAGCCACGGTTCGCGTTCATCGACGAGTTAAGCAAACTCGAATCAAACGCGACCCAGCAACCACCATCGAGCGGCCGTAGTCAGCATCCCCGCTTTATCTATTCGTATTTCGCGATGTTCGGCGATCCGCTAAGCGATCCCAAGCTCGATCCTTTTCCCGAGGGACTGCTCGCCCGACTTCAACAGCGAGGCGTCAATGGTGTTTGGCTGCATGTCGTTTTGCGAGACCTGGCTCCCCCGACAAAGGAATTCCCCGAGTTTGGTGCCGGGCACCGAGAGCGTCTGGAGAATCTTGCCAAGATGGTCGCACGTGCCAAGCGATACGGCATTGAGATCTATCTTTACATGAACGAGCCCCGGGCCATGCCGGAAGAGTTCTTCACCCACCGCGAGCGAATGCAAGGCGTCCGCGATCCTGGCTCACCGGTTCCCTACTATGCCATGTGCACGAGCAATCCAGAAGTCCGCCGTTGGGTCAGCGATAGTTTGGCATATGTGTTCGATCGCGTTCCCGATCTGGGAGGCGTCTTCACGATTACTGCCTCGGAAAACCTGACCAACTGTTCTTCCAAATTCACACACGATCAATGCCCCCGCTGCAAAGATCGCGATGCGTCGGATATTCTCGTCGAGATCAACACGGCCATCGCAAACGGGGTTCATCGTTCATCTCCTGAAGCGAAAGTGATTGCTTGGGATTGGGGTTGGGCTCGTCACGGAGATGCCAGCGATACAGTGGCTAAGCTTCCAGAAGATATCTGGCTGATGTCGGTCAGCGAATGGAAGCTGCCCATCGAGCGAGGAGGCGTGAAAGCCACCATCGGCGAGTACTCAATCTCTGCGGTCGGTCCCGGACCGCGGGCGTTGAAGCATTGGCAAGTCGCTCAAGAGAACGATCTGCATACGTTGGCCAAAGTTCAGTTCAACGTTACCTGGGAAATGGCGGCGGTCCCCTACGTTCCTGTCATGAATCTGATCGCCCAGCACAATGCCAATCTGGCCGCGGCAAAACTTGACGGTCAGATGCTTAGTTGGTCGCTGGGTGGGTATCCTTCACCCAACTTGGAGCTCGCCAAATACTTTGCCGAAGATCCCACGCTTACCGTCGATCAAGCGCTCGAGAAACTGGCTCAATCGACCTATGGGGACGCGGCCGCCGCGGAAGCGAAACTTGCCTGGAAGCATTTCAGCGAGGGCTACTCCGAGTATCCTTATGCAGGCATGTACACCGGGCCACAACATATCGGCCCCGCGAATTTGTTGTACGCTGAGTCAACCGGATATGCCCCCGGAATGGTCTGCTTTCCCTACGACAACTTAAAGCGTTGGAGTGTTCCCTTTCCGCCGGAAGTTTATGCCCAACAATTCGAGAAGATCGCCACTGGTTTCGAGCGAGGGCTAACACATCTTGAAAAGGCAGCGGCTCAAGCTCCATCTGAAAAGCAGGCTTTCGTACGAAACGATTTGAGCAATGCCCAAGCATGCCAGCTTCACTTTCAAACCGTTCCTCAGCAGGTTCGGTACATACTTGCCAGGGATCAGTTTGCCGCAGCCGACGATGACGTCAGTCGCGATGCAGCAAGAGAGAAAATTCAAGAGGCTTTGGATTCCGAAATCAAAACGGCCGTTGCCCTCTATCCTGTGGTTGCCGCCGATTCACGCATCGGCTACGAGGCATCGAATCATTACTTCTATGTCCCGCACGACGTCATCGAAAAAGTGATCAACTGCCACTACCTGAAGCAGCACTTCGCCAAGGAGTAACCGGGCATGCGAACAATTGGCGTGCGCATTTTGTCAATTTGAACTTCGCAAAAGCTCCTTGTTTGCCGGCGCAATCCAGGTTTTATTGACTAGGGAAATCCCCAAGCCAATTGAATGAAACCTGGACATCCTTATGCCCGCAAGAATTATTGTTGCCGCGTTACTATTTTGCTTCCTCTTGTTCGGTAGTGAAACCAACGCATGGGCCGGTGAACCTGCTGCGCTTCGCGTGATGACGTGGAACATTTGGCATGGAGGCCGCGAAGATGGCGAAAAGCTCGGCGTGGATCGAGTCGTTGAAGTTATTCGGCAAAGCAAAGCCAATGTTATTGCGATGCAGGAAACGTACGGCTCCGGCGAACGTATCGCAAAAGAGCTTGGCTATCACTTTCATCCACGCGGCACAAACGTTTCTCTACTGAGTCGCTATCCAATCGTGGAAGACATCTCGGTATTCGAGCCGTTCAAGTGTGCAGGGGCTATTATTGAACTGCCTGGCAAACGGCAAATTGCCTTTTATTCGATATGGCTTCCCTACGGTGCCGAAATATGGGCTAAAGGAACCCGTGATGCGAGCGACAAGTCAAGCATGCTTAAAGCGTGTCAGCCATCGTGTGATGATCTGTCCGCGATGTGGAAACTTATCGAGCAACGTTTGGCCGATTCGAAGTATGCAGGTATTCCTATCGTCATCGCCGGTGACTTTAACAGCATGTCGCACCTCGACTATATCGCTTCCGCGAAGGACGACTACGAAATAGTTGTCGACTGGCCCACCAGCCATGTCTTAGCAGACGAGGGCTTCCGCGACGCTTGGCGAGAAGTTCGTCCTGAAGTAAACCGCAATCTCGATGCGACTTGGACGCCGCGATTCCCTGAACAAGAACAAGACCGGATCGATTATATCTACTACCGAGGCGACGCTCTCCAAGCCACTGATGTCGAACGGATCAATACTCACACGGACAAGTTCCCCTCGGATCACGCGGCAGTTGTTGCTCAGTTTGCCCTGCTAAAACCGGATCCACCAAAGCAGCGTCTGCGAACGGTAAGCTACAACATTCGCCATGGCGCCGGGACAAGTGGCAAAGTCGATCTGGAAATGACTGCCGCTCTACTGCGGAATCTTTCCCCTGATATCGTCGGCCTGCAAGAGGTCGACAACGGAACATCACGCAGCGGGAATACCGCTCAGGCCCAACAGCTTGGCAAACTTCTCGGCATGCATGCGGCGTTCGGCAAATTCATGGATCTGCAAGGGGGCGAATATGGTATGGGGCTACTCTCACGGCATCCGATCAAATCGGTGCAGGAAGTTAAGTTGCCCAAAGGACACGAGCCGCGTGTCGCGTTGGCAGTCGAAATCGCCCTTCCTTCCGGGGAAATTATCACCGCAGTCAATGTCCACTTTGATTGGGTCGATGACGATACGTATCGTTTTGCTCAAGCCGAACATTTGGCGAAGTATTTACAAGAATTAAAAACGCCCTACATCCTGCTCGGTGACTTTAACGACATCCGTACGTCCCGCACGCTTAAGCTACTTTCAGAAAATACGATTGAAGCGAAAAAGCCCACAAGCCGCTTCCGAACATGGCCGTCGGATAAACCGGAAGTCGAAATCGACTTTATCTTTGCCTCACCAATCGACCGCTGGAATGCCCCGCTTTGCCGCGTCTTGGAAGCTCCCACGACATCTGATCATTGTCCGGTCTTTAGCGTGCTGGAGTTAAGCCAACCGTAGCTCAAAACAGACTACGGCCACTCCGGTTCACGTTTTTCAAGGTAAGCCGTTAAGCCTTCTTTGGCGGCTTCGGTCGTGCGACTTGTCGCGCTTGCGGCAGCTCCGAGCGAAATCAACATTTCGAGCTGCTCGCCCACCGTTTCGTTCAAATGCTTCTTGGTCAATTGAACGGCCTGGGGGGCAGCTTGGGAGATTTGCTGGGTCAATTCTGCGGCATAGGCCCACAGGTTTTTGGCCGGCACAATTTCATCGTAAGCACCGATCTGAACGGCGCGTTCGGCCGAGATCGTTTCGCCAGTTAACAAGAGCCGGGCCGCGTGACGCCCTCCGGTGCGGAAGTGAAGTAGTGGAGTGCATAGCCCGCTAACGATGCCACGCTTCGGTTCAGGAAACCCTAACGAAGCGTCCGGTCCCGCGATGGCAATATCGGATGCCAACACTAGTCCTGCCCCGAAGCCCATCGCCGGGCCATTCACCGCTGCGATAATTGGTTTGGGAAACTGCAGCATCAATTGCAGAAGTTCCGCAAGGCTGCTGGTGTCTTGGTGCCAGCGATCAAAATTGTCGTCTTCCTTGACGATTTCGTGCATCTCCTCCAAGCAAAGCCCAGAGCAAAACGCCGAGCCACCGCCGGTGAGCACAATCGCTCGGACTTTTCGCTCGCCATGCAAGTCGCGGAAAGCTTGAATCAGATCGAAAACCATCGCTCGCGTCAGAGCGTTGCGTTTCTCATCTCGATGAATCGAAATGGTGCCAAGGGACTGATGAACTTTGACCTGGATGGGGGGCTGAGACATCTTGATCACGAGACCACTGGGGGAAAGAGTCGCAAACGGGACGAGTCCTCCATCGTAGCAGTTCTGCCGCAATTGGGGGAACGCGATGTGACGATGCCAGCATCCCCCTTCGGTCAGAGGGTCCGCAGCCGCGCGAAAGCGGAAAGAAACGTTGCCCAAACGCAACAAATCTTGGAAAAACCGTACTCGAAACCCGCACTCAGCCGTTCCCAGGGAACGAATCGGCCCGTTTGCCCATCTAAAGTGCCAGCCGGGATCTTGGTGGGAGGCAGCGATCCAAGGCAAGTTGATGGCTTTTAACCACAGGTTTTGAGCCCTTTTTGTTGCGAATCGACAACATCAGAAAACTTGCCGTCGCACACCCAGATTCACACAACAACCTACCAGCAAACAAGTTAGGGCAATACCTTGGCGCGGGATTCTGCTTTCGGCATAGGTGCTGCGATTAACGGTGGCGTCGCCCGATCGTGCTTGTCACGGTCGAAAATAAACCCACCGATGGAGAACGCACCCATGACTCGCTCGCACGAAGCATTCCACGAAGACGAAGATTTCGATTCGGTCTCGATCAACAACCTCACGGTGATCAACGACAGCTCGGAAGAGGAAGAAACCGTCGAAGAAGTCAGCCAGGTCGACGATCCCGTGCGGATGTACCTGATGCAGATGGGTGAAATTCCGATGCTGACTCGCACGGAAGAGATCGACGCGGCGACCCAAATCGATAAATGGCGGACTCGCTTCCGTCACGCCGTGATTGCGAACGACCTGATTTTGCACCACTCGTTCGATCTGCTCTCGAAAGTTCGCGACGGTCAGTTGCGGTTAGACCGCACGGTGGAAGTCTCGGTGACCAACGCCAAAGAAAAGAAGCTGATCATGAAGCGGATCGTGCCAAACTTGATCACCCTGCAAGGCATGCTTGACGCCAACGCTGCCGACTGGCGAATTGCCATCTCTAAGAAAGCGAAGCAGGCCGACCGCCAAGCCGCCTGGAAGCGTCTTTCGCGTCGCCGCTCGAAGGCGGTTCAACTGATCGAAGAGTTGAACCTGCGAACCAACAAAGTCACGCCTCAGTTGTCCAAGCTTCGCGAGATTTCTCAGCGAATGGATACCCTGTTGGAGAACATCGAACTCGCTCGCGAATATGGCGGTCACCTCAATGGGCAGTCGATGGAAGACATGCAGCGAGAACTGCACGGCCTGATGCGAGTCACGCTGGAAAGCCCTGCCACGTTACGCCGCCGTATTCAAAAGATCGCCGAGTTCCAGGAAGAATACGATGCCGCCAAGCGTCGTTTGTCGGCAGGTAACCTGCGTCTAGTCGTCTCGATAGCCAAGAAGTATCGCAACCGTGGCTTGAGCTTCCTCGATCTGATCCAGGAAGGTAACACCGGCTTGATGCGTGCCGTCGATAAGTTCGAGCACGAACGGGGCTACAAGTTCAGCACCTACGCCACTTGGTGGATTCGCCAGGCCATCACGCGAGCAATCGCCGATCAAAGCCGTACCATTCGCGTACCTGTCCACATGATCGATACGATGGGTAAAGTTCGTGCGGTGACGCGAGATCTCGTCCAAGAGCTCGGCCGCGAACCATCGCCGGAAGAAGTCGCTCAGCGAATGGACATCTCTGTGGAAGATGCCAAAGTCATCTGCAAGATGAACCGCAATCCCCTTTCGCTCGATCAACCGGTCGGCGATCACGACGACAGCTTCTTCGGCGAATTTCTGGAAGATCACCGCAACGACGATCCACTATACGAAACGCACCAGGAAGCCCTCAAAGAACGTCTCGGCGAAGTGATGCAGCACCTCAACCACCGCGAACGTGAGATCATTCGTCTCCGCTACGGCCTGACCGATGGTTACGCCTACACGTTGGAAGAAGTCGGCAAGATCTTCAGCGTTACCCGCGAACGCGTCCGTCAGATCGAATCGAAAGCGGTCCGTAAGCTGCAGCAGCCTTACCGCTCGCGTGGCCTGGCCAGCTTCCTGGAAGGGGCCGAAGAACTACTTGCTGCCGATGCGGCCGAAACCGCATAAGGCCAAACGCGCCTTTGGAAATTGGGTGTGTGAAAGGACGGACGGCTCGGCGACACTAAGCCTCCGTCCTTTCCGCTTTTCTTGGCAGTACTTGGATCCCTTGTTCAAGTAACAAAAGGGTACCGGCAGGAGGCTTAGTCTGCTTGGACAATGCGAAGGTTCGGGTTTTCCTGAGCGGCATCCAGCAGGACGCCCAGGACGCGCATCGCAAGCAGATACAAATAAGGATTCCCTCCGGTCCAATCCTTAGGCCAGACGACACAGACAGGATCACAGATATCGCTGGTCGCACAGTCGTACAGGGCATCAAGATTGCCGCCGTAGTATTCCGGAAACTCGAGGCTTTGTCCCAGGTACTCGTAGATCGCTTCCACCGAAGTCAATTCGGGTGGAATGATGATTCGCTTTTCAGTGGCATCGCTCATGGCTTCGTTTGAACCTCGTCAAACGTCTTATAGTGATCCCTCGTCACGAAGATCAATCCATCGCTAGAAAAGACCAGCCGCTCCGCCCCGCGATGTCCCCCGTTGTACGCCAAATCGGCCTCGAAGTACTTGCGTCCAGGAGCATTGGGAAGCTCCCCTTCTCGGTTCATGAAGCGGTCGCCCCCGATGCTCTTCCCAGGGGCCACATCCCGTAAGTTTCCCCTCGATGCTACCCAACCAAGCTCGCGGGCCTCGTTCTTAGTCACGAATGAATCAGGCAGCCGCCCTTGCGCCACAATATGTTCTACGATCGCGACTTCTTCAGGGCCGTTCAGGACACCTTGATTCAGCGCGGCGATATCGACGGTGTCCGAATCGGTCGTCGATGGAAAATTGGTCGTCGGGGTGATGTCGACCACTTCCCCTGCTGGATCATTTGCAGGGGCGTCGCCTTGCGGGGTCGTATCTCCCTTCCACATCTTGAGCAGCGAGTTCACGCCGACAAAACAGAGGGCGATGGCAAAGACGATCAGGCGAAGTTTCATTCGCGACATCCCAGACTCCTTCGTGGGTTGGGGAAACGGCAACGCAACGGGTGATTAATCCCCATCAAACCATTCCCCACGCAGACTCTCAAGCCCGGCACATGCTAATCGTCGCCCCCGGCGGGGTCCTCCGGATCGACTTTTCCTTCCAAAACGTCCTCTTTTTCCCGATCTCGACGAGACTCCCGAATCGACTTCCCCTTTCCATCCATAAACGGAAGGCTGATTCCCAGCTGCGCCAGCGATGCAAAGAAGATCCCCGAGAAAAACACTTCGTCAATGTTACCGATACCGGGAATGTTATCGGGGATCTCAATGAATCCGCCAGACAGATTCGCCAGGTAAGCCGTCGAAATCAGAAGCCCGAACACGGCAAGACACCCACGCTTTTTATCGGAAGATTTTTCAGTCATGGGACAGTCGCCTTAAGTCGAGGTGCGTTGGTTCTACCATCATCTTACACAAGCCCTTTCGCAGAAGAGCGGTTGAAATCATTCCGTTCAGAAGAATTGTTTTAGTGACACCGTTTCGTATCCAGCCATAAAGCGGCCGCGAACGCCCGTCACATCATCGGCCACACAACAATATTCGACTAAGGAAACAAAGGGGCATCGAATGTACCCAGCCATTCGACAAACGACCATTCTGTTAATCCTTTGCTTCACCGCCGCGGCGACTGCCCAAGAGTCTAGTACGGCGGAAGGTAGCAACAATTCTTCATCCGACCAATCGAACGATTCCAGCGGCGAATATTACACTCAGCAATCGCTCAACCAAGGCGTCCCACACCCCTCCGACCCGCCCAACTTGAGCACGCCACTGGCAACCGTCGAAAACTTCATCCTCTCGTGCCGCGAAGAAAACTTCGAGCAGGCAGCGCAGTCGCTCAACTTCAAATTAATCCCGGAAGATAAACGTGGCGATGCGGCCGAATGGGCTCGCAAGTTCTATTACACTTTGAACCAACGGCTATGGATCGACATCGAAGACCTGCCTGATCGTCCGGATGGGCAGATGATCAACCGCATCGGCAATCAAGATCCGATGATCGGCAAGCCGCGCCGCAGCATTCGCTTAGGTGTTATCACCATCGACGATTGGAAAGAGGTTCGCGTACGGATTCAACGCGTGAAAGCGGGCGATGCCGATCCGATCTGGCTCTTTTCGCCGCAAACGGTCGAGAAGATTCCGACACTGTATGAAGCGTACGGTCCCAGTTGGATCGAGGAAGCCATGCCAGGCTGGGCCAAGATTCGCATCGTCGGCAAAGTTCCCATGTGGGAATGGTTCGCGTTGCTCGTGTTCATCGCCCTCGGAATTGCTGCCGGATATGTCGCCCAGCGAGTCATTCGTTTCGCGGTCCTTCATAAGCAACGTAACGAACGCCTTTGGTTCGAACGTCTAATGGATTCTGTCGCACTTCCGGTGGCGTGTGCGTCAGCTGCGTTGGTGGTTTATCTCGCGAAGAAGTCTTTTCTTTCCCTGACCGGGCCTGTGAACCTAGTGCTCGATCCCGTTTTGCTGCTTTGCATCGTCGGTTCGATTGCCTGGGCCATTCTTCGGGCGCTTCGTGTAGCTACCGATTTCACCATGGAGAAGTACGTCAACACGTTTGACGATGACGTCGACGGAGCCCAGCAAGGCTTGCTCACAAAAATCAGCATCGCGCGGCGGCTGGTGACCATCGTCGCCGTATTCGTGGTCGCCGGCGTGATCCTTATTCAACTGAACATCTTCGACGCCGTCGGTTACGGGCTACTTGCTTCTGCCGGCGTGACAACAGTTATCCTGGGGATTGCGGCTCAACCGATCTTAGGCAACCTGTTAGCAGGCCTTCAACTGGGACTCACGCAGCCGGTGCGAATTGGCGACAACGTTTTATTCGAGGGTAACTGGGGCACCGTCGAGAACATCACGTTCACCTATCTTACGATTCGCACATGGGACCAACGCCGCTTGGTCGTGCCGCTACAATACTTGCTTTCGCAGCCAGTTGAGAATTGGACCAAAGTCAGTCCGAACTTGACGCGGCCAATCAAAGTTTACGTCGACTACACAACGGACGTGCAGCAAATCCGCGAGAAGTTTCACGACTTGGTGACCGAGCACGAATTGTCCGACGACGAGAAAGAACCGACCGTGCAAGTCACCGGGTGTTCGGAAGAAACGCTCGAAGTCCGGGCCCTCTGCCATGCAAAAACCCCCAGCGATGCGTGGGATCTTCATTGTGAAATGCGCGAGAAGCTGGTCGCCTACGTCCAGCAGTTGGAAGATGGCAAGTACCTGCCGCGGGAACGCATTCGCATGATCGAAGCGTCGCAACATGCCTCTGAATCGTCGACTTAGCCGTCGTCGTCGACATCGGCTCAGTTAACGACATCGCGCAGGCGAACGTCGATCTCATTGCCTTCCTCGTCCCAGACGGTGCCGCCGATCGGTTCGTCGTTCGAGAATTCCGCTTCCCAATGCTTTTGGCCACTCTCGTAATAGCCTTTGCCGATCCCTTTGCGGCGACCTTTCACGATCTCTAACTCGCGGCTCAGTTTCCCGCTTGCGAAGTAGAACTTAAACGTCCCGTGGATCTTGCCGTAGTCATACTGAAAGTCCGACCACTTCCCATCGCTGTAAGTAAACTTCGCCGGGCCGTGAGGAATGCGGGTCATAAACGGACCAGTCCCTTCGACGATCGCATACGACTCTCGCGGCTCGGAACCTTTGGGCATCAGCCGATAGAACAAGTCATTCTTCCGCGACTCCGCTTCATAGCGACCCCCAATAGCAATTTCCGGAGCCAATGCTTCCACACGCGTCCATGTCGTGCCATCGAACTCGAGCGTCGCCGGCAACTCATACGTGTTGTCCTGGTACTGAATCACTTCGGTTTCCAGTGCTTGATCCGCAACAGAAGCCGGCGTCGTACGTTCCGGCAAAGTCGCGTCTTCAGTAAGTGGCTCTTGAGAACAACCGCCACTACCAATCAGTAACAGACAAACCATCAGCGCAAGACATCGAGCAATCATAGAAACCATTCGCGAGGAAGAGATGAGATGACCAAAGAGAAAAGACATTGTGCCTGAAAACACCGACGTTTCAAAGCCTGAGGATCTCTTTCGGCGATGCTGAGCACAATAACTCCTGCCACAGCACCAGGCATAACGCATCCGACAAGGAACTGCTGAATTGGCGTAGAAGCAATTCGTCGGAGCCAATGCAATCAGGACAGCTAATGGCTTGGGAATACAGAAGGACTTCCTAAAAAGTGGCATCGGTCGTCTTGACGAAAAACGCTATACTGACAAAACCCCAGGTAAGGAAGGGTACGTCGCAGCATGGGGATGATGCGATACACCGATTGTGGTGCCAACCAACTTGAGGCTATTCTAGAGAAGCTTGTCCTATGACAAAAAAGCCCAAAAAGTATCTCCAGCTTAGAACGCATGAAGAAGGCTTAAGTGCAGCGTACTTAGAGCTTGCAGATCACCCGCATGAATTGGTCAGTGGATTGGTTAAAAAGACCGTGCAAGTGCATCAACTGATTCCGGAGTACGATGGACCTGGATTGGCAATTGACTTCGATGCAGAAGGCAAAGCTATCGGCATCGAAATCTTGTACCCACACGATGAGTTCTACAGCGACAAACTGGGCGACGACTAGACAGCATCCCATCTACATCTCTTCTTTTTTTTAGTTATATTTTGGTTGTCTTAGCCAATCGCCGGAAGCATATCCAACGCCTTCCTTAGTTCGTCCGTCTCAATGTGGCTGTAAACGTCCATCGTCAACGTGATGGTGGAATGCCTTGCAAGTTCCTTTGCCTTCAATGAATGAACACCTGAACGTGCAAGCGATGAGATAAACGTATGCCTTAGAGAATGGAAGTCGGCATACTTTCCGTTTGCGTCAACGTAGTCGATATTCGCACGCTTCAAGTCTGAACGAATCATCGAAGCCCCATGACGTTTCTTAGCCCAACGTCTTGCGAACAACGACTTCGTTCGCTCTTTCGCCTTACTCTCCAACCATAAGCGAAGACTTTCAACAAGCGATGCATGAAGTGGTAAAACATCTTTACACCTTCGCTTGCTGTATCCAGCTTCGACGGTAATCGTATTGTTTTCTAGATCAATGGAATTCGTCTTCAGGGAAGCCAATTCCGAAGTTCGCAAACCCGTATAGGCGGCAATCGTATAGAGCATTGCTCTATCCACTGCATTGAGTCCGCAAACGCTTTTACGGGAATCCTTAGTTGCTTGGATTAACCTTCGAATCTCTTGATTGGTCAGCGCCCTTCGCTCTCGCTTTTTGTCCGCTCTAGCGTTCAAGAGACGAAGATTTCTTAAAACGTCTTCGTTCGCTTTTTTCTCGATCCAAGCCCAACGGGTAAAACCTTTGATTGCCCTTGAGTAATGGTTTGTTGACGAAATCGTAAGACGGATTCTTCCAACATGCTTATTCGTTCTTCCTTTTTCCCGCCAATTGGCAAGCGTCTTTTCGATTTGTAGGGCGTTCAAGTCGTCTAGCGTTTTCGCCTTCGTGATACCGACAAGTTCACGGATTCGCTTCATTTGCGTGATGATATAGCCTGCCGTGATGTTTCTAGCCTTTAGACTTTTTTCGTACTCAACTAAGAGTTCATCGAGCGAACGCTTTTGCTCTCGATTGTCGATACCAATAGCCCGGTATCGGTCTTCGTCTCCCTGAAGGCGTCGTAAGAGTTTCAGGGCCGTGCCCCGCTCTTCTGTAAGCGGAACTTGCCTAGTCTTCCCGCTTGCCGTTTTCAGCGTTCCATAGAAGCGTTTACTTTGCTCTCTGACCCGCTTCGCTCCAGGCGTCTCCTTTGAGCATCGTTTACCTTCTTTCTGGTAGCGGGTAGTGGTCTTTCGCCAGACTTTCACGTTTCGCTCTCCGTGGTAAGGGCGTGAGAACCACGGAAAGCTTGTTTTTTGTTGCACTATATTTGCACAGAAGTCCCGTGCAACCAAGCTATACCAACGAAAAACGCCCGTGCTACAAACACGGGCGTTTGACGTAAATCGTTTTATTTAAGGCTTTTAAGCCTAGGTACCAGAAGGGGGGGGTATCGAACCCCCACTCCCTTGCGGGAACTGGATTTTGAAATTTAACTAGCCCTGCTTTGGCCATTCTTACGCACGTCTAAAGGCGTTTCTCTCGCGTTTTTTGCCACCTTTCCGGTGCGACTCCAATAACATGAAGTCCTTTCCAGGTGACACTTTAGGTGACACCAATGCCATGGACACACCAATGCCGCACTATATGCCGCACATTTGGTGACATAAATAGACTTTCCTATTGTGTCGCCATTGCACAACCGATAAGGTTTTGAGAAGTGTTATCGCAGGCCAGACAAAACAAAGGGGAATTCGTGGCCAAGAAAGCAAGTGATCGCAGTGCGAACCAAAAGAGTGTTAAGAGCGACAGCTCATCACCCGAAGGGCTGACCGACTTACGAATTCGCTTAGACAGCAATGTTCACCAGCAGATAAAGCAAGTTGCGGAAGAGAATGACATCAGCCTGAATCAGCTGGTATGTGGCATCCTGGAGGGAATCGCGGACCGGCTGCAACCTGGCTATCCGGTCAAGCTTGGATCCGGTGAGTTTGTTCAGGTTGAGCCCAGAGCAAAGTGCTTGTTCGCTGGAGAGCCAGGACGAAGGTACCTTAGCGGTCCAGACGAAGACAACTTGGAGGAAGTTGTCGAATTGGGTGAGGTGTGGTTCATCCTCGATTACAGCGGAAGACCTGTTCGGTACTCCGTTGAACGCAGGAAGCGGAACTAAGGGAACCAACAAAGAGCCGCGTCTGCGTCGGGTGGGGCCCTGGCCCAAGGGCGGGCCCCGACGCAGACGCCTCTTGAAGGGTACACGCCCTGCCCCGTCGCTCTTTGTTGGAGAAGGAGGGGTCCAGGGGAACCTTGAGGCTTTATGGTTCCCTTGGTCGCCCGTAGAGAACGGTCACAATACCGCCCAGCTTTGCCTAGGGCGAAATGAGAGAAGTTTGTATGTGAATTTCAGTTTGAACTAGTCATAAAAAAGCCCACAGAACGGTTGTTTGGCGACTTGCGTTCCGTGGGCATGACGCAACTTAAGGAAACGTCATGGAAGACCATGATAACAGCGCAGAACGTACGCGCGCAGGTCAGAATGCGCACGGGAACCCGTTTCAGGAATGGCTCAGTGGTAACGACGCAGCAATGGACTGTCGTCGGCAATTCGAGCCATATGACTCATGGGAAACCGAAACGCCCGAGCCCAACACCGCGCCGCCGCAGGCGGCTTATCTTGAATCAAAACAGAATTACTGTCCGGTAGATGAGAACCCCAATCACCCAGTTGAGTTCGACCGGTTTCACGAGATTCACCCATGCCGCTGCAAGTGTCGTTTTTGCCCTGAGTGCTGCGTCGGTCTAGGAATCAAATTGAAGGGAAAGCTGATCCCCAAACTCATCACGTTCACGCACATTCAAATGTGGACGTTTACGATGGATCCCGAGTTATTCAGCAGCCCTCGCCAAGCGTACGACTATGCCAAAAAGCGACGCGCCATCTCGCGAACGATTAACCGCCTCTATGAGAAAGGCCACCTTCACACGAAGCGATATTTTTACGTTGTTGAGTGGCAGAAAAACGGAATGCCTCATTTCCATGTGCTGCTAGATACAACGGGAATTCCCTTCGGTCTTGTTTGCGATATCTGGAATAGCTATCGCCCCGACTGGGCAGGTCCTGCTCAGGGTGACCGACCTGGATTTGGTTCTGTCCGCTTCTCTGATCGCCGCGACTTTGAAAGCCCCGAACACGCAGCCAACTACGCCTGTAAATATCTGATCAAGCATCCCCAGGAAGGCTATCCAGACTGGGTGCTGGACTCCGGCACCCGCATTCGCCGCTATGGAACAAGCCATAGCTTTTGGGGCGACGTCACCCCCAAAGAAGAAAAGATCGATCTTTGAGAAGAAGAACGCCCAATTGCCAAAGCGGCCTTGGAGCACCAGCCCGAGTGCTTCTGCGAAGTCTGTCGTGGCGACGAACTCCCTACGATTCCTGAGAAGAAAGTCTCAACGATTCGAGAACGCATTTCTAAGTGTAAAGAAGAAGCCGTTCTGATTCGTGTTACCCAGCGACTTTTGCCAAGCGGTGAACTGATCGAAGAAAAGCAGTTTGTCCGAAACTTGCCTGCCAAGTATTCCGAGTTCCTAACGTTCCTTGGCTACGAATCAGATCGTCCGAAGTTCCTTGCTATGTCCGATGACAACATGCCATTGCTCGAGCACTTCCTAGCTCAAAAACTACCGCGAAAACCGAAAGGACTCATTTCATGACAACAAAAGTCGAACCATCCGGCGTATTGAACGCTCACGAGCTTTACACCATTCGCCAAGTCAAAGCCCGGCTTTGCATCTCGGAGAAGGCATTCCGCACGCTACGGCAAGCAGGATTGCCAGTCATTCGCATCGGTAACCGGGGCTACCTCTCCGGTCGTCAAGTCATCGAATTCTTTGAAGGATTGTTGGGCAATGGAAGAACTGATTCGCGTTAAGGTCATCGACATCGGCCGAAAGAATCTCGTCCTTCGGTGGGTCGATCCCGAGTCCGGCCGAGAGAAGCAGAAGTCCGCACGCACTAGCAACCGAAAAACTGCCGAGCGTGTAGCGGGCGAACTCGAAGCCGATCTTCGCAAAGGTCGATACGAACCACCAAGCCGATTGAGTTGGGAAGTGTTCCGCGAACGCTTCGAGCAGGAAAAGCTTGCCATCCTCGCACCTGGTTCGATGGTCGCTTATGCCTCTAGCCTAAATGTGATGGAACGATATCTGAATCCGGCAAAGGTGAGCGATTTAACCGCATCCAGAATCAGCTACTTCCAGTCGCAGTTAATTAAAAACAATGCTCGACCGGCTACCGTGGCCCGACATCTTCGACACCTCAAGTCAGTGCTCAACTGGGGCAAGGACGTTGGGCTCATCAATCGTGTGCCCAAGATCAAGACTCCTAAGCAACTGAAAGGGGCTAAGCTCATGCGCGGGCGTCCTCTAACAGATGAGGAATTCCAGCGCATGCTAGATGCTGTGCCAGAGGTGGTGGGCGATGAACTGGCGGAAGGCTGGAAGTACTTTCTTGAAGGGTTGTGGTGGTCAGGTCTTCGAGTCAGTGAAGCCATCAACCTATACTGGGATCGCCGCGATCGACTATCCGTCGACTTTACAGGTGACTATCCAATGTTCCGAATACTCGCAGAATACGAAAAAGGGAAACGCGACCGTATTCTTCCGATGGCACCGGAATTTGCACAATTCCTTGATCGCACACCGCAGAAGAAAAGAACAGGAAGAATATTTGAACCTGCGGGAAACGGAGTCCGACGACTTCAAACACATTATTCCAAACGGGGCTCTTTGATTGGCCAAGCAGCGGGAGTAGTCGTAGACGAAACGGACTCCTACCAGAAACCAAGATACGCAACATTGCATGACCTTCGTCGCTCTTTCGGAGAACGGTGGGCTCAACGCATTCTTCCACAGCAACTCATGGAACTAATGCGACACGAGTCAATCGAAACAACCCTCAAATTCTATGTGGGTGCTAATGCCGCACGCACTGCAGAAGCCTTATGGGAACACCATATTAATATTGGCACGCGCGATAGCGATTAGCGACACAAATCGCCATTACACTCTTGTTGAGCACTGACAAATTAAGCACACACAACTAACAACAAGCCCACCAATGCCATCTGGTTTTCTCAACGATCATTTTCAGCTCTAATGTGAGCACCTTGTCTTCAATCAAGACTATCTCTATTCCGACGAACCCACCACCCTTACACTCTCGCTGACAAGATCCTGGCCAGACAATGACTCGCACTGCTGACTACACGATCCAAGGATTCTTATACCAGTTCAACAAAACCGTATTGGAAATCCTTGCGGCGCAAGATGATGACACGATCACAATAGAAGGTGTCGTCGAGGATATTGAAGTTTCCAACACAACCTCGACTAGAGCTATTCAGTGCAAGTACCACGAGACTCATACTTCATTCTCAGAAAGCGCTATTTACAAACCGCTTCTCCAAATGCTGAAGCATTACCATGACAACTCGACAGCTGACGTTCGCTACGTGTTGTTCGCCCACTTTCAGGGAGTCAAAGAGCCATATCCCAACGTCGACAAGTCAACGTTACAGAGTGCCTTAGGCTCACGTGATCAAACACTTAAAAAGCACATTATGGCCATACCCACAACGGTCAACCTTGACGCTTTCATTAAGCGATTTGAGATGAAATTCGGCCCCACTTACGATGTACTTTCAAAAGATGTTGTAAACGCACTTAAAACGAATGGATTTCCCGAAGACGACATAGAGATACTTGCGTATCCAAATGCGATCCACAAAGTCGCGACCTTCAGCATTAAACACAGTCAATCAGAACGCCAGACAACAAAGAAGGAATTCCTTGAAGAGCTCAAGGCAATAAGGACGACCGCAATTTCAAGGTGGACACTTGCCCTTAAGTCGCGAGACAAAGTTCTAATAGCTCGACGCAAGCAATTGAAAGCACATTTAGACAAAAATTCTCGGCTACGATATTTCGCGATCGATCTTGGCAGCATCGTCGATTACAAGGACGATATTGTACTTTTCATCAAAAACTATCTCGACAAATATCACTTTAAGCCAGCACACACCCACACACCTGTCATGTGCTTGCGTGCTGACCATGCCACCATTCAACAAATTAAGCATCGGCTTTATAAGAAGGGAATCCTGGTAACCGATGGCTATATAGGACCGGAATTTGAAGCGGCACATTTTTTCCGTGACCCATTGGTCGCTAAAGAAGTAGGTGGAACACCGAAACGAGAATTCAGCCTAAGAATATTGAGCTGGGACCATTGTCGCCACATGAACAATCGCAAGTGCGACGATGTCTTTATTATCGGCGACTTAGATATTAGCCCACTCGATACTAAGGATGTAAATGTTGAGCGACTTGCCGGTGCAACAGTTAAAGAAGTCGAGTTTATTTTAGGGATAAGCAATGTCTACGAATAACATTGGCCAGGTACTCTCATGCTCTCCAGCCGCAATCGTTGTTCTTATCGAGGACCTCAAGGTTTTCGAGGAGAACAAGACATCACTACAGGTCGGTCGATATCTTCGGATCGCCCAAGGAAACAACGATTACACGATCGCAATCATCCGGAACGTTCGAGGCGTGCTTGGCCAAGGTCCTGAAGTTGGCCCGAAGTGGCAATTCCACATCGAATGCCAGGCTGTAGGCACGTTGATCGACGACAATAGCTTTGAGCGAACGAGCATACTGCTTCCTGTCCCAACGGAACCTGTTTTTGCAGCAGATAAGCACACCTTGGACACACTATTTGCAGACGATGCTGAATATCAATTTCCCCTTGGCCGTTTATCATTGAACACAGAAACAGCAATGAAAATAAATGGCGATCGATTCTTCAGTAAGCATATCGCGGTGGTCGGTTCAACCGGTTCTGGAAAGTCATGCACCGTAGCCCGAATTCTTCACGATGTTGTGGGAATTGACAACGAAAAGAACGTAGACATTGAGAAACAGAACAATTCTCACGTTGTGATTTTCGATATCCACGACGAGTACACTGCGGCATTTACGCTAAAAGATGAGCAACGCTTTACACTAAATCGATTGGATATCGACACTCTCCAGCTTCCTTACTGGCTTATGAATTCTGAGGAACTAGAGAGCATGTTCATCGAAAGCAATGAACAAAACTCTCACAACCAGGTAAGCCAGTTCAAGCAGGCCGTAATCTTAAACAAAGAGAAACACAACCCAAAGCTTAAAGAGATCACCTACGATACTCCGGTTTACTTCTCCATCACTGAGGTTTTTCACTTTATTGAGAATATGAACCGGGAAGTAATTGGCCGTGAAGAGGGTGAGGGAGTGCCTAAGTTGTCCGATGGAACGCTAGTTAAGAGCCGGAAAAGCCACTACTTTGAGGGCCCTAAGTCATTTGTTGCCCCAGCACAATCTAAAGGTGCTAAGGCAACAAACGGTCCATTCAATGGAGAATTCAATAGGTTCGTATCACGACTTGAGACGAAGCTTGCCGACAACAGACTACGTTTTTTGCTTTATCCGACGACAACAACTGGTACCACGTTTAAGACAGATGACTTCGAGCAGATTATTAAGCAGTTCCTTGGCTACCTAAACAAAGCAAACGTTTCGATAGTTGACCTTAGTGGAATTCCATTTGAAGTCTTGAGCATTACAGTAAGCCTTATCTCCAGGCTGATCTTTGATTTTTGCTTTCACTATTCGAAGTTGCGTCATGCCTCTGATTCGTTAAGCGATGTGCCAGTGATGATCGTCTGCGAAGAAGCCCATAATTACATCCCTCAGAGAGATGACGCAGCGTATCGAGCGTCTCGCAAGTCGCTTGAGCGAATCGCAAAGGAGGGCAGAAAATACGGCCTGAGCCTAATGGTAGTTAGCCAGCGACCATCAGAAGTGTCAGAAACAATCTTCGCTCAATGCAACAATTTCCTCGCGCTCAGACTAACGAACAATGCAGATCAAAATTATGTCCGTCGGCTATTCCCAGATAATTCGAACGGCATCACGGATATTCTTCCAAACCTGGCTCCAGGGGAGTGTGTTGTTGTAGGAGATGCGGTACTTTTACCCGCTACGATACAGATGCCACTGCCGATGCCCGAACCGCATTCACGAAGCGTATGCTTCCACAAAGAGTGGAAAGAGTCATGGAAAGAAATTACGTTCGGGGACGTAATCCGGCGATGGAGGAAGGAGTAGCAAGTGAAAGTCCGCGACAGCAATTGACCCGGGTGACACTTTAGGTGACACTACGCCAGTGAGAGAAGGTCTACCATTGAGGGGTAGAACCGTAAGTCTAGCAAAGAACGCTAGTTAGAAAAAGTACCAGAGGGGGGAATCGAACCCCCACTCCCTTGCGGGAACTGGATTTTGAATCCAGCGCGTCTGCCAATTCCGCCACTCTGGCACATTGGGGACGTCCGTTTGTTGTGGTGGGCTGTCTCACGATTGCTGAGTGATGGCCCGGGGGACGTCCTTGCGGCATGTTAAGGTTTGCCGCAGCTGTGGAAAGGTCGGATTTTAATCGGAAATGGCCGGCTCGGCAATGACCGCCACGACGATTCCGCATTGAGTTTCCTCTGCTGCTAGCTCTTACAACACACAAAATCGGTGAAGGTTCTCGAATTGCCGCGGTAAAAGCCGTGGAATCAGGCCCCTATCAACGGTTTACGTTGACGTGCCGAGGGGAATTTTCTATAGGTTCCCTTCCCTTTTTTGTCCTGTTGTGGGCCGCTCCGAAACCGAGGGTCGCACAGAGGAGTAGGAATGAGGCCGGAACGGATTGTCCGGTGACGTCAGCGGATGCCTTCCTGCTGATCGCGATAGGTTATCGGCCCACGGCGTTGGCCAAAATGGATGTTGGCGGAAACGATGCGACGAACCAGCTTGCTGTTGCTTTTGATGCACTTGCTATCGAACAGCTTGCATGCGCAAACGCCGCCTTCTCAGCCTGACGAGGCTTACTATTACGGGCAGCCACCCAGCAACGAGTGGATCCTTCCAGGCGAATTGGAAAACCAGCCGCCGCTGGAGTTTGAAGTTTCGGAAGAACCTTCGCCGAAGAAACGTACTCGGCAAGGGGGTGGCATGGGCGGACCATTTGGCGGCTCTGGTGGTCCTGGCTATGGCATCGAATGGTTTCCGACACAGTCCGTTCGCAGCCAGGATGTTAACTTCCAGCTGGTCGATCAAAACGCGTCGGCAGGTATGCCGCTTTGGAGTGGCAATTTCGGAACGTTCGTCTTCACCTTCGGCGTGCAAAACACCCACGCGTTCACCGATGCCATTTTGCCCGACACAGGCCGAGCATTTCCCGAAGATCTATGGGATGTCAAATTTGGGCTGACTTATATCCGCCAGTTCGATAACGGTTCGACTCTTGGTGTGATCACAGGTCTTGGTTCGGCCAGCGACAAGCCGTTCCATAGCGCCGACGAAATGAACGTTTCGCTGATTACTTTCCTGCGAAAGCCGGCTCGTAACGAACGAGATGCGTGGATGTTCGGCGTGATGTATTCACCGTCAGGGTCGCTCAACTTTCCCGTGCCCATTCTGGCGTACGAATGGAACCGCTCCGACGCGTTTCAAATGAATATTGGGGTACCGCTCTCGGTCACCTGGCGTCCACGCGAGAACTGGACGCTCAATGCTTCCTATGTGCCGCTGACGACCGGGAACGTGATTTTGACGCACGATCTATCGGAAAACTGGCATGTCTATGGCGGTTACCGTTCGATTGCCGACTCGTACTTCCTAAGCGACCGTGTTGAAGAAGAAGACCGCTTCTTCGCTTTGCAACAGCGGCTAGTCACCGGCATTCGCTGGGATGTCGGTAAGTATGGTGCCCTCGACTTCAGTGCCGGGTACGCGTTCGATCGGCGTTACGGAGAAGGATCGAACCAAGGGGCAACGTGGCACGACGAAGTGGAAGTCGAGCCGGGTGCGTTCGTCGGAATCGACTTTCGATTACTGTTCTAGACGTCGGGCGAATAAATCAGGAAGCATGCCGACGAAGATGTAGGCATGCCTCCAAAATACTTTCTACATCGCCGCGTTAGGCAGACGCTCCGGTTTTCTTTTTTGCCATGTGCTCGTGCATAGCGGACAAGATTTTGCCGGTTGCTTCGGCTTGGTTCAGCACATAGAAGTGGAACCCTGGCACGCCGTTATCGACCAAGTCGTTGACTTGCTGCGAAGCGTAAGCGGTACCGACCATCTTGTGCCATTCCGGATCGTCTGGCTTTTGATTGAGCTTCTCGAACAGCTTCTTAGGAATGCCCGCGCCGCATAGCTTGGCGATCTTCGAGATCTGAGCGAGGCTGTTGATCGGGAAGATACCTGGCACGATCGGCACATTGATGCCGGCCTTTTCGCAGCGTTCCCGCCAGCTGTAAAAGTCGCTGTTGCGGAAGAAGAGCTGCGAAACGATCACATTCGCGCCGGCATCCACTTTACGCTTCAACGCATCCATATCGGACTGCGGGCTTGCCGCTTCGCGATGCGTTTCAGGGTAGCCAGCGACAAGCACGCCGAACTCGTTGAACTCGTCGTTGATCAGCTCGACAAGTTCGTTGGCGTACTTCAAACCCTTGGGGTTTGGCTTGAACGAGGTTTCTCCTTGCGGCGGGTCACCACGCAGCGCGACGATATAATCGACGCCACGTCGTTCTGCTTCGGCAAGGAAGCTGCGAAGATCGGCCACGCTCGATCCTACCACCGTCAGGTGCGCCGCGACGGGGACCTGAAACATGGTTTTGACCTTCTCGACGATCTCGAGCGTTTTCCCCCGCGTCGATCCACCAGCCCCGTAGGTACAGGTGATGAACGCAGGCTTATGCTTCATCAATCGCTCGACCTGCAACAGGAGCGACCGAACTCCCTTGTCGGTCTTCGGAGGATACAGTTCAAACGAAATCGGCAGTTCGCCGGGCTTGTAAAAATCAGAAAGCATGGGGCAGTTCTAAAATACGAGGGGCTCACCCGTTAGTTGACGTTCTTCCTGAGTGAGCAGGTACATATCGTGGATCAGTTGAATATCGCACGGCGTCTGCGTAACGTTTCGCCGCTGGAACATTCGTTGTTGGGTTGAAATCATAACCTCAGGCGGAAGCTCGGTAACTTGACCGAACAGCCGGGCATAATTCACAAAGCTCGGCACGTTGGTCGTGACGAAGCCGTACAACATACTGCAAACACCGATTGTCTTTCCGGTAAATATACCGGTATTGATGGCGGTCTTTGAGTAGTCTCCGAAAATCGACCCGACGAATTGCATTTTCGTGGCAACGCGCCCGGTCGGATAGTCCATGTTCACCGTGCCATAGGTGTTCTTCAAGTCGCTGTTGGAAGTCCCTGCTCCCAGGTTTATCCAGCTTCCCAAATAGCTATGTCCAAGGAAACCATGGTGCTGTTTGTTGGAATAGGGCTCGATGACGGTCGCTTCGACTTCGCCGCCGATCTTAGTCGTATGTCCCAGGGATACGGCATCTTTAATGGCTGAATGCTCGATCACTTTGACGTTTCGGCCCAAATAAGCCGGCCCACGCAGGAAGCAAAAGGGACCGATCTTCGTTCCCTCTTCCACTAAAATAGGGCCGCTGGAGGCATCGATCGAGAGGTTTTCGCCCAGGCTGACTTCCCCAGCCGCGAACAAACCATCGCGAACTTCCCGATACGCACCACTCTTCAGGCGATATTCTAGATTCTCGTGAATGATTTCTTCGTTAAATCGAACGACGTCATGGGCATAGGCAAACACGTCGAACTTTTCGTCCCGCTCCGGCAAGTCGTCACTCGGCCGAAGGGCTTCGACAAACGCCAGGAACTCGTCGAACGTGCTCTTGGGGGATGGGATCCGCCGCGTCGGCGGTAGCAACGCTGCAATCAGCCGCCCCTCGTCAAAAACGAGACCAGGCTTCTTGGACGTGGCCCAGCGGACCAGTTTCTCTAATGTCTTAACACGGGGAACCACGCCGGCATTTAACAGCAACGTCGGTTCATCCTCCGTTAAAGCTGTTTCGTGGAGTTGCTCGTAGCTTTGTGTTTGCAGTGCACCGATGTGATACCGCACCACTCCGCGGCAGGTCTCAAACTTCTCAGCAACTAGTTCGGCGAGACGAAACCCGCCACACATGATTCCGTAAGCTGGGCGCGCAAGAACGATCGGATACAGTTTTGCGACCGATCGATCTTCAAACAGGATGCAATTCATGCGTTGTTTTTGTCTTTCCCGGCTCTAGCCAACGGCCAGATCGGTTCCGGTAGTAACGATTTTGACACCACAATGTGCTTTAATGGGTTATCAAGCAATCGTTTGCCAGACTGCGGTGAGCCGCGAACTGAAATCGCGCCCGATATTCTTGCATTCTTCGCTTACAATTCTCTTAACCCCAGTTTTACCCGAAGTTTGCCGGCGGCGATTCCCCAGTAATCACTGTTGCCCCATCCCAAGTCAAAACCTGTAACCTAAACTTTCCCAGCGATTTTGCCCGGCAAGGGGCCGGATCGCGCAATCGCGGACGCCACTTACCGTTTGCCGCGGATTCCACAGCAACCGTATCGACAACCGATTCATGGCCGAGCTTCTGACATTTGTTTTGGGTGATATTTTCGGGATGGTGACGCTATTTGTCGGCATCGCCATCGGCGTTTCGCTGGCATTGCTTTGGGTGAAGTTCACTCAGACCAAACCAAAAACCGCAGCGGAATCTGATTCGGAAGAAGATCCGACCGTCTTCCGTGAGCAGCTTGCCGGAATGATCCAGTTCACCAGCCACTTCACCGGCGATTTGAACAAGCATATTGAATTGCTGGAAAACCTGGAACAGAAGTTAGCCCAGCCATCGGAAGTTTCCAGCCAGGGCGACGACGGCCCATCCGACAAAGCAGTGCAGTTGATCGCGCAGATCACCGCCGCCAATCAGCGACTGAAGCAACGGCTCGAATCGGCCGAAGCAACTCTCAAAAATCAGGCCCAGGAACTCGAAGACACCCTCTCCGAGGCTCGCACCGACGCTTTAACCCAGCTTCTCAATCGCCGGGCATTTGACGAAGAACGCAATCGCCGCTGGGCGCTTTGGCAGCGTAAGCAACAACCGTTCAGCTTGTTGATGCTCGATATCGACTACTTCAAGCTGGTCAACGATCGCTTCGGCCACGACGCCGGCGACGCCGTACTCAAGGAAGTTGCCGCACGATTAAGCAGCGTTATGCGGCAGACCGATTACCTGGCCCGCATCGGTGGCGAAGAGATGGCGATCCTGATGCCTGATGGCGACTGGGACTCGATCGTGACCGTCGCTCGCAAAATTTTAAACGTGATCCGAGCTTTACCGGTACAGTATGACGATACGGAAATCGAAATCACCGTTAGCTGTGGCTTGATGTCGGCGAGTCATGCCGAGTCGCCCGAAAGCCTGATGCGAGGTGCCGACGAAGCGTTGTACGCGGCGAAAAAGGGAGGCCGTAACCGTGGCTTCCTGAACACCGGCGAAGACCTTGTACCGATTGAAGAAGATCCTCCCGAAGCGAGAACGATCAGCCCGGAAGCTCTCGAAGAAACTCCCAAAGTCTCCAATGGCGAGTCGGAAGTTTCTGCCATGGTGCCGCTGAACGAACTCGACGCCGCCGCCAACGAACTGAAAAATCGCCTTTCGCAGCTATCTCAACGAGCCATGCCCCAATAGCGAACCAAGGACCTAATCTCGAATGGACGCACGGAACCCCAAGCCGACAGTTCATCAACCAAGTCGTTCGTTCTATATCGACGGTCAAGCCGTCGCCCCAGGCAACCGTTTACGCCTGGAAATTCCTGTCGCTCGCCTTCCGACAGGTACCTACATTACCCTTCCGATCGAAGTGCTGCATGGCCCCGTTGAAGGTCCCACCGCTTGGGTCTCTGCCGCCGTTCATGGCGACGAACTGAACGGTGTCGAGATCGCTCGGATGCTGCTCGAAAAACTGAAACCGAACAAACTGATTGGTACGCTCATTGTCGTGCCGATGGTCAATGGCTTCGGCGTGATCAATCAAAGCCGCTACTTGCCTGACCGCCGCGACTTGAACCGTTCGTTCCCAGGCTCGAAAAGTGGCTCGCTTGCCTCTCGCCTGGCGAAGCTGATGATGACCGAAGTTGTCGAGCGTTGTCATTACGGCATCGACCTTCACACCGGCTCGAACCTGCGAACCAACCTTCCGCAGATTCGCGGCGACATGGACGATGAAGTAACGTACGAGTGCGCGTTGGCGTTTGGTCCGCCTGCCATTGTGCATTCCGACCTCCGCGACGGCTCGTTGCGCTCGGCTGCCAATGCCAAGGGAATTAAAACGCTACTTTACGAAGCTGGTGAACCGAACCGTTTCAACCACGATTGCATCCGCACCGGGGTCAACGGAGTGATGCGGGTTCTCTCCTTCCTGAAGATGCTCAAGACGCCGGTCAAACTTCCTAAACGGACTCCCAAAGTCATTCGTGAGTCGACATGGATTCGGGCCAAACGCAGCGGTATCGTTCGACTACTGATTGAACTGGGCGAAGAAGTCCAAGCCGGGCAGCAAATCGGCATCATCGCCGATGTCTTCGGCACCGAACCGAAATACCTCAAAGCCCCCTACGACGGCATCGTCATCGGCCTAAGCCACAACCCCATCGCTCATCAAGGCGACGGTTTGATTCATGTTGGGAAGATCGACTCCTAAGTCACGAAAGGGCAACCGCCCCCTTTCATTGTCGCATCTGTCGCCCTTTCAGGGCTTTGCTTCTTATTGACCGACATCCAGGGGCTCACGCCCCTGGCTACCTTCGACCGCCCCGAAGGGACTTAAGAAGTGCAACCTAGTGCATAAAAAAACGACCCATCCGAAGATGGGTCGTTTGCTTTTTCGTTTTCGATTCAGCGGCAAACGCTAAACCGTTCCGAATTCTGGCTTACGACGTCCCAGTTGACTTTGCAGTCGCGAGACGATGCTGCTGTGCATTTGACTGACGCGGCTTTCGCTCAAGTCGAGCGTGGCACCGATTTCTTTCATCGTCAGTTCTTCGTAATAGTACAGAATGATGATCAGACGCTCGTTGCGATTGAGCCCCTTGGTCACCAAACGCATCAGGTCATTCTTTTGAATGCGACGCGTGGGGTCTTCCCCCTTCTTGTCTTCCAGAATGTCGATTTCACGGACATCTTTATAGCTGTCCGTTTCGTACCACTTCTTGTTCAGACTAATCAGGCCCACCGCGTTTGCTTCGGTGACCATCTTTTCCAAATCTTTCAGTGGCATACCCATGTGGTCTGCCAGTTCTTGGTGGGTGGGTGCCCGACCAAATTTGGCTTCCAATTGCTTGGTCGCCTCGTTCAACTTGCTCGCTTTGGAGCGAACCAACCGGGGAACCCAGTCCATGGTTCGCAGTTCGTCCAACATAGCACCACGAATACGTGGCACGCAGTAGGTTTCGAACTTCACGCCACGGCTCATGTCGAACGCATCGATTGCGTCCATCAAGCCGAAGACTCCAGCCGAGATCAGGTCGTCAAGTTCGACCCCTTCCGGCAGGCGAGCCCAAATGCGTTCGCCGTTGTATTTCACAAGCGGCAAATAGCGTTCTACAAGTCGGTTTCTCAGTTCTTTCCGCGACGGGTCTTCTTTGTAGCTTTGCCACACTTCAGACACGTCATCCCTGGTCGCGGTCGTCGTTGCCATGCGTTCCTCCGTGAATCGCTCGTCTTGAGCTAACACGTATTTCTTATGAAATCGACGGACCTGAATCTTTCAGGTCACTTCCCCGTTGTTGGCAAAATGCCACTTCGGAAAGGGAATCGATCAGGTTATCCAATCTCGCGTTAGGGACTCGGAGATTCCCGGGGAGGAATTTCTTTGTCGGCCTATGCCGCGGGTTACGCGGTCTTGGTTGTCTTGGAGCCGCCGAGGTTCTCGTTGAGCTCCATCGCTTCCAATTCCGCATTGATGCGCTGCCGCACCGATTCGTCCACAATACGGGCTGCAGCATTTCCTATCAGCCAACCGATCGCTGCGAACAAAAACATTGCTGCCGTCGCCGCGATAAGAATCGACTCGATCCCGCCAGACATAATCAGTCCCCGTGTAATCACGGTGACCAATGCCGTCGTAGCCAAGATTCCCGCGTAGTCGCGTCCCATCGATTCCGAGTTGGTTGAGTTGTATCGATCCGCAAACCTTCTGCGTCACATGCGCATGTGACGTTATCTCGTTGAATCGACGCTCTAAAAACGAGAATTGAGGTAATTTTGCGGATATCATTTGTTTTGCTTGAAAAACTCGTTGCCAGTTCTGAAGTGATTGCAGCGATAGCATCATCGTTAAGCGGCCCGTTTCGAGGTTGGCGATTGGGAAAGGCTTAACGACATGCGTACCAATCGATCCGACATCCGCTGGATCGACTTACTGGCAGCGTGCTCAGCATAACGTTGTACGAATGGTTGGGCTGCCTTCGAGGCAGCACCGATCTCGGGGGCCACTTCTACGTGGCCAACCGATTCAATGGTCGAGTGCAGGAACTTCTGTGCGGTGGTATCCATCCCAGCCACAAGCTCGGCATGGCCCGTTTCGCTCGCCGCGCGGTTCATCACGACGTGCGTTACTTTCCTGGGCGAGAACTGATGTAGCCAGCGAATCCGCTCGTACCCTGCGGTGATCGCGTCCGCGGTCGGATTGAGCACCAGCAGAAACAGCTGAGCCATCCTCCACAGTTCGCCGGCCAAGGGGCTTACTTCGCTTCCCGCATCAATCAGCACGATGTCGGCATGCCGCCCTAGTCCCATTAGCTTTTCGATTAGTCGGTCGACCGCTGCGACCGGCCACTTCCCTGCCCCGTTGCTTTCGTCGGTTGGCAGAAGCAGAGATGCCGCCACGCCTGGCACAAAGTACTCGTGCAAGTCGTGGCGTCCTGTCAGAAGTTCGTCGATGCTGACTGACGGCGTTCGTCCTGTCAGCTGCGCGAGCCCCGGATTGCTGGGGTTCAAGTCGACCGTGGCAACGCGGTGCCCGGCCAAACCCATCGCACATGCCAGGTTATGACAAACGGTCGTTGTTCCCACCTGGCCGCTGCCACCAAACAACACGAAGGTCTTGGCCTTCGCGAAAGCTGGCGTGCCGCCGATCATCGCGCGCTTGGCGAGCATTCGCAGCAGCGTAGCTTGATCGCGGGGAAAAGAAGGTTCAAACGACATGGTGTATTGAAAGCGCGTGTCTTATCGGGTCGGACAATATTACGAGGAGTCTCTACAGGATGCGTGCTACCAGGTCTTCCGCGTCTGCCGCGGCGATGGCCTGAGGTACGTCCTGACCGTTGGTCACATAGGCCAACGGGAGCTGGGGATCTTGCAGAAAGTTCAACGTGTTACCCAACGATCCGACCTCATCTATCTTGGTTAATACCCAGCTGGAAGGCGTCACCGCCGCGAACTTGGTGACCGCTTCGGCAAGGCTCTTCGAGCTGCTCGGGGCGGACAGTACCAAATACGTCTCGTCAGGGGAAGCTGCTTTTATCAAAGAACGTAACTGCTGAACTTGCACCTCGTCTCGGGGGCTTCGTCCGGCCGTATCAATGAAGATTTGCTGGCAGTCCGACAGCTCGTTGATAGCATTGCGGACTTCCATCGGAGTCGAAACAATCTTCATCGGTAAGTCCATAATCTCGGCATACGTCTGCAGCTGATCGACCGCCGCGATACGGTACGTATCGACCGTCACTAAACCAACGCGGCGTTTGTAATCGAACTTCGCTCGCGCGGCGAGTTTCGCAATCGTCGTTGTCTTGCCGACGCCGGTCGGACCGATTGCCGCGACCACGCGTGGGTAGAGCCGTAGATCGTCGATATCGCGTCCGATATGAATCGACGCCGCCATCTCTTGGCGAATCGCTTGCACGAGAATCGCTTCGTCCTGCTGCGACTCTTCGGTGTGCGAAGCCAAAATGCGTTGACACAAACCATCGACCAAAATGCCCGGCACTTCCGCTTCGACTAAGCGTTCCCGAATTCGTAAAAGAGCCGGAGGCCAGCCTGGCCCGCTGCTGAAGAACGTTTGGCTGAACGACATCGCTTCCAGATCGATGCCCATATCTTCGGCCAATGTCCGATCGGGATCAGGCCTATCGACTTCTTCCGCAATCGCTTCCGTTGTTTCTTCTATTGCTTCGTCAATGGTCGCTTCGAGTGGCGGTTCTTGCTCTTCTTCCGGTTCGACAATCTCGAAGCGGCTTTTCAAGTCGGAATCGGCCGAAGCGGCGAGTTCAATCTCCTTACGTCCGAGCAGCCCCATCAGTCCTCGCTGCGGAACTTCTCGCGTATGCAGCAACGCAGCATCAGGCCCCAGTTCTTTGCGAACGAGCTCTAACGCTTCATGCATCGATTTGGCGCGAAATGATCGAATGTTCATGGTGGTTACTTACTACTGCTGCGGCGGCTGCTGAGGGGGTTGTTGCCCTGGCGGCGGGTTCTTCGCAGGCATCGTATCGCTGATGATGCCCATCGATTCAATCATCGTGTCATTGGTAATCTCGTTGTGGCTCAGCACGATCAAGTCAGGAATGAAGTTCCCTGTCAGCTGCTTGACGGCCGGTCGAATCTGCGGATTGACCAACACGATCGGCGGCTTGCCAATCTCACGCAGCTTCTCGATCCCTGCCCCGATCGACTTGCATGTCATCTCGATGGCTTGCGGACTCATACGTGCGAATGCCCCACGTTCCATATCAATCCCAGCCGCGATGCGGTCTTGCATGGCCGGATCGAGCGGCACTACGTAGACGCGGTTTTCTTTGTCGCGATATTTCGTGCAGATGGTGCGAGCCAGCTTATGCCGGACAAATTCCGTCAGCCAAACCGGATCCTTCGTGCGGCCGATATGGTCGCCCAACGTTTCCAGGATGCGAGCCAATTGCCGGATCGAAACTTCTTCACGAAGCAGCAGCTGCAGCACCGCTTGAACGTCGCCGATCTTCATCGCCCCAGGAATAAGCTCGTCGACCACTGCCGGCGAAGTTTCTTTCAATTCGTCCAGCAAGTGCTTCGTCGCATCACGGGTAAGCAGTTCGTCGGCGTGCTTCTTCGACACACGCTGCAAGTGCGTTGCGAGAACCGATGTCGGCTCGACGATCGTATAGCCCATCATCTCGGCTTGCGGCCGCATGCCGGGATCGATCCAAACCGCTGGCTGATTGAACGCGGGGTCGCGAGTTTTCTCGCCAGGAAGTTCTCCCTTGGCGCCACTCATGGCAATCGCTAGCAAACCATCGGGGTAAATCGTGTTCTCGGCAACGACGTTGTTGCTGATCTTGATGCGGTATTGGTTCTCGTGCAGCCGCATGTTGTCGCGGATACGAACCTTCGGCAGGATCACGCCAATCTCGCTGGCCACGTTCTGACGAACCCCGGTCACACGTGGCAGCAGGTCGCCGCCGCGGTTGGGGGCCGCCAGGCGAACGAGTCCGACGCCAAGTTCCATTTCCATCGGATCGACCGTTAAGTAATCCTCGATGCGGTCGTCTTTCTTGGCTGCTTCCTGCTCTTCCTTTTGTTTCTTTTCGACTTCTGCTTCTTCCGTTTTCGTCTTTTGGGTTTGGCCCTTCTTCGTCATCACCGCAATGCTCACGCACCCGGCTCCAATGACCAATAGTGGCAACGTCGGCAGACCTGAGAAGATCAACAGCCCCAGGAAACAGCCAGCGACGCCCAAGGCTTCCGGGCGCGAGAACAGCTGCTTGATGAATTCCACCGGCAGGTTCGATTCTTCGGTGCTTCGAGTCACCAACAAACCAGCGGCCAACGAAATCAGAAACGCGGGAACCTGGCTCACCAGGCCGTCACCGATGGTCAACTTGGTATAAACCTGAGCCGCTTCCAGCACTTCCATTCCGGAAGAAACGCCGATGATCAAACCACCGACGATATTAATCAGCGTGATAACAATACCTGCGATCGCATCGCCACGGACGAATTTACTCGCACCATCCATCGCCCCGAAGAAGTCGGCCTGCTGCGTGATTTCGGCTCGACGCTGCTGGGCTTCCACTTCGTCGATGATCCCGGCGTTCAAGTCGGCATCGATCGCCATCTGACGACCAGGCATCCCGTCCAACGCAAAACGTGCGGCCACTTCACTAATACGTGTCGCACCTTTGGTGATCACCAGAAACTGGATGAGCACGATGATGATAAAGATAATGATCCCGACTTCGACGCGGTCGCCAGCGACGAATTCGCCAAAGCTTTGAATCACGCCACCAGCCGCATCCATCCCTTCCGAGGCCGCCCCCGTTAGGATGAGTCGCGTGGTGGCCACGTTCAAAACCAGTCGAGCCAACGTAGTCGCAAGCAGCAGCGACGGAAAAATATTGAATTCCAGCGGCGTCTTCACATAGATAGTCGTCAGCAGAATGATCACACCGGCGGTGATATTTGCCGTCAGCAGCAAATTCATCAGCGGCGCCGGAAGCGGCATCAAAATCACCAGCACGCTGGTAATAATGCCGATCGGCAGGATCAAGTCCTTAATTCTGCTGAGGGTGAATTCCACGAGAATCTACGAATTTTTTCAGGTTTGGCTAAAGGTTTCCGTCGCCCGATCCGACATCGAGCGGGACGAAGATTACTGAAACCCCTTTTGGGTGTCCAGATCGATCAACTGCCTGGAAGTTGTTACTCACAGACGAGTTAACAGCGATTGGCCGTGCTAGCAGCCGCAGCCTCACAACACGCCTCGCGATAGCACAATCCCTTCCGATCCCCTCGCTCCTGATCTGGGTAGCCCATGGTTGCTTGCAACCTGGGGAGCGCAGCGAACGGAGGTTTAGCCATTGGTCCAAC
Organism: Bremerella sp. TYQ1; assembly: GCF_020150455.1. Lineage (NCBI taxonomy): Bacteria > Pseudomonadati > Planctomycetota > Planctomycetia > Pirellulales > Pirellulaceae > Bremerella > Bremerella sp. TYQ1. The sequence continues at coordinate 2,544,382 of NZ_CP083740.1, forward strand.
CACACACCAGCACCTCGAGTCGGCTTCGCCTCCCCAGCTTGCAAGCAAACTGGGCTACCCCACTTTTGACCTACCGTACTGCGGGACTATGCCAACCTTCGCTAGTCGTTTCTCTGTTTTTGGCGTAAACTTCGGTTCCAAAACCCCGTAAAAGAATGCCATTTCAGGAAGTCGAGCGACTTGAACGCCACATCCTCTGCCGCCGATCAAAGCACCCCATCGGCGGACGCTGCCAAACCGAAGAAGCCCAAAGCCAACAATTACCCTTGGTACACGCCCCGCGTCTGGCATGGCATGCGTGTCGGCACTTGGGGCAGTCTGCTAGCAAAGAACGGTTTCAAAGTGAACCCGCTCAAGCTCGGCTTGGCCGGTACGGTTTCGCTGTTCGCGATCAACAACAGTATCTGCCACCAACTGCAGAACTTGTTTTTTGGCAGCAAAATTCGGGACGCCAAAATCGAGAAGCCGATCTTCATTCTCGGCCATTGGCGGAGCGGTACTACGTTGCTGCACGAATTGATGCAGTCCGACGACCGCTACGCGACTCCCAACACCATTCAGTGCTTCGCCCCGAACATGTTTCTGATTTACGGGCGCATCATCGAGAACTACTTCAACTTCTTCATGCCCAAAAGCCGCCCCATGGACAACATGACCATGGGCTGGTCGAAGCCGCAGGAAGACGAGTTCGGCGTGCTCAGCCTGGGCGAAATGTCCCCTTACGTTCGGATGGCGTTTCCGAACAATGCCAAGCCTGAGCCTGATTTTCTGGACCTGGCCGCCGTTCCGCCAGAACGAAAAGAAGAATGGCTCGATACGCTCGACTTGTTCATGCGGATGGTGACCGTTCAGGAAAACAAGCCGCTGATCCTTAAATCGCCGACCCATACCGGCCGCATCGGCGAACTGGCCGAGCGGTACCCCGACGCCAAATTCATCCACATTGCCCGCGATCCGTACGACGTTTTCGCCTCGACGGTCCGCCTATGGAACACGATGGACGAAGTGCAAGCGTTTCAAGTTTCCAAAGACGACTATCGCGAATACGTCTTCGACTGCTTCGAGCGAATGTACGCCGCATACGATCGCGGTTTGGCTTCCGTTCCCAAGGAAAAAGTCTGCCAGACGCGTTACGAAGATCTTGTCGCCGACCCTGTCGCCGAAATTCGCCGCATTTATGAAGCGATCGACCTGGACGGGTACGACCGCATCGAGCAAGGCGTCCGCGACTACGCCGAACGCACGAAGGACTACCGCCGCAACCGTCACTCGATGGACGAAGAAACTCGGCAAGAAATCCAACGCCGCTGGCGAGGCTACTTCGAGGCAAACGGCTATCCCCTGGACGAAAGCTAACGCCGATGCCGTCGCAACTTCCCACTTCCCCGTCGCCATACCTCTTACGCGGTCCCCTCGCCCCTGAGAGGAGAGGGCTAGGGTGAGGGGCAATCCGGATCACCGTGTCGCGAACGCACACATAAAAAACATGTCCACGCGGACGTGAGCATGGCACCCAAATCTTCAACTTCACTTCCTGACGACCAGGAATCCGACTTGGGGAAAACGCCCCTTTTTCGCTAGAATTGTACGGTCGCTTCCTGCCCGCAATGCCGCTCGCATTGTCTGCCCCCTTGGTCTGCGGCAACCCAACACGAAGTCATTGATCAAAGCGATCACTTAATCCTCTAAAAAACGGAACAACTCGGTCGGGAAAGGACGCCCGGATGCATTTGCTGTTCGACATTTTGTACGCGGCCCACGCCAACGGGACGCACCATAAGCTGGCGTTGGACGCACTGAACCATCTGCCGGCCGAGAACAGCGAGCGCCGTCGCAACATCCTTCTGAAGCATTACGAGCCCTACCTCCGCGGCTCGAAAGATCCCGACAAAAAGTTTCGCGACTTCCGCAATCATGTGCTGCACCCCGCCCAGAACTTCTGGGGTGGAGCTCCTAAGGCAGCTCGGAAGTGGTACGACTTGCTCGTCGAATCGATCCGTTCGCAGAAATGGAAAGAGGTCGCCTACAACGCCGGCGTGCTGAGCCATTACTACTCCGATCCGATCATGCCGTTTCATACCGGCAGTAGCGAAGCGGAAAACAACATTCACCGCGCCGCGGAGTGGAGTATCAGTTGTTCGTACGATCGTCTGCGAGCCACTGCCGAACTGCGGGGACTGCCTCCGGTCCGAATGCCCAGCGGCACGGATTGGCTCGAACAGATGGTCCGCGACGGGGCGACCAGGTCACACGCGCACTATCAAACGCTGATCGATCACTACAACTTCAAACAAGGACGCCGCAATCCTCCGCGCGGGCTCGATGTCGTCTGCCGTGATGTGGCGTCCGAAATGATTGGCTACGCGATCAATGGCTTCGCGAAAATCTTAAACCGTGCCTTCGACGAAGCGGCCCACGATCCGCCCTATGTTTTGCTGGCACTCGAAACCGTGTTCGCCACGATCGAAATTCCTTCGCAGTGGGTCACGCAGCGAATGGAAAACAAAAAGGAAGCGGAACTCGTGCGGCAGATGTTCCGCGAATATCAGAAGACCGGCAAAGTCGAACGGACACTGCCGGACGATGTGCGGACCGTTCGCGACGAACTGGAAGCAGACATGAATCCCGACAAGCCGCGGGAAGAAGAAGGAGGCCGACCGCTCTACGAGGTGCCGCAGCTACCTGAGGTGAGCCTCTCGAGCTTGAAGCTGGTCGGTACACGCACGCCGAAACCGAAACCAACGCGTTCGGCCAAACCTGCCCCGGAAGAAACTCCGAAAGAACAACCGAAGCCGCGCGTTTCGATCCCGCTTCCTAACATCGAAAACGAACCTAATCCAAGACAGACAAAGTCAGAACCGAAGCCGCGCGAAGATACGTCGGACGAACCCGCCGAGTTCCATCCCGCCAAAGGCGTCACTATCCGCCCGAAGCTGAGCCCTGATACGCATATCCCGGAAGCGGAAGAGGAAGACACTGATCCGATTCCGGTGAAGCGGCGTGAATCGAAACCGCCAGAACCGGTCGCCGCCGAACCAAGCGTTCCCTCAACGCCGCCGACAGAATCGCGCCGCGAACGGGCTATCGAAGATCGAAAGCCGATCGAAGACAAGCCTTTGAAGTTTTACCTCGACTGGAACGACGCCGTCGTCGATGCCCCTTCGATCGGAAACAAGACAGCCAAAAGACTCGGCGGCGTGGGCATACAAACGGTCGCTCAATTGGTAACCGCCGACGCCAAAACGGTTGCTCCGAAATTGAAGGCGAAGCACATCACGCCGAAGCTGTTCGCCCAGTGGCAAGCTCAAGCGGAACTTGCCTATCGAATTCCGATGCTTCGCGGACACGACGCACAGTTGCTGACATCGTGCGGGTACGAAACGCCGGAAGATGTGGCCGGCGCATCGGCCAGGCAGTTGTTGGAAGAAGTCTCGGAGTTCGCAGAAACGTCTGACGGCCAACGCATCATTCGCAGCAGCGATCCGCCCGACTTGGAAGAGGTGACCAATTGGATTGCCTGGGCCAAGCAAGCACGACGATCGCAAGCCGCGTGATCGATCTTGAGCAGCGTCAAAATAAGGGAAATCGCCAACCCCTTATTTTCACTTCCCCCCTGCCCTGCCTCATTCGCATTTAATTGTACGCGTCTATTGTACAAGTGTACAACTTTTTTGCGCGACTTATTGATCAAACGTGAGCGAGACTTGCATCGAATCGAGGCCGATTGGCTCGCAATTTAAGGTCAGAACGGTATTCTAACCGGTTCGCTTGAACACTGCCCTGGTACAATGCATTCACGTGCTTGACAAAGCCGAAATGCTTAGGCAGCACGTCCTCGTTCGCGATCGGCTTCCTCCAGATCGGCCATCGTCGGCAGCTGCTTGCCTTGCAGTTCGTACACGTATTTCAGCACTTCCGCCACGGCGGCATAACGCTCCGCAGGCACCGGCTGTCCGATCTCGGCTTCCTTGTAGAGAGCCCTGGCAAGCTCCTTGCGTTCGACGACAGGAATGTGGTTTTCCAGCGCGAGTCGGCGAATACGCTGAGCGACCGATCCGGCTCCTTTGGCCATCACCACCGGGGCCGCCATCTCGAACGGATCGTACTTCAGAGCGATCGCCAGTTCGGTTGGATTGGTCACCACGACATCGGCTTGGGGGACGTCGGTCGACATGCGGTTCATCGCCAACTGCCGAGCAACTTGACGACGCTTGGCGATGACCTGCGGATCGCCCTGCATGGTTTTGATTTCCTCGCGAACCTCCTCCTTCGTCATCATCATGTCCTGCTCCGACTTCCAGACCTGGTAGGCGTAGTCGAGGATAGCGAGGATGACCAGCGCGGCGGCGATTTTCATCGAAGTCCACAGCGAAGTATCAAGCAGATACCGAGCGACTTCCATGGTGCTCATCGCGGAAAGCCCGAGGATGGTATCCATCTCGAACCAGAGCGTAACGCCGGCAACAGCCGAGATGATCAGCACTTTACCGATACCAAAGATCAGCTTCATCAAGTTCGTCAGCGAAAACATCCGCTGCACGCCGGAAGCGGGATTCACGCGGTTCCAATCGAAGCCAAGTTTATCCGGCAGGAACATCACGCCTGACTGCATCATGTTGATCGCGACGGCGGCGATGAACAAAACGGCCAAGATCGGCAGCATGACCAAAGCCAAACGCCAGAACGCTGTCGCGCTGTGGTGCGAGGCCCATAACTCGGAAGGATTCAGAGGAGGCACCGTCCCCAGCTCGTCCCGAGTAAACTCCCCGAGAAAATCGATCAGATCTCGGCCGAAGAACATCAACGATCCCAACGCGACTGCCAGCATAACCGCCGATACGAGGTCCTGGCTTTTGGGGATCTGCCCCTTTTCCCGCGCTTGCTCGCGGCGATGCGGGGTTGCTTCTTCGGTTTTATCCTGATCCGACATAGCTAGTTCCGAACGACCTCGTCGGCACGATGGAACATAGAGCGAATGTTATCGACTGTCGGTTCCACGGAACCTTGAAAGATCCACACGACACTACCGATCGTCAGCATCACGAATGCCATCAGCAGCATCGTGTTCATGCTGAAGCCGATCGCCATCAAGTTAAGCTGCGGAAGCGTGCGACTGATGACACCCATCACCAGCACGCCGACCAACAGAGCCACCGTTCCGGGGGCGGCGGCTTGAACACCTAGGATGAGCGAGTTCGCCAAGGTTTCGCGAATAACGTGTACCAGTTGAACATCGATCGCCGCCACGCCAGGTGGTATTTCGGCGAACGTATGCAGAAGTGCCGACATCAGAAATCGATGTCCGCCGATCACCAGGAACACAGCCAGAACGACTAAGTCGAACACGATTGCCAGCATCGGAACGTTATCGTCAAACGCTGGATTGAAGACGTCGGCAATCGATAGACCACCGATCTGACCAAGCAGTTGTCCGGTCATTTGAACGCCGGCAAATAAGATTTTGATCCCGAGTCCCAGCGACAAACCAATCACCAATTCGGCGACCATGATCACTAATAAATTCGCCGCGTTGCCAGGCTCTGGGAAATCGTAATCCCAAAAGACTGGGGTCAACATCAACGAAATCGCCACGGCCAGAAACGCTTTGATTTGAACAGGAGCGTAGCTTGCTCCCAGCACCGGCGCCGTCGCCACGAGACCGCCGATTCGCGTCACGATTGCCGCGAAGATCAGCAGTTGCTCAAGGTTCGGTTCCAAGTACCGAAGCAGTTCCATCGTGCGTGGCCCCCTGGGTCGCGACTAACCCCCGGCAATTCGCTCGGGAATATTGCTGAACAACTCGATGCTGTATCCAGCCAGCTTTTGAAAAATCCATGGCAACGTGAACGCCAACGCGATGGCCATCGCCAGGATCTTCGGCACGAACGAAACCGTTTGATCTTGAACTTGCGTCAACGCCTGCAGGAAACCAACCAGCAGACCGACAACCATCCCCACGACAAGCACCGGCGCACCAATCACCAGGCACATCATCATGGCTTGGCGAGTTAGATCGATCGTAGTTTGGACACTCATCCAGGTAGGCTTTCGTTAAAGGCTGGGGGCGAAACTTTGCATCAGCATGCCGACGATTAATGTCCAACCATCGACTAAGACGAATAGCAAAATTTTGAACGGTAGCGAGATCATCACCGGCGGCAGCATCATCATCCCCATCGAGATCGTCACGCTGGCAATCACGATGTCCAAAATCAAAAACGGGAGATAGATTTGAAAACCAATCAAGAACGCCGTTTTCAGTTCGCTCAACATGAACGCCGGCACCAAGGCCTGCATCGGGACGTCGTCGTACGATTGCGGCTCGCCGATCTCATCTCGCGTTTCCTTCGGCAGGAACTCGAAGAACATCCAAACATCGTCGCTGTTGCCGGCAATGTCGATTTGCTTCGACATGAAATGACGAATTGGCTTCACGCCTCGTTCCCAAGCCTCGTCTGGCCCAGTCACTCCGGTGATGGGATCTTCCTCGGCAAACAGCTTGAATGGCTGACCCGTTTCAGGATTGATTTCCTGACGCGTATAGGGGCCGACGCTTTCCTGGTAAACCTCTTGCCAGTACGGATGCATTACCATGAACGTCATGAACATGGCCAGCGCTGTAATCACCTGGCTGGGCGGAAGTTGTTGAGTACCAATTGCCTGACGCAGGAGGCCCAAGACAATGGTGATCCGAATGAAACTGGTCGTCATAATCAGCAGTGCCGGGGCAAGGCTGATCACCGTCAACAGCACCATGATTTGGATCGTACTGGAAAGCCCTTCCGGACTCGTCCAATGTTCGGGGCCTGCTTTGACGAAGTCGCTCAGACCTTCGACTTCCTTTTGAATCGGTTGATCCAAAGGACTTTGAATGAGGTTTTCAGGAATCGACGAAGCTTGCTGCGCAGCAACAATCGCAGGCTGTCCGACGACAAAACCAACGACCAAGAGACAAAGAATTGTTCGCAGCAACCGCATCGCTTAGGCCTCCAGGAATCCACGAGTCGGTTTATGCCCCATCTGGGTCAGGACTTCCTGAAACGTCGCTGTCATGCTGCCCGGCGAGTCTTGGCGAACGATCGTCAACAGACGTTCCACTTCGTTCGGCTCGGTGATTTCGGTCAGCGTTTCGACACTATTCGGCGTGACACACAGCAGCAACAGCTTCTGCCCGACACGAACCAGTTCCAGCTGCTGTTTGCCGCTAAGCTGGCTTTTGCCGAGTACCTGAATGATCTCTTTGGAAAGCCGACCGTTGTTCGGCTTCATGTTCTTTTTGCCGACCCACGCAAAGATCAGGAACAAGCCCACCACGACGAACAAGCTTGCCGCGATGCTGGCCGTTTGATTGCCTTTGAAGTTGAACGAAGGGAGTGAGACGTCGTTATTCTGGGATTGAGTTGGCTTCGGAAGTGGCAACGGCTCGGCCGCTGCCGCAGGATTCGCAACAACGGGAGCTGCTTCTGCGTGAGGAGTTTCAGCAACTGCTTCAACATGCAAAGCTTGAGCCAACGGTGGAAATGCCGGAGGGGCTTCGTTCTGAATTTGCAACGGCTGATTAGGAGGTACCTGAGCGCCGGAGTAATCGTTGGCAGCAGCGATCTGTGACCAGGCGAAGCTGACCATCATCGCAAGGCACCAACCATGGATTCCGTTCCGCATGAAATTCTTCCTGAAATTCACTCAAGTCGCGAAAGCGACCGGTCCGAAAAAGATAGTGGGGAGTTAGCTTCCTGCCGTCTCCCAAAAGCGACAAACGTCGCGGGCAAGCATCTTAGAAACAAGGCCGTCTCGGCTCAAGACGAATCGTCACGAATCAAGCGAACCAGTCCGCTAGCAATGCGGAAAACTAGACGACCGCGTCACCGACAATCAGTTCCGTAATACGAACGCAGAAATTGTCGTTGAGAATCAACACTTCGCCGCGGGCAATAAGACGTCCGTTGACGAAGATATCGACCGGATCGCCGGCGAGTTTATCGAGCGGAACGACCGAGCCTTTCTTCATTTGCAGCACTTCTTCCAAGTGCATTTCGGCCTGACCCAGTTCGATTTTGACTTCCAGTTCGACATCGCGAACCAAGTCGATGGTGGCTTTATCGGTGCTAGCAGGCGAGCCGCCGAAGTCTCGCAACGTAAACGGTGCAATCCCGGCCGGCATATTCTCGTTAGGCGCATTGAGCGAAGCGATCGCTGCTTCGGCCTGATTCAAAAGATATTCCATGTCGGACTGAGCGGCCGCGCCACCTGGCTGTCCTTGCGGAGGCTGCTGCGTAGCGGTTGCGGCGGTAGGTTGTGCCGGCTTGGCTTGCGGAGCTTCGGCGGGTCCAGACTTCTGCAACAAGGCTTCAATCTCGTTCTGGTCGAGCGCTTCGAGATCTTCATCCTTTTTTGGGGCAGGAGCACCGGGGCCCACATCACCAGACTTGGCCTGGCGAAGGAGTTCTTCGATCTCGTCCTGTCCCATTTGATCGTCAGTCATCGGATTCCATTCCAGATGAGAGGTTCGTCGGTCGTTATTGCTCGACGAAAGAAAACTCGCTGAAGACGATGGAATGCACCATCGGCTTACCCAAGATGTTGTTGGTTTTCTCTAAAATCTTACGCTTAAGCAACCCCAAACTAGGATCGGTCAATTCCCCTTCGTCGCTGCTGCGGACGGTGACGATCACTTGTTCACGGAAACGATTTTTGTTCTTTTCCATTAGTGATTCAAAGTCGGCCTGGTCGCTAGCACGAATGGTCGCGTAAAGATGGAAGTCGATTCGCATCGTCGATTCGCTAAGTGGACGATACGCGGTGATACCGAAAGGATCGCCCAGATCGATTTCCATGGTCTCTTCATTGGCTGCCAACGGCTGGGGTTCGTCGACACCGGGCGACTGGGTCGCTTCAGTTTCCTGAGCCTGCATTTCCGCTGCACGAATGACGTCTTGCGGACTGGGGATGATCAAATAGGCGACCACACATTCCAGAAGGACGAGAACAAGAATCCCACCTAGGATCTGCATTTTTGCCTTCATAGGAGGTCCCTTCGTTACGTCGGGCGATGCGGTGCTGGCTGCTGAATCGGACATGGATTTCCGCTTTCCGGAAGTTTCACTACGTTGCTACGCTGCACAAACGTAGCATGCAATAGCGTGCACGCAGCTAGTTTCCGGAAGCCTCGATCGGTGGAGCACGTCGATTGGCTTGTTCTTGGGCGGTCCCGACCAAATCGTCGATAACTTCGTCCAGCAGAAAGACTTCCACCCGAGGGTTTTGCTTCAGCAGCAGTGGATCGGTCCCGATATGGAATGGCTCGTTCTTCCCGGCAACTGCGACACGCATACGCCGTTCGTCGATGCCTAACGAGACGAGAAATTCCTTTACCGCCATACAACGGGCGTAGGCAAGATCCCAGTGCGTTTTATAGGGACTATCCGGAGGTAACGGACGCAGGGATGTGTGACCACGTATCTCGATCTTCTGCGGCTTGCCGCCGAACTCGAGGCTTTGCGCCTGAAGCGCGGCGATGGCCGCATCGGTTAGCTTAGCACTGTCCTCGTTGAAATAGACGACCGTTCCAACCGCTGTCTTCGATCCAGGCCGAATAATCCGAACCTGGGGACTATCGCCGACCGGAGCTTTCACTTTATCGCCACCGGCGTGAGTCGAAAAACGCTTGGCTCGTCCCATCGTCGCAAGCTTAGCGAGATTGGAGTTACGCGGTTTGGCGTTGCCTGCGATCACGCTTTCCATCGAGCTATCGTGGCCGAATTGTCGTCGGAACGATTCGACAAGCGCTTGATATTGCTCTTCTTTTTTGATCTCGCTCATCGAAACGAGCATGATAAAGAAAGTCAAAAGTAGCGACATCATATCGCCAAACGTGACCACCCATTCTGGGATGCCACCTCCATCGTCTTCATCGTCCATGGCGTGGCTCCCTTACTTTTCAGCGTCCATTTTGGCGCGAACCGACGGTGGCAAGAAGGTCCGCAACTTCTGTTCGATCACGCGTGGGTTTTCGCCTGACTGGATCGACATGATGCCTCGAATGACGATCTCCATGCCGAGTAGCTCCTGCTTGTTCAAAAAGCCAAGCTTCTCGGAAAATGGCAGGAAAAAGACGTTCGACACAATGGCTCCGTACAGCGTCGTCAACAGGGCCACGGCCATCCCGGAACCAATCGAGCTAGGGTCGCTCATGTTGCCGAGCATGATGATCAAACCGAGTAGTGTCCCGATCATTCCGTACGCCGGAGCAAATCGTCCCATCTGATCTGAAACGGCTTTGGCGTCACGATGGCGTGTCGCGACGGCGTCCATTTCGGTACGCATGATATCTTCAATCGCGTCCGGCCGAGTACCATCCACCGCCATTTGAATGCCAGTGATGATGAACGGGTTATCAATCTCGCCGATTCGGTTTTCCAGTGCCAACAAGCCGTCACGTCGGGCTGTTTCCGCGAGGCTGACAATTTGTTGGATCAGGGCACCATAATCGGTGGCTTTATTCAGAAAGATGACTTTCAGCGTCATCGGCATTCCCAACATCGATTTCAGCGGGAAAGCAATCATGCATGCGGCCAACGCACCACCGCACACCACCAGAATCGACGGAACGTCGATGAACGCGGTCAAGGACGAACCAGGCGCGATCAGAATGGCTACGAGAATGAGACCAATCGCAGCCAATAGTCCGACGACGGATGCGATATCCATGGTGATTTATTCTATTTTTCCCCGACGTTGGGTCGGGCAAATCCTGGGGGTAACAAATTTTTGCGTTGGTGGTACTCAATAACGCGATCCACGACAACGTCAGTTCCCTCCTGAACCACAATTCGGTCCCCGTTCGTCAGGGTAATGAACGTGTCAGGATTAGCCTCGACGTAGCGAATTAACTCCGCATTGAGCACGAATGCTTCACCACCGAGTCGGGTCAATTTGATCATCGCGGACGCTCCATTTCGAAGCACGGAATGCCTAGTACGCTAATCAAGCAGCGCACTAGGCGTTCAAACGTAGGTCAAAACTACGGATGTGCTAGCGATTTATCGACGGAGATTTAAAAGTTCGTCAAACAACTGCTGAGCCGTTGTAATCACTCGCGAACTACCTCGATATTGCGTGGATGCCAGAATCAAGTCGATCAAGTTACCACCGATATCGGTATTACTCAGTTCGACCGCACCGGCAATGACATCCCCCAGACCGTCGGCACCTGGATCGCCGGTCACCGGCAAACCTGAGTTCACCCCGGTCGCGTAAAGGTTTTCACCACGCTGCTCCAAACCGGTCGGGTTACCGAAGCGAGCCAGCTGCAGCATCCCCAAGTCACGGTCAACACCGTTAGAGAAGACACCACGAATGACACCATCTTCACCGATGATGAAGCTGTTCAGCGTACCTGTCCCGGAACCATCCTGACGCGACGCATTGAGCGAAGCTTCATTCGCGGCGAGACCGGACAATTGCGTGAAATCCAAGTCGAACTCAAGCGGCGACTGCGATGGAATATCACGTCGCTGAATAGTGACGGTGTTATTATCGGTACCAACAAAGTTACCATCGCCGTCGAAGTAGATAAGCCCTGTGCCGACGGCGATCTCCGCTTCGCCAATGTCACCGGTGTCCATAGCGGCGTCGTTGTCTGGCGAATCGGCGTACCAGCGATAGACGGTGTTCGTTCCGTCGCGGCTCTCCAGCGTCGCCGTCACGCGAACGTTAATCGGAATACCAAGTGTATCGTAGACAATAAAGTCAGAGACCGCACTTTGGCCGACCGCTTCCTGAACGGTACCGAAGTTCAAGTTCGGGTTCTGCAAAACGCCGCTGTTGTTGTCCAACGTGAACGAAGACAACTTGATATCAACCCCATTGTCGACACCATTGTTCGAGACAACGCGAATACGACCGTCGCTGATCGAAATACCTTGCGATAGCGTGCCTGACTCTCCTGGAATCGAGTTGGTCGACCCAGGAATCGGGTTGGCGTTGCCGTTGACCGACGGCTGAATACCTGTGGAGGACTGAATGAATTCAAGCAGTTCCTGAACGATCGTCGTGTCGGTAATCGTAAAGGTTTTATCGTCGAGTTTTCGATCCCCTTTGTAACCTGTGAAGCTCAGTTCACCGACCTCGAAGACGTTCTCAAAGTTCAAGCCGTCTCGTTTGACGACATCGACCAGGAGCGTGTTCGAGTCGATTTTCGGGCCGTCCAAGTCGATTGTCTTGTTGCCTGGCACGGTCAGATCGGAAATGGCCGAGTCTGGCGTCGTATCGATGAAGTCTTCGCCAGGATCGAGTTCGTCGACGAGGTAGTAGCTCGACGAGTCGGTCGACAGGTTTCGATAAATACGAACTTTGTCGTAAGCCGGGAAACCACCTTCAGCCGGAGGTGTCGGTGGGATCGGCAAGTTGGAAAGTTCGATTCGACCATTGACCACGTTCTGCGGGCCGATTGCCAACGATGGTCGCGATTCTTCTTCACCAGCACGTGCGAACGTTACCAGGTAAGTGTAGTTACCGTTGATCGTCTGGGCATCCAGCTGATCGGTCGAGAGCGGCGTGCTGCCGTCATCAACGTATGGCGATGCAGCTGCAGCCATCGTGATGGTGTCTAACTCGTAGAAGTCAGAACCCCCAGCAGCAGTGCGATAGATGCGAACCGAATCGTAATCACCACTGGTTGGGATATCGTCGAGAACGACCGAGTAACCATTCCCATCGGCAGGGCTGCCAGATACGGTTACGGTGTGGGCATTCGACGGTGCGGTTTCATTACCGGAGGCGTCAACAAAGGTGTAACGGTATTGATAGACATCGCCACCATCCAGCGTGCCGTCGACCCCAGTACCACCGATCTGCGAAGCATTCAGCTGAGTAGCTGTCGGAGCGGCGGCCGTATCGGTAACCGGTGATCCCATCGCAGACGAGCTGACGAGGAAGTAGGTCGCACCGCCGTCGTTACTGCGGTACATGTTCAACTGCGAGAACGAACTCGACTGAGGCGGATCGGTGAACGTGACCGTATTGTCGTTGGCTGAAGCGTTCCCGTCGGCAAGCGTTACCGCGTAATCCGCGGAAGCCAACGTTTCTCCCGAAAGTCCAGCATTCGAGAAAGTGAATCGATAGTTGAATGTACCATCAGGCACCGAACCACCGGCACCTTCTGTCTGCCCATCCGTGGTTGTCGCCACCGTTGGTGTTACTGCGGAACCAGCTGTGATCGCGCTAATATTCGGCTGGGTCGCAACCGAAACGTTCATCGACGACGTATCAGGTCGGGGAACGGCCGAGTTACCGAGAATGGCACTTTCGATGACCTGACCTTGGGTGGCAAGATCGCCGGTCGCGGTAAGTGTTCCTTCCAGATAAACGTTTTCCGTTGCTTTCGCAACGCTCTTGGCACCCAGCGGAATCGTCAGCGGCACCAACTGGGTACGTTGAATCTGGAAGTTCTCGTCAATCCCAAACCCAAGCACACGTTGGCCCGTGATGGTGACGAGTTCATTTTGCGAGTTGGTCTTGAAGATACCGTTTCGGGTATACAGCGTTTCGCCGTTGCCACCTTCAACGATAAAGAAACCGTCGCCTTGAATCGCCAAGTCGGACGGGCTGTTACTGACTTCAATCGTCCCTTGCGTGAAGTTCGGAGTAATCTCTGCGACTTTGGTACCGAGACCTGTTTGGCGCGGGTTCGTGCCACCATTGGAAGAAGTTGGTTTCGAACCGAGGCTTTGAGTTTGCAGGAACTGGGTCGCAAACGTTGCCTGCGACGCTTTAAAACCAACCGTCTGCGAGTTGGCCAGGTTATTACCGGTAACGTCAATTTGCGTTTCGGCTGCGGTCATCCCCGTCAGTGCGGTCGATAGTGCAGATGCCAAACCCATGATTATGCTCCTTGCAAGAGATAAAGCTTCTCCAAGTCCATGGAGAGCGTGGTTGATTTGTTAGGAAGTCACTTCTTCTGTTTCGTCGCTGCCGGAATCATCGCCGCTGTCAGTATCGTCTCCCGAGTCATCCCCGGAATCGGTGCCACCATTGGTTCCGTCGGTTCCATCCGTGCCGTCGGTTGGTGGGTTTTGAACCTGAGCAGGCAGAATGGTGAAGATGTCATCCATCTTCACGTCTACTGTCTGATCGCCAGTGTTCACCTTGAGGGTCATGTCTCTCGTTCCGTCGTCGTTCGGAGCGAGTTGTACGCTTTGCACCACGCCAAACAAAACGTACCCGTCATCGGTTAACGCTTGCACTTGCTTTCCGATCAGGCCACTGGCGGTCGAGATCCCCTGACTTTGCTGCATCGATTCCAAAGACTCACGCAATTGATCGGTCGCACCGATCTCGCGGATCTGGCTGATCTGCTGCAGCATTTCCGAGTTCTCCATCGGATCGAGCGGATCCTGGTTCTGCAGTTCGGTGATCATCAACTGCAGAAAGTGATCCATGTTCAACTCACGCAAGTCGGTTGGCTGCTTGGCAGTTGAACTGGAACTATTGGTCGACGAACTGGAATCGATTCTTGACATGATTCGCTCACGGAAAAGTGAACTGCGGTTTATTTGTTTTTAAACTTCTTGGCGACAATCAAAACAACTCAATCAGATCGTGACGTTTAAGTTGCGACTGTCTCGCTCGGCTTCTTTGTTGACTGATTCATTTGCCTTAGCAGTGGTCTCATCTTCATGACTCCCCTGCCCTGACTCGCCGCGCGATCCACGAGAACTTCCCTGATCGCTCGATTGGTCGGCAAGATTCGACATGGAACCATCTGGTGTCGTTTGCTGGCCCATCAATTCAACTTCAAACTGCTGAACTTGAATATTGGCTTCCGCCAGGCGTTCACGCAGTTGCGGCAAGTTATCGAGTAGCACCTGACGCGTAGCAGGATTTTCTGCTTCGACTTTCGCCAGCATGTTTCCATTTTCAATTTTGATTTCGACCTTCAGTTGGCCCAACTCTGAAGGGTTCAAGCGAATCTTGATCGACTGGCCTGGCGGAGTAGATTCGACTGCTCTCGCGACCCGATTGATCAGGCGAATCTGTTGCTTTGGATCTAACTGCGTCGTCGGCTTCCCTTCGGTTGTCTTTTGCAACGTACCGCGTTGGAAACCTCGCTGAAGTAGCGACGCAATGTTGTGCGTTCCAGTAGGCTGGCTGCTATTCGCTGACGCAGCCGAATTCGATGCCGTGGCACTTGCGTTCGCCGCGGCTGCCGCTAATGCTTCGGTTGCTTTGCTAACTGCTTCAAAGGTTGCCTGAGTCGATGAATTACTGGCATTACCTAGAGAGGTATCGTCTGGCTGTGCATTAGCATCCTGAGATGCCCGCGGATTCTCTTGTCGGCGATCGTGCCGGGAAGAATCGTGCTGCGACGATGCCTCCGTGTCGGCTTCTACTTCGGCGACTTGTTCCGTAGCGTCGGCCTGTTCAGCTCGAGCTTCCTCAGCAGCTTTTCTCTCGTCCGACTTGGCTATCGGGGCATCATCCGGGGAAGCACCTTCAGAGGTTTCATCTACGACAGGTTCGATGTTTTCTTCTGAAAAAACTTCTGCATTGCTTTGAGTTTCCTCAGAAGATTTGGCGTCTCTGGACTCTGCATAGCTGCCGGCATCGGCAACCACTTCTTCGGCTGCAACGGATGTATCAAGCGGCTGTTCGGTTCCGGCTTCATTACCATCTACGAGCGGCTGAGCTTCTGCGAGGCTCTTATTTTCTGCCAGGTTTTCTACGTCAGACAGACCTTCGGCTGTCTCTTCCCTAGCTAGGGTATCGGGCGCGGCGAGAATCGTTTCTTGTTGTCCCGCAGAAGCAGAGGTCTCTAATGCGGCTTGGTCTGGTTCGCCCGCTGCTTGCTCGTCTGAGGTCGTTTGCGATGAAAACTCCGCTACCGCAGCTACATCTTCCGGATCAACGGCATCCTCATCGGTCTGCTGAGAATCGCCTGCTTCGTTCGGGTACACCTCAGGAGCATAAGCGGATGGTGACTCGTCGTAGCCATCGTGAAGATTCGGATCGTCCGTTGGAGCGGTATACGATTCGTTCGTTTGATGGGGTGCGGTGGCTGTTGAAGCGACCGGATCGAATGACTTCTCTCCCTTGCCAGATAATGCCTGGGAGGTCTTCATGATCATATCGAAGAACGCCATCGGATCGGCTGTCTGCGCGTTACCACTGCGCGACGCGTTCCCCCATTGCGAGGTCGAGTTCACCGATTGAGAGGATGATGATTCCATGATATTCCTCGCTAGTTAGACGGCGGCGCGAACTGTTGCAGTTGATCGCGTGCGTCTCCCAGGATTTCCGTATCGGGCATTCCGCGTCGAATCTCGTCTAAGATATCGGCCAGCTTTTGCTGCTCTTCTTCTGAACGAAATTCGCCCATGATTTTCTTTCGCTTGTCGGTCGACATCGCTTTGACGATTTTTACCACGTCAATCATCGCTTTATCATCACGCTCGAGCATCATCAAGATTTGCTCTTTGGCCTGACGAGGATCCAGCGCTTCCAACGTCCGTTGGACTTCGACGATGGCCTCGTCCAGGACGCCATCTTCCAATGCTTTCAGCCGCTGATCGAAGCCTTGCTTGAGTTGATCGTAACGGCGTCGCTCTTCCATTAAGCTTGACTGCATATTCCGGAGGTTTTCGATCCCCGTATCAAGTGCTTGCAGACGAAAGTCGAGTGCCAGATGTCGCTGGGCTCGTTCATCGATAATCTGCTGCATGTCAGGTTCTTCGTTGTCCTCTTCCGGCTCGTCTTGATTTTGAACCTCTTCGCGGATGGCTTCTTCATCGATGCCATACACGATTGCCATCAACGAGTAGAACTTATCCTTGGTAAATGTCCCTGAATTGGCGAACATAGCCACGCAGATTACCTGGGCCAAAACTGTCGCCACGCAGAGGTAGGCGAAAAACGCTCCCGCCATTCTTACCAAAGCCACCACTACTCTCCTTTACGCATGAAACCGCTCAATGCGATTTCGTCCATTTGTTTTGCTTCCACGGCTGCCTCGCGCTGCTCGTGCTGTTCCTGCTTCTGCTCTTTCAGCTTCTCGAGCGTTCGGACTTCATGGTCCGCATCAATCAATGCCTGCCGTCGCTGCTGAATATGAGGTCGTAGTTTCTGCATCAACTGCTGTTTTTCCAGGTGCAGTGCTTTCAGGTACATCACTTCACGCTGCGAAGCGGTAATCAAGTCGACATTCAAACTGCCACGTTGTGTGACTTCGCGAATGTAGACATGTTGTTGTTCAATTTCGCCCAGGATTTCCGTTTGATGTTCTTTGAGCTGTTCTTCCGCACGAAGGACTTCAGCAAGTTCCGCGCGACACCGATCCCGCGCGGCGATCTTCAGCCGCAGATAGGTCTCGAGTCGAAAACGGAATTTTGCCATCAGTCATTTGTCCTATTTACTTCGCGGCGATCTTGGGGCCGCTTCCGGCTTGCAGGTTTGGCTGAGCAATACTGCACTTACGCACTAATCCCAACAGCTGCTGCTGAGCCGACTCGACACTTGCTTGCTCGTCCACGCGTTGACGCAGAAACCGATCGATCTCGTCCTTCAAACGAATTGCCATATCGATCCGTGGATTGGATCCTTGTCGATACGCCCCAATGTTGATCAGGTCTTCGTTTTCCGCATAAGTCGCCATCAAGTCACGAATGACTAACGCTCCAGCACGAACTTCCTCGCTGACCAAATCGTTCATCAAGCGGCTGATGCTTTGCATAACATCAATGGCAGGGTAATGTCCCTTTCCGGCCAGCTTTCTGGACAGCACAATGTGCCCATCTAGTAGCCCGCGAACCGTATCCGCGACTGGTTCGTTGGTATCGTCACCTTCGACGAGCACGGTATAGAACGCTGTAATACTGCCCTGTCGAGTTCGTCCGGTACGTTCCACCAGACGGGGAAGCATAGCGAACATCGAAGGTGGATAGCCTTTGGTTGTGGGCGGTTCTCCGGCCGCAAGGCCGATCTCACGTTGAGCCATGGCAAAACGAGTCACGCTGTCCATCAGGAACAGCACGTTCTTGCCGCTCTCGCGAAAATGCTCGGCGATACTCGTGGCGGTCAATGCGGCCTGCATTCGCTTGATGGCAGGTTGATCGCTGGTTGCCACAACGACCACACTACGCGCCATCCCTTCAGGCCCTAGGTCACGTTCAATGAAGTCGTTCACTTCACGTCCACGTTCGCCAATCAAGGCGATCACGTTCACATCTGCGGACGTATACCGAGCCATCATCCCGAGCGTCACACTTTTGCCGACGCCACTACCGGCGAAGATACCCACGCGCTGTCCGAGTCCACATGTCAACATGCCATCAATGGCACGAACTCCGGTCGAAATGGTTTGATCAATTCGCGGCCGATTGATCGCATTGGGGGGATCTTGGTCTAAGCGAACACGATCGGCAACGATCGGCTGTGGCAAGTCATCGACGCAATTTCCATGGGCATCGAGGACGCGCCCCAACAACTGGTCGCCGACGCCTGCGGTTCGGAATGACTGCTTCAAGTGAACCTTATTTCCGCGGCGAATTCCCTGTACCCCGGTCAATGGATAAACGAGCGTCAGGTCTCCTTTAAAGCCAATCACTTCGGCAGGAATGGCCGGTCCAATCTGACGCTCGATCTCGACAACTGCTCCAATTGGAACCGGAAAACCGGCAACTGCCGTAGTGGTTCCCAACGTTTCGACGACACTTCCCGTCACCGCTGTGGGCATAATCTGATCGAGTCGATTTCGCAGGGAGGCAATCACTGGACACCTCCCAACTCTTCAGCGATCCGAGATAGCTGCGTTTCGATTCGATTATCAATCTGACCAAATTTGGTTTCGACAATGCATCCGCCTCGCGAGATCGCGGGATCTGCAATGATCTGAGCGGGAGCCAGCTTTTTCAGCTCATCACAAAGCATCGCTTCGCCGCTTTGCATACTTCCCAAGTCTTGAGGATTCAAGCGGACGTGAATTTCACCACATCCCGATGCCAGCTGTAATGACTCGCGAATCAACGTCGACGAGACTTGTGGATCGTTTTCGATTTCTCGACGGATGATTTTCTCAGCAACCGCCGTAGCAACTTGCAATGCGACTTTTTCCCATTGATTGAGCCAGGCTTGACGTTCGGTTGTCAGGTCTTGCACAAGCGTTCGCAGGGCCGGAAGAAGCGTAGCCGCTTGTTGATCCACTTCCGTGCGCAGCGATTGTTGTGCTCGTAGTTCAGCGGCCTGACGTCCATCAGCTTCCGCTTTGGCACGGATTTGCTTGGCCTGCTCCTGGGCTTGCTTAACGATGTCGGCTGCTTTCAGCTTGACATCATTTAAGTCGTTCTGGGCCTTGCTCGATACGTCGTTCAAGTTAAATGCGACCGCCGACATTGCGTGCGATTCGTTTTCAAGCCGGCCTGATTTGATGACTGCCATGTTGCGTATTCCTTATGCGGCTGCCTGAAGCGAACGCGACGGAGTTGACTGCGATGAAGTGAGCAGCGTATCCGCAGCAAGGCACATCTGCTGCTTGGCATGATCGATATCAGAAAGCAATACCGGCTGCATTTCACGGATCTTTCGTTCCAGCAGTTTCACGTCGCCTGCCCCAAGCCCTCGCGAAATTCGTTTCATCACTTCGGGAGAAGCTCCACAAAGTGCCAACAGCACCACCTTCGGTCCTGCCTGATGAAGAACTTTGGCAAGTGACACATCATCGAGCCGAGCAAATCGCTCGAAGGGAAAGCGTGGCTGAATCGTGTTAGGCGTTCGCGAGTCTGGCTTGGCGGTCGCAGGAACGACACGCTTCTCTTCCACTTCTCGCTTCGCTTCATGCTTCGATGTCGGCGACGCGGCAGGCGCCTCCGGCAGCTGAACAACTTGCGTAGGCGGTTGAACAGGAAATGGAATCCGAACTGCGGGCTCATGTCCCTTGAAGGTTTCCAAGTCGCTCGGAATTTGAGAGCCTCGACTGCGAAGCTCGGCCAAAAGTTGTTCGGCTTGATCGCCGGAAGATGCCTTAAGAATGGCTTGAGCCGCGGCCATCCCTTGCTGACGGCGCTGAAAAGCGATCGTTTGGCGAGATACAATTTGCTTTATTCGAGCTTCTATCTCCGCAACGATTTCCTGCGACGGTTCATCCAATTGGGTGATGCGATGGACGATATCGGCTTGAAGCTGCGGCGGCAATTGACGCAAAATCTCTGACGCACGTTCCGCCGAGACATAGCTCATGACGACAGCGGTCACTTGAGGATGTTCTTGCTCGAAGAATGGAGCAAGCATTTCACTTGGTGCATCGTTCAAAAACGCAAATGGCGGAGGAGTCGGAGCCGAAACAGCCGAAACCGAGCTCACTGCTTCAGGTTCCTCGTAGGTAAACTCTATATCGACGCCGCTATCTTCAACCGGCAATTGCCTTCCGGAATTTCGCAAAAATTCATCCAACACGGTTTGACGTTCGTCGTCGGAGATGTTTTCGAGTTCGATCGACATCCAACGAATTTGCGACGCGACGTCTTCCGGCATGCTTTCCAGCAACTTATCGGCCGAAGCTTCATCGAGACTGGCAATCACGATGGCTGCTTTTCGGATAGTTTCTTGCGTGGTGGTCATGGTGAGTTTCTTCGTGAGTGGCAAAAGCGTTGCGAAAGCTAGTTAGGGCTACCGATCCAAGTTTGCAGGATGCCCAATGCGGTATCCGGATCTTCGCGAACCATATCAGCAAGTTCATTTTTCAGGTTGGGACCAGTTCCCTGGGCAAATCGCTTCTTAAGGAGCCCTTGCATCGAATCTTCTGGCTGCTCTTCCGATTTAGCCTCTTTGGCTTGAGCCGCTGCAGGGTCTTCCAGCTTAAAGGCCTCGGTCGGTTCTGCAGCTGATCCGGTGCTTTTCAACATGCTGCGAAGCATAAACATTCCAACGACAGCAAAGCCGATGGTAGCCAATGTCTGCCAGTTCGTAGCCAACCAGGCCATGGCAGTATCGGCCACAGCAGGTTCTGGAGTTGGCATATCGGGAAGCTGAGGTGCGGTCCAGACATAGACTTGAGGATAAGGATCGTCCCCCTGTGCTTGCTCAGGAAGCAGCGTCACAACGGTCGTTTCAACGGTCTTCTTGGTCTCATCTTCAATCTTCTTCAGCTCACCTGGATCGGGCGTCTTTGGCGGCTGACCGGCGGCTGCAGGATTTCGGGAATTCCAGACGTCAACGTAATACTGACTCGGAATGCTGACCGAGACGGTCACACGTTTCGGCGTGAGTGAAGCAAGTTGCTTTTGGGTGTAATCTTGGTTGGTCACCGCCAAGGTTTCTTCACGATTCGATTCCGACTCTTGCTCGTTCATCGGTTGCCCGCTGACGGCAGTTGGTCGGTTGGGCCCCTCAGGGGCTTGTGCCGCCAAACCTGGTTGTCCAGCATTCGCCGGCGTACGGCGGATATCGGAAGACTTCTCCGACATCGAGGCCAGTGGCGTAGGCCGAGGATCGTACTTGATTCCCTTCTCGATTCGGTTCATTTCAGGATCAAGCTCGACGTTGACGGTCACGTTGTTGCCGTCGATAAAACGCAACGCACTGTTGATTGTTTCGGTCCAGTGATCCTCGAACCATTTTTTGCGGGCCGCGTAAGGATCGTCGTTCACGGAAGCCAAATCGTTGTCGGCACCACTGAACGTTTTCCGCGTGTTCAAGTCGGTCACGGAAACATGTTGCGAATCGAGCCCAGCAATCGAGTGGGCGACATAGTTCTGAATGCTTTTAACGGTCTTGGGATCAATATCGTCCGAGCCACTTGGACGCACGACGACCGAAGCTGTATAGACCTTTTTGCGTGGGAAGCCCCCTTTGTCTTCGATGTCGTACTGAACTGACGCGTACTCGATGCCGCGCATGTTACGCAGAACGAGGGCCATTTCTTTTTCCTTGGCCACTTTCTGTCGGTCAGCGCGGTGGGCTTCCGATTCGAATGGGCTGGCCTGTCCGACCGCTTCTTCCATGCTTTCGTGGAAGTCTGGTGGAATGGCGTTATTCTTCACCAATGCTGCGATGTAATCGACGCGACGACTGCGAGGCACAAAGATCTGACTGCCAACTACTTCGTAATCATCCAAAGATTCAGAAGCAAATGCTGCCAGGATCGCCTTCTGATCGGCAGGCGCAATGGCAGCCCCCGAGAGAATCGGCACATCCTTTTGGAACATCTCGCTTTGAAAAAGAAAAGCGACACTGGTGGCAATGGCAACAACCAATAGGCCTGCGATAATCCGGGAACCCGGAGTCATCGAGACGAATAGATCTTTTACCTGCTCGAACGCTTTGTTCAAAAAGTCCATCCTTGGACCCTTCAAGCTGCGAATTCTAGGTGGTTAGTATTCTAGGAAACCGCTGAATCCTTCAGCAGTTGTTATCTGGTTTAAACCCGAATGTCTTTCACTTCCGCGTAGGCCTGCATCATCTTGTTGCGGACTTGAAGCATCATTTTGAACGACATGTCAGCTTTCTGAACGGCGGTCAAAACCTCGGCCGGATTGACGTCGCCGCCGGTGAACAAGGACTCGACAGCACGGTCGGCGTCTTGTTGCATTTGATTAACTTCTTGAATTCCTTCGAGAAGGAATTTGCCGAACGAGTCAGGCCCTTCTTCCGGCTTGCCAGGCAGCGGATTAGGAGTCTGAGGAATGTTCAGCTGTTGTTGGATTGCGTTAATGGATGCCATCGGGGGGAAGTTCCATCAATTACGCCAAAATGCGGAGCGTTTGGCTCGTCATATTCTTGGTCATTTCAATCACACCGACGTTCGATTCGTAAGCTCGCGTTGCCTCCAGGGCATCGACGAACTGCTCGGTCATGTCGACGTTGGGATACTCGACATATCCTTTCCACTTGCCATCTTTGATCGCCAGCGGATGATCTGGTTGCCATCGTCGTTTCGGTTCCACGGCGTTCTCGCGGACTTCCGCGACTTTCACGCCTGCAGCACCACTGGTGGTCGCCAGCTCGTGATCCGTTTCCAGGACGACATGCTTGGCGCGGTAAGGACCGATTCGACCGTTCGCGTCTCGCAACGACGACATATTCGCAATGTTCTGCGAAATCGTGGTCAGGCGTTCGCGCTGTGCGATGAGCCCACTGGTACTGATATCCAATGCGGAGATCATGAGGACGTCCTTTCCTGACTAAAAATCCGTTGGGGGTTAAACACGTTCGCTGATGGCGACACTCAAAAGGCGAAACTGACTTTCCATAATCGCCAACGCCGTATTGTGCATCGTTTGGTTTTTCGACAATTCGGCGACTTGTTTTTCGATGTCGAGATTGCTCTCGTCGTGGAACAAAATGCCGTTGAGCGAGCTCTCTACTTCCCGCATCGGATCGCCATCTTTGGTATGAACCAGGTTCTGCGAAATCGGTGCGTTGGGGTTATTCTTTCGCTCAATTGCTTCGGCTAAAACGTCCTGAAAGCGGTCGACATTCAAATCGCGCCCCTTGTACCCAGGCACACGCTGATTGGCGATGTTGGTTGCCAAAATGGAATGTCGCTTCTGCGCGAAGTTGACGACCTGCTCGAGCACAGGCACCGTATTCGCGTTGAGGATTGAGTTTCCCATTGTTGGCTTCCTTACCTTAGGTGACCGACGTATTGCAAAGGACGTGCCGAGTTGTGTGCTTGCATCGCGATCTCTTCATCGAGACCCGCAAAGTTTGCCACGTCCGGCAAATCTTGCGGCAAGCCACGCTTTCGGACAATTTTGCCGAATCATAAGCCGGCAAATGTTGCCGATCTATTTCCGGAAATTCTTGCCGATAGCACATCCAGCATGCCTCCTTACGCATGAGCGAATGTTCGAGCCCGAGGTGCCAAACCGTAGCTTCGCAGCTTGTTGCTCAGCGTCCGAACACTAATGCCGAGAGCGGTCGCCGTTTTCTCGCGATGCCCTTCGTAATGTTCCAAGGTCTGTTCGATCAACTGACGTTCCATATCTTCCAGTCGCATTCCCACGACAGAAACCGATCCGGTCGATTGAAGCGAAATCGATTCGTGATTGTTTTCCATCAGCCAAGGTCGGATCTGCTCTGGTGTCAAATCATGACCGATCGTTAACAGAGCGGCTCGCGTCACAATGTTTTCCAACTCACGAACATTGCCCGGCCAAGGGTGGCTCTGCAGTAGCTCCATCGCTGAATCCGCGACGGTAAGCATTTCGCGACTGACGCGCACCACAGCAGCATTCAGGAAGTAGTCGACCAGCAGTGGAATGTCTTCGACCCGGTCGCGTAGTGGCGGAAGCTCGATCGGAACGACGTTTAGGCGATAGTACAAGTCTTGGCGAAATCGGTTGGCGGTCACTTCCGCAAGCAAATCACGATTGGAAGTCGCCAAAACACGAACGTCCGCTTCAACGGTCGAGCTGCTGCCAACTTTCTCGAATCGCTTCTCCTGGAGCACCCGCAACAACTTGGCCTGTAGTGGCAAGTCGATTTCGGTGATTTCGTCGAGCAGAATCGTTCCTTTGTCGGCTAGTTCAAAACGGCCAACGCGAGCATGGTCGGCACTTGTAAACGCACCGCGTTCATGCCCAAACAGTTCACTTTCCATCAAGTGAGCAGACAGAACTGGGCAATTAAGACTGATCATCGCTTCGGCGCGTCGTCGACTGGCCTGATGAATCGATCGAGCAACGAGCTCCTTCCCGGTACCACTTTCTCCGGTGATCAAAACCGTCTCGTCCGTAGGGGCGACTAAAGCAATGCGTTGCCGTAGCGTTTGCATTGCCGGGCTGTTACCGATCATGACCACGTTGTCGCTATTGCCGCCAGGCGGGATCGCGGTGGCCCGATCTCCACGCGTGGTGGTATCGATGGCACGACGAATCGCCGATTCAAGTGGTTCGACTTGAACAGGCTTCTCCAAATAATCGAGCGCACCAAATCGCATCGCTTCCACAGCCGTATGAATGCTACCGTGGGCGGTCACCATGATGATCTGAGTCTTTTCGTGCTGGGCACGCACCTGCCGGACGAGCTCTAGGCCATCCATGCCAGGCATCTGCAGATCGGTCACCACGACATCAAAGCTTTGCTTGCCAAGTAGGTCGAGAGCTTCACGTCCACTACCACAACTCACGGCGTTATAGCCAATGATGGATGCGGCATCGCAAAGACTTTCGCGCGAATGTGGATTGTCGTCCACAACGAGGACCGAATGCGTTTTCTTATGATTCTTTGTTGTATCGATCATGCGGCGGCCTTGCTTGCTTTCATTGGAAACATGAGCGTGAACGCGGCTCCGAAATCTGGACAATTCATCGCCGAAACTTGTCCCTCATGAACTTCGACAACTCGCTGAACGATCGCCAAGCCGAGACCAGTTCCGGTGCTTTTGGTGCTGTAGAACGGATCAAAGATGCGTCGAACGTCAGCGTGAGAAATCCCGCACCCTGAATCGGCAAACTCAATTTCCATGTGGCCAAAGTTGACTTGGGACGTGATTGTCAGAACGCCACCCTCAGGCATGACGTCCAATGCATTCAACGTTAGATTCAGGAAGGCTCGCTTGAGCATATCCTTGTCGGCCAACATCATTTCTTGCTCGGTGAGATCCAACCGCAATTGCACGTTTTGAGCTTGAAACTGTGGTGCTAGATCCTCGCAGATCTCACGAATCAACTGCGAAGTCGGCACGTAGGTTCGATTCGGCTGGCGATCGGCCGTAAAGTGCAACAAATCGTCGACGGTGGTATTTAGTACCGTCAGGCCTGATTCAATTTTGTCGACAATACGCGTCGTTTCTGGATCTGCGTCAATCTTTCTCTTGAGCAGACCGGTGTATAGGGTCAACGGCATCAAACCGTTACGCACTTCGTGGGCAATATGGGAAGCTACCAGACCTAAGTCAGCCAAACGATTTTTGCGAGCCAACTCACGGTTTTTCACTTCCAACTCGTCGGTCAGACGAGTGACTTCAGTTCGGAGCGACTCGTGCGTTTCTTGCAAACGTGCCGTTGCTTTATCCCAGCAAGCCAAAAGTTCGCGAAGATCGAGCGACTCGTCGTCGGCAGCCAAATTCCACAATCGATTGGTGTCAGACATCGGCGATTTCTCGTTGGGAGAGGTCATATCGTTCAGCCCTTTCTTATTCGGCAGTAAAATCAAAACCGCCGCTTGTCGGAGCATTCATTTCGCTATAGGCCGATGCGGAATCGACCGAAGTGTGGGTTTCTCGAAGCAGCTTGGAAATTTCATCACGGTGACTGGCGACAACTTCTGTACTTTTGTGTTCCAGTTGTTTCAGCTCCGTGAGTAACACTTCGCACTGCTTTGCCTTTTGCGAACACTGCGTCCGTTCGCTGGCACTACGCCAAACACGAGACTCAGGGTTTTGCTGTCGAAAAGGATCCATAGTGCGATCGATTCGTGTAAGACGTTCAATCAACGTCTGCTTGGCCGCCAGAACACGCATCAAGTCATCGATGTGGCTATCGTGTCCTGCCAGACGCAGTTGGTACTGGGAAAGGGTCAGCAATTGAGTCAGCACTTCGTGCTTTTGGTCAATCAGCTGCACCAGTTGATCGGTTTCCTCAAGGCAAGGCATACAAATCAGCTTTCCAGTTAAAGGGTGGTCGCTAACCAGGTCAGGTAATTCTGCCAATCGTCCCGCGAACCGTGGGTCGTTTCCGAGTAATCGATTCCATCAGCTAGTCGCGACAGGACAATCTTGGCCTGCTGAACGGTTCCACGAGCTTCGACCGATTGATTCATATAGCGGTAGCAATGAGCGATCTGCACGAAAGCCTCCAGCGAGACCGCTTCGGTTTGATATCGATTGGAAGCGGTTGAATAGGCCTCGATGGCATCTTTGTACCGAGCCAACTCAAACATCGCGGCACCTTGGGCGAAGTAACAGTTCCGCAGAATCTTTGCTTCGACCGGATGAAGATCGGCTTGCGTTTCCAGCTTGGTCGTCAGCTCGTATTCCAGGTCGTTATAGATCTCGATGGCACTTTCCAAGTGATCCTTAACTTCCTTGTCAAATTTGATTCGCTGTGTTTCGATGTTCACCAGGCGAAACTTCTTTTTGGGCAACATCGAAGAACGGCGGTGGCACTCAGCAATCAAGTAACGAGCACTGATTGAACGAGGATCATCTGGATACCGACGAACAGCTGCATGCAAATACTTGATTGCGGCTCGGTAGCTTTCACTGCTCTGTTCGAGAAACTGAAACGCTTCTCGGGGAATGCTTTCCGGTGCTTCCAAGGCACCTTTAACGCGTGCCTGGGCATCGAACATTTCCCCTTCCTGATGCAGAACTTGCCCCAGCGAGAACAACGAATCTTGCCACTCGCGACTGGCTGGTTCCAATCGACCGTCATCCAGGTTCGCCGTCAGCACTTCTTTGGCTTCAGCCAGCTTGCCTAGCTCCATATAGGCTTCTCCGCCAAGCACGCGAGCTTCGTACACCGAGGGATCTTTGGGATAGAACTCGAGGCATTCTTGGATCGGAGCCAAAGCTTCTTCAGCGCGATCCAGGGAAATCAATGCCCGAGCCGTCGCGACGAGAGCACGCGGTTGATGCTCGCGAGTCTCATAGCGTTGATACTCGGCGAGAATCTCAACTGCTTTGCTGAAGTCTTGACCTCGCAAATAGGCGGAAGCACTCTTCCACAAGTCGTTTGTATACTCGGCCGTCGCGAAACGATGTTCGGCCAAATCGAGATATACTTTTCCGGCACTACGAAAACGAAATCGAGACTTGGCTCGTAAGTCGAGCGACTCGTTAAACGGCACTTTATCCGCTTGAACTTCCAGGTAATCGCCCCAGGCATGCTGGACGTCCGCTTCAATCTGCAATGCCTGATCAGCGGGAAAGAGAGGTCGCAATGCTTGAGCCACGTCCACCGCAGGAGCAAACTTATCAGCCGACTTCCAAGCGTCGATGGCTGTCGTAATTCGTTGACGAAATTCGACTTCGTCTACCCAGGGGTTCTCGTAACGTCCACTCAACGTAGCTTCACGTAGAGCACGACGATAAATTTCGACCGCTTCGTTATCCTTTCCTTCGTCTCTCAGCAATTCTGCTTCCACCAGTCCGGCGGCAACACTTTCGGGAGTCCGATAGTAGATTTTTCGGGTACGGCTCGCTTGCTCTAAGGCCTCCTCAAGCTGATCGTTGGCACGCAACATCACGGCCAATTGATAGGAAGCTTTTCGAGTCGAATCGGCAGCAACCAATTGGTTGCTTGCGGCCTTACGGAATAAACGAATAGCCGTATTGAGTTCGTCTTGAGCTTTGTCTTGCTCTCCAGCTTTCCGATACTCGTAATAGCGACGATGACTGACCAAACCTTGGACAATCACTCCGTCGACATAGCTCGGAGAAGTTGGTGGAATCTCTAGAATAGTTTTCAGCGATTCATCTAACTGACCAAGCTCAAATTGAATTCGAGCAAGCCTGAGATCGGCGGACGCTTTTTGCTCTGGCGTCAGCGTGGGATGCGATTCATACAAACGACTCCACTTCAGGGCGGACTCTAAGTTCTCGCTCGTTGTTGGCGAAAGCGCCAGGTAACAATCGGCGAGAGCCTTTTCGATTTCAATCTGTCGCAGCGGGTAATCGGTATACACACCTGTGAGTGTTCGGATGGCGAGATCGTACTGCTTCGATTCCATCTGGCTGACGCCGAGTAGGTATTCGCCCCGCACTTCGTATTCCGGCGGAAAGCCTCGTTGCTTCGCGGTTTCCAGGTGTTGTGCGGCGACCTTGTAGACCGTTTCGCGATCTTTTGGGTTCAGAAATTCTTGTGCTTCGTCATGAAGAATCATGCCAAGCAGAAAAGGAGCCGCTCCTTGATAGGGTTCAGCGATATGCAGGTCATCAACGTGAGCCCGGGCAATGTCGCGAGCTTTGGTGAACTCACCCTTTTCGTACGCCTCCAAAGCAGCAGCTAACGTCTTTTCTTCGGTTTCTCCCCCTTGCAGCAAAACCCAAGACACGCCGCTGACCAGACCAGCTACGACAATTGCCCCGACAATCAGGTAAACCCGATTGCCCAACAGTGCCATAAAGCCACCACGAGGAGTTTCCTCGCCGGTCGCTTCTGGAGCATTGTTTTGGTCAGAGTCGGTAGTCATTTGAAAAAAGCTTCAAGTCTCAGCAGTGCTCAAGTCGATATCGAAAAAGGGATCGTTCGGCTCGAGATTGTGTCGTTCTGCACAGTAAAGAAACGGCGAATTCCGAGAGCGCACGAAGCGGCGCAAGAATTCGTGGGGCATATGTACCGAAATGCCGCGAGTGCGGTCAAGACAAGATCATTAAGATGTGGAGTACTCCACCGTTCGCTAGCACCGCTATTTACTTTTCGAGCCATCTGACTCGACTGGATACGAAAAAAGCCCTCGGAAAAATCCAAGGGCTTTTATCATTGATCGTTTTTGCGAAGCGAGTCGATTAACGTAACACCTGGTTCATCACCCAACCATTCATGTCTTCCAACATGTCAGTCATGATACCGTCGCCGCATAGATACTCGCGGACATCCATCTTCAGCCCAGCACTGTAGCCCAGACGAATATCGTCGCAAAGCTGCTGCTCGGTGTAATAAGTGCTCTCGTGGCAATGCATCAGCATGATTGGCATCTGCTCGCACAATCCAAGATTTCGCAGCGGTGCGTTTCCACTTGGAAAAGGACCATTGATCGAGATCACACCGGCGTAATCGCTTGGGTTTTGCAGGGCCAAGCGAAGGGCCATCGTTGCACCATCCTGGTAACCGGCCAGGAAAATGCGTCGCCCATGAATATTGTACTGATCGGATGCCGACTCAATCGCCATTTCGACGCGACGCGAGGCCGCCTCGATATTGATTTCGTCCTGCGACCAGTAATAGCTGCCATCAACGCTAGTAGCATCACGTTTATGGCGACAGGTGGCCCGAGGCCCCACGGCGACAAAGTTGCGAGTACTTGTCAATGGCATAATACGGCGAAGCTGCGACTCGTTGTCGAACGCACCATGCAGCCAAACGATTAACGGATAGGCATATCCGGGCTCGTAATGCAGCGGGGTAAAAAGTTCGAGAGGGCAGCTTTGGCTCGAATCTCGGCGTATCCGAAATTCAAAAACCTTGCTTTGCTGGACGCTAAGGTTCGAAGCATGCGTCGCGGGTAGCGCTGGCGTATCTAAGCGTTTCATGAAGACGTTCTGAGAACTCTCGGTGTTGGTTGTTCGGAGAGCGAAGCCCAAATGTGGCTTTGTTCGCCAATTGGGTCAAGATCAGCCTTTCCATCTTTTTGGCAGATCTTCTTCGCTTTGATAGTGCCAACGCTGAGAAATCGTATTCTGGCGTCCTGCGCGACATCCTTGTCGCCCCGTTGGAAAAAGCATTGAAACACGAATGCAGAAGGGAAACAATCTTGCTAGCGAGACACACGACGTGGAAATTTTTCACGCGATTCCACGGTCCACCCAAACCGGTTTGACCGTGGAATTGTGCTTAGCCTCAAGCTTCCCCCCGAAAGAATCGGTTGGCCTAGGAAGCCAACAACTTGTCCATCGATTCGACCAATCCTTTGACCGCATCGACGCTCTTCTGGAAGTCCGACTTTTCCTGCTCGGTCAATTCCAGCTCGACCACTTTCTCGACACCGTCGGCACCAAGGATAACCGGCACACCAACGTAGTAACCGCCGACGCCATATTCCTTATCGCAGAAAGCGGCACAAGGAATCAGACGCTTCTTGTCACGCACAATGGCTTCTACCATTTGAGCGGTTGCTGCAGCGGGGGCATAGTAAGCGCTGCCCGTCTTAAGCAAACCGACGATTTCGGCACCGCCCTTACGAGCGCGGTCGACGATTTCTTCCAGACGCTTTTCGTCCATCAAGCGAGTGACAGGAATACCACCGACCGAAGTGCAAGATGGCATCGGTACCATCGTGTCGCCATGGCCGCCCATCAGCATAGCGGTAACGTCTTCGACGCTTACGCCAAGCTCCATAGCGATGAACGTACGGTATCGAGCCGTATCCAAAACACCCGCTTGGCCCATCACGCGATTCGCAGGGAAGCCGCTCACCTTTTGGGCTTGCTGAACCATCGCGTCGAGCGGATTGCTCACCACGATAATCGTGCAGTTAGGACTCGTGGCTTTGATTTGTTCGGTAACTGCGGTGACGATCTTAGCATTGGTCGCCAAAAGATCGTCACGGCTCATGCCAGGCTTACGAGGAATACCTGCGGTGATCACCACGACATCGCTGTCCTTGGTGTCTGCATAGTCGGTGGTACCGACGATATTGCTGTCGAAGCCAACAATCGGCGAGGCTTGCATCAAGTCGAGAGCTTTGCCCTTAGGCATGTCTTCGGTTTGCGGAATGTCCAACAGCACAACGTCACCCAGTTCGGCAGCTGCACACCAGTGAGCACAAGTAGCCCCCACGTTCCCGGCACCGACAATCGTGATCTTGGCTCGTTTCATCAGAGAGTTCTCCTCGGAAGCCCAGTTATTTCTGGGATGAATGGTTGGTGACATGTCCGCAAGATGAATAGCTTCAACCTGTTAAGCAGATCAAAGCAATTCTGCTGCTGAATATGGGCGCCCGGCGCTCGATTATCAAGAGGGCTTGACGGCCTGTCGAACATCTTCGCGAAGGTTCGCGGCGATTTAACGTCTTCGCGAAGAAGGTTTTCGCGAAAAGAGGACACCAAACGCAATCCCCAGTCCAACAATCAGCCCCAGAATGACAAGCAATGCCATCACGAACTGATTGGTTTGTGGGTTACTGGGTGGACTATATCGCTCGACTTTGGCCGCAATAAACAGCGGGCTTATTTGTCGGCGCGTAAAATCTTCGCGAGACATAAACGGAGTTCGATAGGCCCACAACTTGAAGAACGACCCCGTGACGGCAACCGACTCGTGCATTTGCTCGCCGACCGACAAACCTTTTGGAAGTGTTGGAACACAAACCAATACAGGATAGTCATGATCGAACGACTTGCGAGTTGACTCGTCGCCTGCACGCTGCGATACGATCGGTGCCGAAATCGGTACAAAAATTGAAAGTTCGTAGTAATGATCGATACCGAGACGCTCCTGAACATCTTCATCATCGATTTCAATTCGCGTAATACGTCGGCAAACGCCTGTCAGACGCAAAAACTCTGCTCGGTACGCTTCTGGGTCAACCATCAAGCCATCCTTTGGCTTGGTAAGCAACTGCGAAACAGATGCCTGGGCGGTTGGCGTCTGCTGATCGTCCGGCACCCGAGCAACCGCAGCCATCATCTGATAAAAGGGTTCGCGTTCGAGCCCTTCGAATTTCACTCGATCCTGGATATGCGATAGCTCTCCGATATCCATCCCCTGCTCTGCCAGGCGAATCTTTGCTGGTGTTATCCCGAGAGCCGAATTGGGTTGATCAGGGTGCCACGAGATTTTGGGAGACGCAAAAAGATAGCCAGGCTCCCCTGCTTCAGTTTCATAAGACTTAAGAAAAATTCCGGGGCAACTGATCGACTCCCCAACGACGTTTTTCTCTGGGTTTAAAACCACCTTCCAAGGCTGCGGGATGTGCTCGACAACAATCGTCCCCTGGGCGTTACCCTCAGGCGTATCAAGAAGGACATCGACCTCGTAATAAGTTGCCAGGCCGACGCTCTCAACCGCTTCCTTCGGTACGCTGATTTCTCGAACGGCTTCCACGATGCCTGTCAAAAGAAAGATATCGAGCCGCGATTTGCCTGGCGTCTCCGAAAGACTTTGCCAAGGTGTTTCCAGCTTCAACCAACGTGTAATTCGATGCGGCTGCAAACGACGAATTCGCGTCAGCGCACGAATTACGGCTTCTTGCTCCCCTTCTTCCAGCGGTTGTCCGTCGACGAACATCTCGAGATAACTCGGACCGAAGTCAATCATCTCGAAGAACTCGCGAGCCGACATCTTATCGAAGTCAGGAACAGCAGACGCCTCCGCCTCACCTTCCACTTCACCGGGAGAGTCAGGTTCGATGGGAAATTCCATCGGCAATTCTTCCTCCGCTGGTGCTTGAGCCCGGCCGGTATCCACCGAAAGAGCAACCAGCCCCACAATCAGAGCAATGCAGAGAGAAAAACGGAATTTACGCAGAAGATGAGTCATCATGATTCGCAGACGGCGAGGTATTCTTCATTTGAGCCGATAAAGCACCCAGCTGGTCTCGTACCGACTGGCCGACATTGATCTCGTCGGCATTTTCTTCAAATTGCTTTCGATTCCGATGCCGTACGATCTGCTCGGCTCGCGAATCACGATTGCGGTTATTCCACCAGATAAACCCAACGATTGCGATGGCACCAAGCAAAACAACCGCGATACCGAAATAAATCTCGCGAGCGGTAATTTCACGACGTGTCTCGGGGCTCGCCTGCCAATTGACGTTTCTTGCCAAAAGCAACGGAGCGGTCATCGTACCACCTTGCGCGGCATAGACCCACTTCTTGAAATAGACTGCTTGAAAAGACGCCTTCTCGTTAATCTGATTTCCGACCGGAAAACCATCCGGCAAATGAATGCAATAAACGACGATCGGATTGTTCTCAGCTCCCGAGAACACCCACATCTGCCATAGATTGCCAGCGCGTTCGTCCAGCTTGTTTGGCGGAAGCTTGACACAACGTCGAATCGTTCCTTCGATAGTAACCAGCTTTCCCCGGTACAGTTTCGACTGCTGAAACAACTGACTGAATTGAACGAGCGGGGCGTTCTCGGAAGAAAGCTGCTGAGCGTTGGCATCGCCTAGGCGATCGTAGATCTGCGACCAGGCATCAAAGTCAGATGCACGAAAAGGACTACTGTCCTCGACGTCAGCCAAGGCCTGGGGAGATGCCCATAACTCAGGCGACTTTTTTTCATCGTTGCCGTTCCCCTTTTCACCCAACGTGTACGGAGTCGCAGGTCGACGATCGACGACCAGGCGAAATTCCCCTTCCGTCCCGTTGTCTCCTGCAACCGCTTTACGAGGAACGCGGATCTCTTCATCAGGAATAGGAGCTTCATCTTGATTGCCGGCCGCTGGCTGGGCGTCTGGAATTTCATCCGGTGCGATCCA
Organism: Bremerella sp. TYQ1; assembly: GCF_020150455.1. Classification (NCBI taxonomy): domain Bacteria; kingdom Pseudomonadati; phylum Planctomycetota; class Planctomycetia; order Pirellulales; family Pirellulaceae; genus Bremerella; species Bremerella sp. TYQ1. The sequence continues at coordinate 2,578,462 of NZ_CP083740.1, forward strand.
TCGCCAGGTTTCAGGATCGGCGGCACGCATCATCAGCACCAATACCAATCCCAGCGATCCGACCAACATCATCAAACGAAGTTGCTCACTCCGCGCAAAGTAATTTCGGGGAGGCTTCCGAGAAGGAGTCGGCGATGGGTCGGTTTCTCGCGTCATGACATTTATTGTAGAGGACAAGTTTCGCCCGGAACGAATTGGCTGTGCCACGCCATCGGGGCATACGCAGCGGCACTAAGCTTCGAGACAGGAAAGCCAGTCAGGCCGCAATCTTTTTCCTTAAATCTAGAATTGATCGAGAGATACAGCAACCTAATACGCGAGAAAATGAGTTTCCTCCACACACCGGCGTCTTTTCTGAAACCTATGGTATCATGGGTTTTATCTCGAAATACGCTCCTCTTTCTGGGAATAATACCGCAGGAAGCTTACGAATGGTTAGCTAGGAGGAGTTGATTGACGGGCTCTGCCTGGCTCCGGTCTAGCAGATTTACCTCACCCAAACTCTTCCTCGGAGGTTGCGTTGGCTCTTTCCGCCGAGCAGTTTCACCGATTGGTTGACCAGCACGGACCGACGCTTTATCGCGTCGCGTATCGCTTGATGGGCAACCGGCACGATGCCGAAGACGTCGTTCAGGACGCCTTCCGATCGGTATGGGACAGCCGCGATCGATTCGACGCTGAAAAAGGAGAGCGAGCCTGGCTGATTGCCATTCTGCGTCGTCGTGTTGTTGATCGATGGCGCAGGAAGAAGCAGCCGATGCCTCTTTCCGACCACGACGAAACCACTCCAGAGCTTGAAGCACCTGTCGAGCCGGAACAAGGTTTCAGCGACGAGATGCAGGCCGCCCTGCAAAGCCTTTCGACAGAACTTCGGGAAGCGATCCTGTTGGTGGTAGTTGGTGAGTTAACCCACCAAGAGGCCGCCGACTTGCTTCAAGTTCCCTTAGGCACGATCCTATCGCGTGTGAGTCGAGCTCGAAAGAAATTGCATCTCGAGCTGTCAACGCGACTATCCCCTTAGACCTTAAAACTAGCACTTTATTTCCTTCGTTCCACCGTGAATTCATCCGACCGAGATCGTGAACTTGACCGACAACTGCGAGACATCCCTGTCTCGGCAGATCTCGTTGCTCGGCTTAAGGAGATCCCTGAGGCCGCTGAGATCGACGCGGCCCTCGATCGTGAATTGTCGGCAGTGGAAATTCCAGCAGGGCTCACGCAGCAGCTTCACGAGATTGCCACTTCTCAGCCGCTAGTGACACGTTCGATACGTGAAAGAAGTGCTTCCGATCGGAAAGCCCCCGCCAAGCGGTCGTTTGCGTTGTGGGCAACCGCCGCAGCCATTGTTGCCGCCCTGGGCATTGGGTGGCTTTGGCAGATGAATCGTGATTCTTCGCTTGCCCAGCAAGATCCGGCCCCCATCATCCCAGATGCGAACTCGGTCGCCGAACGAACGATGGAACTCGAATGGCTTGGTCTAACAAACGAACAGATCGCGCAAAATACAGAGCTTGCGTTGTGGAACGAATTAGCCAATAGCGAACCGGCAACGCCTGTTTTCACCGAAGTTTCGTTGTCATCTCCACTGGTCACTGAAACTCCGGAGACGCAGTTCAAGTCACTCTCGGAAGAACTTCCCAGCGACCTGTTGGCCAATACCTTTCTGATGCGATGGCGTCCCTTGGGTGCGAACCCAACGGTTGCGTCGCTGCACGGTCACCCTCAGTTGCTTTCGCCTGCTGCTTCCTCGGTTTCGTTCTTCCCCGAAACCAAAGCCTACGACCGCGACTTCCTGCTACGTGAGTCGACCCATCCTTTCGCTTCACCTCAGCAATCGGCGATGCGTACAACGAAAGTCGACGTAACCGCCTCACAAACCAGTTACGAGAACGTAATTTTCTCGGAGAAACCTTGGTCGGTCGAACTCTTGGAAAATGCTCGTTCAGAAGAATGGCTCGCCGCGACCGGTAAGTTTTTCGTTCCAGCACGCCCTAATCAAATTGAACTTCGTACCGCAGCCGGTCCTGCCGTTTTTGCAGGGTCAGGCATTCAGCTGCTCCAAGTGGGTGTAGTCGCGGGAACTGCCGATCCTGAGGACCGGTCCCCGGTTCATTTGACTGTGGCCGTCACTCCTCCTTCGTCAAAAGCACATTCGCTACGCACTTGGCTCCCAGTCAAGATTGCCCTACGCGAGCTGATTGAGCAGTTGCGTCCCCATGACACGATCTCGCTGGTCGTCATGTCCGACATCCCATATGTCTTAGCCGAGGATGCCACAAGCGAAGATCGAGACCAATGGTTCGATGCGTTGGACAATATTGAGTCAGGCGAACTGGCCAATCTGGCCGAAGGAATTCGTTTTGCCGCAGCTGTTTCGCTGACGAAACCTGGTTTCGGCGACATACGACGTCCGTTGGTTGTGCTTTCCGATCGCTTTCCTGCACTCGATCAGGCCACCAACGCGCAACTTCGCCCCTTGGTAGAAAACGCTTCCCAGCAAGGGATTGATTTTACCTGGGTCCAGCTCGAAGACGAAAGCTATGGCTCGATCCTTTCCCCGCCAGCCGCCGTCGACGGTTTTGGGCAATGGGTTGTATCTCACTCGCTCCGACGCTTGAATCGCCTTTTTGGCCAACAGCTTCACGGGGCTCCGACACTCGTCGGCTCGAACGCCAAAGTTCAAGTGAAATGGAACGCCAAAGGCGTCGCTCAATATCGTTTGATCGGATATCAGCCTTTGGGTGGCGATTTTGTGTCCACCTCCGACACACGCGAGATGCATGCTCTCGATTCTGGTACGCTTCTATTTGAAGTTGTTCTTCCAGAAGAAGGAGAGAACGACATCGCCACGGTAGAATTGACTTGGAACGACAATAACGGCAAAGCCCACAAGTCGGCCCAGAAAATCAGCCGGTTGCAGTTTGCTCCCTCGTGGCAAGCTACTCCCTTATCTCTGCAGGCAGCACAACTCACCGAGCAGTGCCTCGCTTTGCATCAGAATTCGTACTTTTCACGCCGTCGTGGCAACACGACCGACGAGTTAGATAATTGGACATCTTCCCTCAATCCTGCACTGAAGCAACATGCGAGCTATCCTAGATTGGAACTCCTGTTGCCGAGCCTGCAGGATTAGGTCAGGATGATGATCCAACCGATTGCGGCCTGCATTGAATCGTCATGGTCAGGCCGATAATTTGAAAAAGGAACAGCACCTCCTCCTCCGACTCTTCTTTGGGTATTGCTAACGTCGCGACTTGTGACTTTGGCAGTGCGGACAAATACCTTTTCGTCATCCCAATCGAGCATGCCCCACGGCACCGGTTCTCGCCGAGAAGTTCTTGTCCAGGTCGAGGTTTCGCCTTGTCTTTGAGGATGAAATCAATGCGGATAACCAAGCAGATATTGCTCGCCACGGGACTTTTATTGGCCCTCGCGCCAAAGGCTCATGCCAAAGAACCATTCGAGGAATTCTTCAACGGCCTACTCCAGCGTGGCTATCACGAACAAGCCATCTGGTACATCGAATCGATGGCCGACAACCCTGGCCTTTCGGACGACGTCAAGAAGACGCTCGATTACCGCAAAGCGATCGCCCAGATCGAAGCGGCACGTCGCAGCCCGAACCTTGATACGCGAGAAGCGTTGTTGGTTTCCGCCGCCGAAAATTTAGGCAAATTCCTCAAAGCTAATCCGCAAAGTGATCGAGCAGTCGACGCGACGATTCAGCGCGGCAATGTCCTCTCTGATCAAGCTCGCCTGGCCGACGCTCGAGCTCGTCGAGAAGAAAAGCCAGCCGACAAAAAGCCTTACCTGGACGCTGCTCGAAAGCATTACGACGAAGCTCGCAAAGTTTACGAAGACGCCAACAAACAAATTCGTGAAACGTTGACGGCCCTGCCAAAAGTGCTCGATCCGTCCAAGGATTCAGGCAAGATCGCCTTGCGTGATGAACTACGAGCTTCCTACATCCAAACGCAACTATTGGCGTCGAACTGCTTGTTCGAGATGGCCAAAACTTTGCCGAAAGACGACGCCAATCGCAAGAAACAGCTAGAGCAAGCTGCCAAGGAATTCGGCGAGACCTACAGTAAGTACAAGTCGCGTCTGGCCGGTCTCTATGCACGACTCTACGAAGCGCAAGCTCAGCAAGCATTGGGCAAAAACAAAGAAGCCATTTCTATCTATGCAGACGACTTGATGCTGCTGGGTGACCAACCGGAACAGTTCCGCCAAGTGAAGCTGAAAGCAGCTATCGGTTTGGCTGAAATCTGGATGGCACAGGACGAGCAAGCCAAAGTCCTCAAAGATATTGCTCCATGGCTGGCCGACCAACAGCTGCGTGCCAACCAGGAACGAGACGAGGATTGGCTGAACATCAAGCTCATCGTTGCGAAGGCCTATCAAAAGGATGCTGCCGGGCGTGACAACAAAGACAAGCAGCGTGGCGAGAATCGCCGCGAAGCGTTGAAGTTGGCTGTCGACGTCGCCAAGTATCCAAGCGAGTTTCAGAAAGAAGCTCTTGAGATCCGTACGGCTCTACAAGGCGAAGATGCCGTCGCTCAAGATTCCCCAGAGGCAAAAACTTTTGAGGAAGCGGTGACGGCCGGCCGAGACCTGATCACGGAAGCCAATACGCAAAGTTTCGCTCTTAAGAAAATGCAAGCAGACCTTCAAGCGACGAAAGATCCGGCCGCCAAGAAGGAACTTGCTGCTCAGATCGAAACAGACGAGAAAGTTGTTCAGGAAACGTTCGCTAAAGCAGAAGAGAAGTTCCAACAGGCACTTCTGCTCGCCGACCGTGAGACACCTTCCAACGAAATCAATGGCGTTCAATACTTCCTATCGTTCCTAGGATTTCAAGACGAAGAATACTGGCAAACCTACGCACGTGCTTCGTTTGTGGCTCAGCGATACCCGAACAGTGCCAGCGCTAAACCATGTGCCAAAATGGCGTTGGCGTGTGCGTTGCGATTGTTTGAATCGGCACCTGCCGACAATCGTGCGTTCGAGCTTGGCCTCGTGAAGAATACGACCGATTTCATGGTAAAAACCTGGCCTGACTCGGAAGAAGCTGGTCAGGCACTACTTGCTTTGATCGGTTTCCAGTTGCAACAAGCCGCGTCGAAAGAGCTTTCCTGGGACGAGCAAAAAGCAATGCTCGAAGCGGCAGAAAGTTCGGTTGCCCAAATTGGTGACGGCACCGCCGCCAAAGCGGATGCCCAGCTGAAAGTGGGACAAACCTACTGGAACTTGTTCCTGCGTGGCAACGCACTACGTCGTGAAGCAAAGACCAACCCAGATGCTATGGGAGTACCCACGGAACAGCAGCTCGCAGCCATCAAGCAGAAGACACAAGACATCCTTTCGTCTGGCGTCGATAGCTACCAAGGGGACGACCCTGACTACTCGTACGTGCTCGGGGCTTTATCGCTTGCCCAAGTCTACACCGACATCGGCGAACCGAACAAAGCAGTCCAGCTGCTTGAAAAGCCCAAAGTTGGTTTGATGAAGTTGGTCGACAACAAAAACCCAGCCGCGTCTCGTCCTGGCGTGGATCAGCTGATCTACAAAGCCGCCGTTCGAGCGTACATTTCCGCTTTGCCAACCACACAAGATTCAGCCAAAACCGAATCGCTGATGGCGAATGCGGAAAAAGCGATGGCCCAGCTGAAGAACTTGGTCGGCAGCGATGCCAACAGCCAGAAACAATTGGTCGCCATCTACATCTCGCTGGCGAACGACCTGAAAACGCAGCTCGATAACGCCGATCCTTCTTCAAAGGCGGCATTGGCGAAAGCGTTCGAGCAGTTCCTCAATCGTGTCGCGGAATCAAGCAGCGAACCGAACGTACTGAACTGGGTTGGAGAGACATTCTATAACCTGGGACAAAGCTTTTCCGAAGACCCAAGCTACTCCGGCGACACGAAGAGCTTTTATCAGAAAGCGATTTCCGCCTACCAGCGGATCATCGACCAAGGCAACAACGGTTCGCTTAATCCAGCTTTGGTGCAGCAAGTCCGCGTCCGGATTGCTATGGCTCAGCGCGAGCTTGGCGAATACGAAAAAGCGATCACGACCTTCACCGAAGTGCTGAAAGAAAGCAACATGATGGTCAACGTCCAAGTCGAAGCCGCCAAGACCTATTACCTATGGGGCGTGAATGGTGGCGACGCAAAGACGTTCTATCAATCGCTGATGGGTGCCGAGCCAGATCCAGAAACCAAGCGAAACACGATCTGGGGCTGGGGCCGTTTGCAATCGGTCCTCGCTCGGTATGCCCAGGATGGTGCCGATCCTTCGCCGTTCCGCGAAACGTTCTTCGAGTGCCGCTATTACCTGGCCCAGTGCCGATACCACTTTGCTTTGACTCAATCGAGCAAAGAAAAGAAGGATCAGTACCTCGCCGCGGCGGCGAAAGATATCGTTTCAACCCAATCGTTCGACCCCAGCTTGGGCGGTGAAGAGTGGTTCCAGAAGTACGATATGCTGATGCGAAAAATCCAAAAGGATCTGACCGGCGAATCGAAAGGGCTCGAGAAAAAATAGCCCCATCGCCTCATCCTTTTCCCCATGATTCCCGTAAATGATCGATCTATTCGAGGAGCAATAAACATGCGTCAGATTCTTTTCCAAGCCTTCGCCATGGCATTAGTTGCCGGCGGTCCCTTGCTGGCCGATACCGTTCGTACCGAAGGCGGAGCTCAAGCCGGTACGATCGTGGGCGCAACGAAGGACGCCGTTCAGCTGAGCAAAGGGGGCAGCCCCATCGAAATTCCAACCAACGAGATCGTCGAGATCGCGTTAGATGCGGAACCATTCGATGTCAAAACGGCTCGCCGTATGGTCCAGAACGGTCAGTTCGCCGACGCCGTTGAAAAGCTGCAAGGCGTCGAAGCAGCCAACAACGAACTGGTAAGCCAGGAAATCAATTTCCTGCGAGCATATGCGATGGGCAAGCTGGCTCTCGCTGGTTCTGGCGATCGTGATGCGGCTTCCAAAGCACTGCTCGGATTTGCCACAAGCTCGCCGAACAGTTTCCACTTCTACGAAGTCGCACGCATGCTCGGCGATCTTGCGGTCAGTGGTGGTGACTACGCCTCGGCGGCCAAGTATTACGGCGGCCTCAAGTCGGCCCCATGGCCAGACTACCGCATGTCCGCTCAAGTCTTAGCCGGCCGTGCGTTGCTGGCTCAGGACAAAGCCGCGGAAGCGATCAGTAACTTCGACGACGTCCTGTCAACGAATGCCACGGTTCCCGGGGCCGCTCGGCAAAAGAGCTTCGCCGCCGTCGGCAAAGCCCAAGCGTTGGCCTCTTCCGGAAAAGCTTCCGAAGGTATCGCGCTGGCTCAGAAGGTCGTCGAAAATGCCGACCCTGACGACAAGGAACTGTTTGGCCGTGCCTACAACGCCCTGGGCATGTGTCATCTGAAGCAGAACGAGCCGAAAGAAGCCTTGTTGGCTTATCTGCACACCGACATCCTGTTCTATACCGATCCCGAGATTCACGCCGAAGCCCTCTATCACTTGGCGAATCTTTGGAAAGACATTAACGATCCCGACCAAGCCACCGATGCGCGGAACATGTTGAACGAACGTTATCCTGGCTCGAGTTGGGCTAACCGGCAATAAAAGCCCCTGGCTACTGCGATTAAAAGGGAGAGTTTGCCCGAATTCACTGGCAAACTCTCCGTCCTGATGCTTTTCGAGGCGTTTTCGCCCAACTAGAATACGAACTCCTCTAGTCGAAATGCTACTCGTTATTGACCTTCTCTCGTAAGAATCTGTGTACAAGAGCCGGTCGAATTCGTTTCAATTGCTCAACCATCAACCACGACATAGCTCAGATATCAGCCAAAGTCTGGAGAACCCAATGTTGCGTCGACCTCATGCGTATTCCCTTTCCCTTTGCGTGGCTCTTGTGGCCTTGATGATGGGTGTTTTTCTGACCACCCAGGCCGTCACTGCTCAAGATGCCGGTGGCGATGCCGAACCAGCTGCGGAAGCCCCCGCAGAAGCACCAGCCGCTGGTGCCAACGAAGGCGAAACAGGCGTCGAGCCTCCCAAGTCGCTCTTTGAATGGGTTTACACCTCGCTGAGCTATTACTTCTGGATCTTCATGATGATCTCGATCGTGTTCGTTGCCCTGTTGGTGATGAACATCATGAATGCCCGCCGCGAAAACGTCGTGCCACTCGCCTTGGTCGAAAGCTTCGAAGCTTGTCTCGAAGAAAACCAGGTTCAAGAAGCCTACGACATGGCCAAGGAAGACGAATCGTTCCTCGGCAAAGTGCTTTCGGCTGGTCTGGAAAAGGTTTCCCTCGGCTACGACAAAGCCATTGAAGCCATGCAGGAAGTGGGCGAAGAAGAGAACATGAAGCTCGATCATCGCCTTAGCTACCTGGCCCTGATCGGTACGCTCAGCCCAATGATCGGCTTGTTCGGTACGGTCGACGGCATGATTCGATCCTTTAGCGTGATTGCTCAAAGTGGTTCGACGCCAGAAGCCTCGAAGCTCGCCAATGGTATTTCGACCGCTCTGTTCACCACGCTTGTCGGTCTGGCCTTGGCCATTCCAGCAATTGCCGCTTACAACATCCTTCGCAACCGTGTCGACCGTCTGGCTTTGGAAGTCGGTATCACCAGTGAAGGCCTCATGAGCCGTTTCCAAAACGTCGGCAAGTAAGCTCTCCCCATCCGTCTGATCTCTTTCGCGAAAAGATGTAGCTAATGAAGATCAAAAAGAAAAATCGGGAGATGCTTGAAGGGGATTTGACCCCCATGATCGACATGACGTTTCAGTTGATCGCCTTTTTTATGGTGCTGATCAACTTTACGCAGGCCGATCAGAACAAAGAAGTCAAGCTTCCCGAAAGTGAACTGGCCAAGCCGCCGGAAGTCCCTTTCGAGAACGCCATCACGCTGCAGATGTACCAAAACGGCAACGTGTATTTCGATGGCAACGATTACACCATGGAAAGCCTTCGCCAACGCCTTGTTGTTGAAAAGCAAATTGCGGACGACTTCAAGGCGAAGGACGGCGGCTCAAAAAGTGTAACGGTGATCGTGCGTGGCGACTCTCGTGTCGAGACCGGCAAAGTTCAAGAGATGATCAAGCTTTGCCAAGATGTCGGCTTCGAGAAATTCGCTCTCAGGGCCAAAGAAAAAGTTCCCTACTAAGCAATACGGTTAGGTTCATGAAACTTCGCAAGAACGAAGTCCACGGACGAGAAAAGATCGAAGTTCAGATGACGCCGATGATCGACATCGTGTTTCAGCTGCTCGTCTTTTTTATCATGACGTTCAAAATCGTCGCGATGGAAGGGGACTTCAACATCAACATGCCTCAGGCCGCCCAAGGGGCTCCCAGCACCAACCTCAACGTTCCGATGAAGTTGAAATTGCGTGCCGGTCCCAATGGTGCGTTGCAGTCGGTCGCATTGAACAGCATCACGTTCGACGGTAGCGTGCAAGAGAAGTTCGCAAAGCTGCAAGACCAAATCGTCGAGCAGATTGGTGTTTCCGATGGTCCGAGCTCGCTTCAAGAGGAATCGGAAATCGAAATCGATGCCGACTACCAGCTTCAATACCACTACGTCATTCGGGCCATCACCGCGGTGACCGGCCGCATCGACCCGAAGACTGGCGAAGTGCAGAAGCTTGTCGAGAAGATTAAGTTCGCTCCCGGAGCTGGTGGCTGATCGCCGGTTCCCATCTCGAAACATCGAAAGTTCACGCTCGCGGATGAAACGCGGCGTGAACTTTTTTTAGGCGAGTCTGATCGACGTGCGTGTAAATCTGAGTGGTTGCGATGCTGGCATGTCCCAGCAGTTCTTGCACTTGCCGCAAGTCGGCCCCGCCCGCCAATAGATGCGTAGCGAAACTATGCCGCAGCGTATGAGGACTAACCGCAGGATCGATTCCCGCACGGCGTGCGTACTTCTTTACCAGCTCCCAAATCGCCTCGCGACGTAGCGGTCGGCCAGTTCGCGTGAGAAAGAAGCCCGGCGAGTCGAAGCCTCGAGCTGCCAGCTTCGGTCGCTCCTTCTCCAGGTAATCGCGACAGGCATTGATCGCCTTTTCCCCTAACGGCACCAGGCGCTGCTTGTTCCCTTTACCATGCAGCCGGCAGAAACCTTCCTTCAGGTGGACATCTTTCGTATCGAGTCCGGCAATTTCCGACGCGCGACAACCGCAGGCGTACAGAACTTCCAAAATGGCTCGATCGCGTCGCCAATAAGGGTCTTCACTCCAGGGGGCCGTTAAAAAGTCGTCGATCTGATACGGTGGAATGACTGACGGTATCTTCTGCCACAGCTTTTGACACCCTAGCAACTCGGCCAAGTTATCTTCCATCACCCCTTCTAACTGGAGGTAACGGAAGAAAACCTTCAGCGAGATGATATGCCGCGAGACCGAAGCTGGCGCCAAATTCTGCGAATGCAGCCAGGCAACATAGTCCGAAAGCTGGGCAATCGTCAGTGTTGTGGGATTTTTTGGCCCCAGCCATGTCCGAAACCGTTGTAAATCTCGCGAATAAGCTTGGATCGTGTTAGGCGACAAGTGACACTCGGTCGTCAGATAAGTCACCATCGACGCGATCAGCCGCTCGGTGCGTTCCCCTGGCGGTTGGGGCAACGGTCGCTTCAGTTTCAGTTTGAGTTTTCGCGGCATTTGGAACCTAGGTAGCTTAAAGGGGGAAGGAAAGGTTCGTATTCATCTCTTCGGCACACCAGCAAACGCTTCCCATGCTTCCGCCAAGGATTCGGGTCGTATTGATCGTAAGGGCCGAATCCACGAGAATCGCGGCAAACAAGATCGACGGCAATTCACGTTAAGGCATTCGAGGAAAACAAGATGCGCGTTCTCGTCACCGGCGGAGCTGGTTACATCGGCTCTCATACTGCCAGAAAGCTTGCCGCGGCAGGCCACGAAGTCGTCGTCTACGACAACCTCTCGGCAGGCCATCGCGGTGCGGTTGAGAAGCTGCCGCTCGTCGAAGGTGACTTGCTCGATGGCGAGAAACTGACCGCTACGCTGAAAGAGTACCACATTGATTCAGTCATTCACTTCGCGGCGTTTGCATTAGTCGGTGAATCGGTTACGAATCCGGCGAAGTATTATCGCAACAACATTACCGGCACGCTCAGCTTGCTCGATTCAATGCGTGCAGCGGACGTCAAGCGGATCGTTTTCTCTAGCACGTGTGCCACCTATGGGATTCCAGCTTCCTCCCCAATTGACGAAAGCTTCCCGCAAAGTCCAGTCAATCCTTACGGCTTCACCAAGCTGGCCATCGAACAAGCCCTGCAGGACTACGCGCATGCCTATGACATGGCGTTCGCAGCACTACGCTACTTCAATGCGGCTGGGGCTTCGCCTGAGGGAGACATCGGCGAAGACCACATGCCTGAGTCGCACCTGATCCCGCTCGTTTTGCAAGTTGCCCTGGGACAGCGAAAATCCATCAGCATCTTTGGCGATGACTACCCTACCGAAGATGGCACGTGCGTTCGCGATTACATTCATGTCGACGACTTGGCCGACGCCCATCTTGCGGCGATGGAAAAGATTGCGCCAGACAACTGCTTGAAATTGAACCTCGGCACCGGACGGGGAAACAGCGTGCAAGAGATCATCCAAGCTTGTCGAGACATCACCGGTCACAAGATCCCTGCCGAAATTGGCCCTCGCCGCGAGGGAGATCCCCCTGCCCTGGTAGCCAATCCGGCTCAGGCTCATAAAATCTTGGAGTGGCAGCCGAAGTACTTGGATGTCCGCGAAACGATTGAGACGGCCTGGCGTTGGCACCAGTCGCACCCCCAAGGATACGCCGACGAGTAACCGCCGCGGCATCATGCCAACGGTTTCCGCGAACTTATGCAGAACATCATCATTGAAAAGCCCTACCGGTTTGTTCCTCCTCATCGGGGTTCATTCTGGCCTGACTTCATCCAGAAGTTCAATCTGTATGGGCAATACCTGAAACGCTTTGAAGGGGTCACTTCGCACGAGGTTCGCAATAGCGAACGGCTGAAAAAGTCGTTTGACGCCAAGCATGGGATCTTGCTGGCCCCCAATCACTGCCGCATGTCCGATCCTCTCGTGCTTGGCTTTCTCGCGCGAGAAGTCGACTGCCATCTTTACTCGATGGCAAGCTGGCATCTGTTCAACCAAGGCTGGTTCAAAGCCTTTGCCATTCAGTTGATGGGCGGATTCAGCATCTACCGCGAAGGAGTCGATCGAAAGTCGCTCGCCACGGCGGTCGATGCCATGGTTGAAGCAGTCCGCCCCCTGGTCCTTTTTCCCGAAGGTTCGACAACGCGTACGAACGATCATTTGCACGCACTGCTGGATGGTGTCGCGTTCGTCGCTCGCTCGGCTGCCAAGCGAAGAGAAAAAGAAGGACTTGGCAAAACGGTCATTCATCCTGTCGGTATCAAGTACATCTTCAAAGGCGATATCGACGCAACCGTCCGATCGGTGCTTCACGAGATCGAACACCGCCTGGGTTGGCGAACCTCCGAGGAACTCACGCTACTCGATCGTGTCGAGCGGATGGGCGAAGCTCTCTTCTGTCTCGAAGAAATTCGCTACGCCGGTCAGGCTCGGTCCGGGCTGGATCTCTCGACGCGCACGTCCGACTTGATCGATCAAATCCTACATCCACTGGAAAAAGAGTGGCTTCGCGTGGAATCGCAAGGCAGCGTCCTCCCTCGGATCAAAGCACTACGTTCGCGCATCTTGCCGGAAATGGTCGAAGGCAAGCTTTCGCCGGATGAACGCTCGCGGCGCTGGTTACAACTGGAAGATATCTACGTTGCCCAGCAAATCTCTTGCTACATTCCCAATTACCTTCGAGACTTTCCCAGCGTTGACCGCTTGCTGGAAACCGTTGAACGCTACGAGGAAGACCTAAAAGACTCGGTAAAGTTTCACGGCAATCTACACGTGATCATCGATGTCGATCACCCCATTGTCGTCGGCACCGAGCGGCGTCCGAAAGAAGGTGAAGATCCATTGATGACTGAGCTGCGTCAGCGTCTCGAAAGCAAGCTGAAAGAACTGCAAGGCGAGTCAAAGCGGTACCAGGGCGAATAATTTAGTTGGCGACCGCCCTGCCCCCTCTTAAGATGGGACCTGACATCCATCGACAGGAAATCACTCACGGGGGCATCGATGAGCCAGATTTGCCGACTCTCCGAACTTCAGCATGCACAAGGGGGCGACTTCTTCGCTCAGCTTTTCAAAAAGGAACGCTGCCTGACACGGCAAGGACGTCCCTTTTACGCCCTCGAATTCCGTGACGATGGAAGAACCGTCGCAGCGACCATCTGGGAAGGTTCTCAGCACGAGTTGGCTTGTCGCGATGAGTGGCAAACAGGGCACTTCTATAAGATCCGCGGAACCTTTCAGGAAACCATTCGCGGCGGCAAAATCGACATCGCTCTTCTACGTCCGATCGAGCCAGAAGACCACAAAGATGGCTTCGATCCCAAGACATGCCAACCATCGGGCGAGTCAGACAGCGCGGAACTGTTTGATTGCCTGTTAGACATGATCGATGCCGAAATCGATATCCCTGAGCTACACGCCTTGGTCACCACTATCTTCAAGCAACATCGCGAGCGGATCGAGTTGATGCCTGCGGCCGTGTATCATCACCATGCCTATTGCGGTGGCTTTCTCGAGCATCTCTATAGCGTCACCCAAAATGTGCTGTACCTACTAAACACTTACCGAGGCCAGCATCCCTCTCTGCGCGATCCTTTAACGAGGCAGCTGACAATCGCCGGGGCACTTTTGCACGACATCGGCAAGCTGGAAGAACTCGATGCCGAAGTCGGTAATACGGCGTACACCACCTCAGGTGAACTTGTAGGGCACATCGTTCTGGGCCGAGATCTTATTCGTGATACGGCACGCGAACTAGAAATCGACGAACCTTGGCTGGTACGCCTCGAACATCTTCTCCTCAGCCATCAAGGAACCGTCGAGAACGGCAGCCCTAAACCTCCCATGACTTGGGAAGCGAACCTGGTTTATTGGGCCGACGAATTAGACGGAAACATCTTTCGCTTGGCCAAGGCTTGCGAGCAAGAGGAGAACGCCGAGCCCTTCGTACCGAGGGCCAACCCGTTTGGGCGGCGCGTCTACCGGGGGGAATTGCCGGTAAAAACAGAAGGTTCGGTATAACCCGACTATTTTCCTACTCCTCGTTTCGACATCTGCAGAATGTGATCTACCTTTGCGTGACCCATCCAACGGATGGTTGGCATGGGTACGTTTTTAGATCCGGGGCGAGGTGTATGTTTCTTTTTCTACTGCTGATGATCGGCGTGAATCTGTTGATCGGATTCTGCGCGGCCGTGCGCGTTCGGCAGTTGATTGAAATGCAGCCAGACATTCTCGTCGTCGAAAGTGCTGAGGCATTCCTGGACGATCTGGACGAAAAGCCCCCCACCGATCAGCCGAAAGCGGCCAGCAAAGCGAAGACCCCGGAACCAGCACCGGAAGAAGCGATTCCGTACGAGTATGTCGCAGTGCTTGAAGCGGAGTGTGTTGTTGCCAACAGCCTTGTTGAAGCTTCCGCACAGGTCTTGCGTTTAGAAGTGGGACGCTACCGCGCCAAGTTGGTAGCGATCGAAAACAAGCTTCGTGAAACTTGGTATCAACCGACAGAAGACGCGTTGACCGAAATTGCGGAAGAACTCGATGCCGTCAACATCGACTGGCTCGACAAACAAGCCGAAGCAGCTCAGCATCTCGACGGCAGCCAGGAAGGGCTCGGGGCTTATTCCGACATCGGTCGACGGCTATGCGATACGCTGTTCGAGCAGACAGCCCAAATCGAAACCACGCTCAGCAACTTACAGCAGCTTGATTTTCAAGACAACTTAAACGACGTCTGCCGCAAATTGGTTTTAGAGATTGCCCGGTTGATTGATCTCTGCCACGACCTGCGCGACAAGATGACCGAAACCATTGTCACTGTGCTGCGAGCAGAGAAACGGCTTGGCACAGTTGATAAGGGCATGAAACTCGATGGCTTAACCGGTTTGAAGAACCGTACCGGATTCGAATGTCAAATGTTCGAGTGGTGGCGTGATGATATCCGTCGCGAACGTTCACTTAGCATCGCCGCTATCGACATCGACACGTTCCGCAAACTGAACGAACGGCTTGGTACCGAAGTGGGCGATCAAATCATCGCTTCACTTGGCAAGTACCTGAGCGAGTTGATGCGTTCCAGCCGTGGCTTCGAGTATGCCATGCGACTGGAAGGGCAACGATTTCTGCTTTTCTTTGGTGACATCGGCCCTCGCGGTGCGACCAGTGCGGTGGAGCGAATTCGCCAGACGGTTGATGGGACGTTCTTTGAATACGATGGTGAAGAACTAGAACTGAAAATCAGTGCCGGCGTCACCGAAATGAAGCCGGACGATACAATCCCCAAGCTACTGGGACGATCGATCACGGCACTCAGGACGGCCAAAAAGAACGGTCGCAACCGAACGTTCATCGACGAAGGGCAAGGCCCCATGCCGATCGATCCCCCAACGTATCAGATCCGCGAGAAAGTGGTTACCGTCGGCGGCTAACTCGCTTTAGCCGACTCGTTTTGCGACTAAGTAACGATCATGCTTGGCGAGATCTTTGCCGATCGAAACACCGGTGTAGCTTCCCGTTGCTTCAGCCATCTGCGCGACACGCTTGGCGATCATGGGACTGAATTCCAAGAGAATCGTTCCGCCTGGCTTCAAATAAGCAGGGGCCTCTTCCAAGATCCGCCGTAGAATGGCAGTTCCCTCTTCTTCGGCGAACAAAGCAATGTGTGGCTCATGAGCGATCACCGAGGCATCCATCATCGATCGTTCTGACTGAGCAATGTACGGCGGATTGCTGACGATCACGTCAAACAATGCTCCGTCCGGCACGGCTGCGAAGAGGTCGCCGCAGACGAACTCGATTCGGTCCGCGGTGCCATGCTTCTCGGCGTTTTGCTTCGCGACCGCCAAAGCCTTTTCGCTGATATCGGTCGCAGTGACATGCACTTTGGGGGCCTGCTTGGCCACCGTTACCGAGATGATGCCACTTCCGGTGCCGATCTCCAGCACGTGCATGCCGTCGCCACCAGAGCGAGGCTTGAGCAGATCGAGCGTTTCAATCACCAGGTGCTCGGTCTCAGGCCGCGGAATCAGCACGTCTGGGGTCACAGCGAATTCCATCGAGTAGAACTCACTCGTCCCCAGCACATAGGCAACCGGCTTACCGGCCGCACGCTGCTTAACAAGCTCTCGGAACGCGCCCCGTTTCTCTTCGTCGACGACTTCCTCGAACCGGGCATAAAGCTGAATCCGCGGGCACTTCAGCGCGTGTCCTAGCAGAAGTTGAGCTTCCAGGCGAGCTTCTTCACTTCCCTTCGACTCGAGATACTCGGTCGTCCAGTTCAAGAGACGGCCAATCGTCCATGGTTCGGCTGTCGACATGCGGGCACTTTCGCCTTGGGGGAAAGGATGCGGAAAACCGGCAGGCTCGCGGCTTAGTCGAGGTCTCCCATCGAACCGCGAAGTTGCTCTCGGTCGTGGTCGATCAACGCATCGATCACCGGCTGAAGATTGCCAGTCATGATCTGATCCAACTTATACAGCGTCAGGTTGATGCGGTGGTCGGAAATACGGTTTTCCGGGAAGTTATAGGTGCGAATACGCTGGCTACGGTCGCCGGAACCGACAAGGCTCTTTCGCTCGTCGGCACGTTCCTTCGCTTCTTTTTCTCGCTGCGATTCATACAGCTTCGTCTTCAGCAGTCGCAGCGCACGTTCCAGGTTCTTATGCTGGCTACGTTCTTCGCAGCACTGAACGATGACGCCCGTTTCCTGGTGAATCAGTCGCACGGCCGATGCCGTTTTGTTCACGTGCTGACCGCCGGGGCCGCTACTGGCCGCATAACGTTCGACGGTGTAGCTGTCGGGATTGAGATTGAACTCGACTTCTTCTGGTTCGGCCATCACCGCGACAGTAGCGGCCGATGTCTGTACGCGTCCTTTGGTTTCCGTTTCCGGAACACGCTGCACGCGGTGGCCGCCACTTTCGTACTGCATCTCGCGGTAAACGCCTTCGCCGTGGACAGAGATAATCACTTCTTTGAACCCACCCAATTCGGTTGGGTTCGATTCCATGATCTCATACTTCCACTTCTTGCCTTCGGCGAAACGCTTGTACATTTCGTACAAGTCCCGTGCGAAGAGGGCCGCTTCGTCACCCCCGGTTCCCGCTCGGATTTCCAGGACAATCTTGTCACGATCGGCATCTTCACCACCGATGGTCATGTCCAGCAGATCGCGCCAAACTTTCTCGCGTTTCTCTTTCAGATCGGCGAGATCCGCTTCGGCAAGTTCGGCCATTTCGGCATCGTCGCTTTCCATCAGTTCACGAGCATCGTCGATCTCACCGACAATCTCTTTGAACTGGCGATAACGCGTCGCGATACGTGCCAACGAACCATGCTCGCGCGCGACGCTTGCCATCTGCGACGAGTTGGCCAACACGTCGGGGTCGCTCATCTGCTTTTCGAGGAACTCGAAGCGAGAAAGCTTTTCTTCCAAAATCTCGCGCATGGGAGGTATCGTCCTGAGAGTGGCCGAAACGGAAAGGAGAATCAGCGGCCGAAGGTGGCAATCTACGAAAACACGCGAGTCCCCAACGACAGGAAACTCGCGTGATTGTGACGTTCAGATGGGAAGAAGCTACTTCTTCTTTTTCTTCGACAGGCTCGCGTAGTTGCCGGCAAACTTGTTCTTGAACTTCTCGATACGACCGCCTGAGTCCAGGAAACGTTCCTTACCGGTGTAGAAAGGGTGGCACGTGTTACAAACGTCGACCACGATTTCTTTGCGGGTGCTACGCGTGGTGAACGAGTTGCCACAACCGCACTTAACGACGGTGTCCTGGTATTTTGGGTGGATATTTTCTTTCATCGCTCTTCACTCCGTGACAAGTTCGCGGACGAGCCCTGCGCCGGTCCGTTCCCCTGATATGCTGGAAAACCTACGATTATAGAGCCGGCAGTCAAGATCGGCAATCGCACATCACACCCCTCTCACTGCGATCGATCCCCACCTATTAGCCGTAACTTCTTTTGCTATCGCAACTTTGGTGGGCAGCCTGCTTACGATTCCGGCATGGCGCCATGCCAAGGACATCTACCAAATATCGCTAACGCCTTATCTCAAAGTGACTTAGAGATACCCTGACGGCCAACTGTCGCCCGTCGGCACAGCTTGTGCCTAAGGAGAATCTGCTCGGTAACCATTAGCTTTTGCGAACTTCAACGGCGATCGACTCGATCTGTCAGGGATGTCTTTGCTTTCACGATGAATGAAATAGCCTCCCCCAATGTCAAACGGACCGAAGAAGCCGCACCGCCAAAGAAGCGTAAGTTCCGCTTGAACCTTTCAACGCGGATCGTCATTGGCCTGGCCCTCGGGATTGCTTGCGGCATCTTTTTTGGCGAGTCCTGTGCATGGCTAGGGATCATCGGTCGGGCCTACGTGGGCCTGCTACAGATGTCGATCTTGCCGTACATGATGGTCTCGCTGATCGGCGGCATTGGTTCGCTGATCGCCACCAAGGCCATTCGCTTGGCTTTGACCGCCGGAGTGGTGCTGCTGGGCTCGTGGATCTTGGCGTTTGTGTGCGTCTTTCTTGCTCCCCTGGCCTACCCCATTGTCGAGGCCGGCTCGTTCTTCAGCCCCAGCATGACCGAAGTCAAAGAGATCGACTTCATCAATTTGTACATTCCGATCAATCCGTTTCGCTCGATGGCGGAAACCGTTGTCCCGGCGGTCGCCGTCTTCAGTGTTGTCGTCGGAATCGCCCTGATTGGCATCGAAGCGGACAAAAAGAAGATCATGCTCGATCTGCTTTCGGTTGCCTCGATGGTTCTCACGCGCGTCGCCGTGCTGGTCGTTCGGCTTGCTCCTTTCGGGCTGTTTGCCATTGCCGCAAACGCTGCGGGGACAATGACCATTCAGGAACTAGGCCGGCTGCAGGTTTACATCGGATCGTTTATTCTGCTGACGTTGCTGCTGACGTTTTTCATCATGCCGGCGATGGTCGCCATCCTTACGCCCTTTCGGTTTGGCGATGTCCTACGGGCATGCCGCTCGGCGATGCTTACTGGGTTTGTGACCGGCAATCTGTTTATCGTCTTGCCACTGCTTATTGAAAACGGAAAAACGTTGTTCGAGCGTGCCGGGCTACGCAATGACGACACCGACAGCTACATCGAAGTGCTGATCCCTGTCTCGTTTAACTTTCCGAATCTTGGCAAGCTGCTGACGTTGGCGTTTGTCCTATTCGCCGGATGGTATACCGGCAATCAAGTCACGTTGGCCGACTACCCTAACTTTTCCATCCTCGGCTTGTTCTCGCTCTTTGGCGGTGTCGACTTGGCGTTGCCGTTTCTGTTGGATCAAATGCGAATCCCATCGGACACCTACCAGTTGTACGTCGTCACAGGAGTGGTCAACGGTTGGTTCGCCACGTTGTTAGCGACGATGAACCTGTTCGCATTCACGTTGATCGCCACCTCGGCAGCGACCGGAAACCTGAAGATCAAAGTGCGTCAGTGCGTGATCCTGGCCGTCAGCGGTTCGGTTTTGACGGTCGCCGTTTTGCTCGGTGCTCGCGCCGGATTCAGTTCGATCATGGGTAACTCCGACCTGGCTCAAGAGACGCTGATGCAAATGCAGGTGAAGTCCGAAGTCGAAGCCGATGTACTTCGCGTCGCCCATGAAATCGACCCTGCCGAAAGCGAACTCCCACGTCTCGAACAAATCTTGGAACGGAAAGTCCTGCGAGTCGGCTACCATCCCGAGATGTACCCTTTCTGCTTCTTCAACGATGAAGACCAGCTTGTCGGCTACGACGTGGCCCTGATGCATGAACTTGCGGCGACGCTCGATCTTCGATTGGAGTTCATCCCCTGGACCTACGAGACCCGCGACGAACAACTGAAGAGCGGGCAGATCGATCTCGCCATCGGCGGGCTGATGGTCACCGCCGAACGCCTGGCTCGGCTGTCGCTGAGCGAGCCTTACATGTCGATCACCGCGGCGATTGTTATTGAAGATCATCGTCGCGACGAAGTGGCACGCTGGGAAGATATCCGTCAGAAGAACGGTTTCCGGATTGCCACCACGGGCCGGCGACTTTCCGAAAATGTCAAACGCCACTTGCCGGAGGCCAATGTCGTCTACGTGAACTCGCCGCGTGAGTTCTTCGAGCAGTCCGACAAGCCTTTCGACGCCATCCTGATGACCGCCGAGGGAGGTTCGGCGTACACCATTCTTTATCCTCGCTACGACGTGGCGATCCCGCAGCCGCAATTTAAGGGACACGTTGCGTTTGCTTTGCCCTTGAACGAACCGGAACTGGAAAAGTTCCTCAATGCCTGGCTGAAACTTCAGCAAACCAACGGCACGCTCGATCGGTTGTACAGCAAATGGATCGTCGGTCAGGTCAAAAACGAAAAATCGCCTCGCTGGTGCGTGATGCGGGACGTTCTGCACTGGGTCGAATAGCCCGACATGGGGTCTTCCAGCGGGGTAGCTGCGTCGAATTCGCCGCAGGGGGCATGTTACCCTGGCCGCCGATTTCCGGTAGATTTAACAGTTTCCACCCCTTCGGCTTAAGTCAATTCAGGCCCTACGAAGCATGGCGATCGATAAATCGGGTACCCGGGTCCGGCAGATGTTCTCCGAGATTGCGGGCAACTACGACCGCATGAACCATCTGCTGTCGATGAATGTCGACAAATACTGGCGCTGGCGAACCGTAAAAATCGTCCCCCCAACCGGCGACAGCCCCATTCTGGATGTCTGCACGGGGACCGGCGACTTGGCGCTGGCCTATTACAAAGCGGCCAACGGCAAAGTGAACGTCGAAGCGACCGACTTCTGCCCTGAAATGCTGGAAGTGGGCGAAGTCAAAAAGCAAAAGCTCGGCATCAACGGTCAGGTTCGTTTTCAGGAAGCTGATACGCAGCAGCTTCCCTTCGACGACAACACGTTTCAAATCGTCTCGGTAGCATTCGGCCTGCGTAACGTCGCCGACACCGACCTCGGGCTGAAAGAGATGGCCCGCGTTTGTCAGCCAGGCGGGAAAGTGGCTGTCCTGGAATTCTCTCAGCCACGCTGGCAACCATTTCGTGGCGTGTATCAGTTCTACTTCAAGAACATCCTGCCCCGCGTCGGCCAGGCATTGGCGAAGAACAAACAAGATGCCTACAAGTATCTGCCCGATAGCGTCGGCGAGTTCCCGCATGGGGAAGCGCTTGCTGAAAGGATGCGTGGGGCTGGTTTGAAAGATGTCTTCTACAAGCCGTTTACCTTCGGCGTGGCAACGTTGTACGTGGGGACCAAATGAGCCGGCCTGTCGTTGTGGGAATCACCGGAGCCAGCGGAGCCGTTTATGCGAAACGGCTGCTCAACGTGCTGCACCACAGCGGTCATCATGTGCAGCTCTCGATCAGTCCTTCCGGAAAGATCGTTCTGCAGCAGGAAATGGGCATTCGGTTGGAACTCGATAACTTCGATCCTGAAACGCTCGTCCCTCTTTCCATCGACCCCAGCGACAAACGGCTCGCGAAAACCATTGAGCTGAACGAGCCCTCCAAGCCTGGCGACTTGGAATATTTCCACTTCGGCAACTTCATGTCGGCCATGGCCAGCGGTTCGGCACGTTCGGCGGGGATGGTCGTCTGCCCTTGTTCCGGAGGCACGCTTGCAGGCATTGTCCACGGAAGCAGCTCGAATCTCATTCAGCGTGCTGCCGAAGTTCACCTGAAGGAACGCCGCAAGCTGATCCTTGTCCCTCGCGAGACACCTCTCTCGCTTGGTTATATTGAAAACATGAAGAAAGCCACCGAAGCGGGTGCCGTGGTGATGCCAGCAATGCCAGGCTGGTATCACGGCGTGAAGTCGCTTGACGACCTGATCGACTTTATGGTGGCTCGCATTCTCGACCAACTCGAAATTCCACACGCATTGATGCAACGCTGGGGAGAAGATGCCTGAGCGACTTCGTCATATCCTGGAGATGATCCGCTTCAGCCACACCGTTTTCGCGATGCCGTTTGCAGCGCTCGCGACGATCATGGCGTGGTGCTTACCGGCCCCCGAAGGTGAAACGGTTTCCGTCACCTGGCCCATGCTGTTGGGCGTGGTACTGTGCATGGTATTCGCTCGCAGCGCGGCGATGGCGTTCAACCGGTTGGTCGACCGAAAGATCGATGCCGAAAACCCTCGGACCGCCACGCGACATATTCCAGCCGGCATTCTTTCAGTGCAAAGCGTGGTGCTGTTCACTGTCGTTTGCAGTGTAGGCTTCGTCGCTTCTACACTGCTGTTCCTGCCGAATTGGCTACCGCTTGCTTTGTCCGTTCCCGTGCTCGCATTCTTATGCGGATACAGTTACACCAAGCGGTTCACCTCGCTGGCCCATTATTGGCTGGGCCTATCGTTGATGCTGGCCCCCATTTGTGCGTGGGTTGCCATCCGCGGTCAGATTGTCCTTGCCTATCCCACCGATATCCTTCCGGCCGTCGCTTTAGGGCTGGGGGTACTGTTTTGGGTGGCTGGCTTCGACATCATTTATGCCTGCCAAGACGCCGAGTTCGATCGCGACGCCAAGCTCCGCAGTGTTCCAGCCAACTTTGGCGTCCCTGGCGCCCTTCGGATTGCCGCCGTCAGCCATTTGTTGGCCGTGCTTGCTTTCGCCGCGTTGCCGTTTGCGGCCCCCTCGTTGGGCCTGATTTATTGGCTGGGGCTTGCCGCCGTGGCTGCGCTTTTGCTGTACGAACACGCATTGGTTCGCCCCTCCGACTTGTCGAAGGTGAACTTGGCGTTTTTCCATGTGAATACTGTAATTGGCGTTGGTGTGCTGATTTTCACCAGCGTAGACCTCCTTTGGAATTGACCCGCCTTGCAGTCTGGCGTGCAAATCGCGACCATAAAGGTTAAGAATTGCCCCATCAGTGCGGTTCACCCCTCAGGCAAACCGTTCTTTCTCCAATAATGGACCTTGCGACCTGGCATGATTCGAGCAGATAAAATTTCGTTGGACAGCATCGGTAAGAAGGTCGAGAACGGCGAGCGGCTGACCTTGGACGAAGGCATCTTCCTGTACCAGGACGATGTGCCGCTCAATGAGATCGCCCAGTTGGCCAACTTGGTTCGCGAACGCAAGAACGGCAACTTCGCTTACTACAACATCAACACACATCTCAACCCGACCAACGTTTGCGTCTATCGCTGCAACTTCTGCGCGTTTCGGGCCGACCTTCGCGATCCGCGTGGCTACTTGATGAGCGACGAGCAGATTCTCGCTCGCGGTCAGGAAGCGGTCGACAATGGCTGCACCGAGATGCACATCGTCGGTGGTTTGCATCACCAGAAGAAGTTCGACTGGTACGTCAATATCGTCAAGCAATTGCACGACGCATTCCCCAAGCTCCACCTCAAAGCATTCACCGCGGTGGAAATCAACTGGTTTGAGTTCCTGACGAAGAAGCCCGTTCGCGAAGTACTGGGAACACTCCGCGAAGCTGGTCTCGGCAGCATGACCGGTGGCGGTGCTGAAATCTTCCACCGCGAAGTCCGCGATCAAATCTGCGAACACAAAGCCGACACCGGCAAGTGGCACGAGATCCATCGCACGGCCCACGAAATGGGTATCAAGTCGAATGCGACCATGTTGTACGGTCACATCGAGAACGCCTATCACCGCATCGACCATCTGATTCGCCTGCGAGAAACGCAAGATGTCAGCGGCGGATTCCAGACATTCATTCCGTTGGCTTTCCACCCCGACAACACCGAACTGGCCGAGCTCAAAAAGCTGAAGAAGCCTTCCGTGATGATGGACCTTCGCACGATGGCCATCTCGCGGCTGATGCTGGACAACTTCCCCCACATCAAAGCGTACTGGATCATGCTCGGCATCGGCACGGCTCAAACGGCGTTGTCGTACGGAGCGGACGATCTCGACGGCACCGTGCGTCACGAGCTGATCTATCACGATGCCGGCGCGACGACGCCGGAAGTGATGTCGGTTGACGACATCAAACGTCTGATCGTCGAAGCAGGCCGCGAACCCGTCGAACGCGACACGGTCTACAACCGCGTCATCCGCGATCCGGAAAACATGGCCCAATGGACCACCGGCGAAACGATTGAAGTGAGCTAACTTCAGCTTTCGAGAAGTTAACCGCCGACCGGTTTTCGCAGCCCCCAAGGGGCTTCCTCGGGTAGCCCACGGTTGCTTGCAACCTGGGGAGCGCAGCGAACGGAGGTCTTCGCGAAGGGTGAGCCTAACGCATTAGCCTCGATTCGGCTTCACCTCCCCAGGTTGCAAGCAACCATGGGCTACCCAGTCGAAGAGTTCGCTCTGCAAAGTAATTTCCGCTACTTCACGAGCTTCTCTCCTACTCCAGCCGTAGGACTAGGTCGTCGTAGAAGAACTGCCCGGTGTCGTCTTGCATGTTGGCTCCCCACGAGATCAACTGGGCCTCGTCGGCTTGCATGCGGCGGTAGTCGAACGGTTTGCTGCTGTGCGAATCGGTTGGCATTTCGGCCAGGTAATCAGGCACCAGATCTTCCAGCTTCGTCGGGTATTCGCCCTGTTCGCGGTGATAGGCGACCAACGCCAAGCCGACGACGGCAAAGTTGCGCCGCACTTCGCCACGATGCTCGGTATGGACGCGCTGCCAAAGATTCGTTCGCAACGCCATCGCTACCGCTTCGCCAATCCAGCGGCTCGCCGCGTCATGGTCTTTCTGCAACGAGTCCAACAGAGACGTTTCATCCGCGGCGGTCAACTTGTTCCACGCGTCCGCCTCTCGGTCGAGCCGCACGATCTCGCGCATCTGCTCGGTGCGATCTTTAATCGAGAGCGTCTCAATCGTTTGCTTCTGGATTTCATCGGCTCGCTCGAAGGCCAGCTTCCAATTGATCTTCGCCGCACGCAACTTGGCCAGGTCTTCCTGGTGGGCCGAAGGATTCCAATCGAAGAAAGCGAACAACGCGCTATCGTTGTCCCGCAACAATTCGATCTCTTTTTGAATGACAAACCGCTCGCCCAACTCGGCCGCTGTTTTCGCAGGCGGCAACAGCGGAAGCTCTTGAAGCTTGGCCAGGTAAGCTTTGGCTTGATCGGCCGTCAGCTGATCGCTTTTGAGCAACGCCAGTTCGCTACGAAACGGATTGGCATCCATCCAATGAGCTTTGGCCAGCGATACATCCATCGGCGATCCCTTGCCCAAGAGATAAGCCAATTTGTGGGCAGCGATCAGCTGTTCGCTGGCCGCTTCAAAGTCGCCGGCGGCAAAGTCTCGCATCGCTCGCATCGACAGGCAACGCGTCAAATAGGGCAAACGGTATTCCATGGTGAATGAAGCCGACACCAAGCCTGGCGTGGCCTGCGGCGAGATGACTGGAGCGTAATACTTCGGCAACTGGGCAATCTTCACCAGCTGGTTCAGCGGCTGCTCGTTGGCGTCGAAATACTCAGCCAACGCCGGGTAATCTTCCACCTTCCATGGCTGTCCCTTCGTTTGATGAAACTCCACCTCAATTTGCTGAAGTGCTTTCAGCTGCTGCTCGGCGTTGTCGGGATGTTGGGCTTGAGCATACGGACGCATGTAGACCATCTGCGGAGCATCCTTATCCAACGCCGCGATTCCCATCATCTTCAACGACGTCTCTTGCAGCGTCGGCTCGAAGACATCGGCCCCCATCAACTGCACCAGGAAGACGGCCGCGTTTTCACTTGGGGAAACCCCTTCGCTCATGCGCTCGTTGAGTGCTCTTGTCGACCCAGTAATCGTGTCCGGAATCGTCGGCTCGACCAGCTTCAAGCCTGGTGATTTCAGCTCTGAGGAATCGGTTTTCTCTTGCGCAAACGCTGTCGTGCTGCCGAGAGCACTTAGCAAAACAAACGTCACCAACAAAAAAGATTTCATAGAATGTGCCGTACGAAAAGATGAATAAGAACCGGCCATGATTTCGTCCACGACAAGGACGTGCTTCTATCTTACACAACCGGCAAGCCGGCGTCCTGCACCGTTTTATGTATTGAAGGCAAGCCGCGATTCCACCAAGATAGGGGCATTCCCCCTCTCCCTGACTGCACAGGATCGCTTCATGGAAGCCATCGGAGAACTCATCGCCGCGATCGTCGGTCTAGCGGGTGCATTGCTCGAGCTCCTTCTGCTCAGCTTGGAACTGTTATTCTTCGCCGGCGAATTCCTGATTACGTTGCTCGTGAAGGGGCTTCAACCGGCTCGCCAGCGTTTTCGCAGTCGTCGCCAGGCCCAAGCCAGCCGGGCAGAGACTCGCGAAAAATCGGTTCCTCACGTGCTGACGGCGCACTGGATTGTCTTGGCAATTATTGTGGCCACTCCGGTCGCCATTTTCTCAGTTCTCGGCCTGATCAGTCGATACCACGAAAGTCAAATCACTCAAACGACGGCCGTTGCTTCAAAAACGGCCGATAAATACTTCGCCCAGCTGAAAGCCAACCCCGACGCAACATTGCCGGTCGGACCGCTGGAAGAAGTCGACATCTGGAATCGGCCCCTCAAGCTGTCGGTCCAGCGAAGCATGTTCGGCTACGGCGTCGAAGTCGCTTCCGACGGCCCCGATCAAAACCCCGGCGGTCACGATGACATCGTCGTCTCACGCTTCCAAAAAACAGAATGGAAAGAAGCCGGCGCCAACATGGCCGAGCGCGGTAAGAACGCCATCCAAGATTGGTGGCAAGGCAAGCCAGAAGAAGAAGCCGCTCCAAGCGACGAAGTGAAGATTGAAGAGGAATTCGAAAACGGCAAATTCTCCATCAAGTTCGGTAGGAAGAAGGACTAACTTCTACGGGTAGAACCGTTGTCGATATGTTTCATGCGGTCACAATTTGCCCACATAAAACTTCAGCTTGAAAACGATCAATTAGTTTCCTAAGCTATTTTTTGCCCTTACCCGAAAGGGCTCGTTTCATCTCACCCCAACTTCATGCAAGTCTCTCTGGGATGACCATCTGAATCGCCCAGCGAGACATCCCTGTGAATCGTTTCCTCAAGCCGATTCCGTTTTCATTTCTCCCTTTTTCGAAGTTGGGGTTTTGTCATGTCAAATGTTCTGCGCAAAGCGTTTACCCTGGTCGAACTTCTGGTTGTGATTGCGATTATTGGAGTACTGATCGCTCTGCTCTTGCCGGCAGTTCAACAAGCCCGAGAAGCCGCTCGGCGCATGCAATGCAGCAATCACTTAAAACAGATTGCCCTCGCCGCCCATAGCTACACCGACATTTATGGTGTCTTCCCACACAACAAGCTGCGCAGCGCGAACAACTATCGACAGATCTCGTGGATCGGAAGCATCTTGCCGCAGCTTGAGCAAGGCGCGGCGTTCGATCAGCTAACGTTTGACAATACCTGCTTCGAGGACGCTTCAGGGCCAGATCTAAATTGGCAAGTCACCGCGGCACTACGTGTTTCAACGCTCAATTGTCCCAGCAGCCCTTTGCCGGAAACGCTGCCGCACGAGCCCCATCGGCTGGCCTCGAACACAGAGCCGTACGAAATCCAAATCTCCTGTTACGCCGGTGTTTCAGGGGCTCAATTTGAACCTGGCACACTCGCGAATATTTCACCGGATGTATTTGGATTGGGACGTAACAATCACTCCGGAATGATCATTCATGTCGTTGATTCGTCGAGCGCTTTACCCGGCGGCCCAACGAACTTCGCCTCGGTGACCGACGGCACTTCCAACACCATTATGATCGGCGAGGTGTCCAACTATTCTTACGATGCCGATGGAGAAAAGCGGGATCCACGACCCAGCTTCATGCCTATGGCCTATGGCGCCGGAAATTGCGGCTATGCAAACGCGACGATGACCGACTTCCACGGCGGTATCTTGAATTCCGGTGCGTTCGATGCCAGTGGTAAACAAGCCAGTGGCCAGCGATCAGACAACTTGATCCTACCCGCAGTTCCTATCAACGATAGTATCGCGACAGCCTATACCAAGTGTGCGCCCGTCGGTCGCAATGGTGCGTTTCGTTCGGCTCACCCTGGCGGCGCCATGGTTGCCATGGGGGATGGTTCAGTTCGCTTTCTTTCCGAGACGATCGATTTCAGCTACACGTTTTTGTCGCTCTTGAACAAACAGGATGGCAACGTGATCGGCGAATATTAATCGCGTACTCCGATCAAGTTCTCATTTGCTCTCTTACATTTCCAAGGAAGTACGATGTACAACTGCTTGCGGCCGTCGTGTCTGATTTTGTTCGTCCCTCTAATCTCAATGCTGGGTTGCTCTGGTAATCCGTATCCTTTTTTAGAGCCAGTCTCTGGCACGGTAACTCGCGACGGCACACCACTGAACGGCGTGTTCGTGACGTTCGTGCCTGCGAAAGGCCGACCATCGGCCGGTTATACCGACGCGTCTGGCAAGTACGAACTTAAGTTCATGCACGACGTTTACGGCGCCACGCTGGGCGCGAACCAAGTGCTGTTAGAAGTTCCACTTGGCCAGCAAGGAAAGTCGTCCGATGCCGACTTTGCCCCTCAAACGAAGACACTCCGTTGGCCAGAACAAGTCGAAGTCATCGCTGACGGCCCTCCAATGGATTTCGACATCACCAAAATCCCCACCCGTCGACGCCGCTCGTAGGAGTATTGCTTAACGACTTTGGCTAGAGACACTCAACCGCCCTACTTAAGCCTCACCAAACCCCTGCGACATCAATCGCGATACCATTCAATATCGCACTGCGGATGGGCCGCTTCGAATGCTTTGACGGCCTTGGTGGTGACCGGTCGATTGCCTGAAAGATCGACGTCGGTCAGTTGCGGCATCTTGGCCAACTCGGCGAAGACGTCGTCGGTCACGTTTGTCATGGAAAGTCCCAGTCGTACCAATGCGGTGCAGTCCGTCAGGCGAGCGACCCCAGCGTCGTCAACGTCGGTGTGATAGACATCGAAACGTTCCAGCTTTGAATGGCGTGGCATGAACGCCATTCCTTTGCCGGTCACCTTCGTCCCCCGCATGCCCAGTTCTCTAAGGTTCGGCAGCGGCTCAAGAGACTCGAGAAACTGATTGGAAAGATCTGTCGAGTTCAACTGCAAATCGACAAGCGTCGGCATTTGGGACAACGTAGCCGCCGATGCGTCGGTGATTTTCGTACTCTGCAGCCACAATTCGGTCAAAGGAAGTTCAGCGATATGCTGCACACCGGCGTCGTCGACGTGGGCATAGCTAAGGTCGAGTTGCTGCAATTCGGTAAGATTGCCCAGATGTTCTAACAACGCATTGTCCACGCGTTCTTTCCCTTGCCGCAGATCGATTCGATACACGCTTCCGAAGATCTCCGAACCAAACCATTGCTCCAGCATTGTTGGCTTGGTCGGTGCCATTTGGATTTCGCCTCCAGCTTCCTCAATCTTGGCGAAGGCGGTCGTCCGCTTGTGGGCATAATTGGCGAACCAACCCAGTCCCACCGCAAGCAGAGTCAGTACGACCAGCAAGCTCCGCAGAGAAACTCGCAACCATCGATTTATGGCTGGTCGATCGGTCATTCGTTTTGGTTTTCTCCCAAAGGCTCTTCGCGTTCCAAGTGCCGAAGATTCGCCATGGCGGCATGCGATTTCAGCTTTGCGTCCAACTCGGTAATGGCCGCTTGAATGTCGGGACGCGGATCGTCGATCAGGTTTTTATTCTCACCGGGATCGTTCTGCAAATCAAAGAATTCGTCGCAGCCATCGTTGTGATAATCACGCACCAACTTGAAGCGATCGGTTCGATAACACCGCAGCGACGCCGTCGCATAGTGGATCATGTCGTACTCGGCGAACAGATCGTTGTTCCAATCGCTGGGCGTCTTTCCTGTCAGCAGCGGGCTAAGATCACGGCCAGGCAAAGCCGTGTCGCAATGCGTGTTGGCAATCGCGGCGAATGTGGGAAACAAGTCGAGCGCGGTCGCGGTCGAATCGATGACATGACCGGCTGGCACTTTCCCCGGCCAACGGACAATCGCCGGCACACGAAGCGACTGATCGTAAAGGTTCGGCCGATACTTGTTGGAGATCACCTTCACGCCGTGATGCGTTGGGCCAGGCGGCTTCTTCGCGGTCGCCCACAGTCCATTTCCTTTATGCCAAATGCCATGGTGCCCCATGTTGAAGCCATGATCGGAGGTAAAGATGACGACCGTGTTATCGGCCAACTTTAACGTGTCGAGCGTATCGAGCACGCGGCCCAAGTTGCGATCGACGCCCGATGTGCTGGCCAGGTACTCGCGCATCATCTTTTTGACCCTGGCCACATCAAGCCCTGGATAGTCGGGAATGGTCGGATCCATCTCGGCATACGGCTGCCAATCGGCGGGCGCGACCGGCAACCACTTTCCGTGCGGGGCACGCGTAGCGAGACACAAAAAGAAGGGCTGCTGTCGATTGCGTTCGATAAAACCAATCGCTCGGTCGGTAAGGATGTCGGTCGTCAGTCCACTGAACTTTTGTACTTTGCCCGCCTCTTCCAGCGGCGGGTTGTCCGGCGAAGTTCCCCCGCCGGTCAGCCCCATGAAGTAGTCAAAGCCATGCCGCGTAGGATGGAAACGCTCGTTGCCAGGGGCGGTCCAGTCACCCAGATGCCACTTGCCGACCAGCCCGGTGCGGTACCCTGCCCCTTGCAACATCTCGGCTAGGGTGATCGTCGCATCGGGATCCAACCGGACTTCGTTTTCACGATCGTACAGCTTATGCCCCGGCTGCGGAATAAAGTCGGGGATGCCCAACTCACTCGCGTAGCGACCGGTCATCAGTGCCGCACGAGCCGGACTGCAAACGGGCGTCGTGCAGAAGAAGTTGCGGAACATGGCCCCCTCGTTCGCCAGTCGATCCATGTTCGGCGTGGCGGCGATCGGCACTTCCTTATCGAGCCCCGCACGGACGGCCTGACCAAACGCCCACGGTGCCTGATCGTCGGTGACGATTAGCACAATGTTGGGCTTGTCGATCGTCGAAGCGTCCGACTTCGTTTCCTCCGCCCAAGCCATTGGCACGAAGAACAAAATGAAAAGGAAGGCAATCAGCGAAGAGACGGGCATTGGCATGAGGTGGGAGCTTTCGAGAAGGCAACTTTCGCCGCCCTAATTTGGGAAGATGACGGCATGATTCTCGTGTGGCCCGTATTATAACTTTTTATTGACCAAGTATACAAATATTTTTCACGAAGAATGCGTCGAGTGATGGCCAGGATTGGACGAAATGTGCGGCCATTCCCTCAGACAAATCGGCAGTAAATAAGGGAAGCAAATTGAATGCAACCTGATTCGCGCAAGACAACCGCACTTAAGTCGTTACGCAAACACGATCCTCAAATATTCCTCGACACTTGAACAGGTTTTCCGGCATAATACCTAACGAGTGTCATGTTACCGAAGCCGTTTGTTGACAATTCAACCGACTTACCCTAAGTCGCCGATATCGAGCGACTTTCCGTACCGTATCATCACCATCTTCCGCAGCTTTTCCCACTTGGCCCCTGCCAAATTCGGATCGGCATCGGTGATCGAGAACGCATCGACGCGTGCTTTCGCCAGCAGTTCGCCATCGCGCTGGAGGTCGGCAATTCGTAGTGGCGGCATCCCATGTTGCTTCCAACCAAACAGATCGCCAGGCCCACGCAGCTTAAAGTCGACTTCGGCCAGTTCAAACCCATCGGTCGTGCCAGCGAACGCTTCGAGCCGCTCGCGAGATGCATCGGTTGCCGGATTGGCAAACACGCAGAGATAGCCAGGGTGCTTACCGCGGCTGATACGCCCCCGCAGCTGATGCAGCTGAGCGAGCCCGAACCGTTCGCCACTTTCAATGGTCATCATCACCGCGTTCGGCACGTCGACGCCCACTTCGACCACTGTGGTGGCAATCAGCACGTCAATTTCATGTCGGGCAAAACGCTGCATAACGGCATCCTTTTCGGCCGGCGGCATACGGCCGTGCAGCATCTCGAGCCGAAACTGCTCGAGCTCGCCATTGGCCAGATGTTCGAGCAACTGTTCGACGCCACTGATGGAGTCTTCCCGCTGCGTTTCGTCCACAAGTGGAGCCACCACATACCCTTGCCGCCCCTCGCGTAGCTTCTTGCGAAAGAACTTCCACCACTTGGGCCGCTGATCGTCTTCGGCGATGTACGTGCTGACCGACTGCCGACCAGGCGGGGCCGTGCGAATCGTGGAGATATCGAGATCGCCAAACATCCCCAAGGCAACCGTCCGGGGTATCGGCGTCGCGGTCATTACGAGGTAATGCGGATCGTTGCCAGCACTTCGCAGCGCGGCCCTTTGCCGCACGCCGAACTTATGCTGTTCGTCGATGATCACCAGGCCCAGTTTCTGGAAGGTGATTTCAGTAGCGATGATCGCCTGGGTTCCGATCAGCAGATCGATTTCCCCCGCGGCGACTTCTGCGAGAAGCGTCGCGCGTTCCTTGTCCGTGAGCGAGCCAGTCAGCACGCCGATACGAACTTTGGCATGGCTCAGCAGCTTGGTCAACGTTCGAGCATGCTGCTTGGCCAAGACTTCCGTGGGAGCCATGAGCGCGGCCTGAGTTTTCGCCGCAACGGCGGCAAGCATCGCATAGACCGAAACCATCGTTTTGCCGGTTCCGACGTCTCCTTGCAGCAGGCGGTTCATCGGAATGGTCCGCTGCAAGTCATGGCAAATTTCGTGGATTGACTTGTTCTGGTCTTCGGTCAGCTCGAATGGAAGCAACTTGCGAATTCGTTCGTCGATCCGAAAATCGACCGGGATCGGCAAAGCACTTTTCCGCTGATTCAGTTGGTGTTTTCGCAGCGACATGGCCAGCTGCAGCACAAGCAGTTCCTGGTAAATGAACCGTTTGCGAGCCGCCTCCATCTCTTCGCGAGCTTCCGGTCGATGGATTTTATTGAGAGCGTCGTGAATGGTTAACAGCTCGTGCTGCTGAAGAAACGATTCCGGGAGGACCTCTTCCAGATCTTCACCGTACGCATCGAGGGCGGCGTGAACCATTTTCCGCATGAGTGCCTGACGAATGCCTTCGGTGAGGGGATACACCGGCAGCAGTTTGCCCCCCTCGGGCGTTTCGCCAGGTTCAATGATGTCGACCACCGGATGGGCCATTTCCCATCGATTGCCTTGGTGACGCGGCTTGCCAGAAACGATGACATGCTGCCCCGGCGAAAAACGTTTTCGCATGAACGGCTGATTGAACCAGACGCCTCGAAGATAGGCCTGATTGTCGCGTACCAGCACGCCGAGAATTGATCGGCCAGGCCCAGTTCCGCGAAAGTCGACGTCTTCGATTACCCCGGCAATGGAAGCAGGTTCGTCTTCGATCAAGTCGTCGATAGAGACCAGTTCCCTCAGGTCTTGGTAATCTCGTGGAAAGAAGAAGATCAGATCGAGGGCCGTATAAAGCTGAAGCTTCGCAAGCTTTTCAGCACGCTGGGGACCGACTCCCTTCAAGAACTGAACCGGCGTGCGAAGACGCTGCAGCGGAGTCGATGCGCGGCTGTCTGACATGCGGTCCCTCACCTGGTCGATCGGTCGAGATTATCGATACGGCTGATAGGCAGCCACGGCCAATTCGTCACACCGATCGTTTTCAGGATGGCCACTATGACCGGCGACGCGAGTGTATTTTACGCGATGCTTCTGCAGTTGTTCATCCAGCTGCCGCCAGAGGTCGTCGTTTTTGACCGGCTTCCACTGCTTGCCTTCCTTGCGTTGCCAGTTGTTCTTTTTCCATTTCGGCATCCACTCGGTCATGCCTTTGCCGACGTAGACGCTATCGGTGAAAAGCTCGATATTGCAAGCACGGCTGAGCGTTTGCAGCCCTTGAATAACCGCCATCAGTTCCATGCGGTTGTTGGTCGTTTCGCGTTCGCCGCCCGACTTTTCCATCTCTTTGCCGGTGGCAGGATGCCGCAAGATGAACGCCCAGCCGCCCGGCCCGGGGTTACCGCTACAGGCTCCGTCGGTGTAAAGAAGAACTTCTGGCTCGAAAGTGGCCGCCATGCACTGCTCCCTGTGGATCGTTCACTAAACGAGCGATTATGCCGCGAGAAGCAGCCCCGATAAAGCCCCACTTGCAAGTTCGTCAACTGGAAGAGGTGGAATCGATCGTCTCCGGCGTTTCGACCTGACGCGATCCTTGCAGCCGCACAAAGTCGCCATGCTTGCTCTTGGTGATCTCGTCGATCCGCGACGTAAACGAGTTTTCGATCACGTCAGGGCGATCTTCAATTTCCCAAGGAATGTCGACGAAAAACGTGCTCCCTTTGCCCAGTTCGCTTTCAACACGAACGGTACCGCCAAGCAGTTGGCAAAGCTCACGAACGATTGAAAGCCCCAGCCCAGTGCCGGAGTACTCCCGCGTGAGGGTATCTCCTTGAGAAGCAGTCCCTTGGCGGAACTTCTCGAAGATGATCTCCCGATCTTCCTCGGCAATACCAACCCCGGTATCGCTTACGGAAAGTTCCAGACGCCCGTCGACTCGATTGACTCGTACAACGATTCGGCCACCTTCCGGGGTGAACTTGATTGCGTTGGAAAGCAGGTTCGTCAAAATTTGCTGGAACTTCGATTGATCCTGCAGCGCCGGTGCTTCCTCCGCATTGACGTGCAGCGTCAAGTCGATGTTCTTTTCCTCGGTCAGCGAACGCACCATGTCACATGCCCCGCTCACCACCGAAGCCACCGAGAACCGCGACGGACGAACTTCCATCCGGCCACTTTCGACTTTGGCGAGATCGAGAATGTCATTGATCATGTCCAGCAGCAAACGGCCGGACTTCTGGATGTTTTCAACGTACCGCTTCTGCTTATCATTCAAACTATCGATACCACGCAGCACGTCGGAGAAACCGAGAATACTATTGAGCGGGGTGCGCAATTCATGACTCATGCTGGCCAGGAAGTCGCTCTTCAGGCAGTTCATTTCATAGAGCTGCATATTGGCTTGAGCCAACTGATCGACTTTGCCATCGAGGTCACGGTTCACATACGTCAGCTTGTTTTGGGCATCGATTAAGTGAGCCAACATGCGGTTGAATGATGTGGCCAGGTCTTCGAATTCATCACCGGTGTAAATCTCGGCACGAACATCAAGATGGCCTTGGCTGACTTCATCGCTCACGTCGCGAAGATGTGTCAGTGGCTTCACGATGATATACCGCACGATCAAGTAAAGTGCGATCATCGAAAGCGCGACCGTAATGATCGCCGTCGCCAGCAGATACGCACGGTTCTTCGTCAGTGCGAACTGCGTGATCTCGTCCTTTTTGACAATCTTAATCACGTTGAACGGCAGCTCGTTTTCAACCAACGCACCTGTGGGAAACGCTGGAGCAAGATTCGTGTTGTGGCATGCAATCGCACAAGAACGTTTCCAGTAGATCGGCTGGTAGTAGATGTACTGCTCTTTCTCCGCATCGTAGAACGCTTCCGACGCCGGCGAGTATGCAATCAGGTCATCGTTGTCGTTATCGCGTCCGACATGCATAAGCTCGTCGGCGGTCTCTTGCGTTTCCAATTCTGGCGTACGTAGGAACTTTTCCAAAATCTCTTTGTCGCGGGTCTGCTGAATATCTTTCAGCTTTCGCAAGATTTCCGCTTCTTCTTCGTCCGCAGGAAGATGGATCCGCTCGGCTGGGCGACGGGTCGCCGCCAAATCACGATCGGCCGCGTCAAGCGTCATGACTTGCCAATCGTAGTTGACGTACTCGAGATCGAGTCCGGTATCTTGAACGAGCTCTTCCCAACCGTCTGGGTTCTTTTGAGCCTGGGCGTCATGCTTCCAATGAATTTTCATCAGAACCGCATCGACCAGATGCCGCCCGGTGCTCAAGTTGTTGTTGTGCACCAGTTGCTCGGTTGACTGCCCATACCACCAAAAGCTGCCGGTGATCAGCAGCAGCAGGCACGTTCCGTACAGAAAGCGACATTTTCGCTCGAGATTAGTCTCGCCGAGAACTCGCTTGATGGAACGATACGACATGGATAGTTTTCAGTGTTCGGTTTTCAGTGTCCAGCAACAAGCAACCGAACACGTCGGGAAATTCCTACCCTTGAATTCTAGCGCTTTCGGCCATCTGAAACTACCCAGATTTCCCGAACCAGGGTCACATCATGTCGATCGGATCGACATCTGCGATCCATAAAACATCGTCAGGAACGGCGATTTTCTCGCGGCATCGCAGCACAGCGGCCCGCATCAGGTGGCGGTCAAAGCTATGCAGCAGCAGGTGATAGCGGTAATTTCCTCGAAGTTTCTCGATCGGAGCCGGTGCCGGTCCCTGCTGCAAAATGTCTCCCCCCTGCTCTTCCGCAAAGCGTCCCAGTTCGTCAGACACCTGCTGCATGAACAGCTCCACCGTAGGCTGCGTCGGCCCCCGCGCAATGATCCGGACCATATGCGCAAAGGGTGTCATTTGGAAATCGCGACGAAACGGCAACTCGCGTTCAGCAAACAGCTTGTAATCGTGCCGAGTCGCCGCTTCGATCGCCGGATGATCAGGACTGAGCGTCTGCACGAGCACTTCCCCACCCAGATCGCCTCGGCCGGTTCGCCCGGCAACTTGCGTGATGAGCTGGAAGGTCCTTTCGCCGGCACGAACATCCGGAAAGTGAAGTGCTGTGTCAGCGTTGATGACGCCGACGAGCGTTACGTTCGGAAAGTCCAAACCCTTGGCGATCATCTGCGTGCCGACCAAGATTTTGACTTCGCGATTACGAAACCTCTCGAGCGCCGCTTCGTGCGAGCCTGGTTTCTTCATCGTATCGGAATCCATCCGAATGATAGGAAACGAGCCAAACTTCGCTTTCACTTCCTGTTCAAG
This sequence comes from Bremerella sp. TYQ1, assembly GCF_020150455.1. Lineage (NCBI taxonomy): Bacteria > Pseudomonadati > Planctomycetota > Planctomycetia > Pirellulales > Pirellulaceae > Bremerella > Bremerella sp. TYQ1. The sequence goes on from NZ_CP083740.1 coordinate 2,615,405, forward strand.
CTTTTGCGTGCCGATGCCCGAAAATCGAATCCCGTTGTGACGACACGTTGGCTCAGGACAGACGCGTGGTGCCTTGCTACGGAAGTCGCAGTAATGGCATACCGTGCTACCGTCGGTGATATGATGCGTCAGTGGAATTTCACAGTGAGGACATTCCACCAGGTGACCGCACGCGGGGCACTGAATATGGGTACTGTGCCCTCGTCGATTCAGGAGCAAAATGATCTGACCATCCTGATCGAGTGTTCGCTTCATCGAGTGATAAAGCTGCCGACTGATTGCTCCGCGAAAACTGGCCGTCTTGTCGTATCGCATGTCGACAGTCCGCACGGCCGGCAAGGGACGATTTCCGATTCGATGCGGCATCGAAATCAATTCGTATTCTCCTTGCTGAGCACGATAAAACGTTTCCAATGAAGGAGTAGCTGTTCCCAGAATCAGAGGCACTTTTTCATGTTCGGCCCGCTTCGCGGCAACTTCCCGAGCGTGGTAACGGGGGATCGAATCTTGCTTGAACGAGCTGTCATGCTCTTCATCAAGAATGATCATTCCCAATTGAGGTGTCGGAGCGAACACCGCACTGCGCGCTCCCACAACTACGTTGACAATACCTGACGCGATTCGCTTCCACTGCCAATGTCGCTCGACATCGCTCATGTGGCTATGCAGCACAGCAATTCGATCGAAACGCGATGCGAACCGCTGCTTGGTTTGTGGCGTCAGACTGATCTCAGGCACCAAAACGATGGCCTGTTTTCCTTGGTCGATCACGTTCTGAATCGCTTGGATGTACACCTCGGTCTTGCCGCTTCCCGTCACACCGTGCAAGAGAATCGGTTTGGGATGCGGTGTTTGAACTTGATCGAGGATGGTCTTAAGCGCCGACGTTTGAATTTCGTTGAGTTGCTTGGATGGTTCACGCTCGATATCGATGTCGTCAAAATGAGCGTGACTGACTCGGCGAACTTCGGAACTAATCAGCTTCTTTTTCCGAAGGCCGGTAATCGGGGCCTGGGTACAGCCACACTTTTCGGCCAAATCGCCCGGCGTCATTGGTTTGGTGGCGGCTGCCAACGTCGTCAACACCTTTTGCTGCTTCTCAGGCAACTTGATCGAAGCCAACCGCATGGCGACTTCCTTAGGCACACTCAGCAGAGTTACCTCGCGTGTGCCTGCATTGCCCCGAACGGCCGCAGGAATGACGGCATCAAGAACTTGGCCCCAACTGGCCAGGTAATACTCCGCCATCCACTTCGTCATTTGCAGCATGTGCGAAGAAAGGAGCGTTTGTTGGTCGAGGGCTCCTAGGACGTGCTTCAACTTGCGGCGGCCATATTCCTTCCGCTCGACGGCAACACAGTAACCCATCACACGGCGATTCGATCTTCCCAAGGGAACGTAGACGCGACGTCCAGGAACGACTTCGCCGACCATTTCATCAGGAACCAAGTAGTCGAACGTTTGCTCAGGCCCGGTCGACATAACAATGGAAGCTACGAGCCCAGTCTGGGCATCGTCTTGCTCCCAGGGGGTCGAATCGTCGCCGAAAAGTCCCTTTTGATTCTTCACAAAATCCCGAATAGTTGGCGTCTGGAAAGGTCATCCTGGCCAATTTCGGCCAAGACCGATACGATAGCACGTTGAGGGCAGCCTTCCCACCACGTCGAATTCGCGTCACGCGAAAGGGGGAGTACCATGCGACTGGGAATCTACGGGGGATCGTTTTCCCCCATTCACAACGGGCATTTGCTTCTGGCGGAATCGTGTCGCGAGCAATGCCAGCTGGACGAAGTCTGGTTTATGCCAGCGGCCACGAATCCCTTGAAAGCCGATGGCACGCTGGCATCCGACGCCCATCGTGTTGCCATGATCGAATTGGCCATCGCTGGTAATCACGCCTTCAAATGCAGTCCCATCGAACTGGAACGGGGCGGACTCAGCTACACGGTGGATACGCTTCGCGAAGTGCGAAAAATTGTTCCCCAGGCCGAACTGTTCCTTTTAGTTGGTGGGGATTCATTCGCTTCGTTTTATCATTGGCACAAGATCGACGAGATCTGCGAGCTGGCCACGATTAGCACCGTCGGCAGACCAGGCAGCGATCTGAACGACTGGGGTCAGCTTCCCGACGTTCTCAGCGAAGATCAAATGACCCGCATCAAACAGCATTTTGTTGAGATGCCGCTGATCGGACTATCCAGCACTGACATCCGCCAGCGAATTCTAAGTCAACGATCCATCCGCTACATGGTGCCGCGAAGCGTCGAGAAGTACATCGAAACGCAGCACGTCTTTAAAAAACAGACTGCGAACGCTTAGCGATTGCTATCACTAGGCAGCTTTCCGGCGGCCCAAAACCTGGCCAAGCTGCGGTGCCAGCGGCAGTTGCTCCAGCGCTGGGTCACTTTTCAAAGCTTCTAAAACTTGATCGAGCTGCTCCATCGACGACAAACTGAGATCGAGAAAGATCCAACGTTTGCCCGCAATTTCGCATACGCCTCCCCCTTGGCCGTCGAGCCATTCGCGGCGTATCTGATAGCCAAGGTCCTGGGCGGTGGCAATTGCCTGGTCAAGTAGATCGAGGGTGTGCATCCTTGCGAACTCCGATGATCTAGGTAATTTGCATTAGCAACCATAAAGGCTGCCGATTGTTCCGGCGGAAATTGTAGCCGTGAACGGGGGATCGTCGATAGACATATTACGGGCCAGCATCGCGCCGGCGTCGAATTCGTAGAAAGGATTCTGCCAATTCGACGGATGCCAGCAGCTAGCTCGTCTCTCACCAGTCGCGAAATACCATGCAAGCAGGCTCAAGGATGAACCACTCGCAATCCCCCACTGAAGCTTCCCTCGTCGAACGCCAGGCGAAAGAAATCGAAATTCTGAAGCGCCGACTGCTCGAAGCGCAGAAGCTAACCGCCATGGGGGAACTTGTCAGCACGACAACGCATGAGTTCAACAACGTGCTGATGGCGGTGATCAATTATGCCCGGATGGGCCTGCGTCATAAGGACGAGCAAACCCGCAACAACTGCTTCGAGAAAATCGCCGCGGCCGGCGATCGTGCCGCGAAGATCACCACCGGCGTGTTGGCAATGGCCAAGAATCGTGGCGATCGGATGGAGCCGACCGAACTTGCGAAGATCGTCGAAGACACGATCACTTTGCTCGAACGCGAACTGCGAAAATACCGCATTGAACTCGACTTCCAAAACAGCGAAGTCCCCCAGGCTGTTGCCAACGGAAATCAAATTCAGCAGGTTTTATTGAACTTGATGATCAATGCCCGCCAGGCGATGCCTCAAGGAGGGCGATTACTGCTGAAGCTTTCGTACGACGCCGACTCGAACATGGTCGATCTGCTGGTTCGCGACCACGGTACCGGCATTCCAGCAGATCAGTTGCCCCACATTTTCGATGCTTTCTACACCACCAAAACCGGCCCTGACGAAACCGGCAAAGGGGGCACCGGGATCGGCTTGGCGGCTTGCCGCGACATTGTCGAAGCCCACCAAGGAAAGATCCGCGTGCAAAGCACCGTCGGCATGGGAACCGCATTCACCATCCGGCTTCCAGCCGCAACCGCGAACCAAAAATCAGGCTCGCCTGTCTCCAGCAGCGTACCGCTGACCGGCGGCAGTATGCTTCCCACTGCCCCGGTTCGGCAGTAAGCCGCGCGGCACGCTTCACCGCAAGTTCATAAAAAACGGACTTGTCATAAACGAAAACGCGCACATAATAGGCGTTATGAACAACTGGCAATTCTATTTTGGTTTCTTCTTTACCTACTTTCCGAGTAGGGCCGAGGATTCTGTGTAGATTGCCGAAAGCATAACGCGAGAACTCCAAAGCCCTGAATCGGAAAGCGATTCAGGGCTTTTTTTGTTTCTGCACTTAACCAAACGACCTGACACCTCACGAAAATTTGCCTGGGAAGAGAAAGCCATGATCATTGTGATGAAACGAGATGCGACCGGCGAGATGATTCAACATGCCGCCGAAAAAGTCGAGAAATTAGGGCTCAAAGCCCACGTCATCGAAGGGACCGAAAGGACCGTGATCGCCGCGATTGGCGATAAACGAGAAGAAATGCGGGAATCGCTGGAAACCGTCGCTGGCGTATCGAAAGTGGTCCCGATTCTCGCCCCTTATAAAGTTGCCAGCCGCGAAGTTAAGCCGGAACCAACGCTCGTTAAAGCAGGCAGCCTGGAAGTTGGTAGCGGCAAGTGTGGGGTCATCGCTGGTCCTTGCAGTGTCGAAAACGAAGAACAAATCGTCAAAACGGCCAGATCGGTCAAAGCTGCAGGAGCCACCGCGCTGCGGGGCGGCGCGTTCAAGCCACGCACGAGCCCTTACTCGTTCCAGGGTTTGAAGGAAGATGGCCTCAAAATGTTGGCCACGGCTCGAGAAGAGACCGGACTCGCCGTTGTCACCGAAGTGGTCGCCTCGGAAGATGTCGAGCTGGTCGCCAAATACGCCGACGTGCTGCAAATTGGTGCTCGCAATATGCAGAACTATCGCCTACTGGAAGCGGTCGGCCGAGTCGATCGAGCCGTCCTTCTCAAGCGAGGCCCATCCGCCACGATCGACGAACTGCTTCTGGCCGCTGAGTATATCCTGAACGAAGGCAACAGCCGCGTGATGCTGTGCGAGCGCGGGATTCGCACATTCGAATCGCATACTCGCTTCACCCTTCCCTTGGCCACGGTGACTTACCTGCATCAAAAGACGCACTTGCCGATCGTCATCGATCCAAGCCATGGAACAGGTCACACATCGCTGGTTCCTGATATGTGCGTAGCGGCGGTCGCCATCAAAGCGGACGGTATCATTGTGGAAGTCCACCCCGAGCCAGATGAAGCGATGAGCGACGGTTACCAGTCGCTCGATTTGCCATCGTTCGCCGACACGATGAAGCGATGCCGAGCGGTAGCCGATGCCGTCGGTATCGAGTGCGGTGCCCAAGTCTAGCGAAATGCGGCAACCTCGAAAGGTCTCGCGTTAGTTCGAGACCTTTCGCTGCAGGGCGAACTTCAGTCGCTGATGGTCATCTTTGGAGAGTAAAGCCAACAGACGTTTCGAAACCGGATCGTACTGGATGTCGCCGTAGCCAGTCTTGCGAAGATCACTCAACTCTCGCTTGGCATCGTTGATCAACGCCGCTGCTTCCGACTTGCCAAGCTCCAACGAACGGACGTCGTAGAACTCGAGCCATGGCATGATCGGAACGCTCCGCTGACTAACCAATTGCACCGTCGATGCATTGATCGGCAACGCTTCGAGCTTCCAAGCTTTGCAAAATTCCGAGAGAGCTTGCTCCGCGGAAATGTTTGGGGCGGTCAACGTTACCGGGGTGGCTGGTCCCAATTTATTAAGAGCCAAGGAATCCCAGTCGCATAAAATCGTCAGTCCACTTTTCTTTTCCAGCTGATCAATCACTTTGTAAAGCGGCGTCGGTACAACGATTTGCAGCTTCACGTCACGTTGCAGTGCGGGACGCAGCTGATCGGTTCGGTGCGTCAAGTCAAACAACTGGGACGAAAACTGGCTCCGTTGCGGCAATCCCCGCGCGATGCGAAGTTTCTCGAGAAACACAACCGCTTTGAAATGGGCGACTTCACTTTGCGTGATCATGATCGCACCAGGATCGATTCGATAAAGTCCATCTCCGCGGGTCTGCTTCCACGAAAGGGGCTCGACCACATGCGTCAACAAGTAAGCGATGTCCGCCACTTGCTTTTGATCTTGCGCCAAGTCATCGACCAATAATCGGGCCACACGTTTATGGCCATCGAGTGGCTGCGTGATTTGCAGGCGAGCACTATTTTCAGTGGCTTGAATATCAAGCCCAAACGGTCGAACCGCGTTCTGCAAAATGCCTTCAATTGACGTTTGCGTTTGGTTTACGGTGATTGGCGTCGCCGCGTTGATATCTGCCGAAGCCAACGCGATTGGATCGAGCGTGATCGGGACCGTGCTCATCTGCGTTACGAACGAAGCAAACTGATTGAGCGGCATCTTTTGGAATTCGATCTTCACGATCGGATCACGAAGTCGCTGAGCAACATCCACATTGGCGATCGGAGGCACCAACTGGGGTGCGGAAGCGACTTCAATCTTGGGTGCCGGATCGGCCGCATTCGCCGGAGCTGAGTTTGTGTTGGCAGAATTTTCGAAGTCTTCCGGATTGAAAATCGGGAACGATTCGCCGAATACCTCGTACAGCGGATCGTCCTTCAACTGGAGAACCGAATTATCGTTCTCTGCAACAGCAGGCTCCGCAGGCACCGTTTCTGACGGCCCCGCTTCAGGCATGTTTTCTGGCCTCGGTGTCGTGGCATCATTCATCGGGTCATCGAAGAGAAACGGATTGTCATCCGTAGGAATGACCGGTTCGCCAGGCTCTTCCGCGCCAGGATTGTTGGGGGGTTCTTCGGTAGGCGTCGATGGGGAGGCCTCGGGCGTTTGTTCCGTCTCCATCGGCGTCGGCATTGGATCTAACGCAGGCTCTTCCTGCGGTTGCGGTTCAGCTTCGACCGGCTGCGTTTCTTCTTCGGCTGGTTTCGTTTCCTCTTCCGGAGGCTCGAACTGAGCGACTTGCGTTGGTTCGACCTCTTCCGGAGCTGGCGTCGGCGAAGCATTGCTGCCTGAGAAAACGGCGTAGCCAATAATGGCGAACGTGGTCACCGCCATGACGGCCGTTCCACCGATCAACGCCACGTTGCGCCACTTGCCAACGGAAGCACTGTCGGCGAATCTTCCAGACTCGATGGGAGGCGTTGTTGCCGAAGCGGCTTCGGATGGCGTTGCGGCGGCAGAACCTTCTGCCGGCGCGTCGTCCAACATTTCGTCGAGCTGATCAAACGCCCCATCGGATGATGTCGCAGCGGCATCGGACGCAGGAACTTCAGGTTCCGGGCTCGACTCGGGTGAGGTGACGGCCTCAGGCGGTGTTTCTGCCGGAGGCGTCGGTTCTGGCTTGACGACAGGAGCGACGGGTGCGACCGCTTTCGCCTTCTTTTCCGACGGTGCCGGGGCCGAATCGGGATCGGCGATCTCGAGCATGCTGCCACACTTGGGACAGTTCACGATCTGACCGATCAGCGAGCGGCTGTTCACTTTCAAGCGAGCAGAACAAGTCTGGCATTGAACTCGAAATAATGTCACGAGGAGTCTCTCAACGGAAAGCGGCTATTGAATTTTGAACACGTCCGGCAACGTGTAGTTGTTCGTCTCCGCCGCCTTGCGGGTCGTTACCACCACCTTCTTTGCATCTTCAGGACCATCCATGGGGTGAATCACGTAAATCAGTTTCTGGACTTCAGTGTTCGGACCAGGCGAAGCCTCAGGGTTCGCACGCACCAAAAGCTGAGCCAAGATCTCCCCGGCTGGTTTGTTTTCGTGCGTAAAGTCTTTGATCTCTTTGTTGCGTGTGATGCCATCCAACTGCAGGTCGCCACCCTTGATCTCAATCGGAACGCCTGCTTCTTCGCCAATGTCACGCAGAGCAAACTCCAGCGAGTTTTGCGGGAAGGAGATACTCATCTTCGAGGCCAACTTTTCTTCGATGGTCTCCGGTTCTTTCGCGGCTGGCATACCACCACCGGCGGCTGGACCAGAAGCCCCCGCGGTGTTAGCGGCTAACATCAGCTCGGCTCCAGCCACCATGTTCTGTCCGGCTGCCGCGGGAAGAACGATGTTAATGACGGCTTGATTGGCTTCAACGCCGGTACGTGCTTGTTGGTACGCAAACTGAACCATGTTCGGAAAGCGCGACGCCAGACGTCGCCAATAGGGAGTCGGATTGATCGAAGGAACCGCGTCTTCCAGCTTGCGTGACGACGCATTAATCTTTTCCTTCATCGAGACCGCCAGGCTAAGTGGATCGAGACTCAGCGAACCGATACAACGCATTTCGACGTAAAGGTTTTGACCGATGTGCCCGCTGACCAAGATGCCCCGCAGACCTTCGCCCAGGAAATCTTTGACCGCCGCGGCACCTGCGGCAAGTTCGCCTCGCATGACTTGATCGCTCGACGTGGCGAGGAACTGGGGCTCGACAAGCAAGCTGACCGTTTGCATCGCGTCCGATTCGCGGCGTAACTGCTCGAGTTCTCGGGTCAGTTGTGGCGCCACAACGCCACGTGCGGCCACTGCATCGACGACCGCTTTCGAGCTCGCTACGAACTGCCGGTCTTCTTTTCCAGGAATCGGCATCACCGTCCAGCCGTTGACCTGATACATGGGCGTATTGCTGCCAGCCACGGGGGATGGATTTCCCCAAAGCGATAGCAAATTGGTCGCCCCTTTCAGATTCGCGACAATACATGGAGGGCCGCCGGCGGTCGAGGCCCCGAAACCAACCGTCAACGCCTCAAGCTGTTCTAAGCGAACTCCAAGGTCCCCTTCCAACTGCTCTCGAACCGTAGTGAACTGAGGCCCCAAAGCTCGCAGCATGCGGTCCCCTTCCGGATTGCCGGTCAAGTCACTCGCACGTACGACCAAGGCGACTCGAGTATCATTCGGCAGGCCGGTTAGATCGATCGGAGTACCATCGGTTGGGGAAGCCCACAGCGTTTGGCCATCGTCTTCCACCAACTGCGGCCCCGTCGGTGCAACGGGAGCCGGATCGACCGGTTGAGGGTCGACTTCCGGCGCGGGATCAACCTCGGGTGGATCTTCCACTTGCTCGCCGTTATCAGCGATATCGTCCGGCGGGAACGCAAGTTGATAACCATAAATACCACCCACAATCGCCGCGATCGCCATCACGCCGAGCACGACCAGGCTGGTAATCTTTCGTTGAAATTTTCGTTTGCGGATTCGTTCCGCCAAAGCGGTGGCCCGACTGGCTCCGCCATCTTGGGTTGGCTGAGCGGCAGGAACGGCCGCTGCGACCGCAGGCTGTGCGACCGCCACAGGAGCGGCCACCGGAGGTGCGACCGGCTGAGCCATCGCCGGCTGCGGAGGTCCTGCTGGAGGGGCACCACCTGGGAATGGAGCAGCCGCCGGGGGGACTGGCTGAGGAATCGGCGCTGCAGCTTGTGGCTGCCCTGGAAAGGGAACCGCCGCCGCGGGAGGTGTCGCTGCAGCAGCTGCCGGAGGAGCCGCCGCTTCGCTCGCTTGCGAAGTGAGGTATTGCAGAAAACTGCCCATCGTCGGCGGTGCATCGGCCAGCGGTGGTGAAAGCTGCGAGGCATCGACAAACGGTCGCAACGCTTCAGCAACATCTTGAGCACTTTGATATCGCCCGCCGGGGTTCTTCGCCAAGAGGTATTGGATGACCTGCATCATGTCGGCGGGAATGTATGGCGGCTTCGGTACATTCAGCGTCGCGTGCTGCTGCAATCGTTCCTGAATTGAACCGTTCACGAGCGGATTGCCGGTCAGCAAATCGAACAAGATCGCTCCGAGCGCATACAAGTCGGTCAGCTTCGTCGGAGCATTTCCAGCGCTTTGAAGCTCGGGAGCCGCAACGTTAGCCAACGCGTCGAGTCGTTCTTGTTGGGCTTCGTCGGCCCAGTTGATCCCTTCAACGGGGCGAACGGGAAGATGCATCAGCTTGAGATTGCCTGTTGGTTCCAGCCAAAGCTGGTCCATCGTCAGGTCCCCCATCACCATCCCTTGGCTATGAACCTGGGTAGCTGCCAAGGCGGCCTGCCGTGTTAGCCGAGCGCAATCGGGCGGCGGGATCGGAACGCCATCGCCGGGGCGACTTTCGGCGAGCAGATTGCCGTCGAGTTGTTCGGTGACGAGGTAACTACGCTTACCACGCTGATAAAGCTGGAAGCAACGGATCAGGTGCGGATGAGGTACCGACGAACGAAGCTGGCACATCTGCTGCACGATTGGGAATCGTACCGAGTCTTCTTGAATCTCCGAGGCAATTGGGTGCAGCCAAACCGGATGGCCGGTCGAGGAATGCTTCGCGGCATAGGCCCCTTTGAGCGGGCCAGAATCGAATCGATCGGTCAGCTGGTATTCACCAACGTGGATTGCTTTCGGCCGACCAGCCAACAGCACACGGGCCTGGTATGTAGTCAGATGGCCCCCTTTGACCAGCCATGTGGCCAAGGCTCGCGCATCTCCGTTTTTGCCATCCTGTTGATACTGATCATGCAGCGGTTTACAGGCCTCTTTGGTCATCAGGCCTGATTCGAGGATCAGCTTCCAGAAGTCGTTCGTCTTGGTAACTTGCATGCTTATTGCGTATCCGTCTTGCACGGTTTCGCCTTCGGGTCGAAAGCGAACCACGGAATATCTAGCCTAGGAAGGGCGTAAATCTTGTTCCATCAACGTATTAGTGTACCGCGCAGGTTCTGCGGAGAGCAAAACTTCGGTCAGGTTTTCGGGGGCCGTAAGATCCTCGCCAGCATGCCCCGCACAAATGGGATAAGCGGCAAAACCGAAGCTGCAGCGAGACCGCAGATCCTTAAGCCATCGCGGGGACCGCTTCTTTGATAACCTCAACAGCCGTATTGATTTGCGGCATCGAGACATCCAGGTGGGTGACCATCCGGATCTTTTGAGGGGCGACCGAGAGAACACGTACCCCACGCTGCTCGAAAGCGGCTTGAAGCTGGGCGGCGGTCCCCAGTTCTTTCTCGATGCTGAAGATGACAATATTGGTTTCGACAGGGTCGACATCCAGCGTCAGCCCCTCGGTTTGGCGAACCGCTTCGGCCAGTTTAGCGGCTTTCTCGTGATCCTCGACCAGACGCGCGACATTGTTCTGCAGGGCGAAAAGAGCCCCTGCGGCAATGATCCCAGACTGACGCATACCGCCACCGAACAGTTTTCGGGCACGCTTAGCGGCTTGAATGAATTCGGCAGGACCGGCGAGTGCGCTGCCGACGGGGGCACCTAGTCCTTTGCTGAAACAGACGCTGACAGTGTCGAACATGGCACTCCAATCGGCGACCGAGATCCCCGTCGCGGCGGCGGCATTGAACAAGCGAGCCCCGTCGAGATGCGTTTTCAGCCCGTTTTCATGGGCCCACGTAGTGATCTTTTGCACGATATCGAACGGCTGCACTTTGCCGGAACCGCGGTTGTGGGTGTTCTCTAAACAGACCAGCTTCGTACGAACGAGGTGGTCGTTTTCTGGACGGATCTTTCCTTCGAACTGCTCCGACTGCAGTACGCCCTGCTCGCCTGGCAGCGTGCGTGCCACGACACCGCTTAGCTGGGCGAAAGCCGCTTGTTCGTAGTTGTAGACATGGCAGTTTTCTTCGCACAGGAATTCGTCCCCAGGCCGACAGTGCAGACGGATGGCAATCTGATTGGTCATGCTACCTGAGGGCATGAAGATCGCCGCTTCTTTGCCGAGCATGTCGGCGGTCAGCTTTTCCAGACGCTCGGTCGTCGGATCGACATCGATTACGGCGTCCCCCACTTCGGCTTGAGCCATGAACTGCCGCATGGCGGTCGAAGGCTGCGTGACAGTGTCGCTACGAAGATCGATGGCAGTGTTCATGGAGGACCAAGTCGTGAGAGGATCGAAACAAAAAGCCTCCCGCCATTTTGCCGGGAGGCTTCCTTTATGCCAAGCACGTTACGTAAATCGACGCGTTACCTAATTTTCTGGAAACTGTGTTACGTTTCCGTCGTTTCGTTGGAACCAGTTCTTCAGGAAGTTCTCGTCAACGTTGCGACTGAAAAAGCGAACGCTTCCATCGCAGAACCCACCCAGAAAACCATTCGGCTGCGAGGCTCCCAGGCCTTTCTTCACGTTCATCAAATCTACTTCCAAGTCACTCGGCTTCGTCCAAGGGACCGCGTGATCATCGTTCACTTCCACGCACATCGCCGTGTTGGAAAGACCGTCGGTGAAGTTGCGGAAGCCAAGCCCTTTCGTTATCTGCTGACCCTCTGGCGTCGGCCCCGGGTTCAACGTGAATGCCATGTTTTCACCGACAGGCAAGAGGTAAGTGGTGTAACCTTCGGGCGCGGTGCTTTGGGGGTTGCGATAGACGTCCGGCATCTGCTCGACCAACTTCATGTTGTGCTCGCTGTCCCATGGCTCGTCGAGGTGGAACTGTTCGTACAAGTTTTGCTGCTCGACGAATGGCAGCATCATCACACGCCAGGAAAGCAGCGGCTTGCCGTCGGCATCGGTTTTGGCGTAAGCAGGCAAAGCGTTATACGTATCGTGAAAGATGTGCATCCCTAAGCCGATCTGCTTCAAATTATTGCTCGACTGCATTCGGCGAGCCGCAGCGCGGGCCTGCTGCACGGCCGGCAGTAACAATGCGATCAGGATACCGACGACGGCAACGTTCGCGCCGACGATGTTCTCTTCCGTCTGCTCGAAGTTAACGACCAGAGAATTGCCTTCTTTCTTCGGCGTCAGGGCGGCCAGCCACTTTTCGGTCAAGCGAACCTGGTAACGGCCCATGGCAGCTTCGATTTCGTCTTCGCTGTTGAGCATGTTGTTCGCCTGCATCAACATCGCTTGCTTGCCCATGTCGAGGCCGAACTGAATCATTTCTTCCAAGCGTCCTGTCGCAGCTTCATCGACACCGTTGATCGTCAGCGTGGCAGCCAACTTCTCGGTGCAGTGGAAGCTAAGCATGATCGACTCGGTGTAGTTGGGAACCTGCTTGTACATCGTGAACGGCGGCGGAATCTTCTGCTGGGCCAGCATGCCGTTGATTTGATCACGGACCGGCTCGACATTGAACGCAGCGAACGCATCGGCGCCATCGTTCGCTGAGACGAGAATTTCGGCTGGCTTGGTCAACGCTTCATTCGGACCATTTTCAACAACGCTTCCCATCAGCGACATCGAACCGATCATGAAAGTATGCTCGTCCACGATATGGGCAGCCACATAGTCAAGCGGATACGCCTCGGTGTAGAACGCCTTCCCTTTCAGCTTGGGAAAATACTCGTCGATGTCAGCTTGGTCGGCCATGCCGTCCACTAACTCGTCGATCCCGGCGAAGAACTTTTCTTCGGAAAGCAATTCCGAAGTTTTGACCACCGAGAAAAAGTCTGGCTGCGGAAAGTCCGGCGTCGGAGGGGTCAAGACAAACGTGATGGAGGTGACCTTCATCGGGTCGAACCCCAAATACTTCTTGCCGAACGCTTCCGCCACTTCGACTGGATAAGCCTGAACGATCGGTTCGTTCAGCAAACGTTCCGCTTGCACAAAGCCGACGCCGACAGCGGTTGCAGGAATGTATTCCAGGCCTGGCAGCTTCTCATCGGCGGCAGGAGCTGCTGCTTCCTGAGCCATCAAAACCTGCGGTGGAAAAGCCATCGTGGCGGATAAAAAGCCGATTAGAAGGGCACTCAGAAGATGTCTCATGGGGTTCTCGCCTCCGCGTTTTCCATGCTAATGAAAGAAGAGTTTCAACTTGCCATTTATTCGGCAACTTGCCAGTTATACGGCAAGCAATGCCCTCATTCGAGCGTTTTTTGATGAAGTTTATCCACTGCGGGGACTACTTGGCGCTGCTTTCTGAGGTGGGCTCTATTATCGCATACTGTCCAAGCGAAATCGGTATCATTACGTCAGACGCGTTTCGCTCGGCAATTCCTGAGGTTTTCGTCGATCGGAACGTCGTGGAAGAATGCACGCCGTAGTTTTTCGGGGCGAAAAAGCCTATTTTACCGCGAGATTTCAGGTACACCTGGGGCAGGCCTTGCCAATTATTCTGCAATAATTGTTGTACACTTGAACAATAAACGCGTACAATTAAGTGAATCACGCCCACGACGACCTGGCGTCGAATCTTAGGGAGGCGTAAACCGCCTTATCCGGCCCTTTCGATCTGCGGCAAAATCGACAGGCCGCTAGGACAAACCGGCCGTAGCACGTACCATAAAGGGTTCCCGAAATCCCTTTAGCATCGACAAGCGCGTGAACGAATCTGCCCCTCTGACTTTATTGGCTACAACCGCTTTTGGCATCGAGGCGGTTACCGCGCGCGAGCTGAAGAACTTAGGCTTTGAAACCGAGATCCTCGGTTCGGGACGCGTTCGCTTTTCGGGCGATTACACCGACGCAATGAAAGCCAACTTGCATCTGCGGACGGCTGACCGCGTGCTGATCGAAGTGGCCCAGATTCCAGCCGGCGATTTCGATGCGTTATTCGACGGTGTCAAAGCGCTAGAGTGGGAAACGTTCATCGACGCGGAAGGAGCTTTCCCTGTCAAAGGACGCAGTTATCAATCGCAGCTGACCAGCGTTCCGGCCGTGCAAAGGGCGACCAAGCGGGCCGTTGTGGAACGGCTGCAAGCGGCCTACGGCAAAGACCTGCCTGAATCGGGGGCGGTCTATACAATTGAAGTCGCGATTGCCAAGGATCTCGCCACGCTGACGATCGATACCTCAGGAGCCGGGCTGACGCGCCGCGGTTACTTGGACTCGGAAGGGCGTTCTCCGATGAAACCGACTTTGGCGGCAGCTCTGATCCAGCTTAGCCATTGGAATCGCGAACGTCCGTTGGTCGATCCTTTCTGCGGCAGCGGCGTGCTGCTGATCGAAGCGGCATTGATCGGTCGGAATATCGCCCCAGGTCTGCTCCGCGACTTCGCGCTGCTTCAGTGGCCGGCGGTCGATCAAGAGGCCTGGCTCGATTTGCAAGAAGAAGCACGAGCCGAAATGCTCGAGTCGCTGCCGGAGTCGATCATCGGTTACGACGAAGATGCCTCCGCGCTGCGACTCGCTCGCCGGCAAGCCATCGAAGCAGGCGTCGACAAAGACATTCACTTCCAACAGCAACCGTTCGCCCAGCTGACCAGCAAGCGAAAGTATGGCTGCCTGATTACCAGCACGCCGTACGACGACCATTCCCGAGCTCGTCGCGCGCAGTGGGATTTCTACCGCGGCTTTCCCGATGTGCTGCGTCAGTTGCCGACCTGGTCGCACTTCATTCTGACGGCGTATCCTGAGTTGGAACGAGCGATGGGGCAGGAAGCCAACCGCCGCCGCAAGATGTACAACGGCCGCGCCGAGTGCCATTACTATCAGTACCATGGGCCTCCGCCACCGAAAGTCGACGAGCAACGCGAGGACGATCCGAACGAAGAGAAGCCAAAGCGAACCTTCACGCCGGCGTTTGGCGGCCTGGATGACAAAGCGAAAGAGCAAGCCCAACTGCTCAAGAACCGGCTCTCGAAGAGGGCCCGACACTTCCGACGCTGGCCCAAGCGAGGCATTCATTGCTACCGCTTATACGAGCGCGACATTCCCGAGATTCCGCTGGTGATCGATATCTATCACGATTACCTGCACATCACCGATTACGATCGCCCACACGACCGGACTCCGGCTCAATATGCCGACTGGTTAGATCACTTAACCGAAGCGGCTCGCGAAGTTTTGGAGATTCCCGAAGGGCATGTCTTCGTCAAGCATCGCACGCGTCAGTCAGGCACGTCTCAGCACGAGAAGGTGGCCGAAGACTCGAAGATCGTCACCGTGGAAGAAGGTGGCCTCAAGTTCGAGGTCAACCTTTCCGACTACGTCGACACGGGGCTGTTTCTCGATCATCGCAACTTGCGAAGTCAGTTTCGGGAGGAAGCTGCCGGCAAGCATGTATTGAACTTGTTTTGCTACACCGGGGCGTTCAGCGTGTATGCCGCTGCCGGCGGAGCCGTTTCGACCACAAGTGTCGACTTGAACGCGAACTATCTCGACTGGGCCGGCAGAAACTTTCAGCTCAATGGGCTGTCGATCGCCAAGCAACATTTCATCCGCAGCGACGTGATGGAGTACCTCCGAGATCAGCGACCGGGCGCGAAGTTCGATCTGGCCATCGTCGACGTGCCGACGTTTTCTAACAGCAAGCGGACCGACGACGTCTGGGATGTCCAGCGCGACCATGTCGAACTGATTCAACTAACGCTGAACCTCCTGAGCGACGGCGGCGTCCTTTATTTCTCGAACAACTTCCGCCGGTTCAAGCTGGACGAAGAAGCCCTGCCCAACGTGCAGATTCGGGAGATCTCGAAGCACACCGTGCCAGAGGATTTCCGCAATCAACGCATCCATCGGTGTTGGAAGATGGTTAAGAAGACGGAAAAGTAAGCAAGGCTTTAATGAATTCCCCCCCCGATTCCGGGTAGCCCACGTTTGCTTGCAAACTGGGGAGGCGAAGCCGAATCGAGGTCGTGTCATGCCGTCGACTTTATGAGAAAACCTCCGTGCGTTGCGCTGCCCAGCTTGCAAGCAAACTGGGCTATCCCCTGTTACCTGCCACCTTTGGTGCACGGTTCGCCCCTTTCCACCGATGGCCTGGCGTAGCAAAATAGAATGTTCCCCAGGTACTGAGATCGTTTGCTATCCAACCCCCAGAAAATTGTGATGGATCTGAAGTCGAAAATCGCTCGGATTGATACCCGGCACGACGACGTCGAAGCCCAGTTGCAGCAGGTTCGCGACAAGCTGAGCCCCAAGGGGGACGTCGTGAGCGAAGCAGGCCGCAAACGGACGATCGCCGTGTTCGGCGAGCCTCTTTCGCCGCAGCAGGTTGTCCAGCGGATTTGTGCCGATGTTGAAAGCCGTGGCTTGGCCGCCGTGCTGGACTATGGCCAGAAGCTGGATGGCAAGCAGTTGTACGCAACGACCGTTCGCGTTTCCGAAGAAGAACTGCGTCTGGCCCACGAAGCGGCCGATCCTGCGTTTCTGCAAACGATCCGCGACATTCGTGAAAACATCCTGCGTTTTCAAACGGCCATTCTGCACAAGGACGTGGAAGTCCCCATCGAACATGGTGGCAAGCTGCGGCATCGCTACGCTCCGCTGAAGCGTGTCGGCATCTGCGTCCCTGGCGGTGCAGCCGCGTATCCATCGACGGTGCTGATGACGGCCGTCCCCGCAATGGCAGCCGGCGTAGAAGAACTGGCCGTGATCGCGCCGCCGACTCCGTTCGGTTCGTACAACTTGGATTTACTGGCGACATGTGTCGAGATCGGCGTGAAGGAAGTTTACCGCGTCGGGGGTGCCCATGGCGTCGCGGCTTTGGCATACGGCGTTGAAGGCATTCCGAAGGTTCAGAAGATTGTCGGTCCTGGCAACTTGTTCGTCGCGCTGGCGAAGAAGCATGTCTTCGGTGAAGTCGACATCGATTCGATCGCCGGACCGAGCGAAGTGGTCGTGGTGGTCGACTCGACCGCCAAGCCAGAATACATCGCCGCCGATATGTTGGCTCAAGCCGAACACTCGCCTGGCAGCAGCGTCTTGATCAGTTGGGACGAAGCGCTGATCGATGCTGCATTGACCGAACTGGAAAAGCAAGTCGCCGTTTTGGAACGCTGCGATCTGACGGTGCAAAGCTTGATCGACTTCGGGGCCGTCATTTTGACGAAGGACGAAGAGGAAGCTTGCCGAATCGCGACCGAGCTGGCACCCGAACACCTTCACATCGCTACGAAGAACAGCGAAGCGACCTCCGAAAAGATCCTCACCGCTGGTGCCACTTTCCTGGGTAACTACAGCCCTGTGGCGGTGGGCGATTACGCCGCCGGCCCTTCGCACGTGCTGCCTACAGGGGCAACGGCCCATTGGGCGAGCGGACTTTCGGCAAACGACTTTTTACGTTCCCGCAGCGTGATTCATTTCAGCGAAGCAGGTCTGAAAGAAATCGCCCCGCTGGTAACCACGTTGGCCGACAAAGAGGGCCTCACCGCGCACAAACGCAGCGTAACGATTCGTACCGAAGAAAGTTGATATAGGTCCCTTTGCGAATAGAGGGGACATAATCATAGAAAAACCGGGTGCCATGCCGTCGTCTTCGTCGGCATGTCTTCCGACCAAGAACATTCGGCCGCCCTTTCAGGGCTAAGCGGAAAAGAATATGCCGACATAGTTATGGTATTTGGGTTATGTAGAAGAGCATGCCGACGAAGACGACGGCATGGCACCTAAGTACCGGAGTCGTAAGATGGTTACGCCTTCCGAGACGATAGCCATCTTGCCGCTGCCTAAACGATGCGGTTAGGTGTGAAACGCAGTCCCACGTATTGAAGACTACCGGCATCGCTGGTGGTGCCCAACGACAACTGTTTATTGAATCCCAACTAGGAACATCATGGGCTATTTTCGTCCTGAAATTGAAGCGATCGCGGGATACAAGCCGGGGGAACAACCGCAGGGCGGGAAGTTCATCAAGCTGAACACCAACGAGAACCCCTACCCTGCTTCGGCGAAAGTTGCCGAGGCGATCCGCCAGCGACTCGATCAAGGGTTGGAGAAATATCCTGACCCAATCGGGACGGCGTTTCGGATTCGCGCGGCGGAAGTGTTGGGCGTGGAACCGGAATGGATTTTGTGTGGTAACGGCAGCGACGACATCTTGACCATTCTGACGCGTGCGTTTGTGGGAGACGGAGAATGGCTCCGATTGCCGACGCCGAGCTATGTTCTTTACAAAACGCTCGCCGATATCCAAGGCGCCGACAGCGAAGAAATTCGCTTCAACGACGACTGGACGTTGCCGGAAGAGTTCGGCACGGCCAGCAATCATTTGAAGCTCGCCTTCCTGCCGAATCCCAACAGCCCGAGCGGTACCGTCGTGCCGAAGGCTCAGCTGCGTGAGATGGCCGATTCGCTCCCCTGCCCTCTTTTGGTCGACGAAGCGTACGCCGATTTCTCTGACGACAACTGTATCGATCTCGTGAAAGAGAACGAGAAGATCATGGTCTCGCGGACCCTCAGCAAGTCGTACGCCCTCGCAGGCCTGCGATTTGGTTTTCTGGTTGCTCAGCCGCAGATCATCGAGCAGTTGATGAAAGTCAAAGACAGCTACAACTGCGATGCGTTGTCGTTGGCAGGCGCCATCGCGGCGATCGACGATCAGAAGTGGGTTGCCGAGAACAAAGCGAAAGTGGTCGCGACACGCGGCAAGATGACTGCCCGACTGCGACAGATGGGGTTCACTTGTCCTGATTCGCAGGCCAATTTCGTTTGGGCAACCAAGCCAGGCGTCAAACTCAAACCGATCTACGAATTCCTCAAGCAAAACCACGTTCTGATCAGATACATGCAATACCCCGGAAATACCGAGGGCATTCGTATTTCGGTCGGCACCGACGGCCAGACGGACGTATGCTTGGACTTGATCGAGCAGTACCTCCAGCAAAACTCCTAGAACCTGCACAATCGCTCGCCCATGACTCGCATTGCCAAAATCGAACGCGACACGACCGAAACGCAAATCAAACTCGAGCTGAACCTCGACGGCTCCGGGAACTTCTCCGGCAGCACCGGCGTCGGTTTCTTCGACCACATGCTGCAGCTGTTCACGCGGCATGGCTGCTTCGACTTGAATGTCGACGTAAAGGGCGACTTGCACGTCGATCAGCATCACACCGTCGAAGACACCGGAATCTGCATCGGGCAGGCCATTCGCGAAGCAATCGGCGACAAGATGGGCATTCGCCGTTATGGCCACTTCACGCTGCCGATGGAAGAAACACTCTGCAGCACGGTGTGGGATTTAAGTGGCCGGTATTACCTGGTTTTCAATGCACCGTTCACGACCGAAAAGATCGGCGAGTTCGACACCGAATTGGTCGAAGACTTCTGGCAAGCCCTCGCCGCCAACGCGCTGTGCAACTTCCACGTGAACATTCACTATGGTCGCAACAACCACCACATCTCGGAAGCGATCTTCAAGTGCGCCGCTCGCAGCCTTCGCATGGCGGTCGAGCACGATCCACGTTCCCCTGGCGTACCGAGCACCAAGGGCACGTTGAACTCGTAGCGCACTTTTTGCTTGCCTGAACCGCTTGACGATGGCCACAATGGCTCGTGAAATTCCTCATCCTTCACGAGTCGATATCCGGCCATGCACTTTTCTTTCCACGATCTTGAAAATCCCTACGAGGTTCGCGAAGACTTCCCGCGACCGAACTGGGACGCTGCCGCAGCTTGGGTCGATACCCACATGGCAGACGACTACTTGGACGAAGCCTGGACGGCAATCGCGACCGCGTGGCTCGATCTCGTTCGCGAATCTCTGCCGCAGCATTATGCGGTCATGTCGTCCGAGAACTTCCTGATGCTCAGTGGCTACGAGCCGCGACAAGTTAAGCAACTTTTGCGAACGTGTGAGCATTGCCGCAGCCGAATCTTAAAACTACTGCCTGGCGTGGCCAACGAGTCGGGGTTTGGTCCGCACGTGGTATTGTCGTTCGATGAAGTCGAATTGTATTACGCGTACATCTCCGACTTTTACCCGGAAGAAGGGCACTTCGGGGAATCGGCCGGGATGTTTATTGATCGTGGCTATCACCATATCGCGATGAACCACACCTACGATTGGTACTTGTCGCGGGTGATCGCTCACGAGACATGCCACATGCTGCTTTCGCACTTACCGCTACCGATGTGGCTGGACGAAGGGGTAACCCAAGTGATCGAAGACCAGGTGCTGGAAGGCTCTGGTTTTTTGATGAATGGCGAAATCTTGCAGAAACATCGAGCTTATTGGAACCGCGAGACCATCCAGCAGTTTTGGTCCGGAGATAGCTTTAGCGCCGCTGACGAAGGGCAAGAGCTCAGTTACAGCCTGGCCCAGGTCATCGTGCGGAACCTGGTTTCTGATTTCCCGGACAAATTGAGTGCGATCGTGGGTAACGCTCACTATCAAGACGCGGGAAATGCGGCATTCGAGTCGGCTATTGAAGAGACGCTCGGCGATCAAGTCGAACTTTTCCTGGGCGAGGGAGATTGGCAGCCGCGAGGCGATTTCTTGGAACCTGTTACGCACCCCGCATAGAAGTTTTCAGATGTCTGTCCCTTCCGATCGCATTACACGCTATCTTATGGTCAGGGAAACAAACACGATGCAAGCATGCTCTTTCCTGCTTGCCACTTTGGGGGAAACGGAGAGCTGAAATCATGGGCGAACCACGTGTGCCTGGCGGGCATCAACAAGTTATGGGATCGCGGGGAACGACCGCTTCTCCGGAGAACCCCCAGAAACCGCTTAGAACGCCCGGCCCGCAAGGGGTCGCCGACGGCAGCATTGATTCCGTTAACGCGACCGGTGGGATCCCTTCGCAAAAGCATCCCTTCATCGTTCACTGGAAAGAGTTCCTTATTGCTCAAGCAACCGATCAGTACCTGACACAGTCGATACCATTCGAGGTGCCAGACTTCGGTTTGACAAACAATCGGCTGCTGTTCGGTCAGGACATCACCCACGGAACGCATGGGGCTCAGCGGCGTAAGAATTCTGTGGCTGACAACGAACAAGAGCTGCGTACCAAGATGCGGCGGCTGGTCAGTATTTTCGGCACCGACGACGACACCGGCATGGTCGAGCGATTGTTCGACCGCTTCCTGGAACGCAACCGCCTGGTCGAGATCTTTGAAGACGAAGACATGAACGAGGCGATGGGAAAGCATGCCAACTTCATCGCGTTTTCCGACCGCGTGTTGGCCGCCCCTGGGACGCCGGGTGCGAACCCCAACAAGATCCGTATTCATCAGGCCCTAAAGCGAGCCAGTTGGGACATCGCCGAAGTTCCCTTTATCGATGATCTAGGCATCCTGGCATTCAACTTGGGTTCCAGCTGGCGACGCACCGGAGACTTCGCCGAAGGGCTGGCGGTGATGATCAACGGCGTGCAGTACGTGCTCGTCTACTGCGAATGGTATGCCTACAACGCGTGGGCTGGCACCTACGACATTCAGCTTCGCTTTGTGCTGTACGACGTCTTCGGCTTAGATGACGATGACATGGACGAGTATGGCGCTGAAAGTGATTGGAATATGTTCAGCGCCGCCCACGGTATCACCGCCTGGTGGCAGCTTCAGCACTGCTACAACTACGCCCCGCTCGTTACGCGAGGCGTCGTAACACGCACGTTCCGGAACATCCCGGCGATTTAACGTTTAAGGGCTCATCGCCTGCTTCAGCATGGGGGAATCCCAAGCGGGAAGCGACTTCACTTCTTCCAGTGCCGCGTCGTTGACTTGCACGCCCCATTGGACGAAGTAGGGTCCCAGGTTATGGTTCGTCGCACGAGACATACGCACAAGGAAGTCGCTGGCTCGATCGACATCTGACTTCGGATGCTGATCGAGCGGAATCTCGCGGTATTCGCGAAAGACCTGCTTAAACGGTTCCCAGCCGAATTCGTACGACAGCATCGTGTAGAACGCGAGACGCTCGAACAATTGCCCTTTAACGGTCGTCCAGTTTCGCTCTTCGATCGGACGGCTGAGGTATCGCTTGGCGTTTTCAATCACGGTTTCTCTTGACGCACGCTCGTGGGGGCGACCGTTGAGCGTCTCTAATGCGTACGCAGCGAAAACGTTCACCGTCACTTCTCCGGTGCCCTGATACGTCCACGTACGGTGTTGATGCAAATGCCCCAGTTCATGGGCATGACCCCATTCCGGTTCGCCCCGGACGATCGCTTCGGCCCAGCCTGGCGGGGCATTGATCGGATAGCTGGCAAACGCCGCTCCCCAGTTCACATGGGCATCGATTAGAAAGCGGTGCGGAAACGGCTTGGTCTTCGGCCGGCCAGACAGCTCGCTCATCGCGTCGATCAGTGCGTTCCACTTTTCCATCGCCAAGTCTGGCGTATCAAGCCGACGGACGTAACTTGAGGGAAGCATGAAGATCACTTTGTCACTGCCGATCTCGGCGTAGGGAGCCGGATAGCTGCGAATGGTCGCGCGCCACTCATGCACGTTCGTTTCGCCATGGACGTAGCGTGGAGCTTGAACGACGTTACTGAAACGGATCGGCACCATCTTCTTGGCCGGCGGATCGTAATGATCGACGACGTTGTAAATATCGCTCTTTTTGGCCAGAAACTCGTTTGCCTTTGGGGTCGGCAGCTCGATATAAAGCAGTCCGCCGAATGACGAAGCGACTTCGGTCGTCCGCTTCTTCAAGTCGTAAACGCGGTCGATCTTGGGAAAACGGTTCAAGCGTTTGTGCCGCGGAATGTCGATGGTCGTACTGTTGGCTCCGATCCGCAATTTCCAGCCGGCGTCGACGTACTCTTCCGGAATCATCACGTGAATCACTTCCCCGGCCGGGGCATACAAGCCGGTGCTTTGCCAACGAAACGCATTGGCATCGATCTCGACGACTTGAGCTTCCGGTTTGATCGCGCGGTGGATACTGCCGGGGAACTTGTCGGCCGAAGGATGTTTCTTCAACTGATCAGGCGGCAACACGCTGCCGGCCAGTTCCGCTTCAACCACCATCCGTAGCGCAATCAACGGATGGTCGAGGACTTGAAAACGGTTTCCCTTTTCAGGACCGATTTCAACGGCGGGGACATCCTTCAACTTGCCGATCAGCTCTTGCATGGCCCCGGTCGAGCGAAACCCGGTTCGTGCCTCTTTGGCAACCGCTTTTTTGACGGAGATGAACTCTTCTTCACTAAGCTTCTCGCCGCTGGCCGCCTTCTTAAGTTCCGCATCGGTGGCAGCCATGGCCGGGGCCGCGACAAACGCGATAACCAACCAACTGACGAGAAAAAGATTCTTAATATTCAAACTAAATGCCTTACTTTCCCGGGATATCATTCCGTGTAAGAAAAAGCGCGACTTCGTGGACATCGTGATTATGGCTTGGCGTGCCCAATCTGACAAGCAAAACGTCAGCAAGCCGCAGCGAAAGCCAAAACATGAGCCAATTCGTCTTTACTTGCGGCCATGTATCGCTGGAAACTGGAGCTTATCCCCTTCCCTTGCTTGAGGATCTCTTCGATGAAACCGATATCGTGCAGCGTTCTTTTCACGATGCTTGTCGTTCTCGGCGCGATGCCGCTCGCGGTGCAAGGGGAAGAACCTGAGGTGAAAGCGGGAAAGAGGATTGTCGTTAACATCAGTCCTTTTACTTTGTCGGAGCGCCAAGACGATCTGCTGGCTTGGGTTCATTATGGCTCGGTCAAGTTCGGCGGATCCGACCCGAGAATTCGGATTCGTGTGTCGAAAGATGGCCTGGCGATCGTTCCCGCAGACTTACGAGAACAAGAGTCTCGACTGCAACTTACGCCGCAAGAGATCGCTCAGCTGACAAAGGTACTGATCGACGATCTGGACGTTCAATCGATCGTCGCCCCTTGGTTCAACGGCCAGGGGAATCGCTGGGATGGCAGTCAGGACTGTTTTTTAATCCGCGACGGCAAGCAGAAGATCACGCTGACATGCGAGTATGGCTGGCCCTCTTCCCAAGCCAATCGAGATGCGACAATCCAGCGTTACTTGAAGCTGATGCAGGCCTACACCGACTTAATCTACCAAGTTCGAGCCGGGGGCAACGAAGCAATCGCCGAGCAGGTGCCGATCGCCAATGCGGCGTTGGCAAAGCATTTCCCAGACGCCAAGCCGTTGACGATCGAGGACTTTGCCTATGGCGAACACTTTCAGGATGGCGATCGACGGCTGACGTACGTTCGCGAAACGGAAACCGACGGCAGTTGGGATAAAGTCCGTGTCGAGGTGATTGTCCCGGAAACAGGAAAGGCGCGTCCTGGCGATATGACGCGCAATGGTAAGCGAATTCGCGCTGAGAAGTAGCCCTTCGTAATTCGACCAAATGATTGCACGCAATCCTCCCCTCGGCTAGGGTATCACGATATCGAGATCCCCTACCCTACTCCACCGAAAGGAGTTTCTCATGCGTGCTTCGTTATGGATGGGCTTGCTTGGCTTGATGATCGTAGCTGGGCCAAGTTTCGCAGAGGAAAACAGCGAGGGGGGAATTCAGGCAATTCAACTTGCCCCAGCCGCAACGACTCAGCAAACGCTGCAGCAGATTGACGCATGGGAAAAGAAGCTGCAGACGACCAAGGCTCGAATCGACGTCATTGAAGCACCATTGACCGATGCGCTGACGGTTCTGTCGGAGCAGACGGAGATTCCGATCCGTATTGACGTGCGAGCTCTGGACGACGTGGGTCTCAGCGGCGATATGCCGATCACGTTTCATTCTCCAGAAATGACAACCGAAACCGCTTTAAAGCTGCTGCTACGGGAGGTCGTGCTGACGTTCCGAGTCGATTCGTCCGGTGTCGTCGTTACCACGCAAGAGGAATCCGAACGAAGCTTGCGACTGAAGTTCTATCCGGTCGACGATCTTGCCGGCAACGATACCGCTGAAGGGTTTGATCAGCTGCGAGACCTGATCATCACCTGCATCGAGTCCCCTTCCTGGGAAGATCTCGGCGGCCCGGGAACCATTCGACGATTTCAAAATGGCCTGCTTGTCAATCAGCGGTATGAAATCCATCGCATGTTGGAAGGCCTGCTGACGCAACTGCGAGAAATGAAACAGCAGCCCGGCGAAAAGTACTCGACCGCTTCACGCTCGGTCTTTCCTGACGAGGATCGAGCGGAGAAAGTGGAAGCCCAGTTGAAGTCAACGCAAATCCCGATCGACTTCATCGAGACACCACTCCAGGAAGTCGTCGAGTACCTTTCCCACGTCGGGCACGTACCGATCCATGTCGCTCGCGGTTCGCTCGACGAAATCGGCATGTCGGTCGACCAGCCGATTTCGCTGACGCTGAACAAAGTATCGTTGAAAGAAGCCCTGGATGTCATCACGAAGCAGTACGATCTGTCGTGGTACATCGTAGGCGAGATGATTATTATCACCACGCATGAAGAAGCGGAAAGCGAGCTGGAAATTCGTGTTTATCCTGTCCGAGATATCGTCTGGCATGGACTGAATATCACCGACCCTGAGACACGCACATTCCTGCAAGAACACACCATGACGTTATGGGACCGCTTTCCCACGCCGCTCGGCAATACGTCAGAGAAGACGCCAGAGCTTCCGAGGATGCCAGACTATGATGACCTTTTGGAGACGATCACATCCACAGTCGAACCTGAATCGTGGGAAAAGCTGGGCGGTCCTGGCTCGATCGCCGAACTTCCCTCGTGCGATGTCATCGTTGTTCAACAGACACGTGAAGAGCACGAACAAGTTGCCCAGTTGCTGCACCTGATTCGATTGCATCGAAGCCAGGCCGATGCCCAACAACTGGAACAGCAGATTCGACAACTTGAGGACGAGACTATCTCGATTCGCTACGAGGCTTACCCGGCGTCCGATTCCGGTAAAACCTACTCGAAGGGAGATCTGGAAGCGATCGGCCGACAATTGCAAAGAACCGTAGAATCGACCAGCTGGGAATTGCCCAATCATAGCGTAATCGCCACCGAGAGTGGCTTGCTGGTGCGGCACCGTCGCGAAACACAGCGTCAGATCCTCTCATTTTTAAACGAAATTGGCATTGGTTTGCCGAAACCGTACGCTGGTGATTTGGATTCTAACGAGCCTCTCCCAGAGAAAGTGCGAGGAGGCATGGGACCAGGCGGTTTCTCCGCTCCTTCCGATGTCGAACATGGTGGCTTCTTTTAATGACGAACCTCACATGATTCATGCTCCATTGACTTACACGCGTTGTGTTTCGTTTTTGCTGGCCATGTGGCTGGTGCTCGGCGGGTTAACTACTTCGTCCGCCAATGCCCAGTTCGGAGGGCGTCGCTTTCAAGCCGAAAACGACTCTTAGCCGGTGGAAATGCAGTTTAGTAGCCCTGCGTACCAGCAGCCTCAGCAAGAGCTCCCCACTCAGGCCGCATTGATCGATATCAAAGAGAAGATTTCCGCACCAGAGTACAAGCAAATCCTCGGGATGGAAAATCGTTGGCAATCTGCGTCGGCCTATCTTCAGACGGTGGACGTACCGTTGAAAGATGTTGCTTTTCTTATTTCAGATCAAACGAGGGTGCCGATCCGGATCGATGAGCGGGCACTGGAAGATGTCGGACTTTCGGTCGATGTTCCCGTCACGTGTGCGTTGCCTCGCGTTGCCGCCGAGACCCTGATGATCTTAATGCTGAGGGATCTCGATCTGACCTATATGATCGACACCGGCGGTATAGTGATTACAACGCCGGAAGAAGCGGAATCGAATTTGCAAATTCGGTTTTACTCGGCCGAAGATATCTTCCGCGACTCGCACCCAGATTTTGATCACCTGATCGAGACAATCACCTCGACCGTTGAGCCAGAGTCGTGGGAAGAACTAGGCGGTTCTGGCAGTATTGTACCACTGCGTGGAGGTGTGATCGTCAGCCAAACCTACCTTATCCATCGAAAGCTGGAAGGCTTGTTCACGGCGATTCGTAAGGGACACCAACTTTCGACGCAGAACTACGAAAGCCGGATGTTCTCGATTTCAGCCTATGCCGACAAGGAAAACGCCACCGCCGTGAAACTACGGGGAATCCCTACGACGGCCAAGATTGTCGATACGCCACTGGAACGAGTCATCGATAAACTTTCGAGTCAAAGCCAGCTGGCGATGTTCATCGACAATCGAGCCCTGGAAGATGTCGGGCTATCGACCGATACGCCGGTAAATGTCGACGTGAAAAACGTTTCGCTCTATCAGATGCTGAACGTCATGTGCGAGTCGATTGACTTGACGATCCGGCTGGAAGGCGAAGTGGTCGTCATCACCACCCCGGAAGAAGCAGAACGCGAACTCGATACGCGGCTGTTTCTTGTTCGAGACATGGTCCGTTACCAACGCGGTACCGGCATTCAGAACAGCAAACGTGAAGTATCAGTCCAGTTCGACGACTTGATCGAAGCGATCACGACAACTGTCGAGCCTGAGTCTTGGGAAGAATTAGGGGGGCCGGGATCGATCTCTCCTTTCTATTACAACGATTGCCTGGTCGTCTCCCAGACGCATCAAGTTCATTACAAGATGTTCGAGATGCTCGAACAGATTCGGAAGTCCGATCCAACGTTATTGCACCCGCCCACTCCGGTACGCTCGCCACGTCCTCAGCCCCCAGCAGCTCGGCAAGTTGCCCCGGTGTTCGGTCAAACCGGCAGTCCGGCAACAACCATCGTGCCACGCGCTGCGAAGCCTGACATAACGGTGGTCACTTACAGCATTTCACAAGACGCGGCACTTTCCATCGAAAAACTACAGGCGTTGACGGAGCAGTTGAAGAAGGCGATTGCCCCGGAAAGCTGGGACGGCGACCAGATCTTCGCCGACGCGACCCACAGCGGAGTCTTCGTGCGGCAACGCCGAGATATCCAGAAAGAAGTGGCTGCGTTTCTTGCCAAGCATGGCATCTCGGCCCCTGTCGATGCAGACGAGACCATCCCGGCAGAACCTTCCCCGCAAGATGACTTCGGTCAACAAGGCAATTCCGGCGGAGGAGGCATCTTTTAAAGCCGCCTCCTATATCCCCACGTAGGAATCGCGGGATGGCAACGGCTGCCTAACCGTTAGCCATCTTCCAACCAGTCAGCGATGGGTGGATGATCGCTGATATTTCTTAGAACTGCTTGGTTAGCAGAATGGCGATTTCGCTGTCGAACAGCTGGTTTTCGCCATCTTTCAGCGGAGCAACTGCCGCAGCGGTCAGCAGGTAGCCATCGCCGAGTTGGAAGCGAATACCGCCGGTCGCGTTCAGCACGTCGATGCGATTGAATGGGTTCGTCACAACGTCTGCACTCGAAGGGCCGGCTTGGGCCGTGTCGGTGTCGTTGATGGTGGTCGAGTAGTGAAGTTCGCCAATCACACCAAAGCGGCGAATAAACCCACTGTCGTAAGGAGCGACGTAGCACCAGTGACCGAACGAGTAGTCGAGGTACAAGAAGTTTTGCTCTTGGTAACGACCAAAATTGATTCGCCCGCCGTCGTCTTCATCGTAGAACGTTGTCCCGTTCACATCGAAGTCGAGCTGGGCAATCACTGTCGACCAGGTTCGCGACGAATGCTGATGGTAGTAAGCCACAAACGGCAACACGTGAACCGATTGATTGTCGATCATGACGATCGTTGTGTTGGTCAGTCCGTTGACTACCGTAGCATCGCCAGCGGTCGGCACGTTAACGGTAACCCCGGCGGTGAGTGCCGAATCGTTTCCGTTTTGCAGCAAGATGCTCTTGAAAACCAGATTCATGTTGCCGAATTCGATATCGGTTTGATCGCCGGTTCCGGTGATGTCCTGACTCGAACTCAAGCCACCTACGATCGGCACACGCAACTCAAACGAAGACGAACCATCCAGGAACGTCTTTTCAAAACCGAGTGTCACGCGATCGACATCTTGGCCTGAACCTGTCGCATTTTGAACCGGCTGGCTGAAGTGGTTGTAGTTCACAAACCAACGATCGACAGGGATCGGGCTGACGTTTTCGCTGATCTTGTACTGTCGATCACCACCGCCGATGGGCATGTTAAAGCCATCTTGAGGCGCGGTGTTGTAGAAGCTTGGCCCGGCGATACGTGCGGTGTTTCCAAAGAAGTCACCGATGGTCGCGTTACGGAAACCAATATTTTCCGAGGCGGAAGCAAACTGTGTCGAAGCCGCGAACGTGGCCGCTGGTAGGGGCATCGCCGGAAGGTCATCGGCCGGCTGGGTTAAGTCGTCCGCCATCGGCATATCGCCCATTGGCGGCGCTGGAGCCTGAGGCTGTCCTTCGCCTGGCTGAGCATAGTAAGGGCTCGGCTGGCAAGGATTCGGAGGGCAAGGCTGAACGCATTGGCACTTCTTGGGCGCGCATCCACAGTCGGCGAAGACCGCGGAAGACCAAATGGCCGGAGCCACAAGAGCGGCCAGGGCTACCATCCAAGAGCGGCAGTCCATGAAATCATCCTTGATTGAAGTCGCGAGATAAAACGAGCAGCCTCTCCTCCGAAATGAGGCCACTGTCACTCCTTTCTCGGCATCCCCCACTATGACTCTCCATGCTGGCACGACTCGTTTTGGCGGAGAAAACGGAAATAGTAGGCGTCAGGCCGCAAAGCTTAACTAGTCAACTCAATCTCACGCGATTTGCTAGCGACGCTTCACCGATTCCTCGCGAACCCCCAACCGAAGCGGTGACCCGCAGTCAATTTTGTTGGAAATATTTACCCACCCCAAAGTAGCAACTCAGGCAACTCGGCAGGATGTCACTCGTTTTGTTTTCCCATCTCTCAATGCGCAGCAGTTTTAACCGAAACGGCAAAAACTGATTGTCACGCTTGGCAACAAACTTTACTAAAGAGAAACTTGCCCCATTAACCCATGGTTTTCCCCGTAGACTTTGGCAGTGCGCAAAAGCGATATTCCCCTGCGCCATATAGACATTTTCATTGTTAACACCACCCATACGCAGTGGAATTTAAGACGCCTTAAAACGAACGAAACGGCTTAATAACGGCCATCGATTTACCTTCTTTTGATCTTCACACTTCGAAACTAATCTCCCGTGCATCGCAGGCCTCGACCCTGGATCGGTCCAAGGGATAGTGGTAAGGCTTGCTCACGTTGCACTTGCGATATCCGCTGATCGGCGTTGGATCCCTGGGCAAGACGTCAACGTCAAAACCAGAAGCCAGCGGTGTCGCCGTTGTACAGGAATCATTCATGTCCAAGTTAAGCTCCCCACACATGCACCCCTCGAAACGCTCAGGCTTCACCCTGGTCGAACTGCTGGTGGTGATTGCCATCATCGGCGTTTTGATCGCCCTCCTCCTTCCTGCCGTCCAGCAAGCACGCGAAGCTGCTCGCCGCATGCAATGCACGAACAACCTGAAGCAAATCGGCCTGGCCAGTCACAACTTCCAAGATACCTACGGTCATCTGCCGTTTGGTGGTGCCGACCTAACCAGCGCTACGGCACTCGGTAGCGACTGCTGCTCTGCACAACAGCTCGATTACCTGAACTGGACGTATCACCTGATGCCGTTCATCGAACAACAGAACTTGTACGACCTGGGCGACGAAAACGATGTCGTGAACTCGGCCAGCGTGATCGCTCGTAATCCTGTGATTGGTTACTACTGCCCATCGCGTCGCGCTCCGACGCCTCATAGCGGTTACTACCGTACCGACTACGCTGGTAACGCTGGCGAATGGCATGACGACGGTGCGAACAAGGAAACCAGCACCGGCAAGAAGGGCGTGATTGTCAATAACAAGCTTGGTTTGAAAATGGTTGTCGAACGTATCCGCGACGGATCGTCCAATACGATCATGTTCGGCGAAAAAGCACTTCACCCCGAGTCCCACGGTACCGAAGGTGGCGATAACGAACGTTACGTCAACGCTGGCTGGGACCAATGCGTGATGCGATGGGGTTCGTTCTACGACACCTCGGACGGTACCACTTACGGGCTGTCGCCAATCTCCGACAATGATTCGGTTTACAAAAACGATTCGGGTTCGTGGGTCTTTGACAAGACCGAATTGTCACACGGTGGTGAATTCGGTCAATGGCACGCCTACTTCGGTTCGTCTCATGCCGGCGTCGCTAACTTCGCATTGGCAGATGGTTCGGTCCGCTCGGTACCATTCACCGTCGATCAAAACGTCTTCCGTCGTGCGACGAACTCGAAAGATGGCGAAGTTTTCGAGTGGCCGTAAGTCTAACCACTTAGTTGGTTAATGAATTAAATGAATTCCTTGCGAGCGGGTTGGCTCGCAAGGAGCCTTCCGAAATAATCCCCACCACGAAGATTGATTTGATCTCATGAAGTTCTTGAAGATTGCTGTTCTGC
Organism: Bremerella sp. TYQ1; assembly: GCF_020150455.1. NCBI lineage: Bacteria > Pseudomonadati > Planctomycetota > Planctomycetia > Pirellulales > Pirellulaceae > Bremerella > Bremerella sp. TYQ1. The sequence continues at coordinate 2,646,920 of NZ_CP083740.1, forward strand.
TGCTTTGCTTTGGCTTGACCGTTGGATGCGGTTCCAACGTCCCGACGGAAATCGTCACGGAGTTGACCGAAGAACAAAAAGCAGAAATGAAAGCCCACGACGAAGCTGTGGAAGCGGACGAAGCTGCTCAGCGACAGTCGTCTCAGAAGAAGAAGTAGTTCATTCAAAAAGGCCTGTCGTGGAGAACAACGACAGGCCTTTTTGCTGCGCCGACCGCAACATTCATTTCTTATTCGACGGTCGTGCCCCAGGAAACTCGCACAGCGGGATGCTTGTCGTTGGCTCGGCGATAACCTCGGCCAGGGTCGTGTTTTGGAATGCTTCTTCCACGCTGGCCATTGCGTTATCTAAGCGGCGATGCAGCGGGCACAGGTTCTTTCCGTGGGCTTCCAAACCAAGCGGACACGTCGTGATTCGCACGATTGGATCGACCGCGTTGACAACTTCGAGAATGGTTAACTCTTCCGGTGTTTTGACCAGCGAGATCCCCCCTCCAACACCCCGCTGCGAACGGACGACGCCGGAACGTGCCAACCCTTGCAGCACCTTCGATAGATAGGCGATCGGCACTTTGGTGCTGTTGGCGATCTGCTCGGTTGTCGAACTTTCTGGCGCGGTATACGCAAGATGACAAACAGCACGCAGCGCATATTCAACGGTTTGCGAAAACATTCTCGGTCCCACCCTCGGGAAAACTGGACATTGACATCCAATTATTCATGACTTACACTTCAGAAGCAAACAGGACATTAACGTCTTTTTTGTCTGCTCACTATTGCAGTGTAGTCTAAGTTAGCCTTCGACTCGATTGGGTAATTCAATGAAACAGATCGATGAATCTCGGCTAGAAACAGATTTGGCGTACCGATTCGGCTATTTACTCGAGTTCGTTGGATTCGGGGAAGATGATATTGCCGCGATCCATGGTTCGGCCGGGGCGTTGGCTCCGCTGGTCCCCTCTCTGGTCGACGCCGTTTACGACAAGCTGCATGGATACGACGCGACCTGGCGGCACTTCGTCCCTCGCCAACATGGTTACGAAGGGGACATACCGACTTCGGTCGAGGAGCTTGCGGTCGATCACGAGCAGATCAAATTCCGCAAACAACACCTGGCCCGCTATCTCGAAACGCTCGTCACGAAGCCTTACGACGAGAAGATGCTGACCTATTTAGACATGGTCGGCAAGATCCATACCCCTGCTGCCGGCAGCAAGCAGTTGGATGTACCGCTGGTTCAAATGAACGCGTTGATGGGCTTTGTCGCCGACGCATTAATCGCAACGATCACCGGGCTGGGGCTCGATCGAGATACCGAAGTTAAAACACTTCGCGCCTTCAACAAATTGTTGTGGCTGCAAAACGACTTGATCAACAAGCACTACGTTCCTGTTCCGGAAGCAGTGGCTTAGACGTTCATTGCGATTGGGATACAATTCGCCTGGGGTTCCATTTCCCCAGGCCTGCCCACTTCTCGCGGCATGCCCACGCAGACGTGAGCATGGCACCCGCATCGATACTTTCGTTACGAATAGCTGCGGCAAACAGCTTCCAGGACGTCGGTGGCAGTATAGAGCTGCTCGACTTCGATGAACTCGTCTTTGGTATGAGCCTGAGCCAATGATCCTGGCCCAAAGACGACCGATGGCACGCCAATGGCAAAGAACGCTGGCGAATCGGTCCCGTAGGCGACCTGCATCGGCTCGCTTGTCACGCCGAATTCTTTCGCGACGTGGGCAATTCTTTCTGCCAAAGCACTGTTGGCTTGATCCAATGGCAAGCCAGGGGAACTCATGTACGGCGGGTCATGCTTAACTTTGGATGGCTCATCGATCTTCGAGGCGATGAAGTCGATTACCTCTTGGCGAACGGCTTCTTGAGACTCGCCAGGAAGAACTCGCCGATCGATCTCGATCGTGCAACGATCTGGGACCGTATTGACGCTGACGCCCCCTTCGATGGTTCCAACACTGATGGTCGGCGGGCCAAGCTTACCTTGTTCAGGCGCTTTGGCGAGAACTGTTTGTTCGTACTCGCGAATGGCGTTCAAAACATTCGCCATGCGATAAATCGCATTATCGCCGACCGAAGGCTTGCTGCTGTGGGCCGCTTGTCCGTGGGTATGGCAGCGCCAACGAATGACGCCTTTGTGCGAGACGACAACATTCATCAATGTCGGCTCTGCGACGAACACGGCGTCAGGCTTGCGAGAAATCAGCTTCGACTTGCCATCTTTCCAGGTACTTGCCAGGTGACGTGCCCCAGTGAAGCCGCACTCTTCGTTCACCGTGCAGGCGACTAGTACGGTCGGCAGGTTTTCGCTGGGGTTCTCTTTCAGACGCGAAAGGACAGCCAGACACATTGCCATGCCTCCTTTCACATCGCACGAACCACGACCGTAAATCCGATTCTCGACTCGTTTGCCGCCAAAGGGATCGATCGTCATCCCTTCGACCGGAACGGTGTCTTGATGTGCTTCGAGCACGATGATTTTGTCGGAACTTCCCGGCAGGCATGCGATCACGTTGTCTCGCTGCGGAGCGACTTCGATCCGTTCATGCTCAACACCGATCTCGCCGAAGATCTGCTGCAACAGATCGCCAAGGCGGTGTTCGAGCTGGATCTCGGGCTGATCGACTTTATGGCCCATCGGATTGACGCTGGGAACTTTAACAAGGCGTTGTGTCAGTTCCACCACATCCATTGGCATTGGGAAATCCTTCGGAATTCGATTGCGGAATCTTGTTTTCAGGGCGTGTGAGTCCAAGTTCCCTGAAAACGACGAACACTCTATTGTTCGCGCTGGCACGATTTCTAACAAGCATCCCATCAAACGAGATCGCTTGGTTTATAATACGAAGTTTGGCAAAAACATCGCAGGGAATCCACGCCAGGGTCAATCGGTAGCTTTCAGTGCCTTCACCACCTCGCAAACCGACGACATTTCTTATTCAAGCCTTCGACTTGTCGGCATGGCCGGTGATGTTATTTGGCGAAGGAAATTCGGTTCGTTACGTCAATTCCGCCGCCGAAAAAGCTTTGGGCGTCGCGAAGGAAGAACTCTTAGAACAATCAGCCAAGTACCATGGCCTCGGTCAACTGCCCAAGGCATTGCAATTGGTGTCGGACCTCTGCCCTGCTTCGAACGTGTGGCTCGGCGAAGTCGCCACGCGAGAAGTAACGCTTGTCGCCAACTCGGACGATTCTCCTTCGACATGGCAGGCCGTTTTTTACCCGATCAACGATTCGCCTGATAGTGAATCGATCACGCTGGTGCGAAACGTGGTCGTCATGCTTGCCCCGCCTGACAAGTTTCCACATACCGGGCCGCTACAGCCGCAGGAAGAGATTCACGCGACGCTTCAGTCGCTGCGGCACGAGTACCGTGGACGTTACGCAGTGAGTCACCTGGTTGGTATCAGTACGGCCATGATTCGCGTGCGACGACTGGTCGACTTAGCTTCGCAGTCACGTGTCCCGGTTTTAGTGATCGGCGAACAAGGAACGGGACGCGAACAAGTCGCGCGGACCATTTGTTATGCCTCGAACCACGGACAAGCAGGTCCAGTGATCACTATCCAGTGCGAACTGATGGACGCCGAGATCATGCAAACCACCATTCGTGCCTTCGCCAGACGTTGTCAGGATGATGACGAAGCCAACCATGCCTCACTCATTTTGCTCGACGCTCACAAGCTTGACTTGGGGGCCCAATCGGAACTGCTGCATTTGCTCGATCTGGTCGATGTCGATTTGCGAATCTTGTCGACGTCTGACGAATCGCTTTTAGAACTTGCGCGACGTGGGCAATTTCGTGAAGACCTTGCATTTCGGATCTCGACGTTAGAAATCGATTTGCCCCCCCTTTGCGATCGTCCGGAAGACATCCCTTACCTGGCTCAAGCGGTTGTCGAAGAGTTGAACATTCCTTCGGATCGGCAATTGCAATCGATTTCAGCGGAAGCCATTGATCGATTGCAGCAGCAAGAGTGGCCAGGAAATATCGATCAGTTGAACGAACTGCTCACCACCGCACATCAATCGGCGACTGGGTTTACGCTGGAAGTGACCGACTTCCCTGCTGCCGTATCTCAATCGCCCACCAAAAAGATTGAAGCGAAACCGCCGGAATCGATCGATCTTGACGCTGCCCTGGAAGCATACGAGCGCGAGATCTTGCAGCGGACGCTGAAAGCCGCCAAGGGTAATAAGACCCAAGCGGCCAATATGCTGAGCATTTCCCGAGCCCGACTGCACCGCCGAATCGAACAATGGGGGCTCGAATGAGTGATGGCACGTGGCTCGGCGTGGTTGTCACTTCCGAGGTCGCTTTTTACGATGAATAGAGGTTGCCATGGATCTATCGACGCGGTGTGTGCTGTATGAACCGCAGCCGTGCTGGGCTCCCCGCCTACGGGGGCTGATACCGACCTCTTCGATTGGTTTTATCGAGGTGCGTGTCGCATCAGAAGTCGTCAAGCTGCTTTCGGAAGATAGTCAGCGATTGCTTATGGTCGCATTGAGAGGTTCCATGGCGGCTCCCCAAGTTGCGGCTCGGCTGCGGCATGTGGCCAATGTTCGCGAACAATGGCCGGCTTGCTGTGTGATGCTGCTTCTCGACGAACAGATGGACGCATGGCAAAAAGCATGCTGGGAAATGGGTAGCGGTTTAGTTCTTGTAGGAACGCAATCGCTCCCCCAGATCAGCCGCGCAATCGATCGTTTCGTTTCCCGCTTACCCGAGCCAGACGACCCGCCAGTTCATGCCGATGGCCCTTTGGACTGGCTTCCGTGGTAACCTGAGCCCCAACAATCCAATACTGCATCTAAAAGCAAACTCGCGACCTGTGCGTGTTTTGCATTTATGCTTCCGCTTGAAGGAGAGTTCTCCATGGCTGATGCCCAACAAGTCATCAAAGCCCTTGAAAGTATCAAAGACCCCCTCAGTGGGCGTTCGATCACCACGACCGATCAAGTAAAAGAGGTCGATGTGAACGGAACGAAGGTATCCTTCATCCTGGAATTGACCACACACAGTGCGCCGCTGTGGGAAGAAACGAAAGAGCTTGCCAAGCGGCAAGTTCAGCAAGCCATTCCAGAGCTAACCGAGATCAACATCGAACTGCGTGAGCATCAGCGCAAGATTGAACCGATCGGACAGATTGGTTTACCGGCAAGAAGCGTGATTGCCGTCGGTTCCGGTAAAGGAGGCGTCGGTAAAAGCACCGTAGCGTCCTGCCTGGCATACGCTTTAAGCAAGTCTGGTGCGAAAGTTGGCTTGATGGATGCCGACATCTATGGCCCGAGCATTCCGCATCTGCTGGGTGTCAGTGGTCGGCCGGAAGTGATCGAAAAGCGCATTCAACCGAAAGAGGTGGATGGCATGAAGGTCATTTCCATGGGTTTGATTGTCGAACCTAACGAAGCGGTCATCTGGCGTGGCCCCATGCTGCATGGTGCGGTGACGCAGTTCCTTCGCGATACCGATTGGGGACCGCTCGATTACTTGATCATCGACATGCCGCCTGGCACTGGCGACATTGCGTTGACGCTCAGCCAACTGCTTCCGCTAACAGGAAGCGTGGTCGTCTGCACGCCGCAGCAAGTGGCTCTGCTGGATGCGATAAAAGCAGTGGCCATGTTCCGCAAAGTGAAGATCCCTGTGCTCGGTATGGTCGAGAACATGAGCGGCTTCGTTTGTCCTGACACCGGCAAAGAATGGGACATCTTCGGTCGCGGTGGTGCCCAAGAGAAAGCCAAAGAACTGGACGTGCCGTTCCTAGGCGATGTGCCGATCACGATCTCGATTCGTGAACAGGGAGACGCTGGAAAGACCAGTGAAGTCCTACAGAATGAAGTGACCGCGCCACGGTTCGAGAAGATCGCTTATAACGTGGTGAAGCAGTTGGCCGATTCGGCTGCCGAGAAGCCGCCGATGCCTTCGCTGACGGTGCTGTAAGTCCTGATTGGCGAGCAGCTTAGAAACAAATAAGAAAGAAGCCGGGGCGACCCATCGTCCCGGCTTTCTTCATGCTTGTTTAGAGCGGTTCCATGAGAGCTATCGCATCACAAGAAATGGTTAGAGCCGTTTCTTCCAGCGGAAAAAACGGCTCTGTCTCGTTGTGATCTTGCTGAGGGAAAAGACGTCTATCCCTTAGGACGCGTCTTTTCGACCAAGCCGGCCTTAGGCCTTCTTCTTGGCGGTCTTCTTTTTGACAGTCTTCTTGACGGTCGTCTTCTTGGCAGCCTTCTTAGGAGCGGCCTTCTTGACGGTCTTCTTCTTTACCGTCTTCTTAGCGGCCTTCTTTGGGGCAGCCTTCTTAACGGTCTTCTTCTTGACGGTCTTCTTGGCAGCTTTCTTAGGAGCAGCCTTCTTGACGGTCTTCTTCTTCACGGTCTTCTTGGCAGCCTTCTTTGGGGCGGCCTTTTTGGTAGCAGCCTTCTTCTTGGTTGCTGCCTTCTTGGGTGCCGCCTTCTTCACGGTTTTCTTCTTTGTGGCCACTTAAACGTCCTCCGTAAGATCACGTCGCGTTGCGATGAGTGATCAACAAGAGTCGAACCGATCGATCTCTTTCGTCACTTCGTTGCGTTGCGACAAACACAAAAATCTAGCCGGGCGCCCGATGGGCAGTGCAGCTTCCTATGCAGCCCGGTGCCTTAACTAAGGCCATTCACAAAAGAAGCTGAGGTAAGTTGTACGTATATTCGTTTTTTTTGCAACACGTTTTCCACATGTCACCATGCACAACTGTGAACTTCTTTGAGAAAAAATCGGGGTCGCGCAATTCAGAAAGAGGCGCGCTGAACGTTTGCAACAATCAACGCGCGCGCTTGCGCAACAAAGAACGCGTTAGTACAACGCAACCGTTAAGTGTTCACCGCGCTGAATCGATGGCTGCGCTTTCGACTGCGAATAACCAAACAACGTGCGATGATGTGGACGCGTTGTCCAATGTCGCATCGAGTGAAAGAAGGTCGACGAAACGCGCGAGTAATCGAACGACGAATGACCAAGCGAACTAAGAATAGTGTGCCAAACTTCAGGCCGTTTTGCTTGCGTCCAATGAATGGGATCAAAGCCATACCACTCGGGTTTTTGCGGGATAAACGTGATGTCGTCATCCTTCGCGAACTCTTGCACACGCGTGTCTAATTCTTCGGCGCGCTGCTGTACTGTTTCCAGTTGCAAACGTGAGTGCGGGAACATCATCGAGCGAAACGCCAGGAACTTGTAGCGTGCTAAATTGCGAACACACGACAGTGGAATTCCCGTGATCGCGATGGGTCCTTCGGTTAGCCGTAAACGATCGATGCACTGCTGCAGCCAATCAATTATTTGATCAACAGTACGACTGTAGAGTAGGTCGTTACCGATGTCGGTGATCACGCAACTTGTCTTTGCAGAACTTACCCCGTTTTCCAAAGTGGGCCAAAGTTCACTTTCCAAAATTCCTGGAAGTCTTCGAAAAAGAAACTTCGATTGTGTGCCGTAAGAACGACCTCGGCCGATCGCAGCGTAAACTTCCAACGGCTGCGGGATCATTTGCGGTGCTACGTTAAGCAATACTTCCAAGCTCTTCGCAACGTTACTTGCACCTAACACGATCAAACGATGCCGCTCTGATTCGCTTTGTTGTTCAGTTACCAAGGGTTGCCTCCGTAACGATTCGATCCGTTAAGGTCTTGATAGTTTTGAATGGCCATGAACGCAAAGAACATTGCGATAAACGGTCGCTCATTCCGAAAGCCAAAATATGCCATCCCGATCGCGCAAACGATCGAGAGAATCAGTGAGTTGCGAATTGCCATGCCTCCGTCGGCCATTTGAAACAGCTCGCGCGAGATCTTGCCGCCATCGAGCGGCCAGATTGGCAGTAAATTGACCAAACCCCAGTAAACATTGATGTAAACGAGGTAACCGATCAGCATCAGGATGTAATCGTTGGACGCATTTGCGCCACGTACCATCATGTAGCCGAAAGGAATGTTCGTATCGCCTAAGCTCAGGATGTGAAACGAAGCAACTTGCGTGCCCCATGCGGCGGCGATAACGATCGCTGCCAACAGAAAACCTGCTCCCGGTCCTGCCAGGCTGATGATGATTTGCGTCCATTTACCTCGCTGGGCCCTTCCTCGGCCGTAATTCGACTGCATGTAAGGGTTATGAATGGCTAAGCCACCAAACGAATACAGCACCACGCTGGGTGACCACCCGTACCACTGGATGACCAACGCATGCCCCATCTCGTGAACAAGAATCGATAGAAACACGGCCCCGATCCACAATAAAACGCTTTGAGGATCGTCAGGATCAAATCCCATCAACAACGAGACCACCCAAAACATTGGATGGACCCGAACAGGAATATTGAACAGCGAGAAGTGAAGGTCGTACGGTGTTTGATTCGGTTCAGTCAGGAACATGCGGCGATGTTTCTTTGGCACTAACGTGGAATGACCATCGTCGCTGTTCTCTTAGGCGTAAACAGTCGACGAACGGGACAAATGTTTTCGCATCTTAACGTTTTCAGCGAGTCCAATTGAATGCGAACCATAAAAAAAGCCAGGCCACAACTCAAGTTGCGGCCTGGCTTCGATGTTTCTGCAGAACGTGAAAGGGAAAAGCTTAGTCTTCCAGTTCGATAATCTTCACGTTACGCCATTTGATTTGCTTGCCGACTTTCTTTTCGTCACCACCGACACCATGGACTTGCAACGCAATGAAGCCTTCCGAAGTCATGTCGTCTTTCAGGTCAGCCGCAGGCACGCCATTGATCCAAGTCTTGATCGAATCGCCACGGCATTCGATGCGGTACTTGTTCCACTCGTTTTGCTTAAAGGCCTTCTGAGCTTCTGGTTTGTCCTTCAAGTTGAACAACCAGCCACGACGGCCTTCGTCGTAGATACCACCGCTCCAAGCACGAGCGGAAGGATCGATTTCGACTTGGTAACCATGCACGCGACCGGCACCAACTTTGACTTCCTTACCGGCATCGGTTTTGTAAGTCTTTGGTTCGTCGTAAACGTTGCTGCGGATCTGGATGCCCGAGTTCAGCAGTGGGTCGACCATGTACTCCACTTCCAGAATGAAGTCGCCATATTTCTTTTCAGTGCAAAGGAAGCTGTTCGGTGTCTTGGGAACCGAAGTACCGACGATCACACCATCTTCCACGGTGTATTCTGCTTTACCACCGTTCTGAACCCAACCGTCGAGATTCTCGCCGTTGAACAACGGAACGAATTTCTCGTCGTCAGCGGCTTGAACAAAGCAGGAAGCACAAAGAATAAGTGTCAGGCAGGGAAACGCGATCCAATGTCGACTCATGAGGGAGCAATCCTTCCGATGCTGGGTAGGGAAATGTTCGAGAGAATAGGGTGCTAACGGAATTCAGAATAGTTGAGTTTCTGTGCAATGTCCATCCCTTGGATGCCATGATACATGCCCCAAATCCCCCTTATTCCGTGACGATTTCGCTTTCCTCCTCCACTTTCTTGGGCAGGAAAAGCGAAACGACGATGCATCCACCGATGCCTGCGACGGCCGAGGCAACCAGAATGCCCAACTTGGCGTCGTCGCGACTGACCGAATCGCGTCCGTAAGCCAAGTTCGTAATGAATAGCGACATCGTAAATCCAATCCCTCCGAGCCATGCCAATCCGTAAAGCATGCCCCACGAGACATTGCGTGGTAGTTTGGCCCAACCAAGCTTTACCGCGCACCACGCAAACAGGGTCACGCCAAGTTGCTTCCCAACCAGCAGCCCCAGCATCACGCCAATGGTCACATGATGCCCCAGCTTCGAGAAGACATCGCCATCGAGCGTGATTCCAGCATTCGCCAACGCAAAGACCGGCATAATAAAGAACGTAATCCAATGATGCAGCGCGTTCTCGAAGCGTTTGATCGGCGTCTGAGTTAACCGGCTGGCCATTTCGACATCGGTGATGAGCGAATGATTCTCTTTGTTTTTCAACACGTTCGCTTCTTCGTCTTGCTTTTTTTCAATCCGATCGAGCAGCATCCGCGTCGACATGAGGAACTCGTCTGAACCGAGTCGAGGCTTCGCGGGAATAGTCAGCGCGGCAAGAATGCCTGCGATGGTGGGATGGACGCCTGACTTTAAAAAACAAAACCATAAAAAGATCGACAGGAATACGTACGGCGACGATCGACGAATGCCGGAAAAGTTGCAAAGGGCCAGCAATGCAAAGAAAACGCCAGCCGCCCCCAACATCGTCCACGAGATCGATTCGGTATAGAAGAACGCAATGACCAGCGATGCGCCGATGTCGTCGACAATCGCAAACGCCGTTAGGAAGACTTTCGCCGATAATGGCACACGCTTTCCAAGCAGGGAGAGAATTCCCAAGCTGAAAGCAATGTCGGTGGCCATCGGAATGCCCCACCCTTCGCGACCTTCGGCGTCCCAGTTCAATGCCAGAAACAATCCGGCTGGCACCACCATGCCGCCTAATGCAGCCACTGCAGGAAGCGTTGCTTCACGCACATGCGACAACTCACCGACGAGCACTTCACGTTTAATCTCGAGCCCGACTACGAAAAAGAAGATCGCCATCAGGGCATCGTTGATGAAATGATGCACATCGAGAATCAAGTGCGAGTTCCCCAGTCCAACATCGACAGGCGCGTTGAGGATTTCGTGATATGCATGGGCCCAGGAACTGTTGGCCAGATACAACGCAATTGCGGTGCAGATCATCAGCAGCAATCCGCCCCAAGCGGCATCGGAGATGAGACCTTCCAGCGGCGAGATCAATCGCTTGATCGGGCCCCTGGTCTTCCACATCAAGTAATATTCTTGATCCTGCGCATTATCATCCACGTGAGAGTCCTCGCTGGTCGGTAGCACTCAGTTTTCGAAGGAAGAACACCCGAAACCTATGAAACTACGCAAGGCAAAACAACTGGCTGTTTCTCGTGTATCGCTATGCTATAGTGAGCGGTCTTGCCGGAGTTCCTATTCCAACACCTCCCTGGAGACACTTCATGAATTCACGATGGATTAACAGTGGCATGCTGGCCACTTTGCTGACCGTGGCGATGGTCGGTTCGCTTCAAGCCGAAGTCAAATTACCGGCTCTCTTTACCGATCACATGGTTCTGCAACGCGACATGCCCATCTTCATTTGGGGTAGCGCAGACAAAGGATCGGAAGTTACCGTCGGACTGGGCGATCAAAAGACAACTGTCACTGCCAACGACAACGGCAAGTGGAAAGCAGAACTCAAACCGCTGCCTGCCGGTGGTCCTCATCAAGTGACCGTGCGAAGCGGCGACTCGGAAAAGATCATCAAAGACGTTCTCGTTGGTGAAGTTTGGGTTTGCAGCGGCCAATCGAACATGCAGTGGCCAGTCGATGCCGCCAACGATCCTGACTTGGAAAAATTGACCGCCAACTTCCCACAGATTCGCCTGATCACCGTTCCTCAAGTTGGCGTTCAAGAGCCGCAAGACGACTTCAAAGGGGAATGGCACCTGTGCACGCCAGATAGCGTCGGCGGTTTCTCCGCGGTCGGTTACTTCTTCGGTCGTCAATTGCATCAAACGTTGAACGTGCCCGTTGGCCTGATTGACAATGCCTGGGGTGGTTCTTCGGCAGAAGCTTGGGTCGAACGCGACTTGTTGAAAAGCAGCGGTAAGTTCGACGAACTTTTGGCTCGCTGGGAAAAGACCGAAGCAACCTACGATCATGAAAAAGCAGTTGCTCAATACAAAGAAAACCTGGCCGCATGGAAAGAAAAAGCGGCTAAAGCCAAAGCAGACGGCAAGCCTCAACCTGGCGGACAGCCACGTGCTCCGCGTAATCCTTTGACCGGCCAGCATCGTCCAGCCAACTTGTACAACGGCGTGCTGAATCCCATCATCGGTTACAGCGTTCGCGGCATCATTTGGTACCAGGGTGAATCGAACGCCGGTCGCGCCTATCAATACCGCGACTTGTTCCCGCTGATGATTCAGAATTGGCGTGACAAATGGGGCCAGGGAGACATCCCGTTCTACTGGGTTCAACTAGCGGACTTCCTGCAAGAACGCGACCAGCCTGGCGACAGTGCTTGGGCCGAACTGCGTGAAGCACAAACGATGACGCTCGACAAGCTTCCCAACACCGGCCAGGCCGTAATCATCGACTTAGGCGAAGCGGAAGACATTCACCCCAAGAACAAGCAAGACGTCGCCAAACGACTGGCTCGCCTGGCGTTGGCGAACGAGTATGGCTACGACATTGTCGCTCAGAGCCCGCGTTACAAATCGATGAAAGTCGACAAGGACGCGATTGCCTTGGAATTCGATACGTTCGGCAGCCAACTCGACTCGTTCGACACGAAAGCTCTGCAAGGCTTCACCATCGCCGGAGAAGACAAGAAGTTCGTGCACGCGAAGGCTTCGATCGTCGGCGGCAATCAGGTTCGTGTCTCGAGCCCAGAAGTAAAAGAGCCTGTTGCGGTACGTTATGCCTGGGGCGACAACCCGGTAGCGAACCTGCAGAACCAACAAGGCCTGCCAGCCACTCCGTTCCGCACGGATGAATGGGATGGTGTCACGAAAAACGCGAAGTAAGCTTCGCCTTCTTCGTCAAACGATAACACGAAAGGCCGCTTTCCTTCGGGAAGGCGGCCTTTTTTCGTCGGGTGATTGCTCTTGGCCAGGCACGACGGTTGCTGATAATCGTGGTCAATTCCTTCGATCTACAAACTTCTTACTGTGGAGAAACCAGCGATGCTCCTCTTTGCCCAAGCCGCCCCAGACGATGAAGCCCCGCAAGATGCGATCACTCGTTTATCCGAGTTCTACAACGAGGCCTCCAAGTTCCTCATCGAACAAGGTCCCATTTGGATCACCAATGTTATTGCCGCGATTGCCGTTCTATTTCTTGGCTGGGTCGCGGCTCGCGTTTTCCGCAGTCTCTTCAATCGAGCCCTTCAGCGAAGTCGTATCGACAACACGCTATCCGGCTTCCTATCAAACATTGCCTATGCCCTGGTCGTTGGCCTGGTGGTGATTGCGGCGCTGAACCAACTTGGCATCAACACTACGTCGCTGGCGGCCGTCGTCGGTGCGGCTGGCTTGGCGATCGGCTTGGCGCTGCAAAGCTCGCTGTCCAACTTTGCCTCGGGAATCATGCTGATCTTGTTTCGCCCGTTCGGCGTCGGCGACTTCGTGGAAGTGGGCGGAGCGACTGGGATTGTGCAGGAGGTACACATCTTCCATACGGTCATGCGGACGATCGACAACAAACGCGTGATCATTCCCAATGGCGAGATCACTGGAGACATCATTACAAACTTCACGGGACATGCCACGCGGATGGTCGACCTAGAAATTGGCTGTGGCTATGGCGACGATATTCGTGCGGTGAAGCAGTTTTTGATCGAAACGCTAGAAGCAGACGATCGCATCTTGAAAGACCCCGCCGTGGAAGTGCGTGTCTTTGAGCTGGGCGACAGTGCGATCATCTTTAAAGTTCGCGGCTGGGTCATGACACCAGACTGGTGGGCCACACGCTGCGATACGATCGAAGCCATCAAGCTGGGCATGGACGAACGAGGATTCAACATTCCGTTTCCGCAACGCGACGTCCACTTATATCAGACTACCGAAAAGCAGTCGGCTTAACCAAGCTGCCTGATGGCGCAGCAAAAAGCGAGAGCCTGTGCGGGCAGACTCTCGCTTTTAGTCGTGAGCGATTTTGTCGCTTGAAGTTTTCGTCACAGAGACTGCGAGTCCGCTTTGGGAACTCAGAAAACTTCAAACGAGCGATCTAAAACACGTCGAGCAGGAAGTGGTGCCCGGAGTGATAAAGCCGACCGTTTGGATACGGGTTTTGCCACTGTTCGTTGTAAACCGGAATTCGCATTTCGGTCGGATAGCGATAGTACAAGCTTTCGCGGCTGCGATAGTATTCCGCCCCCTGGAAGTTCTGGGGGTAATAAACGTAGGGATAGTGGTAGAACCGTTCCCAGTCGTAGCTGCCGTAGGTTCCGCCCCATACGCGGCTGAAAGCTTGATCACCAGCTTCGGCGCTGGAGAATGAAACCGACATCGAAGCGGCAATGATCAGACCAAACACGATGCGTCGAAACATCGATGATCCCCCTAATACTCAGTAGTTGTTCACTGGAAGTCGCGGCCAATCACCCACGCTTCCCACGGACACGGAGACATGCCGCACACTAAGCATCGGCGCGCCCTCAAGCAGGAATTAAACGAAAATCCCGCAGAACCGGTACCACGATCAAATTAGGGAGAACAATGCGTCTACGCTCACACCGCAGACGTTATTTGCTAGCAAAGAGGGCGTTACAGAAAGTTTCTGGATCGAACCGCGTCAGATCTTCCGGCTTCTCGCCGACGCCGATGAACTTGACGGGCAACTGGAACTCTTTGCGAATCGGCACAACGACACCACCCTTGGCGGTACCATCAAGCTTGGTAAGCACGATTCCGGTACACTGAGCCGCTTCCGAGAACCCCTTGGCCTGGCTGATACCGTTCTGTCCTGCCGTCGCATCGAGCACGAGGAAGACTTCGTGCGGGGCTGCTTCGATCTTCTTGCCGATCACCCGCCGCATTTTTTCCAGTTCGGTCATCAGGTTCTTCTGCGTTTGCAGACGACCGGCCGTATCGATGATCACGACGTCCGCACCGGAATTAATTCCTTCGTCGACGGCTCGAAACGCGACGCTGGCAGGGTCGCTCCCCTGCTCTCCTTTAACGATCGTCGCCCCGAGACGTTCGGCCCAAATCGAAAGCTGCTCGGTCGCTGCGGCTCGGAAAGTGTCGCCGGCACCTAGCACAACCGAGTTGCCCTGATCAATAAACCAACGCGTCAGCTTGGCAATCGAAGTGGTCTTACCGGCCCCGTTGACGCCGACTACCAAAATAACTGTTGGGCCTTCGGCAGCCATCCGAATTGGTTCTTTATCCTGCTGCATCAGGCTCGCGAGTTCTTCCTGAATGTTCTTCAGGATTTCCTCGGTATGGACAACGCGGCCGCGGAAATCGCGAGCGATTCGGTCCTTAATTTGATTGGCCGGGGCAGCCCCCATATCGGTACGGATCAGCACGGCGAAGATTTCGTCGAGCAGTTCTTCGTCAACCAAACGACCTTCGGCTTTGAAGAGATCGCGGATATCGGTATTGAGCAGCCGACGAGTCTTCTCGAGCCCTTGGCCCAGACGACCGAAAAATCCAGGCTCGCTGGCTTCGGTCGCTTCCTGTGAGGTGGCTTCCGCGTCTTCTTTTTTCTTACCGAATCCGAAAATACCCATCGCTACGATTCAATCCTCATCCCTTGGGTGGGGTGATAGTACCATTGGTCGATCACCAATGTAGCCGAATCGGCTGAGAATGTCTTCCGTGGCCCAGACGGCACACCCTAGGACGGGGTGTTGCCTTCGGCCTGAATGCTTTTGAGAATGCGATCGAGAAGACCGTTGACGAACTGCGGGCTGTGCTTGCCGCCGAAACGTTTGGCCAGTTCGACCGCTTCGTTGATCGCAACACGGGCCGGCGTATCGGAGTAGATAATCTCGAAAGCCCCTAGCCGCAGCAGGTTACGATCTGTTGCTGCCATTCGGCGAAGGCTCCAGTTGTCGGCGAAACGCTCTAACTGCATATCGATCTTACCGCGATGCTCGCGGGTTCCGACCAACAAGTAGCGGCCAAAGTCGATCAAATTGTCGTCGTACTTCAATCGCGCACGCAGAAACTGATCCGCCAAGCGGGGGTCCGCATCGGGGTTAAGATCCTCTTGGTAAAGGATTTGCAGAACTACTTCGCGCGCTCGACTGCGTCTTGCCATGGGAACCTGAAGAATGCCTCGTCTCGAATATCATCCGGCCGACTGAAAAACGTGCATCAGAGCGGTGTCGACCAGATCTGTTGAATTATAGCGAGCAAGCGAAGCTCATGGTTTCGCGTCGGGCAGATTTCGCAGAAGTCCCATCATTTCCAGGGCTGCTTCGGCTGCCTCGACACCTTTATTACCGACAGCACCGCCAGATCGACTGATCGCTTGCTCGACGGTGTTGCATGTCAGCACCCCGAAAGCGACAGGAATCTGGCACTCCAAAGCCAGGTTGCCAAGTGTTTGGCTGACTTGGGTGTTAATGTGGACGTCGTGGGTCGTTTCACCACGAATCACGCATCCCAGACAAATCACCGCGGCATACTTTCCGCTACGAGCCAAAGCGGCGGCAGCGAGCGGGATCTCCCACGCCCCAGGCACTTTGGCAACGTCGATGTCGGCATCGGAAATACCGCGGCTCTCGAGCGTTTGCAACGAGCCGGTGAGCAGTTTGTCCGTAATCGAATGATTGTAAGTCGAAACGACAATCGCGACACGGACGCCAGTGGGACGGTAATCGGTACCAGTAAAGATGTTGGGCATGATTTGGATTGGTGTTCAGTTTACAGTGTTCAGTTTTCAGCAAGAGGAAGAAAGAACTCTTCGACCAGTGAAGTCATCTTGAGGCGAGAAGCTTACCGTCTTCTCGCCACTGAGAACTGAACACTGAACACTGAAAACTATCCCCCCAACTCCCTCTCGCTACCAATAAGAGAGGAAGCCGCCATTGTCAGAAATAAGCATGCATCGTGCGCGAGCTACTGCACATTCATGCTCATCAGGAATTCGGCGTTGGTTTTGTTCTTGCTCATGTGACCGAGCAGGAATTCCATCGCGTCCGGAGCGTTCATTTCATTTATCACGCGACGCAAGATGCACACGCGGCGATACTCTTCCGGATCCATCAGCATTTCTTCGCGACGCGTACCGCTGGCATTGATGTCGATGGCAGGCCAGATTCGTCGATCGACCATACGGCGGTCGAGTACGATTTCCTGGTTCCCTGTCCCTTTGAATTCTTCAAAGATGACGTCGTCCATACGGCTGCCGGTGTCGACCAACGCCGTCGCGATGATCGTTAGTGAGCCCCCTTCTTCGACTTTACGAGCCGAACCGAGGAATCGCTTCGGTCGCTGCAGCGCGTTAGCGTCCAGACCACCGGATAGCAGCTTGCCGGAAGGTGGGCATTCGCTGTTCCAAGCACGTGCCAGGCGCGTGATCGAGTCGAGGAAGATCACCACATCGGTGCCAAACTCGACCATCCGTTTCGCCTTTTCAATCACCATTTCGGCGACTTGAACGTGACGGGATGGCGGCTCGTCGAAGGTCGAACTGATCACTTCACAGTTCGGTCCCTTCACTTGGCGTTCCATGTCGGTAACTTCTTCCGGACGCTCGTCGATCAGCAGCATAATGCAGTAAGCGTCGGGATAATTCGTCAGAACGGCCTTGGCCATGTTCTGCATCATGATCGTCTTCCCCGCACGTGGCGGGCTGACAATCAGACCACGCTGACCGAAGCCGATCGGCACGATCAAGTCGATGATGCGACCACTCACTTCGTCCGGAGTCGTTTCCATTCGGATCCGATCGTCCGGATGCAGCGGCGTCAGATCGTCGAAGAAGACCTTCTGCGCGGCGACGTTTGGATCTTGATAGTTGACCGCTTCCACTCGCAGCAGTGCGAAGTAGCGTTCGTTTTCCTTGGGTGGGCGAATCTGACCGGTCACAATATTGCCGGTCTTCAAGCCGAAGCGACGGATCTGGCTTGGCGAGACGTAAATATCGTCTGGGCACGACAGATAGTGGTAGTCAGGGCTACGCAGAAAGCCGAAACCATCCGGTAAGATCTCTAGCGTTCCCTCGCCATACATCAGGCCCGACATCTTCACGCGTTCTTTGAGAAGGCGGAAGATCAAGTCCTGGCGGCGCGAACCGGTAACGTCCTCGAGGTTCTCCTTGCGAGCTTCTTCGATAAGCTCTTGCATCGACATCTTCTGGAGCTCAGCGATGTGCACTTCGCCTTGCTTGAGTTGCTCGAACTGCTCGTCGTCCTCTTGCTGTTCTCCGCGATGCTTGCCGCGAGCGATCTGCTCGGCGAGCGACATCGGCTCGGGTCCGTCGTCGTAATGATTGTTCGAGCGGCGGTTGTTCGATCCGCGCGACGAACGATGACCATCCGATGAATGGTTCGAGGAAGAATCAGAAGATTGGGGCGAGTTGGGCATGGGATGATCGACTTGGTCTGAGGTCGCATCGCCCGATTCCGGCAAAATACCGGCACCAAACGAACTGGCGTCCTTCGAGACCCGGGACGTTAGTTTGTTATTCGATTTCGAATTCGAACTGTTATTGCTATTTCGATTTGTCGTAGTGTTTCTGTGTGCCATAGGAGAATGTTCTCCAAGAGAAGTATCCTGGCCAGAGTTCCGGAAAGGGAATGCCCCTTAACTAACTATGCAGACCGGCAACCTATCGAGGCGGTTCATTTATGGGGATGAAGGCGTCATCAGGGACGCCGGCTGTTCCAGGAATGAGGAGGAGACTCTTTCGTTGTAGCAAAAGGCTCGAATGTTCGCGAGGCGATATTCGAAGGAATCCGAGTCTTCGTAAATGGTTGTCAATTAAAGGGGTAACGATAATTCGGGCAGCTTAAGACGCAGGCAAGTTCTCGGCCCCCACCTTTGTCTTAAGGTGGGTTTCATCGCCACTAAATTCTGCGACGTCGGATGTCTCGATATTGATACGATAAGGAAAATGTTTAGGGAAGTTCTCGCGGATTACCGCGACGCCCTGGCGGGAGGAGCGATGTGCCGATTCCAAAAGGCTTCAATCGCTGCTTGCAGCTGGGATAAGTCGTCGTCGTTCTCGATGGTTACATCGGCGAGCTGACGTTTGACCTCTAATTTTTCCTGCGCGGCCTCGCGAATGTCAAACTCATTTTCCGTCCAGTTTCGCGCAAGTGCCCTCGCAAGACGATTTTCTCGAGACGAGTCGATGTAAAGAACATAATCACAATGGCTTATCCATCCGGCTTTGATCATCACCGGAGCATCGACCACGAACGCCGCAGCCCCCGACTTTTGGGCCGCAGCAATCGCTTGTTCCAACTGCTGCCCGATGCGGGGATGCGATATCTTTTCGAGATCGGCGAGCGCCGCTCGGTGCTCTTGGGAATCACCGAAAACGAGTTGGGCGAGCTTCGGTCTGACAACATTCCCTTGCTCGTCGAATACGGAAGACGAAAATCTCGTTCGGATCGCTTCCTTCGCGTCTGGCATTTCCAGAACGCGATGCCCCGCTTTGTCGGCGTCGAAGACAATCGCTCCTAAGGCTTCCAAGGCCTTCGTTGCGGCGCTCTTTCCAGAAGCGATTCCACCCAGGATTCCGATCGTCTTCATCGCGGTACCAGCCTGGCAATTTCTAAGGGTTACCTGGAAGTTAAAAACGAGCCAAGCTTTGGCTTTTTTCAAAGGGGCCTGTCCCCTTTGGTGGACACTTCTGATCAGTCTTCCAACGAGACCGGTTCGCACTCGGCCCAGTTCATGCCAGACTCGACATCGACCACCAACGGAACGTCCAACTGCACGGCGTCAGTCATCTCAGGCAGCATGAGTTTTACCAACGCTGGCACTTCTTCTGGGGGTGCTTCGAAGACCAATTCATCGTGGATCTGCAGCAATAGCTTCGCTTGCAGATCCGATTCACTCAGCGCTTTGTGCACGCGAATCATGGCCAGCTTGATAATGTCAGCAGCGGAACCCTGGATGACTGAGTTCACTGCGGTCCGTTCCGGCATCAACAACTGCCGCGCCATTCGGTCTCGCTTCTGAGGGGAACGAACGCCGTCAATCTTACGGCGGCGTCCCAGAATCGTTTTCACCGATCCATCTTTGAAGCATTGCTGCAAGGTGTTTTCCATGAAGTCGTCGACGCCGGGATATTTGCGGAAGTAAGCATCAATGAAACCAAACGCTTCGTCCTTCTCGATATCCAAACTCTTCGCCAGCCCGAATGCGCTTTGTCCGTAAACGATTCCAAAGTTAATCGCTTTGGCGCTACGACGTTCGTTCGACGTGACTTCATCGAGCGGAATGCCATACACCTCTGAGGCAACTTTGGCATGGATGTCTTGATTGTTGTGATACGCTTCGCGGAGCGCTGTATCTTTCGAGTAATGTGCCAGCACGCGCAGTTCGATCTGCGAATAGTCGGCACACACTAAGACCCAATCTTCACGACTTGCTTTGAACGCCGAACGAATTTCCTTCCCTTCCTGGGTCCGAATCGGAATGTTCTGCAAGTTCGGCTCGTTCGAGCTAAGCCGCCCTGTTGCCGCCACCACTTGATTGAACGACGTGTGTACGAGATCGGTCTTAGGACAGATCATGTTCGGCAACGCATCGATGTAGGTGTTCTTCAACTTGGCGTATTGTCGATAGTCGATAATCTTTTGCGGCAATGGATCTTGCTTGGCCAGCTGCTCAAGCACCTCCGCATCGGTCGATGCCCCCGTCTTTGTCTTCTTGATGACAGGGAGCCCTCGCTTCTCGAACAAGATCTCGGCCAATTGTTTAGGCGATGCAATGTTGAACGGTTGCTCGGCGATCTCGTAGATCTCTTTCTCCAGCGAATCGAGTCGCTCGCCGTACGTATCGCTGAGCCCTTTCAGCCGCTGCGTATCGACACGAATGCCGTTGAATTCCATCTCGACTAAGACATCGATCAGCGGCACTTCGACATCGTCAAACAGGTTTTCCAACCCTTCTTCCGCAAGCCGATCCCCTAAGATTTCATATAGTCGAAACGGAATGTCGGCATCTTCGCACGCGTAGTACGAAACCTTTTCGAGCGGCACTTCGCTCATCAAGATCTGTTTCTTACCGGTGCCGATCAGTTCGCTGATTTTGACGGTTTCGTGCTGAAGATAACGTCGCGCCAGTTCGTCTAATCCGTGAGAGCGTGCTCCAGCCTCTAACAGGTAATGGGCAATCATCGTATCGAAGTCGACACCCGCCAATTCGACACCGACGCCACGGAAGACGATCTCGTCGTACTTCAGATTCTGCCCCACCTTCTTGATGTTGGCATCTTCCAAAACGGGGCGAAGAATCTCGATCGTTTCTTCCAACGGCAAGCTGGGATCGTCCTCAGGAGACTGGATCGGAATATACCGCGCAGTGCCAGGTTTCCAGCAAACGGAGATCCCCACCAAGTCGGCCCAACGGGGACTGGTATGGGTTGTCTCGGTATCGATCGAGATTCGCATCTCTTTCGAGAGAACGTTGACCAGTTCTTTCAGCTGATCGATGGTCGTAACCGATTGATAGTCGAGTTCAAATGCTTCGAGCGCACTTTCGCCACTTCCATCCGCGGTTTCCGTGGCGAGACTTTGCAGCTGCTTGGAAAGCGTTCGGAAACCAAACTCGTCGCACAGTGCTTCGCACGCCTCGCCGTCGACTGGCGTCACAACATACTTGGCCCAGTCCCATTCCAACGGAACATCATCTCGCAAGCGAACGAGTTCTTTGCTGATCATTGCCAGTTCGCGGCCGTTGGTGATGTTCTCTTTCCGCTTTTTGCCGGAGATCTTGTCGACGTTATCGAGCACGCCTTCCAAGGTTTCAAATTGACCGAGCAAATCCTTGGCGATCTTCGGACCGATCAAGGGAATGCCGGGGACGTTGTCGACCGAGTCCCCAACCATCGCTTGAAAGTCGACGACCTGTTCCGGACGCACGCCCCAGTCATTCATCAGCGACTCGGCCGTGTAGAACGCATCTTTACGGACGTTGTAAAGCCGAACGTTGTCAGTGATCAGCTGACGGCAGTCCTTGTCGGTGGTGACCAGCGTGCAGCGGCCCCCCTTCTCTTCCACCACTTTCGCGGCCGCGGCAAGGACATCGTCCGCTTCAAATCCTTCAGAAGCTAAGACCGGAATGGTCATCGCCTCGAGCAAGCGGCGAATGCCTTCGATCTGGGAAGGCAGCTCTTGCGGCATCTCTTCGCGATTGGCTTTGTATTGGTCGTACAACTCGTTGCGAAACGTCGGCCCTGAAAGATCAAACGCACAGATCAAATAGTCAGGCTTCTTCTTTTCCAGCAGAAAGACCATGTCTCGGGCAAAGCCGTAAATGGCTGCCACCGGCTGTCCAGCCGGACCGGTCATTGGAGGAATGGCATGAAAGACCTGAAAGATCAGCGAGTGGGAGTCGACAATCCAGACATCTTTGTCCCGCAAATCGGTTGGATCGCCAGCCGGCTGCTTGGCAGGAGCAGGGCTCGGCGTTTTTTCCGAAATTTCCTTCGCCTCATTCGTGTCGAAACTTAGCGACGTTTGCCGGGTGCGATTTTTCATCATGCCAATCAGGTAAAGGTAGTGCCGAGGGCGTTTTGAGCGTAGGCTTCTGCACGTAGATTATTGTGCAGTAACGAGTTACGAACAAGAAGCAATGCGGAATGCCCCATTTTCGCCGAAATGCGATATTTCACCAGAACTCCCTGAAGCTACGTTGCCAAAAATAAACGTGTTGCCAAGGGGCATCAATCGCATAAATCCTTTGTCATACAACGACTTACGAAAATGTCATTTCATTGACTTTCGTGCATTCCCCGTGTACACTTATCGTGCTGGCAAAGCTTTGACCAGCCACACACTCATCCCAATCGCCAAGCCGCTCCTCGGTTCACTAATCCTTAACACGAAGCTCTGGCGGGGCTTTCGTCATCGCAAGAATCCGTGATCCCTACCAGTGGCAGGATTGGCATTTGCCCTAGCTTTGACTAATTTAGGCAAACTGGGGAGACCGTACTTCCGCGAACCGGCTCCCTTTCCTTGTCGCCCTCAGGAGAATTCCGCTCATGGCAGCCCGTGATAACCAAGGTCTTCAAATCGCCGTGATCCTTATGGTCATGATGGTCGTCGGTTTGGGGATCACGACAGGCGTGTTTTATAACGCGAACCTGAAAGCCCAAACGGAAGCCGACGAAGCCAAGTCGCAATCGCAGCAATACTCGTCGCAACTGCGTCAGATCCAAGGGGATTTGAACCGTTTGAAGGTCATCATCGGGCACACCGAAGAAACGGCCATGGACGAGATCGAAACCCAGTTCACCAGCGACGTAGCCGCGTTTGTCGCGGATGAAAATGGCACGCCAGCCGACGTTCAAGCTTTGAACTATCGCAAGATCCCTGTTGAGCTTCGCAACAAGTACTCGACTCTCGAACAGCAGCTTTCCTCGGCACGCGAGCAAATCACAGCTTTGCAAGCCGAACGCGATTCGATCCGTTCCACCGCCGATTCGGCCGTCGCCAAGGCCAAAGCCGAAAAAGACGCTGCCGACGCCAATTTGCGTAAGCTGACCGCAGAATACCAATCGGCTCGCCAATCGCTGCAGGATGACCAGAAGAAAGTCCTCGCCTCGAAGCAAGCCATCGAAGGTCAAGTGGCTAAGGTCACCGCCCAGTTCACCCAAGAAAAGAAGGTGATGGAAAAGGACAACGATGACCTGCAGAAGCTCGTCGAAGGCCTGAAGAAAGTCACCCAAGACCTTCAACCGAAGATCACCGATCGTCCTGACGGTAAAGTGGTTTGGTCGAACCAGCGTGAAAAAACCGTCTGGATTAACCTCGGTTCGCAAGACATGCTTCGCCCACAAATGACGTTCAGCGTTTATCCTGTCGGCCAGGAAAACCTCGCGGACGCTCAAGCGAAAGCTTCGATCGAAGTTACCAAGATTCACGACGGTCATCAGGCCGAAGCTCGTATCACCAACTTCGACAGCACCAATCCTGTGATGCCTGGCGATACCATCTTCACCCCGATCTGGACCCCTGGTCGTCCTGAGAAGTTCGCTATCGTCGGTTTCATCGACATCGACGGCGACGACAAAGACGACACCGAAGACCTGCGTCAGCTGATCGAAACGGCTGGCGGTCAGGTGGCTGCTTACGTCGACGAAACTGGCTCGATCAAGGGTGCTCTGACTCCAGATATTCGCTACTTGATCTTGGGCGAACGTCCAACGGAAAAGACCTCCGAAGGTGGCCTCGCTGCTTACTCGCAGATGAACGAAGCGGCCCGGGCCAATGGTATTCAGCCGATTCGTGTCGACCAGTTCATCGACTGGGCTGGCTATGTCGGTGCGGAAGAACTGGTTCGCTTGAACGCTGCCTCGAAGCTGGAAGAGCTTGAAGCTCAAGCCGAAAAGGAAAAAGCAGGCTTCCAGAAGCGACGTCCGTCCGGCAACAGTGCTTTCTAAGCGGTTGCCGATCCACCGATGGCTGGCGTCATCACGACAATTTAAAGCCGAGAGTTTTTGCTCTCGGCTTTTTTTACGCGCAAACTTCGCGCAGACTTGGGGTACATTTCTCGCACACTTGAAGAGACCATGTCATGATCATCACCACAGGCAACGATGTCGAAGGGCATCGAGTTGTTGAGTACCTCGGATTGGTTCGCGGCATCGTCGTTCGCTCGACCAGCATCGCTCGCGGGTTCATCGGCGGCATCCGATCGATCGGGGGTGGTAACATTCCCGAGTATGCCGCTGTGTGTGAAG
Organism: Bremerella sp. TYQ1; assembly: GCF_020150455.1. NCBI lineage: Bacteria > Pseudomonadati > Planctomycetota > Planctomycetia > Pirellulales > Pirellulaceae > Bremerella > Bremerella sp. TYQ1. The sequence continues at coordinate 2,671,350 of NZ_CP083740.1, forward strand.
AAGCTCGCCAGCATGCGTATGACTTGCTGCTTGAGCATGCTCGCCAGCTTAACGCCGATGCGATCATCGGAGTGCGTTACGACGCGACGGAGTTCACCCAGGGATCGACGGAAGTCTTAGCCTATGGGACTGCCGTAAAGATCGAGCCAAAGGCCGACTAGCCGGTCGTGGCTTCTTTATGCACCAAGCTGTCGGCCGCGATGGCCTGCTTCCACAGATGGAAGCCAAAGAACTCTTCGCCCAAATGGGTTAGTTCATCATGCAGCTCTTGGAACTTCTCTAGCTGCATCGCCGAAACCAACAAACTTGGGTCAACAAACAAGCTCGCGGGATGCGTCAACTGAAGCTCGCGACCGATCTTCTTCAGCAGCATAGAGTCGTGCGAAGACAACTCATGCTTCTTACAAAGATCAGTAAACAACCGCTGCGGGTTATCAAGATTCCAAGCGGCCGTGTTTTCTTGCCACCGCGAAAGAGCCCAGATCAGCGTCGCAATCAACAGCACAGCCACGACCAGGATGATCACGTGTGGGATGTTGATGTGAGCGTTGTCGGCACGGAAGTGCTCTCCCATCGCTCGGAAGTCGACCATTTGCTGGTCGGCGAAAATCAGAATGTCCCAAGCAGTCGCCATCGTTTGTTGCTCCTACGTGGGGACCTGAGCGCTGGCGACCGACTTGTCGATCGCTGGCGGAAGGGACTTGGTTCCCGCGATCCGTCGCAAACTCGACTCGGCGTTCTCGCGCACGCGAACGTTGCGATCAAGCATCGCTTCACGCAGCGCCGTGACCGATCGCGAAGAAGGACAGCGCGAAAGCAGCTTGGCCGCCTCGGCTCGCAGGAAATGATCTTCATGCCCTAAGGCTTTGATCAAGTCAGCTTCCATGTCCAAGTGATTGTCCATCACTTCAATAATCTTCAACGCTCGCAGCCGACGATAACTCGCATCGTCGTTCATCTCGGCGGCCAGCAATCGCTGCGTGTTGGCATCGATGCCCCGCACCAAGCGACCGGTGTTCTTCTGAGCTTCGGGGCTCATCTTATCGAACGCCGACAGGAAGCGAGGGAAATTGAACTCGGCGAGCGCGTTGCGAACGGTGTCTTGGACGACCAGTTGGGGACTGTCCAAATGCTGTAACAGCAACTTGATCGCCCCAGGGATTCCGCGGGGTCGAAGCTGACGCAATGCTTCGGCACGCACGGCGGAATTCGGATCGCTCACCGCGTCGAGAATCAATTCATTCGTCGCGGGATCGATATAGCTGGCCAATTCTTCCAGGGCGGCCAGACGACCGCTCGAGTGGCCAGAGTTCGCCACCATCACCAACATCTTGTAAAGCTTTTCCGACCCTATCGACGTCGACATGGCCATATGAACCGCAGCCGCTTGCTGCAAGCCATTTAGCTTTTCCAGCACGTGACGATGCTCGTCGGCCCACGCCACTTTCGTAAGCTTGGCCAGATTGCGGCGCACCGTATCGTTGACATTCCCTTGAATTCGCATCGTCAATTCCGACATGAAAGCCGGATCGTGACGCAGGCCGATGATGTTCAGCACCGGAATGCTCGGGTGCATATCGGTCAGCGAACTCAGCACTAAGTCAATCAGCTCTGGACGCGAACTGTGCCGTAGAAATCGAATCAGCGACGCATGTGCAGGATGACTGGTGTTGTTCCAGGCTTCGCGAAGCAATTGGTTTTCGCGTGTGACGAGCACCAAAAACGCTTCCAGAATGGCCAGCGACTCGTGCTGCTCGAAGTGGGTGATGCAATCGCTGAGGGCTTCGATCGCGCGGCTCCGCACCGATTCGACGCCGACACTGTTGTTGGCGTTGCGTAGCTGCTTACGCAGATTGGCAGCCAGATTCACCAGCGTGTTTCCGGCAGAATCGCGGTACGAGTTGCCAGAGTCGCGCACGATGAGCGCTAAAGCAGGGATCAAATCATATTCCGGCACCTGGTTCAGGATCTCTAAACCGAGGGCGAATTGTTCGTTATCGTTTGATTGGATCAGCTCGCGGATGGCGATTTCCAGCGAGATACCGGAAAGTTCGATCCAACTACGCTGGACTGGAGTGAACTTTCGCCAACGCTTCACCAACGCCCTTTGAGCGACCAGGTGACGTTGATGCAATAGTGCGGAAAGAGCCGCCTCGCGTATTTCGGAATAAGGGGAATCGAGCGCATCTACCAAGACCGGAACCGCTGCATGGTTTTCCGTTTTGGTAAATAGCTGAAAGGTCTTTTCGATTCCGGTCGGCACGTTTCGATTCCCGCTGCGGGTCTGATTCGCACTGGCCTCCAAATAGCCAGAGTCGAGATCCACTACAGGAAAATCTAGTTTTCCCCGCGCGAAACCGCCGTGAGAAACGGTCCGAAATCATGATCGCCCCAACCGAAAGCCTGCACAATCGTCACAGACCGAACAAAGAACGACCGACATAGGGGGCAAGTCAACGCGATTCTAGTGGTCAGCAATCCCCCTGCAAGCGGCAATCTACTATTTACACAGTAGAACGGTGCGGCTGAGGATACGAAAGTGCTTTGAGAGTTACGTCCCAAGCATGGCCTATCGGCGCGTTTATTCTTTCTGTTCCCTCGCCCTTCTCAATCGTGAGGGATAGCGTGAGGGTTGGTGCAGCGGGCACTCGCTCGCCTCTCACCCGAACCCTCTCCACAAAGGGTTGAGGGGACAGGAAGTAGAGAGGCTTTCGATGCTACGCTTCAGGGGCTCAGCATCAACTAGCCCGATCCCAAACTTAGATATTAAACTGCCGCAGCACCAAATCGCAGACGTCGGTGTCGGCCATTGGTGTTTCTGGGTAAACCCCTTTTTGATTGGAAAGGAGCACACCGCGCTGGGCGTCCGTTTTGGCTGGTGCCCCGTGCGAGCCTTTCACAAGGGTCGCGTCGAGTGGGATCGACTTGGTCGCCATGTCGACGTGCAATTCGACAGGGTCGTAGCCTGGCTTGCGATGGATGTCGACGGTTCGGGCAAACTTCGGCGCGTTGGCATCGTCGAGCCAGTAGTAATAGGCCTGCCAGCTGTTGGCGGTCGAAACAAGCACCACGTCGCCGCTACGTTCGTGATTCAGGAAGTACTTTTCGCGATCGTCGCCGGCCAAGACCTCGGCGATCCCTTCCTGCCCTTGGAACAGTTCCACCACTTTGGCGATTGTGTCGGCGTCGCGATCTTTCACGTAGACGTGCGACAACTGATGGTCTGCCACGGCGAATGCGTCGCTGCCGCGGTAGTCGATCGTTTCGCCATCGTCGCCGCTATTGACGGTGAGCAGGTTCGCCTCGCGGAGGACGCGGTTGGGGTACGTCACGTGATCGACAGGAACAATCGTATATTCGCTGGCGACGAGGATCAGCACGTCTTCGCCGTACGCTTCCTTCAAGCCGGCAAACATCTCGCCCAGCACAACATCTAGCTCGGCGACTGCTTTCATGGCTGGTTCGCTGTCGGGACCGAGCTTTTGGGCCTGGTAATCGAGATGCGGGAGGTAGATGTAGAAGAAGTTAGGTTTGTGCTTCTTCGCCGTCAGCACGGCCGTGTCGGCGATCCACTTGGTGGAAGGAATCGAAGCGAGCGGCCCCCAGAAAAACTTGAGCGGGAAGTGGTCGTATTCTTTCAGCAGTTCGCCGTAATATTCGGTCGGCCGGGTATAGCACCACAGCGACTCGCTTCCGTCAGGGTTGTGGACAGGCGCCGGCATGCAAACGTAATCGGCGTTGCAGCGTTTGCTGAGCATCGGAAACCAAACGGCCGACGTCAGCGACGCATCGTGCTCTTTGAGCGTGTCCCAGATTTGCGGACGCTGGATCGCTTCGTTGCCCATCGTCCAAAGTTCGACTTCACCCTTTTCGCGGTCGTACCAACCGTTGGCAACAACGCCATGATCGACGGGCAGCATCCCGGTCATGATGTTGGTTTCGACACACAACGTCACCGAAGGAAAGCTGGGGACGAGCGTTGCCTTATCGCCATCTTGGGTAAGTGCCGTCAGGTTCGGCATGTGGGCAACGTCGGAGGCTCGCAATCCGGGAATGGAGAGAAGGACAACGTTGTCAGCCATGGGAAGGGTGCTCGCTAAAAGAACGCAGGTCAGAGATCAAACTTCAATCAAGTCACTCTAACCCGATACGCACCGCGAGAAAACCAGGGCTTCGCACGTTCGGTCTTCCTTCCCAAGGGTGACCGTTGGTGAAGCGGGTCCCCAGTTCACCCCTCACCCTAACCCTCTCCCCAAAGGGGCGAGGGAACCAAAGGAACGGGCGTCGCTGGAGCGTTACAGAAGTGGTTTCAGAAACTCGAACGCTTGCTTCGCCATGTTGGGGCCGTCGTGGCTGTGGCGGCTGAGTTCGACGTTGATGGGGCCCTGGTAGTCGATTTCTTTGAGGGCTTTAAAAATTGGTGGGAAGTCGATTTCCCCTTCGCCAAAGGGAAGATGCTCGTGCACGCCGGCTTTCATGTCTTCCAAGTGGATGTTGACGATTTGATCGCCGTAGCGGCGGATGTAATCGCCCAGGGGCGTTTCGCGTTGGCAGTGCAAGTGGCCGATATCGAGCGTCAGCTTAAAGTTGGGAGCATCGATCCGCTCGCGCAGTTGATCGAACTTGTCCATCGTATCGATCAGCATCCCAGGCTCGGGCTCGAAGCCAATCACCACGTCTCGATCGGCTGCGTACTGGAGCACTGGCTCGAGCGACGCGACTAAGCGGTTCATCGCGACGTCGAAAGACACGTCGTCGAGCAAACGACCGGACCAGACCGAAACGCAGTCGCTTTTGAGCGTTTGCGCGGTATCGATGCAGTGCCGCATGAACTCGTAACGAAGATCGCGTCCCTTCGCTTCAGGCGTGATGAACGTTGGTTCGTGCTTATGGCGAGGGTCGAGCAGGAACCGCGCCCCGGTCTCGACAACGGTTCGCATCTTGGCATCTTCGGTCGCTTTAGCGAGAAGGTCGACCTGACGCGTGGCCAGATAGGTATTGCCGAAGGGAGTCAACGTCAGGTGATCAATCGTCAGCGCGATTGCGGAATACCCGATCTCGGACAGGATCTCGACCGCGTCAAACGGGTCGTGATGGGCGAGTCCATTCGTGTTGTATCCCAGGATCATTCCTAACCGTACCTTCGACCGTGCGATGCTGCCGTGTTTTAAGCGTGTTGAAAGCGGGAGTCGGCCCGCATTTTCCCAGGGGATAAATCTACGTCGAATACATCCAGCGGCGAAGTCCCATCATGGGTATCAGCAACGCCACGATGATCACCGACCAGAGCGTTCCACATACTGCTAGAGTAATTGCCGCATTGTAAAAAATCAGCGACAGAATCGCCTGTTTGATCGTCAATTGAACGTTTCTTGGCACAGGAGAATAGATCGCCATCACGACCCGACGTCCTAAAGCCAGACTCAATAATACCAAAATCCCCCACAGCCCGAACGATTTGACCTGATCGATATCGACAATGGAAGGCTGAATCCAGGGTAAAAATCCGAGCAAACTGATCCCGATCAGCATCAATGCAGCCCCCAGTGATAGCATCGCTCGGCTGCTTTCGACTGCTTCGGTCCGAGCAAACCATGTGACGCCAACAATATAAAGCCCGATCCCCCCCGCGAACATGAATTGCCCGGTGTCGTAGCCAAGCAGCTGCCAGCTTCCGTCGAGCGGCAATTCTTTGGCCAGGCTCATGCCAAGCAAGATATTGAAGAACCGACACGCTCCCATCAGCCATGGGGCAAGTGCCGTTCGCTTGAGAACCGCGTCGTAGGCGACCACGCAAATCGACAGGCAAAGCGCGATCACGCCTCCTCGCCACGGCATCGCAGCGTAGTCGACATAAACATAGCCGCCCAACAGGGCCACCACGCAGCCGACTGCCAGCATGCCGAAGCCGGCGTTGCGAGCCGTCGCCGCGGAAATGGCACCGGATGGAATCGGGCGATCAGGTCGCTGCTGAGCATCGACTTCGCGGTCGTAGTAGTCGTTCAGGATCATCCCGGCCGAGTAGATCAAGCTCGACGCCAAGACCAGGCAGACAAACACGACGGGGGCGTTCAGATTAGCAACGCCGACGTTCGCATACGCGGACACGATGAAGAAGCCAGCAAAGATATCGGCCCAAGCGGTAAACAGGTTCGGTAGCCGGCACAACTTGCCAAAGGCAAGCCACGCGGGATCTACAGGCTTCTGGGCGGTAGTCAAATCGTCCAAGGGGTCACTCTTGTCAGCTTTTACGGCGCGAGGGGTAGGCCCACGATTGTAAGTTTTCCCGCAGGAAACGTCGAGAACGCTTCACCTCCCCAAAAAACATTAAACGTGCGAATCGCCTGACGATTCGTTTCTCGCAAACCCAACAAAAATGGCAAACGAAACGAAAAAAGCCCCGCGTCGGGCGATAGACGCGGGGCTTCGTGAGAAAAGGAAGGAACTGCAGGAGACAATCCCTTAGGCACTCTTCGTTTCGGGCATCTGGAAGAGTTTTTCGCGACCCTCGACAATCTCGCGGGTGATCGAGTAGTTCGAGCCTGGCTCTTGTTCCGGCAGGTCGAACATGATGTCGAGCATGACCGATTCGATGATCGAACGCAGACCACGAGCTCCGGTCCCTTTGGCCAAAGCACGTTGGGCAATCGCTTCGATCGCCTCTTCGGTGAATTCGAGTTCGGCGTTTTCCATCTCGAACAACGTTTGATACTGCTTCACCAAAGCGTTCTTTGGTTCGGTGATCACTTTCTTCAAACCATGCAGGTCGAGCGGTTCGAGCGAAGCGACCATCGGCAGACGACCGACGAGTTCTGGAATCAGGCCGAATTCCAACACGTCGTCGCTGGTCACATTTCGCATCAGTTCTGCGGCATCGGCATCCGACTTGAAACCGGAGGATTGACCGAAACCGATGCTCTTGCGACCCATGCGGCGACGAACGATATCGTCGATGCCAACAAACGTACCACCGCAGATGAACAAGATATTGCTCGTGTCGATCTGGATGTACTGTTGTTCTGGGTGCTTACGACCACCCTGAGGTGGAACGTTGGCGACGGTGCCTTCCAGCATCTTGAGCAATGCCTGCTGAACGCCTTCGCCGGAAACGTCTCGGGTGATCGAAACGTTGTTGGACGTCTTACCGATCTTGTCAATTTCGTCGATGTACAAGATCCCTCGCTGGGCAGCTTCCACGTCGAAGTCGGCAGCATGCAGCAGCTTGAGCAGCAGGTTTTCGACGTCTTCACCCACGTAACCAGCTTCGGTCAGCGTGGTGGCATCGCCGATGGCGAACGGTACATTCAGGATCCGAGCAAGCGTACGAGCCATCAGCGTTTTACCGCTACCGGTCGGACCGACCAGCATGATGTTCGACTTTTCGATCTCGACGTCGGAACCTTCGTGACCGACCACCAATCGCTTGTAGTGATTGTGGACAGCGACCGAAAGGACCTTCTTCGCTCCGTCCTGGCCAATGACGTATTCGTCCAAGTTGGCCATGATCTCGCGAGGGCTAGGAATTTTGTTGAACAGCTTGTTGCCGTTGCCGCGGCGGCGATTTTCCTTTTCCAGGATCTCTTTGCACAGATCGATGCATTCGCCACAGATGTACACGTTGTTGTAAACGTCGCCGGGGCCTTCGACCAAAGGACCTACTTCGCGGTAGTTGCGACGACAGAACGAGCAGAATGCATTCTTCTTGTTGGTGCTGTTGTGGCGAGTTCCACCAACGTCATTTCCTGCGGGCATGAATTAACTCCTTTCGGCTTCGCTTGGAACAGCCCCTGGCAGCGGGCGTTTGGACCTTCGAGGCATTTCTCTTGATGCGAATGCCGGCCAGGGCTGTTGTTATTTCCACGTGCTGCTCGACTGGCCATGGCTTATCGAAGCCGTTTGGCCTGGGGGCATCCTTGTCCGCAAAGAGTTCGAGCCGTATCTTCAGCCGCAGTCAGTTGCTTGTGCTTCTTGGCAACGTTCTACGCTGATACCGCTTCGCATAGGCGAAGAGAGAACCGCTTTCGACGGCTCTCATTGGTTGGCCTCCCAGGCACCACACCTCGCAATACGAAACAATCATTTGGTTTGTGCGATTGTGTTTCGCAAAACCAGACAATTTCTCCCTAATCCGTTTTGCTGGCATCTTCCGTAAAAGCGACTTCCGCTTCTTCCGAAACTATTGCTGGCTCTTGGATTCGGGCCGACATGTCCGTTTTTATCTTTCGGAATTCCTCGTCCGATAGCTCACCCCGTGAATGCATTTCGCGGAACTTTGATAGCATCGAATTGGACCCGTGTTGGTCCTCGTCCGAGTATTCGCGCCATTTTCTCACAAAGTGAAACGTTAGTGCCAATCCTAGGATGCATACCGCTAGTAGGAATACTGCGAATGCTAACTGCAGATATTGATTTTCCATCGGGACCCAGGAATCACTCTCTCGTCAAAACCGATCCACGCCGTAAACACGCCCAGGGCGCAGACAGGCCTTCAAAACCATATTATTTCCACAAACGTCACTGTCGTCCAATCCTTCGCCCGGATTGCCGTTGCCCAAATGGCAAATTGACAGCACGCCGTACTGCTGGATAGGCTAAGCGTTCTCCTATCTTCTTACTCGCAGAACAGTTAGGACATCGACATCATGCCCCGTGAAGCTACCGTTCAAAAGATCTCCGACACCGGAATTGTCGCCGTTATAAGAGCGGACAATGGGGAAGTGCTCGCTGACGTGACCGAGGCCCTCGTCGAAGGGGGTGTCACCGCTATCGAAGTAACGTTTACCGTTCCTAAAGCTCATCAGGTCTTGGAATACGTCGCTGATCGCTTTGGCGACAAGATCCAACTCGGGGCCGGCACGGTGCTCGATGCCGAGACGGCTCGCATTGCAATCCTTGCAGGGGCCGAGTTTATCGTCTCGCCGATCGTCGATCTGCCGACCATTGAAATCAGCCATCGCTACGACAAAGCGATGATGCCAGGCGCATTAACCCCCACCGAAGTCGTCAAAGCCTGGCAAGCGGGAGCGGACGTGGTCAAGATCTTCCCTTCCGATCTGACAGGGCCCAGCTATCTGAAAGCGCTCAAAGGCCCCCTTCCGCAAATTCGCATGATGCCCACCGGAGGTGTCAATTTGGATACGGCCGAATCCTTCCTAAAAGCTGGCGCCTGTGCGCTGGGCGTCGGTGGTTCGCTTGTCGAAAAGTCGGCGATTCAGAATAACGACATGGATCGTATTCGCGATCTGGCCAAGCAGTATGTCGAGATCGTCCAGCGATTCCGAGCGCAATAGTTGTTCCCCGCGTAGGCGAGGGCTAGGATGAACCGTATCAGTTTGTCGGTCGACGCTGCCAAGTTTGCTCATCCTTGAAATTCGCTGCGCACATGCCCATCTCTTACGACTGCCCACATTGCGGGACCCATATGGAGGTCCTCGAACGTTATGCCGGTCAAACGGGTCCCTGCGCGATCTGTGCCAAAACCATCACTATCCCCGGCAACTTGGAAGGAACACCTGGGCATGCCAACACTCGCGTCGCCACATCACGCGGTTCCGACGGCACGTCAGGCGTTTCCTTGGGCACGCTTCTCGGAATCTTGGGTGGCTCGGTGGCGTGTCTGTCGGTGATCTTTCTTGTGACCGTCCTAATCTTTCGTGTCGCGATACCTGCTGCGAATCAGCTTCAGATCGATCGCATGAACGAATCATCCCAGTCAAAGATTGGCCGCATCACGAAGGCGCTCAATGCCTATCATGATTTGCATGGAACCTATCCGCCCGCCTATTTCACGGATGAAAACGGACAGCCGACCCACTCGTGGCGAGTCATGATCTTGCCGCAGCTCAACCGCAACGATTTGTACACGCAGTACAATTTTGATGAACCGTGGAACGACCCTTCCAATATTGCCGTGACGATGCAAATGCCTGATGTCTATCGTTCTCCGGCCGACAAGTCGACCAACGTCAACACAACTCGCTTTGCAGCGGTCGTCGGAAAGCGCACGGTGTTCCCCTTCGAGAAAGCCATTTCCCGCTCGCAAATCCTGGACGATGCCCGAACGGTGATGGTAATCGTCGAAGTCCATGGCATTGGTTTCGACTGGACCGATCCCACACAGAACTACGACGTCGACAGCCCCCAGGGAACTTTGTTGATCGATAACGACATCAAGTCGCAGATGCTGACCAATTCGACGCTGACCGGCAACGTTGGCATGCTGAACGAAGATACGCACAACATCGATGCGATTACCCCGGTGACACTTCTTCAAGAGATGGCGACCCGCAGCGGCAGCGAAGATATCGGCTTCGAGATCGATATGCTGGAGCAGCGTTAGCCGCTACGTACTCGCCGACTGCTACGAGCCGTACGACCGGCACAGCTTGCCAGCCTTCACTGACGCGTACCACGAGAGCAACCCTATCAAGCGGCCGACTCAAAATCCGATAGAGGTATCTGTTGTGTCCTCTATCGCTCAAAGGGTCGTCCATGCTCGCCACTGTTCGAATGCTCGCTGCCACGCTCGGCGTACTAGCATCGCTGCTGGCATTCGGCACGGACATGCTATCAGCGCAGCCACGTCCGGCGACCAATACTCCGTCGTCTGATGGCGGCCCGGTATTGATGCGGCAGACTGAATTCGGCATCCCTTACCAGGTCGATGCCCCCAATTCGACGCCGGAAGTCCAGCTGATGGTCTCCAACGACCGTGGCGTCAATTGGATTGGCTATCACCGCCAGTCGGCACAGCAAAAGCGGTTTGTCTTCCAAGCAAAGAACGACGGCGAGTATTGGTTCGCCATTCGGACGTTCGATCCTTCCGGCCGCCCGACCGATAGCAGTGGCTATTACAAGCCAGAACTGAAAGTCGCCATCGATACCCAGACGCCAGACGTTTCGCTACAAGTGCAAGCACTCGAAAGTGGCGAAGTGATCGCACGCTGGTCGATCCAAGATCCTGCGATCGATCCGCAGCAGATCCAGCTTAGCTATCAGTCTTCGCGGCAAGCCCCTTTCCAGCCGGTGCAAGTCGATGCCTCGAACGCCTACCAGGCCGACGGCGTCGTCGCCGGCGAGACTCGCTTCTTTCCGATCGCAACCGAACGCGTGATGCTGGTCCGGCTCGATGCACATGATAAAGCAGGCAACGTCGGCTTTGCACAGCAAACAGTTTCCGTTCCACTGGTCGCTCAGAAGCCGGCTTGGAATGGTGTCCCCCGCCCTGCCCCTGGACAATCGGGCGTCGGCCCGGCGGGTGATTCGCTGGCTGCCGGAAACGTTCCTGTCGATCCATTCCAACGACGTCAGGTTGAAATGCCTGAGCGGCCAAAGCAATCGGTTCCATGGCCAACCGACAACGCGTTGCCACAAACGCAAGCTCCCCAAAACCCCAACCCTGGGCCTCAGCAATTCGCCGGACAGAATCCTGCTCCGCAGCCGTTTGGCCAGGACGATCGCTTCAAGCCGGCGAGCATGAAGATGGAACCACCAGTGGCAAGTTCCAGCCAGCCGCAAGCTTCGTCGCCGCAACCGCCGACTCCTCAGCCCACTTCGCATCCTGGATTGCCGCCAGGAGTTCAACCGCAATCGATCAACATGAAATCGTTCGCGCTGAACTATGGTGTCGATACGGTCGGCCCTTCCGGCATCGGTCAGATCGAACTATGGGTGACACGTGATGCGGGCGAAACCTGGGAACCAGGCGGGACCGACCCTGACCGACAAAGTCCGTTCGACGTCGAAGTGCAGTCGGAAGGAACTTACGGCTTCCGGATTGTTGTCGAAGGTGGCAACGGCCTGACGGGGCGACGCCCACAACCGGGAGACCTGGCCGACATCTGGGTTCATGTCGATCTGACGAATCCTGTCGCGACGATCACCAATGTGGTTTACGGCGAAGGGCATCACGTCGGGCATCTCGATATCAACTGGACCGCCAGCGACGATTCGCTGACAGCCCGACCGATTTCGCTGTACTATGCCGCGTCGGCCGATGGCCCTTGGAAACCAATTGCCGAGCAGATGGCGAACTCTGGGCAGTTCATCTGGAAGATTACCCCCGAAGTGCCGGCCGATATCTTCCTGAAAGTCACCGCCGAAGATCAAGCCGGCAATGTGGGCGAATACGTTCTCAAACGGGCCATCGCTAACGACGGCCTCGTACCGCGGGCTCAGATCCGGTCGCTGAAGCCGCTGCCGAAAAACCCTAATCAGGCCGCCTTGCCGGTCACGATTCGGTAAGTCGCTGGTAGCCAATTCGCCCCATACCGGGTAACTTGGTGCCATGGCAAATACGGTCCACGCATTCGACTTTCTCGACGCCGAAGAGACATCGGTCCCTTCGGTCTGCATCGTCTTCGGACGCGATGCCTTCTTGCGCCAGCTGGCCAGCGAAAAAGTTCGCAAAGCGGTCCTGGGAGACGATCCGGATGTCCCTTACGGCAAGCTGTCCGGCAATAACGTGACATGGGTCGACGTGGCCGACGAAGTTTCGACGGTCAGCTTGTTCGGCAGTTCCGGGCGGCGTTTGGCGATTGTGGAAGACGCCGATCCGTTCGTTTCACGCTATCGGGACGAACTGGAAGGCTTTCTGGAAAAGAAACGCCCCGGCGGCGTCTTGGTTCTGCAGGTCGAAAAATGGGCCGCCAACACTCGGTTGTACAAAAAGTGCAACGAGATCGGGCTTCAAGTTCAATGCAACCCGCCGGAGAAGAAGTCGGGCAAGAAGACATCGCTCGATATGGACGCGCTCGCGAAGTGGTTCGTCCGGCGAGCGAAGACTGAGCACGACGCGAAAATCAATTCCGGCGCCGCTCACCTGTTGGTCGAGATGCTGGGAACCGAGTTGGGCCTGATCGATCAAGAGATTGCCCGGCTGTCGCTGTTTGTCGAGCCAAGTGAATCGATCGACGAAGATCTCGTCCGCGAGCAAGTTCATGGTGGCCAGTTGCAAGAGATTTGGCATCTGGTCGATGCGGCGGTCGAAGGGAAAACGGCCGATGCCCTGCACCAGCTCGATCGGCTTTTCCAATCGGGCGACAAACCGCAGAAACTGTACGGGCAAATCGCGTGGAGCTTACGACGCTTTGCAGCGGCCACACGGATTTATCAGCGTGGCCGTCGCCGCGGCGATGCCGTCAGCCTGCGAGATGCCCTTAAAGAAGCAGGCTTTCCCAACTGGCCCAAAGCGTTGGAGGAAGCCCAGCGACGTCTTTTAGCCCTCGGTCAAATCCGCGGCGGTCGACTTTATCGCCAGCTTCTCGAGCTCGATATGTCGCTCAAGGGAAGCCATTCGCACGAAGCTCGGGGACGTTTGGCCCTGGAAAAGCTGATCGTTTCGTTCTCGAAAGCGCTCGATCCACCTCGAGCTAGCAACTCTCGCTAATTCGACTGCTATCACCGCTTGAATAAACGCTTGTCGGTATCTCTTGCTTCATTCTTGACGTTTTCCTACTATCCGCCGGACCGTTTCTTGGAAGAAGGCATGCGCAAGCGCGCCATCAACGGAAGCCAGAGCGAATGATGTCGAAGATTATCCCCCTGAGTATCGTCTCGTTAACCATCCTGATCACCGGCTGTATGAGCGGGTGGAATCGTGGGATGAAGGACCCTAGTTCGCTCAACAGTTACCTCGACCAGCAGGCCGCCAGTAAGCCTGCGCGAACCGCTGCAAAGCCTGCTGCGCAGGAAGCGTCCGAATCGAAACAGCACGAATTGGTCAAATCAGAAAGTGCCGACGTCAGCCTCGCGAAGAAGCTGGCGGCACGCATGAAAGAGCTGGAAGAAAACAAGCCTGCCGAAACAGCTTCCCCCAGCGGATATGCGGCCCGTGTCGGAGCGTTGTCGCTTCCGGAAGCAGACAAAAAGCAGATCCTGGAGGAATTCGCCTCGGCGAGTGATTCACAGTGGGAAGAACTACTCTCGAAGCTGGAACCTGTTTTTGGTCCGAAGCAAAAAGTGGTTCAACAAACGCCAGCAGCCCCTGCTTCTGACAAAGCAGACATGGTGCAAAGCTATGCCAACAAGCTGGTCGAACGTCATTTGAACACGTCGGCAGCTCCTGCGGCAGAAGAGGGTCCACAGCGACTTCCTTCCACCAACATGCATCAAGACACCTCGCACTTAGCTCAAGTCGATCCTTCGCATTTCCCCAAAACCATCGACTTGGAGCGTGGCAAGACTTCCGCCGAAGCCCGTGCGACGCGTGCTCCGCAAGAACAACTTCGCAAAGACACCGGCGTTCAGTTGGCCACGTATGTGCCGGAGATGGCCGCTTCTTCCGAGGGGCTTTATCCCGAAGACTTGCAAACGGCCGCCTACAACGAGATGCGACAAAATCCAAAGAACCTGCCGGAGAAAATGGCTGGTCCCAAGTCGAAGAGCACCGAAGAAGAATCGGTCGAACAGCTTTCGCAGAACGAATACCGCGTGATGGAAATCCTTTGGCAGCGTGGGCAGGTCTCGCTCGAAGCGTTGCACAAGGAATACAAAGCTCAGTTCGCCCCCGATCACTCGCGAGCCGCGCCGGACCCCAGTATTTTAAGCCTCGACGAACTGCATGCGATTCTCTTCGACTTGAAGGGACGCGGTTGGATTTCAGACACACGTCGCGGAAACACAGTCGCCTATTGGGCCGCACGTAATCAGCCGGAAGGCAATTCCGGCGACTGGGAATCGCTGATCGACGACACGATCAAAAAGCTGGAACGCGTGGCTACCGACGGTCGTGCCTCCGAAGAAGAACGTACCATCGCCCAGCTCCGGTTACGAATGCTTTACCTCGTTGCGAATCGCAAAGGGGAAGCGATGGAAAAAGTTGAAGGTCTCACTCCAGAAGAACAGGAAGTCTGGAGCAACACGCTCTTTGGCCTCGCCGACTACATGAAAGTCGAAGAGATCCCCGTCAATCGTCGCCATACGCTCGCCCTCGGTTCGTTCCGCCGAGCCATGTCGCACTTGGAAGCTGCCAGCCCGCTGGAGCTTCGCAACTTAGAGTTCATTCAAAGTGTCGACAGCTTCGGCCAATTCAAACCGTTCCCAACGCGCGACTTCCAACCGAAGCAGGAAGTTCTGTTGTATGTCGAAGTCGACAACTTTACCTGCAAGGACGTCGGCGGAAAGTTTGAAACGGTTCTGCAAAGCAATTACGAAATCTACGACCAAGGGGGCCGTCGCATCGATGCACGTCAGTTTGCCGAAGTGAAAGACAGCTGCCGCGTACGTCGCCGCGACTTCTACGTGCCGTATCGGATTTACATGCCAGAGAACATCGCCTCGGGCACCTATCGGTTAGAATTAACCGTCCGTGATCCGGCTGCCGACAAGTTCGGTCAGTCCTCGATTGAATTCCGTATCAAGTAGGAAACCAGCCATGCCCACGTTCGACGTCGCGATCATCGGAACCGGCGGCGTCGGCAGCGCGGCACTCGCTTACCTCGCCCAATCAGGCGCACGCGTTCTCGGCATCGATCGCTTCACGCCGCCTCATTCCTATGGCAGTTCGCATGGCCAGACACGTGTCATCCGGATGGCCTACTTCGAGCATCCCGACTACGTTCCGCTGCTGCGTCAGGCCTATCAATGCTGGAGTGAGCTCGAAGCCGCGACCGATCGACGACTTTACTTTCCGACCGGTGTCCTGCAGATAGGCCCCGAGCAAGGGGAGGTGATTGCGGGGATTCGCCGCAGTGCCCAACAGCATCACTTGGCGATCGAATCGTTTCCGTTTCAGGAAATCGCCTCCACATTTCCCGGCGTGCTTCCGCCAGACAACTGTGTTGGACTGCTCGAACGAGATGCTGGCTACCTGCTGGTATCCGAGTGCATCGAGGCTTATCTTTCTCTTGCCAAACGGCATGGAGCAACCCTGCAAACCGATTCTCCGGTGGTCGAATGGAAGCATACCGGAAGTGAATTCGAGATCCGCACCGAGGCGGAAATTGTGCAGGCCAAGCAGTTAGTGATCTGCGGCGGAGCTTGGGCCAGTCAGTTGCTTTTGGGTTTGAACATACCGCTGACGATACTTCGCAAGCATTTGTACTGGTATCAAAACCAGGCCAAAGCCTACACTTCGGCCGCCTCGTTTCCTGTCTTCTTATTAGAGACGCCCGGAGGGATCTACTATGGTTTCCCCCAAATCGATGCACTTGGCGCGAAGTTGGCACGGCATGATGGTGGTGAAAGAATCGCCGGTCCCGATGCCCATCACCAAACCCAGGAAGATACCGATCGCCAAAATGTCGAGACATTCGCGCGGAATCATTTGCCGCAGCTGTCGCAGAAACTCACCCGGCATTCGGCGTGTATGTACACGATGACCGACGATCATCATTTCGTTGTCGGCACGCACCCGAGCAATTCCCAACTTCACTTTGCCGCGGGCCTTTCGGGGCATGGCTTCAAGTTCGCATCGGCCCTGGGACAGATCCTTGCCGACTTGGTGCTCAGCGGTAAAACAGAATCGCCGATCGGCTTTCTTTCGCCGAATCGATTCTGCTAAATCGTCTGGCAGCCATTTAATGGTGACCTAGATTTGCTTACGCGTTGACTTGCGCCACTGCGCTAACGCCTGACAATCGATACAACCAATGCAATCCGCACTGGGAAGTCACCATGAGCCAACCTCAGTTGCCACCACAAGTTAAGCAGTACCTCAATATCTTTCGCCAACAGTGGAAGCTGTGGGTCCCTGTTACCGCGGCCTGTTTCCTGTTGGCGGCCACCTATTCGTTGGTGAAGCCGGACCAATGGGATGCGACGCAAAGCGTGCTTTTGCGAGACGAAGCAGCCGGGCAACTCAGCGGCCAAGGTCGCTTCGACAGCATCGACACCATGAAAGCGGCCCAGGAAATGGTCGTGGAAGTGGCTCGCAACCAAGCCGTGCTTGAAGCCACGCTGAAAGAAGTCGGGCCACCAGCTTCGGTCCGCAACAAAGCTGATTGGCCTACACTGCGGGATATCGAAACGCTTCGCAAACATGTTTCGGTCAGCCCTCCGAACGGAGCCGAATTCGGGACAACCGAAGTGCTTCATATCACCGTCGAGTCGGAAGATCGCGAGCGAGCCAAGCTGCTCACCTCGACGCTCACAAAGCAGATGGATAAAGCGCTGAAGAACATTCGTAACCGCCGCGCCGATAGCGTGATCGCCGAACTGGAAAACGCGGAACATCTCGCCCAACAAGAACTCGATCGGGCAACGGCAACACTCAAAGCGGAAGAAACCAAAGTCGGGAGCGACTTGGGTGAGCTTCGCAGCTTGAACGACGCCACCTCGGGCGATGGAAACTTGCGGAATGCCTGGAACCAGATCAAGCAGCAGATCCGCGATGGCGATGCCGAGCTGGTCAAGCTGCAAGAACAACTTAACATCCTGGAAACCGCTCAGAACGATCCGGAACATCTCATCGCAACCCCCAACCAACTGCTGGAAAGCCAACCCGCTTTGAAGCGGTTGAAAGATGGCCTGGTCGATGCTCAACTTCGCACGTCGAATCTGCTGGGCAAGATGAGCAAGTCGCATCCGCAAGTTCAATCGGCAATTGCGGCGGAAAATGAAGTGCGTCAAAAGATTCGAGGCGAACTCGACTTGGCCATTCGCGGCGTCGAAGCCGATCTGCGTTTACAAAAGTCGCGGCTTAAGTCGATCAACAAGCAAGAAGAAGATGTCCGCAAACGACTCGATACGCTTGCCTCGATCCGAGCCGGCTACGCAAACCTGGTCGCCGATGTCGAGAAGTGCAATCTGGTCCTTCGTACGGCCCACGAACAGTTGGCCGATGCGAAAGCGAACAAGCGTGCTTCGGAAACGTCCAGTCTGATTACGCGTATCGACGAACCGACCACCGGTGAATACCCCGCAGGTCCCAGCAAGAAGGTGATCGCGGCCGGCGGACTCGTGGGTGGCTTGATGCTTGGATTGGGATTGGTCGTACTGCTGACTCCGATGCCAGGTTCGCAAGGACGACGCTGGACCGACCACCTTTGGGGACGTCGTTCGACCGATACCGGAGCCGTACCTGCGGCAGGCGATCGGCGTGCGGCCTCGCGAGCGACGCAACCACCTCCAGCAAACAACCAAGGCGGCCGTGGTCGTCGAGCCTCGGACCAGGCCCCTCCGGCCACTTATCCCGAGGTCGATCGTCGCAGCGGTTTCGATCGACGTGGTACCGCCGCTCCTGGCGACCGTCGCAGCCAATAAAGAAAAGCCAGCGGAAAACCCGCTGGCTTTTTTACTTTTGATATTCTTACGACCGAGTTACTTCGACTGATAGTCGGCAGGCTTCAAACCCTTCTTGAAGCTATTGAAACCATAGAAGCTTGGCTCGTACTCGCCGATAATGCTGACATCGAGATCAGGCGTGATCTTGTCTTCCATACCGAGCAGGTCGAACACTGAATTGACCACGATGCGGCGACCATCTTCGTTCACGTAGTCGATCGCGCTACCAAACGTGCTGCAGACCGACGTCCCTTGCTTGCCACCTTCCAACTGGTACGGCATCGTCCAGACGATTGGCATCATCGGATCGTTCTTCTTACCGGCGACCGGCTTGTCTTCCGGCTTCATTCCTTCCAGGACCGAACCATACAGCAGCACGGTCGCGTTTTCCGGCAAGTTGCGAACGCCGTACACATCGGTCGGCCCCCACACGTCGTCCACGCCACGAAGAATCGGGTTATCCTTCGCTTCTTCATTGATCACGCCGCGGGTGCTTTCTCCCTTATGCTTGCCATGGTGATTCACCCACGTTTCGCCGAGCACCTGCTTACCGAAGCCGCCTTGGTTGTTGAAGCTGTAACTGTGGTACTTCGCGTCCTTCGGAATGTTGAACGCGTGCGTCGCCGTACGAATACCAATGATCGGCTTGCCTGCTTTCAAGTAGTCGTCCAGCACCTTCATGTCGGCATCCGGCAGATTGCGGAAGCGAGTCATGATGATGCATAAGTCGGCATCGTTCAGCTTTTCGATACCAGGAATGTTCTTTTGGTTGTTGGGATCGATCGTGCCATCTTCTGGATTGATCGAAAACAACACCGTGCAATCGAAACCGTGATGCTGCGACAAAATCTTTGCGAGCATCGGCAATGCTTCTTCCGAGCGATATTCTTCATCGCCACTGATCAGCACAATGTGCTTTCCTTTGCCTGGTCCATCGCCACCCTTGAGCGACAGCATGGTTTCCGCGGCAAACGCCAGCGAACAGGGCATCATCAACAAAGCACACGCCCAAGACAAAATAAATTTCGATTTCATGAGTTATTCCTGAGAGGTGAATCGGGAGGTGGGATGTTCCGGCAACCTTCGTTTATAATCGAAACCGCGCCGCATTACACCTTTGCGGGTCGCCATTCGCACGAAATTGATTTCCTCCTCCCTCCCCTTCCCTCAAGTCCTTCAAACAGAGGTCACGCCATGCCTCGATCGTTATCGCTTGCCGTTGCCATTCTTGGCTTCCTTGTGCTCAGTCGAATTACCTACGCCGAGACGCCCAAGGTGCTCGATCCACGTCTGCAGTTGGAAATGATTGCCGAGCAGCCCGACATCGTCACGCCGATTGGCATCACCTTCGATAAGCATGGCGACTTGTTGGTGATCGAATCGCATACGCACCATCGCAAGCCTGACTATCAAGGCCCGCCCAAGGATCGAATTCGCCGCTTCGCCGATACCGACGGAGATGGCAAGTTCGACACATGGAGCACGTTTTATGAAGGCACCGAAGCAACGATGAGCCTGCTCGCGGCGCTCGATGGTTCCATTTTGGTCGCCACGCGAATGGAGGTCTTTCGCCTTCGCGATACCGACGGAGATAAAGTTGCCGACAAGCGGGAAGAGATCGGCCACTTGGAAACGGCCGGGCGTTACCCACACAATGGCCTCGCCGGCTTGGCGATGGGTCCCGATGGGCGGCTTTACTTCGGACTCGGCGAAAACCTGGGCGAGCCCTACGCGCTGATCGGCAGCGACGGCACCAAGCTTTCCGGCGGCGGCGAAGGGGGAACGATTTATCACTGCCGGCCCGATGGTTCCGATCTTCAGCGAATGGCGACTGGGGTGTGGAATCCGTTCGGCATGATTTTCGATCCGATGGGGCGGCTTTATATGGTCGACAACGACCCCGATAGCCGCCCGCCATGTCGCTTATTGCATATCGTTCCTGGCGGTGACTATGGCTATCAATTTCGTTACGGCCGTACCGGAGTCCATCCACTGCAGGCCTGGAATGGCGAACTGCCTGGCACGCTGCCCATGGTAGCCGCCACCGGCGAAGCCCCCAGCGGCGTGACGTGGTACCACGGTCATCTGTGGGGAACGAGTTGGGGCGATCATCGCATCGAAACGTTCCGCCTTGGCCACGATGGAGCCGGCATTCAAGCGACGCCGCAAACGATTGTCCAGGGAGATCACAACTTTCGCCCGGTCGATTTCGCAATCGCTCCGGACGGATCGCTTTACTTCACCGACTGGGTCGACCGCAGTTACCCGGTCCACGGCCATGGGCGCATCTGGCGACTTTCCTGGAAAGAAACGCCGCCGGCGAGCGAACCGCTGGAACTTTCCCAAGCGGAAGTCGATGCCAATGCTCTCCGAAAAGTACCGAGCCTGACCGCACTGGATGCCGAAGATCCCTACCTACGCCAGGCCGCCGTGTATGGTTTTTCCCAGCACCTCGACGCGTTGCCGATCGACACTGGGACGCAGCTGAAAAGTGGTTCGCAGCGGCTCGGTGTGCTGGAAGCATTGCGTTGGGCCAGCGGTAATGATGGCCCCGAGAAGCGTTCCAAGCTACTCAGCGATGCCCTGCAAGATGAAGACGATCGCGTGCGGATCTTCGCCATGCGGTGGATTGCCGACTTGCAGCTGAAAGAATTCCTGCCGCAACTCAAACAGCGGCTCGCCGAGCAGACTCCGACAGTGCGTGAGTTCCCCGTCCTTCTCAGTTCGATCTCGTGGCTTGAATCTGGCAGCATCGGTGGACGGAACGAGATCGTCGAGCAATCGGCGTTGGCCAACATTCTGACCGACGAAAACCAATCGGCCGCCCTCCGCACGTTGGCCCTTAAGTTGATCGATCCGCAGAGCAATCAGTTGAAAGACGAGACGCTTCGGTCGTTGCTCGATTCGCCAGAACAACAACTCGCTCGCCAGGCAATGCAGGTTCTTTACCTTCGTGGAAACGAATTCGCCCAACAAGCGGCCACCGATATCGCTTTCGACACCGACCGAG
The DNA here is from genome assembly GCF_020150455.1 of Bremerella sp. TYQ1. Lineage (NCBI taxonomy): Bacteria > Pseudomonadati > Planctomycetota > Planctomycetia > Pirellulales > Pirellulaceae > Bremerella > Bremerella sp. TYQ1. Next base: position 2,692,582 of record NZ_CP083740.1, read on the forward strand.
ATCCGCAGCTTCGCGCGATGGCGGTCGTCGGGTTATCCGATCGTGCCGATCTGCATCGTGAAACGCTTGAGAAGCTGGCCAGCGACGACAACGCCGTCGTTCAGCGGGAAGCCAAGCGAACGCTGCGAACCGAAACAGTCGCTGAGCCGACGCCGCCTGAGGCACTCGACCAATGGCTGCAACAGATCGAAGGAGAAGCCGATACCGAGGCTGGCCGGCGGACGTTTCTTTCGTCTAAGGGAGGCTACTGCATTCGCTGTCACCGATACGACGGCAGCGGCGCCGATGTCGGCCCCGATTTAACGTTCATCGGCAAGCGAATGACCAAACGCCGTTTGTTGGAATCGATTCTGCAGCCTAGTCGCGAGATCGGTCCGATGTACGTGCCAAAGGTACTGCTAACCGACGACGGGCGGCTGCATGTTGGCTACCCGATCACCGATCCGAACGTCAACGAAAAGCGACTATTCGTCGACACAGCCGGACACCGCTTCGAGCTCGATCCCACGACGATCGAAGAAGAACGCGACTCCGACAAGTCGATCATGCCGGAAGGTTTTCAACAGGTACTTACACCGGAAGAAATGCGTGACCTGATCGGATTCCTCTTGGTTACGCCAGACGAAAACTGACGCAGCGATATTCGTTAGCAACCGTGCCGCAAGTTAATACGCGTTCTTGCGACCGAGCACGACGAAGACGGTCTCGAACAAGATCTTCAGGTCAAGCCAGATGCTCCACGTACGGATGTATTCGTGATCGCACTGGACACGGCGTTCCATCTTTTCCATGGTATCGGTTTCGCCTCGCCAGCCACGAACTTGGGCCAAACCGGTAATGCCAGGCTTCACTTTGTGCCGCAGCATGTAGTGATGGATCAGCTTGCGGTACTGCTCGTTATGGGCCGAAGCATGCGGACGCGGACCGACGAGCGACATCGTTCCGGACAGCACGTTGAACAGCTGCGGCAGCTCGTCAATCGAGGACTTCCGCAGGAATCCACCAATTGGCGTCAGACGGCTATCGTTCTTTTGGGCCTGTTTCACGTTGGGACCATCTTCGCACACCGTCATGCTGCGAAACTTCCAAACCAGGATCTCTTGCCCATCCAGGCCATAACGCCGTTGCCGAAAAAAGATCGGTCCTTTCGACGTCAACTTTACCGCCAAAGCGACAAGTGCCATCGGAATGGCAAGCACCAGCAGGGCCATCGAAGCGAGGAAGATATCGCTGCCTCGTTTCAAAATGCCGTCGACGCCTAGCAGTGGGTTTTCATAAACACTCACCACCGGCAAGCCACGAATATCGGACCAGCGGGAGTGCAAGATTTCAAACACGAAGAAGTCAGGCACAATGTAAACCGAAGCGGTTGTGTCGCCTAAGTGATTCAGCACATTGCGAATTCGCGACTCCGCACGCATCGGGAAGGTGATGTAAATGCGATGCACTTCGCCACGCTTGGCCGCTTCAACTAAGTCGTGCAAGTTGCCGACACACGTTCCCAGTTCGTCCGGGATTTTCGGCAATCGTTCGCTTGGACGATCGTCGTAGAATCCGGCCACGCGCATCCCGAGGTCAGGCGTTTGGTGAATGTTTTCCGCCAGTTGAATACTCAGTTCGTTCACACCGACAATCGCCACGCCATGTTGATTCATGCCGCTGGCCAGCATCCATCGCAGTACCATACGAATGCCCATGCGAGCCAACGTCAGCAGTAGCGGCGTCAACAAAAACCACGACACAAGCGTATAGCGATCGAACGGGTGATCGTATCGAATGACTGTGGCCAACAAAACCAAACCACCCAGCGTGATCGTCCATGTCATCGCACCGCAGCCAATTTCTCGCTCGGTCGAAACGCCTCGCCAATTGCGATACACGCCGGTAAATTCCGCGACGACGTAGAAGATCGCCAATGCCGCGGCGACGGCCAGTTGATGGTCGCTGTCGGTCATGTCGCCCGACAACCGCACGGCAAGCACCATGCCCGCGATGATCGCGATCGCGTCCGCTACGCGGTAAATGCCATCGAGAATGGTCGACTTATGTTGAATCTGTCGAAGTGCGTTGCTCATCGAAGTTGCCTGAATTTTCGCTGCGTGCAGCCGATCTAGAATTCGAATTCAGACAAATATAGGTCAGCCCTATTTCCCGGCAGAAAAGAAGCAAATTCGCTCAACTTCTTATTAAAAAGCCAGGATCGGTCATGACGATTATGCCGGTTATCGGGACCGACTTTTATCGATCAGGTTGGTACCGATTTTTAAATCGGTATCGGCGGAGCCGACGAGAAGCCATTGCAAGAGGCCAGAGGTAAACCCATTGATGCCACGAGAATCAAGCCGCATTCAAAGGCTTCCTGTGGCCTACGGCCATCCCGGTTTGAAAACCGGGACCACCCGAAAGCATATCTTGCCAATTCATATCGGTCGCCAATCCGTACCGATTAAAGATCGATCGCTTCGCCCAGATCGATTTCAATCTCCGGCGGCTGGGGGTCGTTGCCGGCTGGAGGTGGATTGGATTCATCGGCCGCTTCCTGGGCTCGCTTTAGGAGCCGCCGGAACAATCCTTCGCGCGGTCGGTCTTCATCGTCGGCGTTATCGTCCGCGGGCGTTCGATTGGCTCGATCACGCTGGTTCGCCTCGCGACGCTCTCGCATTTGATCGACCAGGCCCCCTTCGCGGTTGGCATTTTCCAGCAGCGAACCGGCCATGTCCATGATGCCGGAAACGTCTACCTCGCCATCTTCTCCTTCGAAGTTGAGCTGCAGCTGTTCGTCGCCCAGGATCTCTTGCAGTGTCGACTCGGCCGTGGCCATCATCGATTGTCCCAGTCGCTTTTTGTCGATGATCGGTTTGTCGAGCGTGCCGACAATCGGAATCTCGATCGTCTTGCCACGCAGGGCCATCAAGATGGGACTGGGGATTTCGCCTTCTTCCAGCTCGACGGTTGGCTTCAAAGGAATCGGCACTTCCGCAATCAAGTTCAACGTGCGATCGAGCCCGACGAACCCCCGTGTGCGCACTCGTAAGTTGCCGATGCCGAAGTCGAGTCCTTCGTGATAGATCTGTTTGTCGGCCAATTCAAAATCGATCGTGCAGTCGGTGAAGACTTCGACCGATGGCCCGAGCCCCACGAAGCTGGCGATCTTTTGCACCAGCGGTGTCCCAGTCAGCTGGGCTTTGTGAATCGTCAGTTGCCCTTTGCCCACCGAACTTTGGCGATCGGCCAGCGGCACGCGAATGTCTTGCAGCGTCAGCGAAACGTCGCCGTCTACTTTGGTGACGCCGGTAACAATCGGAGCGACAAACTTCAGCATGTCGTCGCACATTGCTTGCGTCAGCTGTTGGTGCTGCATCAGCGTCGCTTCAGGGATCAAGATCGATGGCCCTTCTTCGGCCGTTCGGCCAGGTCGCAGCTGCGCGTGAAACGCAATGTGCTGAAAGCCCCACGGATTCTCCGAGCCTGGCTTGCGAACTTCGACAGTCGCGTCGATTACTTGCACATCAATGGTTCGCTGAAGCGCCGACTGCACTTTTTGTTCGTCGAGCGATGGCGCATCGCCGGGGCCGCCGTTCAGCAAATCGGACTGCTCGCTGGGAAGCTCGACAACGATCAGCGGCCGTTCAATGACCAAATTGCCCAGTTGCCGCGGGTTAGAAAGCAAGCCAAACAGCGTCACATCGTTCGCAATGCGGGGGATGCCGATGTTGTACTTGCCATCCTTTTGCTTCACACGCAGGTTTTCGATTTCAGTCGGACGAAACCAACCGACGGAAACACCATCGACGGAAACAGCGACCTCTTTGCCGTTGAACAGTTGGTGCAGCAGAAAGTCGCGGACCGGGCCATAGCCGATCAGCCGCGGGGCAACGAGGACCAGAGCGATCAAGACGACAACGCCTCCGCCGGCAGCGACGAGAAGCTTGCCCCAATGTTTTTTGATGAAATTCATGGCATGCGATTCAGGAAGACTTTGGAGAACCCTCCCCACTCGCAAAAAACTCTCTCGCTCGATCAGTCCGAGCGAGAGAATTGGTTAGCGTTGGCTTAGAGGGCCGAGTTCAACGCGCTGAGGGCGGCGTCGTAATTCGGTTCTTCGGTCACTTCCTTGCATGTTTCAGCATAGACGACGTTGCCATCCTTATCGAGTACAAAAGTACCGCGAGCCAGCAGCTTCAGTTCGTCGATCAGCATGCCCCAGTTGTTGCCGAAGCTACGATCTTGGTAATCGCTGTACTGCTTGATGCTTTCGATGCCTTCAGCGCCGCAGAAACGGTTCTGGGCGAATGGCAAGTCCAAGCTGACGGTCAACGCGTTGATTTTGTCGCCGAGATCACCCAGCTTTTCGTTGAACTTCTTGGTCTGCGTCTGGCAAACGCCGGTGTCGAGCGAAGGAACCACGCTGATGATGGTTGGCTTACCCTTCACGTCGGCCACGGTGATGGCGGTCAAACCTTCAGGACCGAAAGCGTGCAGCTTGAAGTCGGGGGCGGCCTGGCCGACGGTGACTTCTTCGCCGACGAGGGTCATCGGGTTGCCTTTGAACGTGATCGCAGCGGGACGGCTCATGGAACTTCCTTTGGTTCGTTGGAATGTTGTTCGCAGTTGGTTGTTTGCAGGAAAGCCGTATTGTGGCGCGCCGCCGGAGGTGTTTGAAGAGGGTGAAGCCTGCCGAGCCTGTTTTCAGATTGAACTGTTCAGTTTTCAGGAAGATTTGGGGGCGATGCCGCTTCGAAAGCAAAAATGCCACCTGGTTTTCACCACGTGGCATTTTGTTTATCGGAATGGCTAGCTGAGCGTTTTTCGTGCGTCCGACGGAACCGGACTGATTAACGCCAGTCGACTTCCAGTTGATTTTCAACTTCGTGCACACCGTCGATGCGGCGGACCGCTTCCTGGGCCATTTGCTTGTGGAAGTAGCTACCGACGCGGCCCTTCAACGTGACGCGGCCTTCGCTGTCTTCCACTTGAAGATGGCGGCCGGGAAAGTGAGGGCTGGCCGAAAGGGCCTGGTGGACGTTACTGGCAATCGCGGTCATCTCTTGCATCACGGGTGCCTCATGGGAAGGTCTGAGATCAGGAAAACACGTGGGGCGTGCTATCACTGCTATCGGAGCCAACCCGGGCAAACCTCAACGAATTTACCGCCGCCGCATACCAACGTCGTCGAAACGTTACCGGTTAGTCCAGTTATAGGGTTTCTATGGAATTCCAACGTCCAGCGGCCGAATCGATCGACCGCATGGTGCTTGTTGGAATGCGTTCTATGCGAACAAGCTCTTCGCGAGTTCTTCCGCTTTGGCCATCGCCGCCGGAATTTGCGAGGCGTCTTTGCCGCCGGCTTGAGCCATATCGGGACGGCCGCCACCGGAGCCACCGACGATCGACGCAGGTTCTTTGACCCAGTCGCCGGCCTTCTTACCCTTTTCGGTAAGCGACTTGCTGAGGCCTGCCACGATGGTTACTTTGCCCTCGTCGGCAGCCGCGAACAGCATAACGGCGGACGAATCGGTGCTCTTGCGGATCTGATCGATCAGTTGTCGCATCAGGTTCGCGTTCGCCCCGGGCACGTCCGCAACGACGACGCTTGTCTCGCCAACGGTGGTTGCTTTGGCGAGAAGATCATCTCCGGAAAGCGTGCCTGACTTCTCACGTTCGGTCAGCTGATGCTTCAGCTTTTCGACTTCGTGATAAAGCGTTTCGACACGTTCGGCTGACTCAAACAACGGTGCGTTCAGCAGCCGGGCCGATTCCTTCAGCATCTCTTTGCGGTGATAGTAGTCGACGTCAGGGCCGCTGTAAGCGGGAACCGCAGCCGGAGCTTCAGGAGCTTTGCCGCTGCCGTTGACTGCCTTCTTTAAATCGCGAACGTACCCGGTCAGGTGCTTCACCGCTTCGGGAATGCTCGGCACGTCGCACTTCAGGACCTTCGACATTTCGTCGAGCGTGTGGTCGACTTTCGTGCGGTACTCTTTCGCCTTTTCGCCGGTCAATGCGATGATGCGTCGTACGCCTGCCGAGACGCTTTCTTCGCTGATCACCTCGAACGCTTCGACCTGCTTGGTATCGGTCAGGTGGGTCCCGCCGCACAGTTCGCGGCTGAAGTCGCCCATGGTGACCATGCGAACCGGGTCGGGGTACTTCTCGCCGAACAACATCATCGCCCCCAGCTCGCGAGCCTTCGCCAGTGGGACGGTTTCCCATTTAACGTTGCCACCGTCGACCACTTTTTCGTTCACATCGGTTTCGATAGTCGTCAGCTGATCGAGCGCGATCGGTTCCATGTTGGTGAAGTCGAATCGCAGCAGGTCGTCTTCCACCTTCGAGCCTTGCTGTTGGGCATGCGAACCGAGCGTTTGCTGTAATGCGTGATGCAAAATGTGCGTCGCCGAGTGGGCCCGTTTGATCGCCGCACGGCGAGTCGTGTCGACTTCCGCCTTGGCGGTGCCGTCGGTGGTGATCGTTCCCTTGGCGAGGTAACCTTCGTGCAGAAACAGATCGCTATCCTTCTGCGTGTCGGTCACGACAAACTCGAAATCGTCCGAGTAAATCCGCCCGGTGTCACCAATCTGCCCGCCAGACTCGCCGTAGAACGGGGTCTTGTCGAGCACGACAATCAGCCGGTGCTGATCGCCGGTTTGGTTGAAGTCGTCGACCAGCTTCGACTCATCATCCCCTTCGGCCCCGACCACAATCCCCTTCACGGTGACGTCGGTTGCTTCGTTGTCGTAACCGACGAACTCGGTCTTACGCACAGAGTTCTTCAGCGATTCGATTGGCCCGGTCTCGAAGAGCTTGACCTGGTCGCCCCCGGAACGTTCGCCGAATTCTTCCATCGCCTTTTTGTAGCCGACCCAGTCGAAGGTGAAGCCTTGCTCGATGGCGACTTGCTCGAACAGTTCCGGCGGGAAGCCAAACGTCTGATACAGTTCGGCCGCTTCGTCCCCGTTAACGACGGTTCGTCCTCCGGAACGCATCGTCTGGAAGATTTTCTCGCTGCGTGCGATCCCGTCGTCCAGCGAATGATGGAAGTTCTCTTCCTCGCTCTTGATGACGTTCTTCACACGCGTCACCGAGTCTTGCAGATCTGGGTACGGCGTCTTCATCATCTCGACGATTTTGTCGACCAGCTGATAAGCGAATGCATGATGCACGCCCATCTGATGACCATCGAGCACCGCACGTCGCAAGAGACGACGGATGACGTATTTCTCTTTGTTCGCGCCGGGATAAACGTTCTCGTGAACGGCCATCGTACAAGCGCGGATGTGATCGGTAATCCGGCGCAAGCGACGTCCACTATCGGAATCTGGCTCGTACTTCACGCCGCAGATTTCGCCGGCAGCTTCGACGATCGGACGCAAGATGTCGATGTGATAGTTGGTCGAAACGCCTTGCAGCGTGGCCGCGGTTCGCTCGAGCCCCATCCCGGTGTCGATGTTCTTGCTCGGCAGCGGTTCAAGGTTATTCGGTGGATCGCCCACACGATTGAACTGCGTGAACACGAGGTTCCAGATTTCGACCTTCCTGCCATCGGCCGGCGTGAAATAGATTTCGCTACAAGGACCGCAAACTCCGTCAGGCCCTTGGCTGGGAGCACTCGCCGGCCAGAAGTTTTCGTCTTCGTCCAAACGCTCGATTCGACTGAACGGCAGGCCGATCTTGTCGTGCCAGATGTTGGCCGCTTCGTCGTCGTCTTTATAGACGGTCACGCTCAACTGATCAGGATTCAGCGCCAGCCACTTCTTGTCGGTCAGAAATTCCCACGCCCAATGAATGGCTTCTTCCTTGAAGTAATCGCCGAAGCTGAAGTTGCCCAGCATTTCAAAGAAGGTGTGGTGATACGCCGTGCGGCCGACGTTGTCGATGTCGCCCGTGCGAAGGCACTTCTGGCAAGTCGTGGCCCGAGTGAAGTCGAGTTTCACGCGACCGAGAAAGTGATCCTTAAACTGGTTCATCCCCGCCGGCGTGAACAAAACCGAAGGGTCCCACGTGGGAACCAAAACGTCGCTCGGGCAACGCGTGTGTCCTTTGGTCTCGAAAAAGCTGAGGTACTTTTCGCGCAGTTCGTCGGTTTTCATGGGAGGTCGGTTTTTTATTTACAGTGTTCAGTTTTCAGTGTTCAGCAGGAAGCCAGAGCCTGGACCAACCTGATTCAGCAATCATCGGGGACTTACGTTTCCTCTTAGGAATGAGCGTCTTTGCCGCTATTTCTTCCCCCAATTCTTGGGACACAAGCCCTTCATCATAAGTTCTTTGCCAACTTGGGCAAAGGTGACTGGATTTACCGCAAATCAGGTACCTGACAGGGCAATTTACGAGGAATCGCTCCGTCCGAATTATGCCCAGCGTGGGATGGTTACCGGCGGCTTCGACCGATAGCTATCTCTATTTCTCCACGATGGTACCGATTTTCAAAATCGATATCGGCGGAGCCGACGAGAAGCCATTGCATGCCGTTGGTCCTCTCAGCACTGTCACCAAAGGATTCAAGCCGTATCAAACAGCCTCTCGTAGCCTTCAGCCATCCGGGTCCGGACCACCCACGGATTATCCGGCGTAGGATGGCTGACTGCTAAGTCGATCGACGCAAGAACGAAAAAACGAGGCCGGCCATCCCTCTGTGCTGGGACAGCCGACCTCGGAACCCTGTTCGGTTATTTTCAGAAACAAATCGCGCTAAAGAACAAATCCCGGGGGAGAGATTTGCTGGGCTCTTATTGCTGAGAGCGCCTGTGATGATCGAACCCGGGGAGGACGGGTCACAAAACCAAGGGGCGTTCATCCACCACGCAGGCACAATTGAAATGACTCTGCGTGGTAGCCTGCGCTTGTTGCAGAAGAAGCCCCCAGGGCATGTCAGCGATTACAAGTCTTCTTCTGGCGGTTCGCCGTCCGCTTCGGGACCAGAAACAGGACCGACAACAGGTTCGATCGCTGCCAGCACTTTTTGCTTGATTTCCTCGGTGATTTCCGGGTTTTCGACCAGGAACATCCGAGCTTTTTCTTTCCCTTGGCCTAACTGCATGTCGCCGTAACGGAACCAGGCCCCACTACGAGCGACCACCTTGTGGTTCAGTCCCAAGTCCAGCACGTCCCCTTCGTAGCTGATGCCATCTTTGTGCATCATGTCGAACTCGGCGACGCGGAATGGTGGGGCGACTTTGTTCTTAACGATCTTCGTACGAACACGCTGCCCGACGACATCTTCGCCATCCTTCAGCTGACCGATGCGGCGAACATCGATACGGCAGGAAGAATAGAACTTCAACGCACGACCGCCCGGAGTCGTTTCGGGGCTACCGAACATGACGCCCACTTTTTCACGGATCTGGTTGATGAAGATCACGCAGGTCTTGGACTTGGCGATTGCCCCGGTCAGCTTACGCATCGACTGGCTCATCAAGCGGGCCTGAAGACCGACGTGCGAGTCACCGATTTCGCCGTTGAGTTCCGCTTTGGGAACCAGTGCGGCGACCGAGTCGACGACGATAATGTCGACGGCGTTTGACTTGACCAGCATTTCGGTGATCTGCATCGCTTCTTCACCGCTGGATGGCTGGCTGACGAGCAATGTTTCTAGCTGAACTCCGAGCTTTTTGGCCCAGCTAGGATCGAGTGCATGTTCCGCGTCGACGAACGCTGCGATTCCCCCGGCCTTTTGGGCCTGGGCGACTGCATGGAGGGCGAGCGTCGTTTTACCACTCGATTCAGGGCCGAACATTTCGATGATTCGCCCGCGAGGAATGCCCCTGCCCCCTAAAGCCAAGTCGAGCGAGAGGGAGCCGGTGGCAATCCCTTCAATCGCTTTCTGATTGGTGCCCAGGGGCATAATGGCCCCCTCGCCGAACGATTTTTCGATCTGGGCGAGTGTTGTCTTCAGGGTGGTGTTACCGGCAAAGACGTCCTTTTTGGCGTCCGCCCCCTTCGAAGCGGCGTCCTTCCCGGACGTTTTCTTCTTGGCTGCCATTTTACCGTTGCTCTTGGTTGCGACCGTGACCATTTCTTAGGGCTCCTTTATGCGGAAAGACCGCAGGCACTGCAAGCGGCCTGCGAACTCAAGTGCACAGATGAACAGTGTACAAGTTTGCAGTTACATTGCAATCTTGTTTCTGGGTTGTTTCTGAAATAGATGATCGGGGAGTGTCCGGACACGTTAGGTCAGCGGCCGAAAAGAAATTTCAGAAATCAGAAAATCGCCCGAGATGGCAAGATAGGCAATTTGCCAAGTGGCTGCCGAATGTGCCTGCTAGCGGCCTGCCAGGTGCGATTGGGGGTGCTGCTTTTATTATAACCGAATGTACAAGGACTCTTGCCAAAGTCTTGACATATTGTGCCGCAAGTCTTGGTGTTATCTAGCTCAATAACACCTCAAATCTCGCTGCCCCAAAACACATTTCCCTGCGATTGCCGAAAATAAGACGACATAGAGAGACGCGATCGGGCCTAGTTTTACCGAGGGTTTTGAGTAGCGAGAAAGAATTGCTCGCCCCTTGGACAGATTCCCGGTATAACGGCAACCAACTCTACCCAGACTGCCCGCCGCAAACCCAAAAGTAGCCGCGGCTCTTTGAAAACCGATTGTCTTCTACCTAACCGAGTTGGCCACGGCCGATGAGCGTGTACTTCGGTCCGGTGCGGTCGAGCTTGCTGGCAAAGATGCCAATCTCGGCGATATGCATCTCACCCATTGGCAATTCGCTGTGCTCGGCGAGCAAAGCTTTCAGGTCGTCGACTTCCTGGTTAAACCGTTTCAGCCGCCCCAGTGTGAGATGGGGATGATATTTTTTCTTCGAGTCTGGCGGAAAACCAATCGACGCCAAGCTGGCCGTTAAATCTTCCTGGAGAGCAATCAGCTGCTCGCCCCCCTGCCCAGCTCCAACCCACAGCGTGCGGGGATTGTTGATGTCGGGGAACGCGCCGGTTCCGATCATTTCGAGATCAAACGCTTTGTGGTCGGCGGCGACATCGATGGTTCGCCGCGAAATATCGACAAGGTCTTGGCCAGTCACATCCCCCAGAAAATTGGTCGTGATGTGCAGATTCTCTGGCTCGACCCACTTCACGTCGGCCTCGGCGGCCGAGAGCTTTCGGATTAGCTTCTCGGCCCTGCGTCGGACATCCGTGGAGATCTGCACGGCCAGAAAACAACGAGTCGCTTCCATCGTGCAGGACTCCTTTCAGCGCTAGTTTAGAACGACAACATTTGACGGTACTGAGCAAATCGACCGTCGATTTCGTCGCGGCTGGTCCCCTTCAAGCGGTCGAGACTGAAGTCTTCGACGATGAAGCTGGCAACAACGGTTCCGTAAGCCATGGCTTCCTTAAGCGTCTTCGGATCGAAGTCGTTTTTCTCGGCCAAATAGCCCATCATGCCGCCGGCGAAGCTATCCCCAGCACCGGTCGGATCGACCACTTCTGGCGTTGGGAACGCAGGCATCACGTATGTTTCGCTCTGCGAGAAGAACATGGCGCCATGCTCGCCCTTCTTCAGCACGACAAACTTCGGCCCCATTTCCAGGACTTTCTGGCCAGCAAGAACCAGGTTTTCTTCGTTGGTCAGCAGCTTGGCTTCGCTGTCGTTCAGGACCAGACCGTCGATTCGGCTAAGGAGCGTTTTCAGCTGATCGTGCTCAATTTCGATCCACAAGTCCATCGTGTCGGCGACCACCAAACGTGGGCCGGTCATTTGATCGAGAACTTTCAGCTGGGTGGTCGGCGAACCGTTGGCCAGAAATACGAACGGGCAGCGACTGGCTTCTTCCGAAAGCGTCGGGCTGAAGTTTTCCAGCACGTTCAAATGAACTTCCAGCGTATCGCGGTCGTTCATGTTCGAGTGGTACTTACCGGTCCAACGGAACGTTTTGCCACCTTCTTCGATTTCAATGCCGGACGTATCGATGCCTCGATCGGAGAACAGCTTGGTGTGGTCTTCCTGCCAATCTTCGCCGACAACACCCACCATGCGAACACCGCTAAAGAAGCTGGCCGCATAAGAGAAGTGGGTAGCCGACCCGCCAATGATGTTCTCGCGAACCTCGGTCGGGGTATGAATGGAATCGATGGCGATGGATCCGACGACCAGAAGTGACATGGAGACGTCTCTCGTTTTAACGTAGGCAGTGGAAATTCATTTTCACAATGCGTGGCCTCTGGCGGTCAAACGGTGGGAAGCAACCCACTTTCCGACCATAATGAACCTCGCAAAACGCCTCATTATCGAGGAAATGGCCCTGACTGCAACGTGACGCATGAAACCAAATCGGGTTCCCGGTCATTTTCTTGTGGCGTCCTGTTGTCCCCCCTTTTTTAGCCTGCCTGGCCTGAAAGGTCGTGAAATTGCCTTTTCGCCCTGCCCTGCTCTCCGTTTTCCTGCTTGTGTTCGCGTTGCCATCGTTCGTTTTCGGCGACGA